>JBMOMJ010000048.1:27606-183170 GCA_049324695.1 Myxococcota bacterium
GGGCCCTTCCCGCGGCTGCCTCGTTGCGAATGCCACCTGCTAGATGCGTTGGCGCTAAACCCGCTGGCGCTGATTCGGGTGCGGGTCCCTTCCCGTCGTCGGCCGCACGGGCTCCCCCTCGCCTCGGGTCCGCGCTGGTCAACGATGCGAGCTCGTCACGGCGTTTCGCATTGTTGAACCCACGGGGGTCACCTCGACGCTGTCGCTGGCCTCAGTTGCGCACTCGTCAACCATGCGAGCTCAGCTCACTTGGACACGCCGCCTCACGCCGGCCGCTCCATTACGTTCGGCTCCGGTGAGCCCATCCAGCCTCCGCCGGGGCCCTTCCCGCGGCTGCCTCGTTGCGAATGCCACCTGCTAGATGCGTTGGCGCTAAACCCGCTGGCGCTGATTCGGGTGCGGGTCCCTTCCCGTCGTCGGCCGCACGGGCTCCCCCTCGCCTCGGTCCGCACTCGTCAACGATGCGAGCTCGTCACGGCGTTTCGCATTGTTGAACCCACGGCGGGCGGGCGCGTCAGTGGGTGCCGACGCCGGCGCAGAAGCCTTCGTAGTCGATGTAGCCTTTGAGTGTTGGGTTTTCACCGCACGCGGGGCATTCTTTATCGCGGCGGAGTTTGAGCACGCGGAAGCTCATCTTGAGTGAGTCGTAAGTGAGGAGGCGACCAACGAGGGGATCGCCGACGCCCAAGATGAGCTTGATCGCTTCGGTGGCTTGGATGGTTCCGACGATGCCGGGAAGGATGCCGAGGACGCCGGCTTCGGCGCAGGAGGGAGCGAGGTGCGCGGGCGGAGGTTCCGGATAGAGGCAGCGATAGCAGGGGCCGACGAAGGGTTGGAATGTCGTCACCTGGCCGTCGAAGCGGAAGATGGAGCCGTGGATGACGGGGATCTTGTGGAAGAGCGAGGCGTCGTTGACGAGGTAGCGCGTGGGGAAGTTGTCGCAGCCGTCGATGATTGCGTCCCAGCCTGCGCCGAAGATGCGATCGACGTTGCTGCTGTTGAGACGCTCTTGGTACTTCACGATCTTCACGTCGGGGTTGAGATCGGTGAGAGCTTTTTCGGCGCTGTCGACTTTGGACATGCCGAGCCGCGAAGTAGCGTGCACGATTTGGCGCTGCAGGTTCGAAGCGTCCACGGTGTCGGCATCGACGAGTCCGAGGGTGCCGACGCCGGCCGCTGCGAGGTAGAGCGAGGAAGGAGCGCCGAGGCCACCGGCACCGAGCAAGAGCACGCGTGCCTTGAGTAATTTCTCTTGCCCACGTTCGCCTACCTCGGGCAGCAGAATGTGCCGCGAGTAGCGATCTAGCTGGGCCTGCGTGAGATTCGCCGGCTCCTCGATGGGGTACTTCAGATCCTTCCAGCGGACGAAGCCGGGGTTCGCGCTGAGCACGTTGGTGTAGCCGAGTTCCGCCAACGACTTCGCGGCGAACGCGCTGCGCGTACCGCCTGCGCAATAAAGGACGATCTCGGCGTTCTTGTCGGGGAGCTTTTGCTCCGCTTGCATCTCGAGAAAGCCGCGTGGAAGGTGCACGGCGCCGGGAATGTATCCGCCGCGAAATTCATCTTTCTCGCGCACGTCCACCAAGGTGAATGGGCGCTCCGCGCGCTGAGGGAGGCGGTCCTTCAGCTCTTCGAGCGAAATGGTCCGCACACTCTTGCGCACATCGGCGAATAGATCCGAATAGGTCTTGGGCATTCGTAGCTTCCTGCACAAAGTCGCATTTTCCGATGCGACAATTCAGAAGCATCAGTTTTGTGCGTTTTGGCAGGGCGTCAAGCGCTTCGTACGCCAGATTGCCCCGAGCGGGCAGCGGGCCGACGGTCGGTTCGGGTCAGCGAGGTTGCGATTCCGCGAGTTGTGGTCGGGAAAGCCGGACGCCTTTGTTTTGGTGCCGCCGAGCGATGCTCGACGGGCAACCCCCCAAAATCAAAGGAGCCAAACCGAGGTTCGTCGCGCCCCGAAACCGTTTGGCGCCGCCTGCCCTGCCAGCCTTTCCAGTATAGTGAGGGTTCGCTGTTGCCGTTCGCAATGCTCACCATCCCCTGGGATCTCCGAAGCCCCAGCGCGTGGAACCCGTCGAGCCGACGTTCGCCGGCAAAGTATTCGAGCGCGCGAGGAACGAGTCGATGAACGAGCGAGACACGTGTGTATTTCCGAGCGAGCCGCCGAGCTTGCGCTGTTGGACATGGAGGCGCGGTTAACCCATGTCGCAAAACCGACTCGGTGAGCTCCTCGTTCGCGAAAAGCTGATCAGCTTGCAGCAACTGCGCAAGGCGCAGGAGGAGCAGAAGCGTACCGGACAAAACCTCGGCTACACGTTAGCCAAGCTCGGCTACATCCAAGACGGCGAGATCACGAATTTCCTCTCGTCGCAGTATCGCCTGCCAGCGATCAACCTCGACGAGTACGAGATCGATCCGGAGGTGATCAAGCTCGTCACGCGCGAGGTCGGGGAAAAGCATCGCATCATTCCGGTGTCGCGCTCCGGCTCGTCGCTGATCGTGGCGATGAGCGATCCGACGAACCTCAACGCGATCGACGACATCAAGTTCCTCACCGGGTACAACGTCGAACCGGTCGTGGCGAGCGAGACCGCGATTCAAGCGGCCATCGAACGCTACTACAACGCTGGGCCTTCGTACGAAGAGGTGATGGCCGACTTCGCACTCGGCGAAGAGGACATCGATTTCGGCGCCGACGAAGAAGAGATCAGCGCGGTCGAGCTCGAGCGAGCCAGCGCCGATGCGCCGGTGGTTCGCCTGGTGAACGTGCTGTTGCTCAACGCCATCCGCAAAGGCGCTAGCGACATTCACTGCGAGCCCTACGAAAAGCGCTTCCGCGTGCGCTACCGCATCGACGGCGTGCTGCACGAAGAGATGTCGCCGCCGATGAAGCTCAAGAACGCGATCGTGAGCCGCCTGAAGATCATGAGCCAGCTCGACATCGCGGAGCGCCGGTTGCCGCAAGACGGGCGCATCAAGTTGAAGCTCGGCAAGGGCCGCGAAATGGATTTTCGCGTGTCGGTACTGCCCACGATGTGGGGGGAGAAAGTCGTGCTGCGTTTGCTCGACAAGAGCAACCTGCAGCTCGACATGACCAAGCTCGGCTTCGAAACGGAGCCGTTGAAAGACTTTCAGTGGGCCATCAATCAGCCCTGGGGCATGGTGCTCGTCACCGGTCCCACCGGTTCCGGTAAGACCACGACACTGTATTCAGCGCTCAGCGAGCTCAACAAGCCCGCGGTGAACATCAGCACCGCCGAAGATCCCGTCGAGTACAACTTGCCTGGCATCAATCAGGTGCAGATGCACGACGAGATTGGCCTGAACTTCGCGATGTCGCTGCGCTCGTTTTTACGGCAAGACCCCGACATCATCATGGTGGGCGAGATCCGCGATTTCGAAACCGCGGAAATCGGCGTGAAGGCCGCGCTCACGGGCCACTTGGTGCTCTCCACGCTGCACACCAATGATGCACCCGCCACGATTTCGCGCCTCTTGAACATGGGCGTCGAACCGTTCCTCATCACGGCCAGCGTGAACTTAGTGTTGGCGCAGCGCCTCGCGAGGAAGATTTGCGCGGACTGCAAGCGCGAAACCGACGCCGAACCCGAAGCGCTGTTCGAGATCGGTTGTACCGAAGAGCAGGTGCGCACGGCCAAGGTATATCGCGGCATGGGCTGCGCCACCTGCAACAACACCGGCTACAAAGGCCGCGTGGCGCTCTACGAAGTCATGCGCTTCCACGACTCGCTCAAAGAAATGGTGCTGCAAGGCGCCTCCGCCGCCGAGCTCAAAGCAGCCTGCATCAAAACCGGCATGGTCACCCTGCGCATGGCAGGCATCCGCAAAATGCTCGAGGGCGTGACCACGGGCGAAGAAGTCATGCGCGTGACGATGGCCGACTGAGCTCGAGGAGCTTTCATGAACGGTGAAGAGGGCGTCAAAGTCAATTTGCATCAGCTCCTGCGCGCCATGATCGAAAAGGGCGCGAGCGACATGCACATCACCACCGGTGCGCCGCCGCTCTTGCGCATCGATGGTGCGGTCGTGCCGTTGAAGCTCCCTGCCCTCTCACCCATCGAAACCAAGCAGCTTTGCTACTCGGTGCTCACCGAAGAACAGAAGATTCAGTTCGAAAAGAGCAAAGAGCTCGACCTCTCCTTCGGCGTCAAAACACTCTCGCGCTTCCGCGCCAACATCTTCCTGCAACGCGGCGCAGTCTCAGGCGCCTTCCGCTCGATCCCCTTCAAAATCCTCACCTTCGAAGAGCTCGGCCTGCCCGCCGTCGTCGCCGAGCTCGCGCAAAAGCCGCGCGGCCTCATACTCGTCACCGGCCCAACCGGCTCAGGCAAGAGCACCACCCTCGCCTCCATCATCGACAAGATCAATTCCGAGACGCGTCAGCACATCATGACCGTCGAAGATCCGATCGAATACTTGCATCCCCACAAGCGCTCGATCGTCAACCAACGCGAAGTCGGCAGCGACACCGCCACCTTCAAACAAGCGTTGAAGTACGTCCTCCGCCAAGATCCGGACGTCGTGCTCGTCGGCGAAATGCGCGACCTCGAAACCATCGAAGCCGCCCTCACCATCGCCGAAACAGGCCACTTGGTGTTCGCCACCTTGCACACCAACTCGGCCATTCAGAGCATCAACCGCATCATCGACGTCTTCCCGCCACACCAACAATCCCAAGTGCGCGCCCAACTCAGCTTCGTCCTCGAAGGCGTCCTCAGCCAACTTCTTCTCCCTCGCGCCGGAGCTCCCGGTCGTGCCCTCGCCCTCGAAGTCATGGTGCCGAACGCGGCCATCCGAAACCTCATCCGCGAAGACAAGGTCCATCAAATCTACACGCAGATGCAGGTCGGCCAGCAAAAACACGGCATGCAGACCCTCAACCAATCGCTCTACTCGCTCTACTCGCGCCGGCTCATCTCACTCGAAGAAGCCATGGGCCGCTCCAACGATCCCGAAGAGCTCCGCTCCATGATCGAAGGCCGCGTCGGCGGCGGCAGCACCATGAATCCGAATCGCGCCTAGGCGCGCTCGAACACGCCGCCTCAGCGTTTCTTCGCATTTGTTTTTTGGTTGGCCCCCATCGTTGCGCGCCGTGCGGCGTCCCGAGCACGCCGCCTCGGCGCTTTCTGCACACGCCCCGCAGGCCCGTGTGGGTTTGACGCGATCCGCTTGAAATTTCGAGAATCATTCATCTTAGCGCCGCCGATCGGAGTGGCTGGTGAAGATTTCGAGTGGGGATCCGCTATGATTGCGCTCGTGCCCGGCGACCTCTCATCGACCCTGCCCGCTGATTCGACGGACGAAGGCTGCCCGACGTCAGACCCCTACGACGCTGACGGAATCGATCGCTCACTCATTCGTTGGATGCTTCGACTCTCGCCCACCGAACGCCTGGCGTACGTCCAAGGCGCGATCGACATGGTGAACTCGGTGCGTCGCCCCGCTAATGGCGATCGCTGACATCCTGAAGATCTTGGTCAAAAACGATGTTGAATTCATCGTTGTTGGCGGCATGGCGGCTGTTCTTCAGGGAGCGCCACTACACACTCTGGACCTCGATGTCGTGTACGCCCGCTCTCCCGAAAATGTAGCGCGCGTCCTCGCAGCGTTGAATCAGCTCAGCGCGACGTTTCGCGACGATCCACGGCAGCTGCGCCCCAGCGAGTCTCACCTAAGAAGCGCCGGGCACAAGCTGCTCCAAACGAATCGAGGGCCACTCGATTTGCTGGCGACGATCGAGGAGAACACTGGTTTCGACGAGCTCGTCCCAGACAGCGAATGGCTCGAGATCAGTGACCTTCGCGTACGGGTGCTGTCCCTGCCTCGGCTCATCCGTGTGAAGGAGCAGCTCGATCGGCCCAAGGACAAGGCGATGCTGCTCATTCTGCGAGCAACGCTCGCCGAAAGGCAGCGCATATAGGCTGGGTGTCCGCAAGAAGCTGGATGAGCCCACTGACACCATCGATACGGTCCTGCACTGCAGCGCGCGCATCGTGAAACCTTGGCGACAGAGTCGATATGAGTCGCAACCGGCGCGAACGCGGCCCTGCGAACTCGGTCGGCGCGTCGCTCTAACTTTTCCGAAAGAATTTCTTCGAATTTTGTCGGTTCTGGGCGTGTCTGGCGGGTTTCGTCGATGCGACGCAAACGGCTTTGTCACACTCACACCCACCTGAGAATTTGGCCGCTATGACCAATTATCGCGAATGATTTCAGTTAGTTGAAATCGAATTAAACTGGACGGTACCTCCGGCTGGTTTGTTTCTATTGGGTTTCTCAACAGTCATCGGCGGTCGACGTCCCGAAACAATTGAGAAATCCACGCGCAACTCCTGGGGCGATAGGTCTCCGCCAGCCGTCCCTGATTCCCGGGGCGGCAACTTCCGCGCGGCCGAAGCGCGGCTTTCCCGATACCCCGGAGATCTAGAGATGCGCATGACCCTGCTTGGTACCCACGTAACCCTGCTCTCGTGCGCCGCTGCGCTCATGACGGCAAACGCCTGGGCGCAAGACGCGGCCGCCCCGACTCCGCCGCCTGCGGCAGCCGATGCTGCTCCTCCTCCCGCCGCACCTCCGCCTGCAGCCGAACCCGCTCCCGCCGCGCCCGCTCCTGCTGCCGCGCCGCTCGAGCCCGCAGCTCAAGGCGCCGCGCCCGCCGCTCCCACGCCGGAAGCCGCTGCAGCTGCTCAGCCTCAAGGTCCCGCTGGTTGGTTCCGCATCGACGCCGACGGAAGCGGCTATCAGCTGTGGGCCGGCGCAACTCACCCGCTCGCAGACGGCATTGGGATCGCGAGCGACATCTACTTGGCGATGCCCGGTTCGCTCGCCGAGTTCGACATCGGCCCTGCGATTACGGTTGGTCCCTTCACCCTCACGCCCATGCTCGGTTACCAGGTCGACTTCGCACAGAAAAAGTCGAACTCGATCGTTCCGCAGCTGTATTTCACGGGCGGGCCCGATCCGATTTACCTCGAGTTCTGGTTTCAGAACTATCTGAACACCGTGTTCACCGAGGGCGCGTCCAACTACATCTTCAACCGCTTTTTCGTGGACTACAAGCTGAGCCCCTACATCGGCATTGGTCCCGAGATCGAGCCGACCATCTTGTTGAACGGCGAGGGCTCGGGCCTCGTGAGCTTCCTGGTCGGTGGCAACGTGATGTTTTTCAGCTACGGGAACAACAACACGCTTCAGCTCTTCCTCGGTTACGAAACCAAGAAGGACGCTCAAGTGGTCGTTTCTGGCGACGAAATTGCCGAGGGCCGCAAGCTCGGTGGTCGCTTCAGCTTCGTGCACAACTGGTGACGCGAACGGCTGCTTCAGCCGAACGTCGTTCTTAATTGAAGGGCCGGGAGAATTTCGGTTTTCCCGGTCTTTCTTTTTGGGAACGAGGTCAATGACCGTTGAGCAACGCGGCGATGGCGAGAGCGTCGGGATGTTTTGGTAGGCGGCGCACGAGTTGGATGACGTAGCCGCGCGCGCGTTTGTCGTTGGTGACGACCAGAGCGCGCGCCGCAACGAGGCGTAGGTACGCAGGCGCTTCCTCGGGCGGCGGTTCGAGCTGGGTCATGCGCGCTAGGGCGAGCTTTGGCTGGTTGGTGGCCATGTCGATCACGACGGAGAGCCAACCAGCGCTCGGGCCAAGTGCGTTTTGATGACGGGCGACGAACTCGCGCGCTTCGGGCGCCTTTTCCTTTTCCACCAGTTCGAGCACGCGCTCGATGGCAAGCGGGGCGCTTGGCCTCTCGGCGAGTGCGCGGTCGCTGGCCGCGAGCGCGTCGTCGATTCGCTTTTGGTAGCGGCGCAGGCGCGCGACGCGCAGCAGGTGCACGGGCGCAGCGTTCGCGGCCATGCGTGAACTCAGCACGCGTTCGGCGAGCTCGAGGTTGCCGGTATCGAGCGCGCTGTCGGCCGCAATCAGCTCACCCCAGGGAATGGACGGCGCGGCCATGGCCTCGAGCTTTTTTGGATCTTGATAACGATTGCCTTGCAATACGCCGGGCCCTGCAGCGAGCGCGGCGAACGAAGGCTCGCTGCGCGCTTCGCCGAGCAAAGCCAGCGACGCTTCCAGCTCGGCCGAATTGCCGCTTTCGTATGCAACCGCGCTTCGCACCACGGCCACGTCGCTCGACTTGGGATCGAGCTCCTCGACGGCTTTTTGTGCCTCATCGAGGCGACCGCCGAGCAACGCGACGCGCGCCGCCAGCGTGCGAGCACGCGGGTAGAGCGCGGCAAACGAAAGAGCTTTCAGCGCTGCCTTGCGCGCGAGCTGCTCGTCCCCAGCCTCGATCGCTACGAAGCCGATGCTCGAGGCCAACGCCGGACCATCAGTGTGCGCGAGCGCTTGGTTGAGGGCCTTGGCTGCCGCAGGCAAATCGTTTTTGCCGAGCGCCAAGGTAGCTTCGACCAACGCCGGAATTCCCGCCAGCGGCGCAGGAAGCTTTTCGATTTCGTCGGGACGCAAGCGAGCCTTCTCCGGCGGCTCGGTTCCCCGCGCTGGATCAACCGTCCAAGCCAGAGCCTCGAGCGCTCGCACGATGGCTGCATCGCTGCCGAGTGACTTCTCGAGTTCGTCCAAAATCGGGCGCGCCTTCTGCACTCCTTGCTCGAGCAGCAGCAAGCGAGCCAGCAGCATGCGGGCGGGCACGAGGCGCACGTCGAGAGAGCGCGCGGCATCATAGCGCTCGGCGGCACGCGCATCGCCGGCTCGCTCCAGCACTGCACCTGCGATGAGCTGGTAAATTGGATCTTGCGCCGCATCGGCGTCCCACTTGGGAAGCAGAGCGGCCGCACCAGCGAGATCGCCTTCCACCAAGAACGAAGCGACGCGTCCGACGGCGAGTTCACGCTCGCGCAATCCCGCAACGCGACCTCGGTGTACCGCTGAATCGATGCCGCGCGGCTCGGCGCCGAGCAGCAACGCTCCCAACACGCGATTTTCGAGCCACTGGCGCGCGGCGCGTTGGCTGCGCGAATCGAGATCGAACACGCGGCTCAGCTTTTGATCCGTGGCGCGCAGATCGTCCGTGCGACCGCTGTGCAACAGCTTGTCGACTTCGCTCGTGAGCGCCGTCGCCTGCTGCACCTTTTCGGCCTTCAAACGGCGCGCGTATTCGTAACCACCAGCGCCTCCACCCGCCACCAGCACAATCAAGAGCAAGAGCGGCACGACGCCGCGAGACTTCTGGCGCGGCGCAGACTCCCACGCAGGTGCGGCCCCTCCACCCGGCTCGAACACTCCGACGCGCGCGAGGTGCTCGAGCAAAATCGAAGGCTGAGGCTGCGCGACATCACTGGGTGACGGCACTTGCTCGAACGCTGCCGGCGCTGAAGCGCGCTCGAACGACGGAAGTGGCGGCTCAGCAGGGCGCGCAAACGGATTCGCCGGAGACGGGGCTGCGAACGGCGCGGGCATCGCAGCCTGTGCCGCGGCAGGCGACGCGATCGGCGGCGGCGAGGGAGTGCGAAGCACAGGCGCAGCGGGGCGCACGCTCGTCACGTTGCGCGGCGGAACACGCGCGGGCGGCGCAGGAGCCGCAGGAGCCGGCGTCGGCCCGGGAAGTTTAACGTCTGTCGGAATGTCGTCGAAGCTGGGCAGAGGCGCGTCGATCTCATCGAAGCTCGGAGACACGACCATTTCGGTGATGTCGTCCTCCGACGGTTCGATCGCGCGCGGCGCAGGCGGCGCTGGCTTCTGCGCTTGCGGGGCGCGGCTGCGATCGAAGGCACCGCTCCCGCGCGGCGGGTTCCGCCCGTTGCCGTTTTCCTTGCGAGGTGGAGGCATCTTCGCCGCCGGATTCTTTACCGTATAAACCTCCGAGACCTCGGCGGGATCCGAATCGAAGCGCGGCAGAGGCGCCTCACCCGCTCCGAGCGGAGCTTTTGGTGGACGGCTAGGTCGACTCTTGGCTTCCATGAATCCTCCACCCCCGACGGCTACGGCCTGGGCCGGTAGCGCTCGCGCGACTTCGGCAGCAACCGATTGAACTCCCTGGCGGTGCTGCAGCTGGGCCAAGCCTTCGGCGCGCTCCCGCAGCGCCAGCGTGGCGCGGCTGGCATCACCGAGCTCGAGCGCTCTGGCCAAGACGCGCTCGGCGCGAATGGCATCGCCACGACGAAGCAAAACCTCGCCGAGCCAGCGAAATGGCTCTGGCGAGAGCGCATCGGCACGGCTGGCAACAACGAACGCGCTCTGTGCTTCCGCGAGCAGAGCCGCGTCGAGGTACATGCGGCCGACGGCGAGCATGACCGTCGGGTCTCCACTGTGCCAAGTCTCCGCACCCGCCCCGACTTCGCGCACCCACTCCTCACGTTGCGCCGTACCGAGCCGTCCGCAAATCCGAAGCGTTGCGTCGGCGCTAGGATTGTTTCGCCACGTGGCGATGAGATCCTCGAGCGCGCCCATGGGCTCCTTACAATACCTAGAGATGGCGGGGTCTTAGGCAAGATTCGAACGGCCGGGCAGAAACTTGGAGGGGGAGCAACCACACCAGGTCCGGAGCCACCGAACCAGCGTCCGGCTCGTCTCGCTCGTGGCGCGATGCCTCGTCAGCGGCCAAAGTTCCGACCGCGTTAACCGTAACCCCGGCTGGCCACGAACGAAAATCCGTGGCAGCGCTGTCGCGTCGCTCTCCTCCCCCGTGTGTTCCGATGTGTGGTGTCTTCGGTATCTTCAATCATCCAGAGGCAGCCAACCTCACGTACCTCGGCTTGCACGCGCTGCAACACCGCGGGCAGGAAAGCGCTGGCATCGCCACTAGTGACGGTCAGCAGCTCAGCCTGCATCGCGGCATGGGGCACGTCATCGATGTGTTTCCACCGGAGCAGCTAGCCCGCCTGAAGGGAGACAACGCGATCGGCCACGTGCGTTACTCCACCGCCGGCGGCTCGATGCTCAAAAACGCGCAGCCCATCGCGGTTGAGTATTCGCGTGGCTCGATTGCGATTGGCCACAACGGCAACCTCACCAACGCCGACGTGGTGCGTGAAAACCTGGAAGCGCGCGGCTCGATTTTCCAGAGCACGAGCGACACCGAAGCCATCGTGCACCTCGTAGCGATCAGCAGCCAGCGCTCCCCGGAGGATCGCCTGGCCGATGCGCTCAGCCATGTAAAGGGCGCATATTCGATCCTGTGCCTAACCCCCACGTCGATGATCGCCGTGCGCGACCCGATGGGCTTCCGTCCACTGAGCCTCGGGCGCATGCCGAACGGCGGGGCCTACGCGGTCTCGAGTGAGCCGTCGAGCTTCGATCTGATCGGCGCCGAGTTCGTGCGCGACATCGAGCCCGGCGAGATGGTGGTGATCAGCAAGAACGAGCTGAAGAGCCTGCGCCCATTCGCGGAGATGAAGCGCAGCATGTGCATCTTCGAGTACGTGTACTTTGCGCGGCCCGATTCGACCCTCGACGGCATCAGCGTGTACGAGGCGCGGAAAAACCTCGGTCGCAAGCTGTCCGAAGTGCAACCGGTCGAAGCGGACGTGGTGATCCCTGTGCCGGACTCGGGTGTGCCGGCGACCATCGGGTTCTCGGAGGCTTCGGGCATTCCTTTCGAGCTCGGCTTGATGCGCAGCCACTATGTGGGCCGCACCTTCATCGAACCGCAGCAGAGCATTCGCCATTTCGGCGTGCGCCTGAAGCTCAATCCCATCAGCAGCGTGCTGCGCGGCAAACGTGTAGTGGTGGTGGACGACAGCATCGTGCGCGGCACCACCAGCCGCAAGATCGTCAAGATGCTGCGCGCCGCAGGTGCGCGCGAAGTGCACATGCGCATCTCGAGCCCGCCGACGAAGTGGCCCTGCTACTACGGCATCGACACGCCGACGCGCGCCGAGCTGATTGCCTCCACGCACAGTGTAGAGGAAATCAACCAGTACATTACGAGTGACACGTTGGCGTACCTGCCGCTCGAAGCGATGCACCACGCGGTGATCGCCGCCCGCGCGCTCCCGAAGGCCAACGGCGCCGCCCACACACCGACCGCAGCGTCCGCCCACGGCGAAAATGGGCGTGCGCGCTCGCTGCCGATCATCGGCAACAACGCCGACCCGCTCGACAGTTTCTGCCACGCCTGTTGGACCGGCGAGTATCCCGTCGAGTTCACGCCCCCCCCGAAGCAGCGCCAGATGCGCCTGCTCGATATCTAAGCCTCGAAATCGCTCGGCGAGGCGCGGGCGGCGCGAAAGATTGGGCGCTCGCGCCGCGAATGATACGCTGGCACACGGAGCTTCGTTTCGTGCTCGACAGCTTGCCCGCCGACGTTTCGATTTACGAGGTCTCGCCCCGCGATGGCTTGCAGAACGAGGCTGTGCCGATCCCCATCGAAGGCAAGCGCGAATTGGTGCAGGCGCTGATCGCGGCCGGCCTGAAGCGCATCGAGCTCACGAGCTTCGTTTCGCCGCGCTGGGTTCCGCAGCTCGCAGATGCGGAAGAGCTGGCGCGCTCGTTGCCCGCACCCGAGGGAGTGGTCCTGAGCGCGCTGTGCCCGAACGCCAAAGGGCTCGAACGCGCACGCGCCGTTGGGCTGAGCGAGGTTGCAGTGTTTCTGTCGGCTTCCGAGACGCACAACCGCAAGAACACGAACAAGAGCATCGAGCAGTCGATTGAAACCTTCGGCGAAGTCGTGCCCGCGGCGCTGGCGGCTGGCATGCGCGTGCGCGCCTACGTGTCCACCGTGTGGGGATGTCCTTATGAAGGCGCGGTGGATCCGGGAGTTTCCCTCGATATCACTCAGCGCCTGCTCGAGCTCGGTTGCTATCAAGTCTCGCTGGGCGACACCATCGGCGTGGGAACCCCTCTGCAGACGCGCGAGCTCTTGAAAGCGTTTCTCGCGCGGGTACCGAGCGCAAAGCTCGCGCTGCACTTTCACGACACGCGGGGCACGGCGCTCGCGAACGCTTTGGTTGGTCTCGAGCTCGGCATCTGCGACTTCGACGCTTCGGTCGCGGGGGTTGGTGGTTGCCCCTACGCTCCAGGTGCCGCTGGCAATCTCGCCACCGAAGATCTCGTTTATATGTTGGACGGCATGGGCGTGCGCACCGGAATCGATCTCGATCTCTTGATCGACGCGGGGCGCGTCGCGGAACGCGTGATTGGCCGGCGTCTACCGGGCAAGGTTCACCAGGCGGGCCCGCGTTCGCTACGCGCCAGCATTCGACCCTGAGTGCGCTCGCTCACAGCGGGATCGCGCACTCGAGCGTCGAAAAATAGACCTGACGCGAGCCGTCCTGCCAGCTCTCGAAGGCGATACCAATCTTTCCGCCGGGTCCCGGAGTGAGCCCTGGCAGGAGCGATGTGGTGTTCGAAAACGTGAAGCGCTGGCGCGACTGGACGACGTTCAAATTCAAATCCAGCACCTGGTAGTAGAGCTCGTAAACGCCGCTCGCCGTCTCGGCGTCGTCTGCCCACATCATCAGCAGGCGATCGCCCAGCGAAAGCCCGGACACGCTGCGCGCGAAACGCGCGGAGCTCGTGACCCGCCGCGGCGCGATCAAGAGCTTGCCGGTTTCGTCGAAGGCCGCGCCCCAAATCGCGTCGCCTTGCATGGTCCCATCCGACACGTCCCACAAGGTGATGAAGCGATCGCCGACGAACTGGATGCTGATCGTATCCACGTCGCTCCCAATCGGGGCTGGCTTGGTGCCAACCGGGCTGAGCGTCGCGTCGAACACGCGGAAGCCGAGTCGCGAATGGGGGTCGCCGAGTTGGGTCAGAGTAAACGCAAGGCCTACGCGGCGCGAGCTCAGCGCCAACGACGGAAACTCGCTCGTGGCGTCCTCCCCAGCCAGCAGCACATTGCCGCCCAGGAGTGATCCGTCCGGCGCCAAGCGCTGCGCGAAGATCTGCGGGCGATCGCCGAGCACGCTGTTCGAGCGGCGGTCATCGAAGGCAACCAGGTACTCCGATTGATTCCACTTGATGCTCGGATGCAGCGAGAACCCTGCGGCGTCGGTGATGCGCGTGGCGAGCATTTGTTTCTCGCCGCCGGGACCAAACAGCCGCGCGTACAGCTCGTAGCCGCCCGCCTGACGCGCATCGCTCCAGGCGGTGGCCAAATCTTGACCCGACCAGGCGAGAGGTCCCGCGAAGGTGTTGAGGTTGACGTCCGATACCTGAGTTTGAAACAAGCGAGCGCCATTCGGGCTCAAGCCTTGAATGCGACTCTCGTAACGATCCTCCAAGCTCGTGTAAGCGACCACGAACGCATTCGTCGTCGCAACGATGCCTCCGTCGTCACGCTGGGAGCGACGCGCGCTGGCCGGTGAAACACGTACGGGCATGAGCGCCGACCGTTGATAGGTGTAACCATCGTCGACGACGCCATTGCAATCGTTGTCGACGCCGTCGCACACCTCGCGGTTCATTTTGAACGCGTTGGGATTCGAGTCGTCGCAGTCGTCGCCGCACACGTCCGTCTGGGAGGAGAAACCGGGACGAGGGCTCCTGTGCCCATCACCATCCAAGTCGAGCGAGAGGAAGCGATGGCGGCAACCCGAATCCATTTCACAGGTGTCTTCGGTGCACGGATCCCCGTCGTCACACGACACGGCCTCGAAGACACAGCGATCGGCGACACAGCGGTAGCTACCGCACGCGTTGGCAACCGCGCAGTCACCATCGACACGACAGTCGACTGCGGGGCTACCACCCGCGCCGGAACCGCCGGATCCGCCCGCTCCACGCTGCTCCAACGCGATCTCTGAGCGCGCACCGCAAGACAACGAAAGCAGCGCCAGCGCGCTAGCGAAAGCCTGAAGCCTCATGGAGTTTCCGCTAATCGCAGACGCCGTAGCCCTTAATGTCCGTATCACCACAGATCATCCCGGGTGGGCATTCGTTGCCGCCAGCGAATGAGCAGAGCTTAGCGCAGCGCTTGCCCGCGTGCGCACCGATGACGCAAACGAAGCCGGGCGCGCAGTCACCGGTGCCTTCGCCGCACAATGCACCCTGCTTTCCGGTGCCAGCCGGCAAGCACAATGCTCCGAAGACTTCTGCGTCGCACCCCTCACCAAAAGGATGTTGCACATACGGGTAACAGCCATAGCCAGAGCTGCAGGCGTCGCCCTTGCCGAAGGGATCGCACTCGACGATCGCAGGCGGTGGTTCGACATTGGGGCACATCGGATCGACGAAGGCATCGCGACCACCGCTAGCGCCACCTCGCCCAGGAGCCCCCGCAGCCGTGCTCCCGCCGCCACCCGTTCCGCCGGCTCGCGGCCCGACGCCGCCGTTGGCCGTCGTGCCTCCGCTCGAAGAACCCGCACCGCCGCTCTCCGAACCTGACTGCGCGTTGCCGCCACACGCGAGCAGCCCGCCGAACCAGCAGACCGAAAGAATTCGATGCCACCCAGCCATGCCCAGCTCAGCATAGCGGACGATGCGCCCGCTGTCCTGAACCCGCGATACACAAAAGCTAACCAAAGCCGTGGCGTGGTCGTGGTAAACGCGGGGTCTCGCATGTCCACCGGCGGCCGGATTTTTACACTGCTTTCGCTGTGCTGGGCGTGTAACCGCACGGACGCTGCGCCGGGACCGGGCAGTGCACGCAGCGCAAACGTCGAAGCGGGAGCCGTCGCGACGCCGTCCGCAGCGCCGGTCCGCCCATCGACGAGCGTGGCAACCGCGAGCACCGCGCCAACGGAGCCGGCAAGACCAGCTCGCTGCGTGGTGCAATTGCCAGAGCAAGCACCACCCGCGGCCGAGCCAGCACGCAACTGTCCCAAGGATCCGGGACCGATTCCGCAATTCGAACGCGGCTACCTGAGCTTCAAGGAAGCCCCGAACTCGCCGCGCCTACGCGTGGAAGTGGCGCGCACGCCCGACGCGCACGAACACGGCCTCATGTACCGCACGAAGATGCCCGAAGATCAGGGCATGCTCTTCGAGTGGGGCGTCGAGTCGCGGCGTGTATTTTGGATGCACAACACCTGCTTGCCGCTCGACATGCTCTTCATCGCGCGTGACGGAACGGTGGCAGGAATATTGGAACAAGTTCCGGTGCTCAACGATGCGCCTCGCACCGTGCCGTGTCCGGCGAGCTACGTGCTCGAAGTCAACGCCGGCTGGTGTCGACGCCACGGCGTCAAACCAGGCATGCGCATGACGCTCGAGTAACCTGAAGTCGAACAGATTGAACCAGAGTGGGAAAGCCATGCATCAAGTGAAGATTGTTGTGTCGGCCGTCGTCCTCGCCGCGGTTGGTTGCAAGTCGCGGCCGCCCGAACCCGAGAGCGTTGCGCAAGCCGAAAAGCCAGCAGAGCCTGCGGTGGTCGCAACACCCGCAGCGACGACGCCAGCAGCGACTGCGAGCGCTGCACCCGCAGTCGGCGAAAGCGCTCCCGCTGGAGCCGCCGCTGCAACGCCGAGTGCGAGCGCAGCCGCCGCGCCTGCCGGCAGCGCCAGTGCCGCGCCCGCTGCCAAGCCGGTCGTGATTCCGCCCGGACACCACAAGGTGCTCGCCAAGCCAACGCAGCCCGTGCAAGCGAGCCCGGACGATCCACTAAAGGGCGTCTTCACGCTTGCCGACGCAATCAAGGACCTACCAGCCAAAGGTAAGTTCATCGCGGACATCAAGACTTCCGCCGGCAAATTGGAATGTGAGCTTTACGATGACCGCGCGCCGCTCACTGTAGCCAACTTCATCGGCCTCGCACGCGGCCTGCGTCCGTTCAAAAATCCTTCGGGTGAATGGGTGAAGAAGCCGGCTTACGACGGCACCACGTTTCATCGCATCATCAAGGGCTTCATGATCCAGGGCGGCGATCCAGCGGGCAGCGGCGCTGGTGAGCCCGGCTACGTAATCCCCGATGAGGTGTGGGAAGACGCGTACCACTCCGAGCGCGGGCTTCTGTGCATGGCCAACCGCGGACCGAACACCAACGGCATGCAGTTCTTCATCATGGATGGTTCGTCGCCGCACCTCGATGGTGGCTACACGATCTTCGGCAAGTGCACACCGGGCTCAGTCATCGAGAAGCTCGCGAGCAGCGAAGTGGCGGGTGACCGCGCCGTGAACCCGCCGAAGATCGAGAAGGTGACGATTCGCCGCGTTCCCGCAAAGAAGTAGGAAGCTGCAGCGAACGAGCGGCGGCGCTCAATCCGGCTGGTACAAGATGCGCTGGGTTGGATCCGTCACGTAGAAGCGTGAGTGTTCGGGGCGACCAAAGGTTCTCGCCCCGAACGCGTTGATGACCAGCGCGATGGCGCCGAGCACACGTAGCGAACGCCAGCGCGCAAAGCCTGCTGTCGCCAACAACGCGAACAAGAACGGCGCGAAGTCATTCGAGAAGCGGTAGCCGAACTGAAGCCAACCCGTATTTTGGTAAAAAAGCGACGGCAACGCGACGCAGACCGCTGCCAGCCACAAGCCGGTGCGCACCGCCGATTTTCGCGTCGTCCAGGGCAAAAGCAGGTAGAGCGGCGTGGTCAACCATAACGCGAGGCCATGCTGGTTGATCGCAAAGGGCGCACCGCTCGGCGCCGGAATCCACGGCAAACTGGTGAGCACGACCCCCAAATTGCGCGCGAGGTAGTGGTAGCTGAACAAACCCCAGCGCTCGATACGCGCTTGCCACACAATCGAGAGATAACGGTAGCCAAAGTCGAAGGCGTCGTCGAAGCGAGCGAGATTGTAAACGAGCAGCGCAGCAACGATGGCCACGAGCGGAATCGAGAAACGCCCCAACGCAGACCATAGCCGGCGTTGATTGAGCGCGCGCACGTACGCCAAGGGTTCGCGCAGAGGACACACCGCGTCCGCTGGCGCGGCGGCGCGCACTGCTTCGGCGACAAAGAGCGGAGCAGCGAACAACAACGGTGTGCGCGTGGCGAACCCGAACCCCAAAACCAAACCACTCAACAACGGCCATTCGGCGCCGAGTGAGAGACCGAGATACGCGCAAGCGAGCACACTGCCGACCACGTGCGCCGCAAACCAAACCGTGCCCTGCACTGCGCTGAAGTAGTAAACGGAACCGAGCCCGAACAAGAGCGCCAGCACGGCGTTCTCGCGCTCGTTGCGAGCGCTGTCGCCGCGCAACGTCAGGCACTCGAGCGATAGAAACAAGATCGCAGGAGCAAGACCTGCGAGCAGAAGGAAGAACAACCCGTCGGGCACTGCTTCGGCGCTTCCCGCAAGCGCTACCAGCGGCAAGATCAGGAACGCCGGGAACGGCGGGAATACGACCCAGGTCTTGTCCGCATAAACAGCGAAGTCGTTGTTGCCCGTGTACGCGGGCGCCGGGCCACCGAGGTCCAGCTGGCCCCTTAGGAATGCCTCCGCCAGCAACGCGAAGTGATTTGCCGCGGTGTGCGACGCCAGTGTGCCCGGCGCCGCCGCCCACAGAGCAGCCGCTGCAAAAATCACATACACGAGCCCCGCGATGCGTAAACGGCGACGCCCAGCGGCACTGCGAAGGAGGCTCACCTGGCACGACGATAGACGTCGCCGAAGGGCGCGGGCAAGCTCACACGCCTCGAACCAGCCGGACTTTCGGCTGCGAAACGCGCGCGCCGGACTGCGCGGTCGACGACGATAGCGCTGGTGCTACCTTGCGCCCCGTGTCGAAGCCGTCGTTCGTCGTACCCGCCGCGGATCTGGAGCGCGGCCCTCGTTCCATCAGCTGGGTCTTGGACGAGGGGTGGCTCAAGGGTGTGTTCGCGGAGACCGAGGCGGTGCCGCAGGGCAACGGGAGCCTAGAGGTCGAACTTTCGAAGAACGGCCGCGAGGTGATGGTGCGCGGGCGCGCCAACGCGACCGTCACGATGCCTTGTGTGGTCACGCTGGAGCCGCTGAATATCGAGCTCGAACCCGAAATCTTTTTGCTGCTGGCACCGGCGCCGAGTGTGCTCCCGCCGAACCGCGCCAGTCGTGCTGCCAAGGCGGTACCGGTTTCGCGCGGTGGGCGCCCCCCGCCAGGCGGCGCGGCCAAGGGACGAAAAAAAGAGCCAGAAGGCGGTCCCGAGCAGGAATTGAGCGACGCCGACGCCGCGCGGGACACGTACGACGGCGAAAAGATTGTGCTCGACGAGTTCCTGCGGGAGTTCCTGTTGCTCGAATTACCGATGTACCCAAGGCGTTCCGACTTGCCTTCAGAGCAATCACCCGCTATCGCTCCGCCCTCCCAGGAGGCCCCCTCGGCGGCCCCCGTCGACCCCAGACTTATGCCGCTGGCCAGGATTGCCAGTCGGCTTCGAGACCAGAAGAAGGAGTAAGCCCGTGGCCGTACCGAAACGACGCAAGAGCAGCAGCAAGCGCGACATGCGTCGTGCGCAGCACGACAAAGTGACCGCGCCGAACATCGTTCCGTGCCCGAACTGCTCGGCGCCGATGGTTCCGCACCGAGTTTGCCCCTCGTGCGGCCATTACGCCGGCAAAGCGGTCTTCAAGGAAGAAACCAAGTAGCCGCGCGCGGCTGCTGAGGCAGGTGGGCGCCGCGCATCAACGCCGTGCGTCATCGCGTTGGTGTGTTCTCGCGGATCCGTGCTTGTGCATCGTGCTGAAGCGCTGAACCCACCGAAGATGAAGCATCGCATGTTGCGCGATTGGTTGAACCAATTTTGCGTGACGTCGAAGGCCGAGCGTCGTACGAGTAGCGCCCATGCCAACTGATCAGAGGCCGCGAAGTCGGATCCTCGGTACGGGTGCCTACGTGCCCGAGCGAGTGCTCTCGAACTTCGACCTCGAGAAGATGGTCGACACCTCGGACGCGTGGATCCGCGAGCGCACCGGCATTCGCGAGCGCCGCATCGCGCACGCCGAGGAAGCCACGAGCGACATGGCACTCCGGGCTGCGCGCCGCGCGCTCGAAGCTGCCCGGCTCGATGCCAAAGATCTCGACATGATCGTGGTGGGCACGATCACGCCAGACATGCCGATGCCGGCCTGCGCGGCTTTCCTGCAGCACAAACTCGGCGTCACCGATGTGCCGGCGTTCGACGTATCGGCTGCCTGCGCCGGCTTTCTTTACGCGCTTTCCATCGGCGACCAGTTCATTCGCAGCGGCATGCACAAACACGTGCTCGTCGTCGGCGCGGAGCTCTTGAGCCGCATCCTCGATTGGGAGGATCGCACCACGTGCGTGCTGTTCGGCGACGGTGCCGGCGCGGCGGTGCTGGGACCCGCCGGAGACGACGGGCGCGGTGTGCTCTCGACCAAACTCTACACGGATTCGACGTTGCTCGAGTCGCTGTGCATCCGCGCCGGTGGCAGCAAGGAGCGCATCACGGCCGAGTCGATCGAGAAGAAGCGCGACAAGGTGTTCATGAACGGCGCCGACATCTTCAAGGTCGCCGTGAAGAATCTCACGCGCGCCTCTGCCTCGGCTCTGAGCGAAGCCGCGCTCCCAGCCTCCGAGGTGCGCTGGGTGGTGCCACACCAGGCGAACCTGCGCATCATCTCTCAGGTCGCACAGCGTCTCGACATTCCGCTCGAGCGCTTCGTGCTCAACATCGATCGGTACGGAAATACTTCGAGCGCATCCATTCCCATCGCGCTCGACGAGGCGGTGCGCGCCGGGCGCATTCAACCGAACGACACCGTGCTCATGTGCGCGCTCGGTGGCGGAATCTCGTGGGCGAGCGCGCTAGTTCGCATGTAGAGCTACTCATGTTGGTTGCGTGGTTTTTTCCGGGTCAGGGCAGTCAAGAAGTTGGTATGGCCAAGGCCGTCTACAAGGCTTCGCCAGCGGCGCGCGCCGCCTTCGAAGCATGCGATCACGCCTTGGGTCGCCCGATTTCGAAGTTGTGCTTCGAGGGTCCGCTCGAGGAGCTGACGTTGACTGCGAACACGCAGCCCGCCTTGGTCGCGACCAGCAGCGCGATCCTGGCGGCGATTCGCGAGCAGTATCCGAACCTCGCGGCGCCAGCGTTCGCGGCAGGTCACTCGCTGGGTGAGTACGCAGCGCTCGTCGCCGCCGGTGCACTCGAGCTGGCAGACGCGGTGCGCTTGGTCGAGCTGCGCGGCAAAGCCATGCAAGCCGCCGTGCCCGAGGGACGCGGAGCGATGGTGGCGATTCTGGGCGCCGATCGCGATGCCGTGCTCAAGCTCTGCGAAGACGCGCGTAGCGCAGGCATTGTCGAACCAGCAAACTTCAATGCTCCGGGCCAAGTGGTGCTCTCGGGCGAAAAGGTAGCCGTGGATCGCGCCAGCGAGCTCGCCAATGAACGCAAGCTCAAGGCAATCCCGCTCAAGGTGAGCGCCCCTTTCCACTGCTCGCTGATGGAGCCGGCGGCACGCGCCATGGAGCGAGCGCTGGCCGAGGTTCGAATTGGGCCCCTCGCCTTCCCCGTGGTCGCCAACGCCACTGCCGAGGCCAACCGCGACAGCAAGCGGGTGGCCTCGCTGCTCGTCCGCCAGATCGATGGCGCGGTGCTTTGGGAGCAGTCCGTCAGCCTCATGGCCAACGCAGGCGTCACTCACGCCCTCGAGATCGGGTCAGGTAAAGTCCTGTCAGGTCTCGTGAAGCGCATCGACAAGCGAATTCAGGTCCTGGCCGTTTCAGACCCCGAGTCGATCGCGAAAATCAGCGCGTTTTTGGGCTGATCCCAACTAGCGCGCTCTGCGCTCACGCGACGCGCTGCGTCGTCCGGTGCACGGAAATCCAGTGCGAAATTCTCTGCCAGTTGCGGCGAGCGGGGGGAAGCGTGCTAAACACGGCGCGCCTCGGATTCTTCGGGAGGCACCGAGTCTATGTTCGACCTTTCCAGCAAAGTAGCTCTGGTTACGGGCGGCTCCCGCGGCATCGGGCGCGCCATCGGCGAAGCTCTGGCGGCACAAGGTGCCCACGTGGTGCTCGGCTACGCCAGCGGTGAAGCGGCAGCGCGCGAGGCCGTGGAAGGCATCGTGGCGAAGGGCGGAAAAGCCGAAGCCCTTCGTATCGACGTTTCGGACACCGCCACCACGGAGCAAACCATTGCCGAGGTTGCCAAGCGGCTCGGTCGACTCGACATTCTGGTGGCGAACGCCGGCATCTCGATCGACGGGCTTCTGCTGCGCCTGGGCGAAGACGATTTCGAGCGTGTCTTGGCCGTTAACTTGAAGGGCGCGATCGCTTCTGCGCGCGCCGCCGTCAAGGTGATGATGCGAGCCAAAAAGGGGCGCATCATTTTCATTTCGAGTGTCGTGGGTGAAGCGGGCAACGCCGGGCAGACCGCCTACAGCGTTTCGAAAGCAGGTTTACTTGGCGCCACCAAGTCGATCGCGCTCGAGTACGCTTCGCGTAACATCACGGTCAACGCGGTGACCCCCGGCTTCATCGATACGGATATGACCGCCGCGCTGAACGACGAGCAGAAAGCTCGTATCGCGCAGGCAATTCCGCTCGGCCGCACCGGTAGCGCGAGCGAGGTCGCCGCCGCCGTCGCGTTCCTCGCGTCCGACGAAGCCGCGTACGTGACGGGACACGCCCTGCGCGTGAACGGCGGAATGTACATGTGAATTTGCGGGATTTTCCCAAGTAACCAGCAACGCACAAAAGTGGGCCGGCCTCCGGGCGAGGCGCCCTCTCGGAGAAGACACCATGGCGGAAGGTCGCGACATCACGGCCGAAGTGAAGCGGATCATCAAAGAGCAGCTCGACGTCGACGAAAAGGACATCAAGCCGGAGTCCACGTTCATCGACGATCTGGGTGCCGACTCGCTCGGCCTCGTCGAGCTGGTTCTTGCATTCGAAGAAGCGTTCGAAATCGACATCCCGGACGAGGACACCGAGAAGATCCGCACCGTGCAGGATGCGGTCGATTACATCGAGAAGCATCTGCACAACTGAGTCGGTTGCTCACTCGGGAAGGCCGTAGGCTGGCACGCAGCGTCACCCGCTGGACATGCCAGCCGTTCGACCCCAGTAAAGCCCAGCAGGTTTTGCTTGGCGGTCCTCCTTGGTGGGCACTGAGCCTGCGAATGATTGAGCTCGGGCGAACGGTTTCGCCCGTCGCCGCAAGTTGCCCCGGTCCGGTAGTCACCGGTTCCGGGGCTCGAGGATGCACATGGAGCGCATCGTAGTCACTGGCCTTGGCCTCGTAACCCCGAACGGTGTCGGAACCGATCCGACGTGGAATTCGCTGATCAACGCTCAAAGCGGGGTCGGCCCGATCACGCTGTTTCCGGCTGGGGCCGAGTACACCACGCGCATCGCGGCGGAAGTGAAGAACTTCGATCCGACCGCGTTCATGGAAAAGAAGAAGCTGAAGGAAGTTTCGCGCTTCATTCCCTTCGCCATGGCCGCAACCCGCATGGCCCTCGAGCAGGCGCAGCTCGATTTGACCGATGAAGAGCGCGACCGCACCGGCGTGTTCATCGGCGTTGGGCTCGGCGGTCTCGAGAACCTCGAGCGCTGCACGCTGACCCTCAACGAACGCGGCCCGGGCAAGGTTAGCCCGTATTTCATTCCCTCTCTCATCGCCAACATGGCCGCGGGACAAGTCTCGATTGCCTTCGGCCTACGTGGTCCGAGCTTGGCGCACACCAGCGCGTGTTCTTCGAGCGCGCACGCGATCGGCGAGGCCTTGCGGCACATGCAGCGCGGCGACGCCGAGGTGATGGTCGCTGGCGGTGCCGAAGCAACGATTACCCCGATTGGCATCGGTGGCTTCAGCGCCATGTTCGCGCTCAGCCGTCGCAACGACGAGCCGGAGCGCGCCAGCCGTCCCTGGGACAAAGGCCGCGATGGCTTCGTCTGCGGTGAAGGCGCCGGCACCTTGATTCTCGAGACTCTCACGCGCGCCAAGCGCCGCGGTGCTCGCATCTTGGCCGAGCTCGTCGGCTACGCCGCGAGCAGCGACGCGCATCACATCACGAAGCCCGCGCCCAATGGCGCAGGCGGCGCGCGCGCGATGCGCATGGCTCTGGCCGACGCCAAATTGAGCCCGGACGCCATCGACTACATCAACGCGCACGGCACCTCCACGCCGGCGGGTGACAACGAGGAAGCTCGTGCCATCGCCGACGTCTTCGGCTCGCACGCGCTCGACAAGAAGCTGTGGGTGAGCTCGACCAAGTCGATGATGGGTCACCTGCTCGGTGCCGCCGGAGCTGTAGAAGCAGCGGTGTGCATCAAGGCCATCGGCAGCAACCTGGTGCCCCCCACCATCAATCTCGACGAACAGGATCCGGATACCGCGCCGCTCGACTTCGTGCCTCACAAGGCCCGCGAGCGTCGCGTGCGTTACGCCATGTCGAATTCGTTCGGCTTCGGCGGCACCAACGCCACCGTGATCTTGTCATCGTTCGAGGGCTAGCACCCGAGCCGGGAGCTCGGTCCCATGCAGTGCCCGTTCTGCCGCGAGATGGACAGCCGAGTCATCGACTCGCGCCTCGTCGCGGGCGCTACGGTTACGTGGCGACGCCGAGCGTGTGACGCTTGTGGCCGGCGCTTCACCACTTACGAGCGCGTGGAGCACCAGCTGCCCGTGGTCGTGAAGAAGGACGGCCAGCGCGAGCCGTTCGAGCGCGAGAAGGTGCTGCGCAGCCTGCGCATCGCTTGCAACAAACGCCCGGTTTCGGCGGACGCGCTCGACGAACACGCAGCAGCGCTCGAGCGTGAGCTGGCCGAAGGTGGCGAAAAGGAAGTCGCTTCGCGCGTGATCGGCGAACGTGTGATGGCGCGCTTGAAGGAGCTCGACGCGGTCGCCTACGTGCGCTTCGCCAGCGTGTACCGCTCCTTTCGCGACATCGACGAGTTCATGGCCGAAATGGGCAAGCTGGTCCGCGCGCAGCGCCCCGGCGAAGGCGATCCTCCATGATTTGGGCCGCATGCGTCGCGCGAGAAACGCGCGCAAGTCGCGCACCGCTTCGCGCGCGCTTTACTCCTGGACGGCGCCGGGCCAACTGAGGTGAACGACAAGCCGATGGTCGACATCGACAGTAAGCTGATGGCGCGAGCCCTTGAGCTCGGTCGCGGCGGCGATCCCTCCCCCAACCCACACGTGGGCGCCGTGATTGCAGATCAAGGCGTGATTGTGGCGGAGGGTTTCCATGAGAGCGCCGGGCACGACCACGCCGAGGTGATGGCGCTGCGTGCAGCTGGCGCGAACGCGCGCGGCAAGACGCTGTACGTGACGCTCGAGCCGTGCAACCACGAGGGCCGCACACCACCTTGCGTCGATGCCATCCTGGCGGCAGGCATCGCACGCGTCGTGGTCGGCACGCGCGATCCGAATCCACGTGTACCGGGTGGCGGTATCGAGCGCCTGCGCGAGGCGGGCGTCGAAGTCGTCGAAGCCGTCGCCGAAGATCAGGCCAAGGCGCTGATCAAGCCGTGGACCAAGTTCATCACACAAGGGATGAGCTATCTCACGTTGAAGCTCGGGCTCTCGCTCGATGGTCGCATCGCAACTCGCACCGGTGCATCTCGCTGGATCACCTGCCCGGAGTCTCGCCTGCGCGTGCAGACGTTACGCGCGCAGCACGACGCGGTGATGGTCGGCGTCAACACCGTGCTGACGGACGATCCACGTTTGACGGTGCGTGACGTGCCCGGACGCAGCCCCGCGCGAGTCATCGTGGACAGCAAGCTGCGCATGCCGCTCACGAGCCAGGTAGTGCAAACCGCCAAGCAGGTACCGACCTGCGTTGCGACGACTCAGCAAGCTCCAAGAGCCCACGTCGAAGCGCTCGAAGCGGCCGGCGTACGCGTCCTGAAGGTGCCGACCACGGCGGAAGGCCGCTGCGACGCCGTGTCGTTACTGCGTGAGCTCGCCGCGCGCGAGGTGGTGAGTGTGATGTGCGAAGGTGGAGCGGAGCTCGCCGGCAGCTTGCTCGCGCTGGCGGCGGTCGACGAGCTTCACGTCTTCATGGCTCCGCGCTTGATGGGTCCGCGCGGCCGTCCCGGCGCCGTCGACTGGGCGGGCCCCGAGAACCCTGCGGATGCGCCGCGCATCGAGCCGCCGCGTTGGGAACTGTGCGGAACGGACGCTTACGTTTGGGGTCCGCTGGTGTACCCGAAGCGCGCTGCGCGTCAGAATTCGGGCGCTTGAGCGATTACGCTAGAGTTGGAGCGAGCGCGCGACACGGGCGCACATTGCGGGTCAAAAATCCGGGTGTTAGATTGGTCCGACTGCGATGATCCGCGAAATTTTGAAGTACCCGGACCCCAGGTTGCGCGAGAAGGCCGCGCCCGTTGCCGAAGTGACGGACGAGCTGCGCGTCCTCATCGACGACATGGCGGAAACCATGTACTCGTCGAAGGGTTGCGGCTTGGCAGCCAACCAGATCGGTGTCGACAAGCGCGTCTTCGTGGTTGATTGCGCCGCCGAAGACGAGCCCAGCGATCTCAAGGTCTTCATCAACCCCGAGATCATCCAGGCTGATGGCAGCCAGACCTGGGACGAAGGCTGCCTTTCGTTCCCTGGCGTCAGTGAAGAAATCAAGCGCGCGGAGCACGTCAAAGTGCGGGCCCTCGATCGCTTCGGCAAGCCCTTCGAGCTCGAAGCTGAGGGCTTGCTCGCCGTAGCGATTCAGCACGAGCTCGACCATCTCAATGGCGTGCTCATGATCGACAAGCTCAGCGCACTCAAGCGCCGCATGATGGGCCGCAAGCTCGCAAAAGCGAAGCAGCAGCACGAAGCGGACGCGTAGGCGCGCTCACAGCTCGGGGCGGTCAGCGCGACGCCGGACGCGTGAACTGCGAGCCGTCGATGGCGGCGCCGCGAGTGCGCATCAAATCCGCGACCGCCGGCATCGTCGACGCGGGCACGAAGCTCCCCTCGATGAGCCCGCCCGACGCAGTGCGATCGATGGTGAACGAGAACACGTCCGCCAAGTCGAGCTCACCGTCGTCGGCACCTAGCACCTCAGCAACGCGCAGTACGCGGTGACGATCGTCGCGCAGCCGCGCGACTTCGATCACGATCTCGAAGGCGCCTGCCAGCATCTCCGCAGCGCCGTCCGCGTAACGCGGCCGCAGCTCCGAAATCACCCGCAGCAGGCCGCGCCGCAGCGAGCTCGCGGCGCGCGAGACCACCAGGCCATCGGCGCCGTCCGAAATGGCGCCAACCACGCTCTGCGTCAGCCCGGGCCCCGACAGATCGCAAAAGACGCGAACCAGCGGAGCTCGCGCTGCCAGCCCGACCGCTTCGGGCAGCTCGACCCCAGAGAGATCTAGCGCTCCCCCGGCCGGCGGGCGCTCGGGCACGAAGTGCCCCGCGTAGATCAGCTCGCTTTCGGGCAGCGAAGCAGCGAGCGCGCCGAGCAGCAGCTCCACTCCGCCGTCTCGCGGCCCGATCACCAACAGATTCAGGCGTGCCAGCAAACACTGCTGGAGAAAGTTCGCAATTGCGCGCGAGACCATGCCGCGCCGCACCAGCTCTTCGAGTGTGCCCGAGAGCCGTCGGCTGCGCGTCAGCAACACCACCGGTGCCCCGCCGCTCAACGTGGCCGTGAGCGATGTGCCATCCCAAAGACGACGCTCGATGAGGCTAGAGGGACCAACCGGCACTGCCGAGCGAGCGCAAAGCCGCGCCACCGCCCAACGCACCGAAAGCGCGTTCGAGAACCCAAGGTCCGCGAGCGCTGGCCGACCAGCCCGCGTGACAGTCAGTCGCTCCCGCCCAATCACGGCAATTTCCGTGACGCTGGGGTCTTCGAGTAGCTCCGAGAGCGGACCCACGTCGACGAGCTCCGCACGCGCCACGGCCATCGCGCGCTCGGCCGACACGTGCGCGGCCACAGCGCGCTCGCTACTCAGCGCGGCCCAATACTCCCGCAGGAGCTGGTCGATCCGCGCTGCCAGCTCCGGCGTCACCTCGCCTTCGAGCTCCCCGGCGCTCAAGGAACGCGCCACCCGTTCGATCAGCGCACTGGCAGCTTCGAGCACTGCTGCCCGCTGAGCGGGATCCTCATCGTTGAGCGGCGGGCGCGAAACCGCACTGCCTTCCGCGGCTGCCGGGCTCGAACGAGTCGGCGCCCGGATCGGCGAGCGGGTCAGCTCCTCCTCTTCGTCCTCCAAAGTCGAGCGCGCCGCCCCAGGCTGCGAATCCCCCTGGGTCGACATCGGCGGGCGCGGCAACGGTTGCGCGCTGGGAACCGGAACAGCCACCGAAGCGTCGGCGGCGGGCGCTCCTGCCGGCTCGATTCTCAGAACGAAATCACCGATGTAGATGCGGTCACCCTCGCGCACGATGGTGGCCTGCGTAATACGACGGCGATTAACGTACGTTCCGTTGGTGCTGTTCAGGTCGGTCACGATGAAGCGACCGTCCCGATACAGCAGGCGAGCGTGCCGCTTCGACACGTTGCCCTTGGGCAACATCAAGTCGTTGCCCTGCACGCGCCCCACGCTGATCTCGGTGCCGTCGAACGTCTCTCGTCGCTCCGCGCCACCCTTTTCGTGGATCACTATCGCGAACATGGGCGCTTTCGCGGGAGATGTCGGGGAAACCACGGCGCAGCTAGGACTCTACCCGCCCTCCTGGCGGAAAGTGAAGTGCCTGCAGCGCCGTTGCCAGCGCCGCGAAGCATATGAACCCCGAGCGGCACACAACGGTCCCTGCGTACGTCCAATCACGAGTCGTCGCGCCCCTCGCGCGCGCGCCCCTCACCTAGCAGTGAACCCGAGCGACAGCGCGGTTCGCCAGAAATTACGCTGGCGAACCGCCCCAGGAGCCTGCTTTTACGGCTCAACGCTCGACCGGCGCTTCGCCGCGAACGTCGTGGGTCACGAGTGAAAGCAACTCACCCGCGAGTGCCAAGACGTCCCGCTCGGAAAAGCCGCCGGCGCGGAACTCACGGTAGATGTTTTTAGCCAAGATCTGCACGGCGCGGGGATCTTTGGCGGGTGGTAGAACTTCGACGAGTTGTGACATGAGTGGAATGGCCAGACGCGAGCGCCCGGAACCGCGCGCTACTAAGCGAAAATTGTTCCAACCCCGCCGCTGACGAGAAAACCGCAACTTACTCGATGAAACGCTTGGTCACCGCGAAAGTCCCTACGCGGTTCCGCTGCGAAAGCCTGCTCGAGAGCGCAAGGCATTACGCGCAGGGTGTAAAAGTGGTTCAACCGGTGCAACGCTCGGGGTATTCGCCAAGCACCTGGCGCTCGGGCCGCTGGACGGCTGTCAGCGCGCTCGTGATGAGCTCGCGCTCGTCGTCGTCCCCGAAGTAGAGCGACTCCCCAACGCGCGGCTCGGTCCACGTCGGCAACGCAGTGCCATTGCGATGCACTCGGAGGCCGCAGCTGAGTTTTCGCTGTACCGCCAAGTGCCCTGGCAGCCAGCTCCCGGTGCGCCGATCTCGCACCGCCACGCAGAGCTGGTCGCGGAAATGATACTCGGTGTTCCGGGTTACGTAGACGCGATGACGGCGGCGTTCCGGCCCGCGGTACTCGTTCGATGCGTGCATGGTTCCTCCTCGCGAAAGCCGAATTAGGCCACGCCACCGCGAATTAGGGCCAATTCGTGGAGAGCTACGACGCACAACCATCACCGCGCGAAGGGCGTCGCCTCATTTCCTCCGCCCGAAGCAATCGGATCGTGGTTCTAGGTGTTTTGCTCGTAGAACGCTTACGATCGTGACACTGCCCCGCCGACCAGTTCTGGGTCGGGCTCGCAGGTCACCTCGACAGTCATGGCGCGACGATCCGCACCTCGCCCCGGTTTGGCTAAGACCGGCGCGCAGCCGCTCGTGTTTCGACGAGTGGTGGAGCTCGTTCGGAGCAGCGACTACCGATTGCGCCAATTGTTCGAGCGCGCCGATGTCATGAGCGAAGGCAAGGTGCGCGAGGAGCCAGACGGTAGAACTTACTACGGCTCCACCAGCGTGCTCTTGCCGTTCGTGTCACAAGGCGGCGGCGTGCCCGACGAGAGCGCCGCCGAGATGCTGCGCATGCTCGCTTACGATCCCCATGCTCGCACGCGTGCCATTCGTATCGCCTGCCTCGAAGCTCAGGTGCGAGCGCGCTCTCCCATCGGTCGCGTGCGCGCGGAGTTTTCGACGCGCCGCGATCGCCGTGGCTTGTGCCTCGACGTGGAAGTCGAAGCTCGCGTATTCGAAGAGCCGGCCCGAGTGACTCCAACGGCTGAAAATGAGACGGCCAGCGTGCGTTCACCGCGTCGCCGCTGAACACTTCGCAAGCACCAACGCGTGACCCGCGTCAAGAGCGCTCACGTCGAAAGTGACTCGCATACACGAGCGAGCGCGAAGCGCAAGGCTTGTTCCGTGTGAGCATTTTTTGCCGAATGCACGCGCCTCGTTGTAACTCTGTTCCGTCCCTCTTGACAGGAGCGGCTTGCGGGAAGAATTGGTAGTCGCTCGAGGCGAGCTGCCTCGTCTCTCTTTCGGATGCCAATGGGTCGCAAGAAGCAGCGCGACGACAAGATCATTCATGTCGTGTTCGGCCCGGGTGGCGGACGCGTGCAGCGACGTAACGAACGCGCGGCAGCTCCACTCCCGGAGTCGAATGGATCGACGCGCGAACCCCTCACGGATCTGTTCACGCTAACTGAAATCGCGCGCCTGCTCGACCTGCAGCCTGCACGTCTCCGCACACTCGATCGCGCCGGCGTCGTGTCGCCGAGTGGTCGGCGTCGCGGCCGACGAGCGTACACGTTCTCCGACCTGATTGCGTTGCGCACCGCAAAGACTCTCCTCGAACGCAAGGTGCGCCTGCGCGACGTCACGCGCGCCGTGCAAGCACTCAAGCGATCGCTGCCCAAAGTCACACGTCCGCTGCAAGAGCTCCGCATCGTCTCCGACGGTCAGCGCCTCGTCGTGCGCACGCAGGACGGCTCCTTCGAGCCCCTCACCGGGCAGATGCTGCTCGACCTCGAGGTGAAGAGCTTGCGCGAAGACGTCGTGCGCGTGTTGCGCCCGTCTGCGGGACGCGAGCGAGCGCGTACTGCTTACGAGCTTTACCTGCGCGCGAGCCAACTCGACGAAGATCCCCGCACCATGGACGACGCCGAGCGCCTCTACGAGCAGGCCGTGCAGCTCGATCCCTGGCTCGGTATTGCCTACACGAATCTCGGCAATATTCGCTTCCGCCGCCAAGACACCGAGGGCGCCGAGCAGCTCTACAAAAAGGCCCTCGAAATCGACGCACGCCAGCCCGAGGCTCAATACAACCTCGGCTACGTCATGCTCGAACGCGGCCAGCCCGAGCTCAGCGTGCCGCTCTTCCTCGGCGCCATCGCTGCCGATCCCAAGTTTTCGGACGCGTACTTCAACCTCGCTATGGCCTACGAGCAAATCGGCGAGACGCAGAAAGCGCGCCCCTACTGGAAGAGCTACATCTCGCTCGAGCCGAGCGGCACTTGGACCGAGATCGCCAAGCGCCACTTGTAGGATTTATTTTTTGGGGTGGGCACAGCGCAGGTTACGCGCTTTGTGTCGTGCCGAGCACAGCGTGCTCACTCTGCGCGCCACGCTGGAGCGCTAAAGCTTGCGATGTGCAAGCGACGGCACGCGCGCGCGCACTTCGTGCAAGAACGCAAGATCGATGTCGGCACAGGCGAACCCAACGCTGTCGGAGGCTTCGCTCACCACCGTGCCCCAAGGATCCACGATGAGCGCATGGCCGAAGGTGGCGCGCCCTTCGGGGTGCTTTCCCCACTGCGCGGCTGCCACCACGTAGCACTGCGACTCAATCGCGCGCGCTCGCAACAGCGGGTGCCAATGGTCTTTCCCCGTGTACAGCGTGAACGCTGCCGGGACCGTGATGACCTCCGCGCCGCGATCGACGAGCGCGCGGTACAGCTCGGGAAAGCGCAGGTCGTAGCAAATCGAAAGGCCCAGCGCGACGCCCAGCATGCGTGCGACCACCACGTCGCGCCCCGGAGTCGTGGTGGCGGATTCACACAAGGTGCCGTGGCTCCGCAGGTTGACGTCGAACAAATGGATCTTCTGATACGCCGCAATGAGCTCGCCGTCGGGCGCGTAACAAGCGCTCGTATTGTACGGCCGCTGGTCGTCGCCGCTCTGCACCGGGAAACCGCCTGCGACGATGCCAACACGCTCGCGTTGCGCCACGCGCTTCAACATCGACTGAATCGGAGCTTCATTGTCGCCCAGTCGCTCCGCCACGGCGCGCTTGCCCGATTCCGTACCCATGTACGCGAAGTTCTCCGGCAGCACGACGAGGTTCGCCCCCGCCGCACGCGCTCGAGCGATCATCGCCTCCGTTCGCTCCAGATTGTCGGACAGCGACTCCTGACTCGAAAGCTGAAGTGCAGCCACTTTCACGATTGCGCTCGGGGTAGGCGCTGACGATGCCGTCGACATGCTCGAGGCGTTATAGCGCTCGCCCGGCAGCTGGGGGAGACGGGGAGCGCTGGGGACCGCGAATCTTGCGGTCCGTTCATGCGGTCACCGGTAGCTACACCCAAGCTCGCTTGGGTGTAGTCACCGGTGTAAGCTCGGGAAGTGAGTATGACTACCGGCGCCATGCAAGAGTTCGGCGGCGCTTCCGGCGCGAACCGGGGCGGTTCGTTGCCGGGCCTGGTGCTGCTGTACGCGGAACCTTTCAGCGTGCTACCGCCCGCGTTTCCCTTCGTGCGGCAGCGGCTGGTGCTGGGACGCGAGCCGCCCGCTGATCTGGTGCTGCCCGTGAGCGCCGTGTCGCGGGTGCACGCCGAAGTGAGCTGGGAGCGCGGCAACTTTTTCATTCGCGACCTCGGCAGCCGCAACGGCGTATTGGTCAACGGGCGCCGCATACGCGAAGACGTGCTCGAAGCGAACGACGAGGTGCGCATCGGCGACGCGATCTTCAAGTTCGTCGAACAAGGCGCGGAGGAGTTCGCGCGTTATCGCATCGACGGCACGATGCTGCCGGGCACGCGCCGCTATGCAGCGCACCCGACGTCTCTCGTGGGTGGCTACCAAATGGACCGCATCGTCGCCGATCTGGAGCGCGTCGCGGCCGCCGAGCTCAACGTGATGCTGCTCGGCCCGAGCGGTACTGGTAAGGAAGTCGTCGCTGGCGAGCTGCATCGCTTGAGCCGCCGCGTGGGGCCTTTCTGCGCGGTGAACTGCGCCGCAATTCCGGCGAACCTATTGGAGAGCGAGCTGTTCGGCTACAAACGCGGCGCGTTTTCCGGCGCCGAGCGCGACAAACCGGGCATCATTCGGTCTGCGCATCAGGGCACGCTGCTGCTCGACGAAATTGGCGATATGCCGCTCGAAGCGCAGGCGAAACTGCTGCGCGTAATTCAAGCCAAAGAAGTGCTGCCTTTGGGAGCAACGGCGGCCGAACGCATCGATGTGCGCTTCGTCTCCGCGACCCATCGCGACCTGCGCAGGCTGCAGCAGGAGAACCGTTTCCGAGAAGATCTGTTTGCGCGCCTGAATGAATATCAACTGCGCTTGCCGCCGCTGCACGAGCGCAAGGAAGACATCTACGCGCTCACGCGCACGTTCTTGTCGCGCTTGGGCCGCCCCGATCTAGGGCTCAGCGTGCCGCTGATGGTCGCGCTGCTGCACCACGATTTCCCATACAACGTGCGCGAGCTGGAAGCCGCGATCAAGCGAGCCGTCGCACTCTCGCGCACGACATTGCTCGATGTGGAGCTGCTCCCGGACGCAATTCGCGAGTCGCTCACCGACTACGGCAAACCCGCGGGAGAAGGCGCCGCGACGGATCCGAGCGTAGCAAACCCAGATCCAGCCGCCCAAGCGCCGAGCGAAGCCGAGCTCCGCGCGCTGCTGCAAGCCCACGCCGGCAACGTCGCCGCCGTGGGGCGCGTGCTCGGCAAAGCGCGCATGCAGGTGCACCGCTGGATGAAGCGCTACAACATCGAAGTCGACGACTACCGCTGAGCCATGCTGCGCGCGCTGCTCCTCCCATTGGCGGCGATCGCGCTCGCTGGTTGCTCCCGAAAGCCCCCCGCTGACGAAACGGAGCGCTTGTGCGCCACGGCTTGCTCCGTCGTGGTCGCATCACCCTGTCCTTCCGCGGCCGCCGATCCGAAGAACTGCACACGAGCTTGTGAAGGTGAACGCAACCAAGCCGCGCGCGCTGGTTGCAGCGCCGAGTACGCCGCATTTTTGGGTTGCGTGATCGGCGCTGCTCGTTGCCGGCCCGGCGACAGCGTTCGCGACGTGTTCGCAGCCGGCATCGGCGTCGAGCCGTGCCAGGATCGCTTCCGGGCGTACAGCCGCTGTGCGCTGAGCTGCCGCGAGCACGGTGTCGTGCGCATGGGCACCGGGCCCGTTCGAGATGGCGGCGACGAACACGTGGTGCAAGCCGAGCTCACTACGCGCGGCTGCGGGCAAGCGTTGCCAGAACGCGCTCGCGCCGCCCCGCCCGGAGCGCGCTGTGAACACCACAGCGTGTGTACGGCCGTCGACTGCCCCTGCCCTCACACGAGCGAGGGCTATCGGGTCCGGGCCTGCGTGGACGCCACCTGCGCCGATGCTGCGGCAGCATGCCGGCTCGGTCCACTCGCTGTCGGCCACGCCGTCTGCCGCCCGTGACCCGCAAAAAGCCGACAAAACCGGCCGCCGAGGCCGAACGTGTCCGCGCGCCACAGGACAGCCCAGGTTGACTTCCCTCGCCAAAAGACGGTAGCGAATCGCGGCCGACGTAGGAAATGCCTGGTCGGGGAGTCTCGAGAGCTTGGCGACACGACGCACGAAGACGGATTCAGAGGAGAACGCGCCGCCCCGCCGCCGGAAGGGCGGAGACGGCGGGCCGACCGACACCTCTGGGGGCGAGGAAAGCGCCGCTCTCCACGAGATCGCGCAAAGCCGCTACCTGAACTACGCGCTCAGCGTCATCACGGCGCGTGCACTGCCGGATGTGCGCGACGGCTTGAAGCCGGTTCAGCGCCGCATCCTCTACACGATGTGGCAGCAGGGGATCAGCGCCGATTCCAAGCACCGCAAATGCGCGAAAGTCGTGGGTGATGTGATGGGTAACTACCATCCGCACGGCGACGCCGCGATTTACGACGCCCTGGTGCGCATGGCGCAGCCGTTTGCGATGCGCTCCCTGCTCGTTGACGGATCCGGGAACTTCGGCTCGCTCGACGGCGATCCGGCCGCGGCGATGCGTTACACGGAGTGCCGCTTGGCGCCGCTCGCGACGCGCCTGCTCGACGAGCTCGATCAAGATACGGTGCCGTTTCGACCGAACTACGACGGTACCAAGACCGAACCGGTCGTGCTGCCGGCGCGCCTACCCAACCTGCTGGTGAACGGGACGACCGGCATCGCTGTTGGCATGGCGACCAACATCCCTCCGCACAATCCGGAGGAGGTGTGCCAAGCGTCGATCCGCTTGCTGGACGCGCTGCTCGAAGGCAAGCAGCTCTCCTCGCGTGACCTGTGTCGCACCGTCAAAGGTCCTGATTTTCCGACGGGCGGGCAAATCGTTTCGAGCCCTGAGGAGATCAAGCAGGCGTACGAAACCGGCCAAGGCACCTTCAAGGTGCGCGGCACCTGGAAGCTCCACGAAACGACCAAGAGCGCGAAGCTCGTCCACATCACCAGCATTCCTTATGCGGTGAACAAGGCGACGTTGGTGGAGCGCATCGCCGAGGTGGTGGTTTCACGCAACATGCCGCTGCTCGTCGATGTGCGCGACGTCTCGACCGACGACGTGTGCATCGAGCTCGAGCTGAAGCGCGACGCCGACGAAAACAAGGTGCTCGCGTACCTGTACAAGCAGACGCCGCTGCAGACGAACTTCGCTCTGAACCTGACGTGCCTGGTTCCCACCGAGAACCCGGAGGTGGGCCGCCCCGAGCGCCTCGATCTATCGCAGATCCTCTGGCACTTCCTGCACTTCCGACTGGAAGTGGTGACGCGCCGGCTGAGCCACGAGCTCGAGTCGCTCGGCAGGCGCATTCACATCCTCGAAGGCTTCGAGAAGGTCTTCGACGCGCTCGATCAGATCATCAAGATCATCCGCAAGTCGGAGGGTAAGGCCGATGCGGCTGCCCAGATCATGAAGCGCTTCGATCTCGACGCGGAGCAGACCGACGCGATTCTGGAGCTCAAGCTGTACCGCTTGGCGCGTCTCGAGATTCTGGTGATTCAGAAGGAGCTCAAGGAGAAGCGCAAACGCGCCAAGGAGATCCGCGGGTTGCTCGACGAGAGCGAGTCGAAGGGTCGCTGGGCGATCGTGCGCCAGGAGCTCGAGGAGATTTCAGCCTCGTTCGGCAAAGACAGCAAGCGCAAGACGCAAATCCAGGCGGCCGCCGCCGATGTGCAGTTCTCGGCGGAAGAGCTGATCGTGGCCGAGGACAACCACGTGCTCCTCACCGTCGACGGTTGGGTCAAGCGTCAGAAAGAAATCAAGGATACGGCCACGACGCGCCTGCGCGAAGGCGACGGCGTGCTCGCCTGCGAGATTGGTTCGACCCGCGCGAGCATCGTGTTCTTCTCGAATTTCGGCACCGCCTACACGTCGCGCATCATCGATATTCCGGCCACGACAGGCTACGGCGAGCCAATTCAGAAGCTCTTCAAGATGAAAGACGGCGAGCGCATCCTGGGGATGTTTTCGCTCGATGCGCGCGTTCGCAAAGACTTCGGCGAGACCAAGTCCGGCCGCCCCAAGACGTACGCCGTCGCGGCCAGCAGCGACGGGCTCGCGCTCTCGTTCAGCTTGGAGCCTTTCCTCGAGCCGAGCACGCGCGCCGGCCGTCGCTTCGCCAAGACCGCGGAAGGCGCCGAAATCGTCGGCGTCGACATCGTGAAGGGCAAAGAGACTTTGATCGCGGCGACCAAACACCGCCGCGCGCTGCTCTGTTCGCCAGAAGAGGTCAGCTACTTGTCAGGTCCGGGCAAGGGCGTGCTGCTCGTCAAGCTCGACGAAGACGACGATGCCGTGATCGGGTTCAAGGCGGCGAAGCACGACGATGACGCACTCATCGTCGAGACGTCGATGGGCGGCGAGCAAAAGATCTCCCCCTCCAAATACGAAACCTCCACGCGCGGTGGCAAAGGGCGCGAGGTCGTAAAACGCGGCAGCCTCGTGCGTCGCATCATCGAGACGCCGCCGGCTCCGCCTCCGCTCGAAGAGCCATCCAGCTAAGCCAGGGCAGAAACGATGCCGAATTCGTATACCGCCAAAGACATCACCGTCCTCGAGGGACTCGAACCGGTGCGCAAGCGCCCGGGCATGTACATCGGCGGCGTTGGCTCGGCCGGCCTGCATCACCTGGTGTGGGAAATCGTCGACAACGCGGTCGACGAGGCCATGAACGGCCACGCCACCGACATCAGCGTGACCCTTCACAAGGACGGCGAGAGCATCACCGTCAGCGACAACGGGCGCGGCATTCCCGTCGACATTCACCCCACCCACAAGAAATCCGCGCTCGAAATCGTGTACACGACGTTGCACGCGGGCGGGAAATTCGAGGGCCAAAACTACAAGACTTCGGGCGGCTTGCACGGCGTGGGCGCCTCGGTCGTGAACGCGCTCTCCTCCAAGGTGGTCGTCAGCGTGAAGCGCGACGGCTTCGAGTGGAAGCTCGAGTTCAAAACCGGCACGCCCACGGGCAAGCTGCAAAAGGTCGGTCCAGCGCGCGGCACGGGCACGACCGTCTTCTTCCGCCCTGACCCCACCATCTTCCCCAAGATCGAGTTCAGCGCCGATACGATTCGCGAGCGGCTCGAGATCATGAGCTTCTTGCACAGCGGCCTGCGTGTGCACTTCAACGTGGAGGCGACGGGTGAGAAGCACCTGTTCCACCACGAGGGCGGCCTCTCCGACTACCTGAGCCACCTGTTGAGCGCCACGCAGCGTAAGCCGATCCACGACGCCGCGTTCGTCTTGCAGAAAGAGGGCGACAATCGCATCGAGATCGCCCTGCGCTGGACCGAATCAACCGACGAGCTCGTGAAGAGCTACGTGAACGGCATCTACACCGGCTCCGGCGGCACGCACGAAAACGGCTTTCGTTCGGGCCTGGTGAAGGCGGTGCGTAACTACATCGAGACGCACAATCTCTCACCGCGCGGCGTCACGTTGGCGGCCGAAGACATTCGTGAAGGTTTGGTCGGCATCGTCAGCGCGTTCGTCACCGAGCCGCAGTTTCAGGGCCAAACCAAAGACCGCCTGAACAATCCCGAAGTGCAAGGCGTGGTCGACTCGGCGGTGCGCCCCGCGCTCGAACAATGGCTGAATCAGAATCGCACCACGGCCGAACAAATCGTGGCGCGCATCATTCTGGCCGCGCGGGCGCGCGAAGCGTCGCGCGCTGCGTCGGCACAGGTGTCGCGCAAGGGCGCGACCAGCGGCCGCCTCACGTTACCGGGCAAGCTCAGCGATTGCCTCGCGAACAACCGCGCCGAAACCGAGCTCTTCATCGTCGAGGGCGACTCCGCCGGTGGCTCGGCGAAGCAAGGCCGCGACCGCGCACGCCAGGCGATCCTGCCGTTGCGCGGCAAGGTCTTGAACACCGAAGGCATGACCTTGGCCAAGGTGCTCGAAAACAAAGAGATCAGCGATCTGGTGACGGCGCTCGGCTGCGGCGTGGGCACGGCATTCGATTTGGCTCGCCTGCGTTATCAGCGTGTCGTGCTGCTCGCCGACGCAGACTCGGACGGCAACCACATCACGACGTTGCTGCTCACCTTCCTGTACCGGCACCTGCCGGAGCTGATTCGTCAGAATCGCGTGTTCGTAGCCGTGCCGCCGCTTTATCGCATCGACATCGGCAAAGAGACCTACTGGGCAGGCGACGACGCGGACAAGGATCGGATTTTGAAGGAGAAGCAGAAGGGCAACGCCAAAGCCGACATCACGCGCTTCAAAGGCCTGGGCGAGATGATGCCGAAAGTCCTGTGGGACACGACGCTCAACCCGCGCACGCGCCGGCTCTTGCGCGTGGAGATCCGCGACGCCCTGGAGACCGATCGCATCGTCAACGAGCTGATGGGTAAGGACGCCTCGGCTCGCTTCCGCTTCATTATGGAGCGCGCAGAGCAGGCGGAAGAGCTCGACGTCTGATGAACGACTGCGACGGGCGAAAGCCCCCCAAACGCGTCGATCGAGGCGTTCCGAAGAGCATGGTGCGGCGCTCTGTTTGCGCCGGAATTTCGTTCTCGGCTTGGCAAAACCGCGGCACTGAGCTAACGCGGGGCGGCCGCGTGCGCCGTCCATCCCATTCCTGTTTCAAAGCCAGCTTCCGTTTCCCGGCCCAGCTGGTGGCGTTCGTGGCGCTGACGCTCTCGCTCGTCTCGCCGGCCGGCGCGCAACCAGCCCCAGCGGCACCGGCGCCCAAGCCTGCGGCACCCGTAGCCAAGCCAGCAGCACCGGCGGCCAAGCCAGCCCAGGCCGGGCCCGCAGCCAAGCCTCCGCAAGCGAAGCCGAAGCCCGCAGCCAAGCCCAACGGCAAGCCCAAGGACGACGAAGAGGAAGAAGAGGTCGAGCTCGACGAAGAGCCGACCTTGCCCGCGGCGCCCACGAAGCCCGCGCGCCGTCCAGGCGAAGAGGGCTCCGCGCGCGTCGAGATTCCGCCCAGCGAAGCTGAACAGGCGACCGGCCTACCAATTGCGCGCATCATCGTGAGCGGCAATCGGCGCGTCACCGAAGACGACGTGCTGGCTTACTTGCGGCAGCGACCGGGCCAGGCGTTCTCTGCGCCGGCTCTCACGCAAGACGTTCGTGAGCTCTACGGTTCCGGCTTCTTCGAAGACATCGAGGTCGATTTGGAGCGCAGCGATCGCGGCGTGGTGCTGCGCTTCCTCGTGCGCGAGCGACCAACCATCTCGAAGGTCGAGTACGTCGGAAACTCCGAGCTCGATCCCGATGACTTCAAAGACGACATCGAAGTCAAGGCGGGCACGGTATTGAGCCAGCCGGCGGTGCGCCGCACGGTGCAGAAGATCCGCGATAAGTACGCCGAGAAGGGCTACTTCCTCTCCGAGGTCGAGAGCGAAATCGTTCCGCAGAAGAGCAACGAGGTCCTACTGCGCTTCCACATCAAGGAGCACCAGCAGGTCAGCGTTCGTCGCATCACCTTCATCGGAAACAATCATATTTCGAGCAGCGAGCTGCGCGCGACCATGTTCACCGGCAACGCGGGCTTCTTCGCGTTCGGCTCGGGCGGGCCATTCCGCCAAGACGCTTTCGAGCGCGACATGGCGGTGATCAGCGCGCTCTATTACGATCGTGGCTTCTTGTCGGTGTCGCTGAGCACGCCGCGCGTGATGCTCACGCCGGATAAGAGCGGCATCGAGGTCAGCGTCACCATCGACGAAGGTCCGCGCTACAAGATTCGTCAGCTTCGCATTTACGAGCGCGGTGCCGACGGGCGTGAGGTCGAACCCATCGACGGGCGGCGCGCTCTGCGCATGATGGTGCGCGCCAACGCCGGCGACTACTTCAACCGCGCAGCGCTGCTCGAAGATTTGCAGGCGATTCGCACGCTGTACCGCGACAATGGCTACGCCAACGTCGAGGCGACGCCGCAGACCAACGTCGATCCGGACACACACGAAGTCGACGTGATCGTGCCGGTCGAGCGCGGACCTTTGGTGCACTTCGAGCGCATCGAGGTGCGCGGCAACTCCAAGACGCGCGACAAGGTGATCCGCCGCGAAATGGAGATCGACGAGGGCGACACCTTCCACGAATCGAAGCTCGAGAAGTCGCGGCGTCGCATCACGGCGCTCGGCTACTTCGAGCGCGTGGATGTGTCGACCGAGCAGGGCTCGGCGCCCGACAAGATGAACGTCTACATCGAGGTCACCGAGAAGCCGACCGGCACGTTCCAGATCGGCGCGGGCTTCTCCAGCCTCGAAAACTTCATCGCCACCGCGCAGATTCAGCAAGCCAATCTGTTCGGTAACGGCCAGAGCCTGGCAGTGCAGGCGCAGGTCAGCGGCATTCGTCAGCTCGTGGACGTGCGCCTGTACGAGCCGTACTTCCTCGACAGCAAGTTCAGCGCCAGCGTCAACCTGTACACGCAGCTGCGCATCTACACGGACTTCTCGCAAACCAGCACCGGTGGCTCAGTCACCTTCGGTTATCCGCTGATCGCGCCGGAGCTCGTGGCGTCGCTCACCTACACCGCGGAGCGCAACAAGGTGTCGACGCAAACCACGTCGACTTTGTTTGGCACTGGCAACCCGGTGAGCATCTTCAACCGCTTGCCGCTCGCGAACCTCTTCAACGACGGCTTCACGTCGAGCATTCGCCCGGGCCTCATTTACGACTCGCGCGACAATCGCCTGTTCCCCACCAAAGGCATTTACCTGTTCGGCTCGAGCGAGCTTGCCACCTCGGCGCTCGGCTCCACCAACCTGTTCTTGCGCCACCGCGTGCTCGGCCGCTTCTATTATCCAATTGGCGGTGGCCTGGTGCTCAAGCTGAACACCGAGCTCGGTCACGTGACGAGTCCATCGAGCTCGGGCGTGCCGATCTTCGCGCGTTTCTTCCTCGGCGGCATCATGGACGTGCGCGGCTTCCGCTATCGCACCATCGGTCCACGCCTGCCGCTCACGGCTTCCACCGATCCGAACAGCTCGCCGATCCTCAACGGCGCCAACATCGGTGGAAACCTGATGTACTTCCAGAACCTCGAACTCGAGATCCCCATCGTCGAGTCGGTCGGCGTGCGCGGCGTGGTCTTCACTGACGCCGGCAACTCGTGGAACCTGGAGCAGAACTATTGCTCGGCAGCTGCGGGAGGCCGTGCCATCGGTTTGAAGGCAATCAGCCCGTGCTTCGATGGCCTCAGCAGCTTGTCGACCTTGCGTGCGTCGTGGGGTTTCGGCATCCGCTGGTTCTCGCCCCTCGGTCCGCTGCGCTTCGAGTGGGGCTTCCCCTTCAAGCCCCTGCCGTACGAAGAGTCGAGCGTGTTCGAGTTCACGATTGGCAACTTCTTCTGAGTGCAGCTCGTCCCGGCACGCAGAGCGCTCGCCAAATTGCTCCTAAAATCCCGCTCGGCATACGCTGCGCGCGCCAGCCGGCCAGGAAACCGCTACATTATGGAGCTGACCCCTGGTTCCCGGCGTACAGCCGCATCTCGGCATGCCTCCCGCTGAAGAGTCCCCCAAAACCGATCCCAATCCCGGAAGCACGGTGCAAAGCACCGGCAGCGCCGCTCGAGCGTCCGTGGACGAAACTCGGCCGCGCGCAGACGAAACGCCGAGCGTGATCCGTCAGATGGAAATCAAGCCCAGCGCACCGAGCTCGGACACGCTGCTGTCGGCACCGACGCTCACGCGTGAAGATTTAGCGTTGGAGGAACGTCTCTCTACGGCCGAAAGGAACCTGAACGAATTGATGCTGCGCGTCGAGCAACTCGAGCGGCGACCGCTCTCGAGAGAAGGCGACGCGCCGCGCTTACGCTGGATTTGGCTGCTGTTCTTGGCGGGACTCGCCCTCGCGTGGCAGATCCTGTCCCGCATTTGACGAAACCCTCATTCAACGAACCGAGCGCGGGCGCTCTTCGCGTCGCAAGTCTCGGACCTAGCCCCAAAAAACCTCGACGAGATCTGGTGTGAAATGAAACCCCTGGTTGGAATCATCGGCTGGCGCGGCATGGTGGGATCGGTGTTGGTGGAGCGCATGCTTGCAGAGCGCGACTTCGACGTCATCGAGCCCCGCTTCTTCTCGACCTCGCAGGCCGGCGGTAAGGGACCCGACATCGGTCGCAGCGTCCCGGCAGTGCTCGATGCAAACGACATCGACGCGCTGAAGTCGCACGACATGTTGGTGAGCTGCCAGGGCGGCGACTACACCAAGGCCGTACACACCAAGCTGCGCGACGCGGGCTGGAAGGGTTACTGGATCGACGCGGCCAGCAGCCTGCGCATGGATCCAAACGCCGTGATCATCCTCGACCCCGTGAATCGCGCGGTCATCGATCGGGCGCTGTCACAAGGGCTCAAGGACTATATCGGCGGTAACTGCACCGTGAGCTTGATGCTCATGGCGATCCAGGGCCTGTTTCAGGCGGGCTGGGTCGAGTGGCTGAGCTCGATGACGTACCAGGCAGCCTCCGGTGCCGGCGCCAAGAACATGCGCGAGCTGGTGTCGCAGATGCGCTACATCGCGCAGAAGTCGAGCGGCTTGCTCGACGATCCGAGCTCCAACGCACTCGAGCTCGACCGGATCGTGACGCAGTCGATTCGCGAGCAAGGCTTCCCCACCCAAGAGTTCGGTGCACCGCTGGCTGCCAGCCTAATCCCGTGGATCGACAAGCCGGTCGACGACGGCCAGACGCGCGAAGAATGGAAGGGCTACGCCGAAACCAACAAGATCCTCGGTACCAGCAAGGCCATCCCGGTCGATGGGATCTGTGTGCGCGTCGGAGCCATGCGATGTCACAGCCAGGGTCTCACCATCAAGCTGAACCGCGACGTGCCCCTGGAAGAGCTCACCAACGCCATCGCGCGCGCCAATGACTGGGTGCACGTGGTGCCGAATACCCCGGAAGCGACCAAGGCCGGTCTATCACCCGCGGTAGTTACTGGGACGTTGCGCGTCGCGATTGGGCGCCTCCACAAACTCAAGATGGGGCCCGAGTACTTGGGTTGTTTCACGGTGGGCGACCAGCTCCTGTGGGGTGCTGCGGAGCCGCTCCGCCGCATGGTTCGCATCCTGGTCGAGCGCGGCTGAGGTGTGCTTTGGCGGGGTGCGTTCGAGCGCGCCTCGCCATGCGCTGTTTCCGCATAAAAACAACCGATTTCTACATGCCCCGGGCGCGGCCGTCCGGGGTTGTCGCACGCCACGTATTGGACTACTTCCTTGTCCGCGTTTGCTGCGCATCAACCCCGCGTAAGCCGCGCAATCTGAGCGATGGAAGACCAACCCACGCCCCCGCAGTCGCCCAACGAGCATCCCGTCAGCATTCAAGACGAGATGCGCACCAGCTACCTCGATTACGCGATGAGCGTAATCATCGGCCGCGCCATTCCGGACATCCGTGACGGCCTGAAGCCGGTGCACCGCCGCATTCTTTATGCGATGCGCGAGCTGAACCTGACTCCCGGCGCCTCTTACAGCAAGTGCGCGAAGGTGGTCGGTGCGGTGCTCGGCAATTACCATCCGCACGGCGACGCCAGCGTTTACGACGCGCTCGTGCGCATGGCGCAACCGTTCTCGATGCGCCACATGCTCGTCGACGGGCAAGGCAACTTCGGCTCCGTCGACGGCGACTCGCCCGCGGCCTACCGTTACACCGAGTGCCGCCTCGCCAGGATCTCGACCGAGCTCCTCACCGACATCGACAAGGACACGGTCGACTTCGTCCCCAACTTCGACGAGTCGAACAGCGAGCCCACGGTGCTGCCGGCGCGCTTTCCGAACCTGCTCGTCAATGGGTCGGGCGGCATCGCCGTCGGCATGGCGACCAACATTCCGCCGCACAACTTGGTCGAGGTCATCGACGCGACCATCCACTTGATTCGCACCCCCGACGCGGAGCTCGCCGATTTGATGCGCTTCGTGAAGGGTCCGGACTTCCCCACGGCAGGGCAGATTTATGGTCGCAGCGGCATCGCCCAGGCGTACCTCACGGGGCGCGGCAGCATCATCATGCGTGCCCGCTCCGAGGTCGAGAAGGTCAGCGGCAGCCCCGAGCGCGAGCAAATCGTAATTACGGAGCTGCCCTACCAAGTCAACAAGGCGCGCCTACACGCCAAGATTGGCGAGCTGATGCGCGACAAGCGCATCGAAGGCATCCGCGAAGCGCGCGACGAGAGCGACCGCGACGGCATGCGCCTGGTGCTGGAGCTCAAGAAAGACGTTTTCCCGCAGGTGGTGCTGAACCAGCTGTATCGCCTGACCGACATTCAGGCGTCGTTTGGCATCATCAACCTGGCGATCGTCAACGGGCGCCCGGCGGTGCTCAACCTGAAGGAGACGCTGCAGCACTTCATCGAGCATCGCCGCGAGGTGGTGAGCCGCCGCACGCGCTTCGAGCTCGCCAAGGCCGAGGGCCAGCGTGAAATCGTCGAAGGCTTGGGTATGGCGGTCACCGAGGTCGACCTCGTGATCCGCACCATCCGCGAGTCGAAGGATCCGGACGAAGCGCGCGATCGCTTGATGGCGCTGCCGCTGCGCGGCCTCGAGGCGTTCGTGACGCGCGCAGGGCGGCCGCCGGAGGAAGTCGAAGAGGCTAAGTCGCGCGGCGAGTATCACCTTTCCGAGCGCCAAGCGCGCGCCATCCTCGAGATGCGCCTCGCGCGTTTGACCGGCCTCGAGCAGGAAAAGCTCGCCGCGGAGTTCGGCGAGCTTTGCGAAGAAATCGCGCGCCTGCGCTCGATCCTCGCCAACGAGAGCCTGTTGCTCGACGTGATCGTGAAGGAGCTCGAGGAGGTCAAGGAGAAGCACGGCGAGGAGCGCCGCACCGAGATCGTCGAGAGCGAGGCGGAGATTCAGATCGAAGACCTGATCCAGGAAGAGGACATGGTCGTTACGATCTCGCACTCGGGCTACATCAAGCGCACGCCCGTTTCGACCTACAAGGCACAGCGGCGCGGCGGCAAGGGCAACAAGGGTATGGAGGCGAGCGATGACGACTTCGTCAATCAGCTGTTCATCGCATCGACCCACAGCTTCGTCTTCTTCTTCTCGAATCGCGGCAAGGTGTACGTGAAGAAGGTGTACGAGGTGCCGCAAGCCGCACGCAACGCCAAGGGCCGAGCGATCGTGAACTTCATCGAGCTCGAAGAGGGCGAGAAGATTGCGGCGATCACGCCGGTTCGCGGCTTCGAGGCAGGGCTCTTCATCACCACCATCACGCGCGGTGGTCAGATCAAGAAGACCGAAGTTACCGAGTACGAGAACTACCGCGACAAGGGCATCATTGGTGTGAAGATCGCCGACGACGATCAGCTGCTCACCGCCTGCGTCACGGACGGCAACCAGGAGTTCTTGATTGCCACTCGGCATGGCCAGTCGATCCGCTTCGACGAGCAGCAGGTGCGCCCCACCGGTCGCAACACCGGCGGTGTCAAAGCCGTCGACCTCGACGAGGAAGACCACGTCGTGGGGCTGGTCTCGACTGAGGCCGAACGCAGTCAGGTGCTGGCCGTGTGCGAGCGCGGCTACGGCAAGCGCACGCCGCTCGAGGAGTTCCGCCAACAGAACCGCGGTGGCAAGGGCATCATCTTGATCGACGCCAGCGACCGCAATGGTCCGGTGGTGGGTGTGATCATGGTCAAGCCCAGCGATGACTTGATGATCATCACTGATCGCGGCCAGACCATTCGCATGCCGGTTCAAGAAATCCGCGAGACCGGTCGCAACGCGCAAGGCGTGAAGCTGATGAGCGTCGACGAGGAGGAACGCATCGTCGCCGTCGAGCTCGTCAGTGAAGGTGCTGGCGGTGAGAGCGCCGCTGCGGCAGACGAAGACGGCGCGACGAGTGACGGCACGCCTGCTGACGGCACGATCAACGGCGAGGGCGCACCGGCTTCGACCTCGGACGCCAACGAAGATGGCGGCGAAACCAGCTAAAGCGAAGGTCTCAGCCTCTCCGGTCAAGGCGGTGATCAAGCGCGGTGCGCCCGCTCCATCGCCAGCCAAAGCCGGGCCAGCCAAGACGGCGGCCAACCGCGGTGCTCCCACCGCCACGGCGCGCTCGAAGGTTGCGCCCAAGCCTGCCAAAGGTAAGAAGCCGGCCACCGTGAGCCAGAGCGTCGCGCTGCGCGAGTTCGAAGCGCTGCGCGAGCAACACCCTGATGCGCACTGCGAGCTCGACCACCAGAACCCGTTTCAGCTCTTGGTAGCCACCGTGCTCTCGGCGCAAACCACCGACGTCATGGTGAACAAGCTCACGCCCGAGCTGTTTCAGCGCTGGCCCACGGCCGAAGCGCTCGCCAAGGCGGATCCGGCTGCGGTCGAATTGCATCTGAGCAAGATGGGCATGTTCCGTCAAAAGACGAAGAACATCATCGGGCTCTCGAAAATGTTGGTGGAGCACCACGATGGTGAAGTGCCGCGCTCGCTAGCGGAGCTCATCAAGTTGCCCGGGGTTGGCCGCAAAACTGCGAACGTCGTGCTGGGCGTCGCCTTTGGAAAACCTGAGGGCGTGGTGGTCGATACACACGTGCAGCGCCTGAGCCAACGCCTCGGCTTCACGAAGCATCAAGAGCCGCTCGAAATTGAGCAAGATTTGATGCGAATCTTCCCAGAGTCGGATTGGGATCCGCTGTCGCACGTCTTGATTTTCCACGGGCGCCGCGTGTGCAGCGCCCGCAAGCCGGCGTGCGCGGCGTGCTCCGCGCAGAAGGATTGTCCCTCGGCGTTCCGCGCGGAAAACGTAGGGCGCAAAGCTCCACGTCTTCGCTCCTGAGCGCCTCGGCTCGCCGCTTTCTCGCGCAGCGAGCCGTGCTCCAGCGCAGTGAGCCGTGCTCCAGCGCAGCTCAGCAGTCGTGGTAGTCGCGACAGGTCGGCCCGGTTTGAAATGGCGTGCTGTCCTGGAAATCGACGGACGCTTCGCACTTCACGCCGTCGAGCGACAGACAATAACGCTCGCGCCGGTACCACGAAGTAGTGGCGCCAACCGTCACTTGCACCGCGGGCAAGCGCTCACGCAGCAGCAGAGTGCGCCCATCCGCGAGCAGCCCGATGTCGCGCAGGCTCCTACCGAGTGACGTGGTCGAGCCTGCATCGAGGTCGATGCGATACAGATCGCCGCCGCTGCCGTCTGCACGCAGCTTCAAGGTGAACACGCGCTTCGCGTCCGCCATTTGCACGAACCGGTCGAGCGCACCAGCGCCGGAAAACGGCGCGTAGACGCCGCTCGTCAGGTCCAGTGCGCCGAAGAGCGAATCGATTTTGCCGAATACGCTGAAACTTGCGTTGAGGCGCCCGCTCGAATCGATCGAGGCTTTAACGGTAGCTTGCCCGCGCAGCTGTTGCACCGTCGCATCCACGAGCAAGGTACGTCCGTCGCGTCCGAGCGCAAAGCGGGGCAACACCTCGCCGATCGGATACAGGTCGAACGCTAACGATTTGGTGTCGATGCGCATCACGTGATAGCGCGGTCCGCTCGCGCTCGGCACCTGCGCTGGGTTGTCGAATAGCGTAGGGTCGACGCGCTTCACGTCTAGATAAGCCACCGCGCGTTTACCCTCGGGTTCGAGAGCGACTGGGCCAAAGCCGGGCAAGTTGCGCACGAAGCTCGGTCCCTCGCTGGTGAGATTGATGATGCTCACCGGATCCGGATTCGTCCACGTTTGCTGCGTCGTGGACGCCACGTTTTCTTGGCAAAACGTCGGCGAGAGCAGAGCGCGCGACGCATCCGGCAGGACTTCGATCGGCGCGGTGCAGTTCGGCACATCGATCGAGCTAGTCGATAGGCTCTGCAAGTCGACCTCGGCGACCTCGGTAGCAGGCACGTGTTCGCTCCAGCGAGTAACACCCACAACCAGCGCGCGTTCGCTGCCAGGCATGAACGAAAGCTCAGTGGCTGCCGATCGCAACGCAGCGCGGCCGCGTGCTTCGCCAGTGCGCGCGTTGAAGACGAGCAGAGACGCTCCGTCGCCGAGCACTAAAGAGCTCTCCGAATCGCTGAGCTTCATCAGGCTCGGCGCCACAGTTTGAAGGCCGGGAGCGCTGCGCCAGCGCTCGCTCAGCGTGCGCAGGTCGTAATCGACCAAGGCGCCGTTCGGCAGCAATGCGATACCGTGTTCGCCCGAAGCTGCGAAAACGAAGCGTGATACCTGGGCTGGCATCTCACGCGCCGTAAGCCGTTCGATGTCGAACAACACCGAGGTTTGGTTGCGCTGCATCACCGCCCACTTGCCGTCGGGCGCAACGATCATCGCCCCCGTTAGCAATTCCTCACCTTGGTCACCCCCTTGAGTTCGATCGTTCCCGTTGTTCCCTCCTTCCACGGCGGGCATCGTACAGGCAGACACGAGCGCACAAATGAACCCTGAAGCTAAGAATTTGAGCATGCCGCTGCCAAAGCAGGGAGCGCGCCACGGCTCGGAATCCCTGCGATTTCAAGCGAAGCCGCGAATCGCGCGCTGCGACCGGCATGATCCGTTTGTCACGCGAGAATCAGCGAACCCAGTGTGAAAGCCAGGCTCACCCACCGCCGCAGATCGCAGCGCAACGGCCACGCGCACCACTTCCTTCCTCACTTCGAACGGAAAAACTGACGCCTGTCGGCCGCTAGACCGGCGCGCGATTGACAATCATTTTCAAGAGTCGTATCCCCGAAGTCCTCGGCGTGAAGCACTTTGACCATCGAACAGCTCGGTTCGCACGCCGCGTGAGCGCATCGCTGGCAGTGTTCAGCACGCTGAGCGCAGTCAGCGGATCCGCGTTGGCAGGTGGGCCCGAACGCCGCTTTGCGTTTGCCTACGAATCGGGTGTGGTTGCGCCGGGCGAAGCGCAGCTGGAGACGTGGTCCACGGCGCGCGTAGGGCGTGTGCAATATTACAGCGCGCTCGACCAACGGCTTGGGTTCGCGCTCGGGTTGGCGCCGAATCTGCAAACGGCGGCTTACTTGGACTTCTCCGCGGTCGCTGAGGGTGTGCGGCTGCCGTCCCAGATCACACGCACGCATTTTGCGCAGACACAAGACGACCTGCGCTTCGTCGGTGTGACGAGCGAGACGCGGTACAAGCTCCTCGATTCTCTCGCGGATCCCCTCGGCGCCGCAGTGCTGATTCAGGGCAGTTACGGTCCGCGCCGCGTGGACGTCGGCGGGCGCCTCATCATCGATAAGCAGGTTTACAACTTACTGCTCGCCGCCAACGTGGCAGGTCTGCAGCGTTGGGAGCTCGCGCTGACGTCCCGTGACGACTGGCCGCGCTTCAGCGATGCCGACAGCACTCAGCACTTCGAAGCTGATTTGGCTTTCGGCTACTTCTTCATGCCGCAGCTCACGGCGGGCATCGAAGCGTTGAACGTGACGCGCGCGAATGCGGGCGACATTGCGGTGTCGTCGATTTACGTCGGTCCCAGCGTTGCCTACGCGGCGGAACGCTATTGGTTGGTGCTCAATGCAGCCCCGCAAGTCTTTGCATTCAAAGGCGAGACCAGCGGGCATTTGGATCTGGCGCGCGGTGAACGTGTGTGGGCTCGGCTCTTGATCGGGTTTCGCATATGAGTCGGACTCTTGGCGCGTTGATCGTGCTCGGAACGACTGCCGTTGCTTGCGGCGGGGGCCTACCCAAACCCAACGACCAACATTTAACGGTCGCGCGACAAAGCGAACCTGCCGTGTCGCTCGCCGACTTGGATCGCGGTCGCACGTTGTACGCTTCGAAATGCGGGAAGTGCCATGCGCTACGCGAGCCGGGAAGCTTGCAGCCCGCCGACTGGCGCCACGAAATCGAAGAGATGGAAACCAAACAAGGCGTGCGGCTCTCGAACGGCGAATCGCAGGACATTTATCGCTACTTGGCCGCCGTGAGCATGGCGAGTCGGCACTGAGCGTGGCGAGCCGGCACTGAGCGTGGCGAGCCGGCACTGAGCGTGGCGAGCCGGCACTGAGCGTGGCGAGCCGACACTGAGTTAGACCGCGTCGATGCCGCCGCTGGCGAGTCGCTCGAGCAGCGCGGCAGCGTTGGCGGCGCCATCTTCGCGTGTGAGCAACGTTTGCAAGCGCTGCGCGGCGGTTCGGTAGCTTGGTTCCGCAAGCATGGCGCGTACGAGCGCCGACATTTTTTGGCTGCCGACTTGTCTCAGAGGCAAGAGTCGACCGGCGCCCTGGCGTTCGACCAAGTAAATGTTGAGATCTTGTTCGGGCTGGAGCGGTATACCCAACAGGGGCGTGCCTGACACCATCGCGGTCTGCACGCTGCCTTGGCCGCCAGCGGTGACTGCCAACGCGACGCGGGGCATCACGTCGATGCTGGGCAAGAACTTCTCGATCATGAGGTCGTCGGACTCTGCGAGGCCGAGCTCATGCACGGTGGACACTGCGAGCACGCGCGCACCCGCGCGCCGCACGGCCGAAATGGCTCGCTCGACGGTACCTTTCGAGGTGGAAGTCAGGGCAACGTAGACAACCGCACGCGAATCCTTGGCATCGAGAAAATGCTGCACGCGCTCGGGAATTTCGCCATGTTCGTCGGCGAAGAGCGGCCCGGTGTAGCGCAGCTTGGTGCGCGGGCGATAACTCCGCGGGAGTTGCGGAGACCAAGCGTGCAGCTCTTCGCGCGAGAGACCCACGACTTCGGGAATGTCGGTGACCAGGGTGACGTCGCCGAGCAAGAGCGCTGCAAAGCTCGGAACTGGCTCGAGTGAGAGTTCGCGCGCGACGCGATTGAAGCCGCCGCAATAGAACTTCACCCGTTGCACCGCCCAGTTCGAAAAACGTTGCTGCCACGCGAGCGGGAGCAGCTTCAAAATCGCAGGTTCCATGCGACTCGGCGCGGGCATGATATTGCGCTCGAAGAGCGGCGGCACACACGAACCAGCGTGCGACGCAGCCAGCGGAATGCCAACCACGCGCGTCGATAGCAGCGTGGTCAGCGAGAAGCCGGTGAGCACCGCGCGCACGCCGCGTTCGCTGAAGAAGCGCGCTTGCGCAGCCACCTGAGCGCGGATCTCATCGTCGGTATACATGCTCTGGTTGGGACGTCCCTGCCCCGCACCGTCGGCAACGAAACGACGGCAACGCTCCACATCCATGCGTGGTTCGAGCAGCGTGTAAGGAATGCCTGCACGCTGCAGATAAAATTCGTGCGTGCCACCGTGTGTAGCCACGCAAACCCGCGTGCCGCGCGCGACGAGCGCCTTGTACACCGCCGCCATGCGCGACGTTTCGGAGAGATAGGCACAGTGCGGCAACAGGCAAATCATGCGGTTCAGTGCTCCAGCTTGGCCACCTCCGGTTTATGTAATATATTACCAATGTGTCAAGCCCTTCCGATTCAGCGCCTGCTGGCTGGCGCGACTTACCTGAACCCGTTCGCGTCTTTCGCCTCGTACTCTACGCAGCACAACAACTCCGCTACGTGATGGACCGTCGCCTCGCCGACGCCGATCTCACGACACAACAGGCCATGCTGCTCACCGTGCTCGACATCTTGGGCGGCTCCGCAATCTTGGGTGAAGCTGCCGACAAGCTGTCGATGACACACCAAAACGTAAAACAACTCGCGTCGAGCCTCGCAGCCAAAGGCTTTCTCGAAATCGAAGTCGACTCGAAAGATCGCCGCGCACGTCGCCTCAAACCCAGCGCGCACAGCCGCCGCTTCTGGAAACAACGCGGCGACAGCGACGAGAAGGCGCTCGCGGCACTAATGAACGAGTTCAGCAAAGACGAGCTGGCTACGTTAGCCAAGCTCTTGATGAAACTAACGCGCGCCGCGGATCCGGTGTGCCGCGCGTTGCGCGCTGGAACGGCGCCTTAGCGCGCCAGTTCGCGCAACAACCAGCGTCCCCGTCGACGGAGGTGCTCTCTCGAGTCGGCTCCTCCTTCTTCTGTTCAACGTGTTCCGCGCCGAACGCGAACTCAGCCATGTAGGCGTTGTGAGGCGCGCAGAGTAGGCACAAATTTTCGACGGTGGGAGCGCCGCCGCGAGCAAACGGCACCTTGTGTTCGATGGTCATGAAGCGCCGTTCGCTACAGCGCCGGCCTTCCGCGTCGATGAAAGTGCATTGCGCCCCGTCGCGTTGCCACACGGCGCGCGCCACTTCCACGGGCACATGCCGCGACCCTTCTTTGAGTGGCCGACGGCTGCGCGGCACACCCGCTCCCAACCGTCGCTTTTCCTCACATCGAATCAGCTGCTCTACTGCCCGCTCCAGGACTGCTGCCAACTCGCCGCCCGGAATGGCATGGCTCAGCAATTCTCTCGCGCGCTCGATTTTCGCGTAAAGCTCGCTCGACGCCGTGAATTGCACCAGAACTGTCGACGCCGAGAGCGGCTTGAGCTGCTCGACACCAGTCGCGTTCGCCGTCGTATTGGTCGGCGTGACGCTTTCATCCACGTCCGGCCGCGGAAAGCGAACCGCAATCAGTCGCTCGATCTCGCGTCGTGATCTGCCCCGCGCCTCATTGAGGAGCTCATCCGCATTCTCCCGAGTCATATGCGGAGCCAACAGGAAAAGTCCCGTCAGGTGAATGCGCCGGGCGCGAAGCTCATCCAAGACTTGAGGCATGTCCCGAGCCAGGCGAGCGACACGCACGCGCTTGCCCGCCTCGTCCTCGGAATAATCGAGCCGCTCGCGACAGTATGCGCTCAACGAGGAGCACGCCTGACCCAAGTACAACTTGCGACGGTCGATCTCCATCAGGTGCTCGATCACGTCCGCCGTGGCACCATGTTCGCAACTCGCCAACACGCGCATGCGTGCCAACAACTCAGCATTCGAGAGTGAAATATCGAATTGCATGCACCATTGCATATCATGCGAATTTTTGACCTCGCAGGCATCCGATAGCGCGCGTTTGGACCGGTAGAATGGCTTCGAACGCGTTTCGTTCGTCACTCGCCACTCAGCGCGACGGGCAAGCGCTCGCAACGCCAAAGATTCGTGAGACTCGTCATCTGAGACGCAGCGCCGTCCGAATCGTGTCAACAAGATTCGACAGTCCAATCCGTCCATAGGTAACAAAATGGGCACGAAAACACGGACAACGGTTGTCGTGCGATCCGCAACGCGGTGGATGCGGTGAAACATGGCCAATGAACAAGGAGAGCGCGCCAAAACGCATCCGCCTTAGCGCGTCATCGCGCACACCAGAGGACGCCTTGGCGCCCGTCAACGCACTCTAGAGCGCGCCTTAGCGCGCCAGTTCGCGTAGCAACCGCTCGCTCGCTTCGTACGGATCGATCACCCGCGTTGCTACCTGCTCGATCAACTCGTCGATCAGTGCAGCCGATTGCGTGAACACGGCTTCGTTCACCACGTCGCGGAGAAAGCCGAGCACGCTGCGCCGCACGCGGAGCGCTCGTTCAGCGCGACCGGCCTCGCTGGTTTCGAGCCAGCTGCGATGGGCGTCCAAAGCTTGCACGAGCTCCGTAATGCCCTCGCCGTGGCTTGCTACGGTGCGCAGCACGGGCGTTTGCCAGCCCTCGGTGGATCGGGCAGAGGGCACGGCGGCGTGGTGGCTTACGGAAGTACTTCGTGAATCGCCGTGGCTGAGCGCGAGGGCTAGGCGCAGTTCGCTTTCGGCGGCTTCGGCACCGGGGCGATCGGCTTTGTTGAGCACGACCAAGTCGGCCGCTTCGAGGATGCCGGCTTTGTTGGCTTGTACGTCGTCGCCGCTGCCGGGCATCACGACGAGCACGGCGCTTTCGACGACCCCGAGGAATTCGAATTCAGCCTGGCCAACGCCGACGGTTTCGAGGAGCACAGTGTTCGCTCCCCAAGCTTCCAGGAGGCGCACGGTGTCGGCGGTGGAGCGCGATAGGCCACCGTGCGCGCCGCGGCTCGCGAGCGAACGCACGAAGACGTTGGCGTCGAGGGTGTGGCGTTGCATGCGGATGCGATCGCCGAGCAGCGCGCCGCCGGTGAAAGGGCTGCTGGGATCGACTGCGATCACGCCGACGCGCTCACCACGCTGACGAAGCTCCGCGATCAGCGCGTCAGTCAGGGTGCTTTTGCCGACGCCGGGCGCGCCGGTGATGCCCCAGGTGCGCGCGCGTCCCGAGAGCGGAAATAGCTCTTGCAGGAGTTCGCGGTAGCCTCCGACTCGTTCATCGACGAGCCGGCACGCACGCGCTAGCGCCGCCGTGTCTCCTTGCGCGACGCGAGCGGCGAGCGCGTGCACGTTGCACCGCTTAGTTGCGAGCGCGCTGCAGCGCGTCCGCGGCCATCAGGTTCTCGACGGTGCGTGTGGTCATGCTGCCATCACGCACTTCGGGCAGGTCGAGCAGGCGCTTCTGCAGCGGAATGTTCGAACGGATGCCGCTGATGATGAACTCATCGAGCGCGCGACGCATGCGACGGATCGCTTGCTCTCGGCTCGGCGCGTGCACGATGACCTTCGCGAGCAGTGAGTCGTATTGCGAAGGCACCGTCCAACCGCCGAACACGCCTGAGTCAACGCGCACACCGGCGCCGCCAGGCGGGTGATATTCGACGATTTTGCCCGGCCAGGGCGCGAACGTGACCGGATCTTCGGCCATGATGCGGCACTCGATGGCGTGACCGCGGAACTTCCACGGGCGCGTGTCGGGCAGCTGCAAGCGCTCGCCCGCTGCGGCGCGGATTTGCTCCACGACCAAGTCGACACCGGTCGCCATTTCGGTCACCGGGTGCTCGACCTGTACACGCGTGTTCATCTCCATGAAGTAGAGCTTGCCCGCGTCGTCCATCAAGAACTCGAGCGTGCCGAGTGAGTTGTAGCCGGTCTCGCGAATGGCGTGCCGAATGCGCTCGCCCATCTCCGCACGCAGCTCGTCCGACATCGACGGACTGGGCGCTTCTTCGATGAGCTTCTGGTTCTTGCGCTGCAGCGAGCACTCACGTTCACCAAGAGTCCACACCTGGCCGTGGTTGTCTGCCAGCGCCTGGAACTCGATGTGTTTGGGGCGCTCCACGAAGCGCTCCAAGTAGAGCTCCGGATTCTTGAACGCTGATGCCGCTTCGGCCGTCGCCGATTCGAAAGCGCGCTTCACCTCCGACAGCTCGCGCACGATGCGCATGCCGCGCCCGCCGCCGCCGCCGCGCGCCTTGATCATCACCGGGAAACCGACGCGCTTGGCTTCACTCTCCGCGTGTTCGACGCTGGCGAGCGCCTCGCTGCCGGGCAAGAGCGGCAGGCCGAACTTCTGCGCGATTTCGCGCGCGCGAATCTTGTCGCCCCAGCGCTGCATCGCCTCTGGACTGGGCCCGATGAAGTGCAAGCCACAGCGCTGAACGACCTGCGCGAACTCGGCGTTCTCCGAAAGAAAGCCGTAGCCGGGGTGAATCGCGTCGGCCGCCGTGATCTCGGCGGCGCTGATGATCGCTGGAATGTGCAGGTAGCTCTTCGAAGCCAGCGGCGGACCGATGCACACCGCCTCGTCGGCAAAGCGCACGTGTAGCGCGCCCGCGTCGGCTTCCGAGTGCACGGCCACGGTTTGAATGCCGAGTTCGCGGCAAGCTCGGATGATACGAATCGCGATCTCGCCGCGATTGGCGATGAGGACCTTGCGAAACATCGGGCTCAGCTCTTCTTGATCTTGAAGAGCTTCTGACCGAACTCCACGCTCTTCCCGTTTTCGACCAAGATCTCGACGACGGTGCCTGCAAACTCCGCCTCGATCTCGTTCATCAATTTCATGGCTTCGATGATGCAGAGCGGCTGACCCTTCTTCACCGAAGCGCCAACCTCCACGAAATTCTCCGCCTCGGGCGAAGGCGCGCGATAAAACGTACCCACGAACGGCGACGTGATGAACGCCGTGTTCGCGTCCGTCACCTCGACCGCCGCAGCAGCCGGCGGCGAAGGAGCGGCCGCAGCAACAGGAGCGGCGTGCAGCACTGGCGCACCAGCCAGCGGCGCCGCAGCCCGACCGTACCCAATCTTCAGACGGATCTTCTCGTCCTCGTACTCGAACTCAGCGACCTTCTTTTCCTCGAGCGTCTTCAGCAGGGCTTCGAGTTGTTCCAGAGCAATTTGCATGAGTCTGATTTCCCGGGGGTTCGAACAAGCACCGGCGCGCTTCATCCAGCTTGGGAGGCCCGGACGTTAGCTTGGGCAACGCGCTCTAGACAACCCGCAGACCTTTGTCGAGCCTGGTTTTGTGGGCCCCCGCCTTTCGACGCTGTGCGGCATTCCGAGCCCGCTCGACGAAATCGTGCGATTTACGCACTTGAGCTGCGCGCGGCGAGGTGCTGGACAACGGCTCGTAACGCTACTTCGTACGAGGCGGCGCCGAACCCGGCGATGCGACCGAGGCACGCTGGCGCGACGCACGAATGACGGCGGAACGCTTCACGCGCATCGGGGTTCGACAAGTGGAGCTCAACCGTCGGCAAGCTCGAGCCCTTGATGGCGTCGTGCAACGCATACGACGTGTGCGTGTAAGCGCCGGGGTTGATCAGGATTGCGACGAAACCGTCGTCCGAAGCGCTACCGATCCAATCGATCAACAAGCCTTCGTGATTCGACTGGCGGCAGTCCACTTCGTAGCCGAGCTCGGCTGCGATGCGAGCCAACCCTTCGTGGATCTCAGCAAGTGTCGTACGCCCGTAAATCTCCGGTTCGCGCCGGCCGAGCCGATCGAGGTTGGGCCCACTCAAAACCAGCACACGACGCGCGGGCGTCTGACGGCGCTCCCCCGAACGCCGCGGGCTCGCCTTCTTTTTGCTGGCCACGCTCAGCTCGCGAGCTCTTCGGCCAACTGTGGGGCCACGATTCGCAGCAAGTACCGGCCCTTACCCAGGTTGCCCTCGGGCGAAAGCGCCACAGCAACGAAGTAACTCTCGTTGATCACGCGAATGAGCGTGACGAGTTTGTCGGAACGGAAAGCGACCTCACGTGTGGGGCCAGCGTCGAGCATTTCGCTCGCCCGCTGAATGGCCTTCACCACCACGCTCACCTCGGCGCCAACCGACTCGATATCGAAGACCGAATCGGCCTTCGAATACGTCTCCACCGGTATGCCCTCGAAATCCATGAGCAAGCCGGCGAGACCCCCGTCGGTCCCATCTACGACGCTCTGGAGAGCTTCTTTGAACATGCGGGCTAGCGTACCCGGTTTCGTCGAATCGGTGAATTTCGGGTGCGGCTTTTTGCAAAGACCGCAAGCAAATCGAACTGGCCAGCGGGCCCGCAATGTCCGCGACCGCGGGGACTTGCCGCCGCACCGCGACTCTGCGATGGCCCGAAGGCGAGGGGCCGTGTGAAGCGACCTTGACCCTCCCGAGGGCAAGCGGCTACCTTCGCGCTCGCCCGGCAATCAACCTTCGCCGGCCACGAACGGAAACTTTCCGATGCGCGCGCGAGCGGGGGATCCGCCCCGCACAATGACCCAAAAGATCCTCGCCGGGCGCGCGGATGATCCGAATCTTGCCGGCGACTTGGTCCGCGTAAAGGTGGATCAAGTCGTGCTCGCGCGTGATCCGGCTTCCGCAATGGCGGAGGTGCTCGATCTCGGTGCAAAGAAATGCGCAGTCGAGGTCGCCGTTGCTTACGACACGGTGTGCGTCACGACGCCTGCCGACTCCCCGTCGTCTGCTACGCAGCGCGCACTGCGTGAAGCGCTGAACTTGGGGCTCTTGGTAGCGCGCCCAGGGATCGGCTTCCCGGTCGCGGTGCACCTGGAGCGCTTCGGGAGCCCCGCGCGTTTGACCGTGACGGATGAGCCGCGGCTGTGTGCGGTGGGCGGCGCAGGCATGCTTTCGTTGGTAGTGCCGCCGGCGCAGCTCGCGGAGGCACTTGCCACCGGTTCGATTTCGGTGCGTCCGCCCCGCAGCGTGCAGGTGCTGCTCTCGGGGCGCATTCGCCCGTTCGTGTGTGTCCGGGACGTCGGTCTCGAACTGATTCGTCGTGGCTTGGGCGAAACCATCCGCCGCGTCGACGAGGAGCATCGAGCGCCCGTCGTCGTGGAGTTCGCTGGGCCGAGCGCACGGCTGCTGTCCGTCGCCGAGCGCGCCGTGCTCGCGGCGCTCGCACCGATTTTGGGCGCTAGCGCTGCCGTCTTCGTCAGCGACGAAAAGACCGAAGTGTACCTGCGCGATCAACGTCGCTCGAAAGCGCATCGTAGCTTGCTGCCCGATCCCGGCGCGCCCTGCGACGATGTCGTGAGCGTCGATTTGTCCGCCGTCGACCCACTGATTCTCGATGAAGACGGCGTGGTGCGTCAGGTGCGCGAAATCGCCGGCAAGCCAGTTTCGCAAGTGGTGCTGGGCGGCGATTCGGGTGCGTCACTGCGCGACCTGTTGGCGGCCGCGGCGCTCTTGAAGAGCAAGCGTGTGCCGCCCAAGCTCGATCTCTTGTTGGCGCCACCGTCGCGCCAAGCGCTGGAAGTGCTCGCCGAGTCGGGCGCACTCGTCGACTTGATTGCGACTGGTGCACGCCTGATCGAGCCCGATTGTCGTTTGGTCACCGGCGAGCTCTACCCTCCCCCGCCCGGCGGCGTGTCACTGCGCACCTTCGATCCGGAACCAGGGCTCACCAGCACGCCCAAGTTCGTCGTCGCTTCGGCCGAGACGTTGGCGTACGCCGTCGCGACTGGAACCATCGGTGATCCGCGCTCGTTCAAGCGCCCGGTGCGCATTACGGTGCCGCGCACCCTGCCGACGGACGACGTGCTCATCGTGCGCAAGGGCAAAGGCAAGCAGAAGGAAGGCGAAGGCGGCAAAGTAGCGCCGCTCGAAGCCGCGCCCGCCCACGGCTGGAAAGCAGAGCTAGTGTTGCCCGTCGTGAGTCAGCGCACGGCTCCGCGCGAGCCGTCCGCATTGGTGTTGGATTCTCTCGACGACGTACGCTGGTTGATTCGCCGCGCCGCAGAGCTGTGCGGCACCGTGCGTGCCGTCGTCGCGCCACACATTCCGAGCGGCTCGGTTCCGGTGCTCGCAGGGCTTGGCATTTTGGCTCTCTCCGGTAGCCCTGATGCCATCGCCACGTTGAAGAGCCAGGGTTCGCTGCGTGTTCCGGATCCACGCGAGTGGAACGGCGGACGTAAGCTCACGGCAGCGGCGGGTTCGTCCTCGATCGATCTCGAATGGCTCGCTGTGGGCGCCGAGCGCGACTGGACCGCGAGCGGCAGTGCGCGTCCCGCACCGCTCACCAGCAAACGCTGAGGGCGCCATGGCTCGCCCCTTCCGCGTGCTCGGCGTGCAGCAAATTGCCGTTGGGCATGCCGACAAAACGCGGCTGCGCGCGCTGTGGGTGGACCTTTTGGGGCTCAAGGTCGAGCGCCAGTTTCAGAGCGCATCCGAAAACGTCGACGAAGACATCGTGCGGCTCGGCGCTGGGCCGCTCGCCGTCGAACTCGACTTGATGCAACCGCTCGACGCGAGTCGCTCGCCGCGCGTGCACGAGCCGGCGCTGAATCACATCGGGCTTTGGGTGGACGATCTGGATGCCGCACATGCGTGGCTGAGCGCGCAGGGTGTGCGCTTCGCAGGTGGGATCCGAACCGGCGCGGCAGGCTATCGCGTCGCCTTCATCCACCCCAAATCCAGCGCAGAAGCGCCGCGTTCGGGCGAAGGCGTGCTGATCGAACTGGTGGAAGCACCGAGTGAAGTCGCGCGCGCGTTCGAAGCCGCCGCACACGGCGTACCCGTGTTATCCTCCTGATTCATGTCGGAAGGGTGGTCACGGGCAAGACGCGCCGATACGTCACGCTCCTACCTCACGCTGGGAATGCTTTTGACCCTCGCCGCGCTCGGCGCTCATTCGCGTCGAGCCGCCGCGCAAGCCGTTGCACCGCCACCTAGCGCGCAACCCGCTCCCACTGCGCCACCCAGCGCGGCAGCGCCAGCGCCCGCGCCACCAGCTGCACCCGGCGCGGCACCCGCAACAAACCAAGCTCCGACCGCCGCACAACAACCGCCGACAACGGCACCAGTTCCGGCGCCGAAAGCAGCTGCTCCCGCCGCGCCCATCCCTATTGTCACACCGGCCGCCTCGCCGACTCCGCGAGTGAACAGCGACGGCAGCCGCAGCGTGCGTTGCACGGCACATTGTGATCGCGCGTTCGAAGCCGGTGTTTATCGCGTGCTGATCGATCCCACCGAGAACGTCGCCGGTGGAATGACTCGCGTCACGATCCCAACTCCCGGCGCGTATCGCGTGGAAGGAGTGCGGCGCTCACGCCGCGCCGGAGGGATGTTGCTGGCATCGACTGGCATCGTGCTCACGGCGTTGGGCGCTGGCATGGCGCTGGGCGGCGGCGCGTTCGACTCGCACCTCAGCGCGAGCGAAGAGCGCTGGTTTTGGGGCGGGCTCCTCACATTCAGCGCAGGCGCCACGTTCATACCGCTTGGGTTCATGGTCTATAGCCGCAGTCCTCGTGTGCACGCGCTTCAACCGCAGGCTCTCGAGCGCGCCGATAGCAACAGCGAACTACCGCGGCGCTACCGCGAGCCGGTCGTGGGCGACGACGAGGTGGTCCCACCAGGACGGCGCGTCGTGCACGAACCGCGTTGGGGCTTGATCAGCGCCGGAGCCATCACGCTGGCGAGCTCGTACGGCATCATGGCGGCGATTGCAGCGGGTCATGCGGCGAGTGACAACGACGAATACTCGGCTCTGTTCATTCCCGTGTTGGGGCCTACCATCGTGGATCGACGTGAGCGCGGCGACGCCGGCTGGACCATCTTCGGTACGATGCCGCAGCTTGCAGGCGGCATCATGATGCTGCTTGGTGCCACCACATCGCGGCGCGTCGTGGTCGAAAGCGATACGCTGGCGCTCACGCCGGTGATCGGCAAAAACGTGAACGGGCTCGCGCTGAGCGGCAGCTTCTGAGCGTGCGACGCTGAACCGTCAATTCTTCATGCAGACCTGGCCCGGGCCATCCGCTACGTTTAGGCATTGAGTTCCGCTCGGGCACACGTTCGGTGACGACGCGCACGGAATGGTGCACCAGCAGAACTCTGGCCCGGAGGGACCAGCGACGCCGTAGAACTTGGTTGGTGTGAGCCCTGTGGGACAGGTGCCGTTCACACAGTTGCTGTTGAGCTTGGAGAGATCGACACCGCTGCCGCCACCAGCGCCCGCTTCACCACCGGCTCCACCGTTCGCGTTGCACTCCGTGACGCGATCGATGGTGCCGCCGCCACACGGGCAGCAACCACTCGACAGCACGGGCCCGCCGCACTTGGCAACGCACTCGTAAGCCCGCAGGCATTGAACTGCTTCACAATCGCGGCCGCCGCTGCCACCTGCGCCGCCTTTGTTGCTTGCACCGCCCGTCGTTCCAGCGCCGCCCGTGCCGGCGCCGCCTTTTCCGCTGGCTCCGCCCTGCGCAGATTTCCCTCCGCTCGTTGTCGCAGTTCCGCCCGCTCCCGCCCGCGCGGTGCCTCCCGCGCCGGTCAGGTTTCCGCCTGCCGACGCTCCGCCTTTGGCTTGCGCTCCCGCCGAACCGCCGTTGCTGAGTGCGCCACCACTTCCGTCGCCGGAACTCGAAGAGCACGCCGGCGCGAACTCCAAGCAGAACGGCAACGATACCGCCGCAAATATCCAATAAGCTCGATTGCCCATGCGCTTCCCTCACCGCGAAGAACTGGCTGAGTCTGAGCCCGAATGTCGCCCGGAGCAAGCTTCGTCAGAGGCGGCTACGAATCGGGCGGGGACATTTGCAATAACTGCCTGGCAGCCAAGGGAGGTAAGAGCTCGCCCCGTCCCACCGCGTCAGTCAATTGTTCACGCAAGACCGGATTGCTGGCTGCCGCAAAGCGCTCGAGCAGCGCGCTGGTCAGGGCTTGTTCCAACCAGATCAGGCGTTGCGCACGGCGCAGGCGCTCGAGCGAACCGTCGGCGCTCACGCGGGCAAAACGTGCCACGATGGCCTGAAACAGCTCCGTGATGCCAGCGTCGTTGAGTGCGCTCAGCGCGAATACGGGCGGCGCGTCCCTTCGCAACCAGGACAGCGCGGAGCTCGTTTGATCGCGCGCTGCTTGAGCCGCCCCCAGGTTATCGCCATCTGCCTTGTTGAACGCGATGACGTCCGCGTGCTCCAGAATGCCGCGCTTCATCGTTTGAACGTCGTCACCTGCGCCGGTCAAAAGCACCAACAACACCAGATCACTGAGCTCGCTGATGGCGATCTCGGCCTGGCCGGTGCCAACCGTTTCGATGATGATTAGGTCGTAACCCGCTGCCTCCAACACCAGGCTGGCTTCGCGCGTGCGGCGCCCGAGCCCGCCGCTTGCTCCAGAGGAAGGACTGGGCCGCACGAAAGCTTGCTCGGCTTGTGCCAAACGGCCCATGCGAGTGCGATCACCAAGCAAGCTGCCACCGCTCACCCGACTGCTGGGATCGATGGTGAGCACGCCGACGCGGTGCCCTGCACCAATCGCTTCTCGACCGAGTGCGTCGATCAACGTGCTTTTTCCAGCGCCGGGCACACCACTCACGCCGAGTCGCAGAGCTCGCCCTGTGGCTGAATGGATCTCTGCCAAAAGGTGCTCCGCCGAAATCGCGTCTTCGCGCCGTGTGCTTTCCACCAGTGTGATGGCTTTGGCGATGGCGCGGCGTTCCCCGCGTTTGACCGCTTCGGCCAACGTGTGCGGCATGTCGCCGCTCATGCGGCGTTTTCCTCCGCTACGTCTGTTGCAATCTGCAGCAAACGCTCTGCGATTTCGCTGACGCGCACTCCGGGCCCGAACACGGCGCGCACTCCCGCGGCCGTCAACGCTGCTTGGTCCGCCGGTGGCACGATGCCTCCGACTACCACTGCGATCCCACTTGCCGATGCCCGAGCCAGATCTGCCAAGAGCTCTGGAACCAACGTGGAATGCGCACCGGCCTGCGTCGAAATCCCCACGATGTGCACGTCGCTTTCCAGCGCTTGCCGCGCCACTTCGGCCGGCGTCTGAAACAGCGGCCCGAGATCGACATCGAAGCCGAGATCCGAAAGCCCCGCTGCGACCACCTTGGCACCACGATCGTGCCCGTCTTGACCCAGCTTGGCCAACAAGATGCGCGGGCGCCGCCCGAAGCGTTCGCCAAACGCGCCGACGCGCTTGCACAAGTCCGCCCAGGCTTGGTCATCTGCATACGCTTCCGAGAATGCGCCGCTGGCTGTCATGGTAGTCGCCTCGAAACGCCCAAATACTCGGGCCAACGCGCGGCTCACCTCCCCCAGCGTGGCACGCGCACGCATGGCCGAAATGCTCAAGTCGAGAAGGTTTTCGTTGGCGCGCGCACCGGCTTCGAGCGCAGCCAGCGCTTGCTCGACGCGAATTGGATCGCGCTCGGCGCGCAGTTTGGCAAGCCGTGAGTTCTGAGCCGCGAGCACGCTGCGAGTGTCGATCACACGCAGCTCCGGCGGTGGCTCGTCAGGGCTGACGAAGCGATTTACGCCAACAATCACATCGATGCCGCGATCGATGCGCGCCTGGCGCTCTGCAGCAGCGCGTTCGATGCGGCGCTGTGGAATGCGCGCCTGAATCGCCGCCGTCATGCCGCCGAGCTCGTCAATCTCTTGGATCACGCGGCGGGCGGCATCCATGAGCTCGCGTGTGAGGCTCTCGACGAAGTAGGAGCCAGCGAGCGGATCGATCACGGCTGGCACGCCCGTTTCGTGCTGAATGATGAGTTGGGTGTTACGCGCGACGCGAGCGGAGCGTTCACTCGGGAGTGCCAAGGCCTCGTCGTAGGCGTTGGTGTGCAAGCTCTGCGTACCGCCCAGCACCGCAGCCAGTGCTTCGATCGTGGTTCGCACTACGTTGTTGAGTGGCTCTTGAGCTGTCAGGCTGATCCCGGAGGTCTGACAATGGGTGCGCAACATGAGCGAGCGCTCGTCACGCGGCGCGAAACGTTCACGCACGAGCTCTGCCCATAGCCAACGCGCGGCGCGCAACTTGGCGATTTCAGTGAAGAAATCAGGACTAATCCCGAAAAAGAACGATAGGCTGCGCGCGACCGCATCGATATCGAGGCCGCGCTCCGCTGCGACTCGCAGGTATTCGAGCCCATCCGCCAGCGTGTAGCCGAGCTCGAGAACCGCAGGAGCTCCCGCCTCCTGCATGTGATAGCCGGATATCGAGAGCGAGTTGTAGCGCGGCATGTTGGCGCTCACGTATTGCATCACGTCCGCCACGATGCGCAGCGAGGCCTGCGGCGGATAGATGTACGTGTTGCGCACCATGAACTCTTTCAAGATATCGTTCTGAATCGTGCCTGACAGGCGTTCCCGCGCGACGCCTTGCTCTTCGCCGGCCACGATGAAGCCAGCCAGCACGGGCAGCACTGCGCCGTTCATGGTCATGGAGACGCTGGTGCGCTCGAGCGGTATGCCGTCGAAGACCAACTTCAGATCTTCCACGCTGTCGATGGCGACGCCGGCTTTGCCCACATCGCCCGCGACGTGTGGTTCATCACTGTCGTAGCCGCGGTGTGTCGGCAAATCGAAAGCGACGCTGAGGCCGCGCTGCCCGGCCGCGAGAGCGCTGCGAAAAAAAGCGTTGGTCTCTTCCGCCGTCGAAAAACCGGCGTACTGACGCAGGGTCCACGGGCGCGCGACGTACATGCTGGCGCGCACGCCGCGCGCAAACGGGTACTCGCCGGGCAAACCGAGCTGGGCTTCGTGCGCTTCCACATCGCCGCGCGTGTACAGCGGACGAAATTGCATACCCGCAGGAGAGCGAAAATCCGCCGCTTCGGGGTCGCGACCTTCGAGCTCTTCGCGCGCTCGGGCGCGCCAACGCTCGCGAGCATCGGAGTCAGTCATTGCTCACCGGTTGGCTCAGCGACGGTGTCATGGTGTCCCGCGCTTTTTCGTCATCAGAATGCGCTCGATGGCTCCAGCCGCCATCACTAGCAGCCGATCGGCGCGTCGCGTTGCATCGAGTGACGGCCCGAAGCGCGCCATCAGCAGCGCGAGCACCGGTCGCGACGCAACCAGCACCGGCGCGGAGTACACCTCCTCGGCGGCACCTTTCGGGAGCAGCGCTCGAAGATCGGTGTGCACCGGATTGCTCGGCAGCGGACCGAGATAGAAGCCGGCACGCACGGCGATGTCGAACACCGAGTTCTTGCCAGCGGGCAGGGTGAAGTTATTGACCGGCTTGGCTCCCACCGAGTTCGTGGTGGCGCGCACCTCCAAGCTTCCCGCGCGAACCGCGACGACTAGCGCCACTGCAGGCTCAAGCGCACGGCAAATCGCGCGCGCCACATGCTCCGCCGAATCGCAGCGCGCAAACTCCGACGACGCCTCGTCCAACGAAAGCTCGAAAGCAAAACTGGGCTCGGGCGTGAACACCTTCGAACGCGCCAGGTTCAGCACGGGCTCGCCTTCCGGACGCTGCGAGATCGCTGGCCGCTTCACCAACGGAATCGGTGGCTCGCTCGGCATGCGCAGTGCATCGGGACGTTCGCTGGGGCGGCGAGCAGCGGCAGACATTTCGCGCTGCGGCGATAGCCGCGCGAGCGCTTGCAGGGCCGAGCGCATCAGACCCAAGTTGGCGCGCAGAACCCGCACCGGCGCCGACAGATGTTGCGTGAACTCCGCTCCGACGTGGGGGCTCAACACGTCCACGGCCGCCACGTCGACTTGCCCGCTGTGAGGATCTTCATGCACCGGCACCGCTAGCAATCGTTCACACAAGCCTTGAGGCAAGCGCTGAACGAGCTCGGGTTGCGGACGCACCCAATGAATTTCCGCGTTATCGCTGCGCTCGAGCTCGCGTTCCATCAGCTCGACGAGCTCGGGAAAACGTTCTGCCAAAGCGGTAACGAAGGGCACGCCTTCGGCCACCTCCGCCATCAACGCGACTTCAATCGCGGAAGCGGGGGCGCCTCCTCCTAGCAGGCGCCGCGCGAGCTCGATGGTCACCCTGGCATCGTAGCGCGACAGCGCCGAGGCTGTCACGGCAGGCTCCGCAGGCCGGGCCGGTTCCCTCGAAAAATCGGTGCGACCAGTCGCCGCGAGCCGCGTCATCTCCACGAGGCTTGCGAATTGACCGAACGAGCCCGACCAGTGATGGCCGAGGCTCGTGCGCCACCGGCCGAGGAGATGACGCATGTACGAGGCTCATGACCGAGTACCCGAGCGCGCACCCGAACTGGAACACGCTTTCAATGCGCGCGCGGTGCGGCGCTTTGCGGCGCTTTCCAGCGATGCAAGGTCAGCCGCGCCAGCCGACGAGTCCCAGTTTTGGCGACGTGCCTGCCGCGGAGAGCTCAGTTTGATCGACACCTTTTTCGAAGGTGAGCGCTGCTACGCGCTTTGGCGTGCTCGCGTTGGGCGGAGCCTGTCGCCGCGGCGCCGCCAAATCTTGGAGCGCATTCTGCTCGGCGCTCGACCCAAAGTCGTGGCCATCGAGCTCAGGGTTTCACCCTCCTCGGTATCGGGAGCCGTGGCGCAAAGTCTCCGCTACTTGGGCTTCGACGATCGCGGCACTGGAGTGCCCCTGGTGTTGGTGCTGGCAGCGCGCGCCGCGGCAACCGGGCAGCACTTCGACGCACGCCAAAGCCGCTTCGAGCTCGAAGGCGTCGAGTTTCTAGTGCTCAGCGCGCGCCGTCCGGATCTGTCGATCGCAACGGTGCTGTCACCTGCCGAGCTCGAAGTGCTGGCAAGCTTGGTCGAAGGTCGAAGCCACGGTGAGATTTCGGAGCTACGTGGGACCTCCCGACGTACCGTTGCCAATCAGCTGGGCTCGGCTTACCGAAAGCTCGGTGTGTCCGGCCGTATGGAGCTCATCGACGAGCTCGTGCGTCGCGCGCCGTGTGCTGGAGCTCAATGAGACTGCGGCTTGCCGGCGATGTGCTTGAACGGATTCTCCCAACGGCCAGCGCTCGATTCGGAAACAGGCGCGCTCTCCGCCGGGAGGGGGGCGAACGTCGTTGCAGAGGGAAGCGAAGCCGGTGCCTGTGCGATTTCGGCGCTGGGCGGCGGCGCCGGCATGCTCCGGGCCGCAGCGCGCTTTGGCTTGCGGAGCTTGTTCGTCGCCGTCGGCTGAGGCGCTGCGTTGGTGGTCGCAAAAGCCGAAGGCGGCGGTGCCGGCACCAACACGGTGGCCGCACGCGTGCTCGGCTGTGGACGTGCCGAAGAAACATGCGCCAACGGAGCGGGAGATTTGGCAGGTGTCGCGAGCACTGCCACGACTCCGCCGAGGGCACACAGCGAAAGCGCCATCGCGTAGGGAGAACGTTGCCGTTTACGGGCTTGCAACTGCTTCTCGACGCGTACCAGCCTGGAAAGGACAACCTCTGCGGATTGATACCGCGCCGAGGGCGCGCTGCGCAGGCAACCCAGCACCACCGCATCGAGCAACGGCGGGATAGCGGCATTGCGGCGACTCGGTGGTTCGGCTTCGGCCCAATGCGACGCGGCCGTTTGCGCGAACGGCCGTTCCCCAGTGAGCATCTCGAACAGTACGACGCCAAACGAGTAGATGTCGCTCGCGGCCGTGAATGGGTGGCCGTGAAGCTGCTCGGGAGCGATGTAGCCATGAGTGCCCACCACCTGCCGGCTGCTGCCGCTGCCACGCTGACGCTCGTGCACCGAGCGCGCCAGACCGAAATCGAGGATCACGGCGGTGGTGCGCGCACCGGATTCGCCGCGCAGCATCACGTTGTCGCTCTTGAAATCACGATGCAGCACGCCGGCCCCGTGCGCCGCCTGCAGCCCTCGCAGAAGCTGGCAGGCAAGATCGATGGCTTCCTCGAGCGGCAAGCGGCCCTCGCTGCGCAACCGCTGGCCCAAGGTGCGCCCCTCGACGAACTCCATCTTGAGGAAGTGGACCTGATGCTCACTGCCCGACAGCGTGTGGCCGTCGAGATCGTAGATGCGGCACACATTGGGGTGAGTCACGCGACGCGCCAGCTGCACTTCCGCTTTCAATCGGCGGACAGCAACTTGGTTGTCGCAGGCGGTCGACGTGACGGCTTTCAGCGCAACCCGTTCCTGCAAGTCCTGGTCGTACGCTTCGTAGACCTCGCCCATTCCGCCACGCGCGATGAAGCGCTCAATGCGATAGCGCTGCGCAACGATGTCCCCGCGTCGGAAGGTGGTATTCCACTCGCCGGCTGGGCTTCGAAAATCGGGGTTGGTGGGAGCCAACGCCGAGCCACGCACTGCCTCCATCACGAGCTCCTGGCAGTCTTCGCAGCGATCCAGATGGCGATGCAGAGCCGGAAACTCCGACTCGCGCATTTGCCCTTCGGCAAAAGCCAGGACCGTGGCTTCGCTCAAACAACGAACGGAGTCCGCCTCCGCCGCGCCGTCGTGGCCGGCCGACGCGACCACATTCACCAAGAGTCGGGAGGCAGAGATCCCCATCCAAACCTCCGCTCACGCCCCCGCTCGCGACGTAAGACCGCTGGGCGGCACCGCGCTGGCGCTCAAACCCAAGCTGAGTTCGCCGCCAAGCTCACGCGCCAAGCTCTCGAACTCACTCGACGTAAGGCGTGTGCACATGCGCGTGCGAATTGCATCGTGGACCCCCTCGCGAATGCGTTCGAGCCAGCGCGCCGCCGTAGCCCGGTGCACGCGATACGCCCGGCCGATCTCGTCGATGCTGCAGCGACCCACGACGTGCATGCGCAGCACGTTGCGCTCTTGTGGTGAAAGCCCGGCAATGGCGATCTGCAACGCCTCGCGCAACTCGGGCAGGTGGCGTTCACGCAAGATCTGAAGCTCGGGAGTGGGATCAGCGCTCACGAGCCCTTCGTTCAATTCGAGCTGCCGCAATGAAGGCAATTGGCGCGCTCGACACAGATCCAGCGCAACGCGCTGAGCCGCGACACGCACCCAGGCTTGCAGGGGTCCCCGCCCACGATAGTCGAGCACCTTGGGCGGAGGGCCCACCAGCAACTTTTCGCGAAACGCCTGCACGGCTTCCTGGGCGAAGTCGCGCTCCGAGCGCACACGCGTAATCGCGGCGAGCGCAGTATCGAGGCAGTGTCGCTCGAACGTATTGACTGCGTTGGTGTCACCACGCGCACAGGCGCAACAAAGATAGATGCCAGCGGCGTCGAGCGACGCAGCACCGGATGCGCCGATCGACTCGCAGTGCGCAGCAAACGCGGCTTGGTCGAGGCGGAGCTCCGGCCACGCGCGCTGCCCGTCGCGGTACAACTGCTCGATCGAGTCGTCAGGCATCGCCCGAACAATGTAGCGGCAAATGCCACGAACGCGATGGCGAGCACGCAACCGTGAAAAAGATACTAGGCGACGCAATTCCGTCTTTCGACTCCCGCCGACTCGTTGCGCGCGCAGCCGAACTTCGCACACACGCGCCTAAACACGAATCTACGCAGAATAACCTGCGAATTCACCTATAGCCGCCGCTCTTCCGCCGGTAGATACGAAACACAATGAGGGCGGGCTCAGTTGGCCGAAATCCAAGCTTCGAAATTGAAGTTCAGGCTGCGACAAACGCAACGAGCAGCGTCAATCAGCTAGTGCCAGCGCCAACAAGCAGTCTGCCGCCGCCCTCGCATTTTCGTCGCGCGGTGCGGCGGCTCGCCTCGATGTTTTCGCTCACAGCGCTCGTTCCCATGTGCTTTCGCCCTGAAATCGACGTCGAGGATTGCAGCATGCCGTGTTTGTCGGCGTGCCCTGACGGTTATGTCTGCGACCACAACTTTTGCCGCCGCGACAACGTCGACCGCAGCTGCGGAGCCGGTGGTGCGAGCGGTGGGCAAACATCGAGCAGCGGAGGCACGGCGGCGTTCGGTGGCGGCGACCATAATCAAGGCGGACTTCTACAGTCCGGAGGAGCGAACTTCGGCGGCGCAGTCGAGGTGCCTGTCGGCGCCGGCGGACATGGCGGGCATGACGCGCTCGCCAGCGCTGCAGGCATTGGTGGAGACGATGGCGGAGCGGGCGGAGCGGCGGGCAACGGCAACACCGGGGGTTCGGGCGGATTAGGTGGCGCGAAAGTCGTGCCGACGGCGGGCAGCGGTGGGGGCCCGCCGTCGGCCAAGGTCGGCATCAAGTACGAGGGGCTCGCGGAGGTTCCCCCGGCGCCGTGTGCCGGCGTCGAGTTCTCGGCGGCTTTCGTAGCTACGTCGGGCTCGCCGCCTTATTCATGGAGTGCGCCGGCGTTGCCCAGCGAGCTCAGTTTCGATCCGGAAACGGCGCTGCTCTCGAGCACTGCGGTGCCGGCGCGACCGCTGCAAGTAACGCTGCGAATCAGCGACAGCCAGGGCAACACAGGCGAGCGAACCTTCGCGCTCGAGCCACGCGAACGCTGCTGGCTTGCGTATCTGACCGACGGCAATGGCGCACGACATCTCGAACTGTTCGACCCCGTACGCCGGACTCACTTCGACTTCGGCGCGCAAACGCAGACTGAAGTTGCGGCAGACTTCGAGTTCGCGCCGCACGGTCGCTTGCTCGCAGTACGCTTGCGCCGCTCGGACGGCAGCTATCGCTTGAGTGTGCGCGGCGCGCCCGATTGGCGAGAGTTGGCGTTCGACAGCACAGGGTCGGTCATCAGTTACGCTTGGTCTGCCGAGTCGGACACCCTAGCCGTCGCACGCGAAGTGAACACGAAGCGACAACTGGATGGCCTGCACGTCACGAACGCGCCGCCACGCGGTGAGCCCGGCTGGCAAGTCGCCCAGTTGACGCCCGTGCCCGCGGAAATCCAATCGGAACTGGTCTGGTTCGCAGACGGCTTCATTGCGTTTTCCTCGACCCACGATTCGTGGGACGGCCTTTCTGAACTGTACTTTTCGCGGCTGTCCGGCGCCGGCTTTGCGCCACCGATCAAAATCGAAGGCATCCCGCTCGAACCAACGCCCATCCTCAATCCGGCGCCTGGCGGATTCTACGCGGTGGAAACCCAGGGTCCGGCGCTCGAGTATCTCGGTTTCACTGGAACGTTGCTCGAGCAAACTCCGAGTTTCGCGTTTTTTGGTGACGCCGTGCAGGATCCCGCGGGCCACTTTGCTGCCAAGCTGAAGGGCGAGTCACTCGAGATCTACGATCTCTCGCCCGGGATACCGCCGAACAAGCGCCCCATCACCAGCGCGAATGGCTGCACGGCTCTCCTTGCTTGGGCATCACAAACGGAACGCTTGGCCTGCGTGACACAAACTAGCGCAGGCACGGATGTACAGATCTTTCGCCTTGCATCCGACGGAAAATCTCTGCTCGGCGCTGCAGTCACCGAGAGCTCCGACTACCCAGTTGGCATCGCCAAAATTCAAAAGCGGGTCTTCTCGAATAGCGGCAACTGGTTCGCTTTCACGACGCCGTCGGAGTTGCACGTTGCCAATACGCAAGCGGCCACGCCCTGGTTGGCGCGCCGAGATGGCCTTTTGACTTTGGACACGGACGATCCGGCGGTGGGTTCGATCGAGCTCGCTTTTTCGCCGGATGAACGCTTCTTGGTTCAACATCGCTCCTCGCAGCTCTCACTGCACCGTCTAGACGTCCTTCAGAGTTCTGCGTTCGTTTTGCAAGGGCTGGATGCTTCGATGAGGTCACCCGAGGCGTGCCAGCCGGTCTTTGCGAAGGCGCCGTCGAGTTGGTGCGGTAGCGCGTCCCCACCGCGCGACTTCGCCTGGGCGCCGGACTCACGCTTCCTCGCGTTTCTCACGAGCACTGGCGCGCTGTTCGTGAGGGACTTCGATGCTCTGAGCGAGGCGCAGGTGCCACCCCGGTTCCCGGTGGACGGCGCTTGCGGAAGCGATTGTGCGTTCGTTTTTCAGCCTTAGCACGCTCGCCGCGACCCTCCGGCCGCGACGCTTTTCGAACCGGCGATCTCATTAGAACAGGACATGAACCATGGATGAAAAGCTGACCATCATCATCTCCGAGCCGCCCTCGGGAACCACGAATTATATGACTCTGGCCGGCGACACGGATCCTCTTCGGAGCCTAATCGTCCGGCATCGCCCGGATCCAACCAGCGTGACCGGTAGCATTGCTCTGACCGTGCCTGTCCCCTACGTGTACATCGGTGATCACGCCTATGAGGATCTCTTCAACCTGCTACAGGGCGGGCCCGGAAGTACGTGCATCCAACTCACCTGTGACGGCAATCGAGTCTGCGGATTTGCCGCATTTCCTGCGGTGAACCTGCCAATAAGAATGATGGCCACCGACGTGCGCAAGATCTCGAACGACATGAAAACGGTGATCACGTTGCTCACTTCGATCAATCAGCGGCTGCCAGGACCAGCGGGGTTGGAGTCAGTGGCTCCGCCCGGCTTGGAGGAGGTCGAAGATATTCCGGTGAACGACACCGGAACGTGACTCCGTGCAAATGGTTTTTGGGGTGCTCACTCAGAAGCGGAGTGAGCACCCCAAGAGGGCCCGTTTGCGGTCGACTAGCAGAGACCAAGACGACGCCGGCGGTCGTTCAGCGGAGGACGAGCGTAGCAGCAGGTACGCGCCCGCTGACGCGCTCAACACTGCGAGAGCGCCCGTAGCCCACGCCAGGGCTTGTTCGCGCTCGCCGCGCTCCTGAAGCGACTGACCCGTGCGATCCCAAGGTTCGCGTTCGCTCACAGGCAAGCTTGCGTTGCGTTTCGAAAACGCAACCTGTGCATCTGCAGTGTCGCGCATGCGAAGTGTGAAATGAACCGCAATCGCGGCTTGTACGACCGAAGCGGCTAGCAATCCCCAACCCACCGCCCGCACCGTCGAGCTGGATTCCGGCTTGGGCGCTGGCAACGACTTTGGCCGCGCAGGTTTTGGCGGAACCGCTGCGGGTGCAGGATCGGGACAGGCCTGCAAGAGCACTGCGATGTGCGCCGATGCTTCGTTTCCGTGCTGGGGCTCGGGCGTTAGGCGCAGGTACTCACGATATTCTGTCAGGGCCAACCGACATGACCCGAGCTCTCGATCGACCTCGCCCAGATTGTAGAGCAGCTCGGAGCGGCCGGAGATTTCGAAGGCTCGACGCATGTGCTCGCGCGCATCTGCCAATTTGCCGGCGGCGTAGGCTTGCTCGAACAGACTGAATAGCTCTGCTGCTCGCAAGTCGCCTTCGCTCGGCTCAGCCTGCGCAGTTTCAGTCGAGCTCGCGACCTCTGCATGCGCAGTGAACGACGCGGCCAGGGCAAGGCAGCCGACGAGAGCCACAGGAGCCAATCGCATTGCGCACCTTCCTCTCAGAAGACACGAGCAGGCTAGCGACTCGTCGCCTGCCGCGCATGGTCATTTCGACAGTGAAAGGCACGCTCACGCGCAGCGAGTGCGGCGCTCAGTCCTTGAACTGAAATACGACCTCGGTCTTTCGCACCAGGCCGAGCTCATCGCGCGCGGCGCGTTCGACCAGGCTCGGGTCTTCCTTGATGCGCTGCACCTCGGCGCGCAGCTCCTGAATCTGCTGCGATAAACGCGCCACCTCGGCGTCGGCGCGCTTCTTCTCTTGTTGCAGGTGCTCGAGCCGGGACAGGCCTTCAGGAGAAAATGCCATTACTGGTACCGACACCGCGGCGACCAGCAACACCGATAGCGGCAAGATGCGCTGCGCGAGAACCAGGCTGGGCTTCATGTGAACGCTGCTACGTCGCACGGCTCACAAAAGTTGGCCAAAAAAACTGGTCCTTCCTGCCGCTCCTTTTGCCGGCTCTTTCCTGGCTGGGCTGCGCCGTCCGGGCCACGTCACTTGACCGCCGCATGCCGACCGAGCGCCTTCCTGACGCGCTGCGGCTGGCCGCGTTACGAGTCGAACGGCCGGAAATATCGCTTCATTTCCTTCTTGGTTGGGCTCCCAGGTTGCCCCAACAAGGGCTATGGTTCCGGGCCACTCTGGCCGGCGAAGGCGCGCGGCCCCCGCATTTCTATGACCACGATGGAGACAGACTTTCTTAGGGCTGAGCTCGAGCGGCTGTTCGAGCTTCCGGAGTTACTCTCGCTGAGCAAGAACCTGCTGGGTTTCGAGCCGGAAGCCATCGGCGGCACCGCCACGAAGGCTTCGTTCGCCGGCGCGCTGGCTGCTCACTGCTTGGAGCAGGATGCAGTCGAAGCGCTCTGCGACGCTTTGCTTGCGACGCGACTCGACGTTTCGGAGCGGGTGGCCAAGCTCACTCAAAGCGGGCTGCCTGCCGAGGACGATCTTGCGCCCGGCGTGTCAGCGCCGGGGTTCAACGACTTGCGACGGCTCGGAGAAGGGCGCCTCGGCGTTTCGTATCTCGCGCAACGAGATGGGCGTGAATATCGCTTGAAGGTGCTGCGCCATGAAGCGACGCGCGACAAACGCGGGCTGCACCGGTTTCTAACGCTGACTCGGCTCGTGGCTCGGCTGGAGCATCCCAGCTTGCCGCGCGGGCTCGAAGTGCTGAACTTCTCCTCTCGCATTGCCGTCGCCCACGAACACGTGCGCGGTCGGCCGCTCGCGGAGCGCGTCGGGCGCGTCGGCGCGATGCACTGGAACGAAGTGCGCGATGTGCTGCGCGCCGTGCTGGAGGCTTTGGCAGCGCTGCACGCGCAAAGGCTATCGCATGGAGATTTGCGACTCGACAATGTGATCTTGGTTGATGGCGTGGCACCGAGCCCCGCGGTGTTGGTCGACATCGGCGGCGACCGTTTGCGTGCGCGGCCACGCCTCGGCAACGGCCGCAGCGAACTATTTTCGACTGTGAGCTCGCCGAAGTGTGTGGCACCCGAGCAAATCCAGGGTCAGCTCGCGAACCCGCGAAGTGACGTGTACTCGTTTGGTGCGCTGCTCTACGAGGTGCTCACCGGCAAGGCTCCCTTCGCCGCCAAGGACGCGCTGGAGGCGGCGTTCGGTCACCTTTCCACGCCGCCCGCGCCGCCGAGCAGCCTCGCGCCGCGTGGCTTCGTATTACCCGCACTCGATGAATTCGTGCTCGGTTTGCTGGCCAAGGATCCCAAGCTGCGGCCGGCTGACGCCGCTGCCGTACTGGAAGCGTTCGACCAGCTGCGGTCGCGCTTGAGTGCACGCAAAGAGCCGCTCAGCGAAAGTGCCTTGAACGAGCTGATCGAAAAGCTCGGTGCCGCGCCGCGCGACGAAGAAGTACCACCGCAGCTCGAAAGCGCCGCCGCGCAATTCGAGCTCGCGCCGCGCGTGGCGGACGCGCTGCTGCGTGCTGCTGACGAGCTCTCCGACGAAACCGATCTCGAAGCGAAGAAGAGCCTGCTGTTCCGCGCCGGGCGCGTATGCAGCGCGCAGGTGGAGCTGCGCGCACGAGCGGAAGAGATTTACGCGCGCCTCCACATCCTCTCGCCGGATGACGCTGTCGCCGAAACAGCGCTCATTGAACTGCGTCGCAAGCTCGGCAAGCTCGAAGAGGTAGTCGAAATGCTCCTGGCGCGCGCCGAACGCGCCAAGAGCCGCGAAGAGAAGGCCCGGCACTTTGCCGAGATCGGCCGGCTCTACTTGGGTGAGCGCGGCGATCGCGAGCAAGCTTTGGTCGCCTTCACTCAGGCATTCTCGGAGAACCCCGCAGACGCCACTCTCGCGACGGAGATCGAGCGCCTGGCTGGCTCGAACCCGGAGAGCTGGAATGAAGTGTTGAACGCCTGCTCGGCCGCGGCAGCCGACGAGAGCACGCCCGCGGAAGAGCGCACCTTGATCCTGACCCGCGCGGGTCGCTGGTGGCTCGAACGAGCGCAGCGACCGGATCTGGCCCTGACCTGCTTTCAAGCCGTGGTCGCGGTCGAGCCCGCACACGAAGCCGCGCTCGAAGGCATGGCTCAGATCTACAGGAAGTCGTTGCAGTGGTCGGAGCTCGGCCAGGTATTGATGCGACGCGCCGACGCGGCGCGCACGCCAGCCGAAGCGCGCAATCTGCGCAGCGAAGCCGCCGAATTGCTAGCCAGTGAGCTCGGCGACGAGAAGGCCGCGCGTGCCTTGTTCGAGGAAGTCGTGGCAGCCGATCCAGCGCACCCGAAGGCGTTGCCGGCGCTGCTCAAGCTGCACGAAAATACCGGTGACTACGCGGCACTGGTTGCGTTGCTCGATCGCCAGCTGCCGACGCAAAAAGACGCAGACCGAGTCCGCACACTCACACGCATCGGTGAGATTTGCGAAGCGCACCTCGAGAACAAGCTGGAAGCTGCACGTCACTTCGAGCTCGCACTCGACGCAGACAAGTCATGCCTCGAAGCGTTGCGCGGTCTCGAGCGGCTGCATCAGAAAGCCGGGCGCTTCAAGGAGCTGCTCGAAAACCTATATCGCCAAGTCGAGCTCAGCCCGACGCCGCGCCAGAAGGTGCGGCTGCTCGAGCGCATTGCTGCCATCTACGGGCAAGAGTTCCTGGATCACGAGAAGGCCGCCGAAACGTTGGAGCAGCTCCTGGCGATCGATCCGGCTCACGAGGGTGCATTCGCGCCGCTCGCGCGGCACTACAAGGCCATCAAACGCTTCGAAGAAGTCGCCTCGTGTTTGGCGCGCCACGCGGCCGTGGTCAGCGAGCCAAGCCAGCGCTTGGCGCTCCTGCTCGAGCAAGCGCGCACGCTCGCCGATCCGATCGGAGCGCCGGAGCGGGCGTTGCGCGTCTACGAAGCGGTGCTGGCGCTAGAGCCAACACACGCCGAGTCCCTCGATGCCGTCGCCAAGCTGAAAGAATCGAGCGGCGATGCCGACGCAGCGTTGGTCGCGATCGAGGCGCTCGCAGCCAAGGCTCAAACTCCTGAAGGCAAAGCCGAGCAGTGGTTGCGCGCTGCGCGCCTGCTGGAGGGCCGGGGCGACCGCGACGGCGCGATCGAGCGATATAAGCAAGCCATCGACGCAAACCCCAAGGATGCCACGGCGAGCCGTGCCCTGCGTGAAGCCTACGCGGCGCGCGGCGACGTACACGCCGCGATTCAGCTCCTGGAGCGCGAAATCGAGAGCAGTGAGGGTGAGCTCAGCAAAGCCGCCCTGGCAGGAAAGCTTGCGGTGCTGTGTCGCGAGAAGCTGCACGACGACAAGCGCGCCGAAGAAGCCGCGCGGCGCGCGCTCGACTGGGATCCGTCGAATGTGGACGCCGTGTGCGTGATGGCAGACATCGCCTTCGAGAACCGGCGCTTCGTCGAGGCCAGCCGCCACTACGAAGCCATTCAAGGTCGAGTCGATCGCCTACCGAACCCCGCGCGGCTCCTGATTCGCTACGTGGACTCGCTGGCTCAAACAGGCTCCACCGAAAAAGCGCTGGCCGCGATGGACACGCTGCTGCGCCTGGCGCCGGACGACGCCGAAGCCCTGCAGCGAGCGGCCGAGGTGACCTTCGAGCACGGCTCCGCAGCACGCGCTGCCGAGCTTTTTGCGACGCTGTTGGAGCGCTTCGGCGCGGGCTTCGACCATCACACGCGCGCTCGCATTCTCGAACACCGCGGTGAAGCCTTGCGTCGCGCCGGGCGCCCAGACGAAGCGCTGGCGCCGCTCGAAGAAGCCAGCGAGCTCGACTCCTCGGCAGTTGGCGCGTTGGTTGCGCTCGCCAAGGTTCACGAAGCGGCCGGTCGCTGGAACGAGGTCATCAAGGTGAAGACGCGACGGCTCGATAGCGCGAGCGGCAACGAGCGCGTGGAGCTCTTGTTCGAGATCGGCGAAATCTGGGCGAACAAGCTCTCCGATCGCGCACAGGCCGCGAAGAACTTCGTGGCCGCCCTCGATGAGCGCCCCGACGACAGACGTGTGCTCACGCGCTTGATGCAGCTCTACAGCGAAGACAAGGATTGGAACAAGCTGGTCGGCGTCGTGCTGCGGCTCGCCGAGTTCGTCGACGACCCCAAGCAGCGCGTGAAGTATCTGCACACCGCGGCGATCGTGACCGCGCGGCAGATCGGCGACGTGGAGCGCGCAATCGAGTTCTACGAACAGGTGCTCGAGCTCGAGCCCGCCTTCGACAAAGCTCTGGTCGAAGTCACCGAACTCGAGCGTGCTCGTGAGAATCACACGGCGGTGGAGCGGTTGTTGAAGCGCCGTTTGGAGCTCGCCACCGCAGCGGACGACCAGAAGGCCATGATCACGACCTTCGAAGAGCTGGGTGATCTTTACGAGAAGAAGCTCGGCTGGACCGATCAAGCCGTCGACGCTTACGAAGCAGCTCACACGTTGGACTCCAGCAACGTCGAGCGCGGCGAGCGGCTGGCGCGCCTGTACGCTTCGGATCCCGCCAAGTACCTGGAGAAGGCAGTCAACGCCGAGCACGAAAAGCTTCGCCAAAATCCCTTCCGGGTCGAGTCGTATCGCGCGCTACGCCGGCTCTACACCGAGACCAAACAAGCCGATGCCGCTTTCTGCCTCTGCCAAGCACTGGCCGTGCTGAACCTGGCCGAGCCAGACGAGGAGCGCTTCTACAAGCGCATGCGCGCGGAAACAGCCGCGCCCGCGCAGAACCCGCTGAGCGACGATGGCTGGCTGTTCTCCGTCATGCACCACGATGCGGATCCGCTGCTCACCAGCGTGTTCGCGTTGATCGAAGCTGCCGTCATCGCGCGCCGTGGTCAGAGCATCAGCGATCTCGGCTATGACGTGAGCTATCAGGTCAATCTCGAAGAGCACCCGGCACCGATTTGCCAGAGCATCTTCTACGCGGCGGGTGTGCTCGGCATCCCGCTGCCGCCCGCTTACCAGAACGAGAATGACCCCGGCGGGATCTCGTTCCTGTTCGCGCACGATCCGTCGTTCGTGCTGGGCGCTGCAGCGCTGGAGCCCGATGTGCCGCTGCAACCCGCCGCTTTCGTAGCCGCGCAAAGCCTGACGTACATGCGCCCGGGCATGTATCTGCGCCACCTCCTGTCTTCGGGCACGGCGTTGAAGGCTTGGTTGTTCGCCGCGATCAAACTGACGGCTCCGCAGTTCCCCGTGCAACCAGAGCTCGAGGGTGCGGTGAACGAAGCGCTATCAGCGCTCGAAGCCGGGATTCAGGGCCAGGTGCGTGACCACCTCACGCGCGTCGTCGCAAAGCTGCTCACGTCCGGAGCAGCGCTCGACTTGAAGCGCTGGGTCAAAGGCGTCGATCTCACGGCGGATCGCGCGGGCCTCATCGCCGCGCACGATCTGGAAATGGCGCTGCGCGTGGTTCGTGCTAGTGACGACAACGCGACGAGCCTCCCGGTCGAGGAGCGCGTGAAAGAGCTGGTCTTGTACTCGGTCAGCCCGGAGTACTTCCAGGTGCGTCAGAAGCTCGGAATCGCCGTCGATTCGTGAGACGGCACGGTTTTGCGCGCTACGGCTTGGCAGCGGGTGTTGCGGCGCCCGCGCCGGCGTGCGGCGAGAACGTCGGCGTGCTCAGCATGCCGGAGACGCGCCAGCCATAGTACCCGTCCGGGCTCTTCGCGCGCTTCGCCTTGGGATCCAGATCGAAGAGCCCCGGCACGGCCGAACCCGGCGTGCCGAATAGCGCGCGTGTGGTGTCGTTCTTGTTCGTGTAGCGTTCGTTGAATTTGAAGCGCGCGGTCAAGCTCAGCATGCTCATGTTGGCTGGATCGCGCAGCCGCACGCTGCCATCCGCGCTCAAATCGAGATCGGGTCCGGAAGCGCCGAAATTGGTAATTTTGAGCTGCCCCGAGGTGGCTTCACCCTCGAGAGTGAGATCACCCGCTTCGACTTTGGGCAGCACGATGGCATCGCGAATCTTGGCTTTGCCATCGCCCGCAGTCAGCCCTTTGATTTTCAGCTGAATTTTGCCGTCGGCCTTGGCCAGCTTGCTCTCCGGCAACAAAAGCTCGAGCGTGCCTTCCAGATTGCCCGCTAGCGGCAGACCAACGGCGTCCGAGAGGAGGCTGACTTTGCCGAGCGAGAGCTCCTCGAGTTCCACTTCCATCCGGCGTGCACCGTCGCTCTCCCAAGTTTGCCCAGAAATTTCGCCGCCGAACGCTTCCATGCCGAAGCTGATGCGCATGCTGCCGATCAACAGCGGCAAGAGCGCGATGCGGCCATGAGCCGAGTCGATCACGAGCTCGGAGGGTTTGGGTGGTGGCGCACTTGCCCCTGCGTCGGCGGCCACCGTGACCGGTTTGGGCGGCGAAATCAGGCGGATGCCCTTGGCTTGCACGCCAGTAAACCAGTACGGCCCGAGTGAGTCGATTTCGAGCCGCAGCGCTTCCGGACCGGTCTGGCGTGCGTTGAACTCGTCGACGATGCGGTCGCGCACGCGTTCGTACGGAAACGTGAGGTACGCGAACAGCAACAGCGCATCGAAGTAGAAATTCACGTAACCCGCGATACGAAGCGCTCGCTTCCAGCGCGCAGGGAGCTTCGGCAGCTGCATTACGGCGCCTCCTTGCTGCCTTCCGCGGCTTTTTCGTCGTTGGCCTTGGCCGGCTTCGCTGCGGGTTTGTCCGGTTTGCGTTCGTAAGCGCTCACCACCATGTCCACGTCGAACGAATCCGGTTCGAGGCCGCGCTTTCTGATGTTGAGCTGCGAAATACTCACCGGATGCCCCGATTGCTCGATGCGCTCCATCAGCTTCACGAGCTTGAGCATGCCCACCTTGCGCAGTGAGATCTTCGTCGACTTTTCTTCGTAGCGCTTGCCGTGGTTCACGGGTGGCCGGTCCTGGCTCTCCGGAATGTCGACGTCCACCTCTTTTGCCAACGTAGCCAAGAAAGACGTCAGCGGCGGCGCGGGGCGCGAATAACGCTGCTCGATTGCGCGATGCTGCGCGCGGCTGCGCTCGGCGACTGCACGCGAAGCGTTGATCTGGTGAATCACGTCGCGCAACGCTTCGTTGTCGCCGCGGTCACCGTGTAGCATCGCAGCCACGCCGAAGGGAATCAGCAAGAGCACGATGACGCCCACTACGAGCGCCAGAATTCCGAGCAAACGCCGCTCGCGATCTTCGAGGCGCGCCAGCCTTTCACGTAAGGTCATGGCTGCTTCTCCTCGGCTTTTTCATCTTTCTTTTCCGCGCTCTCGTCGGCTTTCTTCTTCTTGGCCTTCTTTTCGTCGGGGCAGCGCACGTCGATGTCGAGCACGTATTTCTGCCGATCGCTGTTGATCTGCGCGCTCACGCGGCCAAGCTTCGTTTCTTCGAGGCAGCGACGCTTGCCCACCTCGGTGGCGATGGTTTGCGCTTCGTTGGCGGTACCAGCGATGGCCTGCAACTTCACGTGCCCGCGCTGCATGTCGAACTCTTCGATGTCGTGCGTGATGTTGGCGGGGATCGCTTTGGACAGCTCCACGATCACATCGAAGGCGTCCATCTGCGGAAGTGGATCGATCTCGTCGCCAGCTTTCAGCTTCTCGAGCGCGGCCAGTGCGCTTTCGGCGTCTTCTGCGGTCGTGCCGAGCACCTCTTTGCTCACGACGGCGAGCTGCTCCGTGAGCACGGCGTTTTCACGCGATAGCGCGCGCGATTCGGCCCAGGTAGCAAACAAGAAGCTCACCAACGTGGCGCTGCCGAGACCTACAAGGAGCGGCGCCTTCTCCTTGAGGAAGCCGAAGCCGCGTTGGTAAGCCAGCGGTCCGCGGCGCAAATCGACGTCGTGACCGCGACCTGCCGAACCGAGCGCCAGAGCGATCGCCTTGGCGAAGCGCGGCAGCGTCGAAATCAGCTCCGGACTGGCTTCAGCCAGCTGCAGCTCTGGCAACGCCGTGACCGGCAGCTCCAGCTCGTGCGATAGGAAGCGATCGGCCCCCTCGGCAAACGCGCCACCGCCGGCCAGAAATACCGCCTGCACATCCGCGCCGCCTTGAGCAGACCAAGCCAGCAGCGACTGCCGCACCTCCGCGGCCAAGAGACCCGCCGTTTCGGGTAAACCCTCGACGCCGCGCGAAAGCGTACGCACGTACACGGGCTGCCCCTGCATCAGCAACGTGATTTCAGTGCGGCGCCCGCCCAAATCCAAGATCGCGAGCGGCCCGGGGCCACGCAAAGCTTCCGAGATGCTCGCCAGGTTCGCTAGCGCCATCGCGCCACAGGCCACGCGCTCCGGCTCGCGCCCCAACGCCGAGCGCACCAGATCGATGCGCGAGCGCACATGATCGGTACGCGCCGCTGCAACCAGCACCGTGATCGGCGCTTGATTGCTTGCGCGCGGCAACACGCGATGGTCGTACACGAGATCATCGAGGTCGACCGGCACCTGCGCCTCGATTTCGAAGGGCAACACCTCGGAGAGCTGCTTGGCCGCAGTGGCCGGCAGCGTGAAACGATGCGTGAAAGTCTGGTCGCCTTCGACCGCGACGGAGATGCCGTCCGTGTGGGCCAACAGGTGGCTCGCGGCGGTGGTGATCGCGACGCGCGCGGCTTCGTTGTCGCGCACGCCTTCGCTCTCGACGATGGGGACTTCTTCGAGCCTCTCCACGCTCACGCGCCGGTACGCGGTGGTGAGCACCGCGACGCGCACGTAACGCGCGCCTATGTCCAGTCCAATGAATCGAGCCATCCTCAGTCCATCTTGAAGTAGACCACGTTACCCGCCGGATTGGGGCGAGTCAGCGCGGCAATCGCATCCTGTTGGGCCGCCGCGGCCGCATTCGCCGCGCTGGTTGGGGGTTGCCCCCTGGCTCCGGTACCAGTCATGCCGGTGCCAGCGCCCGTCGTTCCTGTACCAGTCGCACCGGTAGCGCCAGTACCGGCTGTCGGATTGCCGGGCGCGGGCGCGTTGCGGAAGTCGATGACGGCGTGAATGTGCACACGCGACTCGCGGCTGCCCGATTTCACGATGCCCGTTGCGTACACCGAAAACACCTTGCTGACGGTCACGAGCTGCGCCTTGAAATCGTCCGGAGACTTCAAAACGATGGGCTCGAGCCCTGCTGCGGCAACCAGCGGGCCCATCATGCCTTTGCCTTGAATCAAGTTCACGAGCGCGCCCGGTGAGCCAAAAGGCGGTGCGCCCATCGTGAAGCTCTTCATCAATTCGTATATCATCAGGAACTTCTGCCGCTCGAGCGGGTCGACGCAGATCTTGGTGTTCGGCACCGCAGCGCCGCAAATCACGGTCAGCAAGTTCGCCGCGGAAGCGCTGTTCACATTGATCGCGTTCGACTGACCCCACACCGTCACGCGACGCTTTTCCGGGTGCTCCGGCTCCGGATCGACGAAGGTGCTCCAAAAGTCATCGGTGATGCCGCGCACACGCCGGAGTTCCTCCAAGCTGTCGAACGCCGCGTTCTTGCGCTGATAAGGTCGCCTCAGGTTTTGGTAGTACGAATCTTCCGGCGGCATCGACTGCGCCGTCGTCAGAGTCGGATCGCAATTCATCGTATCCAGATCTGGGTCGACCCAATCGATGATGGCCGAACAGATGGCTTGGCGATCGGAGTAGTTGCCATCTTTGTCCCGATGCTCGAACATCGGATTGTATTGAGCGCCGGCCATCAGCTCCATCAGCTGCAGCATTTGCCGCTGCTGACCGAAGGCGCTGCCTCGCGACGCCGCGTTGACGTTGAACTTCGCGTCTTCGTCGACGATGTTCAGCTCGAAGCGCGCGCCGGGGAAGCCGAGGTTCTTGCCGAGCGCCAGGTTGATGCCCGAGAAATCGGCGAAGTCTTGGTTGCCGCTCTTGTCATTGAACGGCCCCAGCATGCGATCCGCGAAGTTCCACACCGGAATTTGCGGCGCCTCACCGCTGAACAAGATCATCATGATCGGCGCCACGGCCTTGCGCACCGTTGGTTCGCTAGCGATCAGGAGCCGCGATAGGTTCACGGCGCTGCGCGCTGCGTACTCGGCCACCAGCGCGTCGCGCGCCTCGAGCGCCGACGAAAACTCCGCCGAGCTCGCATCTTGGAGCTCGGTAAGCATCACGGTGAGTATGGTGAGGGCCCCCAAAACCATGATGAACGCCACGCCCCGTCGCAGTCGCCGCGCGCGCCAACGCCTGAGCGCTCGAGAGAGCGCCCGACGACGACGGCTGAGCTTGAGGACGGTCATAACGTTGCGAAGTTCAATGGCTGCTGAATCTGCAGAGTGACGATGCTCATCAAGCGAATACGCCCGCGCCCGCTGTCGGACGTAGAGCGTTTGCCGGAGTTGAGCACCAGGGTAATGCGCACCTGAAACGGTAAACGGTTCGGCTGACCGGTGACCTGCGTGCTGTCCCAAGTCTCCGTCCACTTGCCCGTCATGGGATCGAGGTAGTCGAGCTGGAACAGATCGATGTCGGTGGCCAGCACTTCGACGCGGCCGCCATGCTGCGGATCCAAATCGGGCCGCGCGCTCGAACGCCGCGCGAGGTCGAGCGTGCCGGAGTTGCCAGGGTTCTGCGCGCCGAAGTAGGAAACCTCGAGCTGATCGGACTCCTTCGAATCACGATCACGACGCACGTTGGAGAACGAGTTGAAGTCGACGCGATCCGTCGGCGTGCCGCGCTTTCCGACGAACGAAGTCTTCTGCACCAGCTGGCGCTGATCGATCGGCAGGTGCAAGGAGATGTAAGCCGACGACAAATCGCGGCGAATGAACTCCATCGCGATACGGCCTTCACGATAGCGGTCTTGGATGCGCTGCAGCCCATCGCGGCTGCGTCGCATCGCCGCGAAAGCCGAGTAAATGAGCATCGAGACCATCGCCAAAATGCTGATCGCAACCAGCAGCTCGATCAGCGTGAAGCCACGCAGCAGCCGCCGCCGGGTCATCGCCCGAACCCCGTATTGAAGGGTGAGCCCGTGCCCGGAAGCGTTTGCGCCGGAGGCATGCCGGTGCCGGTACCTCCGCCTACGCCCAAACCTTGATTCGGGCCGAGACCACCATCGAGATTCAAGCCCGCCTTCTGCGGGTCCGTCACGTACTGGGTGATGAGCACATCACGCTCGCGAATGCCCTCTTTCCACTTCACGCGCAGCGTGACCTTACGGATGCTCGCTTCGAGCATCGGCTTGAGCCCTGGATAAACCATGCCCATCACCATCGGCCCGATGCCTGAGGTGGTGGAGCTCACGTTTTGGGCAATGCCTTTCAATGAGGACTGCCCCTGGCCAGCGCCCATGCCAGATGGGCCCGCGAGACCGCCGAGCGCGCCCAACGGATTGCTGCCAGGCGAACCAGTTGGACCACCTAGAGTGGAGCCGAGGTTGGCGAGCTGGCCAAGCGGTCCCAACGAGGCATCCATCGCGCCGGCGTCCGCGTTTTGATCCGGCAACCTGACGAGCTCGATCTTCCACTCGCATTCGTAGCCCGGATCACTGTCGTCACCGCAGCAGCGACCATCGTCTTTCATGTCGCTGGGCGGGTAGCCCTTCTTCAAGAGCTCGATCTCGATCTCACCCATTTTGCAGCGCGCGAGGTTGGTCGCGATGGTCAGGTGCTCGACGCGCGAAGCGTTGGAGAAGAGCCCGACCTGTGAGCTCAAAATCATGGTGAGACCCAGGCCGAGAATCGCAACCGCAACCAAGACCTCCAGCAGGGTGAAACCGCGCGAAGAAGAGGCCATCAGCGTTCCTCCTCGGAGCGACCGGTACCCTGCCCTTCGGGATCTTCGTGCACTGGGGGGAACTCGCCCTTGCCGCGCTGAATCATGGCGCGCCCGGTGAGGCCGCTGATCAGGACTGCCAAGCCATCTTCGCTGCTGTCGGTGCGCTTCAAGCGAATCAGCGCGCGCTCCGTGACGCCACCGGGCCAGAAGTAAAGGTACGCGCGGCCCTCGGTGACCGGCTCTTCGTCGTGATCGGTTTGCACCGAAACGATCTGCACGCCCGCGCCGAGCTCGCGACCCTTAGTCGGATCGCTCGGATCCGAAAGCTCCTTGATGGGCTTGAATTTCGAGCGCGCTGGCTTCGGCCCCTCCAACACGCGCTCGATATCTGCGCGCGCCTTCTTTTCCGCCTCGGTCACCGCGTCGGCACCGCCCGCAACGGCTCCCTTCTCACGCGTAAAACTGACGCCCTGCGCCTCTTCGAGCCGTGCACGGCGCTGGTCCAGATCGAGCACCAGCCGCACGGGCTTGCCGGTCGTGTTGCTGCGATTCTGCGCTAGCCGTACTGCGCTCACCAACATGGTCGCAGCGGCCTTCACGCGCGATGCCTTCAGCAGCCCAGGACCCAAGAGCGTACCTCCCGTGAGCAGCGCGATGAGCACCACCACGATGAGGACCTCGACCAGGGTGAGGCCGCGGGGGCGGAGTCGCGAAGGCACGCGCCGCTGCGGCTACTTGCCGTCCTCGTCACCCGAGAGGCGAGCGTTCTTGGGGATCGAAATGTCGTCCTTGGTGCCCTTCTTCTTGTCGGGACCCGAGGAGACGACGGTCACGTCATCGTCCGAGCACACGAACGTGTACGGCTGCGACCAGGGATCGTTCGTGCTCTGACCGGGGTCGAGGTGCTTTTCCTGCACCAACTGACTGATGGTCGGGCACGTCGACTCGCTGTTCGCGGCCTGCCACTGCTGAATCGCCGTGCGCATCACGCGCGCGCCGGTCTCCGCCATGCTCTTCTGCGATTCCTTGAACTTGGGCAGCGCGAAGGCAGCAACGCCGCCGGCCACCATCGCGAGAATCGCGACCACGATCAAAACTTCGAACAACGTAACGCCGCGCAGACGTGCCTTCGGCGAGCGGCGGAGCCGTCGTGAAAGCGCGTGCAGGCGGGACAGTGCGATCGAGTATTTCATGGGCTCCTCTTTCATTCGATGCGGTCGAGGCCCCCCGGCTTGCCGTCGGGACCGTCGCTCATGAGTTCGTAACGTTCGTCTTGTCGCCGAGCGGGGCACACCAGGCGAATCGGATTGCCCCAGGCGTCGGACGGGACTTTCTTGGCACTCGCGAAGTCGAGCACCTTGTCGAGGTTGGGTGGACAGGCGCCATCGTTCTCCGCCATGTACGCGTCGACCGCGTGGCGCAGAGAAAGGAGCGTAGCGCGAGTTTGGCGCACGCCCGACTGACGCCGCTCGCGAGAACCCACGAGCACCACGAATGTCACGGAAAACAGCACGATCGCGATCGGGCGCACCCGGCCCGTACCCAGCAAACGCGCCACACCCCTCCGGCGTTCCCACGGAAAGAAGATGCTGGCGTTCGAGCTGCTGCGATCGCGCCCCATCCAGCTACTCCACCAACTGATTCATCTGGATGAGCGGCATCAAAATCGCGAGCGCGATGAACCCGACGCCTCCCCCGAGCAGCACGATCACGAGCGGCTCGAGCAAGCTGGTCAGGGTCTGAACACGCGTTTCGACGTCCGCTTCGTAAGCGCGGCTGACGTTCTCGAGCATGGACTCGAGCTGCCCGCTGCGCTCCCCGATCGCGATCATGTGAGTGACCATGGGTGGGAACGCGCCGCTGCGCTTGAGCGGCTCGGCGATGCTTTCACCGCCGCGAATCGATCCGATGGCTTCGCTGATTACGGATTGCAGTTTGGCGTTTTCGAGCACGGCGCGCCCGATCTCCATCGCCTGCAAGAGCTGCACGCCGCTCGCGAGCAGGGTGGCCAAAGTGCGCGAGAAGCGCGCCAGCGCCACCAGCAGCGTGAGCCGGCCGAAGATCGGCATCTTCAAGCGAACGGTGTCCCACTTCATGCGGCCATCGGGCGTGCGAATCCAGCGACGAAACAGGTAAACCGCGAGACCGGTGCCGCCGATCATCAGCCACCAATACGAAGCCACCGTGCTCGAGACGAAGATCAAAAGCCGCGTGTACCAGGGCAAGGTTTGGCCCAAGTTGTCGAACACGCTGGTGACCTTGGGCACGACGCCGACCATGAGCACACCCACCAAGATGCTGCCCACCACCGTCATCAAGATTGGGTAAGCGAGCGCGGAGGTGACCTTGCCCTTCAGGCGCGCTTGACCTTCCATGAAGTCGGATAGGCGCTCCAACACCGCCTCGATCGTGCCGGAAGCTTCGCCCGCGGCCACCATGTTCACGTACAGCGGTGGGAACACGCGCGGATGCTCGGCGAGGCTCTTGGCGAAGCTGGTACCCGCGTTGAGGTTTTCGCGCACGGTGGTGAGCACACGCTGGAGCTGCTCATTTTCCACCTGCTCGGTCAGCGCTTCGATCGATTCGACCAGCGGCACACCGGCGCGCACCAACGTCGCTAGCTGCCGTGTCATCACTGCGACCTCGGCGGTGCCGGGGCGGCGCAAGAAAGCGAACAAGTCGATGTCGCGCTTGGCTTTCTGGTGCTTCTGCTCGTTCTCTTCGCTCGCCGCGGTGAGCATCACGCCTTCACGGCGCAACACCGCGCGCAACGCTTTGGCGTTCTCGGCGTCGCGGTAGCCCTTGACCGGCTTACCAGACGCGATCTGGATGCCGCGATACTCGAAGACCGCCACTTAGCGCTCCCTCACTCGTCCACGAGGACGTCGTCTTGCGTTGCCGCCACGACTTCCTCCACGGTGGTCAGCCCCAGCAGCGCCTTGCGCGCTCCGTCGTCACGCAAGCTATCCATGCCTTGCGCCTGCGCCGCGCGCTTGATGCTCTGCGCATCCGCGTTATTGAGCACGAGCCGGCCAACCGCGTCATCGGCCATCATCAATTCGTAGATACCGCGACGACCGGTGAAGCCCTTGTTATCGCACTGGTCGCAACCCTTGGGGCGATACAGCGTTGGCATGCCCGGCCCGCGCCAGCCAATCGGCTCGTACTTCGCGTTGTGCACCTGGTAACGCGGCGATAGCGTGCGTTCGTCGCGGCGGCGGGTGCGCTCTGGATCGATGCCGAGCTGCTGCAGCTCGTACGGCGTCGCCGTGTACGGCTCCTTGCAGTTGTTGCACAAGATGCGCACCAGGCGCTGCGCCAAGATGCCGATCACGGTGGAGCGCACCAAAAACGGCTCGATCTCCATTTCGACCAAGCGAGTGAAGGCCGACGCGGCGTCGTTGGTGTGCAGCGTGCTGAGCACCAAGTGACCAGTCATCGAGGCGTGAATTGCAATTTCCGCCGTTTCACGGTCGCGAATTTCGCCGACCATGATCACGTCCGGATCCTGGCGCAAGAATGCGCGCATCGCGCTCGCGAAGGTCAGACCGATCTTGGCTTGCACCGCAACTTGGTGAATCCCTCCGATTTCGTACTCGACCGGATCCTCGGCGGTGAGGATGTTGATGTCGGGGCGATTGATGCGGTTCAAACACGCGTACAGCGTGGTGGTCTTACCGCTACCGGTCGGTCCCGTGACGAGGATGATGCCGTCCGGGCGCTCGATCAGGTGATGCATCAAATGGTAGTCGCGTTCGGCAAAACCCAGATCTTGCAGGTCGAGCAAGATGTTGGTCTTGTGCAACAAGCGCATCACGATGCGTTCGTGGTCGCGGCTGGTCGGAATCGTCGAGACGCGCACGTCGATGCTGCGGCCTGCGATCTTGAGTGAAATGCGCCCGTCTTGCGGCAAGCGCTTCTCGGCGATGTTCAGGCCCGCCATGATCTTGATGCGGGCAATCACCGAGCTCATGAACTGGCGGCTGGCGCGGCGCGCGACGTAGAGCTGACCGTCGACGCGATAACGCACGATGACTTCGCGGTCTTCGGGCTCGATGTGAATATCGCTGGCCCGCTCCTTCACCGACTGCGAAAACAGCGAGTTTACCCAGCGAATGATGGGCGCATCGTCGTCCGAATCGAGGATATCGACTTGCCCTTCGTCCTCAATCTCGTCCTTGGCTTCGAGTTCGCCAAGCGTAGCTTGCCGCTCGTACACGCGGTTGATGGCATCGACCACCGCGTCACTCGTGGCCACCGACAAGCTCACCGGCTTTTGGAACACCGCGCGCACATCGTCCACGCCTTCGGTGTCGAGCGGATCGGCACACACCACCTCCACGCGATCGGGGTGATCGGACGTTACGAGCAAGCGGTGTGACTTGGCATACGTGATGGGCAGCCGCGTCGCGACCTCGGTGGCGATATCATCCACCTTGAGCTGCTCGATGAACGGCACGCGGCACTCCGTCGCCAAAGCGCGCGCCACGTCGACCTCACTCGCGGCCTTCGACTCCACGACCAGGTCGAGCAACGACTTTTTCCCGTCCCGCGGCTCGTTGAAAAGAGCCTCCAGGGCCTCGGCGCTCAGCACTCCGCGCCGCGTCAAAATCGAACCGAGAAAGCGCTCGCCTGGTTGCATGATGTATCACTCCACCCGCTCGGGCTCGACGTTGCGCGCCAGCGGAGTAACGCGGAACGGCACGTCGTTCGCCCCTTGCGGACCGGCTGGCGCCGGCGCTGCCGGAGCCGGAGCTGGTGCCGCGCGCGGAGCTCGCGCTGGGCGCGCGCCGCCGGGCGCTGTGTTCAAAGCTGGGCGACGACCGCGGCGTGCTGGAGCGGCGGCGGGTGCCGGCTCGGTCGCAGCGCCGCCAGCGCGCACATCTCCCGGCAGCTCGATGGGCTCGCTCGGTTCGCGCTCCGGGCGCGCCGTGCGTTGGCTCTCGAGCTCCAAGCGCTCTTGCTCATCGATCTCTCGGAACGCCTTGCGAATTTCTTCGAGCAGCCCGTTGGTGCGAGTCCAATCGCGCGGCGGCGTCCACTCCGAACCGCTGAAAACGAAGTAGCGATCCAAAAACTCCTGCCGCTCCTGCATCTTGCGCTCGAAGATGCGCCGCAGGTCGGCTTGATCGCGGATCACGTGCGGCGTCAAAACCAAAAGCAGGTTCGACTTGCGCTTGGTGGTCTCGTTACGACGGAACAGCGCGCCGAGCAGCGGCAGATCGCCGAGCACCGGAATCTTCTCGCGCGTCGTTACATACTCGTCCTTCATCAGGCCGCCGATCACCACCGTTTGCTGGTCTTGCACGACCACCGTGGTGTTCGCGGTGCGCTTCTGAATTGGCACCACGCCGAGTGCGCCGGTGGCAGCGCCGGGTGTGCTGCTCTCCTGATCGAGCTCGAGTCGCACCTGGTTCGACTCGTTGATATGCGGCGTGACTTTGATCTTATTACCCACCTGCTGACGCGGCACGCTGCCGAAACCGAACCCGCCCAAGCCGCCCAAACCGCCGAGCGCCGCCAGGTTGGGATTGGCGCCAGCACCGCCCGCAAGCGCGGCCAGAGGACTCGTACCAACGTTGGTCTGCAGCGGGATCTCGTCGCCGACCTGAATGTCTGCCGCGACGTTATCGGTGGCGATGATGTTCGGTGTGGCCAGCACGTTCGATTTGCCGCTGCTCGCGAGCGCGTTCAGCACCACGCCGAACGCAGGCACGCTGAGACCCGTCGAACCACCGAACTGCGTGGTGTTCGGCAGCGCCGGACCGCGCACACCCGCGGCCAAGCCTTGCAGCGAAGTCGAGTCGAGCGGAAAGCCGATTGAGGTCGCGGAGCGAAAACCACCGAGCAACAGTGACTGGTCGGTGCCCTGCCCCAACACCTGGCCGCCGTGAAAGCTCACGCCCAAGGTCATTTGATCGCTGACCGCGAGGTCCATGATCACGGCTTCGATGAAGACCTGCCGGCGCGAGTGATCGAGCTTGTCGATCACCATGCGCAGCGCGGCGTAGTCGCGACCGCTCGAGTTGACGAGCAAGGAGTTGGTGGGCTTGTCGGCGGTGACCTTGACCTCGCCTTCGAACATGCCGTTGGCGGCGCCCGGGGTCGCTCCCGGCTTCGGCGCTGCATTCAGCATCTCGTTCAAGGTCTTGGACATCTCCTCGGCCATCGCGTGTTGCAGCGCGAACACGTGCACACGTGTGCCGGACTCTTCCGGGCGCGCGTCGAGGCGCTTCATCAGCTCGAGCAGGCGCAGGTAGCCATCTTCCGTACCAACCACGATCAGGTTGTTGCTCGGATCGTCGGCGACCACGCGGCTCAAACCGCCCGCTTTCTGGCTCGGCGGCTGCCCTGGCTGCTGGGCTCCGAGCTCGAACAACTCGTTCAGGCGCTTGGCCATCTCACCCGCGGTGCCGTTGCGCACCGGCTCGAGCCACATGTGCTGGCCCGAACCACCCACATCGATCTCCTCGATGATGCGAATCAGGCGCTGCACCTGCGAGGCCGTGTCGGTGATGATCAGAAGCCGCCCCGGGTTGTAGCTCGAGATGTCGGCTTCCTTGCTCTTGAACTTGGTGAGAATCGGCATCACCTCGTCCGGCGAAACGTTCTCCAAGCGGTACAAGCGCGTGATGTAGCGGTCCGAATCCGGCACCGGCTCACCGCGTGAATAGAGGGGCGTCGCGACACCAACCACGCCACCGCTGTCGACAATCTTCAGAAAGCGCCCGTGCGGAACCACGGTCATGCCGTTCGCTTCCAGAATCGACAAGAATGCTTGATAAGCCTCTTCGAGCGTGACCGGCTCCGGAGAGACAACCGTGGCTTTCACCTGGCGCACCTTGGCGCCGTAGATGAAGCGCCTGCCGGTGAGCCCGCTGATGTGATTCACGAGCTCGGCCAGATCGGCGTCCTGCAAGTTGAACTTGACGAGGTGACCACCGGGCTTCGCCTTGAAAGGCACATCCGTCGCCTGCGCGATCTTGTCCATGTTGGACGGCAACGGACCGGCCGCTCCGGGCGGCGCTGGATCCGCAGGGGCGGCAGCGGCACCGGGCGCCGCGGCAGGGGCGGGAGCGGCACCGGGTACGGCGGCAGCGGGCGCAGCTTGTGCGGCGGCTGCGGCAGCTGCGGCTCGACGTGCGGCGGCAGCCTTGCGAGCAGCGGCGCGTGCGGCGGCGCGCGCGTTGGGTGCAGCGGGCGCAGCTGGCGCAGCAGGATCCGCTGGAGCGGGCGCAGGCTCCTGAGCGAAGAGCGGACTCACCCACGACAGGGTGATCCAAGACGAGAAAAGAAAGCCGAATCGTCTCACGCGAGGCATCTCACTTGATGTTGAAATTGATCGTCGACGGCGACCCGCGCCGGTTGATATCGACCTTCAGGTTGCTGGCGGTTCGAAGGCGCGCATACGCCTCGAGCGCCTTGTCCGGGCTGCCCATACTGAATCCGTTGATGGCCTCGAGGCGATCGCCGTTCTGCAAGCCGAGCGTGCCGAGCAGCGTGTCGGGGCGAATGCCAAACAAGCGAATGCCCACGACCTTCCCGTCTTTCGACTCGGGCACGATACGCGCCGACTTCATGAGCTCGGCCTGGTTCTCCAAAATCTTGTCGACCACCGAGCGATCCACGTTGAACTCGGTGTCGCTCACCTTCTGAATCTTGGAAGCGATGTCGGCCGGAACGCTGTTGGGTCCGCTGGGAGGATGCGGCGCTTCGGGCGTCGGCGTGGGCGTCGCCGACGGTGGCGTGGGTGTCGCTTGCGTCTTGAACAGCAACACCTGACAGATCTGCCCGGCGTTGGACATCCACACTGCGGGCGATCGCTCGCGCGGATTGAATCCAATGTACGTGACTTGCTTGCCCGAAACGTCGTCACCAACGCGGCGCATGCGCGGATGCGGCTCGCCGTTGCCCTGCAGCGCTGCAACCGACCAAAGCCGATCCGTCGACTCGGTGATGATGAACGCAGCGACACCATCGCAAGCCGGCGCCGCCAACGGATCCGTGAGCTCTGGAGGTGGCGGCGTCGGCAGCAGCGTCTCCGGCTTTGGATGCAGTGGACCTGTCGCCGAATCAAACGGATTGCGATCGATGATCGGCTCGGCGCTGCGCGGCTCACGCGTTGCAATGGGCGGCAGCTCGCTCGGCTTCGTACGCGCAAGCGCGGCGGAACCCGACGCAGCCGGAGCCATTAACGCCGCGCCCACGAGCTGCGTCGCTCCCTTGGCCTCGAAGTAAGCCGAGAGCGCGACGAGGCCCAGCAGGACCACCGAAAAGTATTTTTTGAGCAGGGCGTCGAAAGCCACGGGTCGGATGCGCTTTAAAGCGAGAGCCGTGCCAGGGGTCAAGCGCATAAAACCCCAGAAATTACCGAGAAATCCGTCGCCTTCCCGCCGTTCCTTTGCGCCAACCTGGCACGGAAGGCTTGTTCAGGCCTCGATCGTTGACAACTTGTCAAAAACAACCGCTGGGAGCCCCACGATGCCGCGTGCACGCGATGACTTGCCTGCCAATTTGACAAATCGTCAAATCTGTTGTCATATTGTCCAGAAGCATGTCAGGTTGTCTGCATGCTGGACGAAGCGGCTGAGGCCCTTGTGGGTGGCGACGAAGAAAACGACCGAGCACCAGGCAGTGCTTCCGACGTAACGGTGCTGGTGGTCGACGACGAAGCGGGAAACCTCGCGTCGCTCGAGAAGATCTTTCAGCGCGAAGGCATGCGCGCCTTCACGGCCGACAGCGCACGCGCCGCGCTCGAGATCGTGCGCCGTCACCGCGTGCAGGTCGTGCTCAGCGACTTGATGATGCCGGGTACCAGCGGGATCGAGTTGCTGCGCGCCTTGAAGGAAGTGTCGCCCGATATCGAGGTGGTGCTGATGACCGCGTACGGCACCGTCGAGACCGCCGTGCAAGCCATGCGTGAAGGCGCCTACGACTTCGTCGAGAAGCCGCTGAAGCGCGTCACGATCGTGAAGAGCGTGCGCAAGGCGGCAGAGCGGCACCTGCTCGTCGCGGAGAACCGTTCGCTGCGCCAAGAGATCCGCCTGCTCAAGCATCGCGACATCGTGGGGCAGAGCCCGGCGTTGCGACGCGTGCTCGACATCGCAACGCAAGCAGCTCCCTCCACGGCGACAGTGCTGATCCTGGGCGAGAGCGGCACCGGCAAAGAGCTCATCGCGCGCTTCATTCACAGCAAGAGCGCGCGCGCCAACGGTCCCTTCGTCGCCGTCAACTGCGCCGCGATCCCCGAAAGCATTTTGGAAGCAGAGCTCTTTGGTCATGAGCGCGGCGCTTTCACGGGCGCTACCACCCGTCGGGAGGGTCGCTTCGCGCGCGCGCGCGGAGGCACCTTGTTCCTGGACGAAATCGGCGAGCTCAGCCCGGCCGTGCAGGTAAAAATTCTGCGCGTCTTGCAAGAAGGCGAGTACGAACCGATCGGCGGACGCACCGAAAAATCCGACGCACGCATCGTGGCCGCCACCAATCGCGACTTGCTCGCTGAAGTCGAAGCCGGGCGTTTCCGCGAAGATCTCTACTACCGCCTCAACGTCATCGCGCTCACCGCTCCGCCGCTACGGGCACGTCGCGAAGACATCCCGCTGCTCGCCGACCACTTCCTGGGCGTCTACTGCAAAAAGAACGGCCGCGCGCGCCTCAGCGTCGCACCCGAAGTGCTCACCAAGCTGAGCGACTACTCCTGGCCGGGCAACGTGCGCGAGCTCGAAAACGTGATCGAGCGCGCTGCCGTGCTGTGCCCCTCGGGCGTCATTGGCCTCGGCGACTTACCCGATGCAATCGCCGAAGCCACCGCACCGGCACCGAGCACCCTGAGCTTCCCGCTGGGCACTCCGCTCGCCGAGGTGGAGCAGCGCCTGATCCGCGAAACCATGAAGTACACGAGCGGCGACAAGTCGCTCGCCGCTCAGCTACTCGGCATCTCCACGCGCACGATTTACCGAAAACTCGGTGAAATGCCGTGAGCGCGCGGCTCAGTCACAACCCTTCACGGAACCGAGCGCCGCTCCCAGCGCGGCCGTGATGCTCGCCTGATTCGTGCCGTCCGGCGTGTACGGTTGCGATGGACCGGCGCTGCTCGCGTACGTACCGAGCGTGACACCACGTTGCATCGGCTTGCCCGACGCGACCAAATCTTGATGCCAGCCGACATTGAAGTCGCACAGATCGTAGAACGCGTTCATGTCCTGGGTCTCATGCAGCGGCGCCAGGGTGCTCTCTCCAGCGCCTGCGTTGGCAAAAGCTTTGAGCACTCCGGGCGCGAGTTCCACTGAAGCCGCCTGTAGGCCCATCACCAACGTCGTGATGCCCTGCGCGTACAGCGCTTGCAAACGAGCCACCACCGAATCCGGCGCGCACAGCGCGGGCCCGTCGTCGCAGTAGTCCGGCGTGCCGTCGGTGAGCAGAATGATGTACTTCTTGCCGGGCGTCGTGTCGGCGAGCAACGCCGCACCCACCGTAGCGAGCGAGGCCGAAGTCGGCGACTCGAACTTCTTACCCACCTCCGTCGTGTTCGGCTGCGGCGTCAGCGCATCGTACAGCGTCTTGATGGATTGAAAGTTGTTCGTAGCCGGCATAACCCGATCGATCATGGGACAAGTGCCGCCCGCAGCCGGATTCGTCCCGGTGAACGACGCGAAGCCGAATCGCACGTTCGCCTGCTTGCTCTCGATCACCGGCAATACCGCCGACTTCAGCACGCTCCACACCGTGTCGTTTGGATCCGGGCAGGCTGGCTCCACCGCACCGGTCGTCGAAATGCAATCGAACATGCTGCCCGAACGATCGACCATCACGTAAACAGTCGGCGCCACCGGATCAGAACCGTCGCTGCACGAGCCGCCTTCGTTGCCGCCACCGCCGCTGCTCGCCCCTCCCTCTCCCGCGGCGCCAGCTGCGCTGCTTCCCCCGCTGCCTGCGCTCCTACCCCCAAAGCTCGCGGCTCCTCCCGACGCGCTCGAACCTCCGCTGGCACTCATTCCCGCTGCACCGATGTGCCCCGACGCGCCCGCGTCGCCCATCACGCCGGCTGCGCCCGCGTCAGTAAAGCTGCCGCCAGAGTTTGCGCCGCCGTTCGCAGCGCTGCCGCCGCTCGCACCACCGTTATTCGCACCACCGTGATTCGCCGAACCACCGTTGGCAGTGCTGCCACCCGCCGACGTACCCGCATTCCCGCCTGCGTTCGACGCGCCGCCGAGCACTGCTTTCCCGCCGCTGCCCGCGTTTGCTTTGCCGCCCGTCGCGCTCGTATCGTCGGCATCGCCGGAGCACGCATTCAAAGGCGCCACACTCGCGCACGCGATCAGCAGCCCAACCACTAAACCAGAACGATTCGTTTTCATCGACCCACCGCCAGGTAACAACCTACATCAGCTAGCGCGCCCGCGACCGCTTGCGAAGCCCCTTCCTTCCGCGCCCAGTATCAAAAACGGCTCACCCAACCCAAAACTCATCGCCTCCCATGCCAACAACTCGCGCATCAACGTAAACGCGCCGGCCACTAGACCAGCGCGAACCTCGAAATTACCTGAAGGATGGCTTGGGAATGGTCGCATTCGCTGAAAAGTGCGCGCATCCAAACGCCGGGCATCGTTTGGCCTGCAGTGCGCGATCCTGACGGGTCCAGGGCCGCGCCCGGCGCACGCCGTCGTTAACGGACACGCGCGGCTGAGCGAGGCGCGTGATCACACACGTTGCGAGCAACACGGGCTGCACGACGCAAATGCAAAAGGCTCTGCGCCGCACGCTTTCACGCGCTGCACGCCCGATCGCACGAACGAGACGGCTCGCAGAATTGAAAGAACGGAAGAGAAGCGATGGACAGAAACGAACTTTTCTGTTTGAAGGATTAGCTCGTCCTCGACCCAAATGGCGAAGCCGACCCTCCCTCCGATAGCCTGTGCCGACGCAAACAGGTTCGAAAGCCACGTTGGCTGAGCTCGCCTCGGAGGCGAATGCGTGATGCGTAGCGAAACCGCATGAACGAAGCGCTCGAGATCGAATCCGAACCCACGCCCACGCCGGAGCCGGCCGGCGACGCCACAATCGGGCGCTTTGCACCGCGCCTCGCGCTCGCCAGCGAGCGCATGTGGATCACTGACGAAGCCGGCGAAGAGCGCGAAGCCGACGTGCCGGTGCTCTTGCTCACCTTTGACTACGGTGGCACCGAGCTTCGTGCGAGTGATCGCCGAGAGCGCTTTTTCGTGGCTCGCAACGGTGGTCTCGCGCTGGTGGCGCGCGATCGCGCAGGCGAAGCGCGTGCCCAATGCCTGCTCGAGTCGTTCGGCGCCGTCGAGCTCTCGTGCGCCGAAAACTACTGCCCGCCGCTCGACTCGCAGGCTGACTACCTGGTGCATCCGGACGGCAACGTGCACGCTTTCTGCTCCTTCACCGCGTACGCCGTGCCGCAGCTGCGCGCGCTAGGTTGGCAAGTCGAGATCGCGGCGGACTATCCGTACCGAGTCGTTTCGGACCAAGCGGCGTGGTACGCCGGCCTCGAGCCGGGCGACGCACAAGAAGAAGAGGGTGAAGGCGATTGGTTCAGCCTGGAGCTCGGCGTCGAAATCGATGGGCGTCACGTGAACCTGCTGCCCGCCCTGGTGGAGCTGCTCGATGATTGCTCCGACGCCGAGGGGCTCGAGTCGCTCCTGCGCATGCCAACGCGCTTCCGCGTGCTGCCGATCGGCGATGGGCAGTACCTGCCGGTGCCGCCCGAGCGGTTGCGTTCACTCTTGAGGGTGGTGCTCGAGCTCTACCGCGGCGAACGCCTGGAATCCGGCGCATTCTGCGTACCCGGCAGCCGCGCCGCGGTGGTCGCAGATCTCGACGCAGCCTTCGCTTCGACCGGTTCGGAGCTCGCCTGGCGTGGTGATCTCGACGCGTACGCGCGCGGGCGCTCCTTGGCGGCGCCGCCACCCGTCACGCCTCAACCAACGCGCGGCTTGAAAGCCGCACTCAGGCCCTACCAAGCCGAGGGCGTCGCTTGGCTCCAGCACCTGCGCGAGCACGGCGCGGGCGGCATCCTCGCCGACGACATGGGGCTCGGCAAAACACTGCAAACGATCGCGCACCTGGTCGTCGAAAAAGAGGCCGGACGCATGCAGCGACCGAGCCTCATCGTCGTACCGAAGAGCCTGCTCGGCAACTGGAAGCGCGAGCTCGCCCGCTTCGCGCCGGATCTGCGCGTGTGCTCACTGGCAGGCAGCCGCCGCAGTGAGCGCCTCAAAGACGTCGATCGCTCCGACGTCGTGATCACCACCTACCCACTTTTGATTCGCGACGCTGCGCACTTCACCGAGCGCGAATTTCACTACCTGATTCTCGACGAAGCGCAGGCCATCAAGAACCCGAAGAGCCAGTCGTGCGCGGCGGTCAAATCGCTGAAAGCCGAGCATCATCTGTGCCTGACCGGCACGCCCGTCGAGAATCACCTCGGCGAGCTGTGGTCGCTGTTCGACTTCTTGATGCCGGGCTTTCTCGGCGACAGCGAGCGCTTCCGCGCCAAGTATCGCAACCCCATCGAGCGCAGCGGCAACCAAGCCGTGCTCGAGTCGCTTCGTCACGTCGTCGCGCCCTTCATTTTGCGTCGTATGAAGGAGCACGTCGCGCGTGAGCTGCCGCCCAAGACGCAAATCGTGCGACCCGTCGAGCTCGAAGGTGATCAACGTGAGCTCTACGAGAGCATTCGCGTTGCGGCGCACGGTGAGGTGCGCAACCTGATCCGAAAGAAGGGCATCGCAGGCTCCACCATTCTCATTTTGGACGCGCTGATGAAGCTGCGTCAGGTCTGCTGCGATCCGCGCCTCGTCAGCAGCAGCGCGGCTGGGGATGTACAGGGTTCGGCGAAGTATCAGCTCTTCTTCGAGCTGCTGGAGCTTCAGCTCAGCCAAGGCCGCCGTGTGCTCGTGTTTTCGCAATTCACGCGCATGCTGGCCTTGCTCGCCGCGGGCTTGCGGCAACGCGACATCTCCTTCGCCGAAATCACCGGCGGCACCCAAAACCGCGAACGCCAAGTCGACCGCTTCCAACAAGGCGAAGTCGACGTCTTTCTCATCAGCTTGAAGGCGGGCGGCACCGGCCTCAACCTCACCCGCGCCGACACCGTGGTTCACTACGACCCGTGGTGGAACGCCGCTGCACAATCCCAAGCCACCGATCGCGCCTATCGCATTGGGCAAACGCAACCCGTTTTCGTCTACGACCTAATCGTCTCCGGTAGCGTCGAAGAGCGCATGTTACGCCTTCAGCAAAAGAAGTCGGAGCTCTCACGAACCCTGCTGGGTGGTCCTGGTACAGCCGCCAGCCTCAGCGAAGACGACGTCGAAGACCTGTTCGCACCGTTGGCGGATTAGGGAGTTTTCGGGGAGAAACGCGGTGTGCATTCACCGCCCGCGAGGAAAAGCGTCGTACTTTTGGCGGTTGGGGCACGCGACGCGTCAACCCGAGTGCTTGCGGGCATGATGAAGCAGCATTAGAAATCCGCGCATCGCGATGAATACCGAGTTGCCCGGCGTTAGCGCCATGAGTTTGTACGTGCCCAGGTTTCGCGTCCCGCTCGACGCTTGGTGCCAATGGACCGGCAACAATTGGGACAAAGTGCGAGCCGTGGTTGGCCACAGCTTTCGCGTGTGCGGCCAGCACGAAAACGTCTACACGATGGCCGCGAACGCCGCGCTGCGGCTGATTCTACAGAACGATGTGGATCCGCGGCGAGTCGGCTTCTTCGGGCTCGGCACGGAATCCAGCACGGACAACGCGGCTGGTGCCGTCATCGTGCGTGGCATGCTCGATCGCGCGCTGGAAGCGTTGGGCTTGCCGCGCCTGTCGCGCAACCTCGAGGTGCCGGAGTTCAAACACGCCTGCCTCGGCGGCATCTACGGCTTGAAGAATGCGCTGCGCTACGTCGCGTTCGACGGCCGCGACCGGCTCGCAATCGTAGTCAGCGCAGACGTGGCCGAGTACGAGCGCGGGAGCACTGGTGAGCAGACGCAGGGTGCCGGCGCAGTGGCCATGCTGGTAGAGAGCAAGCCCCGGCTGTTCGCTGTGGATCTGTTCCACGCGGGCAGCGCTTCGGACTACCGCGGTCCTGATTTTCGCAAGCCCTTCGCGCGGCATTTCACGGAAGGCTACGCTTCCAAGACCAAGCGTCTCAGCGACTTTCCAGTGTTCAGCGGCGACTACTCCACGTACTCGTACATCGACGAAACGGTGCACGCAGTCGAAGACATGTTGGGCCGGCTGGATGTCTCCGCCGGCAGCTACTACCGCAGCGTACAAAGCCTGTTCTTCCATCGCCCGTATCACCTCATGCCGGTGCGAGCGATGTCGTTCCTCTACGTGCGCGGCCTCGCTCGCGGCGATCATCATCACGATGAGCTGCGCGAGCTCTGCGCCGAAGCTCAGGTCAGCGTCGACGACGTCATGCGCGAAGCCAACTCCGCGCCGGACCTGTACGCCCACGTGCTGAGCGGCAACATTCAGGTCGATCCGTACGCGGTAACGAGCGCGGTGGCGGCGGTGCTGCGCAAGCGCCAGGGCTTCCGCGAGCTCTTGGCTCAAAAGATGAGCCTGGGCGGCGACGTCACGCGCTCCCTCGGCAATCTCTACAGCGCCGCCCTGCCCGCATGGGTCGCAGCCGGTCTCGAGGAAGCCGCCGAAAAGTCCTTGCCACTCGCCGGGCGCAACATGGTGGCCGTGGGTTACGGCAGCGGAGACGCGGCGGAGGCCATTCCGATCTCGGCAGTCGAAGGCTACGAAGCCGCTGCTCTACGCATCGGTATGCGTAAAGCGCTGGACACAGCCATCGATCTCACACAGGCGCAGTACGAAAGCCTGCACGATCATCGGCAGCTGCGCGATGTGGAGTACCAACCGAGCGCCGAGTTCGTGATCAGCCGCGTCGGCACGTCTTACGAAACGAGCTTTCAGGATCTCGGCGTCGAGTACTACGACTACGTGCGCTGACGCCGCGCGGCCGTGCTCAGTGGTAGAGCGCGGTGAACAGAATCGAGATCGAGAAGCTACTGGTGGTCAGATCGGGATCGCTGCGTTGCGTGAGCGCGCCTGAGAACTTCAAGAGCGGTCCCACCGACCAATCCGGGCCAACCCAGAAGTCGTTTCCGAGCCAAAAAGCGCCGCCGATGCCGTTGGTATCGCGGCGTTCGTCCCGGCTCGTCGACCCCAAGCTCAGGCGCGCAAGGCCCACGCTGCCGCCGAAATGCCAACCGCGATTCACGCGCGGGAAGCCGTCGATGAACGGGCCCACGATGACGAGCTGCATGCTGCGATCGAAGCCGTGCACGTCGCCGCGATCGAAATCGACCGCCGCAGTTCCCTCGCCCAGCAGAGCGCCACCAATGGCTAGACCCGGCGCCGGCGAGCCGCCAACGAGCAGGTTCAAGTGAAAGGACGCCCCGGCTCCATGCAAGCTTTCGCCGCTCGGATGCTTGTCATCGAGCGCTGCACGCAAAGAACCGATGCCGACGCTGGCGCGCAAATAAAAGCCGTCGTGCATGTGATAGCTGCGCGGCGTGGACGGGGCCGGTTCAGGCGTGTAGAGATTGATCTTGCTTCCGGGCGGCGGCATCGAAGGTTTCTCACCTTCCTGAGCGATGGCGGCGGGCGGAGCCGAGGGCGCAGCCGCGGCGGGCGGAGCAGCCGGGCCTGAAACTGCCGGCGACTCCGGAGGCGGTGCCGCAGGCGTCTCTGACGGCGGAGGTGGTACGGCGGGAGGCTCGGCGCGAACCAAACCCGGAACCAGCGTGAAGAGGACACCAAGAAAGCCAGCCGGCAGTCGATGGAATTTCATGACGGCACCCAAGAGTTAGCACTTTTTCATTCGGCCACGTGGGCGGCGCCTCACACCCGAGCACCCCGCCCGCAGCCAAGGGAACGTTCGCAGCTCCGACGCGCGAAGAGCCAGCCTTATTCAAAGCCGACCGAACCGCGGCGATTTTGCGCAGCGGAGCTTCGGAGTCGCGCAGCTTTAGCGTACCAGGCGAATGTCGGGCGGAGCTTCCACGGCGGCAGAAGGCGCTGGACGCGCTGGACGCGCGCGCGGTGCGGCTGGCGGCGCGGACACCGGAACACGAGCCGCTGGGGCTTCGGTCGCAGCCGTTGAAGGCACCGGCGGCGGCGCCTCGCGCACCAAGTCCACGTGCAGGAAGGTCGCTTCCGGCCCCGGCGCTCGCTCGAAGACGTGAGGACGGTAGCCGGGGAGACTCAGCACGAAGGTGCGCGGCATTTCGCCAGCGCCGGCCACGCTGGGCAAGGACACACGCAGCGGAGTCACGCCGAGCTCGCGCTCGCCTTCGGTGACGCGTGCGCCCGGCGGATTGCTTTCGATGTTCAACGTGATGGTTGCCGAAGGCATGCTCGATGCCGACGGCGCCGGGGCCGGCTTCTGTTCCGTCACATCTTGCGCTTGAAACCTCCACAGAACCGCGAGCGCAACCGCGACGGCAGCCAGCGCAATCGCTACGTACTTATTGCGCGCTTGCCCAGCTGCTTGGGGCGCTGGCTCACCCGTGATCGAGCGACGCGTGGGCGGCGTTTCCAAGCTCAGCGGCGACGAGTTGGCGATCGCCGGAATGTCTTGGGAAGCAACCGGCTCGGAAACGTCGACCTTCACGTCGGCCGCGGAAAGCTTCGTGCGAGTCAGCCCGACAGTATTTCCCGGAGCGTCCGGATCGAGAGAGGCAAGCTTGTTGGGAGCAGGCCGCGCGCCGCTCGGCGTGGGCGCTGCTCGAAGGGTGTGCGGCCCAGCATCGAGCGCCTGTTCCGTCGTGCGAAACAGCTCGTCGTACTTGAGCTCGCGAGCAGCATAATCGTCGAGCGCACGCGCCAGCTCGTCCGCCGTTTGGTAGCGCAACGCTGGGTCCCGCTCGAGGCAGCGCTGCACGATGCGTTCGAGGCCGGCCGCCACCTCGGGCCGCAACGTCGAGAGCGAGAGCGGCACATCCGCCGTGATCGCCGCGAAAATACCGGGGTAGCTGTCCGCGTGAAACGCTGGTCTGCCCGCAACGAGCTCGTAAAGAATCACGCCGAGAGCCCACACGTCGCTGCGCGCGTCCACACGCCGCGCGTCGCGTACTTGCTCCGGCGACATGTAGTGCGGCGAGCCGAGTGCCATGCGAGCGCCGGTCAGCGTCCTTACTTCGACGTTTTCTGGTCGCAGCGACTTCGAAATCCCAAAGTCGACGACCTTGAGCAGCGCCTTGCCATCCGGCTGACGCACGATGAACAAGTTCGAAGGCTTCAGATCGCGGTGAACGATGCCAATGGCGTGAGCTTCGCTGATGGCGCGCGCGGCCTGAACCACGAACGCCACGGCAACCGGAATCGGCATTTGCCCGAGCAGCCGAGAGATCTCTCCCAGATCGCTGCCATGCAAGCGCTCCATCACGATGAAGGGTGTGCCGTTCGGCAGCTCACCCACGTCGTACACGCGCACCACGTGCTCGCCACGCAACTGAGCTGCGGCGCGAGCTTCACGCAGTAAGCGCTGCGTCGCCTCCCCCAGGTACTCCTCATCGTGCACTACCAGAAACTTGATGGCGACGGGCTGGCCCAACAGCTCATTGCGAGCGGCCAGCACCACCCCCATGCCTCCAACGCCGAGCGTCCCTTCGACTCGGTACTTGCCGGCCACCAAATCCCCGGGTTGCGGAACGTCAGCACCCGCAGGGATGACTTGAGAGGATTGCGCGGAGTGCTCGGGCACGGGATTCCAGGATATATCCTGCCCGGACAACGGCGTCACGATTTGCTGCGCTGCTTTGCGTCACACTGCAGCCAGAGCGTCGATGCATCGCTAAACCCGCGTGCTGACACGCTGGTCAAAGTGCTCGCTTGTAGGCGGGGCACGGACTCGAACGGACAGTCGCTCCGTCTGCCGAGCCGCTAGTGCACCCGCGTATGAGATACGCGCAATCATCGCGGGCGATGATTGTCCCGCTTGCGCGGGGTGCACGATCCCTAGTTTGTGGCTGGCACTGCGCCCCAGGCCGCAGCGTCCGCTGCTAGTACCAGCGACGACGAATGTTACCGAAAACCGTGGGCGCGAAGGTACTGGACGAGTTCGGGATCGTCACGCGCCAGCGGTGGCAACAGATTGCCGAGATACTCGCGCTGCCAGTACCCCGCCTCGCCGGGGACGCTGAAGCGGTAGCGATACAAGGCCACGCGTACGAAGCGCGGCGGCTTGGCCGCAAATGGGTTGCGCTCGAATAGTGAAAGCACCAGCGCATCACCTTCGAGAAGCTTCGCCAGTAGGTGCACGAGCCACGGCTCCGGAGGCGAGCCGGGCGGTGCCAACGGCACGAACCACATCTGCCAATCCAAACGATAGTGATAGGGAGTCACCAGACAGGGGCGGCGCGCGGGATCACCGGTTTGGCACGGTAGCTCGTAACCCTGCCAGCGAGCACTGAACGACGGCTCGGCTGCGTCAGTGCCTTCAATCACTGCACTCAAGCGTTCGCGACTGACGCTTCCGAAGGCTCCGTACGTGTTCACCAGCATGAACGGATCGAACGAAGCATTCATCGCCTGGCGCGACGAGAGCATGTTCACCACGGGGTTCAAACTCAGAAAGCCGACTCCCACCGCGAGCATCGTCAGCACCACGCGCCGCGCGAGTCCAATCTTCGAGGCTTGCTCGCTGGCAGCCGCGCGTTGCGCGAGTGAACGCGGCAGGCAACGAACGAAGACGCCATCATCGAAGCACGCCAGCGCCACCACCAAAGTGAGCCAATTCAAAAACGAGAGGTTCCCGCTCAGAATCAACACCACCTGAAAGCAAACGATGCTGGCCCCCGCGAGCAGGCGCCATGGCCGCGGCCCAAACACTCCGAACGGCGCCACGAGCTCGACCAGGTGATTGAACACGGCTCCCGCTCGGTGCGCCACCGCGGGCAAGCGGTGAAAGTAGTACGACAACGGGCCCGGATTTGGCTGTGACTGATAGTGAAACTCGAGACACGTAAGGTCGCGCCAGCACGGATCGCCGCGCAGCTTGATCAAGCCAGCGCCGAACATGACGCGGAACGTGAGCCAGCGGTACAGCACGATCATCAACGTCGACCGCTTGGAACGCGCGAACGGCCGCGGATCGAGCGGCGCTGCCAAGAAGATGCTGAGAAATCCCGCCTCACACAACAGCGACTCCCACCCGTAGCCATAGAATATCTGCCCAATGTGAACGAACGACAGATACAGCACCCATTGAATGAGCTGCCCAATCGCGTTGCAGAAGCCAGCGAGTCCGGCCGCAGACAATGCGACTCCCAACAATGCGCACGCGCCCAAGATCGAATCCGAATTTCCAAACCAGAACACGCTAGGCAGCCTGGCGAAGCCGCTCGAACGAGAACCCAAGCGTGCAGCGACCCAATCCAGATACTGCCCCGCCGGCAGTAAGCCCTGCTCCCCGAACAGCGGACGAAACTGGAATAAGATGATCAGAAACGCGACCAAGTAGATCAGAGAAACGCCGCGCAGCAGAACGAAACTCGTCAGCGCGTAGCGCGATTCGGCGTTACCGAAGCGAACGTCCGAAAAACGCCGCACGAGCACGTCGAGCGGCGCCTCCGCATCCCGCTGCGACTCGGATGGCAGCTCGGTCACGCGGCGAGCATATCGCGATCCGATGGCTCAACCAGAGTTGACCACGTTTTCGGGACAAGCGTTCAGGATCGCTCGCACATTTCGAACGGTGGTCGCCAGCACGCGCCGCCGCGATTCATGGCTCGACCAAGCCAGGTGCGGCGTGATGATGCAATTGGGTGCGCTGAGCAGTGGGTTCTCTGGCGACGGAGGTTCGCTGCTCAGCACGTCGAGCCCCGCACCGGCGATGCGGCCCTCCTGAAGTGCACGCGCCAGATCGACTTCTCGTACGAGCCCGCCGCGGGCCGTGTTGATCAACAGAGCGCTGCGTTTCATGCGACTGAGGAGCTCCCCACGAACCAGCTCAGCAGTGTCTGAAGTCAGGGGACAGTGCAACGACAGCACATCGCATTCACTCGCGATCTGCTCCACGTTTTGCACCTGCACACCCGGCTCGGCTGCATGGCGTCGCGACGGCGTGGCCAGCACACGCATACCGAGCGCCGCGCCGACTCTCGCTACTCCGCGGCCGATCTCGCCATATCCGATCACTCCCAACGCCCGCCCCTGGAGCTCGAGTTGCGGAGTCTTCCAAAAACAGAAATCCGGTGAACGCGTCCATTCACCCGCATGCACCGCGCGATCGTGAATCGAAATGGCGCGCGCCAACTCGAACAGAAGCGCAAACGTGTGCTCGACCACGCTGGGCGTGCTGTAAGAGGGCACGTTGCACACGACCACGCCGTGCGCCTTCGCAGCCGCGACGTCGACAACGTTGTGGCCAGTCGCAGACACCGCAATGCCCTTGAGCTCTGGCAGCGCTGCGATCGTGTTCGCTTCGACGATGGCTTTGTTGGTGACGAGCACGCTTGCGCCGCGTGAACGTTCCAACACGAGCTCCCTCGGGGTGCGATCGTAGACTACGAGCTCACCCAATTCGGCAAGCTCGTCCCATGGGTTGTCGCCCGGGTTGACCGTGAAACCGTCGAGCACGACGATACGCACCATGCGCGCCTCTTAGCACGCAAATGCCGGAACGCTTCAGGCGCTCAACGTCGAGCTTCGCTGATGGCAGCCAAGCTGAGGAAGTGCTGGAACGCCGCACGTTGCGCGGGCGTTGGCTGCGACTCGTAGGTATATGGCCGAGAGATGCGGTTTGCGTACAGGCACGCGACCGCCTTGTCGTACGCGCGCGCCACGGGCGCCAGATCACCTGCGCGCGCGCTGTCGTCAGCGATTTGGCGAACAGCTGTTTGCAGTTGCTCACACCAACCCGGTGTTTCTGGAAGGGCGACCGGCGCCGAGCTCTGGCAGCAGCTCTTTCGCATGATTCCGGCTGCGGGCAGCTCGTACCAACCGAGGCCGACGCTCGCGGCGTCTTTGCTCTTTTCGGTGCTCGCGGCAGCGGTCAACTGCTGCTGCTTCGCCAAGCTGAAGACCTTGCGCGAAGTCTCGCGAAAATCTCCGTCTTCGCACAAGAACGCGAAGTCGACGTCGGCGGCGAAGTCGCGCTCCGGAAAGTATGAGCGCGCGCACACCTCGCGCTCCTCGGCGGCGCTGCGTTTCGGCTTCTCGGGCGCGCGAGCCTTCGGCGCTGCCACGGCGGGCACAGCCTCACGCGGCGGCGGAGCCGCGGGCGCCTCTTGCGTCGTCGCAATCGCGATGTAAACGACGAGACCACCCGCAGCTGCAGCGCCCGCGATGACGGGCCAGAGCTTGCGCTTGCGCTCGAACGGATTGAAGCTGAGCCGCTTGGAGATGCGCGCCGCAACGCTGGGCAGCGGAGGAGGCAGCGGCGGCGGAGTCGCTGTCCGCGGCAACTGCGAGGCGAGCTGATTCAGCGTCGGAGCGCTCGGCTGGATCGACCGCGCTTCGGGCGGCAACGGCGGCGGCATGGCACGGTGCGGCCCGGTACCGCTAGCAGATGCCATCTTGACGCGCGGAGACGAGCGCAACGACTCGGCGACGCCGAAATCCGCTGGTAGCGCAGAGACGTCGAACAACACCGGCTCGGCTGCGGGCGCGGCGTTGGTTTCGAGCCGCGGAGCCTGACGCGTTGCGGGCGCGCGGCGCGCCGGCATGGCACGTGGGTCGCGCTCCCAAGCGTCGAGCGCCTTGCTGAGCTCAGCCAGCTCCACGACGCGCAGGCGTCGCTCGCCTACCAGACCACGCGAGATGATCTCCCACAGCGCAGGCTCGTTGATGCCGAGTTGCATCAGCGATTGCGGTTTCGATATCAGCGTTTGCTTGACGAGTGCGTCGCGCTCGTTGGCGTCGTAAGGGGCCTTTCCTGTGAGCGCGGCGTACAGGGTCGCGTGCAACGCCCACACATCATCACTCTGTGAAGGGGGTCCGCCCTTCAAGCGCTCGGGCGGGCAGTAGGCGCCGATGGGGGGCGCGCCTAGCTGTGTGAGCACCGGAGCAATCCCGCGCCCCTCCGGCTCGGCCACGATGCTGTACGGCGAGATGGCGCCATGAACCGCACCGGCTGTGTGCAACGCCTGCACCGCCTCAATCAGGCGCAGCACCCAGCCAACGGCTTTGACTGGACTCAACCGCTCCGGAAAGAGTTGTTGCAGGTTGCGACCCGGCACGTACTCGGCCACCGCAATCGCCGAGCTCTCTTCCGCCTCGACGCCGGGCGGCAACAACGCGGCATCGAAGCTCCGCAAAATGTCTAGTAACCCCGCGAGGTGCCGATGCTGCGCGGCGCGAGCGAGGGCGAGCTCGTCGGCGCGCTGCTTCGACACCAGAGCCATCAAAACACGCCGACCACTCCCGGCTTCCGCCGCGAGCCAGCGCGTGGCGCCGCCTTCTGATTTCACGGCGGCATCGACCGTGTAGCGTTCGGCTAGCAAAGTGGACTCTCGCATCCCACGATCACAAACGCGCACTCTGCGCGAAGGTTGAGACTTACGATTCGGAGTTTAGCACGCAAGGCGATCATACTCTGTTCGCGCGCCAAGCCGATGATCAGAATGGTAGTCTCCTGATTCTTACGCTGCCGCACATGCCGCACATGCGCCTGCATCGTCCGCCGTGAGCTCGGCCATTCAACGACGTACAACGCGCGCATGAAGCGCCATCGCAACCATGTTCACTCACGTGGTTGCAGCAGCGATGCACGACCTACCGGCGCGCAGGCCACCGCAGCGTTCAGAATCGCAAGCTAAGCTCACCGATCTACCCGCACCGCCGCGCGCCGCCGCTGACTGAGAGTCGGGGCCACGGCGTTGGTCATGAGCGCTGCAGCTTTCGAATGCGCGGCAAGAGCTCGGGCTCGATCTATGTCTCTTCGCATGCCGGCCACAGGGCCTCGGCGTCCGGCGCAGCCAAGCTCGAAGCCGAAACACAGGGTGGGAGAAAGCGTGTCTGCTTCCTTGCCGCGCCTGCTTGGCAGATGCGCTAACCTCATATCCAGGTGAGACCCCTCCTCCCCTCGTAAGGCGACTACCTCGATGGCTTCTCAGATTCTCGTCCGCGACGTCATGACCCGAGACGTCGTGACCTTGGGGCGCAACGACAAACTATTGGTGGCTGACGATTTGATGCGGCTCGGTCGCATTCGCCATCTACCAGTCGTTGACGAGGACGGCGAGCTGGCAGGCATCGTGAGCCAGCGTGATCTATTCCACAGCGGGCTGATCAAGGCGCTCGGTTACGGTACACACGCGCAACGTCAAGCACTCGACATGGTCGTAGTGAAGGAGGCGATGCGCACGCAAGTCGTAACGACGGAGCTCGACACACCACTCCGCGATGCAGCCAAGGTCATGCTCGAACGCAAGATCGGCTGCCTGGTCGTTCTCGACCAGGGTCGTATTGCCGGCATCCTTACCGAGAGTGACTTCGTGAAGCTCGTGGTCGATCGCTAAAGCGATCTGAAAAATCCCGCGCTCGTCCGGGAATGAGAGGCAGGCCTTGCTTGTTTCAACGGCGCGGCTGCGCCAAACAACGCGCCTGTGCAGGAGGAAATTGGCAGTCTGCCAGGCCCGGGTACAGCTGCCGAGATGCATAGTCCCGACTGCGGTGCGCGAATTGAGAGTTCCGGCGCGAACAGTGTGGCATTCCTGTCGAATCCTACACGCGACGCACAGAGACGCCGTCGACACACTCCCATCCTAAGTTCATTGTATCCACAGGCGGAGTTCGACGAGGCGCTGTGCAGCTCACTTTTCGAGCGTCCAGTGGCGATCAACGGATATGTTGCAGCAGCCGAATGAACAAAGCCGATCTTGTACGGAAGTTCGGAAAGAGGTCATTTCAGATCTGAAAGGACTTCCCAACGTTCTTGCAGGGTTCTATCAATCAAACTGCAAGCTCGCCCGAGTTTCCGCTGCTATGCGGTTTCGTGCAACATCGACTGAAACAAATGCGCGAATCTCACTTTGGAAGGGAGGATCCGCACCGAAACCGATCACTGCAAATTAAACCATAAAACGACCAAATTCGCCGTTGTCACGCGCTCTCGATAGAACCTCTGAAACGCATCAGCGCACGTATGACTCATGATCATGACGTGAACGAAATTGCCTGTAGAGAGTCGGAAGCGAGTTGACAATCCCGGCATTCCCGAATACGAACCGCCCCCATGGCAAACTCTTCTGTGTCCGATCAAGTTCGCTCGCTCGTCGAAACTTTCGTCGCCGAAATGAGCGATCTCATCCGCCGCTCGGCGATGGAAACCGTTCAAGTTGCACTCGCCGGTGGCGAGGGTCCACGTCGTGGTCGTCGTGGTGCACCCGCTGGTCGCCGCGGCGTGCCCGCGCTCCCGGCTGGCCGCGGTGGTGCTCGCCTGCGCGCGAAGGGCGCGAAGCGCTCGCCGGATGAGCTCGAGCAGCTCACGGAGCAGCTCCTGGCGTATGTCAAGAGCAACCCAGGTCAGCGCATCGAGCAAATCGCCGAGGGCATGGGCACTTCCACGAAGGAACTCAATTTGCCTGCCAAGAAGCTGATTGGCAGCAAAGCGCTGAAGACGCGCGGTCACAAGCGCGCCACTCAGTACTTCCCCCGCTGAGTGCGTCCTCGCGGCAGCCGAGCCGCAGTATTCCTGTTGCGTCCGCCCGACTCACGGCCATGCGAGTCGGGCGCGGGAGGTGAGCGCGCAGCAGAGGGAAATTTCAGGCGTTGGGGCCGTTTTGTGAGCCTATCTCCGCGAGGCGAAGCCTCGTCGAAACGGGCTGTAGCTCAAAAGCGGCCGCTCAAGCCGAGAAACGCCGACTGCGGTGTGGCGTAAGCGTGCGCCGTCGTTGGCGAGCTGGGCCACAGCACGAACGTGAGTAGTGTTGCCGCCGCTCCGACCGACGCGCCGATCAGGCCGAAAGTACTGATCTGTCGAGCGGTATCATAGCGATTGGCGGCGTCGTCGAGCTCGGAGCAAGCCTGTGTGACAGCCGGCGTCCTCGGATCCGTGCACGCAGTGGCATCGGAGTTGGCTAGGGCGGTATCGACCGCACCCTGTGCACGCCGCACTCGATCGGCGGCGCCGCTCTTCGCAACGAGGAAACCAACACCCACGCCCAGTGCTGCCAATGTGACAGCCGTCTCGCCCACCAAAACGACCGTGCGCGCCGAAACACGCGACGAAGAAGAAGATGCGGAGTCGCGCGGCGCCTGGCTGGTGACCAAAATCGGCCGCCCCGCTTGGGGTAACGGCTCTAAATCGATACTGATACGCCGCTTCTCACCCTCGAGGATAGATACCTCTTCGACGTAGTCTGTATGCCCGGGCGCGCGCACCAAAATCTTGTGTACGCCTGGATCGACGGGAGCGGGCCGCCCGATGATCGAGCGGGCCATGACGCGCCCGTCGAGCTCTACCTGAACATTGGGCACCTCTGCCGGAACTACGAGCAACAGAGTCGGTAACCGTTGCTCGAGATTTTTCCGCGCAGGCTCGAGTAGCTCCTCGACATCCGGCGCTTTCACGCCCGAGGCGATCAGCTCACGAGCGTGATCGTAGTGAATCATGGCCTCCACCAAATGGCCGAGCTTGTCCTCGCAGTGAGCCAAGTGGAAACGCAACCCCGGCGTGTCTTTGACTGCGATCGCATCCTTCAACTTCGAAGCCGCGAGCTCCCAGCGAGACTCACGCTCGAATCGCACAGCGTCCTCGAACAGGCGCCGAGCCACGGCCAACTCCGTGGGCGTCGGTTCTGCGTGCGCAATGGACGCCGACATTCCAAAGGCAAGCGCAAGGCCCAAGCCGCTGATTGGCCTGCACTTTCGCTTTAGTCCAAGTCTCATGACTTCCCCGGCCTACAAAAAAGCAATGCTGAAGCGCTCCAGCGCGGATGCTCCGATCCGGCGCTGACGCGCGTCAAGAAAGTCGGATCACACTGGGACGCGGTTGCTCATCAAAACCACCGACGAACAAGCCGGCCTGGCGCTCTTCGCCGGTCACGGGGGCAAAGACCCCCACTTCAGCGCTGCGAGAATATGGACTCGCGGACTCATTCCATTCATGCTCCGGCCCCGCGTGTTGCTTCGAAGAACTGCCTTGATGCTGGGCTTGCTCTTGCTGCCCATGAGCGTGCGAGCCGAGTCGAGCTCGCCCCGAACCCACATCGTTTACGACGGACAGCGACTAGGCAGCATTGCCAAGCGTTACGGCGTGAGTGTCGATGCTCTGTGCACGGCCAACGAGATTCGAGCCACCGACGCGCTCAAACCCGGGCAACGTTTGTTGATCCCGACGCGCGGTGATCGCGATGGCACCCGTGCGCGTGCTTCCTTGCAGCACGAGGGCACGCGCCGCCGCAACGCGACCGAGCGGCCAGCGATGCATCGCGTCGAGTCCGGCCAGCGTTTGGAGTCCATTGCGAGACGCTATGGCGTCACGGTCGACGCGCTGCGCGCAGCCAACGACCTACGCGTGAAGAGCATCATCCGCCCGGGGCAGCTGTTGAAGATCCCCGATCCGAACGCACCCGAAAGCGCCAGTGACGTGCGCGATTCACGCGCGTACCTGCGGCCGCCGCCACGCAAGGGCCACATCGAGCTGGTCGGATACAACGAGCGCTTCCGCGGACAGGTGATCGACAGGAAGGGTCGCTTGCTGCCGGCCGCGGTCGACGGCGCTTGTCGTGTACTGGCAGCGACGGGAAGCCGGCCTCGCCTCGATCAACGTTTGGTGCGCTTGCTCACGGAGATCAGCGACGCCTTCGGCGGCCGACCCGTTCGCATCGTGAGCGGCTACCGCACCACCTCGTTCTTTCAAGATTCGCGTCACAAGCTGAGCAAAGCGGTGGACTTCAGCATCCCCGGCGTGCCCAATAACGTGTTGCGAGACTACTTGCGAACGCTGAAAAACGTGGGCGTCGGATACTACCCGAATTCGAGCTTCGTACATCTCGATGTGCGCGAGTACTCGGCCTACTGGGTCGACTACGCCGGGCCAGGCGAAGCACCACGCGGCAAGCGCCACGTTCACCCCGAAGCCGAGGCCGATCACGAGCAGGAACGCGACGACGCGCACGATCACGACGACGACGCGGAGCCAACGCGGGGTGCTCTACCCAGTGCGGACGCAACTCCCACACCGGGAGCAACCAAACCCGAAGCAACGAGCTCGACCGCAGCGCCGAGCGCGATCAACTCGGCGCTTTGATGCTTCCCGCTCTCGCGCCGGGACTGCTCCTCGCGGGACGCTATCAGATCCTCTCCGCTCTCGGCGGCACCGACTTCGGCGCCGTGTACTCGGCGAGCGATCAGGTTTCGGGGCGCGAATGCGCCGTCAAAGTGCTGCACCCGAACCTCCGGCAGTCGACGCAGGCGTGGACGGCGTTTCAAGATCTGGAGCGAACCGTGAGCGCTCTCGATGCGAACGCCGTGGCGCGCGCATCGGATTTCGGCGTGGATAACCACGTCGGCGTGTTGTTCGTGGTGAGCGAGCTGATTGGCTTTCCTTCTGTCACCGAGCTCGTCAAAACGCACACGCGCGTAAACCTGAGTGTGCTGGCACCGGCGCTCTCGGTGCTCGCAGAATCGCTCGACGTCGCTGGTGAGCGCGGCATCGCGCACGGCGACTTGAAACCGCAAAACTTGTTCTTTGCGCTGGAGCACCCCAACTGGGCCCGCATCTCCGATTTCGGCACGGTTCTGCTACGTGGCGCCTGGCAGCCCGGCGGAAACCCGGCGCCGGTCGGCTGGGCTTCGCCCGAACGACTACGAGGAGCTGCTCCTTCGCGCGCAGATGACGTATTCGCGCTTGGGCTCATCGTTTTTTATGCGCTCACTGGCCGCCACTACTGCCGCTCGATGTGGGAGCCGCTGGCCGATGCGGAGCTGGTGCTGCGCGAGCTCTCTGTTCTCAATCCGAGCGCGTCGGCTCACGCGCGTACGCTGGGCGCCGAGTTGCCCACGGCGCTCGACAGCTGGTTCGCGCGAGCGCTGGCGACAGATCCGGCGCAGCGATTCCCGAGCGCGGGCGAGGCAGCGCAAGCTCTGCTCGAGCTCTCACGCAAGGATCCCTCTGGAGTCGGCCCCGGAATCGCCGCGGCAGTGGCAGAACCGTTGCTGTTTCAAAGCCTGCCTTCACGCGAGCTTCCCGAGAAGCCCCCGCGCTCACCAGCCTTCGTTCCGGCGGAGCCGCGCTCACCAGCCCTCGTTCCGGGGGAGTTGCCGCGCTCACCGGCCTTCGTTCCCGCCGAACCACATCACTCGAACGAGCTGCCGCGTTCTTCGCGACCTCCGAGCGTGGAAGCGCCGCGACCGAAGCCGCGCGAACATGTCGACGGCTTGCCGAATGCACCCCCCATCGCCGTCATCGCTGCAGCGGGAGGATTGCTGCTCATATTGCTGGCATTGGGTGCTTTCGCAGCGTGGCGCTTGTTTACGCGCCCATCTGCGAACGCCGAAGTGAAAGCCACCTCGGAGGCGAGCGCGCACGGTGTCGGTGCGATTCCTGCTCCCGCGCCGACCCCCAGCGCGGCAGCTACCAGCAGCGAAGCTTCGGCGCATTTCAGCTGCACGCCGGAGGCCTGCGAGTGGATCGTATGTGACGGAGAAAACGTGAAGAAGGGTGTCACAACGTTGGCCCTCGCACCCGGACGACACAGCTGCAGCGCGTCGCGCTACGGGTTCCGCACGGCCGTGGTCGAGTTCACGTTGGAGCCAGGCAAGACCACCAACGTAGTCTTCGAGTTGCTGCCCACCAAGCAGGCGCCGCGCGTCGCGCCCAAGCGCAAACCAACGACCAAGACGCCAGTTGCGCCGAGCAAAGCCAAGCCAGCTGCATCCGCCAAGCCGGCCGCATCCGCCAAGCCGGCCGCATCCGCCAAGCCGCGGCGCTAGTCACAGCGCGCGCAACGACAACAGCTTTGGTTCGCTGAACTCCTCCATGGCGAAGCGAACGCCCTCGCGGCCGAAGCCGGATTCTTTGGTGCCGCCATATGGATAGTTATCGACACGGAACGTGGTTGGGTCGTTCACCAGTACGCCGCCGTAGTCGAGCTGTTCGTAGGCGCGCAGCGCCGCGCCGATGTCGCGGGTGAACAGCGACGCTTGCAATCCGAAACGCGTCGCATTGGCGAGCTCGACGGCGTGCTCCAAACTCTCTGCGCGCTCGACCACCGTGACAGGCCCGAAGATCTCCATGTCGCAAACGCGCATACCCGGGCTCGTGTCAGTCACTACGGTGGGCCACACCAACTGACGCTCGGCGCGATTGCCACACAAGACGCGCGCACCGCCCTCCCCCGCTTCCCGCACCCACTCGAGAACGCGCTCGACATGGCGTGTTTCGATGAGAGGGCCCACCACGGTGCGTTCATCGAGCGGATCCCCGACCACGACGCGCTCGCTTTCGGCCACGAAGGCCTGCAAAAATTCGTCAAAAATACGGGTGTGCACGAAAAACCGCTGGGCCTTGATGCACACCTGCCCGGCGCTCGCCCACGCCGACTCCAGGAGCTTCGGCAGCGCCGCGCGAAAATCGATATCTGCATCGATCAAGCACGGTGCGTTGCCTCCGAGCTCGAGCACCACCTGCTTTCTGGGGACCAATCCTTTGAGGCGCCAGCCGAGCGCGTCGCTGCCCGTAAAGCTCAGCACGCGTAGGCGTGGGTCGAGCACCAGGCGTTCGCCGAGCTCGGGCTTGCAATGCAGGACGTTAAAAGCCCCGTTCGGAGCGCCCGCGGCATCGACCACATCCGAGAGCAGATGCGCCGTGAGCGGCGCTTGCGCAGGGGGCTTGAGCAGCAGAGAGCACCCGACGGCGAGCGCTGGTGCGAGCTTGTGCGCAACCAAATTCAAAGGGAAATTAAACGGAGAAATGCCGAGTATGGGTCCGCGTGGCACCCGCTTGTAAAGGCACAGCCTTCCTTCGAGACCTGGCGCTTGATCAATAGGTAGAAGTTCACCCTTGAGAGTGCGCGCCTCGGCCGCCGCCAACGTAAACGTGGTGATGGCGCGCGTGACCTCGCCGCGCGCGTAGCGAATGGGCTTGCCACTTTCCTTCGTGATGAGTTCGGCGAACTCTGTCGCGCGCTCACGAATTCCGCTCGCAATTCGATCGAGTAGCTCGGCGCGTTCGTGTGTCGAAGCACGCCGAAGTGCCGCAAATCCATCGAGTGAGCTTGCAATCGCGCGATCCGCTTCGTGCTCGCCAGCGATGCTCACTTCCGCTACCGCGGCGCCATCGAAGGGACTGTGTATGAGTTGGACTTCACGCGTTTCTACGGAAGATCCGCCTATTTTTGTGCGATATTGCTGCATGATTACACGCTGACTGTCTGTGGCGAAATTGGTGGCCGGGTATGACCGATTCTCGTTTGCCGCGCGGTTTCGGTGGACGAAGTCAAGGCCTGTCTTCTATAACTAGTCACTAGATGCGGATCCTGGCAGCTCTCGTGCTCGGCTATTACTTCGTGGTCGGGCGCGTGGGAGGAGACAAGGGCGCTGGAGCTCCCAGCATGCCCAGCGTGCCGGTTGGCATGACTGCTGCTGCGCGCGCCGAACTGGATCGGGCGATTGGCGCCACCCTCGACAATCAAGCACCGAAAGCGGCTGCTGATGCGCCGCAACGCCGCGTCACCCACGGCGGCCGCGTGGTCTTCATCCCGAATGGGTGCTCGTCGGTGCAGAAGCCGTTCGACCTCGTCGTGCATTTCCATGGCGCCCCCACCGCGATGGAGCCCGCATTCGACAAGAGCGGCGTCGGTGGCGTGCTCGCGATTCTGAATCTCGGAATCGGCTCCGGCGCCTACGAAGATGCGTTTCAATCGCCGGGCTCCTTCAAAGACCTGCTGACGCGCGTGACTACCGTCGTCGGCGAGATGTGCCCGGGCGCTTCCACCTCTCTCGGCCGCATCGCCCTGAGCGGATGGAGCGCTGGTTACGGCGCCATCTGGCACATCATCGATCGCCAAGCCAACGCCGATCGCATCGACGCAGTGCTGCTCTCCGACGGCCTGCACACGGGCTTCGAGCCCGATAAAAAGCGCGAGCGCGTGGTGAACTCTGCAACCATGGCGGCGTTCACGCTGTTCGCTGATCGCGCCGTGACCGGTGAGAAGTTGTTCGCCATCACGCACTCCTCGATCATGACGCCGTACGCGAGCACGACGGAGACGGCGAGCTTCCTCTTGCAACAGGAAAACGTCGCACGCGTTCCGTTGAATGAGCAGGGGCCGCGCCCGAACATGATTCAGACCTCGCGCGCCGATCGCGGTTCGCTGCACGTGATGGGCTACGCCGGCAACGACAAGCCGGATCACTGCGATCACCTGCACGCCATCGGGGACACGTTGTTCCCGTACCTGCGCGCGCGCTGGGCTCACTGAGCACCTCGCTCAATGCGTCGAGGGTTCCGGCGCTTCGGGCGCGCGGAACACGCCATTTTCGTCTGCATCTACGAAAATGGGATTGGTGAAGGCGAACGGCAGCACGCGCCGTCCATAGAAGACCGGCGTCATCGGTTCGTTACCCTGCGCCACAACCACAATCCAGCTATCGAGCCTCAAATCGAGCTCGACTTGCCACACGAGGCGCCCGCCGGGCACTGGTTTGGCCATGGTCGGCGATGTCGAAAACAAACCGCCGTTCACCCAAACTTCCACGCGCGACAAGTCGACCCAACTGGGTGCACGCGCTTCCATTTCCAACGTTACGCGCGGCCCAACCAGCGTATCGCCGGGACCGGCGTGACCGTTCGCGCTCACCACCAGAAAGATGCCGTTCGCGACGATGGCATGGCCGTCGTTCACGGCGCGCGCAACGTCCACCGCAGACACGTTGCCGGGCTGGTCGTCGGGAACGCGCACGTAGGTGCGAGGATAGCCGGCCCAGTTGATGATCAGACGATGTGAATCGGAGTTGCCAGTGGCCGTGTAACGACGACCGAAGTTCAGGAGCGCAAAGTACTCACGAATGTTGTTCTCGATGAACTTCGGGTTTTCGAGATCGTAGCCGTTCACGACTTCGATCGCATCGAATTCGAACGACGCACCCTCGGTAGCAGCGGCGCCGGTCTCGGCATTCAGCTCGATACGATTGAAGTAGCCAACACCTGGCATGCGCGGATGATTCACTTGAATCACGGCTTGCGGCGCCCGCGCGTGGACCGCAGCAAAAATCTCGATGGGGTTTACGCCGCTGAAGGGCGGCGGAGCCGCGTGCGCTGGATACGGATAGGCATTGAAGTGGCCCCAAGTTCCGGTAGTGATTTCGACCCCGGGCGTGCTGCCGATTTCGCTGATGGCACGGTGCTCGGCGATGGCTTTGGCGTAGTCCGTGATGTGATTGTGATCCGTGGGCACCGCGAACTCCACGCCCTCGGCCAAGAGCGACAGCACCCGATCGGGCAAGCTTACGCTGGAGTCGCGCGAAGGCGCCGAGTGCACGTGAAAGTCGCAGCCGAGCCAGCCACGCGTGTCCACGCTGCGCGCCAACGACGCGTGAATCGCAGCGCCATTCTGCGAATCCACCTCGATGTCGTGCGTCGCGATTTCGTATTCGGGCCCGTGACTCACCACCACGCTGTAGTGACCAGCCGGCAACTCGACATCCCCACTGCCCGAACGCGTGTACACCACGTTGCGCGCGCCGCTCGCCTGCTCCACCGGGAACAGATCCGGATCTTTGGTCGGCGACACGCCGCGCAACACGAGGCGCGCGGAGAGCTCGGCGCCGTCGCCGTCAGTGATCTGATAACGCAGGTGCCCGGGTACTTTGGCGCTGAACCTCACCTCGGTTTTCTGGTTCGGGAACACGCTCACTTGGGAATCGTCTTCGCCGCCTGGTGCGCGCAGATCCAAGCCATAGTCGCCCACAGGCAGAGGTAAGCGAAACGAGCCATCTTTGCGGGCGCGCACGCTGAGCGCAGGTTTTCCATCGGGAAAGCGCGCGTCGACGTGGGCCCAGGCCGGCGGAGGTTCGATGCGCCCGATCACCCAGCCGATTTCGGTGCCCAACGAGAGCAGCACCGCTTCCGCGAGGTCGGACATGTCGCCGGGCACCACGAACAGCTCGCGACGATAAGCGATGGATGCACCCGCAGCGACATCACCGACGCGCGCCGTAGTTTCCTGCCCCACCTGCCCGACGATGTCGAAGATGAACGACGACGTCACGGCGCCGCGCGGAAACACCAGCCCATACGAAAGCTGCGCTCCCTCGCGCCCGAGCCAGGACACATCGGACTTGGAGGTGAGCTTGGGAAAGCCGACACGCGGCGAAAACGTACCGGCGCCGGGCCAGCGCGTGCGTTCACCCAGCTCGACCGTGCGCAAAACTTGGTCACCCGCGTTATGCAGCCGCGTGACTAGCTCGATCTTCGAAGCGTTCGGCGCCGCTTCGAAGTCGGTCGCCACCTGCACGCGCCCGTCGCCGCTGACCTGCTCCACGCGCACGACAGGGAACTTGCCGTCGCGCACCAACGTGACCGCGCCCATCAGGAGCGGCAGCGGCTTGCCGGCAACACGCACCACAGCGCGCAGATCGAGGAGCTCGTCCGCGCGAAAATCCTTCACCGCCAAATCGAGCAACGCGCCGTGGCGCACCTGACGCTCGAGCCCCGGCGCGTCACCTCCGATCACAAAAGCGAGACGCCCGTTTTGAACCAGCAGATCGCCGGCAGCTCCCTCGGCGCGGTTGCCCCCACTGGTCAGGCCACCGGCCGGCACTGCGGAAATCGTGATGCCCTGCGCGCGGAAGGGCAGCTTGGGCGGGCGTGCTGCGCCTGGACGTTGGCCTCCTCCCACCAGGTACCAGCCGAGTCCCGCGGCGATTAAGAGCGCAGCGGACCCAGTGAAAACGCGGCGAAGCGACACGCGCCCTCACTACACCGGATTTCGCGCAACATCGCAATTCGTGCCGCGCGTGCCTGCCCGGTCGTCCGGAGCTACAACGCGCACCCCATCCGCCAACGCGAGCTCGCGAGGCGGGTAGACATCCCTCCAATGACTCCTCTCGAAGCCCTGGTTCAGCGGCGGCGCACGTTCGCCATCATCTCTCACCCCGACGCCGGCAAGACGACGCTGACCGAAAAGCTGCTTCTGTTCGGCGGCGCGATTCAACTTGCAGGTGCGGTAAAGGCGCGCGGTGAGCAGCGGCGCGCACGCTCGGACTGGATGAAGGTGGAACGCGAGCGTGGGATCTCGGTGTCGGCGTCGGCAATGACGTTCGAGTTCGATGGCAAGACGTTCAACTTGCTCGACACGCCGGGCCACCAAGACTTCAGCGAGGACACCTACCGCACGTTGACCGCGGTCGATTCGGCCGTGATGGTGTTGGACGCGGCGCGTGGCATCGAAGAACAGACGCGCAAGCTGTTCGAGGTATGTCGCCTGCGCAACGTGCCCATCATCACGTTCATCAACAAGCTCGACCGCGAAGGACGTGATCCATTCGACTTGATGGATGAGGTGGAGCAATCACTGGCGATCGACGTGACGCCAGCCAGCTTCCCAATCGGTATGGGAAAGGGCTTTTTGGGTTGCTACGACCTGTTCCACGACCGACTGATCTTGATGGAGCGCGCGCGTGAACGCCTCGGCGATCCGGGCGTCGTCTGCGAGAGCTTGGATGATCCGAAGCTCGATGAGCTCTTGCCGGAGTCGGCGCTCAAGCGGCTGCGCGACGAAGTCACCATGGCGCGTGGGCTGTGCCCCGACTTCGATCTCACGGCGTACCGCGAAGGACACATGACGCCGGTCTTCTTCGGGAGCGCCGTGAACAGCTTCGGTGTGCGCGAGCTGCTGCTCGGTCTGTCCGAGCTGGCGCCTTCGCCGCGCGCACAGACCACCAAAGAACGAGCGATCTCGCCCACGGAAGAAAGGGTCACCGGCTTCGTCTTCAAAGTGCAAGCCAACATGGACCCGAAGCACCGCGATCGCGTCGCGTTCGTGCGCATGTGCTCTGGTCATTTCCGGCGCGGCATGAAGCTATTTCACCCGCGTTCGGGAGGCATGCTGGCGGTGCACAACCCAATGCTTTTCCTGGCCCAAGACCGCGATTTGGCGGAGGAAGCCGTCGCCGGCGACATCATCGGTATTCCCAATCACGGAAAGCTCGGCATTGGGGACGCGCTCACCGAAGGTGAAGTCCTGAACTTCACGGGGATCCCGAGCTTTGCGCCAGAGCTCTTGCAGCGAGTGCGCCCGACCGATCCGATGCGCGCAAAGCACCTCACGCGAGCGCTCGAACAGCTCGCCGAAGAAGGCGTGGCTCGAATTTTCAAGCCGCGCATCGGCGGGTACCACATCGTGGGAGTGGTGGGTGCGTTGCAGTTCGATGTGCTCGCCGATCGCATTCAAAGCGAGTACGAGATTCCAGTGGTGTTCGAGGCGGCAGGTCTTTACACCGCGCGTTGGGTCGAAGCAGACGATCCCAAGGTGCTGGCAGAGTTTCTGAGCAAGAACGAAGGTTACCTCGCAGACGACCACACATTGGCACCCGTATTCCTCGCGCGAAATGCCTGGCACTTGGAAACTGCCGAGAAGGATTGGCCTAAGGTCAGGTTCCTGAAAACGCGAGGCTGAGAGCTTCCGAACTCCTACGTGCGGGCTCGCATCACTGCCGAAAGGTGGTTATGCGAGGCGCATTCTTGCCGTTGTCTATCTCGAGTGTCCGAGCGTGGACTCTCTCTGCGGGCTAGCGAGCGCTCGCAGATGAAGATACGTTTACGGATCGAGCATGAGCAGTTCGACGATGCGCAAGGCGTCCCGCTTGGCAGCGGAGACGGTCACTGGCAGTGACCAGGCGCCGCGCCCCTCGAACAGCCCTGAGCCGAATGCCTACCTCGCCGGTGAGGTCATCGCCGACCGTTACCGTCTCCAACGTGAGCTCGGCCGCGGTGGGATGGGAGTGGTATGGCTCGCCCACTCTCTGGTTTTGGGCGTCGACGTCGCGCTCAAGCTGATTCGCGCCAGCGTATCTGGGCCGGGGGTCGCCTCACGCATGGCGCGCGAAGCCCACGCGGCCGCACGCCTCGGTCACCCGGCGCTGGTGCGTGTTTTCGACTTCGGTTGGACCAGCCGCAGCGACCCGTTCCTAGTAATGGAGCTGGTGCAAGGTGAAACCTTGGCAGCATTGCTCGAACGCGAGGCGCGCATTCCCGCGATCCGCGCCGTGCAAATGTTGCTCCCCATCGCCGACGGCCTGCGTCTCGCTCACGACCGCGGCATCGTGCACCGCGACATCAAACCTGAAAACATCTTTCTCGCCTCGGATCCACTCGGGCGCGCGCAGCCCAAGCTGCTCGACTTCGGCATCGCCAAGGTCGGAGAGAAGAGCGTAGACGGCAAGCTCACACAGGTGGGCGCGGTGCTCGGCAGCCCGGAGTACATGTCGCCGGAGCAAGCGTTGGGCAGCGAGGAGATCGACGAGCGCACCGACGTGTGGTCGTTCTGTGTCGTGTTGTACGAGATGGTGACCGGTACGATTCCGTTCCGGAAGCCAAACTACAACGCGTTGATGCAATCGATCATCAACGATACACCCAAGCCTGCCAGCGAGTACGGCACAGCCGACGCGGCGCTCTGGCTGGTGTTGCAGCGCGGACTCGCCAAGTCTCCCGATCAGCGCTGGGCGAACATGACGGAGCTCGGTGAAGCGCTCGCGTTGTGGCTATACGAGCACGGCATCAAGGAAGACCTTTCGGGCAACTCCATTCGAGCGGTTTGGCTCGACGGCGCGCTCTCCGGTGTGCGCGTCGATGTCCCTGGGTCGAATCCACCTGTGGGACTCGATGCGGCAGTGAGCCGGCCCGAACGCAGCACACTCGGGGCCACACGCCGCTCGATCGCTACGACACCTGCTGAGTTCTTGGCGCCGAAGCGTAGGCCGCGTGTACAGGCCATTGGCGTTGCTGCTGGAGCTCTCGGTGGCGCACTGCTCTCAGCGTTGTTGTTGCGTTCATTGGCGACGTCCTCTGTCCCCGCGTTGGCGAGCGCATCAGCAGCGCCGCCGGCTGCTGCCAGTCTCGTCACGAAAGCTGCCGCTCCCGCGGCGCCTTCGGCAGCGCCCGCGCCGGAACCCGAAGCCCCAGTAGTGTCCTCCAAATCGAAGACGGCCGCGCCGCGTGCTCCTGCCAGAGGAACACAAAGCGCCGTTCGCAAGCCGGCCCCCAAGCGCAACCATGACTTCGGCTTCTGAACGCTCGCGCCCCCGTTGGATCGCGTCGCTGACGCTGCTCGCGTTGCTCGCGCTGCACGCACCTGCTCACGCCCTCGAAGAGGTCGACAGCGAGACGCGCTCGATCGCTCGTGAGCTCGCCCTGCAAGGCGCCGAGGCGTACGAGAAGCACGACTACCACACGGCACTCGATCGCTTCCAACGCGCTTCCACCTTGTTCAGGGCGCCCTCTATCACTGTCATGCTGGCGCGCTCGTTGGCGCAGCTCGGTCGATTCCTGGAAGCGTTGGATCGCTACGAAGAGACGCAACGCCTGCCGCTCCCGCCGGACGCACCTGAAGCCTTTCAGCTGGCCGTCGACGACGCGCGCAGCGAGGCTCGCGCTCTGCGTGCGCGCATACCGCGCCTGGAAGTGCGTACCAGCGGTGGAACTCCAGCTCCCGGCCTGCGCGTCACGCTCGATGGCCGTCCCGTCGCCGAAGCGTTGCTGAATGTGGAGCGCCCCATCGATCCGGGTTCCCACGTGCTCGCTGCCACCGCGCCCGGCATGAGCCCGTTCCAGCAGGATTTCAGCTTGAACGAGGGCGAACGGCGCGTCATCAGCCTGCCCTTGCTGAGCCCTGCGCTGAACCGCACCACCACACCAGTCAGCCAGGACACGACGCCGAACGCACGACACACCGGCTCTGGACGCGCGTGGGGTTACGCGCTGGCGGGGGTTGGCGTGGCAGGCCTTGGCTTTGGCGCCATCACGGGTGCCGTCGCCTTGAGTCGCAAGAGCGATCTCGACGAGGTTTGTCGCCCGGGTTGCCCGGCGAGCTCGGCAGACGACATTTCTTCGTTTCGTTTGAATCGCACGCTTTCGTACGCCGGCTTTGGCCTCGGCGCGCTGGCTTTGGGGATCGGCGGCTACGTCTTGCTCACGAGCTCGCCTTCGCACCCCGTCACTGCTCGCATCACACCCGGCGGCGTTCAGGTGGGAGGCTCGTTTTGATAGCGCGCGCACTCTCTCATCGCGGCGTATTGCTGGCGAGCTCGCTGTTTGGGCTGTTCACGCTGACCGGCTGTCCTCTTTCCGACGAGTACTCCATCGACCCAAACTATGGTCTCGGCGGTAAATCGGCTGCGGGTGGTGGGGGCGGTGCGAGCGCTGGAAGCACCAATGCGCTCGGCGGAAGCGCTGCGTTGGGCGGCAACAGCAACATCGCAACTGGCGGAGCGGGAGGCGGCCAGCCTGCATCGTCCGGCGCGGGCGGCGGCTGCAACGCAACGACTTGTGCGGGCGCCTGCTGCGCGAACGCTTGCGTCGATCTGGCAAACGACCCGCAAAATTGCGGCAAGTGCGCGAATGCCTGCTCCGCCGGTCGCAGTTGCAGTGTGGGAGCGTGCACTCCGGGCTGGCTTCCGACTGCCACACCGCCTGCCGCTTTCGTAGCGCGCGAGAAAGCGGCTTACACGGCGTTCTCGGGCAAGATCTTCATCTGGGGCGGCATCGACGCGAGCGGCAAGGAGCTCAACACTGGAGCCATCTACAATCCGGCCCTCGATAGCTGGCAACTCACTGCAATCGACTCCAATACTCCCACCGCGCGCGAGCTCGCGACCGCTGTTTGGGTTGGCAGCGCCATTCTGGTGTTCGGCGGGAGGCAAGGCGGCAGCACGATCTACCGCGATGCGGCGCTGTACGATCCAGTCGCGAATCGCTGGACGCAGACGAGCGACAACGATACCGCGCGTGCGGCGCCGATAGCCGCAGCGTACAGCGGCATGGTCGTGTTCTGGAGCGGTCTCAGCGCCAACTTGATCCCGTTGGCGGGCGCCGATCGATACCGCGTGAGTACCGATGGTTGGTGGGCATCGTCGACCACCAATGGGCCACCGCGACTCGGTCACACCGCGTGCGCTGGGATCGGCGCATACTTCTATGTCTACGGGGGCATCGACAACACCATCACCAAGAGCGACAAGGCGTATCGCTACGCTTTCTCGACCAATACGTGGAGCACATTGGCGCGCGGACCCAGCGCGCGCTGGGACGCCTTCGGCGCGACGGATGGCACGCGCTTTTACGTGTGGGGCGGCCGCGACGACCAAGCCTTACGACGCGATGGCAGCGCCTACGATACCGAATGGGTGACGTTGGGAGTGAGTGGCGTGCCCTCGGCGCGTTACGCCCCGCTCCGCGAGAGCGGCTGGAGCTTCGATCTCGAAGGCGTAGGCTTCGCGCTGCTCGGCGGCTTCGATTCGCAAGGCGTGATCCTGCACAATGGTGCCCGCTACAACGCGGCGACGGATGATTGGACCAGCATCCCTGCGTGGCCTTCGGGACAAGACCACGCCTTCGGTGTTGCGGCGAGCACCGGCTCAGAGCTGGTGGTCTTCGGCGGTCGCGACGGTAGCGCCCTGAGCAACAGCGGCGAGCGCTTCTCTTTCTAACGCCCTTCGAGCTCGCGTGGCTCGTCGCGCCAGAAGGGCTTCACGATGGCGTCAACGCGGGCGCGTGGGTTCGTCGATATCGCCGGCGAAGTCGGAGCTCAGCACTTCGTGGGCGATGCTGAGCAGCACGTCCAGCGCAAACGGCTTTTGTAAGAAGGCCAGCGCGCCGCGAGCGCGTACCGCCGCCTCGCGCTTGGGATCGACGTGACCCGACGCAAACACGATGCGCGCATACGGATCCAGGCCTACCAGGCGTGCCTGCGTCTGCTCACCGTCGAGACCTGGCATGTCCAGATCGAGCACGACCAAGTCGAAGCGTTTGCGTGAGTAGCGCGCTACGGCCTCGGCGCCGTCCGCGGCCTCGGTCACATCGAAGCCCGCCTGGCGCAGCAAGCGCGCCATGCTGCGGCGAACAATCTGTTCGTCATCGACGAGCAGCACGCTCGTGGCAGAAGCTGGGCGCCGCGTGGCGGGCGGCGCGCGCTCCTCGGTGCTCGAAAAACGCACCCGCTCCTCGTCCAGGAACGGTAGGTAAACGCAGAAGCGGCTGCCTCTGCCTGGCACACTCTCCAAGGTAATGTGCCCGCCGTGCAGGCTGACGATTTCTCGCACCGTGGCCAGGCCGAGTCCGTAGCCCGCGCCCTCTCGCTTGGTCGTGAAGAATGGCTCGAATATGCGGCGTTGCGTTTCGGCGTCCATGCCGGTTCCGCTGTCACCGACGCTGAGCATGGCCACGGCGCGCGCGGTAGGAAAGCCGAGCTGCGCTGGTGGTTCTTGCACGCTGCCGGCGCTGATTGAAAGCACGCCTCCCTCCGGCATCGCGTCGCGCGCGTTCAGGCACAGGTTCAAGATCACTTGGTGCAGCTCGGAATGGCTGCCGTGCACCATGACGCCGGGCTCGATGCTGGGCTGGATGCGAATGCTCTGATCCAGCGTGTGCCGCAGCATGCGCACCACCTCGCTCGCTAGCTGCGCGAGATCGACGGGCGCGTACTCCGAGCCGCGGCCACGCGCGAACGACAGGATCCCGCGCGTGAGCTCGCTGGCGCGTGCCGAAGCCAACACCAGATCCGCAATGCACTCGCGCACATCCGGGTCGCCCAGGCTGCGATTGGCAGGCAGCTCGCGCAGATAGGCGGCGCCCGCGTCGAGCGCTGCGAGCACGTTGTTGAGGTCGTGCGCGATGCCAACACCGAGGCGCCCGATGGCCTCGAAGCGCTGGCGCTGCACGATGTGCTCTTCGACGGCATCGAAGCTGTTGAACTCCAGCACGACGTTGGGTCCAACGCGGATACGATCGCCGAACGCGAGCACACGCTTTTCGACGCGCACCCCGTTCACCGCCACACCGTTCTTGCTCTTCAAATCCTCGAGCACGAAGTTGCCGCCTGCGTCGCGAGACAGGCGCGCGTGAAGACGCGAGATCTCCGGCTCGTCGAGCATCACGGTGGCATCGGGCGAACGTCCGATGGTCGCGCTGTCTTCGATTTTGAACTTCCGCCCCGTGGTGCGGCCTTCGATCACGGTGAGCTGCCCCGTGACGCGCGTCACCCGAGGCAAACGGTCGAGTGTCGCTGAGTTGTCTGGGGACTTTTGAGGCATGAGCTCCGCGCGCACGCTGCGCCGCGAAAAGATTCAGCGAGCGGAGCCGCGGGAGCGGGTACTCGCCAGCCGTTACAACGGCCAGCATTCAGTTTGGCTGAAGCTCGAGAGGACTCAAACGCTTCGAAATGATTGGAACTCGCCTCAAGGCCCGTCCAGGATCACACGTAGCGCCGGTTCCTTCTCGAGATACGAGGGATTGAACACGTAGAGGTCGGCGTTTACAGCCTGACTCAAGACTGCGTTCAGACCCGCTAGCGGACCCGCGGGAAACTCGCAGCGAAAGCGCGCCGTCGTGGATCCACCGGTTGTCGCGACTTGCCACGTCTTGAGTACCTTACTCGCGCCAATTTCCTCACACGTGGCGACATCCGGCAGCTTCACGGAGAAGCGAGCGATCGCCGGTTCGGCCTCCCAGTAACGCGCGGCGAGCTGATACTGACCAGCCGTGCGCGATGCAGTACACAGCCGCTCCTTCGCCTTCTCTTTCGCAGCGTCAGCCGCGGGATCACAGCTCGGCGCTGCCGACGCTTTGTCCGGAGCCGCGCGATTGTCAGCGACCCATTGCAGGAACACCTTCAAGAGCTGACGGTTCTCCGTCTTGCGCTGCTCGGCCGCGCGCGTGCGGGCTTCGACTTCGCCGCGTTGACGCACGATGGATTGGTCGAGCGCCTCGAGCTGAGTGCGGTCGTCACACTGCTTGTACGCATACTCGCGCCACTGTGCGGCGCCGTTGAAGTTTTCCTGAGCAAGCGCCTGCTTTACGGTCGACAGAGCCTGCTCGCATTTGGCGGCATCCTTCTGGTTGCAGGCCGTAAGGCACACCCCAACGAGCAAAACCGAGAGCCCTGAAAGATTCGCACGCATGACCCTCTTTTAGTCCGACTCTTCGGACGGCAGCAACCTTCGCGCATCAAGCCGCAAAGCGGCGCCGTTCGCCGCGTTCCGCCACCACACTAGCGAAGCACTTACGTAACCAGAGGTCCGCCGGGCGGCGCTTTCGAAAGGGCACTCGGCGTTCAGCTACTCATCGACATTCACCCTGGGCGTTCACCGAGGAGCGATTGCGAAACGCTGAGCTCTTCACCACGGCGATGATGAGCTTCTTCAAATTGAAGCTCGCTCCCGAAAACTCCGAATAGATTTGCTGGAGCGCGCAAGCATCGGCATCGGTCTCCACGCGCCCGAGCGCGAAGCGGAACTGCTCGAGGGCGAAACAGCCACGCACTTGTGAGCTCGCTGCCAACGCTTCGATCATGGCGCTCTGATCGGTGAAGGTTTTGCCATCCAGATCCGGCGCCGCATTGCGGAAGTCACCACTCGCGTCGATGCTGATGTCGTTCTCTTTGGCGTCGGCGTAGAGCCTGCCCGTTGCGTCGAATTTGCCGAAACCGAAACCGATCAGGTCCATGGCTTCGTGGCAACCAACGCACTTCGGATTGGAGACGTGAGTTTCGTAGAGCTCACGCGTGGTCTTGCCAACGGCAGGAGCGTTGGGCGCAGGCGGAATCAGCCCGTTCAAATCGGGGACCGAACTTGGAGGCGGGATCGGGCGGCACAGCACGTTCGCGCGCACTATCTTGCCGCGCAGAATCGGCGACGGCAGCACGGTGTGGGCATGTGCGGCGAGGAAGCTCCCGTGGGTGAGGATCCCCTTGCGTGACGGCACCGCCTGTGAAGCTGCGAAACCGCCGCCCGGCGCGCTCACCCCGTAAAAGTTGGCGAGCCCGGAGTTGATGTACGACGTATTCGACGTCATCAAATCGACGAAGCTGCCACCCGAGTCGACCAGGTTCGCATACGTCGTGAGCGTCTCAGTGTGCAGATCCCTAGCTATTTGCGGCGACCAGACATTGGCGAACACCGTGTCCTTGGTGACGCTATCCATATTTTCGATGTCGAGCCACTGGTCGACGAAGTCGTCGAGCGCATCCCTCGCCTTTTGATCGGCGAGCATGCGTATCGCCTGCTGCTCGATTTGCTCCGGGGTCGAGAGCTGGTTTTGATCGGCAGCTCGAGCCAGCGTGTCGTCCGGCACGGAGCGCCACAAGAATAGCGACAAGCGTGTGGCGAGCTCCCACGAAGAAAGCGGCTGTTGTCTGCCGTTGGGGCTGCCTTGACCGAACTCGAATACGAACAAGAAACGCGGCGAAGTCAGGATCTCCGTGAGCAGTGCTTGCACGCCGGTCTGCACATCGAATTGCGTCTTCGTGTCTTGGTACAACGTAAAGAGCGCCTTAGCTCCGGCGTCGTCGAGCGCTCCGCGGAACGCGCGCTTGGCGAACTTGCCGATGAAGGTTTGCACGCAGTCGTCGGCGACGTTGCTGCCGCAAGCGAGCAAGCTCTGATGGTCGGAGGCGCGACTGGTCGCGATCTTCTCGGCGGCGTCCCAGTACTGCCGCATGATCAACGCGCTGACCTCGGTGTAGCTATTGCTGTTGAAACCGACGACTTTTTCCTCCGAAACGAAGTTGTCGGCTGGGCGCGACTCATCGCCGAGCAGGTCGCGCACCATGTTGTTGTATTCGACTCGCGAAATGCGGCGCAACGGCGTGCGGCCGACGCTAGGACTCGACGGCTTGCAGGCTGCGGCGTCGTTAATGAGATCGACACCGGGCGCTGTGTACGCGGGCGGTGGGCTATTGCTCGAGGTTTCGCCGCCGGCGCCGTTGCGCTCGCCGGTCCCCGATGGCGTCGGCGCACAACCCGCCACGATCGACGAGAACCCGAGCCCAAAGCCGAGCGACCGGCAAAGAGTCATCGCGCGTTCGGTGTAGCAGCAATTCCGATCGGCGCTCCCCAGCGACGCTGCAGCCAGATTTCAAAGCTTTCGCCGCACAGCACTACATGATTGGGTCACAAAACGTTCGCGCCGCAGCTCGCCTCAGCGACGAACCACGGCGCGAACAATGTGAGGGCCCAGTAGGCCGCTGCGATCAGGTCTCGCCCAGGTGGTAACCCTTCTCGCCGTGATCGCTGAGGTCGAGACCGGTTTCCTCGTCCTCGAGTGGCGGGCGCAAGCCCATCACGGCCTTGATGGCGTAAGCGAGCACGACAGTCGCCACGACGCTGAGAACGATCGTGAGAGCCATCGCCTTGAGCTGCTCGAGCCAGAGCGTGCTGCCCACGATGCCCTTGAGGTTGAGGTCCAGGTTGGCGTTGACCGTCGGCGTCGCGAAGAAGCCGGTCACGAGTGCGCCCAGGGTCCCGCCCACGCCGTGCACGCCAAAGGTATCGAGCGCGTCGTCGTAGCCGAGCATCTGCTTCAACTTGGTGCAGGCGAAGAACGGAATCGCACCGGCGAGCACGCCGATGATGACAGCGCTCGTCGAGTTCACGAAGCCGGCCGCGGGCGTAATGACGACCAGACCGCCGACGATGCCGGAGCAGAAGCCGAGCACCGTGGGCTTGCCGCGCGTGATCCATTCGAGCCCGGGCCAGGTCGCACCCGCGATGGCAGCCGCGAGCGTGGTGGTCATGAACGCGTTGGCGGCGACGCCGTCAGCAGCCACCGCGCTGCCCGCGTTGAAGCCGTACCAACCAACCCACAGCATGCCCGTGCCGACCATGGTGAGCACCAGGCTATGCGGGGCGAAGTTGTCGTGGCCGAAGCCCTTACGCTTGCCGAGGATGAGCGCGAGCACAATCGCCGACCAACCGGAGCTCATGTGCACCACGGTGCCGCCCGCGAAGTCGATGGCCTTGATAGAAGCCTTGGCGTTCCACACGCCGTTCATCATGCCGTCCACGCCCCACACCATGTGCGCGAGCGGGAAATAAACGATGAGCATCCAGCCGAGCAAAAACAGCATCAAGGAGCTGTATTTCATGCGCTCCGCGATGGCGCCGACGATGAGGCCAGGCGTGATGATCGCGAACATGAGCTGGTACATCGAGAACACGTTCTGCGAGACCCAGGCGCCGTAGTCGGCATTCGGCGCCGCATCGACGCCAGCGAGGAACGCAAACTTCATGCTGCCGACGATCGGTCCGCCCGCGGAGAACGCGAGGCTGTAACCAAACGCCCACCAGAGAATCGCAACCATGCCGGCCAAACCGAGACACTGCGCCATGACGCTCAACACGTTCTTTTGGCGCACGAGGCCGCCGTAGAACAGCGCGAGACCCGGCAGCGTCATGAACAACACCAGCGCTGCGCAAACCATCATCCAACCGTTGTGCCCGGGACCTGCGCCCGCGATTTTCGAGGTTGCAGGGTCCACGCGCGCGCCGTTGTTCACGTACGCTTCGAGATCCGCGAGACGCTTTTCGACGTCGCTGGGTACAGCGGCGGCAGCGGCAGCAGGTGCAGCGACGGGAGCAGGTGCAGCAGGTGCAGCAGCGGCTGGCGCCGGAACAGGAGCAGCGGGCTCAGCTGCAGCCGCGACGGAGGCCGCGGGCACGGCGGCGCTAGCGGAAGGCGCCATAGCGTCTTGCGCAAAGGCGGCCCCCGGGGCCAGCGCCAAACCAAACCCAACTATCGCTAACAACCGTTTGAACATCGCGGTCTCCTTAGGAATTCTGCTGCCACCGGATGGCGGACCTTCGATTCGCGGCCTCGAGCAGCGCGCCCTACGGTTACCGATGCCTATGTTTCTGATTTGCTTCGCACTTGTTTCGTGTCACACAGCCGAAAACTCCGGCGCATTTCAGGGAAATTCTCGGTGTTTCGCGCAACGCGTCGGATTTCGAGGCACGGCGGTCGAAACACTTTTCTTCCATCCGAGGGGTGAGAGCGCAGCTTCAGCGCTGGCGAGGCGCGAAAAGCGACGCTAGAACGCGCGCCTCCACCATGACCGACCTCGACCAAGCCATTCGCATTTGTGCGGATGCCCTCGCGGCGGGAGAGCTGGTGGCGTTTCCCACCGAGACCGTCTACGGCCTCGGCGCCGACGCGGAGAGCCCGACTGCGGTGCGGCGCATCTTCGAAGCGAAGGGCCGGCCGACGAGTCATCCGCTGATCGTGCACGTCGACTCGAAGCGCTGGCTTTCCGAGCTGGCAGTGGATGTGCCTCGCGTCGCGCATCAGCTCGCAGAGCGCTTCTGGCCCGGCCCGCTCACGTTGGTCGTGCGCCGCAGCGAGCGGATCCCCCTGGCCGTGACTGGAGGTCAGCCAACGGTTGCACTGCGAGTGCCGGCGCATCCGGTCGCTCTGCGTCTGCTGACCGCGTTCGGTCGCGGCGTTGCAGCCCCCTCCGCGAATCGCTTCGGACGACTCAGTCCAACGTCGGCCAAACACGTGATTGAAGATCTGGGCGATCGCGTCGCGCACGTGCTCGACGGCGGCGATTGTGAAGTGGGCGTCGAGTCGACCATCGTGGATGTGTCGCGCGAAGAGCCTCGCCTTTTGCGTCCGGGCGGCGTTGCACGCGAGGACCTCGAGCGCGAACTGCGCAAGCCGCTGGTGCACGAAGCGCTCGGCCCAGTGCGTGCGCCCGGACAACTAGCTTCACACTACGCTCCGCGTGCAGAGCTCATCCTATGCAGCGAGGCCGAGCTCGCTGAGCGCGTAGAGGGTCTGCACGCGCGCGGTGCGCGCCTCGGCGTGCTGATTCCGACGAACGTTGCGTCCCCTAACGTCGCGGCCGCGATTCGCTTACCGGCCGACGCCGCAAGCTTTGCTCATTCGTTGTACGCGAGCTTGCGAGAGCTCGACGCGGCCGGTAGCGACGTGATCGTGGTAGTGCCTCCGACTGGCGCCGGCCTCGGTTTGGCGGTGTTGGATCGCTTGACGCGCGCCGCCGCTCCGCGCCCCAGAGACTAACCTCGAACCTCTCAAGGCAACGGATTGTAGGGTACACCGTCTGCCGCGGGCTCGGTGTGCACCAACACATCGGTGACCCCGGGAATGTCGCGTTTGATGGCGTCGATGACCCAATGCGTGACCCGATGCGCGTTCACCACGTCGAGGTGGGGTGCAATTTGCACGTGCAAATCGACGTGGATCGCGCCGGGCGCGCCGCGCGTTCGGATCTTGTGCGCGCTGGCAACGCCGGCCACCCTCGTCGCAATTTGACGCACGAGCTCTGGATCGAGAGCGCGCGCATCGGCGAGGTGCCTGAGGTTGTTGCGCAGCACGTCGATGCCTGCCCAACCAATGAAGCCAGCAATGGCGATCGCCGCAGCCCCGTCGAGCCAGCCATAACCGAGCTCGACCAACGCTACCGTCAAAATCACGCCCAACGTGACCAACACGTCGGAGCGTGTGTGCGCCGCGTCGCTCAATAGGAAAGCGCTCGAATAACGTTCTCCCATGCGGCGCTCGTAGCTCGCGACCCACAAATTCACGGCGAGAGTCAGCACCAACACCACGAACACACGCGAGTCGAAGCTAGGCGTGCCGGCGCCGTGCCACAGGCGCTCGATGGCGCCGCGCAGAACGTCATAAGCCATGAACAGCAGCGAAAGCCCCACGATCCCCGCTGCCATCAGCTCGAATTTTGCGTGGCCATAGGGGTGCCCTTCATCGGCTGGTCGACTCGCGAGGCGGATGCCCACGAGCCCAACCACGTTGTTGGCGGAATCGGTGAGCGAATGAAATCCATCGGCGCGCACCGACAGCACATCGGCGAAGTAGCCGTAAGCGATTTTGCCCGACGCTACGAGCACATTGAGCGCCATGGTGACGAGCAACACACGCTGCACCGTCTGGTCGCGAAAGGGTTCGGTAGGATGAGAAGAGGACACGCGCAAATCAATCAGTGGATGAGCGCCTCGTCCCCCGCAAACACGGAAATCGCTTCGCCCTCCGCCACGCGCCGCAACGCAACCACCTCACCCGCTTCAACGCTCGCCGCGAGCACCGGCGACGACGTGGTGACGATCCACTGCGTTCCGGGCAGCGCATCACGCAGCGCCGCGGCCAGCCGACCCAAAGCGTGGTTGTCTTGATAGAGCTCGACGTCGTCGATCGCAACCACGCCTTCAGAATCGCGCGGATCCTGATCTGGGTAGGCTGCCCACAGCGCGCGCACCGAAAGCGCCGCAAAGGCGGCCAAATGGCGCGCCCGAGTCGGCAACGCGTCGAAGCTGCGGCGCTGCCCGCTGCCCTCCGCGAACACTGGCTCGAGTGAATGCGGATCGATGCCGAGGTAACGAAAGCCAGCCAGCTCGACCAAGCGAGTGACCGCTGAACGCATGCCGTCGGCGAGCAAATCGTAGCGCCGCTCTTCGCGATCGCGCACACCTGCCAGCGCACTCGAAATGCTCGCGTAGGCAAGCGCCTGTTTACACTCTCGCGCCAGATCGGCCCGCGATGCGTCGTCCAACGAGAGCGGCGAGCGCACGTCGTAGCGGGCCACACTTCGCGCCGGCGCGCTGATCACGATCGGCTGCCGTGAAAACCAGCGTGTTGCGGGGATCCCCAGGAACACGAAACCACCTTCTTGTGCGACGCGGTCGTAGTGAACTTGCTCGCGCCGGCGCAGCGCTTCTTGGTCCTCTTCCCCGAAGAAGCGGACGTTCGGGCTCGCCACCGTGAGCGGATGAGGGCGTGCGGGATCGTCTGCACCGAGCAGCCACTCGCAGCCAACGTGGGGCGGCGCGCCGGAAGCCGCGTCGGCGCGCCCTAGCTGGGCGATCGCGTGCCCCGGACGCGTACTGGCGAGCGCCTGGATCACGGTGCTCTTGCCGATCCCTCCCCCGCCGTAGATCACCGTCAAGCTGCGCGGCTTGCCGGTTTCGTCTGCGAACGGCAGTTCCACTCGCTCGAAGGGTCCCGAGCCTCGTATCAGCGCTCGAATCAGCCGCATGCGGGCCTTCAGATTACCACAGCTCGCAGAGCGAAAAACCCGCTAGCCCTGCCCGGCAGAAACGGAGACAATCGCACAGCCGCCCCCGATGGAAGTGCGAACCGAGATCGAGATTTCGGCGTCTCCCGCCGAGATCTGGAAAGTGTTGCTGGACTTCCGGCATTACCCCGAGTGGAACCCTTTCATCGTGCACATCAACGGTGAGGCGAAAGTGGGCGCTGAACTCGGAATGACCCTGAGCCTGCCGGATAGTAACCGGGAGCGCGAGCTCTCTGCGCGCCTGCTCAAGTGCGAGGAACAGCGCGAGTTGCGCTGGCTCGGGCACCTGTGGATGAAGGGCTTGTTCGACGGCGAGCATTTCTTCAAGCTCGAGCCGCGTCCGGACGGAACCACGCGCCTCGTGCAGGGCGAAGATTTCAACGGCATCCTGCTGCGCTTCATGCTGGCGCAAGTGACCGAAGCAACACGTGGCTTCGTGTACATGAATCAGGCGCTCAAGCGCCGCATCGAGCAGGGCGCACGCAAGCTGCGCTGAGCCCGATCAGCGCTTGCCGAAGGTGCGCGGCTCCGGGTGCTCGCGCGACGTCTTGATAGCGTTCTCGAGCTCGTCTCCAGAACGCAAGCAGGGATAACAATCCTGGCGCTTGTTGGGGCCACAGCCGTACTTGCGCTGCAGCCGTATCAAGAGGTGCAACGAACGGCGGTCAGCGTCTTTGATCGCGCGCGGCAAGATCTCGGCGTTTTTTTCACAACCTTCTGCCAGGCGCAGATCGAGCGCGACGGAAAGCGCGTTCGAAGCTTTCGGTCGCACGTCTTTGCTGAACAACAGCGCACGAGCAAGCTCGGTGACTTCGTTGCGCTCTGGCCTGCCGGTCCAGACTTCATAGAGCAAGTCGGCGGCCAGCGGGGCGGGCAACTTCGCAATCGCTTCCAAAACGACTTCGGCGGTGTCGGGGTTTTCCGACAAGCGCCTGAGCTCGGCCAGCGTTCGCGGCTCCTGCACTGCACCCGGGTCGCGATCGAGCGAGGCGGCGAGCGCCTGCGCGGAAGCCAGCTCGCGCGCGCTGCGTTTGGAAGCGATCGCGATTACGTCCTTGGAAACATAGCTACCAGGAGGCAAGTCGAAGCCGTCACTGGCGGCCGCGTTGTCCGCTGGGCTCGCGGTTGGGCGCACCGCAGCCTGCGCCACGCTTGCAGCGGGCGGCACTGCTTCGCTCGTCGCCGAAGCGGACGCACGCGGTCCGGTTTCCTCGCTCGCCTGTTGTGCGGGTGCGTGGCTTGCTGCAGCTGCCGCGAACGCTGCGGTCAGCGCTGCCACGATTACGATCGGCGCGAGCAAGCTCCAGAGCGGAACCTCTCCACCCATGAAACGCACGCGCACAGCCATTGCCGCGCCGAATCCGGGTAATACGGGTCGCCCTGTGTCGTCGACCTCGTCGTCGTGGATGTGTGTACCCGAGAAGGCCGCTACCGCGTCTGCGCCTTCGGGCGAAAGCATGGCGCGCGCACGCGCTTCGACAGCGCGATCGACGTGCGTGGACTCGATGTGCGGCTTCGATTCCGCAACGTAGCGAGCGAGATCGCGCGGCGAATTCACGGCAGGCACAGGGGGCGTTGCAGCCATCACCACCTGCGGTTCCGGAAAATGCGGAACAGCGGGCGCGACGTGCTGGAGCGCGGGAGGTGGATTCGCGTTCGTAACCAGGGGGGCTGAAGCGGGCGGAACGACGGGCGGCGGCGCTGCAACAACGGGCGGCGGCGCTGCAACAACAGGCGGCGGCGCTGCAACAACAGGCGGCGGTAGCGGCGCGGGTGCTGCAGCACGCGATGACGGTGGTGGCGGGGGCAGCGATGATGGCCGCGCTGCGGACGGGGGCGGCGCGGGTGGTGGTGGCGGAGTGGATGCAGAGCGCACGGGCGCAGGCGGCGGAACGGACGCGATGCGCGCAGGTGGTGGTGGGCGACGCGACGGCATGCGCCCGCCGCTCGGCGCAGGTAACGGCGGAAGCCCGGACGGCGCAGGCGGACGTGACGTTCCGGTTACGGCCGGCGGTGGTTCGCTCGACCAACCGCGGTCCACCAAGGATGCGCGCGGATGCTTGGGATCCTGGCGTTCAGCCATATGCCTCGATTATCGCGCGAGGCAGAGCAGCTTGGGAAGCGGCCCTGCTCAACGCACGGCGGCGGTGCGTGGAACCTCGGGCGTGGTTTCTTCCACTTCGGGTCCGGTGAGCACCGCTTCCGCTTCGGGAGGCAGCCGTCGCAGCACGTGATCTCGCCCGACGCAGGCAAGCAGGGTGTGACCTTCGGCGAGCAGCTCCTCGTCGCCATTTCCGTCGAGCGGACGCCACAATCGGTAGTCGAAGCGCACTTTGACCCGCATCAACTCCGTCAAGCGCGTCTCCAGCACCACCAGCTCGTCGAAGCGAACGCTCTTTCGGTAGCGCACATACGCCTCGACCACGGGAAGGTGAAAGCCCATCTCCGTCCAGGAGTGGTAGTTGAGCCCGCGCCGCCGCATGTATTCCACCCGCCCGACCTCGAAATAGCTGATGTAGGTACCGTGGTGAACGATGCCCATCAGGTCGGTCTCGCCAAAGCGAACCCGAATCGGGTGACGAGAAACGCAGTGCGCGGGTAACAGGACTTTCACGAGCGCGCGAAAATAGCCGCGGGCGACACACTCCCGCAAGCCGAGTTTCACCCAGACGCGAAGATCGCCCGGGATTCGAGCCGGAGTTGCGCGTCCGAATTGCCGGCCGGACGGACCAGCAGGCGAACTCGGCAGGCGAAGAGCTCGTCAGAGCTTTAGTTCCAGGCCTTCGCGAGCCCCAAAGAGCACCGGCGCCTGCGACGAGCGCCCGGCCCGCTCGCGCCCGGCAATCACCTTCGCGTCCACGGCTTCGTCCGACTGCATCGGGTCGTGATGAAACAATGCGCACTGCCGCACATTGGCCTGAACAGCCAGGTCGACCACCGTATTGGCGCGGGCATGTCCCCAACCGACTTTGGTTGGGTACTCCGCATCCGTGTACTGCGCATCGGCGATCAGCAAATCGGCGCCGTCGACGAAGCGAAGCAGCTCAGCAGGGAGCGTGCGCTGCGCGCTCAGATCGAGCATCGATTCGTCGCGGTTCGTGAGCAAGAGGTCGAGTTCGCTGTCGGTCGCGTAGACCACTTTGCTGCCGTTCTTTTCGAACGAGTACGCGTACGAGCGTCCAGGATGATTTTGCTCGAGGCAACGAACGGTGACGCCATCGACTTCGATCGCACCGCTCTCGAAAAAGCCAGCGCTGATCTTGGCGCCGAGATCAGCGAATGTAACCGGGAAGTACTCGGAGCGCATTTGCCCGTGCAACAAGCGCTGCACACGCGTGTCCGCTTTGTCGACCTCGTAAACGTGCAGGTGATTCTTGGGCGCGTAGGCGGGTAGGAAAAAAGGGAAACCCTGAATGTGGTCCCAGTGCATGTGGCTGAAGAACATGTGCGCCTCGACGCCCTCCGCCTTTCTTGCCAGGAGGGCCAAGCCGAGCTCGCGCAGGCCCGTACCGCCGTCACAAATGAAGAGCGTGTCATCGAAGCGGATCTCGACGCAGGAAGTATTGCCGCCATAACGTCGCGTAGCGTGCCCTGGAGTTGGGATCGAGCCGCGGGTGCCCCAGAAACGAACGAAGGCTGCCACGCCTCAAGCCACCCCTTCGCGAAACACGAACACGACGTCACCAATCTGAATGGTGTCGCCTTCGTGCAGCCCGGCCGAGTGGACGCGCACACCGTTCAAGAAGACTCCGTTTGCACTGTCGAGATCGTTCAAGCGAAATTCCGGGCCCTGTTTTTTGATTGCGATGTGGCGACGCGAAAGCAAGCTGCTCTCGATGCAAATGTTGGCTTGGTGCGAGCGACCAATCACGGTCTCGCCCGGCCCGAGCGGCAGCGTTCGCGGCGCCTGCGGCCCTCTCACGAGCTCGAGCCTTGGCGGCACGGCGGCGCGCTCGAAACCCGCAATCACGCTGTGGTCCTTGACCAGCGTCGACTCGACATCGAATTCGGGTTTGTTTTTGGACACCGGTCTCTCCAGTTTAAACGGCGAGCGGCCGCTGGAGAAGATGCCGGACGCTCGCGCCATCGCGGACAAAGCCGCCTCCGCCAGAAAACGCGCAAAGTGACTTACATCAATTGAAAGGTGCCTACTTGAGCACTAGGGTGAGTACGTCATGGCGTTCGATCGCATTCTCGTTCCCGTGGACTACTCGACCCATTCGCTCAAAGCCGTCGGTTATGCGGCCGAACTCGCTCAGCGACTGGGTGCCAGTCTCGACATCGTTCATGTTTGGGACCGGCCAACCTACATCTCGGATGCGATTTTGGTCGGGCACGGCGCGGAGCAGCGTTCGCTCGCCGAAATGATTCGCGAGAACGCGAGGAACGACATGAAGGAGTTCCTTTCCAAAGTCGAGCTCGCCACCGGCGTGATCGCCACGGATCGTTTGCTGTCGGGTGATCCCGCCACAGTGATTTTGAAAGAGCTCGAGCAGCAGAAGTACGACCTCGTGGTCATTGGTACGCACGGTCGCGGCGGCTTGGCCCATCTGCTGTTGGGTAGCGTCGCCGAGAAGTTGGTGCGCCACTCGAAAGTGCCCGTACTCACCGTGCCGCGCAGCGCCTGATCAACGCGCGGCTTTGCGCTCTTCGAGCTCTTCCAACGTCTTCGGCCAGTCTTCGTGCAGTAGCCGCGACAGCGCGCGATCGGCCAGCAACTTTCCGCCGGTTTGACAGGTGGGGCAGTAGTTGCACTCGTTCTCGGCATACACGATGCGCTGCACCTTGGTTTGGCATACCGGGCAGGGCTCTTTGTACTTCCCGTGAACCGCCATTTCGGGGCGAAACGCGGTCACTTTTTCGGGGAACCCATCTCCCGCATCCGCTCGCAAGCGTTCGACCCACTCGCTCAGCGTGCTCTGGGTCGCTTCGTAGAGGCGACGCGCGTCGCGTTCGTTCAGGTCCTTCGTGCGCTTCATGGGCGAGAGCTGCGCGCGAAATAGGATCTCGTCGGAGTAGGCGTTACCGATCCCGCTGATCAAACGCGGGTCGGTCAGGGTTCGCTTCAAGGTGTGGTTCTCGGCTGCTAGCGCTTGCTGAAACTCTGCGAAGCTTGCCGCGAGCGGCTCGATGCCGCCGCGCGCTTGCGCGAGCACCTCTTCGCGGGTGCGAAATATGTGGATCGACGCGCGCTTCTTGCTGCTGGCCTCGGTGAGAAGCAGCGTCTGATTTTCGAAATCGAAAGCGCAGAGCGCGATTTTGCCAAGCGCGGCGCTGCGCTCTTTGAGATGAAATCGCCCGGCCACCATCAGATGCACCACCACGAAGAGCTCTGGTGAGAACTCGAGCGCGATGCGCTTACCTACATTGAAGGTATTTGCGAGCTTGCGTCCGACCAAGTCCTGAATCGGAGGTTCGTAGCTACGCACCACAAAGGGGCTCTTCACGCGCACGGCATCGACGCGTTTACCGCCGAAAAGAGCCGCCAGTTTTTCTACGTAAACGGTGACGTCGGGAAGCTCGGGCACCCGCGTAGCGTAGGCGAAAAGCTTGCGATCGCCGTAACACCGCGAGCGTTCCAGTCGTCTTGGAAATTAGACCTATTGCGATTCCTGCGCGTCGAAGCCTGAAAGATCGCCCCACCTACCGCGTTCTCTGCTTGCGTTGATCGTATCGCCCCGAGTTGGAGGAGGAGCCCGTGCCGGACACCGAGCAAACCCGGAACCCTGAACCCAGTGCGCCCACCCCGGCCGCCCCTTCCGCAAGCGGCGCGCCCAGCTCGGGCAAGGAAGCGCGTTGGGTGGCTTTCGGCGTGCTCGCTCTATTGGGTTTGTTTTCTTACTTAGCGTTTGGGCGCACACCACGAGAAAAATCGCACGCGAGCGGAGCCCTGCGCGTCGAGAACTTGCGCTCTTCGGGCGGAGTAGCAAACGCGCAAGCTTGCGCGCCGAGCGGCGGCGCCTGCCAGAAGCTCGGCAAAGGTGGTTCGGTGCCCGCCGGCTCGCGCTTGAAGACGGACATGCGAACGGAGCTTTCGCTCACGCTAGGAAACGGCAGCCGCCTGGTTCTGGGACGCGGCTCCGAGCTCAAACTGAGTGCTGATGCGGGCAGCGATGCGGAGCTCGAACACGGCTCGCTGCTCGCGGAGATAAGCCGCGAGCAAGGCTCGCTGGCGCTCGCGCTGCCGCACGGCTCGGTGAGCACGAAAGGTGCAAAATTCAGTGCGTACGCCGAAAGCGACGCTTCGCGCGTCGAAGTCACGAGTGGCAGCGTGCGGGTCGAAGACCAAGCCGGTCACGCAAGCCCGGTTCGAGGGGGTGAGGTAGCGCGCTTCTCGAAGACGCGTTTCAACGTCGATCCGGCCACCTTGCTCGGATCCGCGCTGGCCTTCGGCGAAGACGGTGAGGAGCGCGCTCTCGAGCAAAAGACGCGCGGCCTTGGTGAGCTCAGCGCGCGCAAGCCCGGTAATCGTGACGAGCTCGGCGGCGCCGTGCACCTCATCAGCCACGCAGTGCGCGTGCGCATCGCCGGCATGATGGCGCGCACCGAGGTCGAGGAGGTTTTCGAAAACCGAACCGGCCAGCAGCTGGAAGGTGTGTACCGCTTTCCGATCCCACCCAACGCGCAGATCGAGCAACTGTCGCTGGAAGTCGACGGCAAGTGGGAAGATGGCGCTTTCGTGGATCGCGACCGCGCCGCCGCAATTTGGAATGGCGCGATTGTGCACGCGGCGCCGCAAGCGCGACGGCTGGTGGATGAAATCGTGTGGGTGCCTGGTCCGTGGCGTGATCCCGCTCTGCTCGAGTGGCAGCGTGGCGGCCGCTTCGAGCTGCGCATCTTTCCGATCCCGGCGCGCGGGCAACGGCGCGTGAAGCTTCGTTATAGCGAGCTCGTGCCAGCAATGGGCGAAGTGCGGCGCTACAACTACGCGCTGGGGGTGCCGGCTGGAAGCGAACCGATTCGCCAATTCGACGTCGACGTCGAGGTGCGTGGCCATGATCCCAAAACCAAAATTTCGGTGAGCGGCTACGAGCTCGCGAGCCGCCCGCTCGATTCCGCGGCTCACTACGTTTACGCCGCGCGCGACTTCGCTCCGAGTGGCGATCTCGGCGTCGAATACGTATTGCCGGATCCGCGCAGCGAGATGCGCGCCTTCGCTTACACGCCGAGCGCCGAAGCGCCAACGCGCACTACCAGCGGTTTTGCGGAGCCACCCACGTCGAACGATGCGTACGTCGCCATCGCGCTACGCCCACGCCTGCCAGCAGCTGAAGAAGTGCGCGCCCGCTCACTCGCCATCGTCGTGGATAGCAGCCATTCGATGCTGGGCGAGAGCTACGAGCGCAGCAAGCGCCTGGCTGCACGCCTCGTACGCGAGCTCGATGCTGACGACCGCGTCGTCGTGTTGGCTTGCGACTCGAAATGCCAGAAGATGCCCGAAGCCATCGAGCCCGGGCGCGCCGGTGAACGCGCTGCGAAAGAGTTCCTCGACAGCATCCAGCCAGGCGGCGCTTCGGATCCCACGCGGGCCCTGAGCTCGGCGTTTCGCGCGTTCTCGGAGACTGGCGACCGCGACGTGCGCATCGTGTTCATCAGTGACGGCACGCCCACGGTCGGACCAATTCGTCCGGCGCACGTGGAAGCCGAGATCGCCCGAGAGCTGCCCGCCGAGAAGGCGCGTGTGACAACGGTGGCCGTGGGCGGCGAAGCCGATACCGAGACGTTGGCTGCGCTCGCGCGTGGGGGCGGGGGCGTGCTGGTGCGGTATCAGCCGGGCCAGAGCGTGGGCGAGGCGGCGTACGCGGTGCTCGGTGCGAGCTCGGGGCGCGCGCTGCGCGACGTGGAGGTCACCTTGCCGGACGGCCTTTACGCCGTAGCACCAGCGCGCCTCGACGCGATTCCTGCAGGCGGCGAAGCGCTGATCGTGGCGCGCATGCACGGGCAGCGGGTCGAAGGCGAGCTAGCGGTACGTGGCCGCGTCGGCGGGCGCGACTTTCAGCAGCGCTATCCACTGCGTTTGAACGCGAGCGCCGCTGCCGCGTCGGCCTTCGTGCCGCGCCTGTATGCGGCCGCACGCATCGTAGATCTCGAGCGCGCCGGCGGCCAGGAGAGCAAGCGCGAAGCCATCGACTTGTCGACGCGCTTCGGCGTTGCGAGCCGCTACACGTCTTTGCTGGTGCTGGAGAGCGAAGCCATGTTTCAGGCATTCGGCTTGAAACACGCTGGCTCGGTCGGCGATTGGAGCACGGATGACGTAGCCGAAGGTGCGACCGCCGAAGCCGAAGCTCCCGTAGACGAAGCGCGCGACGACTCGGACACTGCCGCGCTCGGTGCGGTCGAGAAGAAGTACGATCGCGCAGCCTCCGGTTCGGGAGCGTCGGGAAGAGCGCCGGCGAACGCCTACGAAGCCGCTCCGGCCAGCGATTTTGCGCCAGCGCCCGCTCCCGCTCCGGCTCCTGCAAAGGCTCGAGCCAAGCGGGCAGAAGAGTCGATAGAAGCCGAACGCGCCGCGCCCGCTGCAAAGCCAGCTTCGCCGCCCGCCTTGGCAGCCGCCCCGCAACCACTCGAACCCATTCCGCCACCGCGCATGCCGCTGCAGGTCCCGCCGCAGCGTCGCATGATTCCGATGCGCCGTATTTGGGAGCGCACCGCTGAAATCACGAGTGGCCGAATTCAGCCGAAGGCAGCAAGCTTCGAAGCCCTCGAGCAAGCCGAACAAAAGAGTCTGCGCGAGCCCGACCACCGCGAGCCATTGAAGAAGCTGTACTCGCTCTTGGCAATCGCGTCCGACCTCGGTCGAGCCGAACGCGTCGCCCTCCGCTGGAGCGAACGTGATCCACTCGACGCAGATGCTCTCACGGCGCGGGCCGATTTGGCTGCACGTCGCGGTGACCGCACCACGGCGATTCGACTGCTCGGCAGCGTGATCGACGCGCGCCCCGGCGACGCTGCCGCACAACGCCGCCTCGAGCGTCTCGAGCGTTGGTCGGGCTCACCCGAAGCAGGCTGCCGCCATCTGGTCGCCGCTGCGGAGCTTCGCCAGAACGACGTCAAGCTGCTGGTCGACGCCGTTCGCTGCAGCCGGCTGAGCTCCGATGACATCGCGGTGCGCGAGCTATTCGCGAGCGCTTCCGAAGCGGCGCGCCGTGAAGCCGAAGCCAAGCTCGCCTCCCCTGCCCCCGACGACTCGCTTCTAAACGGCGACGTAACGATACAAGCGCGCTTCGACGGCAGTGAAGATCTGGACATCTCGCTGATCGATCCGGATGGCCTGCGTGTCTCCTGGCTCGGTGCTCCAACCCGCGCAGTCATCGCGGCGCGCGACGTGCTGGCGCGCGATCGCGAAGGGCTCTCGCTGCGGGGCGCCAAGCCGGGCCAATACGTTGTCGAGGTGGTGCGCGCGCGTCCCAATGGACCGACGGTCACCGGCGAGCTCGATATTCGCGCCGCTGGCAGCTCGCAACGCGTGCCGTTCACCTTGAGCGGCGCTCGCGTCAGCGTGGCGCTCATCACCGTGCGCATGGTGCCGCGCTTGGTGCCGCTGCGTTGATCCGACGTGGCTCCTACGATGTCGGCTTGATGCTATCGAGGAAGCGATAGAAGGCGTCGCGCGCAGCCTTCACCGTCGCGCGTGGCCCCGTGAGCTTGAAGAAATACGAGCCGGTCGGCGCCTCGACGATTGCTCCCAGCAGCGCGTAATCTTGGCGAGGGGGCGATGGATCGCCTGGCATCTGCGAGTTGAAAGTGCCCTTGTCGATTTCGACGGTGTGCTGCTTGAGGCCGTTCGCGTCGCGCGTGGCGCGGTGCACATCGCCCGAGCTCGCTCCTTGGAACTGCTGCACCCAGCGCGTGATGTTGGCATCCACCCCGCCGCCCTGACCGGGGCCGAAGTAGAACACGACCAGCTCGCCGTCCTGTGTGTCTGAGCCAGCGCGCGGGACGAGATAGGTTGCCCTGCGCACGGGGCTCTCTTTAGGCACCCGCTTGAAGCCTTCGGGCTCCTGCCACGTGACCCCGAGTGGAGCGCTCGCCGCGGCTGAGTTCGCAGCAGGGCTTTGCAAACCTGCGTGTGGATTGGGTGCGGGGAGCGCTGGTGCAACCGACATTGCGGGCGTCGCGGGCGCGGGAGCGGGCGTGGGCGAGCGCTTGCAGGCCGCGGCCAGTGCCAGTGTAACTACCCACGCGACGCGCTTGCTTCCCGTGGGCCGAAGCAAGCGCGCCAGGTCGCAAAGGAAGCCGCAGCTCGATACTCGTCGCGTTCCGCCGAATTGCACGATGCTTCCCGCCTCTAGCACGGCGAAGCCGCGCGTGATAGCAGACCCGCTAAGGATGCACATCGGAGCGACCGCGACCGACTGGGCGGCTTTCGTTGGCGTCGTCGTGGCAGCGCTCACGATCGACTGGGCTTTATTCGGAAGGCCGAAAAACCACATTTCCTTCCGCGAAGCCGCCATTCGCAGCATTTTTTTCGTCTCGGTGGGCGGCCTGTTCAGCCTCTACGTCCTCCACCAAAAGGGCAAGGACCCAGCGCTCACCTACCTCGTCGCCTACCTGGTCGAGGAATCGCTGTCAGTCGACAACCTGTTCGTCTTCCTCGTGCTGTTCACCTACTTTCGGGTGAGCGAAGGGCGGCAGCAACGCATCCTATTTTGGGGAATTCTCGGCGCGATCGTGATGCGCGGTGTGTTCATCGTCGCAGGCGAAGCGCTGCTCTCCAAGTTCCACTTCATGAATTACGTGTTCGGCGGCTTCCTGATCGTAACCGGCGGAAAGCTGCTGCTGCGTAAAGAAGAGAACGTCGACCCCGAAGACAACATCGCGCTGAAACTGGCGCGACGTTTCCTGCGCACCACCAACGAGTACAACGGCGACCACTTCTTCGTGGTGAAGGACGGCGTGCGCTATGCGACGCCGCTGTTTCTGGTTTTGGTGGTGGTCGAGTTTACCGATCTACTGTTTGCAGTCGACTCGGTGCCCGCCGTGCTCGCGATTTCGAGCGACGTTTACGTGGTGTACACGTCGAACATCATGGCGATCCTTGGCCTGCGCGCGCTGTATTTCGTGTTGTCCGGGATGATGGGCCGCTTCCACCATCTGGGTAAGGGCCTGGCAGTGATTCTGCTCTTCATCGGCGCGAAGCTCGTGAGCAGCAGCTTCATCGAGATTAAGCCACTCGCGTCGCTGGCCGTCATCGTTACGGTACTCACGATTTCCATCGTGGCGTCTCTTCTGCATCCTCAACCCGAGGCGCCGCCCGCCGACGACCACTGAGGCGATGATCACTGCATGAAACCCTCCCCCTTCGATACGCGCGCGAGTGGTATCCTCCTGCATCCGAGCAGCCTACCCGGCCCGCACGGCTCGGGCGATTTGGGACCCAGCGCACATCGATTCGCGGAGTTCTTGGCGCGCGCCGGACAGACCTGGTGGCAAATGCTGCCGGTCGGGCCACTCGGGGGTGGTGAGTCGCCGTACGACAGTCCATCTACGTTTGCAGGCAGCCCGCTGCTCGTGAGCTTAGAGCTGCTCGCACGCGATGGCCTCTTGGAACACAAAGATTTGGTGGCGCACCCGCGGCTCAAAGCGAGCTCGCGTTGTCTGTGGCCAGCCGTGCGCCGCTATCGCAACCTGCGCTTGCGTCGCGCCTTCGAGCGCTTCGTGCCACGCTCTCGCGGCGATCTGGCGCACGAATTCGAGGGCTTCCGCGAACACGCGCGCGCCTGGTTGCGTGGCTACGCGCTGTTTCGAGCGCTGAAGCGCGCCCACGCGGAGCGCCCCTGGACGCAATGGGAACGCCCCCTGGCGTTGCGCGAACCAGACGCTATCGAGCGCGCCGAACGCGAGCTCGCCGACGAAGTTGCCTTCCAGGAGTTCGTGCAGTTCGCCTTTCACCGCCAGTGGGAGGAGCTGCGCGCGCGCTGTCGCGACCTGGGTGTGAAGCTGCTCGGCGACGTTCCGATGTTCGTGGCGCACGACGGCGCCGACGTCTGGCAGCACCGCGAGATTTTCCAGCTGGACGAACGCGGCGAACGGCGCGTGGTGGCCGGAGTGCCGCCCGACTATTTCTCGGCCGAGGGGCAGCTGTGGGGTAACCCCGTTTACGATTGGCCGACACTCGAGCGGCGCGGCTACGATTGGTGGATTGCGCGCATGCGCACGACTCTGTCGCGTTTCGATGCGGTGCGCCTCGATCATTTCATCGCGTTCCACCGTTATTGGGAGATCCCTTCGTGGGCTTCCACTGCGCGTGAAGGGCGCTTCGTGAGCGTTCCGGGCGTAGACTTTTTCGAGAAGCTCGAGCGCGCCATCGGTGGGCTGCCTTTCATTGCGGAAGATCTCGGCCTGGTCACGCCCGAGGTGCACGCGCTGCGCGAGCGCTTCAATCTGCCCGGTATGCGTGTGCTCGAGTTCGGTTTCTCCGGCGACTTTCGGGACTACCAGCCGCATCGTTATCCCAAGAACACCGTCGTTTATACGGGGACTCACGATAACGACACGCTGGTCGGGTGGCTGTCCGCTCATGAACGTTGCGACGAGCCCCATGAGAAGCAGCGTCTCGTCGCTGAACGCGAGCGCGCGTTGCGTTACGCGGGTTGCGTGGGTGAAGAAGAGCATTGGAGCTTCATTCGGCTGGCGCTGAGCTCAGTCGCGAATACGGCGCTCTTCCCCTTGCCCGACGTGCTCGGCCTGGGCAGTGAAGCACGCATGAATGTGCCGGGAACGCCGAGCGGCAATTGGACTTATCGCTTCCACGCCGAACAGCTCACGCCCGAAATCGCCGAGCGCCTGCGCATGCTGTCCGAGGCCTACGAGCGTATTCCCCCTCGAAATCAGCACTGAGGGCCGCTGCGCACGTCGACGCACTCGACGACCGCCCCCCGCGCGGTGCTACGCTGCACGAGTCGTGCTCCGCCAGCGCCGTGCCTGGTCCCTGATGCTGCTCGGTTCGGCGCTCGTGCTGGCGAAACCGGTGCGTGCGCAGCCAACGCCCGATCCACCGCCCGCCAGCAATCCAGCACCCGACTCGCCGGCGAACCCTAAACCGGCTCCAAAGGTCGACCCGCCAACTGAAGCGCCCGACACCTGGGGTGGAGCCGACGCAACGCCACCCAGCGCGCCTGCTCCAGCTGAAGCTTCGTTACCTTCGGCGCCGCCGCCACGCGCTCCCGAGCCGCGGGCGAGCGCGGGATCTTGCGGCGACTGCACGCCGGCACGCGCCCACGACGAGGGCAGCGTCCGCTACACGCTGGAGTCCGTCGAGGTGCGCGGCAACACACGCACCTCGACGCGCGTGATCTTGCGTTACGTGCGCTTCAAAGCGGGGGATCTGCTGGACGTCGACGATCCGGAGGTGCAGCTCACGCGCTTTCGTCTGCTGGGCACCGGCTTTTTTCGCGATGTGCAGTTCTCGTTGCGCAAGGGCAGCGAGCGCGGGCGCGTGGTGCTCGTGGTCGACGTGGTGGAGCGCAACACCATCGTGGTCAACGACATTGCGATGGGCCTGGCCGCAGATGCGGATGCGGAGGGCCACGCACGCCGGCTATCGGCGTACGCAGGGCTCGACGTCGCAGAAACCAACTTGGGCGGGACGGGCATCACCTTGGGCGGTGCTGCCGCGGTTGGTGGCTCTCCCACCAACGTTGCTCCGCAGATCGCCTTGCGCGTGCGCTTCCTCGATCCGGCGTTCCTCGGCAGCCCATGGATGACGAGCGGCGTGTTGCTCTTCAACGACGCACAGGACTCGTTCGGCTACGGCAGGCAAAAGTGGAATCACCCGGGGGGTCCCGAGTTCGCAGACGGCCCTGCCATCGTGCGCTACAAGCGCTTCGGCGGTTCACTCGGCGTGGGGCGCGATCTGTCGATTTCCACGCAATTTTGGGCGACATACCGGCTCGAAACCATCGACGCCAACCTGCCGCTCGCCGCGTCACAGAACCGCGGCTTCTTGGAAGAGCCTGTCGACTTTCACGTCGTGCGCGGCCGCAGCGTGCTCTCCACGTTGAGCGGCACGCTGCAACTCGATACACGCGACCATCCGTTTTTGCCAACACGCGGCTGGTTCGTATCGTTTCGCGGCGAGCTCAGCTTGCTCCCCGCAGCGCTCGATTACGACTATCAGAAGTTCGAGCTGGATGCGTCGCACTGGTGGAAGTTGCCGTTCCACGACCACGTACTGAAGCTCGCCGTGTTTGCCGGCGGGATCTCCGGGGACGCGCCGTTCTTCGAGCAGTTTTACGTCGGCGACTTCAGTGATCTGTTGCCGGACCGCGTGCTCGGGATGAACTTCGATCGCAGGCCTGCGCCGAACTTCCTCGGGACCGACATCGTGGAAGTGCGGTACGGCGATTACGCGCTGAAGCTCAGCGCCGAATACCGCATTCCCCTGTATCGCGGTCGGCGCTCGATTTACGGCATCGACTTCTTCGCGACGAGCGGCGTTTATGGTGTTGCCGGGCGTCGTGACCTCACCGAACCGCCCAGCGGTTACTCCGGCCTCGCGCGGATTCCGCTGGATGTCACCGCGAACGTCGGACTGCGCATGGACACGAGCGCAGGCGGCTTCGCTTTCGCGTTCTCCAACGTGTTGAGCTTCGTCCCGGTGCGGGGCGACGGACCAGCTGGGCGCTAGAGGCACGACTTTGGCGCGCCGCCACGCACGACCCAGTCGCTCGCAGCTCGCGTTCTTCGCGTGGCTGGTCGGGCTCGTGTCGTGCTTGGCGATCTTTGCGAGCGCCAGCGTCGCGCAAGCGCAGCAGACCCCACCTCCGAGGCCCGTCACGCTCGAGTGGGACACCGACGAGCGCTTGCTGTACCTGAGCGTTGCCTTCCGCGACGTGATCGACGAAAAAATCCAAGAGAAGCTCAGCCGCGGCCTGCCAACCACGATTGTCCTCACCGCGGCGCTCTACAAAGGTGACGCGAGCTCCCCCGTCTCGACCACCGCTCAAACTTGCAAGGTCACCTGGCACGTGTGGGAAGAAGCCTACCGCGTCGAGATCACGCGCCCGGGCGCCAACCAAACCCGCTGGACCACGACCATCGAAGGTGTGCTGCGGCGCTGCGCCGAAGCACATCGCTTGTTGGCGGGCGATCGCTCGCAGATTCCAGAGCACACGCCAATTCGCGTCGTGGGCAAGATTCAGGTGAACCCGATTAGTCCCGAAGTGCTCACCAAGATTCAGCGCTGGGTAACACGCCCGGCGAGCACCGGCACCGCGGCGCCAGGCGACGCCCTGTTCAGCACCTTCACAGGCCTTTTCCTACAGCGCGTCGGGGATGCCGAGCGCGACGTGAAGTTCGCCAGCCGCCCGACCATCCCGAGCGTGTTCCGCTCCCGGAAAGACTGAAACTTCAGGCTTGCGGACGCGGATAAGCGATCCATTTCGGGACAGCTCGGCCCCAGCATGACGCAGGCTCCAGTTTTCAGCTGCGTTTCACGCGACAAACTTGTCTATCACGACTGGACTCGCAGCCGCCGATTTTGTCACCCTCGAGGAAGAAGCCGGCCAATGCCACACTGAATCCATCGCAGATATTATCTGTAATCGATATAGTTGACGTCGCGCATACCCGGCCGACACCGGCGCGAAACCGGAAGGCTGGATAGTACCGTCACATGCCGAGCGCTCGCCCCGTGCTCAACCTGGTGACCAGCCAGGCGACGAAGACTCATTGCCCATACTGCGCGTTTCAGTGCGGGATGGAAATCGAGCTCTCGGCGAGCCCGGGACGCGAACCCAGCGTGCGCGCCGATCCTGAGTTCCCGGTGAACCGCGGACAGATGTGCATCAAGGGTTTCAACTCGGCGGCACTGCTCACCCACCGCGAGCGCTTGAAGGCGCCGCTGCTACGACAGCCGAACGGGGAATTGGCGGAGAGCAGCTGGGAGGCTGCGCTGGATTTCATCGCCGAACGCCTGTTGACGCTGCGCGAGCGTTACGGCGCGGAAGCGTTGGCAGCCTTCGGGAGCGGCGCTCTCAGCAACGAGAAGACTTACCTGCTCGGCAAATTCGTGCGCCTCGCGCTGGGTTCGCCCCACGTCGATTACAACGGCCGCTTTTGCATGGCTTCGGCAGCGGCTGGGCAAAATCGGGCGTTTGGCATCGATCGCGGTTTGCCTTTCCCCATCGCAGACATCGCCGAGACTAACACGCTGATGTTGTGGGGTTCGAATTGCGCCGACACGATGCCGCCCATCATGCAGTGGGTGTTCGAGCAGAAGGAACGCGGCGGCAGGTTGATCGTCGTCGATCCACGGCGCACCGATACGGCGCGCGCGGCGACGTTGCACCTGCAGCCAACTCCCGGCACCGATCTCTTGCTGGCCAATGGGCTCTTGCATCTCGCGATTGAAGAGAAGCTGGTGGATCTCGAGTATGTCGCGGCACGCACAGAGGGATACGACGAGGCGCGCCGGGCGGTGCTCACTTGCCAGCCCGCCCACGTCGAGCGCGTCACCGGCGTTGCCATCGAGCATCAACTGCGGGCGGTGCACTGGCTCGCGGAGTCCGAGAGCAGCATGTTGCTTTCCGGGCGCGGCGCCGAGCAGCAATCCAAAGGCACCGACACGGTACTTGCGCTCATCAATTTGATGTTGGCGCTCGGCAAAGTGGGCAAACCCGCGAGCGGTTACGGCTGCTTGACTGGCCAAGGCAACGGCCAGGGCGGGCGTGAACACGGACAAAAAGCCGATCAACTGCCGGGTTATCGCTTGCTCGCCGATCCAGAACATCGCGCGGCAATTGCCGAGCTATGGAATGTCAGCGAAAGCGAGCTACCCGCGCCGGGCAAGAGTGCCTACGAGCTCCTGGACGCGCTCGGACCGCGCGGAGGGATCCGCGCGCTACTGGTGTTCGGCTCCAATGTCGCGGTCGCGTCACCCAACGCCGGGCACATCGTCAAACGCTTGGCCGAGCTGGATTTGTTGGTGGTCTGCGACGCGTTCCTCAACGAAACAGCCAAGCACGCCCATGTGATCTTGCCGGTGGCGCAATGGGCGGAAGAGCAGGGCACCGTCACGAATCTCGAAGGCCGCGTCATTCTGCGGCCGCGGGTGCAAGAACCGCCCGCTGGCGTGCGTACCGACATCGAAATCATCGCGGCATTGGCCGAACGACTCGGCAAAGCTGAAGGGTTTCGTTTTGCTTCCGAAGAGGCGGTCTTCGAAGAGCTACGCGCGGCGACGCGCGGCGCCAAAGCCGACTACAGCGGTATTACTTACCAAAAGCTGCGCGAGCAGCAGGGCGTCTTTTGGCCGTGCCCAAACCCGGATCATCCCGGTACGCCGCGGCTCTTTCGCGAGCGCTTCGCGCACGCATCGGGCCGTGCGCGATTTCATGCCGTGCAGCACCGGCCTGCTGGGGAAGTGCCGGACGCCACGTATCCGCTGTATTTTACGACCGGCCGCTATAAAGAGCACTACAACTCGGGCGCGCAAACGCGGCGCGTGGGCGTGTTGACGGACGCGCAGCCTGTACCGCGCGTCGAAATCCATCCGCGTTTGGCGGAGCAGCTCGAAGTGAGCGACGGAGAAGCGCTGTTGGTCGAGAGCCGTCGTCGTTCCGTCACGTTTCTGGTTCGTGTTTCGGACGATGTGCGCGCCGACACACTGTTTGCACCATTTCATTGGGGTGGCCGCCAAGCGGCGAATCTTTTGACCAACCCGGCGCTCGATCCCAAGAGCCGCATGCCGGAATTCAAAGTGTGCGCGGTACGCGCCAAGAAAGCGCTCCGCCTGCCCGAGGGTAATCAGTGAATCATCGCAAGAAGAAGCTGGCCATCATCGGCAACGGCATGGGCACCTGTCGCTTGCTGGACGAGCTGGTGCAGCGCGACGCGCTCGGACAATACGAAATTACCGTATTTGGTGAAGAGAAGGGTGGCGCCTACAACCGCATTTTGCTCGGCAAGGTGTTGGGCGGTGAGGCACCCGATAGCATCGTGACCAAGCCACCCGAATGGTACGACGCCCACGGCATTCGTTTGGTGCACAGCACACGTGTGCAAAAGCTCGATACCTTGCGCAAGACGGTCGATAGCGCAGATGGGCAGAGCCGCAGGTACGACGTCGCGGTGCTCGCAACCGGCAGCCAGCCGCTCGTACCACCACTAGAAGGCATGACGGCGGAAGATGGGGAGCTGCGCGCGGGCGTATTCGTGTACCGCACCATGGGCGACTGCTTACGCATGCGCGAGTACGCGCGCTCGGGTGACAGCGCCATCGTGGTGGGCGGCGGCCTTTTGGGGCTCGAAGCCGCCAAAGTGCTGAGTGATCTCGGTTTGCACGTCACGGTGATTCACGTGGCGCAGACTCTCATGAACGCGCAGCTCGACCCGCTCGCGGGTGAAATGCTGGCGCGACAAATCGAGCGCTGCGGCATTTTCGTACGCACCGGTCGCACGGTGGACGCCGTATATGGCGAGGAGCGCGCTTCCGGTGTCATCCTCGACGACGGCACCGCGCTGCCCGCCGATCTCGTTGTGCTCGCCTGTGGTGTGCGACCACGAGTCGACGTGGCGCGCGCTTCGGGCGTGCCGGTGAACAAAGGCATCGTGGTAAACGACGTGCTCGCGACGGAGGTACCCGGCGTCTACGCTTTTGGTGAGTGTGCCGAGCACCAAGGCAAGACGTACGGCATCGTCGCTCCAGTGTGGGAGCAAGCGAGTGTGCTCGCCGACGTGCTGAGTGGCAAGCAACCACAAGCGCGCTACCGCGGCTCGAAGTTGTATACGCGTCTCAAGGTCGCTGGCGTCGACGTGGCTTCGATGGGCAGCTTGGAGCCAGAGCTCGAGAGCGACCAGGTGTTTCAAATTATCGAGGAACGACGCAATTCGTATCGCAAGCTGGTGGTGCGCGACGGCAAGCTGGTCGGCGCCATGTTGGTCGGCAACACCTTGGCGACGGCAACCCTAGTTCAACACTTCGACCGCGGAGATCCGCTGCCGGAGGATCCGCTCGAGGCGTTGTGCCAGCCGCGCGCGGCCGCCGCGACGCGCGACCGCATGATCTGCAGCTGCCACAAAGTCAGCGAGAGCACGTTGTGCGAGGCCATCGCCAGCGGCGCTGCGAGCGTAACGGAACTGTCGCAACTGACGAAAGCCGGCACTGGATGTGGCTCGTGCAAAGCAGATATCGCGGCATTGGTGGCACTCCGCAAGAAACCTGCAGCCGAACCGACTGCAGCAGCTAGCTGAACCACGTGTCGAGTCGTAGGTCGGCGCCACTCCAAACGAATTGCCGAAGCCACCCGAACGGGTTGACCCGAAGCTATGAGCCCGCTACTCAATGGAACGAGTGTCGAAGGTATCCGCGTCCGACTACCGCGCGCTCGCTGCATTTCGCTACGAAATCCGGAAGTTTCTAGCATTCAGCGAAATTGCGGCGCGTGCTGCCCAAATCGAGCCGCAGCAGCATCAGCTTCTGCTCGCCGTGCAAGGCTTGCCGAACGATCTCAGGCCCACAATTCGCGCAATTTCGGAGCGCTTGTGTGTGCGTCATCACACAACCGTCGCGCTCGTCGACAAGTTGGAAGAGCACGGCTTGCTTGCGCGTGAACGCAGCCAGGAGGATCGGCGCGAAGTACTGCTCCGCTTGACGCCGCAGGGCCTTCAAAAACTGCAAGCACTCTCGGTGTTGCACAAGGACCAGCTGCGCGCCGTTGGCGCTCACATGCTCGCAGCGCTCGGCTCGATTCTTGGTGAGCTCGAGACGGCATCAGCGCGCCTCAAGCACCCGCGCGCGCGAAGTAGTGCCCCACGTGGGAATGGTGATGGCACCGGCTCCAAGAGTGCGCGCGCGAAGAGTGATGGCGTCGGCATTGGCATTGCCTCAAAGAGTGCGCGCGCGAAGAGTGATGGCGTCGACTCCAAGAGTGCGCGCGCGAAG
>JBMOMJ010000048.1:183270-229067 GCA_049324695.1 Myxococcota bacterium
GGCGTCGGCATTGGCATTGCCTCAAAGAGTGCGCGCGCGAAGAGTGATGGCGTCGACTCCAAGAGTGCGCGCGCGAAGGGCGACGGCGTCGGTTTAAAGAGCTCCAAAACCGACAGCGTCGACTCAAAGAGCTCGCGCGCCAACTTCGATGTCCCACGTGGGCGCATGGACGGCCGGCGCGCAAAGAAGCCGTCCAGCGGGCGGCGCGCAAGCGTTAGCTGAGCTGAACAGCTCAGAGTTGCCGCTGGGCGCACGACCAACGACGTGGTCCCCCCCTGAGCCCGCCGCGCGGGCGATTTGGGGGCGGACCGGACCGCCCGCAAGGGCGTTAGCCCGAGGACGGGACGAGGGGGGGGCACGCGGATTCGGGCTGCAATGCTGACGAGGGAGGCAGCCGTGTGGGACGCGGGTAGGCTTGAGGGGTGACGTCGTCGTTCCCGGTAGCGCTGCATTTGGAGGGCAAGGCGTGTTTAGTGGTGGGCTGCGGGCTCGAAGCGCGAGATCGCGCGCGAGCGCTGCACGAGGTGGGAGCGCGCGTGGCGATCGTTGCGGAGGCGCCGTGTGTCGAGTTGGAGGCGCTAGCGCGCGAGTTGGGGCTGACGCTGGCGCGGCGCGGGTTTGTGCCCGCGGATTTGGAGGAGAAGTGGTTGGTGGTGTTGGTGGATCGCGATTTGGAGTTGGGAGCGCGGATGGCGGCGTTGTGCGAGGCGGAGCGGGTGTTGTTTTGCGCGACGGATCAGGCGCAGGCGAATTCGTTTTCGCACATGGCGTTGGCGCGCGCTGGTTTGGTAACGGTTGCGATTGGCACGAACGGGCGCGCCCCGGCTTTGGGGCGGCGGTTGCGCGAGGAGCTCACGCGGTTGTTCGCGGAGTCGGGGCTGGCGGCGTTTGCGGAGCGGTTGGCGCGGTTGCGTGAGGCGACGCCGGCGGAGAAGCGACGTGAGGTGTTGAGCGCGGCGGTGAGCGAGGTGCGTGTCGAGGGTCGGCTGAAGCTCGAGCGCGAGTGAGTGGTCAGTCGAAGCGGGGTTGGCCTGGTGGGGTATTCGCGCCGGGCGACGGAGGCGCGGGCGGCGGAGGGGCTGCAGCTTCAGGCGTGTACGTCGTCATGATCGCGATGGTGTAGTAGCGATATTGATGACGGATGGTTTCCCACTCGGGTTTGGGGAGCGCGCGCTCGATGCAAGTGGTGATGCGGCGCGCTTGAGGGCCGCGGTAGTCGCCGCTGGCGCCGGGGAAGACGTGAAGGGTCTTTTTGACGAAGTCGATGTTGAGGACGTAGTTGATGCTGCCAGCTTGTTTTAAGCGCTGGGCGCAGGCTTCGTTTTCGCGAATGGTTTTGGCGAGCGACTCTTCGAGGGAGGGCAGCGCATCACACAGGTTGCCTTCGGAGCCGCGTTTAGGGCTGGCGCCGCAACGCACGCGTACGGGAGCGTTGAGTTTGATGCGCTCGGGTGGCTTGGCAGTGGGGAGCGGCGGCGCGGCGCTGGCCAAAGCTGATGCAGAGGCGGAAGCGGCTCCTTTTGCGCCGGCGTCGGCTTCGGCGCGTTTGCTGGCGCTGGGGTGGCGCATCAAGTAGAGGGGGACCGCGGCGAGTGTGAGCGCAGCGACGAGTGCGACGACGAGTTGAGCGCGCACGGGTCGCTCGCTGCTGGAGCTGCCAACGCCGAGGCGTCGTAGGGCGGGCTCACCGGAGCTCGATGGAGAGGACGGTCTCGGCGGGCCTGGCATGCGATCGGCTTATTCGTCGAGCAGCGCCTGCACTCGTTGACCAGGCTCGGCGCGTACCAGGGTCGCGCCCAGATCCAAGGTGTCTGGCATGGAGCCTTGCACCTGAGAGACCACCTGCTCGACGACGTTGCGCGCCTCTTCGAGGCTCGGGCCAGTCATGACGATGGCGAACTTGAGCGGACCGATGCGGCCGCCGGTGACGGGAACGATGCTGAGGAGCAGCATCTCCGTGAGCTCGACAACGCGCTGGGCTGCGCGGCGTAGCGCGAGCATTTCCAAGATGGTTGGGCGATCGCTCACGTGGCGGTTGGGGCTGCGCACGTGATAGCGCGCAACGGAGAGCGGGTTGTTGGACCACTCCGCAAAGGCCATTTCTTCTTCTACGGCGCGGAGCAGGTGCTCACGGCGGAGGAGGCCGGTGAGGCCGTCACGCCGCGCGAGGTAGGCTTTGGCACGTTCGTGCTGGGGCGAACCGTCGCTGAAGCTCACGAGCTTGACGCGCGACTCACCGAGCTGGACTTCGCCACCGTGAAGCAGCGCGCTCGTCTTTTTGCGCTCGTAGCTGTACTCGGCGTAGGTGCCATTGGTGCTGCCGGTGTCTTCGATGCTCCAGGAGCCCGATTGCCACTTCAGCACGGCGTGCGCGCCGCTGACGGTTGCTTCGGGCATGACGATGTCTTGGCCCGCGCGGCGCCCGATGGTGATGAGCGGCTTGTTCAGCGGGAACAAAAGGCCGGCAGCTTCGGGTGCATTGGTGCAGTACGTGACGAGCAGTGACTGCGAACCGGGCACGAAAGTTTCAGCTGTCACCCGACCGGGCGGTGCACCTGGCGAAATCCGCTCGCGAGGGATCTGGACTTGGCTCGTCGTGAGTGAGCTCGGATTGAAAAAGCGCAGATGACGCGCCTGCGGGCGCATTGCCGGGTCGTCGCTAAGGCAGCGAAAAACCTGCTTCACTTCGTCGACGGAGAGCCCTGCCGGCACATCGAACATGATTTGCGCGCGCATCGGCTTGGAGCGCGGGCGGTAACCAGGCTCCGGAACGCGGCAGGTCCACATTTCCCAAAGCGTGAGCCCGAGCGCGTACATATCGTCTTCGGGGCTCGCACCACCGGAACGCAACCGCTCGGGCGCCATGTAATTTGGAGTTCCGCCATCCGGCGGAGCACCGGGGCGACGCGCGCTGAGGCGTGCACGCTCTTGAGCGAAGCCGAAGTCCAGAATGATGGCGCGATCGTTCGTGACCATCACGTTGCCGGGCTTCAGATCGCCGTGGACGAGACCTTGGAGATGAATTGCGGCAAGGCCTGCTGCTGTTTCACTCGCTGTCTTGCGAAACTCGTCCGCCGAATAGCCACCTTGCGCCTTGCGCTTGCGGATGTGCGTGTGCAGCGTTTGCCCGGCGATCTGCTCCATCACCAGGATGGGGCCCCACGGGCTCGGCGCGAGGTCATGCACGCGACACACGTTGGGATGGCTCACGGAGCGTGCCAGCAAGAGCTCCTGCCGCAGCGCTTCGTCGTCGCCTGGCATCCGCGATTCTTCGCGCACAACTTTGAGCGCTACGGCTTCCTTGGTGCTGCGGTCGTAGGCGAGGAAAACCTCGCCCATGCCGCCTTTGCCGAGGCTCTGCCGGATTTCGTAGCGGTCGTTGACGACTGACCCGTGCCCTATGGGCGGGATGTTGCGGGGAGACTGGGCCATCGTGGCCTGAGTTAGGTCCGGTTAGCGTCCTCGATTTGGGGGCTCACTGCAATCAGCTCGTCTGTAAAGACTGTCGATCGTAGAGGATTTTTCGGGGGGAAGCCCTAGACCCCATGAGCCCGAGGGGGTCACCCGCCTGGAAGGGGCGGAGCCCGATGCTACCCTTTTGTTAACATGCGGCGAGTATTTGCTTCGGCCCTTTTGGTGCTCGTAGCGGCTCTTACTAGCCTTGCATGTGCGCGGGGTCACGCGCCCCCCTCCAAGCCGCCGCCCGTGGACGCCGAAACCCGCCTGGGGCCGATGCGCCGACCGGCCAAGGATGAGCCCGTGCGGATCCTGGCGCCCCCTCCAGCCTATGGAAACAAGATCGTGATGGGTGGTCGGGACGAGCCGGCTCGGTTGTAGGTGGGGTGTCGTGCGGAGAGGCTTCCGCGCCGGCTACTGGATCTTCAAGGTGACGCGTGCCCAATCGGTGCCGCCGCGGTTGTCGTGTGCGACTACCCAGAGATTGACCAGGCCGGGGGTCTTCGGTGCACGAAACTTCGCGCCCGGATCGTTGTTCCAACCGCGCTGCGCATCGTTCAAGAGGCGCGTGTCGGAGCTGAACTTGCCGGCGTCGGCGTAGTAGTTGATCCACATCTGCTCACTGAAGTTGCGGCCGTAGTAGAGCGCCGAAACGTCGTCGCGCTCTGCGGGCCCGTCGATGAGCGGCTTGATGTGAATGTCGGGGCAGCCGTCGCCGCCATCATCGGGGCAAGCGGGGAAGCAACGCGACGAATCGATTTCGCAGTTGGGTTCTTGAGCGGGCACGTTGGGCTCGCATTCGCTGCCGATGCAGATCGGCGCGCCGCTATCGCTGCTGAGTAGCTGCTTGCCTTGCAGCTCGATGCCTTTGATGACGGGGTTACTGTTCCGCACCTCTCCGTCTTGGAAAACGTAGAGCGCGGTGTAGCCCGCCACGAAATCGTCCGACGTCAGGTACTTGTCGCCATCCTTGCAGAAAATGGGAAGTCCTGCGCCGCTCCTCGGCTCTTCGAACGCAAGCGTGCCGGCGCACACGGCGAAGAACGAGTACAGCAGCCCGTAGCTCGGTTGACCAGGCGGCGCCGGCGCGTGCTTCGCGATCAAATCTTGCGGGACCGTGACGACGTGGGTGCTGGTGTTATCGTTCGAGAGAGTGAGCCGCTCCGGTGAGAAGCAGCCAGCGTAAAGATCGTTGGCAGGATTTTGACAATCGATCCAGGCGATCTGAACGGGGCGCTTGGAGGTGCCCATCAGGCCCTTTGGATCGTCCCACATTAGCCTGAGGGTCACGCTCTGCCCCGGCTGCGGATACGGCGTGTCCTTCTGCACGCCGAACACGCGCAGGCTCTTCACTTCCGAAGCGGGGTCGAAACCAGGTCCGCATGCCGAAGCGAGGGCGAGCAGAGCGAACAAGCCCGTCCAGGCAAAGCGGGGCGTTTCGCGAGTAAACTTGAACATGGCTCAGAACTCCCCTCTCAAGCCGAGGCTCGGGATGATGGGGATGCCCAATTGGTATTGCTGCTGGCTGTAATTGTAGTTGTAGGTGAGATCTTCGGCAGCGCGATTGCTGTAAACGTTTTGCACGTCGAGGTACGCGGAGAAGCTCCAGCGCTGGAACTGCCAACGCTTGTCGACGCGCATGTCGAGCTGATGAAAGAGCGGCAAGCGCTGGCTGAATTGCGGCCCTTGTAGCGGCGCGTAGCTACCGGCGTCAGCCGCGTACAGCGATGGTAACGACGGTTGCGAAACCACCGGCGTGACGAGTGCACCGGAGACGACACGGAAGCGTGCGCCGAACTCCCAACCGCGACCCAAGCGATAGCTTCCCAGTACCGTGAGGTTGTGGGTTTGGTCGAACTGGAACAGGCGCTCAGGCTCGTCCGGGGTGTTCTTCCGAACGCTGCGCGACAGGGTGTAAGCCACCCAGCCGAAGAAGTTCTTGTCCGGCTTGTACTTGAGCAGAACTTCGAGACCAATGACCGAGCCGAGGCCGAGGTTACTGTATTGGTTGCCGCTGGTGAGCGGCGCGGGTGCCACCTGGCGCGTGAGATCTTTGTAGAAGCCCTCGACGTTGAGGTCGACTTGGCGCGTGAGCTCCTGCTCGACGCCAAGCGAGTAGTGCACGGCGCGGTTCGACTTGAGATTGGGCGTACCGAAAACGACGTCCGTCTCTTGAAATTGCGGCGGCTGATGGAAGAGACCAACGCCGCCCTTCACCGTGGTGCGACGCCGCTGACTGCCGGCGGCCTGCTCCTCGGCGCTGGCAGCCGGAATTACATCGAAGCGCGCGTTGATGCGGGGGCTCATGTCGGCGTGCCCGCTGTCGCGCGCGTAATCGAAACGGAGCCCTGGAATCACGCGCAGGCGTGCGCTGGGCTGAAGCTCGAATTCGCCATACCAACCGGGGCGAAACACGGTACCCTGTTGGCGTGACTCGCGCGGAGGTTGCGCGGCAAAGGGTCCTGGATCCGGCTCACCAGGGCGCGGCGGCTGCGGAAAGCGCACCTGCACTTCGTAGGGCACGACCAAGAAGTCCAAGCCCGCATTGAATTTCACGCCGTTGGCGAGGCGGAAACCAAACTCTTGGCGCCCGTAGAACGGGGTGCTCTTGAGCTTGAACAGGAACGTGCCGATCGAAAAATCCAACGTGTTCCGACCGAACGAGAGCATCGAATCGGTCGTCACCACCTTGTTGAGCTGGTCTTGGTGCAAGGCCTGCAGGCGATAAAAACCGGTGCCGAACGTCAGGTTGCCGCCAAATGCTGGATCTTGAGCAGCGGGGTCGTTGATCAAGATATCGAGGCGGTCGTCGCTGCCGTAGAACCGCAAGCTCGTGCGCGCCTTATCGTGACGCCGCTCGAGAATGGCCTGGTAGTCGTAGTAGACCGGCGCGGTCGACACGCCGACCCCGGAGCTCTTCAGCACTGGCTTCAGCCACGTATCGAGCCAGCTGCGACGCCCGGCGATGGCAAAGCTCCAGTCTTTGCTCTTGCCGACTGGGCCCTGCACCATCAGGCGCGCGTCGATGGCATCGAGCTGCAAGAGGCCGTGGTAGCAGCCAAGCGCATCGCTGCGCTTCCCGTAATCACCGGTGCAGCGCGTGTTCGGCGAACGCAAACCGACGTCGATGATGCCGCCCTGCACACGACCGAAGCGCGCACTGAAGTTGCCGGGATAAAAATCGATGCGATCGAGCATCTCCGTCGGGACCACGCTGGAGAGCCCACCGAAGTGATAGACGAGCGGCGTGAGTGAGCCGTCGATGAAGGCGTTGGTATCTTGCGGCGCCGAACCACGGATGATGAGCAAGCCGAGCAGACCCGGAGTGCGCGCGACGCCGGGCAACGCTTGCAGCGAGCGCAGCGCGTCGCCGCCGGTACCGGGAATGCGCTCGATTTCGCGGCGCTCGATGGTACGCCGCGTGACCTCGCGCGCCGGGCGTTCACCCTCCACCAAAATTTCGATGCCGGTTGGCAGCGGCGCAGCGCGATAAATCACCTCGGTGACTTCGCCAGCGACGACGTCTTCTTCTTGACGCAGCTCCCGAAAGCCTTCGGCCACGACGTGCAAGCGATAGTGCCCAGCCGGCGCGGGCTTGATGGCAAAACGGCCGTCCGCATCGGTGGTGACACGCCGTTGGCTCCCGTCCGGCAGCACGATTTCGACTTCGGCCCCAGCGAGCGCAGCGTCACCGTCGGCGAGGCGCAGCGCGCCAGAGAGCTCACCCGTGTTGGGCGGCGGCGCTGGAGGTGCATCGGCGGGCGGCGCCGCCTCCTTCAACGTGAAGGAGTACTTGTAGAGAATCTGCGATGGGATCGGCTGGCCGTTGCGCGTAGCCGGCTGGAACTTGAATTTCAGCGCTGCTTGCTCGGCGGCTTGGTCGAAGCCGTTGCCGACCGGTTGCGTCGAAACCGCCTGCGTGACGTTGCCTTCGCGATCGATCGTCAGCTTCAGGATGACGTCCGCCTGCAGACCCTGCTTCTGAGCATCGGGCGGATACGGCGCATCTTCGAAGTGCACAAGCGAGGGTGGGACGACCACCGGAGCCTTCGGCTTCTCTCCTTCGGGCGCTGGCTGCTCGCGCACCACCGCTCCCGGACCGCTGCGCGGCGCCGCCCCCTCGCCTTCCGACTGTTGTGCCCACCCCCGCGTTGCCACCAGCACGAGAGCCAACGGCAACTGGAGAGACCGATACCCAATTCGCATGAGCCGGGCCCTTTCGTAGTGCGGGCACTCCCGAACCACAAGGCCTTGCTTCGCCCGCCCGGCCGGAGCTACACCCGAAGCCGTGCGGATAGGTAGCTACAACATCAATTCGATCCGGATGCGCGAGACCCAGCTGCTCGAATGGATCAGAAAGGCCGATCCAGACGTAATTTGCCTGCAGGAAACCAAGGTCACCGACGACGAGTTTCCAACCGACGAGCTGATGCGACTGGGCTATGCGGTGGCGATGGCGGGGCAGCCAACCTACAACGGCGTGGCGATCGTCGCGCGGCTACCCATCAAAGATGTGCGAGTGGGTTTGGTGGGGGATCTTCCGAATGCCGATCGACGCGCTATATCCGCCACCGTCGGCGGCGTGCGCGTCGTGAACGTCTACGTGCCCAACGGCAAATCGGTGACGTCGCCGTCGTTCGTCGAGAAGCTCAGCTGGCTCGAGCGCTTGCGGTTGACCTTGGACACGCTCGAAGATCCCAAGCAGCCGCTGGCGCTGTGCGGCGATTTCAACATTTGCACGGACGAGCGCGACGTGTACGACCCGGAGTTGTACCGCGGGCAGCTGCACTTTCATCCCGATGAACGGCGTCAACTCGCGCGGCTGCTGCAGTTCGGTTTGTTCGACGCCTTCCGGCTGCGCCACGACGAGGGCGGCGTGTACAGCTTCTGGGACTATCGCGCGGGAGCATTTCGGCGCAACGAAGGTTTACGCATCGACTACGTGTTCGTGACGGAGCCGCTGGTGCCACGCCTTTTGCGTGCCGACATCGATAGCGAGCCGCGCCACGCACAAAAGCCGTCCGACCATGCGCCCGTGCTGGTCGATATCAAGGACTGAGTTCGAACGCGCGTAACGCCGGCACCGCAACCAGCGAGACACGGCCCCGCTCGAAAAAGCGCTCGCAACTCGGATCATTTGCGATCGCGTGCGAGAAGCGCAACATGGCTGGCAGGTATACGATTTCGCGAGCCAACCCGCCGCCGCGAAGTGCGCGCAAACTCCAGTCGAGCGCGTGATCGAAGGTTGCCCCCGCTCGCACCAGTTCGTGCACGCAGTCGTTCAGCTCGACGCCGGCGTGCACTCGCTCGGCTGCGCGATGGCGAAATGCGAGCTCGCGACGGCGAGCGCTGTCCCAAGTGGCCAAGCGCTGCTCGATGCAAAGCGCGCGGCCCTCTTCGTCTTCGTTGGCTCCGCGCGTGCCCACTCGGTAGATCCCCAAGGCTTCGTGCGCCGCCTGCAGGCGCGGCATCACGTGCGCCAAGAGCTCGTGGGCCGCAACGCGCTCGGCAGCGAGCGCGCTGAGGTGTGCACCGCGACGAATCGCAACGAAGCCGTCGCCCGCCGCCGCGACGCAGCTAAGCTGCGTACGAAGCTCGACGCGTACCGGAAGCTTCCACTCCGCGATGCGACGTCGCACAACATTGAGCAGGCTTTGCGGATGCGGCGCTTCCACCTCGATGAGCTCGTCAGTTTCGACCATGCCGGCAGCGAGCTCTTCGACTAGCGCTTCCAGCGCGGGACTCGGTTCGCTGGGATAGCGCCGACGAGCTAGCCCGGCGAAGCGACGGCTGCCAACACTCTCGACCAGCTCGGCTTCGAGCAAGAGCTCTTCGGCGCGCTCCGCGAACAATCGCGCCAAGTTGCCCTCCGAAGCCAGCTCGCGCATCAGAGCTTCGAGACCACGCGCCACGGCGCGGAGCTCGACAGCCCGATATTCGAAGCGAGGCTCCGCACGCCGGCCTGCCGTGAGCGCCTCCGCCAAGCGTTGCCGTTCGCGCGACAGGTTTTCCGGCGTGACGCGATCGAGCAAACGAATGTGCTGCTCGGCTAGCAACAGCGAGCGCTCGGCGTCTGCCAGCAAGCGGGCATCGCCGAGATCGCCGCGCGCGTTCACAGCTTGTTCGCTGCGATATTGGCGAGCTCACTGCGCTCGCCTTTACTGAGCAAAATGTGCCCCACGATGCCCTCGCCGCGCAGCCGATCGGCGGTGACACTGAGGCCGTTGGTGGAGCTGTCCACGTAGGGGTTGTCGATCTGGAACGGATCGCCAGTGAGCACGATCTTGGTGCCCTCGCCGCAGCGTGTGATCACGGTCTTCACCTCGTGCGGAGTAAGGTTCTGAGCTTCGTCGACGATGACGTACTGCTGCGGCAAACTGCGGCCGCGGATGTACGTCAGTGGTTCGACTTGCAGCTGGCCGTTGTTGAACAGATCGTCGTAGCCGCGCACGCCCCGTCGCTTGCCGCCGCCCGCGGCCAACAAAAATTCGAGGTTGTCGTAGATGGGCTGCATCCACGGGTTCAGCTTCTCGTTCACGTCGCCCGGCAAAAAGCCGATATCGCGCCCGAGCGGCATCACCGGGCGGCTCACGAGCAAGCGTGCATAAGCGCCGTCTTCGATGGTGCGCTTCAAGCCGGCGGCGAGCGCTAGCAGCGTCTTGCCGGTCCCGGCTTTGCCCAAAATCGTGATCAGCTTCACGCTGTCGTCGAGCAACAAATCGAGCGCAAAGCTTTGCTCCTTGTTGCGCGGCCGCACGCCGACCACGCCTTCACGCGGCGTCTTCAGCGCGCGAATTTCACCCGACTCGGCGTGCAAGCGACCGAGCGCGCTGCGCGGCCGCGCGCCGTCGTCGCGCAAAATCACGCTGATGTTCGCGTGCAGTCGATCGGTCGCCGGTGGTTTCAGCGCGCCCGCCTCGAAGAAGGTGTCGAGCTCGGCAGCACTCACCACGATCTCGACGATGCCGCTCTCCAAGCGTTCGGCATCGACAGCCTGGTTCTCGTAAGCTTCGGTGGTGAGCCCCAGCGTATCCGCGCGGATCCTGAGGTTCACGTCCATCGTGACGAAGATGGTCGGCTTGTCCGGCGATGCGTCGCGGAAGTCGAGCGCGCACTGCAAAATCGCGTGATCACCCGAAGCGGGATTCAACGCAATTTCGAGGCGAGGCCTTCTATCTGGCACATAAACGCGCAGGCTCCCGCCGTCCCCGATGGGCACCCCCTGCGAAAGCGAGCCCTTCTTGGCGCGCTCTTGATCGAGCAAACGCGAGACGGTGCGCGCATTGCGGCCGCGCTCGTTCGAATCGCGTTTGAACTGATCGATCTCTTCGATGACGTAGATCGGAAGGATGAGATCGTTGTCCTCGAACTTGTAGATCGCAAAGGGGTCGTGGAGCAGAACGTTGGTGTCGAGAAGGTAGTTCTTCTTCATCGGTTGGAAAAAACCGGCCCCTAGCGAGGTCGTTCGAGAGGAAAACGTGCGAAGACGGGTTTAGTCTGCACCGCCCTTCGCGCGAGCACGAGGGCCGATAACGCGAGCGCTCCGCCCGCGCAATCGGCAAATCCTGGCACGGCCACTGCACTGCCCGCGATTCGAGCGTATTTCTAGCGTTTTCGGCCAGGCGGCTAGGGGGCGCCTCGCGCCAAAGCTCGCACCTTTTTTAGCGGGCGTGAGAACGCTTTTGCCGCGAGCTGGCGCCCGTTTCGTGCCGGCCCAGCGTCAGGTGTATAGAGTGGGCGCGTGACTCGCCTTGGCCGCAACTATTGGCTGCTCGCGGCAGCGTTGGCCTACACCTGCTTGGGTGCGGCGCGCTCGGGCGGCGGCGTGTTGCCATGGCTCGCGCTGTTGGTATTGCCGATCGGGCTCGGGGAGGTGTTTCGCCGCACCGAAAGCATGCCCGGTGACGATCGCATGGCGCTCGAAGCGCGCGCCGCCGTGCGCGCTTCGTTTTGGGGCGCGGCAATGTTGATTGCAGCGCGCACCGGCGGAGATGCCAAGCCAGGGCTCGACGCGGCCGCCAATTTGGGCGCCGGCGCCGCCTCGGTGGGCGCGTTGCTGGCGCTGGCGCGCTTGCGCTCGGTAGGCGGATTGTTGGAACCAACGCGCTCGGCGCGTTCACTCGATGCCTCGCTGTTCGTAGGGCTGCTCTGGGGCGTGGCCACGGCCGTGCCAGGTGCCTACGCCATCTTGCCGGCGCCACGCCTGCGCTTCGATCCACTCATCATCGATTACGTTACGACCAGCGCTGGCATCGGCACGTTGCTGGTGATGGTGGTGGCCACCTTGCGACTGCGCTGGATCCGCCGGCTGGAGCTCGGCATTGGCGATCGTTCGCGCTCCGCGTTCGCGCTGTCGTTGGCAGCGTTTACGGTCGCGGTACCCGCAGCGTGGCTCGACGTGGCGCCACCGGATCGCTTGTTGCCCGCCGCGGTCGTGCTCGCCTCCGGCACTTGCGCATGGGCTGCCTCGGCGCGTGAGGCGACGCTGGTAACGCGCTTTCTGCGCGGGCTCTTGGCCGTCACGATTTTGGGTGCTCCATTGCTGGTGGGCGCAACGGCGCTCTCGCAGCTCTTGCCGAACTATGCGCCAGCCATCGTGCTCGCCGCCGGCTTGCTCGCGATTGGAGTCGGGCTGGTCGCACAAGCCGTGGCGCGACCGCTCGGCCCGGAGCAGTCGCGTTGGCTCGGCGCGCTGGACCAAGCCGCGCGCGATGCGTTGCAGCCAGAGCCCGCCGCTGCGCTGCGCGCCGCGCTGGTGGCGCTCGGCAAGGCGTCGCATTTGAGTGAAGCTCGACCCGAGATCTGGCAGCGTGACCCATCCGAAGTGATGAGCGTCGACATTGCCGGCTATCTGCACGTAGCTCGTGCCGAAGCCCCCGAGCGCATTTACGAGCTCGGATTGGGTGAGCCGGAGCACACGCTGCGCGCCGACGCGCTGCGGGCTCTACGCGTGCGACGGCCCGACGTGCGCGGCGTGCTCAGCTGGCTCGAAACGCGCGGCGCCTACTCGGCCACCATCATCACTGACGAAGATGGCCCGATTGGTTTCATTTTGCTGCCCCAAGCCGGTCGACGCAGTCCATTGAGCCTCGAAGAGGCACGCGCGGCACGTTTGCTCGCAGACCGCATCAGTTCACTTTTGGCCGTAGCAGCAGCCTTGTCGCGTTCGCGCGACCGCGAGCTCGCAGCAGTGTCGCGCGCCGATGCCGTCGACGACGAGTGCCGGCGCCTGGAGCACATCATCGAGGGCGCTTCCGAACGCAACCGCGCGCTGAGCGAACGCCTGGCGCGCCCCGCGCGCTCCGCCGCGTACAGCTCCGCCGCGCGCTCCACGTTGGTCGCGCTGGAGCAACTCGCGGAGCGCACGCCGTTGGCGGCGTTGGTGGTGTCGCCAGGCTCCGATCCACTCGCGTACGCCGCGCACTTTCACTTGGCGAGCCCGCGCGCCGCGGGTCCTTTGATCGCTGTGGACTGTGCATCACCCGAAGAGCAACTGCTGGAGCGCTGGCAGAGTGAAGACAAATCGCCGCTCAGCCTTGCCGATGGTGGCACACTGGTGTTGCTCAACCTTTTGGCGCTGCCGCTCGCCACACAGGAAACCGTCGCCATCGCGCTATCGCGCCGTGCAGCACACACGCCACGTTCGAGCATCTTGCCACCGGGCGTCGTGATCGCGCTGCCCAAGCCTGCCAACGAGCTCGTAGAAGCCCAACGCCTCAGCGCGAACCTAGCGCGCTGGTTCGACGGCAGTAGCCAGCGCCTGCCGAGCCTCAGCGAACGCGCCGAAGATCTGCGTTCGCTCGCCCTCGATGCGCTGGCGCGCAAGTCACTCGAGCTCGGCCGCGAGCCGCTCGGAATCGATACAGCTGCGCTGCGTTTGATCGTCGAACACGCTTGGCCCAACAACGACGCCGAGCTGATCGACGTACTCGGGCGCGCCGCGCAGGCCGCCCAGGGAAGCGTGCTCCGCAAAGACGATCTCGAGGCAATTGGCTTCAAGCCCGACGTCGCACCTCCCCCACCGGACTTCACGCCGGCGCCGGCCACGGCGAGCACGCGGCGCCGAACTTCGCGCCGCGCCCCGCGAACTCGCTCGTAACATTTTCTTGCTGGGCCTCGGGCCAGCGCTTCCGTTACTCTCCGGGGTCATGAAGCGCTTCGAGCTGGTGGAAGGGGGTTCGAGCAAGTTCTGGGAGGTGGAAGCCAAAGAGAGCACGTTAACGGTGCGCTTTGGCCGCATCGGCACCAAGGGCCAAACACAGGAGAAGTCCTTCGCCAGCGAAGCCGCAGCCATCGCCGAACGCGACAAGCTCATCCGCGACAAAACCAAGAAGGGTTATCGCGCAGTCGATGCAAACGACGAGGCCAACGACGACAAGAGCGAAACCGAGGCGGTCGTAGCCAAAGTGAGCGCTCCCGCGAAGGCTCGCTCCAAACCCAAACCCCAGACGCCCGAAGAGGGCTGGCTCGATGCGGGCAATGGCTACCTGCTCGGCTTCGAAGACGGCAAGATCCGCTGCAAGAACGCCAAGGGCCAGCTCCTGAGCTCCGTGCCCAAAGACGTCAAAGAGACGCCAGCCTTCGAGCAGCTCGACAACGTGCGCGAATTTCTGGCGCAGCACGAACGCGAATGTGTCGAGGTGGTCGAATCCTGGATGCTCCGGTCGCTGCCGACACCGCTCGGGGTGTTGATGGCGGTGTGGCCCGACGCAGCGTGGCGCAAAGCGCTGGAGAACGCGATTGTAGTGCCCGAGGGTGCACCCGAGCGCGGCGGTTTCTTTCGTGGCGTCGATCCAGCGCGCGGGATCGGCGTCGTGGATCGCGATGGCGAAACGGTGTGGCTCGACGTGCAGAGCATCGAAATCCCGCATCCCATCGCTTTGCCCGCGCTGGATGATCTGCGCTCGCTGGCGACGGAACTTTCACTCGTGCAAGGCATTCCCCAGCTTTTCCGCGAGGTTTTCGAGAAGCCGCGCAACGTGGATGCCAACGCCACGACGGAGAGCTCACTTTCCGGCGCCAAGTTTCAGCAGCTGAACCACGCGCTCTCGACGTGCCGCAAACACGGCTTTCGTGTCTCGGGTGGTTCGGCCATCTGCAAAATTTGGGAGCTCGACGCGACTCGCAAGCTACGTGCCCAAGAAGCTAGATACTGGATTGGCTCGGACGATCCGATGAGTGAGGCGTACACCGGCGATCTGGTTTGGGTCGATGAGCACGAGCGCAGCATCCCGCTCAGCGAAGTCGGGCGCGTCGCGTACTCGGAGGGCATGCGTATGGCCAACGCGATCTACGCCGCTCGCTTCGTCGAGAAGGAGGCTGCCAATGGCTGATCTCACTTCGCTGCTGCGCGCCGGCGCGATTCTCCCCGTCGACGCCGATGTGCCGCGCGACGAGCGCGCTGGCGAAGTCGTCGCCCACGGCTACACGCACCCAGCGCTGGTCGGTCGCGCCATCGTGCGGTTGGCGGTGAATCAAGTCGTGCCCGGCGCCGACGCTGAAATGGATGCACTGGGTTTCACGCGCTCGTCGGTGGTTTCCAAGCTCGGCCGTCAACGATTCCGCGCGCTCGGCTTTCCCGGTTGGGCGCTGGTCAACGATCCCAAACGCGCAAGCTTCGCACTGGAAGTGACGCGCGACTTCAAGAAGGCCAAAAAGCGTGTCCGCAGCAAACCCGGCCACGCGCGCGACGCTTTTGTGGCCATCGCGGACCAGCTCGGTCGCTCGGTGCCGCATTTTCTGCCGAGCTTTTGGGAAGAAGCCGGGCGCGCCTTCCTCGAAGAGGACAGCGAGAGCTTCGCCGCACAATGTTTCGAGAAGGCACGTTTGGTCGAGAAGGAGCATAAGCTTCCGATCGACGAAGACGTGCGCAGCGCCGTTTACCTGGAGTTCGCGTTGAGCGGCGCAGTCGCAGCCAAGTCGCTGGCTGGTTACGCCAAAGAGCTCGAGAAGCGATACGGAGCCGAAGCGGCCTACACACGTTACCGCGAGCTCGCGCTGCGCCGCACGCTGGGAGGGCTGCCGCCTTGGAGCGGAATGGGCAAAGAGCTGCGTGCCCTGATCAGCGCAGCCAAGCTCGATCTAGCCAAGGAGGAGCTCGCGTTCGTGAGCGAAGTGTTGAGCTCACCGGCCATCAAACGTGCGCCGGGCGACTTTTGGCAATTGTATCGCCCCGCATTGGTCGCGCTCGCCAAGTCCGACAGCAACGCGCGCAAGCGCTTGCGACATTTGTTTCCGACGCCGAGCTCCGGCGCGAGCGGCTTCCCCGAAAGTTGGATCGCTTTCATGGAGGAAGCCGGGCTTGTCGACGCACTCTTAGCGCGCAACGAAGAAGAACCTGAAGCGGGCGCCGCCGCCAAGTGGCTGCACGCCTTGATCAGCTTCCGCGAGGGCGACGCTTGCTTGCGACCCTATCTCGACCGCTTTCGCGCGCGCCTCTTGGAAGACAAAGTCCCGCTCGACATCAGCCATGGCTGGGGCACCGTCGGTCTGTCACTCGCGGAGCACGCTGCTGCACTCGAAATTCCGATCGCTGAACCTGAAAGGCGTCGGCAACTCTCGCTCGACGTCATCGATTGCGATCCGGTTCACGTTGCGGCCCACCCCCTGCTAAGACCGCTCTTGATCGACGCCGTGGCCGGGGCGATTGGCGGCGTGAACTTCGAAACCGCCGCGCTCGGCAAGCAAGGCTTCATCGAGGCGCGGCGCGCGTGGTTGGAAAGCCAACTCGAGCTACTCGAGCATGGCACTATCGTCTCGTTCGGCGCCGGGCTGCTCGCCCTTTCGAAGAAGAGCACAGCGCGGCTATTTGCCGAATTTCCGGATCTCTACGCGCGCCTGCAAGCGCTGACGCTCGCTCCCGCGCTCGGGCGCACTCTGCGTGGCGGACTGTTCGCGGAGTTTAGCTGGCCCGTCTGGGAGCAAGCCGTGAAAGAGCTGGGCACGGGTGTAGAAACACGCGTCGGTGGCTTCTTCCCCTATCCCGTGCTGTCGAATGCGGTGAAAGCCATCGCTGTCTCGGGGCAAAAGCGCCTGGGTGAACACGACTTCGTACTGCCAACCGGCGCACGCCTCACCGGCGTGTACTGGTTCGACGGACAGTTTCTGGTCATCTTCTACACGCGTGATGGCAGCAAGGCGTATTGGTCGGCGGAACCGAACAATCTGTTCGAGTTCTCGAGTTATCTCTACAGCTACGCTTCGGACCTCGACGTTGGAGTGCCAACCAGCGCTGGTTTCGTCACACGTCACGGCACGCTGCACGCGGGCAGTCACAAACTCGAAGGCGGCAGCGTCGTCTGCGATGGTCACACGTTTTGGAAGAGTGATTGGCAAGCCGGCACGTTTCGCCTACTCGAGATGAATGCGGCGACTGGCGTCGCTGGCCGCGCGTCGTGGCCCGCTTTCGTCGCGCCGCTCAGCGAACGTAGCGACGGGTTCCGTTTGAACGCAGTGTGGATGTGCCCTGTGCCCGAAGGCGCAGAAAACACGCCCCTCGGTGCACACGATGGTGTTTGCGGCTTCGCGGTGCGCCACTCGAACCGCACGGAGCACGAAATCACCGGGGTCGATGGGCGCAGCGTCACGGCGGGTGTCGCTTTCGACGCGCTAACTTTATTTCCGGCTGACACACAAATTCGCGCGTTGGAGGCGAAGCGGTTTTGGAGGAGCGGCGAAGCGCGCTACGGAGCAACCCTGTACGGTCCCGACGGGCAGCCGCTCGGAACTTACGGCGACGACGAATGGGCTAGCCACGGGTTCGGCGCGGGTGTGCCGGTTTCGTGCTGGCACTTCTTCAGTGTGCGCGATGAGGCTGCGAGCGTGGTGCTGCGCGCGTTAACTGATGACAGTGCGGCGCCGCTGGTGAGCAACGAACCTTCTGCCGCTCGCGAAGCCGTAACGCGCACATTGCCTCGCGGCACCGCCGACGCGCTCTGCGATGCCGTCGTTGGTGCGGCGCTCGAAGCCGGCCGCCTACAAGCCGAGCTTTCTGTACTGGTGCGCGAACGAGCGCCGGAACGTGCCGAGCAGGTCGAGGAAGGCGTTCTGAACGACTCAGAAATCGGCGAAGCCCTCGGCGCGCTGAACGAGGTGCATTGGAGTCACAGCCCCTGGACTCCCGAGGTGACCGCGGTGAGTCGCTTCCTTTTGGGCGAACAGTCCTCGATCAGCGAAGCATCGTCGCACCCATGGGAAACCTGGCTTGGTTCGCTGCGAGCACTGGCTGTTCTGTGGGCACTCCCTGCAACCGAAGCGAGCGCACGTCTACAAATCCGTCGCGCGCTGGCCACATTGCGCCGCAGCGGCCTTGTCGAAGAGCTGCCGAACCTGAGGTTGTTCGCAGCGCGGCGTCCCACATCTGTGGTCGCCGGCGGCATGCCCGATGCTTTGGTGAGCGAAGGTCAGAGTCGCTACTTCGTGCGAACGGCGAACCACTACGGCGGCGGCGAAGGTTTGCCGCTGCGCATTTTGGAGCGCGCTCCGAACGCTGAGTTTCGTGCGCCGAACGGCGTGAACGTCGAATCAGAACAGCGTTTCACGGAGCGCGGCGACGCGGCCTGGCTCGATGCGTTCCTCGCACTCGAAGAGCCCACGAGCACGGCTGCGGAAGCCAAGGGCAAAGAGCTCATCGTTGCCGAACACAGCGGTCTCACTCGCGCCGAGTGCTGCTGGCTCTTGTTCGGCCTCGGCAAGATGCGCCGTTACGGGAGCGATCTGCTCGGCAAAGAGCTGCGCGAGGCTATCGAGATCAAGCTCTCCGACTTGAAGGTGGCGCACGATACCTTCCGCAACTTGGGGCCCATCGAGTGGCTGCGTTTGCTCGATGCGGTTGCGCCAGAGAATCCACACGACCTGGTCAACCTCGACGTGCTGGCGGCGCGTCTAGGAACAGCGTGGGCGAATACCTATGGCAAGCGCGTCACCTTGCGCGAGGAGCTCGTCGTTGCCGTAGAACGCGAACTCGACCCACCGGTGAAGAGCGTGGACTTGCTGGGCGCCGTGTTGAATCCGGCTCAAAGCCCGTTGTTGCAGGTGCGAGAGACCGACTTCGATACTCTCTTTGCATGGGAGCAGCCCAAAGATCGGTTCTCGGGAGCGGCTGTACGTGCGATTGCCCATTTGATTGTTTGGGGATTTGGCGCGCTGCCCGTCGATGACGAGTACCGCAACGGCCTCGTGCGGCTGCACGAAGCGGCGCTCGTAGCGCTCGCTGATCCGACGCTTTTGCTCCCGTTGTCGGGCATGTACGACGATCCGAAAAACAACGCGCTGAAGGATTTGTTCACGGCGCTGGGGGGTGAGCTGAAAACCACCACCGCAGACGACGACAAGGTGCAGATCCGCGATTCGGGCATGCTCGTTGGCATGCTCATTCAGAACCAATACTCACTTCGCCTGCACGCGGCCGTGCGCACCGCGCGTTGCCTCAACTTAGCGACCGAAGAATTGCTGTGGCGCTTCGATGCCAGCGGCGCGAGCGGGCTCGCCGCGGCGGTATTTCTACAAAGCGAAGCCTGCCAGCGCCTCATCGCGCGCATTCGCTCGACCCCAGTGCCTGCTGGAGCGTACGAAAACAATCCCCTCCTCTCCGCACCAGAAACGCACCAGCGCGCGCAAACACTGCATGGAATTTCGAGCGATGCCGCCCAACTTTACTTGCAGCTGCTCGCATTGTCCGAACCCACCAACAAGAACGTCACGCTTTGGAACGGCTGGAAGCCAGCGCAGCTCAAGCGCGCCGGCGCCGAGCTCTTGTCGAAGGGTCTCGTTGTGGAAGGAAAACGCGAACGCGCTGGGCGTGACTTGTTCTTGCCCGGCGGCTGGGAAAAGTCCGCCGGCAAAGCTCTGCCGATGGAAACCTGGAAGGGAGCGTTGTATCGCCTACCGCGCGGCGCCTTCGCCCGCACACTCCCACCGCTCGCTGCACACGAGCTGTTCGAAGCCGCCCTAGCTCGCGTCGAGCGCAGCGATGTACCCAAACTCGAAGAGGTCTAACGCATGCAATCGACTCCGAGCGACGTTCAGTCTCCGCCGCGCGAGGTGCTTCACGCCGAAGAGCTCGCCTTTCTGGAGCACTGGGACGATGCTGCACGCCCCCCGGGCTGGCAGCGCTCGCCCAAAGCCGTGCTCACCTTCATTCTGGGGAGCAAAGGCGAAACCTTGAAGTTGCCCAAAGGCTCGCGCGCTCCGGAAAGCCTGCCGCGACAGCTTGTGATCAGCGAAAAGTTCGTGGGCGATCGCGCGCTGGTCGAACGCGCCGTGGTGACGCTCGCGGGAGAACGCGGGCTCTTGCTCGTCGGCGAACCCGGCACAGCCAAATCACTGCTATCAGAGCTGCTGGCCGCGGCGATTTCGGGATCGAGCGCGCTCACCGTGCAGGGCACTGCCGGCACGACCGAAGATCAGCTGCGTTACGGCTGGAACTACGCGCTGCTGATCGCCAAGGGCCCCAGTGAAGAGGCGCTGGTCCCCTCACCTGTGCTGAGCGCCATGCGCCGCGGAGCGCTCGCGCGCGTCGAAGAGGTCACCCGCTGCTTGCCGGAAGTGCAGGACGCGCTGGTCTCCATCTTGTCCGACCGTCGCCTCGCCGTACCGGAGCTCAACACGCTCGAGCTGGCACGCCCGGGCTTCAACGTGATCGCCACCGCGAACCTGCGCGACCGCGGCGTCTCCGAAATGTCGGCCGCACTCAAACGCCGCTTCAACTTCGAGACGATTCCGCCCATCGGCGATCCCGCGCGGGAAGTCGCGCTGGTCAAGCGTCAAGCCGAGGCAGCTCTGGCTCGCGTCGGGGAACCGTTGCGCGTCGACGACGCCGTGCTCGAAGCTTTGGTCACTGCCTTCCGCGATTTGCGCGCCGGCCGCAGCAGCGAAGGCTGGGCCGTCGAGCGTCCGGGCACGGTGATGAGCACCGCGGAGGCCGTGGGTGTGTTCACGTCGATCGCCTTGCAGACCACCTATTTTCCGGGCGATCGAGATCCGTTGAGGCTCGTGCCCGGCTACCTGCTCGGCGTCGTATTGAAAGACGACCCCAAAGATCGCGGGCGCCTGCTTTCGTATTGGGATAGCGCCGTGAAACGCCGCGCGGAGGCGAAAAGCCGAGTGTGGCAGCAGCTGTTCGAGCTGCGCGCGGTGTTGGAGGAGGCTTGAATCCGAACGAAGCGCTCGACGCCCTCGCCGGCGAGACGCTTCCGTTCCTGATCGGCGTGCGTCATCACTCGCCGGCATGTGCAGCTGCAATGCCAGCGCTGCTCGACGCGTTTGCGCCTACGCGCCTTTTGATCGAGCTGCCCGCCGAGTTCACTGCGTTCCTGTCGCTGCTCGGCGATCCGTCTTTGGAGCCTCCCGTTGCGCTGGCGGCCGTGCGCAAGGACGGGAGTTCGCTCTTTTTCTATCCGTTTGCTGAGTTCTCGCCCGAGCTCGCGGCGTTGCGCTGGGCAAAGGCGCGCGGCGTACCGGTAGAAGCCTTTGATCAGCCCTACCTGGCGCGCGGCGAAGCGAACGAAGACGAGCCTGCTCGCGAAATCGGCACCCTGACGCGCGCGTTGTGCAGCAACGCAGATGTAGAAGACAGCGCCGCGCTGTGGGATGTGTTGGTCGAGACTCGCGCGGTGCCCGACGATCCGGAGCGCACGCGGCGCGCCGCGTTGTTGTTCGGCTGGGCACTGCGGGCCGATGCCCGCGCGAACGGTGGGATCTCGGCTCACGACCTGGCTCGCGAGCGCTACATGCGCGGCTGCCTGCAACGCGCCCAAGGCGAACGCTTGGCGGCTGTGGTCGGCAGCTTTCACGCAAGCGCGCTGACACAAACACCCCTCGTCGGTGATGTCGAAACCGCGGAGCTTTCCTCGAGCACGCCTTCGAACGACGACATGGTCGCGTCGCTCATTCCGTACTCGTTCGACTTGCTCGATGCGCGCTCGGGTTATCCGGCAGGGATCGTGGATCCGATGTGGCAAGCCCGCGCCTACGCCGCGCTCAGCACCAGGCAGGAACTGGAGCACCCAGTTCTTGACTGCCTTACAGCCATTGCCCACGATTTACGCGAGCGGGGCCATGTCGCTTCGTTGCCGGACATCCGCGAGGCGCTGCGTTTAGCGCGGGATTTGGCCAGGCTGCGCAACTTGCCGGGCCCAGGGAGGCGCGAGCTCGTCGAAGCCATCGAAACCACGATGGCGCACGGCGAACGCCTGGGTCGCGGGCGAGTGCTGGCGCGAGCTATGGAGCGCGTGCTGGTCGGCAATCGCCGCGGTCGGCTGCCTCCGGGCGCGCCGCGCTCAGGGCTAGCACCACACGTCGAGGCGTTGCTCAGTGAGCTCAAGCTGCCAGGGCCGAGCGACGTGGCTGAAGATGCAAAGCCGCTGGTGCTCGATCCGCTGCGCAGTGACCTGGACCGAAAGCGTGAGATCACTTTGGCACGCCTGTGTGCGGCGGGCGTACCGTACGCAACGCGCGAAGAGCGCGCCAGCCAGACGCAAGCAGAGCTTCTAACCACGCGCTGGTCCTTGCAGTACACGCCGAGCACCGCCGCCATGCTCGAGCTGTGCAGTTTGCGCGGAGTCACTCTGGCGCAAGCTGCGGAAGGCTCGCTGCGCCAGTCGCTGCGAGGCGATGAGCACAACGACGAACCTGCGCTGAACGCACTGCAATCAGCCACCGAACAAGCCGCCGAGTGTGCCCTACCAACCCTGCTCGCGGAGCTCAGCCTGCGTTTGACCAACGCGCTCAGCGAACGCGGCGGGTTGCACGAAGTCGTCACGACTTTGTTTTTTTTCGAACGGCTGGGCCACGGCCACATCCCGGGCGCACCCGCGGTAGCGACCGACGATCTCGAAGCATTCGAGCTGCCTGAAGCAGTGCGGCGCAGTGATCTTTTGGCCGTTGCCATACGCGCCGTCGAAGGCTTGGCCGGCTCCACTCGAATCGAAGATGTGCGCGCGTTGCTCGAGCTGGTTGGCTTGATGCAGCGCCAACAAGACGAAGCTGGCGCGCTCGGCGATGGGCGCCTGCACGCGGCCTTGCAAGCGCTCAAGCTCGAAGGTTCGCCGCTGATGCAAGGCGCAGCAGGAGCCGCGCTGGTGTTGCTCGGGCGCGACAGGGCCGAGGATTTTGCGACAACGCTCGCATCGCACATCGATGCCGCCATCGATCTACCGACGTCACAAGCGCTCTCACAACGGTTGAAAGGCGCGCTCACCATGGCGCTGCCACTCTTCGACGCGCATCCTGGTTTGGTTGGGGCCCTCATCGAGCGCATCGATGCACTCCCCGACACCGATTTCCTGCGCCGTTTACCTGCGCTGCGCGACGGATTCGACGTGCTGTCGCCCGCCGCGCGGTCGCGTCTGCTCGCCGCCTTCAGTTCGAACGACGATCCCACTGCCAGCGACTGGTCTTTGACGATGAGCCCGGCGCTGCTGGCTCGTCATGCCGAAGCGGACCAGAAGGGTCGCGCAGCCGTAGCTGCACTCGGGCTCGCACTCACACCGCTGCCACTCGAGCGCCCGGGAGTGAACAGCGTGCAGCCAGCGCGAGCTGTGGGTCACACGCTGAGCCTCTCCGATCGTCTACGGCTGCTTTTTGGCCGCGAGCGAGAACGCATGGCACCAACTGCGGCGCGCTACGCCAAAGCGCTCGACGAACTTTACGGTCACGGGCACGGGGAAGGAGCCGGCGGTGGTGGGCGCGAACCGGCATTCCCAACCGTGCGCGAATGGGCTTCGGAGCTCGCTGATTTGTTCGGTGACAGCGTGCGCGACGAGGTGCTCGGGCGCGCCCTCAGCGCCGGTAGGCCTGCGGCTGCTTTGAGCCTGGATCCGGACACTATCAGTCCGTCGATCGAACTGCTCGAACAGGTGCTGTCGCTCAAGGGCGGGCTCGCCGAACGAGACCTGGCTCAGCTGCGAAAGCTCGTGCAGCGCATCGTTGATGCGTTGGTGCAAGCACTCGCCGAACGCGTGCGCCCAGCGCTGGTCGGGCTGGTAAGTGCGCAAGCGACACGACGACCGAGTGGGCCTCTGGATTTACGTCGCACGGTGAACGCCAATCTACGCAGCTTGCGACGTGGTGAAGGCGGCGAGGCGTTGTTCGTGCCGGAGGTGCTGTGGTTTCGCCGGCGCGCAAAACGCGCGCTGGATTGGCACGTCATTCTAGTGGTGGACGTGTCCGGCTCGATGGAGCCATCCGTGATCTACAGCGCGATGATGGCGGCGATCTTCAATGGATTGCCCGCCCTCAGCGTGCGCTTCGTGGCCTTCAACACCGAAGTGATGGACCTGTCGGAGCGCGTCGACGACCCACTCGGTCTGCTCTTGGAGGTGCAAATCGGCGGCGGCACCGCGATCGCCAAGGGCCTTCGCTACGCACGCAGCCTCGTGAAAGTGCCAGCACGCACGATTGTGCTGTGTATCAGCGATTTCGAAGAGGGGGACTCACTCGCCGAGCTGCTCTCCGAAGTACGCGCGCTGCGCGAGTCATCGGTGAAGCTCTTGGGCTTGGCAGCGCTCGATGACCGCGGGGCCCCGCGTTTTCAACGCTCGATCGCCGAGCTTCTGGTGGAAGCTGGCATGCCCATCGCAGCGCTTTCACCTCTGGAGCTTGCACGTTGGGTGGGAGAGCAAATTCGATGAGGCCGCGTGCGAACGCAACTTTACTCGCACGTGTGACGGCCACAGTGCCGGCTCGCCTCGTAAAAAAACTCGACAACTCGCCGCGCGCGGCGGATACCTGGAGTTGGAGCGACACCGTCGTCACAACCGATTCGGGCGAGACCGTCACGCTCACTCCCGAAGGCGGCGTCGTGAACGACATCGGGCAGATTCGCTGCTCCTGCCTGCTCTCTCCGCGTTGTTTTCACGTGCTCGCGGTGGTGGCCGCGCTCGAGCCCGATGATGCTCAAACCCACACTGGAGCGTCTGATGGAACCACAACGATCGCGCCGGAGAGCGCCGTAGCCGTAACGCCGGAGCAGCGCGCAATTGCCGAACAAGCTCGCGGTTTGGTCGGCGACTGGTTGATCGCGGGAGCAGCGGCGGCTGGCGCGGTGCTGCAGGGCGAGCTCTTGCGCGTGGTGCACGAAGCGCGGCTGGCTGGAGCTTATCGCTTGGCGGGTGCCGCACTGCGCGTCGTGCGGGGCGCGCGTGCTTTGCGCGAAGCGCGCCCGGACTTCGACGCGCACGATTTGCTGAACGATTTGCGAGAGCTCGGTAGCAGCGCGCACCTGTTGGCGACACGAGGCGAGCTGTCCAGCGCAGCGGTCGGCACCGCGCGCCGTGAATACACGTCGATCGGCAGCTTGCGTCTGCGCGGAATCGGAACGGAGCCGGTCGTCGCGCGCGGCGGCTACGCCGGGGTCACGAGCTATGTCTGTGATGAACGCGGTACCATTTACAGCGTGAGCGACGTGCTACCCGCTGACGTAAGCCGCGCGTTTGGTGCCTACGAATTAGCCATCATCATGGGTGATACGAGCCTGAGTCATCGTGAGCTGACGCGCGGAGGGCTCTTCGTGCAGAACGCCACGGCGTCGGGCGATTTGCGCCTCGGCGCCGGCAAGCAAGTGAAAGCGGTGCGCGGGAACAGCGGCGCGCGCTTCGACGAGCCGGAGCTCGCGCGTCTCTTCGATGTGCCGCTCGCAGAACAGCTGGATCGAGCCTTCGCCGCCTTGTCAGCCGAGGGCGAGCTCACGCCAAAGAGCGCTAGCTTGGTCTTCGTGCGCGCGCGAGTGCTTGGTCATGGTGAAGACGCCTTGGTGGTCGCCGTCGACGACACAGCGCTCGCGGTGGTCGCAGCCGATGAACATCCCGAGCTCCCGTATCGAGAGAATCTGCGCCTACTGAGCGAGCTCGTGGGACGCACGCTGCTCTTGGTTGCGCACGTGGTTCCCGAACGCCCACGAACCTTGGCGGCCATCACATTGCAAGCAGACTCCGACGCCCTGGCGTTGCCGGAAACGATGGCTCAGCGCGTGAACCTTGGGCTCGAACGCCTGAAACGCTCCGAGCTAGTGCAGCCGACGCGCGCTCGCGTCGATTTTCACACCGGTGCCGCGCTGGATCCGCTCGCCGTGCTGCGGCGCCGGTTGATCTCGCTGGCGCTGAACGGGGCCAATTCATTGCCGCCGGAAGCAGCGCCGCGCATCGAGCGTGACCGCGCCGCGCTGCACGACGCCGTGATGTCCGGCGCTGCAGACGCGCTAGGTGCGCTAGCGCGCGCTAGCTTCGCCGCGCGCCACGCGCGAACCCAGGGCGGCCTCGCGCTGGCTGAGGCCTACGTCAGCGCAGCGAGCTACGAGCGCGCCGCCACGTTGGCCATTCGCCGCGCGACGTTCTTGGACCAGCGCTAGCTTAGCCCGAGATCTTCGAGCTTGTTGTACAGCGTGCGACGGCTGATCCCGAGCAAACGCGCCGCTAGCGATCGGTTGTTGCCCGCGCGCGTCAGCGCTTCGCTGATGATCTGACGTTCGCTCTCGGCACGTTGTTCACTCAGGTTCGCTCCGCGTGGTCCGTTACCCGAAACAGGACCGGAAACGCCGGAGCTTCGTTGGCGCGCTCCCTCACGAGCCAGCTCGCGTTCCACGTCTTGAACAGTGATGCGCGGGCCGTCGCTCAGCACCACCAGCCGCTCCACGAAGTTCTCGAGCTGCCGCACGTTGCCCGGCCATGGCTGCGCCGTCAAAAGCGCCGTGACTCCCGAATCGAACTCCATCGCCGTCTTGCCATTGGTTCGTGTCGCGGCCTCGCAAAAATGCCGTGCCAGCGCGTGGATGTCATCCGGACGCGCGCGCAGAGCCGGCACCTCGATGGGGATGACGTTCAGCCGATAAAAGAAGTCTTCGCGAAACTTTCCGTCGGCTAGCAGCTGCTCGAGATTGCGATGTGTGGCTGCCACGAAACGCACGTCGACCTTAACGCTGGCACTACCGCCCAAACGCTCGATGGCGCGCTCCTGCAGCACGCGCAGGAGCTTGACCTGAGTCGAAAGCGGCACGTCGCCCACCTCGTCCAGGAATAGCGTGCCGTTCTGGGCCAGCTCGATGCGCCCGGGTTTGCGCGAGCCAGCGCCGGTGAAAGCACCCTTTTCGTAACCGAACAGCTCACTCTCGAGCAGGTTGTCGGGGACCGCGGCGCAGTTCAGCGCAACGAACGGCCCTGACTTGCGCGCACTGTGTTCGTGAATCGAGCGCGCCACCAGCTCCTTGCCAGTCCCAGTTTCTCCCCGCACGAGCACTGTTGCGTTGCTCGCCGCCGCCCGGCGAATGCGATCGCGCACCTCGTCCAGCGCTGACGACGTCCCAAGCAAGCTCGCACGAGCCGAAGCGCGTGGTGCTGGTTCATTCGAGCCAGCCAGCAGCGCTTTTCTCACCACGAACAGCACGCTCTCGCGATCGAACGGCTTCTCGATGAAGTCGTGTGCTCCGGCCTTCATCGCTTCCACCGCTAGTGACACCGATGCGTGCGCGGTGAGCAAAATCACCGGTACGTCTGGCCAACCCTCGCGCACCCGCTGAAGAAGCGCCATCCCGTCGAGCCCAGGCATGCGCACGTCGCTCACGATGACATCGACAGGACGCTGCTCCAAGAGCGCGAGCGCTTTCTCTCCCGACTCGGCGCGCAAGGCATCAAAGCCCGCTTGCGTGAGCAGCGCGGCGAGCACCTGCGCCACGGCAGCGTCGTCGTCCACCACCAACACACGGCCCGTCACCTGACTCATATCCACTCAGCCTACTCCAAGCGCGCCACAGGAATGAAGATGGTCGCACGTGTTCCCCGCCCTGGCTGGCTCTCGAGCTCGAAGTGCCCTGCATGCGCGCGTGCAACACGCTGCACGAAGCTCAGCCCCAATCCGCTCCCCGCGGCTTTGGTCGTGTAAAACTCGTCGGTTGCACGCTCGATCTCACGGGCGTGCATGCCAGCGCCCTCGTCCTGCACACACAACGTCGCCTGCGACCCTCCGCTCGCGGTGCCGGTGCGTACAGTGACGGCGCCGCCCGAGGGCATCGCCTCACACGCGTTGCGCAGCAGATTGTCCAGCGCAGCCGCCATCAAATCCGGGTCCAAGCGGCACGGCGGCACCTCCGCCGAGAGCTCCGTCTTCACGGCGACGGTCGGGGCCGCTGCAAAGCGGCTCAGCGCCAGCACCTGCTCAACGACGCCGTTGAGCGAGCTCGGGCGCAACACGGCCTCGACCTTCGCCATGCGCTGGTATTCGCTGACTGTGCGGTCCACGCGCGCCACTTGCTCCAACATCAGTTTCAGAAAGTCGCTGTGCGCGTCGAGAGAACGACCGCTGTCGCGCTCGGCTTGCAAGAACTCGAGCGCCCCTTTGAGCGCGGCCAACGGGTTTTTCAAGTCGTGCGCGAGTTGCTCCGAGAGGCGGCCCAACAGTGACAAGCGCCGCGTGCGTTCGCGCACGAGCGCGTTGTGACGGCTGAGCTCACGCGCCGAGGCAGCCAACACGGCGAGCAAAGCGGCTGCCGAAACCGCAGCCAATGCCCAGGAGTTCTCGAGCAAGTTGACCGCAGCGAGACACGCCGACACCGCCAACGCACCGGCCAACACGGCGTAGAGCAAAAGCAGCCGCGGCACATCGCCGCCCAGCAAGCCGAGCCGCAGCGTCGCCACGGCAAACAATGCCATCGCAGCAAGCGTTGCCAAGTTGCCGAGCCGCGGCGCCGTGACTCCGGCAATCTCGTTGAACCAGAGATCCGTGGAGCCAAAAATGGTCCCGAGCGCGACGGCCCAACCGATCAGATCCGTGCGCGCTCGCTCCGGCGGCTCGGGCAACGAACGCCGATAGAGCAACAGCAACACGAGCGCAAACAGCATCGCGAGGCTGCCTGCCGCGAGCAACAGCTGCCACCAGAGCTCGAGCGCCGAAGACGTAGCGACTGCTACGAACGCGGCATCGACTATCCAAAGCGTCCAACGCAGCGCTCGGGCACGCCCCACGAACACCACCACCACATGCAGCGCAAACGCCGGCATCAGGCTCGAGAAGGCGCGGTCGATGTAGTGCCAAGCTTGGACGCCGGTCAGCGCGTACGCGAGATCAGCGAAATTCCAGGTGAACGCGTCTAGAAACAACAACGCCAACCAGGGCGCCACCGGGCTTTGCCGTCGCCGCGACCAAGAGAGCAGCGCAAAAGCCAGATGCCCCGCGCAAGCAATCGCGCTGACCACGCCGTGAGCGTCCATCGATTACTCGAGTATAGCGAGATCGCGTCGATGCAAGCTGTGCAGATTCCTGCACAGGCTGTGTCGCAGCGAGCGCCGCAGTGCGCCGTGCGCTCGAAGAATACGTCTGGCACGTCAGTTGCTCGGCAATTCGGCATGAAGGCTTGTTCGCTCTCCACGCTGGCTCTGCTTCTGCCCCCACTTGCCTGCAGCGGCCCTAAGGATCCACCCGCTGATCCAAGCTTCGAGCTGCGGGTAGCAACTTACAACGCTGCGTTGGCGCCAGCGTTTGCGCCGCTCGTTGCTGAACGCGGTGAGCCGGTCATCACTGCTCTCACTCAGCAAGCCAGCTCTCTCGACTTGCTCTGCGTGCAAGAGTTCTGGCTCGAGGATCACTGGACGGCTTTGCGAGACAGCGCGGCGAGCCAGCTGCCGCACGCAGTGCGCAAACCGCCTCGCCCGGGAAGCGGCAACTGCAGCGAGGAGGAGTTGGGCAAGCTCGTCGGCTGCTTGCAGAGCTCGTGCTCTGAGCACAAGGACGCGGAGCTCGTGAGCTGCGCGACGACGAACTGCGCCGAGGCAGTAGTCTCGCTGAACCCCGGCTGTCTCGGCTGTGTCATGAACCATGTCGCGGGCGATCTCACGGCGTGTGTCGGCGAACCGCAGCCGAGTGATCCAGCGATCTTCGGCGGCTCGTTCGACGTCGGCTTGCTCAGTCGTTATCCAATCCTGGCGAGCGACATCAAAGAACTCACTTCGTATTTCGTACGCGTGGCAGCGCTCTATGCCAAGCTCGACGTACCCGGCGCAGGCCCGGTGCACGCTTTCTGCACACACCTCGGGTCGCCGCTCGACATCGTACCGTACGGCGGTGCTTACGGGTCGTGGCACGACGAGCAACGTCAGCAAATCCTCGAGCTCCTCGGCTTCATCAGGCAAAAGACGCACGGCAGTGGGCGCGTGCTGGTGCTCGGCGACATGAACACCGGCCCGGCGCACGCCAGTATTCACGGCGAGTGGCAGGACAACTACATCGCGCTCACGAGCAACGGCCTTCAAAATCCGTATTTGGCCCAAGGCGATGCAGATTGCACTTGGTGCCCGAGCAACACCTATCACCCGGATGCCGAGCCCACCCTGATTGACCATATTCTCCAGAGTGGATTCGACGGCGCCAGCACAATCGGCGCTCGCCTGTTCGTCGATCCCGTGCAGCTCACGCTGACAGAAGGCAGCGTCGCAGCTCATCTGTCGGACCACTACGGTTTGCAGAGCGTGATTCGCAGTGGCACGCCGTAGCGCTCGGCCCTTCGGCCGCCAGCTGTGCTCGGCCGCAACGGCAAGGCGCTCGCCGCCGTGGCGCGCGAGAGGTAAATACCGAGCCAGTGTCGATTATCGCGCCCTCGGGACACAAGCTGGGTGGACGCTTCGTGGTGGAGCACGAAGTCGGCCGCGGCGGCGTTGGCATCGTGTATCGCGCCTACGACCTTCTCACGCTGCAAACAGTCGCGCTCAAGGTCATCAACGCCGAAGCCGGTGTAGCGCCCGAAGAGGAAGCCGCGCTGATGCGTGAAGGTGAGCTGCTCGCGAGCCTCGATCATCCGGGCATCGTAAAAACGGTAGCTTTCGGCGTGCTCGACGACACCGGGTTGCCTTTCGTCGCGATGGAATGGCTCGATGGTGAGGATCTCGCTGCGCGCCAGCGTCGTAGCCCGCTGACCATTCCCGAAGCGCTCGAGCTCACTCTGCGTGTGGCGGAAGCGCTGGCGGCCGCACACGCCGCGGGTGTGATCCATCGCGACATCAAGCCCGGCAACATCTTCCTCTGCCGTCAGGCGCAGTCATCGCAAACTTCTCTGCTCGACAGTTGGCCCAAGCTGGTCGACTTCGGTGTCGCCTCGGGCGGCGAGCTGCGTGTTCACCGCGCAGGTGATTTGGTGGGCACGCCGGCGTACATGGCACCCGAGCAGGCGCGCGGCGACGCACCCATCGACGGTCGCTGTGACATCTACTCGCTGGGAGCGACGTTGTTCGAAGTGATCGCCGGGCGACCGCCGCACGTTGGTCCCAACGTGATCGCAACCTTGGCGCGCTTGGCCACGACGCCGTCACCGCATTTGAGCGAGCTGCGCCGCGATGTACCACCGATGGTCGACAGCCTGGTGCAAAGCATGCTCGAAACCGATCCGGGGGCGCGCCCGGCTTCGGCTCTGGAGCTCTGCGAAATTCTACGCGACGCCACCGAAGACGCATCACGCACGAGCTGGTTCGACGCCGAACCGCGCTCTTCGCGGCTCGGTTCTAGCGCGTCGCGCCTGATTACTTCGATCGTCGCACTGCGCTTCGAATCTGGCTCGGCGCGTGAACGCGCGCTGGAGTCGTTGCGGCAACGTGGAGCCGACGCCGTACCTCTCGGGCGTGACTCCATCGTCGCGCACCTCGGAGCTCGTCGAGCGCTCGGCAGCGAGGCCCTGGTTGCGCTCGAGTTGGGGCGCCGCCTTGCACGAGCCGGCGCACGCGTCGGAATCGCGAGCGGTCGCGCCTGGGTAAACCAGATGAGCGACAGCGCCGTGCACCCAGTCGGCGAAGTGGTCGACCGCGCTTCGGCGCTGGCGCGCGACGCCGATCCCAGCATCGTGCTCGCGGACGTGACCACTAGCGAGCTCGGGCGTGGTCGCTACGAATTTCGAGCGCGTGACGACGGCTCGGCCATCGTCGGCGAACCGCTGCGTGGCGCGCGGGGTGATCGCACGGGTGGCGCTCCGTTCGTCGGGCGCGATGCCGAGCTCGCGCAGGTGCTCAGCGCCTTCTCGCGCACACGTTCGGATCGCACGCCCATTCTGGTGACGATTACGGGTCCGCCAGGCATCGGCAAAAGTCGTTTGCGCCGTGAAGTCATGGCTCGCATCGCGGCTCAAGCCGAGGCGCCGCAGGTGATTCTGCAGCGCAGCGAAGCCTATGGTCAGGGTCAATCGCTAGGCGCCGCGGCCGACGTGTTGCGCGCGATCATCGGCTTGCCCAAAGGCGCAACCAGCACCGAAGCGGCGCGGGCGATCGTCGCGCGCCTCGGCCCAGCCACGCGCGATGAGCTCACCGCTCGCACACGAGACTTGGTTGCGCGTTTGCTCGCGAACGAGCCGTTGACGGAAGGCGTCGATCCACGTGGTTCACGCGACGCGCTCTGGCTCGCGATGACCGATTTGGTTTTGCAGATCACCGCGGTCGAGAATACGGCCATCCTCGTCGAAGACTTGCAGTGGGCCGATCCCGAGAGCATCGGCTGGCTCGATCACATGATGGGTCGTGCCGCCAATCGCCCGCTGCTGGTGATGGCCATGGTGCGCCCCGAGTTCTGGAGCGCAAACCCGGAGCGCTTCGCCGGCCGTGATCACGTGCGCATTGAGCTGCGCCCGATTTCGCGGCGTTCGGCGCGTAGCATCGTGCAATCGGTGCTGGGCCCGAGCACGCCGGAAAGCATCGTGGAGCGCATCGCCGAGCAAGCTGGCGGCTTGCCGCTATTCGCTGAAGAGCTCGCGCGTCTCACAGCGGCTGGGCGCGACACCTTGCAGGCGCCCACGATTCAAGCTGCCATTCAGGTGAGCCTCGACGCGCTGGATGACGAATGCCGTGACGCGGTCGGGCGCCTGAGCGTGCTCGGTCTCACGTGCTGGGAGTCGGCGCTGGAAGCTTTCGGAATGCCCGCGGCTGAAGGCGTCATGAAAGCGCTGGTAGCCTCCGAAGTGCTCGTCGAGCAAAACAATTCGCGCTTTTCGGGCACCCGCGAATGGACCTTCAAGCACGCGTTGTTTCGCGACGTCGCCTACGCGTTACTCGGCGAACGCGAACGCAAGGAGCTGCACGCTCTCGCCGGCGCTTGGCTCGCCTCGATGGGTGAAGACGCTGCAGTGGTGGCCGGTCACTACGATCTCGGCGGGCAGCACACCGCCGCCGCCGAGCACTGGACCCGCGCCGCACAACGCGCACTGTCGACCAACGCGCTGACCGACGCACTCAATATGGCCGAACGCGCCCTGGCCTTCGCCGAAGATCGCCCGTCGGGCTTCTTGCGTGCTGCTTTGCTCGATGAGGCTTGGGGGCGCCTCGATCCACGCGCCAGTGAACGCGAAAGCGCGATCATGGCGCTCGAAGCCAATGTCTACGACGAAGCCAGCGCCGTGCGAGCTCGTGGCGCACGCGCCCGCTTCGACGAAGCGCGCGGCTCCGGCTCCGGCATCAGCGAGCGCTTGGCTGAAACGCGCGACGAAGCGAAAAACCTCGGTTTGCACGACGAGGAAGCGCGCTGTTCGGCAGTACTCGCCGCACGCCTGGCCTTCGCTGGACGCTTCGCAGAGGCCGAAGCCGAAGTGCGACGCTTACTGCAGCTCGCCGAGCAACGCGGCATCAACGTGGCGGCCGTGGACGCCTACCAAACGCAAGCCATCATCCGACAAACACAGGGCGCGGTTGGTGCAGCCCTCGAAGCTCGCCGCAATGCCGTCGCCGCCGCGCACAAAGCCGCGCTGCGCGAACGCGAAGCCATGCTGATGACCAACCTCGGCTTCGCCTTGACGACCATCGGCGCCCGACAAGAAGCACGTGCATCGCTCGACTCCGGGCTTGCCCTGGCCGACGCGATCGGCAGCCAAGGTGCCCTGCGCAACGCGCAAATGAACCTGCTCGGCTGGTGCGCCACGTTCGGTAGCGACAAGTCTCTGGACGCGCACCTCGCGCAAGTGCGCACCGACGCTGACGCCAGCGCGTCCGGCGTTTGGACTGCGCCCGATCGCGCCAACCTGGGCATGTTGTTTTATCGAGGCTGTGAGCTCCTGCGCCAAAAATCGGAGCGCGACTTCCGCCGCGCGCTCGGCCTCTTACGTATGGCCGCCCAGGGCTACAAAACCACAGGCCACCGCGACGTGCTGCCCGTTGCGCTCGGCATGTGGGCAGAAGCCGAACGCCTCTCCGGCAACGTTTCGGCCGCCGCCGAGCTCGCGCGCGAAGGCATCTCTCTTTTGGAGCGCGGCTCGCCCAGCTTGCTCAACGAATCGCCCGTTTACTTGGCCTTGCACGACGCACTCACCGATCTCGGTGACGAAGCTGGCGCGCGCGACGCGATTGGCCGCGGCATGCCAGCGCTCGCGCGTCGCTTGCAAGCGCTGGTGGGCACACCCTACGCACGCCTATTCCTCACCGACTTGCCGCACAACGCGCGCCTGGTCGCCATCGCCGAAGAAGACGGCCTCGTCCCCGACAGCATCCACCGCGTGATGGAAGGCGGCAGGAGCTGAGTTGGGAACATGACGAAGAAAACCTTCCGAACCACCATCGTTCGTGATGGGTCGATGTGCTTCATTCCGGTAACCTTCGATCCCAAAGTCGTGTTCGGCAAAGTGCGCGCGCCGGTGAAGGTCACGCTGAATGGCTACACCTACGCGAGCACGATCGCGTCGATGGGAAATGGCCCGTGCTTGCCGTTGCGCCGTAGCAATCGTGAAGCCGCTGGGCTCGAGGGCACAGAAACACTCGCGGTGACGTTGGAGCTCGATGAAACGCCGCGCACGGTGACGCCGCCGCCCGATTTGGTGAAGGCCTTGAAATCCAGCTCTGGCGCGTGGCAGCGCTTCCAGGAGCTCAGCTACACCCACCAGCGCGAGCACGTGGAAGCAGTGGAGGGCGCCAAGAAGCCCGAAACACGCCTCCGCCGCATCGAGGCCGTCGTGAAGGCGCTGGCGGGCGCGGCGCCGACTAAGAACAAAGCCGCTTTGCGCGCTAAAACTTGAAACCGAGTGACGCGAGCAGGGAGCGCGGTCGTTGTCGGATCGTGCGCTGAACGTACTCGGTACTGGGCACGGTGTCGTATCTCCAGTCCATCGCGTTGTAGACGCCGAGACTGTAGTTCGCGTTGTAACGATCGATGTTGCCGCTGAACACGATGTCCCACACTACACCGGTATCGGTGGTGCCCTGGCGCGGGCACGGCACGGCGCTCAGCCCTTCGGGGTCGCATGCGACGTCGGTCCTACGGTACTGGTTGTCGTAACGCGGCCCTTCCACGCTGACGCGCGAAGCAAGCACCAGGGAGCGGCCAATGATGGGAACCACCGCCTTGGCGGAGCCCAACACCAGAGGTGAATTGGGCACTCGCCGCAAATTGTCGTCATTCAGGTAACGCGCTTTCTGGAGCGACGCCGAAAACGACAGCAAGAAGCCTTGACGCCACTCGTGACGCACCTCGCTCTCCGCGCCGAGCACCAGCACGGGAGCGTCGGAGTTGCCGTACTGGTTCACGGTCGTGTCGTTGTACGAGACAGTACCGAGCTGGATCAGATTCGTAACGTAGTTGGTGTAGCCGGTGATGATACCGCTCACCGCGCTCGTGAATCGATGCGTGAACTCTGCCTCGGCGGAGAGCACCTGCTCGGGCTTGATGCTGCTGGGCAGAATTTGCGTGGTCGACACGTAGAATCGTTCGTACACGCTCGGAACGCGAAACGCCTTACCAGCCATCAGCTTCAAGTTGCCGCGGTCGTAAGGCTTCACGATGATGGCGACGCGCGGGCTCAGGGATGCGGCAGCGTCAAACTTGAGTTTGTCGAAGTAGTCGATGCGCGCGCCAGCTGCCACGTGGATGCGTGGCGAAACGGCGGCGTCGAGCAGAGCGTAGCCAGCGATGTTCTTGAAAGGATTGTTGTTGTCGACGATCGGCCCGGCATCGTCGCCCACATAACCAGGGCGGCCGCGATCGTCGATGTTGTGTTGGCGCGTCGTGAAGTGCTGCGTGAAATCAGCGCCAGCCGTGAGCTTCAATCCAGCCGTCGGCTTGATGGTGATGCGCTCTTCGACGCCGCCCCACACTCCCGTGTACTCGTCGTTCTCCACGCCGTATGACGCGGGATCGAGATTGTTCGGCAGATACGGCAGGTTATTTGCGTAGTGATAGTAGTCGAAGTGCACGCGCGTCAGCGACTCCACGTGCTCCCAGCTCGGCTCGAACTCGAGCTCGATGAAGCCACGTGTGTCCGAATTGGTCGTGCTGGGATCGCCGAACAACGTTTCGTATTGCGAGGAGGGCGAGTGCTTCTTGTGAGCGTGAAGCATCCAGCGCGCCGACAGCGCTTTGTACCAGGCGTGCCCGCCCACGGTGCCAGCACGGAACTTGTCCGCATCCCTCACCACGCCCGTGGCCGGATTGCCGCGATAGTCCACAATCGAGGGCCCCGTGTCGGTCGGCACCGAAACGTACTCCGGGTAGTAGCGATCGAGGCCCGCTGCTTGTGCTCCGGCAACCGAAAGCCATAGGCCAGCATCCTTCTGCGGGCGCCACACGGCCGTGGCGCGTGCGCGACCAGCACCTTGTGCCGTGGAGACCGCCACTTCGCCGTGAGTCGGCTGGTCCTTGCTGCGCGTGACCAAGTTGATCACACCAAAAAACGCGCCAGTGCCGTACACCACCGAGCCCGCACCGCGAATGACCTCGATGCGCTCGACATCGTCCAAATCGACGCGCGCGTCGTAGCCAATGTACGAAGTCCAAATCCAGTTGTCGTTGGTTGGGTGACCATCGACCAGCACCAAGATGCGGTTACCGTAGTCACCTGGCCGCGCGAACCCGCGCACACCCGGCGAGTAATAAGTGTCGTCGTACGATAGGTACATGCCGCGCACGCCGCGAATCGCTTCGGCCACCGTCGGGTAGCCCATGGCGCGCAGCTCTTCGCGCGAGATGATGGTGACCGACGCGGGCGCGTCTTCCACGGCTTCGGCCGCGCGCGAGGCGCCGAGCACTTCTTCTTGACCCGAAAGCTCGAAGTCGACCTTCACGCTCTTGTCGGTCTCGACCAGCACCGTGCGCTTCAGCGGTCGGAACCCCGACTGCGACACGAGAATCTCGTGTTTGCCGACCGGCAGCGACACCACCGCGGGAGTGAACGCACGCGGCTGGCCATCGATTGAAATCAGCGCCTCGCGCACGTCGGCGTTCACCACCACCGAACCAGACAGCGGATCCAGGTTAGCGCGCACGCGCTGCGACGTATTGGCGCCCACGTCGACGCTCAGCTCTTGCCCACGAAACCCCTGCTTCGACAGCAAAATTGCATGTTTTCCCGGGCGAATCTTGACGATGCAAGGCACAGTACAAGCTGGCGGACTATTCTCGGTGTCGATCCGCACGCTCGCACCTTGCGTGCCGCGTACCTCGACCGATCCGAGGATCGGCTTCAGCTTGATCGTGGTGCGCACCTCGTCGCCGAGCTTTACCTCCAGCTTTTCGGATTTTCCGGTCTCGTAGTCCGGCAACTCCACGATCACGGTGTGCTGGCCTTCCGGCAAAGCCAGCGTACGCGGCGTCACGCCGCGTGAACCGAGATCCTTGCGGTCGAGATAGATCACGGCGCCGGGCGGATCGGTCTCGATCGTGAGACGCGCCACACGCGGCTTCAACCGCGCGAGCGACTCCTCGATGCGCTGGCGACCCGCTTCGTTGGTCTCCGCTTCCAACGATAGCGAGTAGTAGCGAAATGCCTCCGGCAAGAGCTTGAGTTGCTCGTAGCAGCGCCCGATATCGAACAGCACGTTCTTATTGGGTGCTAACCGATTCGATGCCAAGAAGTGCTGCAGCGCCTGTTTGTAATCGCCTGCGTCGTAGCGATCGGCACCAAGCTGGAACTCGATATCAGCCTCGTCGGCGGTTTCCGACGCAATCGCACGAGTTGGATACTGATAGCTCCACCCTGCACACATCAAAGTGATCAGGGCCAGGCGCAAGCGCGCCGTTCGCACTCTGGACATCTATTCTAATCCTGGAGTTATTTGCTCAGCGTTCGCGACGCAGATCGAGCTTCGTGCCTTGAGACGCGGGAGGCGTAGACACACTGACGACGGGTTTGGCAGGCTGCGGCGCGACCGCGACTGGGCGCGGCGGGAGTGCACGCGGCGCATAAGCAACGGCAGCGCGCGGTGGAACAACGCTCGGCTTCGGCGCGGAGCTGGCTTTGGGCGCTTCGCTCGTCGCTTGCGCAGATGCTTGAGGCGCCGCGTGCACCACGGCAGGCGCGGATGCATTCACGGGAGCCGGTTGCGTTACGGGTGGCGCCAAAATTGGGGCTGCTGCGAGGTGTGCAGCCTCAGAAGGTGCCGCCTCATCAACGGGACGATGAACGAGCGTGGTGCCGGCGAAGGCCAAAACACCAACGCCGAGCAGAGCCAGTACCAGCGGCGCCGACCAACGCCGGCGCGGCCGAAAATCCTCCTCGTCGATGATTTGTGAGGCTTCGACCGGCTGCGGCGGCTCCGATTGCGTTCGCGCCAGCGGGGTGACCGCGTGAGAGCGATCCGACACTGGAGGCTGGCTCGAGCGCGGCGGAGGTTGGCTCGGACGCAAGCTCAAGTCCGCATTCAAAGCCATCAGCCCAGCCGACTGCATCGCGCTCACCGCGCGCTCGGCCGACGCGCGTGCGCGCACGGGAGCGAACGGCAACAGGTCCACAGCGATCTCGGCGGCGCTTTGATAACGCGCTTCACGATCCTTCACGAGGCAGCGATCGACGATGGCGGCGAGCCCTTCGGGAACATTGGGCGCCACGTCGAGCAACGAACGGTGCGGCTTCTCGAGCACCTCGGCGATCAACGCAGTGACTTCGCGCTCTTCGCGGAACGGCAAAATGCCATTCGAAAGCACCTCGAACATCACCACACCCAGACTCCACAAGTCGGTGCGATGATCCACGTCACGCGTGGAACGAATCTGCTCCGGCGAAATGTAATGGGGCGTGCCCATCATCACTTCGGTGCGTTTGGCCGCGAGATCGACGTCCGAGTACTTGCCGGTGAGCGAAAACTTGGAAATTCCGAAGTCGAAGATCTTCAGCGTGCGCCAGCCGTTGGCATCACGCACGATGAAAAGGTTCTCGGGTTTGATGTCACGGTGCACCACGCCTTGCGCGTGTGCGTCCGCGAGACCTTCGCAGGCCTGAATGAAGAACTCGGCCAACGTAGACAGATCGGTCGAACCTTGGCGACGCAACTCGAGCAGATCGCAGCCGAGCATGTACTCCATCACGAAGTACGGCGTGCCCTCTTGTGTCCCCACGTCGAACACGCGTGCGATGCGCTCGCTGCGCAGACGCACCGAAGCGCGCGCCTCTCGACCGAAGCGCTGCACGGCTTCTTCGCGCTCTGTCATTTCCGGGCGCAACACCTTGATTGCAACCTCGGTGTCGAGCTCGATGTGGCGCGCAAGATAAACGCGACCGACGCCGCCCACGCCTATCAGCGAGACGATTCGGTACCTGCCGCCAACGATCGAGCCGGGCTCGAACGACGCGCGCGGCGTGTGCGTTGTCATCGTGAGTCCTGAGATGGGCATGTGCGTACGGCTGGCTGTGACCATGTTCCCAACTGCGGTGCGGTGCCAAGCGAGGGCACACGATCAGTCGTCCGCAGCGGGCTTCCGGCGCATTTCCGACGTGTTTCAACGAACGCGTTCAGCATTCGCGTTCCACTCCGACGCGGACTCTAACCCATTCTGATGAATTCGCCAGCCCCAGCACGCAGGGCACGCGCGTCTATTCGGCAGTGGCTTTGCGCACCGCCAGCAGACGCGTGTGGGTGGTGGCGCCTTCATGTGTGGCGCCCGACGGTGCGTTCAACACCACCACCTTCGCCTTCTCCAGCGAATTGAACTCACTCGCAGTCGCGCTTGTATAAGCGCCCATCATGTGACCGACCACTAGGTCCGAAATCTCGAGTTCGGGCAGCAACATTTCCTCAGCGATCACGTCGACGCTGTCGCACGTCGGGCCCGCCAGACAACTCGATCGTACTGGTTTCTCATGATGCACATGTGATGCGATGACACTGATCGGATAGCGAGCATGATCGAAGATTTGCCCGCTATACGACCCATAAACGCCATCATCCAAGTAGTACCAGATCGACTCGTCGCGATAGGCCTTGCCGATCACCGAAGCGACACTGTGCGCAGCGGGCCCCACGATGAAGCGGCCCGGCTCAGATATCACCCGCACGTAAGGGGGCAAGCTGGACAAAGCTTCCCGAATCGGTGCGCAGAACACGTCGATATCGAGTGGCTCGCCCGAGTACGCGAGCGGAAAGCCTCCTCCGATGTCCAGCACATCGAGGGGCGGTAACCTCGCCTCTTCCGCCGCCAGGATCAATTCGCGGCAAGCAGCGATGGCCTGCACGTGTGCTCGCGGCGTTGCGCACTGGGACCCCACGTGAAACGAGAACCCTTTCACGCTGAGACCCAAGCTCTCCGCTAGCTGCAACAGCGCGAGCGCATCCTGCGGGGCGCACCCGAATTTCTTCGAAAGATCGAACAAAGCATCGGGATTGCGAAAACTGATGCGCAACAGCAACGTGCAGCGCTCACGAAACGGCGCGAACTTGCGAAGCTCGACGGCGTTATCCACCACGAACGTGTTGCAACCCCAGGCTAGCGCGCGCTGAATCTCGAGCTCGGTTTTGATGGGGTGCGTGTGAATGGCGGCCTCGGGAGACACGCCTTGTCCGCGCAATAGCTCGATTTCACCGCTACTCGCGATATCGAAACAACTGCCCTCGTCGCGCAAAGTCGCCAACACTTCCGGATGTGGAAGCGCCTTGATCGCATAATGTAGAGTCACTCCTGGGAGTGCTGTGCGCAGCCGAACGTATTGCCGGCGAACCTGATCGCAGTCGATGATGAAGAGCGGGGTTCCATGTTGTCGAACCAATGACTCCAACTGCGCGTTGGACAAGCAGATGTCACAAGTTATCGATGCCATTCCCTCTCCCCAAGCCGCTCGAGTGCACCGGGGACAGCTGTCGACCCCTTAGCTCCGAGGAGTTGCAAACCTCGGATTCGAGCACGGCTGAAAGCAGCACCAACAAGTGTCTAGGTCACCAAGAATCTCTAACTTCGGAAGCCAGCAATAAGTCGTTGAGAAGCCCGAACTTGCACCGCTCGGCAAGCGGTTGCTTTGGTAGTGCGGGTACCTCGGCAATTCGGCTACTTCCGTAAGTAGGTAGTCCAACTGAAAGAAGAGAGCTAGCGGCTAGTTCGCCCACACCCAAACGATTTGATGACGGCGAAGTTTCGTTCGGTCGACCGGTGACACACCTTCCTACGGGGTCATCATTGGTTATGTGAAGCCGTCGCCTTCGGCCGCGCGCTCAGTCACGCTCCACATCACCCGGTTACTTCGTTGGCTGCTCGGCGCCGCCGGCCCATTTTGGCTTGCTCGCGACGATCTCGAAACGTCCACACAAACCTGGACCCAACCTGTTTCACTTACCGCGAGATAGGGCTCAACTAAACCGCCGGCCGGCGACCTGGAAAGTGCGAAACCGCAGCACAAGCGCGAAGGGCGGCTCAACCCACGAACGATCACCCCACCGCAACCTGTGATCTGCCGCGCGAGCGGGCGACAACCAAGACGACCGTGTTATACGCGGCTTCGAATCGGCGCCGCCTACACACCAGCGCCGCGGCAAGCAGGACTCAATGACCGGCGCGCACGACCAAATCGAGGACAACTTCACCACCTGGGTGCCAGCCGACTACCTGCGTGAGTACTACCAGCGCCTCGATCCCGACGAGCATCACGCAATCCGCTTTTTCGTCGAAGCGCAACGAGACGCCCCGCCAGGCCCTGTCCTCTGCTTCGGGAGCGGCCCGACGCTCCACCATGTCTTCTCCGCAGCGCGCCACACCAGCGCGCTCTACTTGGCCGACTACCTACCGCGCAATTTGAGTGAGATCGACCGCTGGCGCCGACGCGAACCAGGCGCCCACGATTGGCGTCCCTTCGTTCGCTACACCCTCGAGTGCGAATTCGGTCGTGCCGCCACCGAAGCCGAAGTCACCGCGCGCGAAGAGCTCACTCGCTCGCGCATAGCCGGCTTGCTCCACGCCGACGCCTCCCTGCAGTACCCGCTCGGTCGCGACTTCCACCAGTACTTCGCCACCGTGTTGAGCCCCTTCTGTGCCGACTCGATCACTTCAGATCGAGCCGTGTGGGCGACCTACTCACGCAACATCGCGTCCCTCGTCAAACCGGGCGGACGCTTCCTCACCACGGCGCTGCGCAACTGCCAACGCTACCGGGTCGGTCCGCGTTACTTTCCGTCGGCCAACATCGACGAAAGCCATCTACGCGACGTCCTCGAACAAGACTTCCTGCCGGCCTCCGTGCGCGTCGAAATCGCCGAAGTCCCGGAGCTCGCTGACCACGGCTACAGCGCCATTCTGCTCGCCCGCGCTGACAAAGCCGGAACCCGCGAGCGCTCGTGACCTCCGCGTACGTCCGCGCTCGCGCTTTACGGAGCCTCGCGGCGCGCTTTACTGAGCCTCGCAACGCACTACCGAGCCGCGCGCTATGGGCCGGCTACTTGCGGCGATACAGCACAGCTTCGGGGCGCCGATAGATTTCCTTGAACTCGTCGCGATCGGCCATGCCTCGCCGACAGTTGTCGACCACCAGGTAGTCGGCGCGCTCCATGAACGATCGCGTGACCGCCTCATTATCCAACACCTCGGCTTCACGCGGTGAGGCGTACGGCTCGGTGCCGACGCGGCGCATATCGCGAAGTTGATACAGACCCGAGCGGTAACGATCGTGGTTGTTACACCCCGCGTAGAAAACAGTCGGGTTCTGAGGTTGTTGTGGCGGAGCCAGGCTCGGCATTGGATACACGGTCCAGCTGCCGAGTTTGTAGTGAGCGCCCGCGTAGCGATCGAGGAAATTGGCGAGCACCAGATTACCCGCGATGTTGTCCCACTCGATGTCGCTCGGCTGCGGCAGCATCAAAATGTGCGTGACCTTCCAGCTGCGGAACAGCTCGTAAAGAGAGCGTGAGTCGAGCACCGAGTAGTCGAGCCCTGTTTGCGAGTGCGGACTGTCGTTCACGCTCATGCGCCCGAGCCCGAGATGAATCTGCGCTTGGTGCACGACCAGCTTGGAGCCCTTCGGCGTGGTCGAACCAATCTCTTCCAGATCGGCGACCATCAAGCGGCCCTCGTAGTTCTGCTTGTACCCTTCGGTGAGAAAGCGCACTGCGTCTCGGTACGGCGAGTCACCCAACATCGAATGCGTCGGAATGAAGGGGTGATCACCACCCCAAACTACTTGCAGCGACGCCCACACGAACACCAGCGCACGCGTGAGCCAACCGCGCTGCCACAAGAGCCCGATCACCGCCGCCGTGACCGCTGCCATCCACGGCACCAGCGCCTGCAAGAAACGATCGAGGTGATGAGTCCAAAACCAAATCATCACCCCCACTTCGCAAGCCAACGCCAGCCCGGCGATACGCGCGCGCGGCTTGACGAACGGAATCACGAGCAACGACAGCGTGAAGAGCAAGCCGAAAACCGGAATGTCACGGTGGGAATAACCCCAATCGTGCGGCTGAAAAGCGAACGTAAACGCCGTCTCCACCATGGCCTTGGCGCCTTGCCAATTGTGCGGCGCTGCGGACATCTTGTGGTGCGACAGGTAGTCGTAGTTCCACTTCGCGTAATCGCTCCACGGGTTCGGCGTGATCCACTTGTTCAACAACGGGAACAGCGGATCTCGATAAAAGACGATGTTCTTCAGCCAGTGGACACTCGTAACCAACAGCAGCACGCCCAGAAACGCAAACGCACCGCGCAGCGCCGCCCGCGCCGAAACCGGCGCCTCGCGACGCAGCCCTCGCAACGTCAGCCACAAGGCACGCCCACCAAACGCGAGCCCAGCCGGCGCCACCATCGCCAGCGCCGTGTACTTAGTCAGGCAAGCCGCCGCCAACGCCACAGCGAACAGCACCGACGCGCGCACTTCCAAACGCGGCCAGGCACGCAACAACGAAAGCCAAATCGCCGGCGCAAACGCCGCGCACAAGTGATCCGCGCCCGCCCCCAGACTCGAATCGTACAGCAGCATGCCCGGAAACAAAAACATCGCGAGCACCGCGCCCTTGCCCGACAGCTTCGGCGCCAAACGCCGCACCAACGGCGGCACCGACACCAGCGTGGCAACGAACATCGCCCACTCGATGTGAACGCACAGCATGGCGCGATCGAACAGCCGCCCCACCGGCAGCGTCATCGCCCACGTATAAAACATCGTCCCGAGCTGCGGATACGCGCCCAGCAGCCACCCCTCGGGAAACCGCTCGATGCCACCCGCCGCCGCGTAATGTTCCGCGGCTGGCAAGTGATACCAACGCGCGTCGTACGTCAGATTATTCAGCGTCAGCAACGGAAAGTACGCCAACGTGAGCCCCACCGCGAGCAACGGCAGAACCCACGCCGCCGACGCCGGCAAGCGCACCCCACGCCGCAACACCCGACGTATCAACGGCAGATACGCAAACCCAAAGCGTGGCACGAACACCACGCCAAGCAGCGCCGGGTACCAGAAGAAAAAACCCCCGCGCAGCAAATGCAAAATACCGAACCCGAACACACCAACGCCGAAGCCCAGCGCGCCCACGGCAAACGACATCGCCAACTGCTCACGCATCGGCAAGCGCTTCCCCCCGCGCACCCACGTCACGATCGCGTCACCCAGCGCGATACTCACCCCAACGAACACACCACTCGCCAGCCAACAACCTGCGATGCGCCAAAACAACCACTCACCGATCGGAACGTGGCGCGTCGTTCCCGCCAGAAAAATCCCGATCCCAAAAACTACCGCCAGCGCCCCACCGACGACACGCACCTTGGCGGCCATGCGTGCGACTCGGCCCAAACGCCGCCGCGCTCCGTGCGACAATCTGGCAGAAGCAACCTCTGAAGACATCGGCTACACCCCCCGCGCACCTCGTGGAAAGGCCGCGGGATAATCCAAGACGCGCCGAGTTAAGCAACGCACCGCTGCTCGAGCAAGCCGCGCTCCCTGTCTACCCGCCCCGCCACCACCCATGGTCGGCTGACCGGCGCGTCAGCAACACCACCGCTTCAGCTCGCGCAAACACCTTCGGCGCCGTCCAACACCTCAGCGCCCGCGAAACACCTCAGCGCCCGTCGAACAGATCCTTCAGCGCCGCGTCCAAATCCACAAACCGAAACGCATACCCGTGAGACAACAGCGCTCGCGGCACCGCCCGCTGCCCCGTCAACATCGGCTCCGCGCCCTCCCCGAACAAAGCACGCAGCGCAAAACTCGGCGCAGGCAACAACGCCGGACGCCCCAACGCCTTCCCCAACGCCCGCGAAAACTCCGCGTTCCGCACCGGATTCGGCGCCACCACATTCATCGGCCCAATCAACGACGGCTCCGAAATCGCGTGAAGCATCGCCCCCACTACATCGTCCACGTGCACCCACGGCTGCCACTGCTGACCGCTCCCCAACTTACCACCCACGAACGCTTTGAAAATCGGCTCCAACCGCGCCAGCGCGCCGCCGCCTCGCCCCAACACAAACCCAAAACGCGCATGCACCACGCGCACACCATGACGCTCCGCCCCGCGCGCCGCGTCCTCCCACTCCACACAAACCTCCGCCAAAAAATCCCGCCCCGCTTCCGCCCACTCATCCACCTCCTCATCTCCGCGCGGCCCATAAAAACCAACCCCCGACGCGCACACGAACACTCGCGGCCGCTCACTCACCGCAACCTTCCCAATCCCCTCAACCAGCAACTTCGTCGGCACCACCCGACTCTCCGTAATCTCTCGCCGCACCTCCGCCGTAAAACGCCTCCCCACGGCAGACGCGCCAGCCAAATGCACAATCGCATCCTGCCCTGCGATCTCCTTCTGCCACTCACCTTCCGACTCCGCTTCCCACTTCACCCAACGCAAACCCTCGTGCGACTTCAAATCACTCGACACACGCCGAGTAAACGCCGTCACCCGATCCCCGCGCGCCAAACAACGATCGATCAGCACACCACCGATGAATCCACTACCGCCCGTCACCAAAATGCGCATCGTCAAATCCTCCTAAAATAATTGGTTTGGGTTTGGGTAGGCACAACGCACACGGCACCGCCTGCCGCCCTGATCGCATCCTCTACGCCAACGAACCAACGGACCTTTCGGCACCACCTTCGGCCTCGAACGCATCGTCCACTTCGCACGCGCTCGACTCGAACCGCGCTTTGCAACGCAACGACTTCTTTCGACCGCGCTCGACTCGAACCGCGCTTTGCAACGCAACGACTTCTTTCG
>JBMOMJ010000048.1:229167-547967 GCA_049324695.1 Myxococcota bacterium
CCGCGCTCGACTCGAACCGCGCTTTGCAACGCAACGACTTCTTTCGACCGCGCTCGACTCGAACCGCGCTTTGCAACGCATCGTCCACTTCGCGCGCGCTCGACCTTGAAACCGCGCTTTGCAACGTAGCTTCGACGCCAACTGCCGTTTCGATTTCGAACCGCAGCTTCGAACGATCGCTGTTTCGACCTCCAATCGCGGTTTCGACTCCGAACCGCAGCTTGGAACGTACCTTCGAACGATCCGCTGATTCGAACATTGGCGACCATCCCTTCGACCGCAAGCCTCTTTCCTGCGTGCCACGCCATTCGACAAGCCGGAGCGCCGGTCGCGTACTCGACGCGAACGCCCCATTCCGCGCCTTTTTCGCCGCGAAACACAGCCTTTGGACATCTCGCGCGAGAGCGACTACTGAAAGAAGCCATGACGAAGATCGCGAACGCCTTTGCCGCCTGCGCGCTGGCAGCTTCTTTGGGTTCTGTGGGATGCGCGAGCCAACCCGTTGCTCCCTTCGATACCATCAAGTCGAGCAACCTCACTGCGTTCCGCCTCCAAAACTACGAACCACCTGCGGCCGCCGCCACCACACCCACCGCTCCCGGCGCCAGTGCCGTCACCATCCCCGGCTTGCCTCCGGAAGTTCAACAGTGGGTTCAGCAAGGCGCCCAAGGCCTCCAAGCTCTCCTCCCTCCTGGTCTACTCCCGCCTGGTCTCCCCGGTGCAACCCCTGCAGCGCCCGCGCCCGTCGCTGAAGTCCCCCGCTTCCACGGCTTCCGCATTCTCGGACAGACACAAGTCATGGATCCGGACCTCAAAGAGAAGCTCGGCAAAATCCTCGGCGACGAAGACAGCTTCGACAACAAAGCCGCCCGCTGCGCGCCCGGCGTCCTCTACGCGGAAATGGGCCTCACCTGGTCCAGCGGCGCACCCGGCACTCCCAGCAACGACGTCCTCATCTCATTCTCCTGCAGCCAAGCCGTTTCGCGCAGCTTTGGTTGGCCCCATCCCGCAACCGGCATGACCCCCGACACGGTCAAATCCCTCACCGAGGTCGTCCAAAAACTCTGGCCCCAAGGCGCCTGATCTTCCGGCCGTGCGCATGAACTCAGCTCGCGCGTTGAACCCCTCCAACCCCTTCCATCTCGCGCGCATCGTCGCGCTCGCTGCGGCATTCCCACTCCTCGCAGCGTGCGCCTCGTCGCACTCCAACTACGAAGTCAAACACCTCCCCGACGGCACATTGCGCATCAAATGCCAAGGTGCCCTCCCCGCGTGCATCGCTCGCGCCGAAACCGCCTGCCGCGGCAACAACTACGAAATCATCAAGGCCCGCGACCAACGCGACACCTACGGCCCTGAATACGGCACCTCCAAAGTCGAAGTCCGCTCCAGCGAAGCCATCGTCCGCTGCGGCGCCAAAGGCCAACCAGCGCCCCCACTTCTACCGGAAGCCCAAACACCCGCACACCCACCGGACGAATCCGCCACCGCAGCAGTCCCCCCACCCCCCGCGCCCGCTCGCACCTGCACGCCCGGAGCCACCCAAGCCTGCATCGGCCCCGGACGCTGCGAAGGCGGACAAAGCTGCCTCCCCGACGGAACCGCCTTCGGCCCCTGCGACTGCGGCACCCTCGGCCCCCCGCCCGTCGCGCCATCCGCCACACCCCCGTCCGCCTCACCTGCAGCCGGCGCCGGCGCTTCTCCATCCGCGCCACCCGCAGCTGCAACGCCAGCCAAACCTCCCAGCTCGACCGGCGCTCCTGCTCCCGCGCGCACTCCACCACCTCCGCCTCCACCTGCCGGAGGCGCAGCGCCGCTCAAAGCCCCCGCGAAAAAATAGCGCGACACACCGCGCACACGCCCACGTGGGTCGAAACACGCACGCTCGGCACAAACCCTCGCCCACGTGGGTCGAAACGCGCACGCCTGCCACCCGCATCAGTCCACGTGGGTCGAAACACGCACGCCGCTCGCACCGTTGCAAAACGCCCCACGCGCGCCAACGCCCACGTGGGTCGCGCGTTCGCCCGCACATCCGAGCGCGTTCTCCTGCACAACCCCGCGTGCACGCCCTTCGCGAACAGCGCATCCCGGGGAGCACCTTCACAACCGCACGCAACGACACCTTAGTGAACCCACATTCGCCAGCGCACACCTTGAAACTCCGCGCGCCTGCGTTAAGTTGCCGTCACCCACCTCCCCCAACCAATTCGGGGGCGATCGGTTTCGACGTGGGGACTGAAGGAAGATCTGCGTGCGGTGGCACCTGCACCACCTACTAAGCGGGCCGTTTAATTGCGAACGACAACGCAATCGCTCTCGCAGCCTAAGAAACTGTGAAGCTGTCCGACCGTGAGATTGTCTTGGTAACGGAAGGGCATAAGCACTAAGGCTGGCCCCCAGCGTGCGACTCTGGCGCTGGGGGTGAGAAACACAGAGCCTAGGTCGCTCGCCGAATCGAGCGGACTCAGCCGGCGGGGATACGTCGGCTACGCACGTGAACGAAGGTTTTTTGGATGCCTCGCGGACCCGGGTTCAATTCCCGGCGCCTCCACAATGATTTCGGATAGTTAGGCGAGCCTGGCAAACCTTTTGGCAAACTCTCAGGTGTCTCAACGGGCACTTCGGGAGTCCCTGCCAAAGGGGCCAGTGCTGCTTCCGAACCCGCTGAACGAGTCTCCCTGACCAGGGCACGCGGACTCGTTGATGACCCGGCGCCGCCCGTAGTCGCGGACGCTGAGCCTCCGCCTGTCGTCGGCGCCGTGCCGCCCTCGGTCACTGTCGGCGGGCTCGAGACCGGCCCAGCGTTGGGCGTCGACGCTCCACGCCGCATCAAGTCGAGCGGGTGGGCCTCGTCGGCGTCAGCCTTGAAGCTGAGGGTGCTCATCGCCTCGCAGAGCGGCGTCCAGAGCCAGTGGTTATAGTAGTCGATCATCTCGCCCTTCGAGTTGTGCGTGATCGCTTCGATCGCATCCGTGCGAGCGGTCCCACGACGAGCGAACGTCGTGAACGTGTGCCGCGTCGAGTGCAGAGAGCGATTGCGCACGCCCGCGTCCGCGCAGGCCTTGAGCCAAAGCTTGTAGCCCGCTGAGCGCGTCAGGTTCTTCTCGGGGCACTGCCGGCTCGGGAAGATGAAGTCGTCGAGCGTGGGCTTCCGGCAGTGGACGATCTGCCAACCCTCGTTCCACCACCACTCGAGCACTTGAGCGAGCTCGGGATGAACGGGGATCACGCGGGGTCGAGCGTCCCCGCCTTCTTCCTCATCACCCTTGAGCGGCTGATCGTCGTACTGACTAGTGCAGAGCAAGGCGGTGAGCGGCTTCGCGTCGCGGATCCAATCGCGCCAGCGGCGACCGCAAACCTCTCCCTCGCGCATCCCGGTGAAGAAGGCGAGCCAAATGAATACGCGGCGAGTGCTGGCGACTTTGTCTGAGAGCAGAGCGAGCACTTCTGCGCCGTGATAGCTCGGGCGCGCCCTACTCTTGCGCCGGAGCGTCTTGCGCGGGAGCACGAACGGATTGCTCGGGATGACCTCCCTGAAGTGCGCATCGCCGAACATCGTCCGCACCGTGCCCATGATGTTCGCGATGCTCTTCTCGGTGAGCGCGCGCTTCTCGACACCCTTCACCGTCTTCATCTTCTGACGAAGCTCCTTGATGACGTCGAGAAAGTCCGGCGGTCGAACATCCTCCATTGGCTTGTCAGCGAACCATGAGATCGCGAGGGCGTGGGATTCGACCTGCTTCTGCTCGCTCTCCGCATTTCGATTGGTGCGACCAGCAAAGAAGCGCTCGGCGTAGGCCTTCACGGAGATGCCACCGCTTCGAGCTGCAGGGGGAATGAACGTACCCTTCTGTGCTTCTTTCTTGCGGCGATCGCTCAGGCGCTTTGCCTCGCGCCAGTCTTTCCCAGCGGGCTCGAAGTAGACCTTGTTCTTGTACTTCGTGGCGACGCGATAGACTTTGCCCTTCTTGGTCTCACGCGGAGCGACGGCCATGAGGTCCTCCTTCACACCAAGCCAAAACTTCTGAACGGCGAAATCGCCAGAGCTTGCCGAGACGAAATGCTGGCAGCCCGGCGCGCTCGACTAGCGTCAGCACGTGCGGTTCGCTGCATCGCAGCAGTGCAGCCACTTCCGTGCGGGTCATGATCTCGCTCGAGCCCGGGTCGGGCTGAGCCCGCTGCTCGCGAGGAGCGGTCGGCACGACACCGGACGGCGCGCCAGCGCCCGCGTCGCCGTTTTCAGGCTTTTTTCGCTGAAAATTCACCCCAGCCATGCAACGTTGTGTCCAGTATGGTTTACTGTATATTAACTTCAACCCCAAAAGTCACTCCGCTCTGATTTTTGTCGGGTCGACCCGATGCCCAAAAATCTCACAGACCAGCAGAACGCCCGGCTCCGAGCTATCGTCAAACGCGAGCTCTGTTCGCGAGTGCCGGCGCAGCTTCATCTGGCGCCACTAATGGGGATCACCCAAGCGAGTCTCTCGCGGTTCTTGGACGGTCAGTGCGGTTTAGGCGCCGCGGCTGCGCTGCGCGTCGCGTTCCTCCTCAATCGCTCGGTTGAAGATATCCTCGGCCTCGAAAAGGACGCGGGGTTCGTAGACCCCCAGGAGGACCGCTATCCGTCTAGATTGCTCACCGCACGAGCTGCCTATCTGGATGGCGTCCCCCTCACGAACATTCGAGCAGCCCTGGCGACGTCGCTCCGCTTTGATGGTGATCCGGGCCCGCGCTGGTGGCGGAAGATGATGGAGGAAGGGCTGCTTGCAGAGCCCGGTACCGAGCGGGATACGGACTGGGCCGTCAGTCAGGTCCAAGTCGATTGGACCAAAGCATCGAGACGTGGCCGTCCGCGAAAGCGGCGCTAAGCTCCGGCCACGACGGACTGCGCAACGTCAGACCTGTGATCACTTCGGCGATCACCAGGAGTGCACCCGTCGCACCACTCAATCGAAGGGGATGGCTTTCCAGCATGCGGAACGATGAACGCGCGCAGGCTCTGATCGCAGAGCGTGCTGCCGAAGATCTGTATCGCGTTGCACGGATTTGCCCAGAAAACCCCCGTGGAGCGGCCGCGCTCGCGCGGGCTGTGTTGGGCAAGCGCTGCATCCGGATCGTGCCGCGTAACTCCATTCCGAAGAGTGCGCTGGTCTGGGATCGTCGCCACCCAGTGATCCAACTCTGCGAGGGACTCAACACACGAGAGCTCAACCACTGCGCAGCGCACGAGCTCAGCGAGTGGCACCTGCGCATGCACAACTATCACGGCCCAGAGCCGGAAGAGCTCGCCGGGCGAATTGCAGCGTCACTCTGCGTTCCGGCCAAGGCGTTTTTCGCGGCTCGAGCGGCGTTGGGCGATAATCTGGGAATACTCAGCCAAGCCTTCGCAGTTTCAGAGAGTCTAATGGCGCTGAGATTTGCTGAGTGCCTCGGGTCGGCAACCGCCCTGATCACTCCGACGCGAGTGCGAACCCGCGGCGCGCCATGGGCGTGGCCATCTACGCCAGAGGCGTGGCGCGAACTCGTGATGCGTGCCCCCACCAACGGTTTGCATGTACAGCGCCTGCGCGATGCGCGCGGGCGTGTTGTCATCCGCCAGCGCTAGAGGCTCCGATCGCACTTCTATAGACAAGTTTCCTATTTCGTTCAGTTGGCAGATTCGCAACTTGGTTGGCGAGTGGTCTGCCCAAGGGTCCTACGAACGCGCAGGCCAACCAGATGGGAGCGCGTCCCAGTAAGCGCTCTATGCAGACGTTCCATCCGGCGTGCCTGTGAACCTTGGACAAACCGACTTCCAATCGGATCGGGGGGAGCACCGCAATCGATTCGGGTAAGGGCGTCGCTCGTGCGGTGGGGTAAGATGACGCCGGATACAGCGCGACTCATTCGGTAGCCCAGCTTGTCGGCTCCCCCCGTTTCCAGGTGAGCGTTCACATTGATCATGTTGTCGACAGCAACTCTCTCGAGTTCTTCAGCTCGGATGGTTGTGAATCCGTGGACTGTAGCGACGGTCACCCCCCGCAGAACGATCATCTGCTCTGGACGCAGGAACGTCGCCTCATCTGGCGCTACGGACGCGAGTGTAACCGGGTCGCGCTCAGCCTTCCAGAAGAACACTTCCGCGCGACTGCATACCGCGAGAGTGGTGCTCGGCTGAAGGGGTCCGAACTGCGTGGGTCTTCCGAGCAGCAAGCCCGTCTCGTGCGCAACGTCTAGCTCGCGAAAGAGCGACGCGATGAACCCCCGGTCGCGCAGGTTTGGACGGCGACGACTGGCGGAAACTCGACTGAGCAAAATTGGCAGGATCCCCGCGTCTCCAACGCACGTTACAAACGTCTCGCCAAACGGTTTGTAGAGCTTGCCGAAGTGGAAGACCTCGCCGTCGCTCCGCATCGCGCGGGTATCAACCAGCAGGGCATTGTAGGTTTCGGCTTTACCGCGAACGGCAGGCTATCGTCATTCACACCCAATGCATCTATCAGCGCAAGTCCGCAAGAGTCGAAACGGTTCGGCAGTCCGAGTTACTCCCGCGTTAGATCATCGGGCTCCGGAACATCCACTGCTTGCGCGAGCCCGGCCGGAAGCTCCCCGTAGACCTCGGCTGAGATCGGTGACTTTAAGATGGCATCGAGCGCTCCCTGGCGCTTCGCATTGAGCAGGTCGTCGTATGAGAAGCCGTGCATGAGCGAGTCGGCGAGCTCCGCGTTCCATGCCCATACGAAGCGCGAGCCGACCATGCGCTTGAAGCCGAGCTTGAGCAGCTTCTGAACATTTTGCCGACCGTCGAGCTTCCCTTGAGGTGTGCGGCGCTCTGCTGACATCGGCCATGGATCGACAAGCATCATCACGGGGGCGTCCATCATCGCCATGCATGCCACTGCCGCCTGTGTGAGACTGGCAAGCTCGGTCTTTGTCGTCGCTTCGACGTGCCGTACGATCGTGATCCGCTGCGCCATCGTCAGATCGGGAGCGTTGCCGAACACCGCCTCGCACGCACGCAGCTCGCGAATCAACGCTTCGACATAGCGCACGACGTCACCGTCCAAGGCGTCGGCCTCATCCCAGACATCGAGCTCGTGCTGCACGGTCCAGTCCTGCGTGATCCTGTATCCGTCCACGGTTCCGACGGTTGTGACGGCGTCCGAGTCTTCGTCGCTGACGGCTAAGTCGTACTTGAAGTTCGCGATGTGCGGCCAGTCGCAATCGCAATCCCAAACTGCCCCGTGACTTGACAACCGGAGCCGAGAAGCCAAAGCCACTCTCTCGACGTCGCACAGCATGGATATCCCTTCGTCGTGAGCCGCTCGCTCACCCAAGGTTCCAGGTCTAGCGCGGGGATACGGCCCCTGCCCGCGCAGACCCAAAATTCGGAAATCCGGGCCCTTCGCGACAGAGATCGTTCGCGCGGCTTGAAGTGTTCATCGTGGTAGGAGGCCGGATCGAACCACGCAAATCCTGCGCGTAACCGGCTCGCATGACGGCGATGCAGTCGGTGCTGACCGCAATGCGAGTTCGGCACGCGGCTTGCTGTCCAGGCAACCATGATCCGGGATCTACTCGTGGTTGGAGGTTACGGCGTAGTCGGACGTCGAGTGGTGGCGCACTTGGCGCCGCTGTTCCCGGGGCACGTGATTGTGGGTGGGCGCGATGAAAGCAAAGCGACTCTGCTCAGCCGCGACGTTGCCAGCGGCGCTCGCGGGCGGCGCGTCGATGTGAACGAGCCGGCTTGCATGGATGCCGCGCTCGACGGCGTCGGAACGGTCATCAGCTGCGTTGCACAGCGTGAGCCGCATCTACTGCGGGCGGCCGTGGCTCGTGGGCTTGGCTACACGGACACGGCGCCGCGTTTGGCGTTTTGGAGGGCTGACGACGCTCTCATTGCGCAGGCGAAGGAAACGGGCGCGCGCATCGTGCTTGGTGCGGGTCTGTCACCAGGAGTCTCGAATATGATGGCCGCGAGAATGGCCACTCTCCTCGGCGGCAGCGTGGACTCGATCGAGACGGCAATCGCGCTCAGCTTGGGCGACGAGTATGGGCGTGATTCGATGGCGCACGTGTTCGAGTCTTTGGCGCGACCGTTCGAAGTGTTTCAGCAGGGCCGTCACGAGGTCGCGGTTCCGTTCACGCAAGGTGCTGTCGTCAGCTTCCCGAAACCCGTGGGTCTGCGACGAGCGTACGTGTTTCCCTGGTCCGATGTGGCGAACTATCCAACGACGCTCGGAGCGCAAACGAGCGTCGGGCGATTCGCGCTGCTACCGCCCTGGCTTGGATATACCGCCAACCGTTTGATGCGGCTCGGAGTTGGGGGGCTGCTGCAAAGTAAGAGCGCTACCGCGAGCGGGAGCCGTCGCGCCATCGACGGTTTGAAGCGCCGTTACGCGGGACGCGACGAGTTCGCGCTGGTCGTGCGAGCGGAACGCGGTGGCAGGAGCCTTGCGATGTGGCTCGGCGGGCGGGGGCAAGCGAGCATTACCGCTTTCGCGGCCGCGGAGTTCGCTCGCCTCCTGGCCGAGGGCGCCGTGCAACAGCCCGGTATCTGGCTTCCCGAGCAAGCAGTCGAGCACGAGCGCTTCTTCACGTCGTTGGGCAAAGCTGGCTGGACAGTCAGCGACACGCCTCACGGAGGCGCAGCTCACTGAACGATGACGACGCCTTTAACCATGTCCATGCTGCATGCGTAGCTCAACGTGCCCGACTTCGGGAACGTCACTGCGATCTCGACCGCCTTGTTTAGCGGCAATTCGCGCTCGAGCGTCTTTCCCTCGCCGACGTTCACGACCACGCTCTTCGCGCATGTCACGTCGGTCTTTCGCGTGAACACGAGCGTGACCGGCTTCTTTGCCTGCACCTGGATGTTGTTCGGCGCAAAGCCGTCCGATGTAACCGCGATCTCGATACGCGACGCTGCCTTTGCGGAGTCAGCGAGGGCCGTGCTGGTAGTGCCCGCAAGTGGAATGGCGAGTGGGAGGACCAGCTTGAGGAGCTTCATTTTGCATTTCCTTTCATTCAGGTGACGCGCGCTGCGTGCGTTGATTACAGCTTGCCGGCGTCGGTTCTTCACTTTGGAGGTTCGACCTTGCGCGGCGTAGTGCCTTCGGGGTTCTTGTACCAGCCGGGATCGGCGTAGTTGGTGATGCCCGCTCGCACCTTCAGAATCGTAAACATGCCGCCCATCTCGACGGGTCCGTACGGGCCGTCGCCGGCCATCATCGGCAGCGTGTTCTTGGGGCGGCCCATCTCCATCATGTTGCCCATGCCGGTCTCGCCCATGGCCATGTAGCCTGGCAGAAGCGCGCGAACCTTGTTCTCGAGCGCCTTCGGTTGCGGGACGCCGAGCATGTTCGGTACCTCATGGCTCATCGCGTTCATGGTGTGGTGCGACTTGTGGCAGTGGAACGCCCAGTCGCCTTCGACGTTCGCGACCATTTCCACGGTGCGGGTCGAGCCCACAGGAACGTTGACGGTCGTTTCGGGACGCCGCGCTGACTTCGGAACGGCTCCGCCGTCAGTTCCCACCTCTTCGAACGCGTAGCCGTGGACGTGGATCGGATGGCTGTCCATCGAGAGATTTCCGAACGTGAAGCGAACACGCTCGCCTTTTTTGACCACCCACGGATCCGTGCCCGGCCAAACGCGGCTATTGAACGTGAACAAGTTGAAGTCGGTCATGATGTTGGGGTTCGGCGTCGCCGTGCCGGGCTCGATGAACCATTCGTGCAACATGACTACGAAGTGCCGATCGACCTTAGGGACTTCGGGGACCTTCGGATGGATGACAAAGAAGCCCATCATGCCCATCGCCATTTGCACCATCTCATCCGAGTGCGGGTGGTACATGAAGACGCCGTTCTGTTTGAGAGTGAACTCGTAAACGTACGTCTCACCAGGCTCGATGTGAGGCTGGTTCAACCCGGCGACGCCGTCCATGCCATTTGGCAGCAAGATGCCGTGCCAGTGCACGCTCGTGCGCTCGGGCAGCTTGTTTTCTACGTAGAACCGCACGCGATCGCCTTCGACTGCCTCGATGGTCGGACCTGGCGTGGAGCCGTTGTAGCCCCATGCGTTCACGACCATTCCCTTTGCGAATTCGCGCTTCACGGGCTCCGCAGTCAATCGGAACTCTTTGACACCGTCCTTAACGGTAAACGGCAGAGTCGAACCGTTCGGAGTCACCACCGGAACGTAGGGAAGCTTCGGCGTCGCCGTGCCCTGGGCGAACGCGGGCGCCGACAGGATGCAAACCGCAGCCGCGAGCAGAAGAGCGAGCAGAGAATGAACCGCTTTCATAGTCTTCCTTCTTTCACTTGCGAGGTGACCGGCGACTCTGCGACGGGTGCCTGCGTGCCTTTCGCGTCAAGGCGGCCTCCGATCACGTGCTCGAGCTCGCTGCGAGCGATCCAGTAGTCGCGCAGCGCTTCGATGTACTCCCGATACGTGTCGACCTCGGTCTGCTTCGCCTGCAGGAGCTGATAGACGCCGAGCAGCATCGCGTCGTATTGTTGCTGCGAGAAGCGAACGACGTTCTCGCGGAGCGGCACGAGGACCTTGCCGTACTGCGTCACCACCGCGCGGGCCGTTGCCACGCGTGCTCGCGAAGAGCGTACATCCGAGCGAACGTCGATCGCCAAAGAGCGGAGCCGGTTCTCGGCCTGTCGCTTGTAGGCCTCGAGCTTCGCGATTTGCGCTTGGCGCTGATCGAACAGCGGGATCTCGAGAGCGACGCTCGGGCCGAAGGAAAGGCGCTTCGTCTCGCGGAGCCGTCCAGCCTCCACCGAAACATTGACGGTGCCGGTCCATCGCGTTCCCTTCGCTAGCGACAAGCCATACTCCATCGCCTGAATGCTGCGACGCGCGGCCGCGACATCGAGCCGCTGCGAAATGGCAACTGACTCCAAGCGGTCCAGCGTCGGTTCCTCCTTCGGAAGCTCTGGTAGTTTGTCCGCCAGTTTCCACGCGGTGCGTGCGCCCCAGATGCCCATGCGCTTGTTCAAAGACTCTCGAGCAACTGCGGCATCGCCAGCCGCGCGTTCTCGGTCGAGCGTGGCCTGTGCGGCGAGAGCGAGCTCGGCGTTCAGAGCCAGGTCGCTCATGTTGCCCGCCGTGTACTGATGCTTGGCGAGCTCGCCGGAAGCAGTGGCGGCGTCTTCCACCAGGCGCCGCAACGCGAGCATCTGCTCGGCTGCCTGCGCCGTGTAATAGGCCTCGCGGACCTCTGCAGCGAGCTCGAGAACCCGATAGCCCACCTCGAGCTTCGTCGCCTCGAGCTCGGTGGCGGCCACACGCTTTCGGAAGGGCATCGTCAACAGATCGAGGAAGTCCATCTCGAGCGAGGCGAACAGGTTCGGCGCGAGATGTTCACCCTCCCATGCGGTGCGACCGATGGAGAAGACGGGATTGCGCAACAACCCAGCCTGTACGAGATCCGCCTGAGAAATGGCGAGCTCCTCGAACTCGGCTTGTAGATCGGGGTTTCCGAGGAGCGCCACCTGAACCGCGGCGTCGGCGGTCAACTCACGCTTCAGGAGCTCGTCGATCGCGCGCTCGACCTGTCGATCTTCCTCGCCGCCCTGATTCCAGCGCACTGAATGCCCGGTATGGGCAGTCACCGTGCGCGCGACTTCATCGAACGCCGGTTTCGCCGAGGTCGATGCACATCCTGATGCAAGAGCCACCAAACCGGCAGCGACCGAGCCGATCCACGTCCTCATCACTTCTCACTTCTTGGGTACGAGTTTCATTCCGCACTTGGGACAGACACCGGGCGCGTTGGACGTCACCTCGGGGTGCATCGGACACACGTAGGTAACGCCCTCGGCAGCTGCCGGAGGTGTCGTTCCGTTCGCCGCTGGAGCCGGCGCAGACGGCATGGGAGCCGGCATCGCCCCGTGGTCATGCGCGCCGTGCTCATGTTCACCGTGGTCATGCTCACTGGGTGCAGGGTCCGCGGCGTGTTTCGGCGCGGCCGCAGACGCAATCAGCGGGTTCGTGCCTTCGGGCGCTGCTGGGCTTGCCGGGTCGCCCGGCGAGTGCGAGACGGGAATCGGTCCCGCGCTGCAGGCGCCGAGGAGAGCGCCAATGCTGGCGAGCTTGAAGGCGATCGGGGTATTCATGCGTCCTTCCTTGTGTGGCGTGCCTGCTGCTGACGCGGAGCCCCCGCTGGTATTACAGGTGGGCGCCTTGTTCCGTGTTCCTGACCGCCCTTAGGCGCGACCCGGGTGAGCCGTGACCGAGCCGCGCCAATTCGGGCTGCGCCGGAAGCACTTCGTCAGCCGTTGTGTTCGCTGGAAGGATAGCCGGCCTCGTCCAAGGCTTTGACCAGCTGGGAGATGGATGACCGCGCTGGGTCGTGGCGCACCACGACGAGTCCATCGCGGAGCTTCACTTCCACCTTGGCTACGCCCTCCAGATCGGTGAGCGCGGCCGTCACGTGCCGCACGCACGAGCCACAAGACATTCCCTCGACATCGAGCACTGTTTCCCGTTCGGTGTTCATTGTTCGCTCCTTTAGTCAGGCCGACGTTGGCCTCGCTCTCTAGGCGCAGCCCTCCGCGGTTCATTACAGGGGCGCAGCTCGAAGCCGCGCTGTAATACTGAAAAGCGCTTTGCGTCCCTCTGGGTACTATGTCGACCGTTTCCACCGAAACCATCCGAACCCCCTCGCCTAGCCAAGTGGACCTTGCCGTGGGCGGCATGACATGCGCGAGTTGCGTGCGCCGTGTCGAGAAGGCTGTCCCCAAGGTGCCTGGCGTACAGGAGGCAACCGTCAACCTGGTCACGAACCGGGCCAGCGTGTCCTACGATCCGGCGGCGACTGCGCCCGAAGCCATCGCCAAGGCCATCGAAGCTGCTGGCTATGAGGTCCCTCAGACCATCGCCGATACTCCTGTCGAACTGAGAATTGCCGGCATGACGTGCGCCGCGTGCGTGCGCCGAGTAGAGAAGGCGCTGCGAGGGGTACCCGGCGCGGATGAGGTCTCCGTCAATTTGGTCACGCATCGCGCTCAGATCCGAGGCAGTGCAGCGTTAGAACTTCCGACGCTAATCGCCGCCGTAAGAAAGGCAGGCTACGACGCTGAGCCGCTCCAGAACGACCACTCGACGAGCGCGCTCCGTGCCGACCGGACTCCTGAGCGCGAAGCCCAGGAGCAACGCGCGATTCGCAACGACTTGCTGGTCGCCGCAGCGCTCGCGGTTCCGTTGCTCGTGCTCGCGATGAGTCACGGAGCCATTCCGGGCACGGAGACGACGATGGGCAGATGGCTCCAGTTCGCCTTGGCAACGCCCATCGTTTTCGGTCCGGGCCGGCGCTTTTTGCGTCTCGCGTGGGCAGCGGCGAAGCATCGCAGCGCGGACATGAACACGCTGGTCTCCATGGGCGTGCTTTCAGCATGGGCCTACTCCACGGTCGCGCTGCTGTTCCCGCGTCTTTTTCCGCATGGAACACACGGCGTTCTGCCCCACTTGTACTTCGAAGCAGCAGCGGCAATTCTGGGCTTCGTACTGCTCGGAAAGCTGCTCGAGACTCGCGCACGCAAGCATCTGTCGGATGCCGTTCGAGGGCTCGTGCAGCTCGTTCCGGACACCGCGCATCGGCTTCGTTCTGATGGGGAAGAGGACGACGTGCCCGTGGACGCTCTGACGTTGGGAGACCGAGTCAGCGTGCGCCCCGGCGAGCGGGTCCCAACGGACGGAAAGGTGGTCGAAGGACAATCCGCCATCGATGAGTCCATGCTGACCGGGGAAAGTCTACCCGTCGACAAGGCCGAAGGCGCTTCGGTGTATGCGGGAACACTGAACCAGAGCGGATCTGTAACCTTTGAGGTTACACGCACGGGTGGGAATACGGCGCTCGCGCGCATCGTGCAGGCGGTGGAGCAGGCGCAGGGATCTCGAGCACCGATCGCTCGACTCGCGGACGTTGTGAGCGGCTATTTCGTACCCATCGTGATCGGAGTCGCGACGGTCGCGATGCTCGCCTGGCTCGCTGTTGACCCAAGTGCGAACGGCTTCGCGGTCGCCGTCGAGAGATTTGTGGCAGTGCTCATGATCGCCTGCCCCTGCGCGCTCGGCTTAGCGACGCCGGCTGCGGTCGCAGTTGGAACTGGGCGCGGCGCTGAGCTGGGCATTCTCGTAAAGGGCGGCGCGGTGCTCGAAGCCGCAAGCCACATCAACACGGTGCTGGTCGACAAAACGGGCACCCTCACTGCCGGCAAGCCCGTCCTGACCGACGTGATCGACATCTCGGGAAGCGGCGAGCAATCTCTACTGACCGATGTCGCCGCCGTCGAACGCCAGAGCGAGCACCCGGTTGCGCGCGCCATCGTAGCAGGTGCACTCGCACGCGGCGCTTCGAGCCAAAGAGCCACCGACTTCTCGATGGTCGCTGGCGCAGGCGTGGAGGCCCGCGTCGAAGGTCGACGCGTTCGGGTCGGAACCAGCCGCTGGCTCGCCGACGCTGGCATCGCCACGACGGCGTTGGACGCTCGCGCGGAGGAATTGGCGACCACCGGTAGGACCCCATCGTTCGTCGCACGCGACGGCAAACTGGCGGGGCTCATTGCCGTCGCAGATCGACCCACCGCGGAGGCTCGCCGAGCGATTGAAGAGCTGAAGGCTCTCGACATCGAGGTTGCGATGGTCAGCGGCGATCGACAGAGCACTGCTGACGCTATCGCAGCTGAGCTCGGGATCGAGCGCGTGTTTGCTGAGGTCCGCCCCGAAGGTAAGGCCCGCTTGGTTGCCGCCGAACGCGAACGAGGTCGCGTCGTGGCGATGGTCGGCGACGGCATCAACGACGCACCCGCCCTCGCTCAGGCGAATGTTGGGATCGCCGTCGGAACGGGCACCGACATCGCGCTCGCCGCAGCGGATATCGGACTACTGCGCGGCGGAATTGGTTCGCTACCTCAAGCTCTCGCCCTGGCGCGCAGCACGTTGCGCACCATTCGGCAGAACCTGTTTTGGGCTTTTGCGTTCAACGTAGTAGCCATCCCCATTGCCGCGGGAGCTCTCTATCCGTTCACGGGCTTGCTGTTGTCGCCCGTGCTCGCGAGCGCAGCCATGTCGCTCTCCTCGGTGGCCGTGCTGACGAACTCGTTGCGATTGCGCAAGTTCGGTCGTAGGTTGAACTAACAATGTGCGCGGAAAACGCCGCTACACCGCCGGAACCGAAGCCGAACCCGGAGGTACTAGCCAAGCTCGTCGGAAGCCATCGTGCGTTTCTCGAGTTCGTGCAGCGCCGCGTCGGCGATCGCGATACAGCGGAGGAGATCGTTCAAAACGCGCTCGTGAGTAACCTCGACAAGCTCCAAACGGTGCGGGAATCCGCCGTCGGTTGGTTCTATGCGGTGCTCCGAAACGCGATCATCGACTACCGCAGGCGGAAAGCCACTGCCGAGAAGCGCCTGCAGGCCTACGCAGCGGACGCAGAGTTGACCGCTGCGGACGACGCGGAACTTCATCGCGTCGTTTGCCAGTGCGTCGCAGAGCTAGCGACCACGCTAAAGTCCGAATACGCGGATGCCCTTCGTCAAATCGAGATCGAGGGGCTTCCCGTGAAGGACTACGCCGAGCGCGTAGGCATCTCCCCCAACAATGCCGGGGTCAGAGTTTTCCGCGCGCGCGAAGCCCTTCAAAAGCAGGTTGTTCGTTCTTGCGGCACGTGCGCCACTCACGGCTGTGTCGACTGCACGTGTGGCGCGCCAGCGCGCTAGCTCACGCCCAGTTGCGCTGCGCAGTGTGTAAGTGCCAGGCGCCTTGCATCCGCTTTTGACCCCATCGGTGTCGGATATGCGCAATTAGCGCGACTCAGTGCGGCGGCGTTGCTGCTGCCTCCCCCTCCGCACCAGGTAACCGCGCTGGTTACTTCGCTTTTCTCGAAGACGTGATGTCCCGACGCCGGGCAGTCACGCAGAGCAGGCCTACCGCCTAAGAGGGCAGAGAAGGACGCATCGCCCTTCCAGGAGTTCTAGCCATGTCCGCCCGCAGAATCGTTCCCGTCCTCGCTCTTGCGCTCGCTTCCCTCGCGCCGACGCTGGCGTGGGCGGCGCCGACCGCACACGCAGGCTGCGCTTTCCGAGAGCACCAGGTTACCTCCGTCAAGGCTTACAAGGTCGAGGAGCGAATCGGTCGCGGTTCGATCCATCGCCTCCGTGGAGCTGAGGTTTATGTGAAAGCGGAGCAAGGCTTGACCGCCCAGTGGCTGCAGCTGACGCTTCAGGAGCACATCGCTCGCATGAATAGCGCGGCGAAAGGCGCCTGCGCGCTCGGTGTAAGCGACGTTCGCGTCGATGTACGGCCCGCTGGCGCCGGATTCGCGGTCAGGCTCATCGCCAAGGACCCAGCGCGAGCCGAAGAGGTGCTCCACCGCGCCGAGGCGCTCGTTCGCTGAACGGTTTGCGAGTACCCTGGCGCAGCCGCTCGATCGCGGCGTGGTCCGCTAACGATGAGCAATGAGGCGAATCCCGATCTAGATGCATTGGTCGCGCGCTTGGCCGACGGAGACCGATCGGCCTTCACGGAAGCCTTTCAAATACTTTGGCCCCGAGTGCGCGACCTTTGCCGCAGCATGCTCAAGAACGAAGCCGACGCGGCCGATGCAGCTCAGCAAGCGCTCGAGAAGATTCTGACACGCTCAGGCGAATACGACCGCGCGCGACCCGCGCTGCCCTGGGCGCTCGGCATCGCCGCGTGGGAGTGTCGCACCGCCTTGCGAAAACGCGTCAGGCGGAGAGAGCACTCCGACGAATTCGCGCCCGATCCAGAACAATCCGAAGAGGACTTCGCCGAGCGACAGTTGATTCAGCGCGCAGCGCAAGCGATGGGCGAGCTCTCTCAGATGGACCAGGAAACACTGGTCGCGACCTTCTTCGATGAGGCTGCCGGCGCCAGCGGTGCCACCCTGCGCAAGCGTCGCGAAAGAGCTCTAACGAGGCTGCGCGACGCATTCAGGAGGCTCTATGGACTCGACTAATCTCCAAGCAGTCGAACAGCGCGCTCGCCGCAAGTACGAGTGGGCCCGCGTCCGCCGCGCGGTGCTCGGCTTCAGCCCGGCTCTGGTCGTAGTCGCTGCGGCAGCCTTGAATGCGCGCCATCCGGGCTCCGCGGCAGCCTTTGGTATCGCAATGTTTGCAGCGGGCGTTCTGCTGCTTTGGTACGGGCGTGATGTCCGTCGTGCGGTGCTTCCGGGCCTGGCGCTGGGCATCCTTCCGTTGGTGCTCGCGCTGTGCGCCAACCACATGCACAGCTGCAGCAGCGGCGTTTGCGTGAGCTGGTGCGTTCCAGCCTGCACCGTGGGCGGGCTCGGCGCAGGCATCGGAGTCGGCATCATCGGCCACCGAGCTCGGCGGAGCCTCGGATACTGGGCGGGAGCGGCGGCCGTGACCTTGCTCACGGGCGCGATGGGTTGTAGCTGCGCCGGCTACGCGGGCGTCGTCGGACTTGTCGTCGGCTTCGCGCTCGGCCTCGCGCCTGAGCTGATTCGGTCTTTGGTGGCTCGTCGACAGCACTAAATCGTCGCGCGGCGTCTTGTGACCCGCGTTCAAGACCTCCGGTCACGGGTGTTGGCCCTCGCGCCTATCCCACCCGAAACGCTGTTCGAGTGATCCGCGCCGTTACGAGTAACCGGCGCGGTCACTGTTCGGCCCACCGTCTTCCAAACCATACTCCCGCGCCACCTTCGGATGACCGCGCTCGCCCGCTTACCGCCTCGACGAATCGCACGCCGCGTGGCGCTCGTGTTCCTAGTCGTCCTGGCGCTGCTGGGAACCGCGCTGCTCGCAACCGTTCGGACCTTCAAAGAGCTGTCCGCTGCCGAGCAGGAAGCCGCCGCGCTCGACATGGCAAAGCACACCGGGCACAACGTCGCTGGCCTGGTTCGCGAACAATACATCCACCAGGCCCACACGATAATTGCTTGGAACCGTTCGCACGTCACCCATTACCAGCACGCCGCGGAAGAGGCTCAGCATGCGACCCAGCGGCTGTTGAGTCTACCACTCAGTCCAACTGAGAGAGCTGAGGCGAAGCAGATCGCGGCGCTGGTCGATCGCGTCGACCTGGACTTTGCTCAGCAGATCCTCCCCGCTATCGACGCCGGTAACCATGAGCGAGTGGGCGAGCTCCACGAACGCACCGAGCAGCAGGTTGACCGCGTGGTGAGCCTCAGTGAAGCGCTCAACCGAAAACTCGAGGAGCGCGCAATGGAAGCAAGCGCGATCGAGGAGCGTCTTGGCCGAGACGCTGCGGTGCTTGTGATTGGGTGCTTCGCCACGGCCATTCTGGTCACGGCTGCTGGCTGGCTCGTCATTGGGCAATCCATCTTGCGCCGTCTCTCCGACCTTCGCGCGGGTGCGCTCAAACTCGCCGGCGGAAACTTGGATGCGCGCGTTCCTGTTCGCGGCACCGACGAAGTCGCCGATCTTGCATCGACCTTCAACGAAATGGCAGCGTCACTCGCCAGCAAGCAAGAGAAGCTGCTACGCGCGCAGCGACTCGCGGCGATCGGACAGGTCGCCGCCGGCGTGGCGCACGAAATCAACAATCCGCTGGGCGTGATTCTCGGCTACGTCACATTGCTTCAACGGCCGCAAGCGCCAGCTGATGGGCTCCGAATCATCGAAGACGAGGTGCGTCAATGCCAACGGATCGTTCAGGGGCTGTTGGATCTGGCAAAACCTGCGGGCAACCGCCGCGACCCCATCGACCTGTCCGAGCTCGCGCGTGAGGCGGTCGAGCGTCTGCAAGACGGAGGCAAGCTGGCGCAGCGCCGCGTCGAACTTCCGAGGGTCGAGCTCCAGTCGTTCGCGGCGGGCGATGCGTCAGCGCTCCGCCAGGTAGTTTCCAACCTCCTGCAGAACGCGCTCGAAGCAACGGCAGATGACGGCGCGATCAGCGTGGAGGCACGCGAACTCGTCGACTCGATCGAGCTTCAAGTGAGGGACGACGGCCCTGGTATGACGGAAGAGACGCGTCGGAAGGCGTTCGACCCGTTTTTCACGACCAAGGCGGCGGGCACTGGACTCGGTCTCGCTATCTCGCATGCCATCGTGACCGCGCACGAAGGCGTACTCATCCTCGCGTCCGAGCCCGGAAAAGGAACCCAAGCCATCGTGAGGCTGCCGCGGTACACTCCCTTCGCAGGAAGCACGGGTGCCGCGTGAAAGTCAGGGTGCTCGTGGTCGACGACAAGGAAAACGTCGTCAACATGTTGAAGAGCGTACTGTCGGCCTCGTGCGACGTGACCACGGCGACCGATGGCCAGCGCGCTCTCGCCCTGGCGCTGAACGGCGACTTCGACGTCGTGCTGTCGGACATTCGCATGCCGGGTGCGGATGGTTTCACGCTGCTGAACGAGCTGAAGCGCGGGCGGCCCGAAGTCGAGATCGTACTAATGACCGCGTTCGGCACGGTGGAGAAGGCCGTCGAAGCGATCAAGTCGGGCGCGTACGATTATCTCACGAAGCCGTTCGAACCGGACGACGCCTTACTCACGGTCGAGCGTGCCGCTGAGCGCCGGCGTCTGCGTCGGGAGACTCAGGAACTGCGCGCCGCGCTCGACGCCGCGCAATCGTTCGAGCGCCTGGCGGGTCGCACGCCGCAAATGCACAAGGTGTTCGAGCTCCTGCGGCGAGCCGCGAGCAAAGACGTGAGCGTGCTCATTACAGGAGAGCGAGGCACGGGGAAGCAACTTGCCGCTCGCGCAATTCACCGCGCCAGCATGCGTCGCGACGTACCGTTCATCGTGGTCAACTGTGCGGCAGTGCCCGAGCAAGTGCTCGAGGCCGAGCCGTTTCTCGACACGGAGCCGCCCTCGAAGCCAAGCGAGGCCAATTCAGATGCCGGACAGCAAGCAACTTTACTGCTCGATGAGGTCGACGAACTGCCTCCGCCACTGCAAGCGAAGTTGACCCGCGGCCTGCAAGAGCGGGCCGCACGCTCGGCGGATAGAACAGCCTCGTTTCGCGTGCGCCTGATCGCGACGACCAGCGTGGATCTCAAAGACGCGATCGGGGCTGGCCGCTTCCGGGAGGACCTCTTCTATCAGCTCAACGTGCTGCGCATTCACCTTCCACCCCTTCGTGAACGCAAGGAGGATATCCCGCTACTGGCGGCAGGCTTCGTTGAGTCGCACGGCCGCCGATTCGATAGCCAGGTGGAGGGCTTCACACCGGAAGCGCTGTCGGCCCTGATGCGCTACGCTTGGCCAGGGAACGTTCGTGAACTCGAGAACGCGATCGAGCGCGCGCTCGCCGTGATCGACGGGCCACGCATTCTGGTAGAGGCATTGCCCGACGAGGTTCGTGGCAAAAATCCCGAGCACGGCTTTTCCGGCCTCGCTCAGCTCACCTACAGGGATGCCGTGGAACTCGCACGCGAGCGCGCCTCGCGAGAATACCTGATCACGCTGATGCGCGAGTTTAGTGGAAGCGTGACCGCGGCCGCGGAACGTGCCGGCATCGAACGCGAGAGTCTGCACCGCCTTCTGAAGCGCTACGGTCTGCGCTCCAACGAGTTCAAATCAGGGGACGGGTAGAGCCCGTGCAACGGGCCGAGCCCGGGAAACCTGTGTTGCCTCTACGGTACTAGCCACGTCGATTCTTGTCGAAAATGCCGAGGGCGATCAAGCCAAAGGCCAGAGCTCGGATAGCGAATACGTGCGCGTTCGCTTCGTCGCCGAAAACGTTGATCGCGAGCAACGTCCAGCTCGCCCCGAGGAGTACGAAGGCGCCAGAAAACACTGCCATTAGTCGTTCTCGGCTTTCTCGCCAGAACCGCAGAAAGAACAACGCGCTCACCAGGCAGCACATCGCGAGAGCGCCACGCAAGAAAACGATCACGGCGACTCCCAAATTAGACCGAAGAGCAGCATGCACATGGCCATCAACGCAACGGAGGTCCGCAAGAGCTGCAACTCGACTTCCGGGACCGCGATGCGGTCCACGAATAGCAGCACATTGTTGAGCGCTAGCCCGGCGAAGCATAAACTGCTCCACAACAATAGACGCACACGCGTTGCCCGATAGCTGCGCACGAGAAGCGCCGCGCACACGACACTAGTCAGAGCGCATAGGCCGTAAACAACTTCCGCTATCATTTTTTCGGCCGTTTCCCCAACATGAAAGCCTCCGCGAATGTCTTGATCGCAGACGTCCGAACGCGCGTTATGGCATTCGACGAAATAGCGGTGATAACCAACAAGTGTTGCGTTTCGTATGCTTCTGAGAGCTCATCGACGCGCACGGCGAGTGCGGCCGGCGGCCTGTATTCATAGGTCAGCGGATCTGCGGACCGCGGGGCAATTAGACCGACGTCCGAAAGCTTTCCGAGCGCCAACGCGGCTGAATCAACGTCCATGCAGAGCGTTTGCGCGATTGCGTCTGGAGCAAAGGCCGTGCCTTGTAAGCGACGTGCTGCCAGTAGGACTTCGAGATCCTCGAAGGTATGCACGTACACCATCAAGAACTGCCGTACAGGCTCGCTCAGCTCTGTCTGTTTCATCAAGTAATCGTGGAGGGCGACCTGCTGCGATAATCAGTGGTGCATCCAGTGGAACGGCCCGGTCGCAGTAGAACTTGAGATCGGTTCGTCGGTCGGCGCCTCGCTGGCGGATGCCCCTCTGGGCGACCGGCGGGAGATGCTGCGGTGCTTGCACAATCGGACGAATCCTGCAGAAACCGCCAGACTGGACCTCGAAGCGTCAGAGTCAGCAACATGCGAAGTGCGTCGCATCACATTCTGACGTCATCATGACTGCGCTGCGCGAGGTGGCAGGCGCGCGAGCTGATAGAGACCCACGCATAGCAGCGCGACGCAGGCCCACTGGGCGGGAGTCAGCGCAGCATAGCGAACGTCGCCACCCGCGGGATCGTCGAGCCTGAGGAAGTCGAGGGCAAAACGCGTAGGAGCATAGACTATTGGCAATACCGCGACGTACCAGCCAAGTGGCAGGCTCTTCTTCCACGTTCCGGCGAAGATCGCCGCGACGGCGAGCGAGAAAACCATTTCGAGCAGCCCAAGATCGTAACGTGCGGTACCCCCGTATCGCAACTCAAAGATGCCAAGCGATTTGACCGGCCCCGGGCCATAAGCAACAGCCAACGGCATCCATGACGGCGCAGTCACGCCTGGATGATCATGCACGATCGTGCATCCCAGCCGTCCGAAGACCCAGGCGCACGGAAACACCGCAAGGATGGCGTCGCAATGTGGCAAAATGAGACGCGCTTCGCGTCGGCGTCGGGGAAGCACTACGGTTAGCCAGCGGCCGACACGAAACACCGGCGCGAGCTCATAAAATTTCCAAAGCAGTGCGCCGAGAAGCCCCCCGGCGAAACCACCAAATGAGCTAAGGCCCGACCACAGAAAAAGCAGCGACCACGGGTTCTCGCGCAAGTCGTGCGGGTGGTAGAAGAATGTGTCGAGCACGTGTCCGCCGACAAAACCCCCCACCAACATCCAAGCGATGAAGGATGTCAGCTCGTGTTGAGGGATGCCGACCACCCGGGCGCGGCGCCGCGCCAGCTGGACCCCAACAGTGATCCCAAGGGCGACGAGCAACCCAAATGGATGTACTGGGAGGGGGCCGAGGTGCAGGTCGTAGAATTGAACGTAAGGCATCATCAGGGCTCGCTAGGTTGCGCTCAGACTCCGCGGCTAACGATTGAGCGCTCTGCTTGTTCCCCGACTGAGCGATTTTTGCGACCGGTTGCTCACCGTGCGCATGAAGAGGTTACTGGCATGCTCGAGCCGCGGCCGTCCACAAGCTGTGAGCCATCCGCGTGTCGTCCTGTCTGGGGTGCGTCGTGACCTGGTGGATGTACGCCATAGCGTCGGCCCTTGCTGCGTCGGCGACTGCTATCCTCGCGAAAATCGGGATCAGAGAGGTTCCGTCGAACTTGGCGGTGGGAGTTCGTACCGCCGTGGTGCTCGTATTCTCATGGGGCATCGTGTTGGCAACTCGCGAGCTTGGTGAGCTCCGCAGCCTAAACGCTCGCTCCCTCACCTTCCTGGTTCTCTCTGGAATTTCGACGGGCGCGTCCTGGCTCACCTACTTCAAGGCGCTGCAAATGGCCCCTGCCTCGCGAGTCGCGCCGATAGATAAAGCTAGCTTGGCGTTCACCGTCGTGCTTTCCGCCATTTTTCTTGGCGAGCACATTAGCTGGAAGTTGGGGCTCGGCGCGACGCTCATGATCGTCGGCGCGCTTATCACGTTGTCGGCATGAGCATCCTCGCCGCTCGCGCAGATTTTGCGGAGTGCGAGCTCCACCCCTTCAAGGCCGACCGCGTCGAGCCCCTACACATCCAGGAGCGCATTGGACGTGGCACCATCGAGAAGCTCGCGGGTGCTCAGGCCTTCGTGCCCGCTCAGAAAGGCCGGGCTGCGGGGTGGCTCCGCGCGCGCGTGGAGCAACACATCTCCGGGATGGGCGCGCAGGTATGGCGAATTGCCCGCTCGGCGTGAAAGGTGTTCGCGTCGCAGCGGCTTCGGGCGGCACCGGCTTCTGGGTGCAGCTCCAAGCAAAGGATTCTGACACAGCGCGCGAGGTGCTTCGCCTTGCACAAGCAGCCGTGCGTTGACGCGGCTGAGGCTGAGGCTCCGCGACGCTCACCAGCGCGGAGCCTCGCGACCCTACAACGCCTCCAGCATGCTCTCCATCTCACCAACCTCGCGAGCTTGCGCGTTGAAGATGTCGCCTGCGAGCTTCTTTAGCTCTGCGCGCTGAACGTGCGGATTGGCACGGTGTGCCGTCGGGATGCCGGCAGCGTGATGGGGAATCATCTGCTCCAAGAACATCTGATCCAGCGCGGCGCCAGACAAGCTCTTCATGTGCTCCATGTGAGTCATCATCATTGGGTCGTGCGGCGGTTCCGGAACCGCGACGCTTCCAGTGATTTCGAGTCGAACGGCGAGCATGGCATCGACCTCTTCCCGCTGCGTGTCACGCATCATGGTGGCCATCTGCTTCACGCTGGCGCTCCCGTTCGCGATCGCCAGTTCGGCCATTTCGATGGCCATCCTGTGGTGTGGAACGAAGAAGTCGATGAACGTCAGATCGTCGGGGGTAAGTGGAATGCGTCGGTCTCCGCTCAGCCCGAAGTCGGCGCGCCCAGCGGCGTCGGCTGCCAGATCTGCACCAGGGTCGTCGACGCCCATCGAAACGAGCATCGTCTTCATGGTCCCAATCTCCGTCGCCTGTGCGGCGAAGATGTCCATCGCGAGTTGCTTCAAATCCGCTCGGACCAAGTTAGCTTCTGCGCGCTGCGCCGGTGCGAGCCCGGCCGCGTGATGCGCAATCATGTCAGTCAGAAACATTTGATCGAGTGCGGCGCCGGACATGCTCGGCATCATCGCCATGTCTGCCTCGGTGTGCGGATCGGCGGGCGCGGGCGGCACAACGACACCCAAAGCCGTTTTCGCAGCTTCGAGGATCGCAAGCTCAGCCGTCTGCGCATCGCGAATGCGAGTCGCCAACGCTTTCACGTCCGCAGAGCTGCCCTTAGCGATTTCGATCTTCGCCATGTCGATCGCCATTTGATGGTGTTCAGCGAAGAAGGCAGCGAACTCGGCGTCGCCCGCAGGCGTGTACGGGATCCTCCGGTCGCCCACTGCAGACTCACCAGCGTCTTCGCCACCGGCACCGCCCGCGTGCTCACCGGCCTCTCCCGTGCCGCCTGTGGCACTATTGCCTGCGCCACCTGCGGTCCTGCCACCTGAGGCTCGACCGCCGCTGCTGGCTCCTCCTTTACCCGCTTGAGAGCTTCCTGCTACGCCGCCAGTAGCCGAGCTTCCGTCGTTCGAATCCGAACAGCCACTGGCGCCGAGCGTTCCGGCAGCGACCAAGCCAAGAACCAAGCACCAGCGCCCAAACGGGCCGACATAGTTGCGCGTGTGACGTGACATGGGCGAAGACTCCGTTCGTTTGCATGCGAGCGGCGCGCCCGCACCCGAACAGAGTGCAGGAAGCGGGCCCGTGACGATCGGAACGCTGCGACCGCGACAATCGCGAACGTTGTAACCCAACGAGTCACGGCCCGCTGCACGAACGGAGACGCCCAAATCTGCCTCATTCAGCACGGGACGCGCTGCGAGTACCGCGACTAGCGCGAGCGCTGCGCCAGTCTTGCTAGCTCAGCGACCAAGAGGGACGCCTGTGGCGCAAGACGCGCGTGTAACGCTTCTTCTTGCCAAGGAGGCAGCGGCGGCACGCTCACGCGCATACTCCGAAGCAGCGCCGTAACTCGCGCCGTCACGGCCTCGGGCCGCGCTGATCGAGGCACGCAGGTGCTTGTCGATCGAGGGATTTGTACTTCATGGCCCGGGAGCTTCGCAGTCACGGTTCGAATCACTCCGCCGGTTTTGCTGGCGTCGGCTTGCCGCTAGCGCTGGGATCGGTCTCGCCTTTCTCCGGCGCGGGCACTTTGTCCTCAGCGGCCGTTCCGGCTCCGCCGCAGCCGCTCTTGGCGCTGCACGCATGCTTCGCCTCGGTCGGTGTTACTGCGGGCGACTCGGCTGGGGGCGCGCTCGCCCGACTGCATGCTTGAGCCCCGACGATGAGTCCGCCGACCGCTGCTGCGACCAAGATCGATGGGGCTTTGGTTTCTTTTTGCATGATGTCCTTCGTTGCTCCGGGGCAGCTAGTGCGGGGTATTCGCTTTCGCTCGAGCTTAGAATCGCTGGGCTTCTGATCGATAGCTAGCCGAGCTTGCGCGCACACTACCCACGCAAGGAATGACCCGAAGGGCCAAAAGCAGCAAGTGTGATGCTGGCGGTTACGTTCTCATGGTTTCGGGAGCGTGCTTGGCAACGCATTGCACTCGCCGTCCGACAATGGACCGGCGGCTCACGGGCGTGCGGGACGTCCGGAGTATGCGGCGAGATTCTGTTCGCTTTCGAAGTAGAAAGTCGCTCCCGAGCGAGTCTTCCCGATGACCGCCGTAGCCTTGTCTACGATATTGCGACTCACCGGATCGACCGCCGTTCTCGTCGCAGGCTCCTGCTCGAGTTTCGCTTTGCACATCGGACAGCAGCCGTAATACGTGCGTCCGTCGACAAGCACAGGAATTTGTCGCGCTCCCATGAAGTGATCGTTGACCATGCACACCTGACTACGGTCCGCCACTTGTTCGAGCGTGCCGGCCGGAGCCTCAGGGCGCGCGGGGGCAGACGTAGACGCCACCGGTTGAATCGACGTGGTTTTGTCGAGGCTGCGTTGCCCTTCAGCGCAACCGAGTGCCGGAAGTCCTGCTAACAGCGCGACCGTCAGCCTAGCGAAAGAGTTCATTGTGGATCCTTTGCAACGTTCCCGTTCTTAGGCGCGAACGACTTCCCGCGTGACAGCTACATGCGTGGCAAGCAGTGACACGTGAAACCCACACGGTTACACGCGACGCCGGCAATGCAACACCACAACTCGATCCACTTGCGAATTCTCTGCGCGCACTACGCGCGTCGAACGCAAGGACTGCCGGTATCGCACGAAGCTCGCTCACGCGCATTTAGTGAATGTCGCAGAACACCGCCCCTTCGCACACGTGGCACGCGCGTTGCCCTACGTCGCGGCACACCCTACCGGGGTATCCACCAGGAGCCTGCTATGAAATCTCTCGTCCATTCTGCTCTCGCGTCCGTGTTCGTCGTTGCTTGCGCTGCCGATCCGGGAACTCGCCCTCACGACATGAGCGCCGCTTCTCATGAAGCCATGGCCAAGCAAGAGGAACAAACCGCCGATGCGCACTCCGCGCAGTACAACCCGGCCGCGCAAGGCAAGACTGAATCCTGCGGGCGCGGTGGTTGTTGGACATCGACGACCAACCCAACCAAGGAGCACGACGCGGACGCACAGCGCCACCGTGAGCTTGCAGCCAAGCACCGAGCCGCTTCCACCGCTCTAGCCCAAGCTGAAGCTCAAGCGTGCGTCGGCATTTCGAACGACGATCGCGACATCAGCCCCTTCTTCCATCGCGACGACATCAAGAGCGTTAGCGCGCTGGTTGAGCAAGTCCGTAACGGCAAGACAGTCGTCGACAAGCGCGTAGGCGCAACGGTCGTGTTCCGCGCGGTGCCCGGCATGACCGCAGAATGGCTACAGCGAGTTGTCGATTGCCATTTGGCCCGCGCGGCAGCGGCTGGCCACGCGATGCCAGAGATGGACTACTGCCCGCTCGAGTTGAACAATGTCACAGCCAAGGTGACCTCCGTCGGAGACGGCTTTGCCGTCCACATTCGCTCCAACGATGCGGCGACCGTCGACCAGGTGCTTGCGCGCGCGACCTCACTGACTTCTCCCGCGAATGCGCCTGTGGGACAAGCCGCGAACCGAGGTTTCGCGCAACCGCTGCGACCAAGGGGCATGGCACGATGCGAGGTGAGATGACGAATCAGGGCGCCGTCAGCATGACAACGTTTGATTCGCTCTCGCCCTGGCCGTTCATCGCCATGATCTTGTAAGAGTAGGTCGCGCCCGGTGTGAGCGGACCATCGTGGTACTGCACGCTGTCGAAGGGCAGCGTTGCCAGGATCTTGTAGTCCGCGTCAGTGCCCATTTGCTGACGCAGCACCATGAAGTTTTCTTCGTTGCTGCTGTTGTCTTTCCAAGTCAGATGGGCACCACCGGTCAGGGGAACGGCGGCCAGCTCACTCGGCGCGTTGGGGCCTTTGCCAGTGGATGAATGATCCATGTCGTCCCCGCCGCAGCCGCCAAGGAGACAGAGTGCAAGAACGAATGTGCTCGCGATCCGCATGCGGAAAAGCAACCACACGACATTCTCACACGTCAACTGTGACTGCGGAGGTTACTAGTACGATCACTTGCGCGATTGCTCGAAGAGAGCGACCCTTCGCCGCATGCGTTGGACGGCAGCGGTCTTGCTCTTGGTAGCGTGCGGCTCATCGGAAAAATCGGATCACGCCGCATCGGGAACGCCGCAGCTCACAGATCAGAATTCAGCGGAAGGCGCCGCGGAGTTCGAGCTAGCAGCGTCACCAGCGAAGGCCGACTTCCTTCCCGGCAAACCGGCGAATGTTTGGAGCTACCGGGACGCAAGCAAGCCGAACTCCGTAGGCTCCGTGCCGGGACCTTTGCTCGAGGTGCATCAAGGCGAGCACGTCGCCGTGCATTTTCGGAACGAGCTGCCCGAACCCACAACCATTCACTGGCATGGTCTCCGCGTACCGAACACATCGGACGGCACACCCGTCGCGCAGCAGCCCGTCGCGCCAGGCGCTACTTTCGACTACGAATTCGACGCCAACGATGCCGGGTTCTTCTGGTTCCATCCCCACTTGCAGAGCGACGTGCAAATCGAGCGAGGGCTCTATGCTCCGCTGATCGTGCGAAGCACTGACGAACCTGCCGTCGATGCAGAGCGCATTCTCGTGCTCGATGATGCCAAGGTCGAGTCGAGTGGCCAACTGTCTACGAGTACCGATGCGCTCGACGTAATGCTTGGCCGGCAGGGCAACGTCCTTCTGGTGAACGGGACCCGAAAGCCTCGATATCAGGCCTTTGCGGCTTCACACGAGCGCTGGCGCATCGTGAACGTCGCAAACGGTCGTTACTTCAACCTGTCGGTGCCGGGCCATCAGCTACGCGTCATCGGATGGGACGGCGGACGCCTCCCCGAGTCGTACGCTGTCGATACCCTGCTCGTTGTCCCCGGTGAACGCTACGACGTCCTTGTCGAGTTGGCAGACAAACCGGGCAGCGTCGTACCGCTTCAGACCGTCTACTACGATCGTGGCCACGACATCCCTGATCAAGGCCCGCTCGACCTCGTCGAACTCGAGCTGGGTGCCAGCAAGCCAGGCGCAGCGCTCCCGCCGACCGTCACGCCCGGCGAGTTCGAAGCCATCTCTATCGACGCGACCACTGCAATCGAGCATCTGGTGCTCAGCGAAAGCGAAGACGGACCCGAGCCCCGCTTTTTCATCAACGAAGAAGAGCTCCCAGACATGACCCACCTGCTCGGCGCGCCAGGCGCAACCGTCATCTGGGAGGTTCGCAACGATTCGGAGATGGACCACCCGTTCCATGTGCACGGGATGTTCTTTCAAGTGCTCGACGTCAACGGCGTGCCGCCCACGCATCTGGGCAGTAAAGACACGTTGAACATTCCGAAAAAGAGCACGGCGCGCCTGGCCATCCGCTACGGTGAATCGGGCCGATGGATGTTACACTGCCACATCCTCGAGCACGCCGAGCGCGGGATGATGGGAGAGCTCGAACTCAGTGAGCGGTAGGGGTCGGGGCAAACGCTCGGTCGTAGTAACCGCCTGATACCCGCGGCCTACGCTTTCGAATAGGCGGGCGCGCAAAGCGATGCCGCAGAATGGAAGCCATGCGTCAGAACTGATTGACCACGTCACTCCTACCGGCGCCCCCGCAGCCCCCAACGCCCTCGACCTACGTCAGTCTCCTTTCGCGAGCCGCTCGCGAGAGTTTGCGAACCCGACGTGGGTATGGCGAGGACAGCGGCGCCCTCGCCGAAGATCCAACTGAGCAGGAGCGCGCCGCTGTTCACTTCACTGTGACCAATGCATCATGGTTCAAGGCGTCGAGCGCACGCTGGGAATTCGCTTCGGCCACGCGCGTCGACCGGTTTAACGCCGGAGTCGTGGGCCCCGTGCAGGGTTGAAGGGCGCCTGCGTCATCGCGTGTGGCTTAATTTAGATCGCGCCGACGGTGCTGCGGCGAAAAGCTTTGTCTCGAACTGCCGGATGTCCGTCACAATCTCCGATGGTTGCCCCAACGTGGCCACCAACGCGCGCGTCGCGGCAGTCACACCACCGGGCCAGCCCAGCATCACGAGCGCGGTGAACTTCTTCCGATTCGCCAGCACCACCCGAACGAATGCGCTGCGTGTTAGCAAGTCGTAGCTGGCGAGATCGCGCGAATCCGCGAAGAGCTGGAGCGAGGTTACCCCCAAGACCGCAGCGTGGAGGTATCCAGTGTATCTTGCGCCCAGCTCGGCGGATAGCACACCCGAAAACCGAACATAAAGGACGCTGGACGCGAGCCAGCCAATCGCGACCTGGCCTTCGGCGTCCCGCAACGCGGCGAGGCCGGGGATTTCGAGCGTCGCCGAGTCGGAGACACTACCACCCGGCGTGCTGCGCGGACCTCTATGATTCTCTTCCACGAGACTCCACGCCGTATCCAGCGGCAACAGCGGGAAGGTCGTAAGAGCAGAAATTCGGGTAGCTTCGAGCCGGGTTTTTGCTGGGTGCCATGGGCGGCGGCTCACCTACAGGGTCCACCGCGCGATCGCTAGCCGTGGCTTCCAATCCGATCGCAATCAAGAGGCCTTCCGGTTGCCGTTCGGCATTGGTCCCGTGGAGCGTGCCGTCGCTCTCCCTCTGCCCTTTCCCCCAGTTGCTGGAAACCGCCAAAGCCGATTAATCACCGTTCACGCGAGCGAGCTCACCCGTCGTTTTCCGTCACGGCCGTGGCGCTTGACCGGAGCCCTTGCGGCGATGAATCTGCCACAATGCATCGAGCCGTCGCATCCTGCGGCGACACGGACTCGGGGCGGATAGGTTTCAGCCTCGCCGCGCGTGTCAGTGCGCTCGGCACGGTCGCCGTTGCGGTGACCGTGCTCTTCGGCTGGCTTTTCGATGTTCGCGTTCTGACGAGCTTGGGATCGGGGCACGCCTCGATGAAGGCAAACACCGCGGTCGCCTTCATACTCGCTGGCGGTAGTCTCGGGTTATCGACCACCCAAGCGCACCGAGGCCAGCAAGCAGCCAAGTGGCTCGCAACTCTTGCCGCGGCTCTCGGGGCTGCGAGCATGGCGGAATACCTACTCGGTTGGGACGCCAGGATCGACCAGCTCGTGGTTGTGGACCACTGCACGCGCGCTGTGTTCCCAGGTCGAATGGCACCGGTGACCGCGGCACAGTTCGTTCTCCTCGGCGCGTCGCTTTTCATGCTCGATTTGAGGATTGGTAGCTCACGGCCGAGCGAGTGGCTCGCACTGGCGACGGCGGTCGCCGCGCTGGTCGCTCTGCTTGGACACCTCTACGGCGTGCGCTCTCTTTACGCGATAGCGCCGTACGCATCCGTCGCGCTTCTCACGGCGCTCACGTTTCTGCTGCTATCCATAGGAGTCCTGGCGCGCCACGCGCACCAAGGCATAGTCGGAGTCATCGTGGCGGGAGGTCCTGCTGGAATCATGGCGCGGCGCTTAATCCCCGCTGCACTGCTGTTCCCAGTTCTCGCCGGCTGGGTGCTGCTTCGCGGACAGCGTGCTGGCTACTATGATACCGAGTTCGGTGTGGCGGTCTACGCAAGTTGCTCGGTAGTTGGTTTTGCCGCCCTGGTGTGGTGGACCGCAGTGACCATCGCGATGTCAGCAGCGGAACGCGCGAGCATCGAGTTGAGTTTCAAGACAACGCTCGAAAGTGTTGCCGATGGGGTACTCGCCACAGATTCGCAGGGACGACTGATGTTGATGAATGCTGCAGCCAAGCGGCTCATCGGTCGCGATTTTGAGGAGTCGCGAGGACGCCCCCTAGCAGAAGCACTCCGCGAACTAAAAAGCGCCGCCGCATGGGATGGCGACGGGAAATTGGCCCGGCTTTTGGACGAGCACGCATCGAAGCGAAGCGAGCACTTCGTTCTTAGGGCGCATGATGGGACGGAGCGTCTCATTGCCGCTAGCTCCGCTCCGATAGACGGGCACGGCACAGTCCTCATTTTGCGTGACGAAACAGAAGAAAGAGTGACTGAACGCAGGGTGCGCGAAGGAGAGGCTCACAAGACAGCCATCCTCGAGGCAGCGCTCGATGGCATCATCGAAATGGATCACCGCGGCATCATCATCGGGGTCAACGCGGCAATTGAACGCACCTTTGGCTTCTCGCGCAATCAGCTGATCGGGCAGGAGCTCGCGACCACCTTGATTCCAGAGGACCTGCGAGAATTGCATCGAGCAGGGCTTGCGCGCTACCTCGCGTCAGGGACCACCGCGGTGCTGGGACGCCGGGTAGAGATCACTGCGCTGCACGCGAACGGTCGCGAATTTCCAGTCGAGCTTGCCGTCGTTCGTGTCCGATCCGAGGGGCCGCCCCTCTTCACAGGCTACGTTCGGGACCTGACAGAAAGAGTTCGCGCCGAAAGCGTTAAGGCGGAGTTGGTGCTGGAAGCGCAGACTCACAGCGAGAGCCGTCAACGCGCTGAGCGTGCGCTCTTGCAGACGGAGCAGCAGCTGCGACAGGCGCAAAAAATGGATGCGCTCGGAAAGTTAGCAGGCGGCATCGCACACGACTTCAACAACATTCTTACCGTAATTCAGAGCTATGCTGGGCTTCTGCTCGCTGAACTAGACGCAAGAAATCCGTTGCGCAACGATTTGGAGCAGATCGCGCGAGCGAGTGAGCGCGCATCTGCTCTCACCCGACAGCTGCTCGCCTTCAGTCGGCAGCAGACGCTCAATCCGCGGACGCTTGACCTAAACGAAGTGATCTTCGGGAGCGTGCAAATGCTACGCCGAACCATCGGGGAGGACATCGACCTTCAGCTGGCGCTAAGAGCGCGAGGCTTCGTGCTGGTGGACGCGAGCCACATCGAACAAGTGCTGCTCAACTTGGTCGTCAATGCGCGAGACGCCATGCCCTCCGGGGGCACGCTCACCATCGAAACTTGTGACGCCGACCTCGATCAAACCTACGCCGACGAACACCTGGATGTCGCCCCGGGCCGCTACGTATCACTTGTGGTGAGCGATACGGGTGGCGGAATGGACGCCGAGACGCAGCGTCAGATGTTCGAGCCGTTCTTTACAACGAAGGAGCGCGGCAAGGGCACTGGACTGGGTCTTTCAACCGTGTTCGGGATTGTCAAGCAAAGCGGGGGCAGCATCTCGGCCTGTAGCGAGGTCGGCAAGGGTACGACATTCAAGGTTCATTTAAAGCGTGTCGAGCGTGAAGACCCAAGCGACCGAAAGGCACCGGACTCACTACGACCCTCGGTCCGCGGTTCACTTCGCGGCACAGAAACTGTCCTTCTCGTCGAGGACGACGAGCAGCTTCGGACGCTCCTGCACGGCGCGCTTGAACGGCACGGCTATACCGTCATGGAAGCGTCAACCGCGGGTGACGGGCTCCTCATCTGTGAACAATACGGCGGTATAATCCACCTCCTTCTGACGGACGTCGTGATGCCGCGCATGAGCGGCAGAGAGCTCGCTGAACGCCTGCACGCTTTTCGTACGAACACGAAGGTGCTGTTCATGTCCGGCTACACCGACGAAGCGGTAGTTCGCCATGGCGTCGTGAGCTCAGAAGTGGACTTTCTTCAGAAGCCGGTCACATTCGACGCGCTGCTTGCGAAGATCCGGGAGCTACTTGATAAAGCTCCCTCGGAAGCGAAATAACAGGGCGCCGACCGCGAGCTGAGCCCTAATCGTAGGTGCGGCCGATCGAGCGTTCAGCATGCGCATTAGTGTGCCACCGAAGCCGCCTTTGGCTTGGTCAGCACGATGGCAACGAGCATGAACACAGCGAGCACGATAGATGCACTGTAACGGCTCAGCGCGAGGCCCCCCGAGTCGACCGGCTTGTCAAGGAAGTCACCCACCACCGCTCCGAGCGGGCGCGTCAAGATGAACGCCGCCCAGAACAGCGCCGTACGCGAGATCCGCGTTAGCTTGGCAGCAAGCGCCAACACGACCAACGCGCCGCCGAACACGACCGCACTGCCGAGGTAGCCGAATCCGGCGTCGTCAGCCATCCAGTCACCGAGCGCCGTGCCCAGTGTTTGCGAAAACATGATGGTGGCCCAATAGAACCACTCCGCCCTCGGCGTGCGCACGCTAGCGATCGACACTGTGCCCAGGACTCGCTTCCAAGCCAGTAGCGAAGCCGCCAAGAAAGTGGCGAGCAGCGTCACACCTCCTGCGTAGCCGATGCCAAGCGATCGGTCGGCAAAGTCGGCGAGCGTCGTACCGACCGTCGTCGTCGCTATGATAGTTCCCCAATAGAGAAGCGGGCGAAAGCTGGTCGCCTTGATTTGCAACACAACCATGACAACGAACATTGCGGCAAAAATTGCAGTCGCGACCAAGTACCCAAGGTTCATCGACATGGAAACCGCGTCACCTGCGGTCTCGCCGAGCGTCGTCGCCGCGATCTTGATGACCCAGAAAGCGAGCGTCACCTCGGGCACTTTGCTTGGCCGAGTCGTTTCCGTGTCCGGGAGCGGGCTCGAATCAGATCCTGCAACTGGGTTCATGAGGAGCCTTCACTTTGTGGGTTCAGTCTCTGGGAGACGAGCAACGCGCGCAACTTCAGGTCGTCGGAAGCCATTCGGGAACCGCCTGAGATAATCCTCGGCGGCGCGCCGAGCCTGCTCTTGATCGACGCGCGAGAGGGCGATGACTCGTAGATAGCTCAGATCTTCATCTGAACCCTCGAGCGCATCCATGTCGCGAACGGCGACGCTCGAGCTGGAGGTTGCCACTTCGCTCCGCTTACTACTGGCGCCTCGCGACGGACGCATCTGTCGCGGGGCTATCCGTGAAGGCAAGCTGGACTCGCCAGCGAAAAGCGGCTGCAAGCTTGGCGACGGTGCCCCAACGACCGGGGAGGGAGGGAGCGGCCGAAAAGGCACCGTCGCCGAAGTCGAAGTCACGGGCTCCACGTCGGGCTCCCCGTGCGAGTTCCAGACCCTATTCGCTTGAAGCTCGATTGTCGCTCGCTGGGATCGACGGAACACGACAGCACCTTCGCTGACGGCGAGCTGTTGCGTTCTACCCTTATCGACCCAAACCCGAAAGCGCGTGCCAACATCTTCGATTTCACCGTCAGGAACGCGCACGATCAGGCGCGCCCCCGACGCTTGCTTCACGGAGATGCTCAACATACCATCTGCCAAATCGACGTACTCGATGCCGGCAATGGAACTGCGGGTCCAGACCGCTGCGTTGGAAGCTTCGATTTCTATGCGATGGCGAGAACCGCCGCCGTTGGACTGGACCTTCCACCGCCAGATGCTGATAAAGGCCAGGAGCCCGAGCAAAAAGCTGATCGCCGCCGCTGTGCGCAGCTGACGCGGTCGCCCCCGCACGCGCGCGCGCAGCTCTCCATGTGCGCTGAGCAACGTGGACTGCCGGAGACGACGCAACCCAAGATCATCAGCTCGAGAGGGGCATTCACGGAGTCGAGCGGCCAGCGAGTTCAATGACGCGGCCTCGGCGCGGCAGTCTTCGCAAACTTCAAGATGAGTCCGCGCGTCGCGCTCACCGCGCCCCGTCAACGCGCCGTCGCGCAACGCCTCCACTTGCCATAGCCGAGAGCAGGCCCTTCGTTTCACGGCTCAGACCTTTCCAGCAATACGCGCAGTTCGCGCCTGGCATGATGTAGACGAGTCCAAACCGTTCCGATTGGAACTTCCAACATTGCCGCGATTTCCGCGCACGAGAATCCTTCGACTTCCGCCAGAATGAGAACTGCGCGTTTCTTGGAAGCCAACCGTTCGAGGGCCCGAGCGACATCGGAAGCTCCGTCGACAGTGGGTTGCGAATGCCGCTCGGTCGATTCCATTCCAAGCCGCAGCAGCGCGGTGGCCAGGCGGCGCACCGAGCGATTGCGCTCGTGCAATACGCGAACCGCAATCGCGAAGAGCCACGGGCGGGCGCTCGGCGCTTCCGGGTCGAAGCTGCCAGCGATCTTCAGAACGCGGATGAACACGTTTTGAACCACATCCTCTGCTTCGCTTTTTACGCAAAGGCGCGCAGCGAATCGGATCAAGTCGGGCGCGTACAAATCGTAAAGCACACCCAGGCTGTCGAGCTCTCCCTTCTTGATGCTCTCTATGAGCGCGGCGTCGCGCCCCGTTGACGTCTCTCTGACCGCCCTGACTTTCACAACCCGCTCCAGGTCGTCCCAACCGCGGCTCCGAGCTCCCAAGCAGGCAGCGCGGGCAACACGGGGGCCATACGCACGGCCCGCCGCAGGCGTGCTGGGGATACGTTGGCTTCGACCGACAGGGTCCAGCGAGGATTTTGCCGTCCGAGCAGTGCACGCGAAACCGCGCCGAAGCGAAAGTCGCCTTGCGAGACGGCGTGCTCCCCGTCGTCCCCTTCATAGCTCTGGGTTTCGAGCAAGAATGCGGCACACAGACCCGTATCCAAACGTGCCGCGCCGAAGCGAGAGCGGCGCAGCAAAACGAAACCAAGGCCAGCAGAGTCCATCTCCGCGCCGCCAGCATTGCCCCGCGTCTGCACCTGAACCGGATCCCAGCGGATCATCACCGCCGAAACCCAGTCACCCGGGGTCAAGCCAGTGTATGCGTTCAAACTCGGGGAGAGCAGCACAGACGATCCCGCTACATGGAAGCCAGCAGCGGCACCCAGTTCAAAGGCTAGCCTCGCCTCGGTGACCGTCGACGAGCGGGCGGGTGGTGGCAACGCCGACGCGGAAGGTGTCAGGGCGCTGTGTGACTGGTCAGCTTGCCTTGCGAGGGCAGATGGTTCCGCAGATGGCAATGTTACGAGCGCCTTGATTGCCAAGCCCATCTGTTTTGCATCCCGTATTCGGCGCGTCGCACGACGTCCATCCGGAAGGAGGGCTTCTAGATCTGCTTCCGCGCCCCGTGCTGAAATCTGGAGCGTTACACGCGAGTCCAGCGCGCCGTCCCTCGACAGGTGGTTGCACGCAAGTTCGATCCCAACGCGGAGCTGGGGTTCGAGGTTTTCGTCGATCAGGACGCGAACGCCTGAACTCTGACCACACTCGAACACCAGCTCCCGAGCTCTTGCACACGGCGACACCAGCTCGAACGCTACCGCGATGGCGATGGCGAAATGCCACCCGCTGCTGCGCGCGCTATGCGTCGGGATGCGAATCAATCGTCGCTTTCTTCGCCTTCCGAGTCGTTGCAGCCTCCGACGTCGTCGGGAACGTTGTGCTCAGCGATGGCCATCGGTTCGTTTGGGTCGGCCTCCTCGGGATCCACACAAGGGGCGCCCGTCGACTTGTCGACGCCGTTCTCGCACTCGCCGTCTGCAGCATCGGTGCTCTCGACTGGGTCGGAGCAAGCCTTTCCCGTCTGCGCGTCAACGCCGTTTTCGCACTCCCCGTCGGCGCCATCGTCGCCCGGGCCATTTTCGCAGGTCATCGAGCCCAGGTCGTCAACGCATGCGTTCCCCGATACCCCGTCGACGCCGTTCTCACACTCACCGTCGCTCTTGTCGTCCGCGCCACTCGAAGCCGGAGGACTTGGGGGTGCCACTAGAGACCTGACGACGAAACCGCCGCTCGGCGCAGCGTCGATGTGGCGCACCGCTCCGAGGTTGACGATCGCCGCGCCGCTCGAAACCCTGAATGATCTGTCCAAGGCCCCTGAAATGCGCGGGAACACGATCGGCTCAGACCCGCTCGCGAGCACTACCTCGAGCTTATACTTGTGCCCCTTGGCCAAGGTCAGCGTAAATAGCCCGCCTGCGTCGGGCACTGCCGAGACATCATTGCCCTGCTCGTCCGTCGCCACGACCCGCGCTGGCTCGGAAGAAAAGCTCTCCCGGGCCAGGGTGCCAGTTAGGGACGACGTGGTGGACCCCGTCCCCTCGCTCGAGGAGCAACCCATGCAGACCAGACACGCAGCCGCGATCAGATTCGTTTTCATTTTCACCTCTGGCTCTTTGCCTTACTTGACCGCGGCGCCGTCGAACCTTCATTGGTACGCGTGCATTCCGTTCTATTCGTCGCCACGAGCGTTGGCTCGCACGCGTCGCGCCTGGCTCGCACCCGCTGGCCGGCGCTGCTCACTCAGCACGTTTTCGATGAATGCCTCGATTCGCCGCCTGCGAGCGGACTCTCGTGCCGCGGGTGGAGGTGGCACCCGACCAGCCATTCGCCTCAGCACGCTATGGATCTGCGATGCTCAAACGACACAGGCGCAGCTCACGTCGTCGTAGTAAAGGGCCATGCTACGGGCAGTTCATGCTCTTCGGCACGAAGTCGGTGCAAGGGGAGCGCGGCTCGATGGACCATTGGCATACATCCAGGTGGAGCAGGCCGACGACGCTAGAGAAGGTGGTGCTAAGTCCGAATGCCGCCGTAGCGGGCTGGTAGATGCGGTCGCGGGTGCGCACGCCGCTCGCGAAGCGAATGGTGCCGGTGCTGCCCACGGGCCCGGTCCCAGTAACGTCGACACCCACTTGATTGCTGAGTTTGACGAGGACACCGGTCCACTTGCGGTGGGTCGCTTCCGTGGCTGAGTTGGTGAGATCGGCTATGTTGGGAACGGCCGCGGGCGCTGGCACTGTCTTGCCGGTCGCGTCACGTTGGACTGCGCACGCCGAGATGCGCACCTCGGTGCTTGGGGGGGGACTCGTCGTAGTGGCGCAGTCGCTACGAACGTACGACGTGACGGTCCCGGAAATACTCAAGGAGTCGCCAGGCTTCGTATCGTCAGGGATCGGATCGGTGCCTTTGGGGCAGTCGCCTACCGTGCCGGTCGAGCTCACCGCGGCGCGAGCTCCGCTGGTGACGATCAGGGCGCCGGAGTATTCGACCGCTTGCGCTATAGGCTCCGAGACAAACACGGCCCACAGGCAGGCGCCGGCGTTGCCCTTCGACAGCAAGAACTTGGGCGAGGTAGCGACTACCGCGCCGAGCCGCACTTGGCTGCCACTTGCAACGGTGCCTTTCATCACCTGGGTGATGGTGCTCGCGGCGCCGGGCATACAGGTCGCGCCGCCGCTGTTCGATCCGCCGTTGCCCGCGCCCCCAGTGTTCGATCCGCCGCTCATCGATCCGCCGCTCATCGATCCGCCGTTTGCGTTGGCGAGGCCCCCGTGGCTGGTACTTGCCCCGCCATTGCTGGTCGCAGTGCCGCCGGCTGCTGGAGCACCGCCAGCGCCAGTAGTTCCCCCGCGGCTCGGCGAACCCCCGGCGCCCGGGTTACTTGAACCGCTGCTGCAACCCACGAGCAATGCAAGCGCGAGCGAGGCGCCCAACTGCAACATCAAGGAGTTCATGGTTGCTCTCGATTTCAAGGAATGTAGTAACTCGTGAGTTCCTTGCTAACACTCCCGACCTCTTTGACTTTGCCAACGTGGCGAGCGAACCAATACGTTCGATCCGGTTCGACGCCGCCCGGCTCGAGACGACGTACGCGCAAACATCCGGTAAACGTGCCTGCTGGCACGGTGATGGTGTCGTCTAGGCTTTCGACGGACCAGTTGACGGTGTAGCTCAGCGTTTGATTCTTCGCGCTGGTGAAGAGCTCGGCGACAGCGTTGTAGTTTTCAGTCCACTTGGCGCCCACCACCTGGTGCGGCGCCGTCTCGTCGAGGCGCACTTTGTGCGGCATGAAATCGTAGTCGGAGAGGATCACGCCGCTCAGGTCGAAGAATTGCTCGCGCAGGCGCGTGATGGTCCTGCCTTCGTCGAGCTGCCAATTCACGGTGCGGCCGTCCAATGTCGTGCTTTCGACGCGATAAGCCATGACGCCGCTGTCGGAGCCGCCCACGTTCTCCAAGCGCTTGACCTCGGAGCGGGTGTTACCCTTCAAGTTCGTGTTCAGGTCGATGTCGTAGTAGGTCCAAACGGCGCCCACGGAGAGCGGCAGATAGCGATCAGACGCCGAGGGCTGACGTCTGTCCGGAACGCTTGAGTCGCTGCTTGGATTTCCACAAGCAACTAAAAGAAGCAAGGCGAAGAAGGCAGACGCAGGCCGCTCGATCATGGCGATGTACGCATATCCGCCGTGTGCGCCCGAAAGCTTCACTCCGCTGAGCGTTTCCTACAAATCGTTCGGTTGGCGCGTGGACCAGCCTGCGGACGTCGCGGGCGGCGCGGCCCGGAATGGCGAGAGGTGAATGGCGCAGCTAGTTGCACGAACCGGACCGGGCGAGCCGTTCTGGAGGGCAATGCAGCGCACGGAGAATGGATCGTGGCACCCGCTCGAAGTGCCACGATTTCTCGGAACCGGAGAGCCTACTCGACGCGAATCAGCAAAAGTCCGGATGCCAGCGCGCCGAGCACGCTTTTATTTGACCTGCGGCACGCTGGTACAGCCAAACAAGAGCTCGAGGCCAGCCTTTGAATCCGCTTTCACGCGATTGCACGTGTCGCCACAAAGCTCGACCTGCTTGCCGTTTAGCTTCCAGCCTTCTGTGCAGCTGGGATCGCTGCTGCGCCCAATCAAGGTCTGTGTGCCGTCGCCTGCAGTGTAGACGACGTTGATCGCGTTCAAGTCGAGCGTTTGCCCGTTTGAAGGGGTTGGCAGCTCATAGGAGCACTGCACAACCGCGCCGGCGATGCTCGCAAGGCTTTGCTCGAGAGCAGCCGCAAAATCGCTGCTTTGCGTCAGGTCGATGTGGCAAAAATTCGGCCCGCTGTCGGAACAACCGGGCGTGTCCGTGCCGCCGGCTCGCGCCGCCTTGGATAGCCACGCGACGCGAGCGTCAGTCCCGCCGATAGATTCTTCGCTTCCCGGGGAACCGATGACGAAAGTCTGAATGCCTTGATCGTGGGCGGTTTGAATCGCCTGAACAATGGGCACGGGATCCACTGGCGTCGCGGTTTGGCCGCCACCACCGGCGGGCATGACACAGCCTGCCGCCAATGTCGGCGCGCCGTCCGTTATGAGTACCATGAAGCGCTTGCCGGGTAGCATCGAAGGCAGCAAGCCAAGCGTGACTCCGGACGTGTACGCATCGTAGGTCGGCGTATAGGAGCGCGGCATGATGCCGTTGATGCCCGTCGCCAGCCGATTGCGCTGCGCCGATCCGGCAGCGCCCAGCAAGGCGATGGGAATGATGGCATCGGTGCGCACGCACTGGGTCACGGCTTGTGGTCGTTGGCTGCGCACTGTGTCCCGATTCGGATAGAACAGCATGCCGAGGCCGACGGACGCCGGCAGCTTGTCGAGCGATGACAGTAGGGCCGTTCGCGTGCGCTGCCATTTGGTTTGCCCCATCGTCGACCTGGTCATGTCGCCCATGGATCCGCTCGTGTCGACCACGAACTGAAGCAGCGAAGGCAAGGACTCAGGCTCGCTGCTCCAGCCGTCGCACGCCATCTTCTTTAGGTCGTCGAGCGTTGTCCCCGTTATGCTGCTGTTGCCAGCGCTCCCGGTTGTGCCGCCCGAACCGCTGCCAGTACCCACGGAGATCGAGCTGCCGCCCTGCCCGCTTGGGCGGCCACCCGAGCTGACGCTGCCAGGGTCGTTGCCGATGGTGATCCCTGTGTCGGTGCTGCTGCCGCACGCCAATGCCAAGAGCCCGAGCGGAAGACTGAAAAAGTATTTGGTCATCGCAGACAACCTGCTTTCAACCGCGACGGTGCGCGCCGCCTTGGTCAGAGGATATGAAAGGAGAGTTCCTTGACCGCGACAGATTCAGGCATCGAACCTCACACCCCGTTGGATTGCGTGATCGGGCGTCGCGTTCTTAACGGCCGCCAAACGCATAAAAGATCCCAGGGCGCTTCGCCCCTAGTCATCTTCGGCATCGACCGATGCGCGCCGGCCGGTTTTGCTCGAGTTGCTCGCCTGCGACTCTGCTCATCTGTCGTGGACGTGCGAAGCGCGCGATCGAGCGCCATGCTCTAGCGTGGCAACAGCTGTGCCCCCCGAGCTCGCATCCACGTCATGGTCCAAGCGTTTCGTCGCTTTCCTGCTTAGACACAACTGGAGCTTTCCCTTGAGTATTGCCTCGTTCCTGTTCATCGTGCAGCTTGCCTCGGAGACGCGGGAAGGAGAGCTCGCGGCTTTTGATCGGGCCGTGGCAAGTTGGCTAGAGGCCAAGCGAGGCAATTGGGATGGTCTCATGCTGGGCCTCACTCACGGCGGCGGGGAACGCTCCATGACCATCATCTGTGCATGCACGGTGCTCGTGCTTCTAATGGCGAAACAGCGCAAGGCCGCGACCTTTGCAGCCGTCGGCGGCGCGGGAGCCTGGTTACTCACGTCGGGTCTCAAATTGCTGTTCCAACGCGCCCGACCTGAGGCCGTGACGCAGTACTTGATCCACGCGCCCAGCTCCTTCTCCTTCCCGAGTGGTCACGCCTTGGGTTCCACTTGCGTGGTCGGCTCGCTCGTCGTGATCGCGCACGCCGTAGGCTTGCCGTTGGCGTCGCGCATGGCCATTGCCGTCTGCTCCAGCGCCTTCATCCTTGGCGTAGCGGCTTCGCGCGTCTACTTCGGCGTGCACTACGCTTCCGACGTGCTCGCGGGACTGCTTGCCGGTGCTTCTTGGGTGGCGGCCCTGACTGGCTGGTTCTACCCGCAGCTGCTGCCGGGAGAAGCGAGCTTCTCGAGGCACCAACGCCAGACAGACCCTCGCGCGTAACAGCTAGCGAGCGTTAGCTAGTCGCTCAGCTTCGACGCGACGCAAGCCGCGCGGGAAGGCGCGCAGGTAGTCGCGAGCCAGCGCTGCGGCACCTGCTGCGTCGCCGAGTCGAAAGCGCGACACCGCGCGCAGGAACGCTGCATCTTCAGCGCGTGGGTCGCGCGGGGCGCGCACGGCGAACTCCGCGAACAGCCGCTCGGCTCGTGCATACGCTCCGCCGCGAAACGCGCTGGTGGCGAGAGCAAACGAATCCGCGAGTTGCGCGGATTCACTCGACCTGAGCGGCGGAGTCGCGCTGGGCGCGCCGGAGGCAGGCCCGACTGGACCCGCGGAGTCCCGCTTTCGAGGTGTTACGGACGAGACGTTGTTAGCGCTTCGCGCCGCAGAGTTAGCGGTCGTGGCCACGTTCAGCGCAACACCCGGAGCGGCCTGCTCGTTGAACGCAGCCGATGGCGCCAGGGCCGCGACGGCCTTGGGCGACTCCGGCAACTCCACGGCTGCTTCGGCCGCGGGGACCGCTGCGGGTGAAGGCAACACCTTCGCTTGCGGCGACTTTTGCATCGCTGCGCTTACTGGAATTGAAGGTTTATTTGCCGGCGAAGCCTCGGGCTTGTGGCCTAGCAGCATCGAAGCGCTCGCCGCGCCCACCAAAACGAGTATCAAAGCGGCGGCCAGCCACACCGGCACGCGCCGGCGCGAGGCTGGCGCGCCAGCAGCCTGGTTGGCGCGCTGCAGCAAACGGCTGCGTTGGTGCCTGAGCTCAAAGGTGTTCGCCGCGAAGTCGGGCAAATGCTGCATCGCCTCGTGAACGGCACGAAGCCCCGCGAGTTCGCTCTGGCAGGCTTCGCACGTGACGGCATGGCGCTCGAATGCGCCGCGCTCCGCGCCACCGAGGCGCCCGTTCTCGAAGGCTTCAGCTTCCCAAGTGCGTTCGCAAGCCGCGCGTTTCACGCTTCCTCCTTGGTCAAGTGGGCCTTTAGCTCGCGGCGGGCGTGGTGCAAGCGTGTCCACACGGTAGCTATGGGAATTCCGAGAGCGCGTGCGGCCTCTTCGCCCGTGGCGTTCTCGACTGCCACCATCAGAAATACTTCGCGCTTTTTGGCCGACAGTTTGTCGAGTGCGGCGAGCGCGCGCTGCGCCTCGAGCGAGTTGTCGTAGCCATCAGCAGGTGACTCCGGTGCGGCCAGCGTGCGCAGCTCGCGCGCCCAATCATCGAGGCGCTCTGCCAGGCGCGCGACGGAGCGACGATGCCGGCGCACGTTGATCGCCGCAATTCCAAACAACCACGTTTTGGCCGAAATCCGACCATCGAAGCGCGACGCCGCGTGCGTGACTTCCAAAAAGGTCGTTTGCACCAAGTCGTCCACGTGGTGGGGCGCCACTCCCAGCCGCCCGACGAAGCGCCGCACGTCGAGGGCGTAACGATCGAACAGCACGCCAAGGCTATTCAAGTTTCCGCTGCTGATGCCGGTGATGAGCTCGGCGTCGCCACGCGGCAATTCGGGCTTCGGCATGGCGATCACAGCACGTCACCCTCCACGCCGAGAGCAAGCTCTCCGCTCCAGCTGGGCAGCGCTGGCAACGGAGAATCGCTGGCAAGCCGGTCCGCGAAGCGCATTGGAGCGCCACTGAGAGAAAGCTGCGGCCGCAAACGCAGGCGTGCATGCCGAGGAAAGGCAAACCCAGCGTGCACTCCCAAACGCACCTCAATCGGGTTGACGGAAACGGTGTTGGTGTCTACCTGCTCGTCGGTTACCTCACCCTCCATCATCACGTCGTCGGTGCTTACCTGCTCGTGTACCAGCGCAACGCCCAAGTGGGCGCCGGCCAACCACACGACCGAGCCGCTCCCCGCTCGCAAACCACCGGAGAGCGCCAACGACCAAGCTGACGAACGGAAGCCGGCAGGGGCCGCTGCGGCAAGAGGCACGGCGGCCGGAACCCAAGCGCCCGTCAACCCCGCCTCCCAGCCACCGCTCACCAGCGCGACGCCAGCGCTCAGTGTCGGAGAGAACCAGGCGCCGGGCGTAGCCAGGCGCGCGCCGCCCAGAGCGGTCACGATCAGGTGACTCGCGCTCGTGGACGTCGCCGCCGACACCTTTTGTTCCGAATCGGGACGTGAAGGCTCTGCGGCGGCGGGCCTGGGCTCGGCTGCGCTTTGCACGGTGACCATCAGGGCGCTCACGGTGGGGAGCAAATCGTTAGGGCGAGTCAACGGACGCACGGCGTGTCGGCCGTCACGCGTGGTCAGCTCCACCCGCGCGGACTCATCCTCGACCCAGACCTGGACTGAACGGCAGTCACCATCGGCTTCCGGCGCCTCCGCAAGCGCGCGACGCGCACGCTCCACCTCTTCCTGCCACGGAGAAGGAGCGTCCCTCGTGAGAAGTTCGACGGAGCAGGGGGCAGCCTGAGCAGGGCGCACGGCGGCTAGCAGGGCGAGCAAAGCGGCGACCAGCAGTGCGGCCTTCGCTCGGCTCCGGTTAGGAGGCGACAGGACTGACCTCGGTGGGAAGGAAATAGCACTGCCCCATATCCGCCCCTACGGACAGAAACCTTCATCGGTGAAGGAGATCCAGCGGGGGCAGATGAAGGTTTCCCACGCCGGAGGTGGATATGTGCCGCGCGACCGCGAAGGCATGAGGCTGGATCTCGCTAGTCCAGCTGCGGCCAGCGCGCGCCAGGAGCATCCCGACATGAATTCCAACCTGACCCCGATCGCCTTCGGCCGCACGCAGGATGAGCCCTTCCCCAATCTGGGCGCCGCGCTCCCCATTTCCCTGCGAGTCCCGTACGGACTCCGGCGCGTGCCGCTGAGCAGCATGGCTAGCGTGGTGCCTGGGACGTTGGCGGGAAATGCGGGCGACATTGCGCTGGCACAGGTCGAACGCATCGGCAAGAACACTCGGCTCGAGTTAGCTAGCGGTCGCAGCTGCACTCTGCACGTGGGCGACCACGTCGCAGTGGTGTTCGGCAATCGCTACGCCACCATGCAGTTCGAAGGCTACGCGCGCGCAGAAGGCGAGCACTGCGACATGTTGTCAATGGGCGGGCTCGCAGGCTTGGTCGCGACCAAGCACGTCTCGGTGGCCGACTCGACCAAGCTGCGTCTATTGGGCGCGATCGCAGACAGCGCAGGCAAGCCCCTACGTCTGCAAAACTTCGGCTTGCCCCTCCAGACCGGCTTCGCTCCTCCCAAAATCGCCGTCGTGTGCGGCACCTCGATGGATGCTGGCAAGACGTACACGGCGGTCAGTCTGATCAAAGGGCTGCGTAGAGACGTAACCAACGTCGCGGGCATCAAGCTCACAGGCACTGCTGCGGGACGCGATACGTGGGGAATGCTCGATGCGGGCGCGTGCGTGGCGCTCGACTTCGTCGATGGTGGCTTCGCTTCCACGTACTTGGCGCGCCTCGACGAGCTGCTGTCACTGTTCCGCGTGTTGGTGACCAACGCTGCAGCGCGTGGGGCAGAGTGGATCGTCATGGAAATCGCCGACGGGCTGTTGCAGAAAGAGACGGCAGCACTGTTGCAGCACCGCGCCTTCGTCGAGGCCGTCGACGCTTGGGTGTTTGCTGCAGGCGATCCGTTGTCGGCCGTGGCCGGCGTGCGCCTACTGCGCGGTTGGGGCATCGAACCGGTGGCAGTTTCCGGTCGGGTGACGATGAGCCCGTTAGCGGTGAAAGAAGCCGAGAGCGCATGCGGGCTGCCTTGCCTCACCGCGAACGCGGTGCAAGAGGGGGGGTGCAACGGTTGGCTCCTTCAGCCGGCCGCAGTGCGCGACGCGGCTGGGCTCGCCGCGCCACTCTTGTCCGTCGGGAGCCCATGAGTCGCGGGCGCGTCTACGTGTGGAACCCCGATCCTCAAACCGTGCTTGGCGGCTCGCTGCAGCTCCAAGAAGTCGAGTTGCTTGGTCTGCCCGCTGGCACGTCGCGTCTCGACGGCGCGAACGTTTGGGTCAGGAACGACGGCTCCGTCAACCAGCGCGGCGTCTACTTCCAGGTCCCGCGCGTGGCCTGGATCGACAATGCCAAGCCCGACGCCAACGGTGACTTCTTGTTCGACCCGGGGCGAGGCGGCGGCCGGCTGGACAAGAGTGAGGATCCAGCCCCTCGCTTCATGGCGCGCTATGTGTCGGCATCGCACTTCGGCGAGGTCAACGCTTACTATCATGTCGATCGCGCCGCGCGCTGGGCCGCCAACCTCCTAGCCGGGCTCGGCGGCGCGTCACTGCCCCGCGTGGGTGTTGTGGTAAACGCGCACGATGCGCAGCGCTGCTTCGGCGGTGCTTGCGACGGCGTGCAGGGCACGCGGCGCTGGCTACCTTTTCAAGGCGGACACTACCGGCTGTCGCAGCGCCGCTACGGGCCCATCGAGCACAAGCCAATTTGCGCGGACGGAGAAATTCACGTCGGACCCGGCTGGCGCGTGCTCAGCCACGGCGCGCTGGTCGAGCTCGCTGGGCGTCGCTATCGCGCGAACGCAGCTCACAACGCCGGCATCCTATATCACGAATACGGTCATCACCTGACGCGTCATACGGCGGACTTCCAGGGCAATCAGTTTCGCCTTCCGGAGCGTCAAAGCAACGTCAAGTGCGCGATCGACGAAGGCTTCGCGGACTACATTGCCGCAGCACTGTTGGAAACCCCCAACATCTGGGCGCTGCATCAGCAACACGACGCCGAGGCGTGCCACGAGCGCAGCTTGGCCTTCGCGCGAAGCATGAACGATTACGACGATAGCGCTCAAGCGGATCCTCACGCCAACGGCAGTATCTGGGCGAGCGCGCTGTGGCTCTTGCGAAGGCGCGTGGAAGCGTGCGGGTTCCACGCCAGCGTGTGCGATCGGTTAGTGCTGGAGTCGCTCTTGTGGATCGGTAGCCTGTGGGGGGGCGCGCCTAAGCGAGACTTGCGCGATTTATGGAACTCTTCGCGCGCCTTCTCGGTCGGGCTCTCTGCGCTACTCGCGGCGGAGCGACGTCTTTACGACGGCGCGTTGCGTCCGCTGATCGCTACCACCTTTGCAGAGCGAAAGCTCGCAGCCGACAACCACAGCGTGCGCGCCTGGAGACGACAATATCTGGAGTTGTGCGGATGACGACGGAAAGTTCAGCTTTCGAAAAGCTGCTCAAGCGCATTTCGCCTGAAGAAGTGCCGCCCTCTGGCGACCTACTGTCCGCCAGCACGCTAGAGCGAGCGCTATGTGAAATGGGTAACCCGGAATACGACGTGATCGTCGGCGGGGACGTGATGCTTGGCGGGCGATCGGCGTCGCTCGTGCGTGCGCATGGCCCCACCTACGCCTTCCAAGCCGTGCGACCGTTGCTCGAGCGCGCACCCATTGGGCTCGCCAACCTAGAGGGTCCGCTGGCGCGCGACGCCCGTAAGCAAGAGCGCAACTTCTCGTACCGCGTGCAGCCCGACACCGCGTCCGCCTTGATGAGCAGCGGAATCAACGTGGTCACACTCGCCAACAATCATTTGACCGATTGCGGGCGGAGCGGCGTCATCGAGACGCTCGACGCGTTGGCCGCCGCGGGAGTGCGCGCCATTGGCGCAGGCCTGAATCGAGACTTGGCCCACACCGGCGCCGTGATGCAGACGCTTCACGGTCGTCTGGGTCTGCTGGGCTACTACTGGAATCGTCGCACCGCGGCTACCAGCGACCTGCCCGGCAGCGCCATGGACCCGCCCGAAGAGCTAGCGCGCGACATCGCCCGCATGCGAGGTCTCGCTGACTACGTCCTGGTCACTTTTCATTGGGGTGTGCCCTACATCCGCGAGCCCGCCAGCGCGGACCGTGAGAAGGCTCGCTGGGCCATCGAATGCGGCGCCGATGCGGTGGTGAGTCACCATCCTCACATCGTTCAAGCCTTCGAGGTCTATCGCGGCTGCCCCATCTTCTACAGTGTCGGAAACTTCGCGTTCGGCTCGGGCAACAGCCACGCCGAGGGCGTACTCGTTGCGCTGCGCTTCGACCGGACCCGCACGACGGTAGACGTGTTCCCTCTCTACGTAAAAAACCGCGACCCGCGCGTAGACTATCAGCCCAAAGTGCTGACGGGACAATCCGCGCAGCGCAGCCTCCGACGTCTGGCCCAGCTCTCCTCGCATCACGCCGCCGAGCTCGACATCGAGCACGCCCGAGGTCGACTCACCTTGTGGCGCTGCAACGCAACAGGTGGCTCCGGTGCGTGAACCGCTGCCAAAGGTTCCAACACTGAGGGGCCTCGACGCCTGGCGCGCACTGTTGCCTCACTTGCGCACGTCACGGCCCGCCGTGGCCGCCTCGTTGGGCGCTGTGTTGGTCGATTCTCTCCTTACACTTTGCCGGCCGTGGCCCTTGAAGGTGGTCATCGATCGCGTCATTTCGCACACGCATCGTAACGTGCGCGTTCCCTTCATCGGCGGCTGGATCAGTTCGGCACACCTCAGCTCCAATCAAATCTTGTACGGCGCCTGCGCCGCCACGCTGCTGATTGCGACCGGTACCGGCGTATTCACGTACCTGTTCACTCGCAACATGGGTGAAATCGGGCGCCACGCCACGTTCGAGCTACGCCGCGGGCTATTCTCGCACATGCAGCGCCTGTCGCTCGGCTTTCACGACCACCAGCGCACGGGCGATTTGACGGCACGGCTCACGTCCGACATCCAAAACATTCAAGAGGTGATCGCCAGCTCACTGCCGACCTTTACCAGCAACGCGATCCTGCTAATCGGCATGCTGTGCGCGCTATTTTGGCTGAATTGGCAGTTCGCGCTGGTCGCCCTATCGACCACGCCGGTCCTAATTTGGACCGTGTTTCGCTACACCAGCCGCATCAAGGTGGCTGCACGCGCCGCGCGCACCAGCGAAGGACTGTTGGCTTCATTGGCGCACGAAACATTGGCTTCGATTCGCATCGTTCAAGGGCTAGCGCAAGAAGAGCATCTAGCCGAACGGTTCGAAAATCAAAGCAAGCAAAGCTTGCGCGCTTATGTAGAGGGCATTCGCTATCAGGCGCGAGTGGCGCCGCTGGTCGACTTGCTGGCAGGCGTCGGGCTCGCGTTAGTGATGGCCTACGGCGCGCGCGGGGCCATGACCGGAGCGCTCAGCACCGGCGACGTGGTGGTGTTTTTCGCATATGTGACCAATCTGTACAGCCCCATCCGGGCCATGGCTCGGCTCAACTACTCGTTCAACAAGGCCAGCATCGGCGCCGAGCGCATCGTGCAGGTCCTCGACGTGAAGAGTGAGGTCGCCGAGCGCGTTGATGCTCAGCCAGCTCCCAAGTTCCGCGGCAGCATCGAGTTCGAGGACGTGCATTTCGAGTACCAGCCCGGCCAACCCGTGCTTTCGGGGGTGAACTTGAAGGTCGCGGCTGGCGAACGCATCGCCATCGTGGGTGCCACCGGGGCAGGCAAGAGCACCTTGGTCAGCTTGATTCCACGGCTCTACGACGCTTCTACTGGCCGGGTGCTGATCGACGGCACAGACGTACGCCGCTTCAAGCTGCAAACGCTACGCGAACAGATGGGGCTAGTCCTGCAGGACTCGCTGCTCTTCAGCGGCAGCATCTACGACAACATCGCCTTCGGCAAGGTGGGCGCCACGCCGAAAGAGGTTGAAGACGCGGCCCAGATTGCGGGCGTTCACGAGTTCATCGCGCGCCTGCCCAAAGGTTATCAAACGACAGTCGGCGAGCGTGGCGCCACGCTTTCAGGCGGGCAAAAACAACGCATTGCGATTGCACGCGCCGTGCTGCGCAATGCCCCGTTGCTGATTCTGGACGAGCCCACCAGCGGGCTCGACGCCGTTACGGAGCGAGCAATCCTTGACGCGCTCAGCCGGGCTGCCGAAGGACGCACCGCCTTCATCATCGCTCACCGACTCAGCACGGTGCGCCTGGCACAACGCATCATCGTCGTCGACCGCGGTCGCATCGTGGAGCAAGGCACGCACGACGAGCTCCTGCAGCGGGGCGGGCACTACGCGCAGTTTTATCAACCGCTACGAAAGGCGGGCTCGTGAAGCGCCGCGTCGTCGTGGGGCTTGCGTTGGTCATGTTCGCGCTAGGCAGCGCGGCAGTGGCACGCCTGGCGGGCCCAGCACGAGACTCTTCCGTGCGCTACGAGACTGCGCGGGTGGAGCGCGGCGAGCTCGTGGCGCGCGTCACCGCTAGTGGCACTCTGTCACCGCTGGTCACGGTAATGGTCGGCAGTCAGGTCTCCGGGCGGATCCAAGAAATTTTCGTCAACTTCAACTCCCCAGTGAAGAAGGGCGACGTGCTGGCCAAGCTCGACCCGCAAATGTTCACGGCAGCCGTGGATCAGGCGCGTGCCAGTAAGCTATCGGCGCAAGCCGACCTGGTGAAGGCCATCGCCATGTCGAAGAACGCGCAACTGAGACTGCAGCGATTGCGCGAGGTCGCAGCCAAGAAGCTTATTGCCGAGGCGGATCTCGACCAAGCTGAGTCCGATGCGGCAGCTGCCAAAGCCGACGTCGCCGCTGCTTCCGCCAAGCTCTCTGAAGCGGCCGCAGCGATGCGCCAATCGGAGGTGAACCTGGCCTTCACCGTGATCCTCTCACCTATCCAGGGCGTGGTGATTTCCCGCAGCGTGGACGTGGGACAAACCGTGGCCGCATCCCTGCAAGCACCCACGCTGTTTACCATCGCCGAAGACCTACGCAAAATGCAGGTTGACACCAACGTGGCGGAGTCTGACGTGGGTAGACTGCGGCCAGGCCTGCGCGCCGAGTTCACGGTGGACGCGTATCCGGGCGAACGCTTCGCAGGGGTGGTGCGTGAAGTGCGCAACGCTCCGCAAGTGGTGCAGAACGTCGTCACCTACGACGCCGTCGTCGACGTGGACAACAGCGGCCTGAAGCTGAAGCCAGGGATGACCACGTCCGTCGAATTCATCTATGCAGAGCGCCAGGCCGTGCTGCGCCTGCCAAGCTCCGCGCTGCGCTTTCAACCAGAAAGCACCGATCAAGACGCAGCCGTGACAGCGACCGGTCGCTCGGTGTGGCTGCTGCGGGACAAGGCTTTGAAGCGGGCCCAGGTCGAGTTGGGCGTCGCGGACGGAACCCACGTCGAGGTTCTGTCCGGCGTGAATGAAGGAGACCAGGTCGTCTTGGACGCGGCGCGCGACGGCGAGAGCGGCGCGCCGCGTCGCAAGCTGTTTTAGCGGGACCTCATGACGCTCATCGTGCTCGACAGCATTGAGAAAACCTACCGCAGCGGCGACGTCGAGGTGCGCGCGCTGCGTGGTGTAACGCTCGGCATCGACACGGGCGAGTTCGTAGCGATTATGGGCTCCTCTGGCTCCGGCAAGTCCACGCTGATGAACTTGTTGGGCTGCCTCGATCGACCCAGCCGCGGTCGCTATTGGCTCGACGGGCGCCAGGTTTCGTCATTGGACCACGACGCTCTGGCCGAAGTGAGAAACCAGAAAATTGGCTTCGTTTTTCAGCAATTCAACCTACTAGCACGGGCGAGCGCGCTCGAAAACGTCGAGCTCCCGCTGCTCTATGCCGGCGTCGGCAGCACGGAGCGGCGTAAGCGCGCTCTGCGGGCGCTTGAGCGCGTGGGGCTCGCCAAACGATTCAGCCATCGGCCGAATCAACTTTCCGGCGGGCAACAACAACGCGTCGCTATCGCGCGCGCCATTGTGACCGAGCCCAAGCTGCTGCTGGCGGACGAACCCACTGGCAACCTCGATACCGCGACCAGCAACGATGTCATGCAGCTGTTCACGGAACTGTGGACCGACGGCATGAGCGTCGTGCTCGTCACGCATGAAGACGACGTGGCGCAGCATGCGGCTCGCCAACTGGTGGTCCGCGACGGGCTCCTCGTGAGCGACTACCCGACCAGCCCACCTCTGGGAGCAGCATGACTCCCTGGCAAAGCTGCCGCATTGCAGTGTACGCGCTGACCCGCAACAAGCTGCGCTCGTTTCTAACTGTGCTCGGCATGATCATCGGAGTCGCAGCTGTGATTTGTATGGTCGCACTGGGTGAAGGCGCCAAGGCGCGCGTGGAGCGCACGTATTCCAGAATGGGCAGCAACGTGCTGGTGCTCACCTCGGGCACGGCGAAAAGTGGCGGCGTGCGCGCCGGCAGCGGGTCGATGCCGAGCCTCACCTGGGATGATTTGAAGGCGATCCAGAGTGAACTTGGCTCAGTACGTGCGGCTGCCCCCCAGGTGCGCGCCGCAGTGCAAGTCGTGAGCGACACTCAAAACTGGGGCACCAACGCCTATGGAGTGACGCCAGAGTATTTTCAGATTCGCTCGTGGCCCGTCGCCGTGGGCAGCGGCTTGAGTCAGGACGATCTCGAAACCGGCGCCAAGGTGGTGGTGCTCGGCAAAACGGTGGCCGAGAAGCTATTCGGAGCGCGAGTGAACCCGGTGGGACGCAGCCTGCGAGTCAAAAGCATTCCCTTTCGCGTGATTGGCGTCGCTTCTCGGAAAGGCCAATCATCGACGGGGAGCGACTACGACGACGTCGTGTTCATGCCGGTCTCCACCTTTCTCTCCAAGGTGCAGGGCGGCTTGCAGAAGTTCTTGTCCGGCAGCATCTACGTGGCGGCAGTGTCCGCCGACGCGCTCGACCGCGCAGAGGCACAAATCGAAGCCCTGTTGCGTGAGCGTCACCGCTTGCGGCCCGACAACGAAAACGACTTCAGCATCCGCAACCTCACGGAGATCGCCGACGCGCGCCAGGAGGGCACGCGCACGGTGGCCCTGTTGCTGGCGGCCGTCGCCGGCGTCTCGCTAGTCGTTGGCGGCATCGGCATCATGAACATCATGTTGGTCAGCGTGAGCGAACGGACGCGTGAGATTGGCTTACGCATGGCTATCGGCGCTAAGCGGCGCGCGATCTTGATGCAGTTTTTGGCCGAGGCGCTGGTGCTATCTACCTTGGGCGGCGCGTTGGGCGTCGTGCTCGGCATGCTGGCCGTACAGCAAATCTCTTCGAGCTTCGGCTGGCCCACGCTGCTGCGAGCGGACGTCGCGCTCGGCGCAGTCGTCTTCAGCGCGCTAGTCGGCGTTGGGTTCGGGCTTTACCCCGCCCGTAAGGCCTCCCTGCTCGATCCCATCGAAGCGCTGAGGTACGAATGAGCCTGAGCGCGTGGGGATGGATCACTGTGCTCGCCCAAGTCGCCCACCCCGTATTGACCGTCGAGCAAGCCGTGGAGCGCGCGCTAACCAACGCACCGTTGCTCAAACGCGCGCAAGCCGAGAGCCGCGCCGCAGAAGCAGAAGCCGACATGGCGCGTGCCCCGTTGCTGCCGCAGGTGACGGCCACAGCTTACTACCGGCGCACCACCGCTAACCGCGTCTATCGCGTCGGCACTCCCCCGGAGGCGACCGACCGGCTCCCTCCGCCCAACTCTCAGATGTGGGACCGCTACAGCTTCGGCATCACGGGCACACAGCTGATTTACGACTGGGGTCTGACACTCGACCAGTATCGGGCCGCGCGTGCTGCGGCCATGGCTGAGGCGAGCAACGTGCAGGCCACTCGCAACGACGTGGCCTTGAATGCCCGCCTCGCCTTCTACGCGGCGCGCGCGCAAAGGAGCTTGGTCGAGGTGGCGCACCAAGCTCTGGAGAACCAGCAGCGGCATTTGAACGAGGTCGAAGGCTTCGTTCAGGCGCGGCTCCGCCCCGAGATCGACTTGGCGCAAGCGCGGCTCGGTGTTTCGAATGCCAAGCTGGCGCAGGTGCAGGCCGAAAACGCTTACGATGCCGCTCGCGCTGATCTATCTCGCGCGATGGGTACTGACGAGGGCATCGACTACGACGTGGCCGAACCGCCGCTCGCGCCCCTGCCCTTCGAAGTACAATCGACGCGTGCGCTGATGGACCGCGCACTGAAACACCGCGCTGAGTTTACGGCGCACAGTCAGCAGATCGAAGCACAGGAACTGGCGCTGTCAGCGGCGCGCGGCGGCTACGGACCTGCACTGTCCTTAACCGGCAACGTCTCCGAGGTTGGCCCGGATCTGACGCGTCTACGCTGGAACTACTACGGCCAAGTCACCCTCACGTGGCATCTCTTTCAAGGCCTCGGCACGGTCGCGCGGAGCAACCAAGCGAAGGCTGCTCTCGATGTGGCACGCGCCGAGCGCCAGGACTTGCGCCAACGGGTCGCTCAGGAACTCGAGAAAGCACGCCTCGGAGTGCGCGCGGCCAGCGCGGCCCTCGCCGTAGCCGGCGACGGGATCATTAACGCCAGCGAACGGCTGCGCCTAGCCGAAAGCCGATATCAGGCGGGTATCGGCAGCGCCCTCGAGCTCGCCGACGCCCAGCTCGCCCAGGTCGCTGCCGAGATGCAACGAGTGAACGCCGAGTACACGCTGCAGGCCGCGCGAGCGACACTGGCCCACGCCGTCGGACAATGAAGGATCCGCCAGGACCGAGCGGATACCAAGTCCGTGACTGCCGGTCCTACAATCGCCGTCGTTGAGGCCGGTGGTCAAACGCCCGCGCTGCGCGTCGCATCGCGCGTAGTAGCTCTCGACCTATTGCGCGGCATCTTGATGGCGCTGATGGCGCTGGGGCACGCACGCCACTTCTTGAGCGACGCGCTAGATTTTTCTCCCACCAACCTCAGCAAGGCCAGCGCGGCATTGTTTTTGACGCGCTGGATCACGCACTTCTGTGCGCCAGGCTTCGTGTTCCTGGCTGGCGTCGGTGTATTTCTGTACTCGCGAAAGAGGCGCCGGATCGAGGTATCACGCTTCCTCTTGCTCCGAGGACTGTGGCTGGTGTTGCTCGAACTCACAGTGGTCCGCTGCCTGGGCTGGAACTTCAACTTCAACTACAGTCACGTGCTCGCGGGAGTGCTGTGGGCCGTCGGCTGGTCGATGTGCTTGCTCGCCGGGCTGATTCACCTGGGCCGCCGTGCGCCGTTGGTCTTTGGCGCGCTCGTGATGCTCACCCACAATGCGTTCGATGCTGTCAAGCCACGAGCATTCGGTGGGTTCGGTTGGCTCTGGACGATATTACACCGCACCTCGCAACTCGAACCCTTCGACGGCGTGCGCTTGAAAATCGGCTATCCGCTGCTGCCCTGGGTCGCAATTCTTTCACTTGGCTACGCCTTGGGCCCCGCGATGGAACTCCCGACTGCGCGGCGGCGGACCGTGCTGTGCCGCTTGGGGCTAGGCGCGACATTTGGCTTCCTTGCGCTGCGCACACTCAACATCTACGGCGACCCGCGCCCGTGGACCTCGCAAGCCTCGGGTTTATATACGCTCTTCTCTTTCCTCAACACTGACAAGTACCCTCCGTCGCTGTCGTTCACGCTGATGACGCTGGGGCCGTTGCTGCTGCTGCTGGCGCTACTCGACCGACTCCAAGGCGCCTGGTCTCGACCATTCGTCGTGCTCGGCCGCGTGCCGCTGTTCTACTATTTGTTACACATCCCGCTGATTCATCTGCTCGCGGTCGCTCTTGCCTACTCGCGCTACGGGCGCGCTGACTTCCTCTTTCGAAATCCGCCAGCTCTCCACGGGCCACCTTTTCCTCTGCCCGAAGGCTACGGCTACAGCCTGCCGTTCGTCTATTTGGCTTGGGTCGCTGCCGTGGCAATTCTGCTTCGGCCCTGCCAGCTGTTCGGGGAGTTCAAGAGAAAACGCGGCAGCTCCTGGCTCACCTACTTACTGTAGCGGCAGCGATCGTTCTTTCGCATGAAGCTTCTCGGCGCTCGAGGCGGATATGTCGCGGACGCCGTCAAGCCGACGCTTCGCGGGAGACCAACATGAACACAACGCTGAAGTATGCCGTTTCGTTGGTGCTGCTGTGGCCCTGCAGCCTTGGCTGTGGCCGCACCGAGCAAGACTCCGCCCTCAATGGGCGCGTCGCTGTGAATTCTTTCCCGTCCGCGCCCACCTCCATCGAGGCACGCGCCCAAGACGGCCGCTTGGTTCAGGTCGCGCTCGGCGCTGATGGAGCGTTTCATCTACCATTGAAGCCCGGCACTTATACGGTCTCGGTGGTGATGAGCGACGCGCGCGAGCCGCTCGTGTTTCCTCGCAAGAACGGTCAACTGGACAGCACCTTCACGGTGTCCTCTCCAAATGCCAGCGTGTACGTGGGCGAGATTCGGCATCTGACGAGCGCGCCCAGCGCGGGCTTCACGATGATGGGGACAGGGGCCAGCTGCGCCAGTAACCAAGTGTGCGTCGATGACGACGGCGCCACCAGCTGTGACGGCGAAGAGGACCAAGAGGACCAAGACGACGAGCAGGAAGGCGAGCACCACGATGAGCGCGCCACGCCGGAGCCCGATGCTCCGGACCTCGCTACGGGCGAATCAATCTTTGGCCCAATGGCGCTCGCCGAGCACAACGTGCCCGACCGCGTCGGATGCAGTGAATCCCACGAAGAGCACGAAGACTAAATTCCGTCGGGTGCACCACCAGCCCATGCGCCGGGCTACATATTTTGAAGTTCCCTGCGCGCTCACGCGGACATGTTTCGCCATGCTTGCTTCTCGTCGCGCTACATGCACACTGTTCAGCATCGGAGTGTGGGCCATCGCGGCGGCGCCCTGCGTCGCGTGTGGTACGAGCAGTGCCGACGAGATTCCGTTCGGCGCTGCTGGCAATACGGCTGGAGCAAACGGCGAACGTGGCTCGGGTGGGCGTTCCGCAGGCCAAAGCGCGGCCGGCGGCGCACTCGTCACTTTCGGCGGGGCGAGCGCGGGCTCGACCGGCGGTGGCACCAGCATCGGCGGTAGCTGCGGCTCGCAGAGTAGCCAGGCGGAGGTGGTTCCTGTCTACCTCGCGTTCGTCTTCGACGTGTCCGGTAGTATGGGCAAAGGCGACCAACCCTGGCACAATAAGAGTTTGAAGTGGGATCCAGTCGTTGCCGCCACCAAGGCGTTCTTCATCGACTCGGCTTCCCAGGGTCTGAACGCTTCGCTCACGTTCTTCCCAACTGGCTCCAACAGTCAGTGTTCGCAAAGCTCCTACCGCAATCCCGACGTGCCCATGACCGCATTGCCTTCGACCGTCTTCGGGAAAGCGATCGATGCCGTCGGCGCTCAGTCGTGGCGTGGAGGCACCCCCACGCTCGCGGCGTTGCAAGGCGTCATTTCGACACTGAAGGGCAACCTGATGGCTAAAGCAGGTCGCTACGCGATCGTGCTGGTCACTGACGGCTATCCACAAGGCTGCAGCGACGATTCCATTTCATCAGTCGTTTCGGCTGTATCAGCGGTCGCAGCTGAAATCCCCACCTACGTCATTGGGGTAAAAAACCCGCCCATTCAAGGCGCGCCAGACACCGTAACCAACCTGACCCAGGTCGCGCAGGCAGGCCGTACGGATCACGCGCACATCATCGACACCGGCGATCCGACGCGCACCACTGCGGACTTGACGGCCACTATCAACGCAATTCGCAAGTCGAGCATCTCGTGCGAGCTCGCTATTCCTGCGCCGCCCAGCGGCAGCAAATTCGACAAACAAAACGTCGCAGTGATCGTCACCACCTCGGGGAATAGGATGTCGCTGAGCTACGACGCCACCTGCCAGATTCCGAACGCTTGGCACTACGACCAAGCGGCGAGTCCGACCCGCATCGTGCTGTGTGCCAGCGCCTGCAACGCGCTTCAGTTGGACGCGACCGCAACGCTCCGCGTCGAATTCACGTGCGAAGCCGTCATTCAGGTTCCTCTTTGACTCTGAGCGGGCCTGCGACTCCGCCCGCTTCTACTGCAAAACAGCCGCAGGCGAGCCGCAGACGCGGTCCCTCCAGCCAAACGTCCTGGCACCCACACGCCGCCGGGCGCTGTGGTACGCCCTGCGTTCGGCGTCTTCGCTACTAGCAAGGTCAAACGATCGACGTGATTGCCCCAATCCGTAACGCGGCGTGGGTGCATCATCGCGCCTGATGAGCTCGAATTACGTGCGGTAGGCGACGACAGTTGCTGTAGTTTACGTCATGCGGAAAAACTCCATCGCCATCGGCAGCTGGATCGCCATTGCGGCGGCGGTGTTGTTTGGTTTCACGACGCCGCTCATCAAACACTTCGGTGCAGCCTCCGGACCGTTCGCGACGGCGGCGCTGTTGTACGGAGGGGCGGCACTCGGTGCTGGCATCGCGCGTCGACGAGCCGCCGAGCCGGTGCTCACGCGCGCTCAAGCGCCGCGACTTCTGATCGTGGCGCTGTTCGGCGCCGTCTTGGCGCCAGCCGCGCTTGCGTGGGGCTTGCAGCGTTCGGGTGGGCTCGCTGGCTCGCTGTTTCTGAACCTGGAAGCAGCGTTTACGGTGGCGCTGGCGGCTTTCATCTATCGAGAGCCCATAGGACGTAGGGTTATCGTGGCTTGCGTGCTCATGCTGGCGGCGGGCGGGGCGCTCGCGTTGCGCACGCAGAGCGCGGCGAGCTCGAGTGCCGTAGGTCTTGTCGCACTGGCAGTTGCCACGTTCGCGTGGGGCGTTGACAACACGCTGACGCGGCCGCTTGCGGACTTCGAGCCTGGCGCGGTCGTGTTCTGGAAAGGAACGCTCGGGGCCACGCTGTCCGCTAGCCTGGCGCTCGGCGTCGGGGATTCGTGGCCCCACGGCATCGCGCTGGCCGCGCTCGTCGGTTGTGGCGCTTCTGGCTATGGCCTGAGCCTGCGCCTATATTTGCGGGCTCAACGACTGCTCGGAGCAGCGCGCACCGGCTCATTGTTTGCGCTCGCGCCATTCGTTGGCGCAGCTGTCGCCTACGCGATGGGCGACCAAGGCGGCCCGTGGCTCGTCTTCTTCGCCGCGGTGCTCTTCGCCTGGGCATCCTACCTTCACGTCACCGAGGACCACCAACACGGGCACCGTCACGAAGCCCTCGACCACGAGCACGCCCACACTCACGACGACGGTCACCACGACCACCAGCACGATCCGCCGGTAACCGGCTCACACACGCACCCGCACCATCACGTCCCGAGCGAGCACGATCACTCTCACGGCTCCGACTTGCACCATCGGCATCGACACGATTAAGCAGGTCTGTGGAGGGAACCGACGCTCAGTTCGCTCCACTCAAAAGCTCTCACCATCTCTCATCTGGGCCATCAGTGTTCCTGGTTCTTACGCAAGACGCCCAGGGCGATTATTCCGAAAGCCAATGCCCGAAAGGCGAAGATGTGCGCGTCCGTCTCTTCGTCCCAGAGGTTGGTCGCAAGCAAAGTCCAGCTTCCACCTAAGATGAGGAAGGCGCAGGCGAGCGTGAGCATCAGCCTTTCGCGACTATCTCGCCAAAACCGCAGAAAGAACAGTGCGCTCACGAGGCAAGACATTGCAATCGCGCCGCGCAAGAATCCGATCATGGCGACTCCCAGATCAGTCCAAAAAGCAGCATGCACATGGCGGCGAGAGCGACCGATGTCCGCAAGAGCTGCAGGTCGACTTCCGGTACGATGATGCGATCAACGAACAGCAGTACGTTATTCAGCGCCAGACCAGCGAAGCACAGGCTACTCCACAGAAGCAGCCGAACTTGCGTCGCGCGGTAGCTCCGCACGAGGAGTGCTGCGCATGCGACGCTCCGCATGTGAGTTAGCGCGAATTTTCAGGTGGCATGCTTCTACTCCCACATGAACACGGCGAAACCGTTTGAAGGTAGCGCCGAGCGAACTGCGGGAATCGGGCCGATGGATGTTCCACTGCCCCATCCTCGAGCACGCCGAGCGCGGGATGATCGGAGAGCTCGATCTCAGCGAGCCGTAGCGCCCGGCCTGAACCCTGCTCACAATACGACTAATAACCAGGGCTTACGGGGTCGACGTGGGCTGGCACGCAAAGTGACGGAAGGCGCTGCGTACGAATGGATTGACACGTCAGTCCATCCGCTGCACCTTGTGCAGCGGTGGCAGCCGATCCGAAAACCGAGCGGTTCATGATTCGCATGGACGCTAACGAGCGCCAAATGCTCGCTGAACTCGCCCAAATGGACGGGGTCTCAGACGCAAATGTCGTGCGTCAGCTCATCCGTCGCGAACACGCGCGACGCTCGACTGAGGAGCGGAGGCCCCGGAAACCGAAACGATAAACAACAAGAGGTGGCCCTCGCGCTGCGCGAACAGCCGAGGGCCGGGCCGGTACCGTAGGAGATACCGACAATGGAAACAAAAGCACGAACCGCATTGGGGACCAACTTGGGGTGCGTTCGCCCCACAAACACGGCCGCTTCGCCTCAGAGGAGGCGGCCGTCATGCTGATGCTCGAGGACGAAGCGCTCACCTTGCGCGTCAAGGCAGCGATGGGCGAGCTGTTGCAGGGAGCTGAACAGCTTCGAGGCTTGGCGCAAACGCTCGATGGCTTCTGCGGATTGAACGCGCAGGCAGAGCCGGACGAGATCAAGCAAGTCGCGACCGGCGTGCGGGCAACGGCCGTGCAGGCACTTCTCACCGCGAGCACCGCGGTTGGGTTGTCCGAGCGGCTCTCGACTGTCGCGACAGTGCTCGACGCAGTTCAGGAAGACGACACGCCCTAGCGCCGAAGAGGCATTGAGGCGCAGGCCGGGGTCGACACCGGCTTGCGCCACTCGCCTCCGCGTTCACGCATCAAAACGACGAAGCACTGGCGCCAGAGGCGACAAGCGCGAAAAGCTCGCTCGTCGGCGCTCGCTGAATTGGCTGCCGCGCAAACCAGTTGCCAAGTCGCGCAGCTCGTCAGAGCCTGTGCGCCCTCAGGTTGCTCTCCATGAAACGGAAAAGTTCATCAAGGCGCTCGGGCGCAAAGCAGCGGGCTCCTGCGACAACGCTAGCGAAGCGCGCGGAGGCGGAGGACGTCAAAGGCGGCCAGTTCGCAGAGGTCATCGCCATCATCGAAGCCGCGCGTGGCCGGGCGTACCAGGCAATCAACGCGGAGCTGGTCGCGCACTATTGGGAGCTTGGCGAATACATCAGCCGAAAGCTCGCGACTGCGGAGTGGGGCGACGGAGTCATCGTGGCGCTCGCCGCGGATCTGGCTCGGCGCTATCCCGGAATGCGCGGGTACACGCGACCAAATCTTTTCCGCATGCGCCAATTTTATGAAGCATATCGCGGGAATGCAAAAGTCTCACCACTGGTGAGACAATTGGCGTGGACCCAGCACATCACCATCCTCAGCCAAGCGAGGCCGGTCGAAACGCGCGAGTTTTATGTACTCGCCGCCGTCAAGGAGCGCTGGACGAAGCGAGAGCTGGAGCGACAGATCAAAGCCGGGGCCGTCCTCCGCGCGGCAGCCAGCATGAAGAAAGTCTCACCAGTGGTGAGACAAATTCACCCTGAAGCGACCGAGGAGTTCAAAAACGCCTACAACGTCGAATTCCTCGGCCTGGCGCCCGACCACTCGGAAGCGGATCTGCACGGCGCCCTTCTGCGCCATCTAGGGCGGTTCTTAACGGAGCTCGGCCGTGACTTTTGTTTCGTCGGCTCCGAGTACCCCATTCAGGTCGGCAATCAAGATTTCGCAATCGACCTCGTGTTCTTCCATCGTGGCTTGCAGTGCCTCGTGGCCTTCGAGCTCAAGGTCGACCGCTTCAAGCCTGCGGACCTCGGGCAGCTGAGCTTCTATGTCGAGGCGTTGGACCGCGACATCAAAAAGCCTCACGAGCGACCCTCAATCGGCGTGCTCCTCTGCGCCTCCAAAGACGACGAGGTTGTCGAGTACACGCTCGCCCGCACCACCTCGCCCACCCTAGTCGCCGAGTATCAGACGTTCTTGCCGCCGAAGGAGATCCTGCGCGCGAAGCTGCACGAGCTGTACGCACAGCTCACGCCGCCCGACGACGACGGCTCAGCACCGGAGACGCTTCCAGCGAAGCGACCAAGATCCCGCAGGTCGAAGTGAGCGTGGCGCCGAGCCGCCGTAGTGTCGCTCCCGGGATTCAGCGGGACTGAGCGCTCCGACTCTCTTCGGCCACCCGCTTGCGCCTGCCTTTCCTGCAACCCCTCCCTACGCCAGAGGATGTGCAACCGGCGTCACGATGACCATACCGTGCGAACGGTCTCGCTCAGCCAGGCTGTGCGCTTCCGCGATGCGGTCGAGCGGGAAGAGCTCGCGGACCATGGGACGCACGATTCCTGCTTCCGACAGCTGGCGCAGCTCCTCGAGGTCTTCGCGCTTCGGGACGACGATTGCGAACTTGGCTTTGGGACCGCGGACGAGTGAAGTCGCCGCGAGGTGGAACAGCAGCGCAAGGCTGATGTGCAAGGTGGTGTAGCGGCCATTTCGTGTGAGGGCCGGCTCAGAGAGAGAGAAGGTGGTTGCGCCGGCGGTGTCGAAGATGACGTCCCACTTGCGACCCCCTTGCAAGAAGTGTTGATCGCGATCGATGACGTTGTCGGCGCCAAGGCTTCGGACGAGGTCGAAGCTTTTGCGACCGCAGACGGCAGTGACGTTTGCGCCGAGATGCTTTGCTAGCTGCACAGCGAAGCGACCGACTCCGCCAGATGCGCCGACGATGAGCACTTCGTCGCCGCGGCGGACCGTGGCGACATCGCGCAAGATCCGCATGGCGGTGATCGCACCGTAGGGCGCTGCCGCGGCTTGCTCGTAGCTCAGGTTGGTCGGCTTCTTTGCTAGCGCGCCGCCTTCGGACATTGCGATGTACTCGGCATAGGCGCCTTTGCTAGCGCTGCCAAACACGTCGCTTCCGACCGTGAAGCGCGTGACAGCAGAGCCGACCTCGATCACGCGGCCCGCGAACATGGTGCCTTGAACCGCGTTTCGTGGTCGCAGCACACCCAACAACAAGCGCCCGAAAACACTCGTAAACGACGGAAAATCTGCGGCCCGAAGGCGAAGGTCGCCCGCGGTGACAGCGCTGGCGTGCACTTCGACGAGCACGCCGTTCGGGCCGATGCTCGGCCGAGGCACGTTGCGGGTTTGCAAAACATTCGCCGGCCCATACTTCGGAGTAATTGCTGCTTTCATGGGAGTAACTCTACTTGGGCGATTCGCTCCAGACTTGAACGAAGGGGCTACTAGAACTCCACGGGAAGGTCGACCTGCGCAGCCGTCGTTTCTGAGGTCGCCAACGGCGCGGAGAACCCGCGCGAGTCGAAGCCGCGCAGCAGCGATAGGCCGGGGTGGATCGAAGTGTGCTCGCCGAGACGGAAGTGGAGGCGCGCGCCGGCCGCGAGAGTAACGACGTCCATGTCACGATCGGGCACGGGAACCTGTTCGCCCGTTCCCGCGTTCCGGGTCGTGGGGTGCGAAAGCCAGCGCTCGTAGCGGAGATCACTGCCTACCGAAAAGTGCGACCCGATGAAGTAGCCAACATGGAGGCCGACAGCCGCGTTGATTCGGAACCGATCGAGGCTGCTCGCGCTGCTGCCACCACGGACGCGCACGAGCTCTTGTAGAGTCGCCTCGATTTGCGCCGTGAAGCCGTGACTCATCCACGCCAAGTCCGCGCCGGCCATCGGCGTTAGGTAATTTACCGCAAACATCGTGTCGTCTGCGGGGCGCGCTGTCGCCGCTGCCAGGTTCGCCCGAGCGGCTTTAGGATTGGGCTCGTCGCCTCCCCCGGTGCCGAGCGGCATTGTCGCGCCGCCGAACAGCGCCAACTTGAAAGGGCCCAAGTCCCGCGCGTAGGTTACGCCGAGCAGCGGATTGGCAAATGAGTTGCCGTCGAGCGCCGCGCCCGGCGCATTGTTGTGGACGGCGCCCAACCGCAGCATCGGCGTGATTTCCTTGGTGAGCTGGTAGCTGATAGTAAGGCCCGAAGTGCTCACGACCCCGAGGTTACCGTTGCGATCGTTGAATGCGGCGAGCATCCCGTCGAGGCGTGCCCCCGTGCCCACCGTCACCGACCGGAGCTGCCACGGCAACGAGTAGTCGTTGGACTCGGCACGCCCGACGGCTGGCGCGCTGAGCGCGCCGACCAGAGCCAGCAGCATCGCGGATTGAAAACGCAACTTGCTAAATGTCATGTACTACCCTGATTCTCTGAAAAAGCCTGGAGACCCGCTCACGGACCCATGACAGGCAAAACAGCCAAAATGTTGTTTACGACCTCACCGGGCCGATCGATTTGGATGTAGTGGCTGGCGCCGTGCACGATGATCTGATCACCCTGCGGCGACTCCGCAGCGAGTGACCCGAGCATCGTCTCCCACAACGCTTCGCGCGCAGCTGACACCGGATGGTCTGTGGCCGTGAGCACGCGCAGCGGATACGATCCGAACCCGCCGGCGGCGCGGATCTGCTCCGAAGCGAGCGTGAACGCGTGATACTCCGCGATCTCGCTCGCTGGCTGCGTCTCGAGCAGCGACTCGGGGATGCCACAGTTGTCGAGGCGCGCGGCCTCGCAAGTAGCAAGAAAGTCACGCGGCCGGGGATCGACCAGGACTACGCCTGCGACCTCGTCAGGATGCGATTTGGCGAACAGCTCCATGTAAGTGCCACCCATCGAATGACCGACGAGCACGTACGGTGGCGTGTAGCCTTCGGAGGCGAGCAGCGTACGCAGCTCTTCGACGATGTGTTTCGGATCGCGCGGGCTCGTGGTGGGGTCGCTCGCGCCGTAGCCAGGACGCGAGTACGCGAAAACTCGCGTATGGTGCGACACCCGGCTCGCGACCTCGTCCCAGGGAGTCCAGTCGTTGCCGAGCCCTGCTTCGAAAACCACGGTGGCGTTGCCAGAAGGGCCGGCGGTGGCGACTTCTACTTGATGCCCGTCGAGGGTCGTTAGCCGAGCGGGAACCTTGCTACCGCCGCAGGCCGCCATGAAAAGCGCTCCGAGCGCGATCGCAAAAGAGAATCGACGATGCATCGTATTCATGAGAGCTCCTTCGTTCGAGGTGCTCTACGAATACGGCTACAGCTAGCCGCACACTTGAACGTAAGGGCTAAGTGATGCGCAGCGAATCGGCTGAGATGCCAAACATGCGCTTGAACGTTCGACTGAGGTGCGAGGAATCGGAAAAACCCGCGACGTGCGCCGCGTCAGTGAGAGATGCGCCCGCCGAGAAGAGATCGACGGCTTTCGTGACGCGAAGCCACAACAAATAGGTGCGAAACGGGAGGCCGGTGCTCTCGACGAAAAGATGACGCGCGCGACCGCTCGACAACCCGACATGGGCCGCGGCGTCCTCCAGGCTCACCGGTTGGTCGAGACGCGCGGCCGCCCAAGCCGACATCTTCCGCACGCGCGCTTCAGGCCGTTCGTCACGCGGATTGTCAGGAACGAGCTCGGCCACTAGGGCGCGGCCAAGCTCTGTCAGTGCGGGCGAAGCCGCATCGAAAGCGTCGAAATCGGCGAGCAAGCGCGCGCTGATCTCGCCCAAGTCCGGCGCGGTGATTGGGACCAAGCTGGCGCTCGAAAACAACGTGCGCTGGAGGGTGCGACCATCCCTCCCGTCAGGATCGACGAATAGGTGCGCGATGACGCCCTCGCTGGCCTCGAAGGTGTGCTCGGAGTCGGGTGCCACCGCCACAACGCGCGCGCTCACCGGCCCGTCTGCGTTCTCGAGCGTGAAGCTACCGCGCAGCGCTAGCGTCACCTGCACGGCATGGTGCGAATGCGGAGCGGTCTTCGGATATCGCCCCTCACCCGGTCGCGTCCCAAAGACCCACAGGCTGGCTCCGTCCCAAGAAACGATGCGGCCGTATGCTCTGGTTGGCATCGATAAAGCGCTGCTCTCTCTCGCTCGAGCTTATAGCCCTTTCGTTCAAGTAGCAGCGGGCATCGCTCACGTAGGGTCGAGACCTCCCCACCACCTGGAGGTTTTCATGAATAACTGGTCATTCAAGCTCGATTCCCAGGCCGCCATCGCCCGTGAGCCGCTCGAAATCCACGTCCGGCTCGAAGCACGCGAAACCGTCTGGGAGCTCTCGCCGGGCCGCACGGTCACCGCGTGGGGCTACGAGGGCCTGGTTCCGGGCCCGACCATCGTCGCGCGCGTGGGCGACACGTTGGTCGCGCGTCTCGTAAATAGCCTGCCCGAACCCACGCTGATCCATTGGCATGGGCTGCGTCTACCTGCTGAGATGGACGGCACCGAGCTGGGTCAGCACGTCGTGCCGCCCGGCGGAGAATTCGAGTACCGCTTCGAGCTCCGCGACGCCGGCACGTTTTGGTACCACTCACACGCCAACGAAACCGTGCAAATCGAACGCGGCCTGTACGGCGCACTCGTCGTGCTCGGACCCGACGAGCCGCGCTTCGACGCGGATCGCTTACTGATCCTCGACGACGTGAAGATCGACGGCAGTGGACGCATCGCCAAGACCGCGCTCTTCGACCGCCACAGCGGGCGCGAAGGCAACGTGCTGCTGATCAACGGCCGAGCAGAGCCCGACTACGAAATCCGAGCCGGTCAAGTCGAGCTGTGGCGCGTCGTGAACGCCTGCAGCGCGCGCTATGTTCGACTGTCGATCGGCGGGCGCCCCTTCCGCATCCTGGGCAGCGACGGCGGACGGCGCAGTGAAGTCGTGACCGTAACCGAAGCGCTGCTCACTCCCGGCGAACGCGTCGCGATAGCCGTGGGCCCATTCGACGACGAAGGCGCCGAAATGGCCATCGAGTCACTCCCCTATCGTCGCACCGCCATGAAGCGCCCGCGCCGCGCGACCTGGGGCAAGCTGCACGTGGGCCGGCGCGCTGCGTCCGTCGCTACCCTGCCACCAGCCTCGTCGTCGATCTGGCCGCTTGTGCCAAACGGTCCGCTCACGCCTACTCGCACGGTGCGACTCGGCGCGCGCATGACATTTCACGGCCACGACTGGCTCATCAACGACCGGCAGCACTACCACGACGCACCCGTGAAGGTGGGCGAACTGCAGGTGTGGGAACTCGTCAACGAAACAGGCATGGATCACCCGTTCCACTTGCACGGCTTCTTCTTCCAAGTCGTCGCGGTCAACGGCGAGCCGATCACCCCGAGCGAGTGGAAAGACACCGTCAACGTCGTCGGCAAAGAGCGCGTCACCATCGCCTTCCGCCCCGACGACCGCCCCGGCCAGTGGATGTACCATTGCCACATCCTCGAGCACCACGCGGCCGGGATGATGGGCCACTTCGAGGTCGTGCGCTAGCTAAGAGCATCTCACGCCGCCAGGCGAGAATGTCTCGACACAGCGAAGAGCCGTTCGCCGAAAGGACCGACAGACGCCGTTCCGAGCTCTAAATGGCGCGACGTTCGAGACGCGCTACAGCGCTTCCCAAGACGATGCCTACGCCCGCACCCACGACACTCGCAACGCCTAAACGCAAGCAGCCGAGGCTCGCGACGAGCAGCGCTATCGATGCCGTCGCAAACCAATCGTCCCGCACTGAACGGCCACCGGACGCGCGCAACGCACCCAGCAGGCCGGCAAAGCCGCCACCGAGGATTGAGAACGCCGTGCAGTAGGACAAGAGTCCGGCTCGCGCGCAGCTAGGATCGAGTTTCGCGAGCACCAGGGCGGCGGCGAGCGGCACCGCGCCCGCCCAAAGGCCCCTGCTGACGGCTTCGACGCCGCGTCGGTCGCGAAAGCGAAACCAGATAGCGGCTGCGAGGAGCAATGCTGCGCAGCACGCCGACTGTTCCCGAAATGCGGGATTCTGCAAGCACACTGCGCTGAGCGGCAAGAGGGCGAGAGCGATCGTCGCGGCCATACGCAGCCGGCCAACACGGTAAGCTCGTAGGCTGCGCTTCGTGAGTTGCTCAAGCTTCTCCATACAGTCTCCTCCACACTGCGCGTAGCCGCTCCAGCGCACGCTGGCGACGCTTGCGCAGCGCATCGCTCGCGGGCCCGTCCTTGGCTGGCGCTCCGATGCCTAGGACAACCAAGTCGGCTGGTTCGAGTCTGCCGATCGCCTCTTCGAGCGCGACGAGAAGCTCTCGTTCGATGAGTTGCGCCTCCGCGGACACTCCGCTGTCCGATGTCTCCACAGGCACATCTCCGCTCGAGGCCTCGCGACGTCGCGACCGGCGCTTGCGCTGCGTCATGACTTCGAAGGCGGCGATCCCGAAGGCCCACGAGAGGCCGTCGCGTTTCCGATCGAATTCAGATACGCGGCCGCAAATCTTCAGAAGGACTTCTTGCGCCACGTCTTCCGCGTCGGGGGCATGCCGAAGGCCACGCTGAGCAAAAGCAACCAGCACCGGCCAGAGCTGAGTCACTAAGGTCGGCATCGCCGATCGGTCGCCGTCGGCCAGCTGCCTAATCGCTCTATTGATCTTTTCGCGTCGCTCCCGATCCATCAGCGTGGCGTGGGTCTTTGCCGCTCACATTAGGCGCGAAACCACCCGGCGTGACGCGAAAATCGGCCCACCCGAGTCACGAACCTCATTGGTGCGCCTACTGAGCGCATGCCATCTGATTTCGTCGCAAAAGTCCATGCTTCGGCTCCCAAACGCGCCTTCGCCTGGGCGGCGATGGCAACCCTTGGCGCATGCGCCGCGTGCTGCGCTCTTCCACTCTTGGTCGCGGCCGGCATTGGCGGCGGTGCGCTCACGGCTGCGGTTGGATTGATTCGCCCGGGTGTCGACCTTCTCATCGGTGCGACCGTAGGCGCCGCGGTGTACGGAATCCTCTTCCTGCGTGCTCGCTCGCAACGCAAAAGCGCCGGAGCTTGCGGATGCGCTGCGCCAAGCCGCACGTTATACGCCACCCCCACGCCTCCACTAGATGAGCCGATCGTGTGCACGGCCGACCTTTCCAACAAGAGCGGCGTTCAGAATGGTCTCGAGGGCTACCATCAAGCTTTCGAGCATTGGCTGCGAACGGAGCAGACTACGACCGGGTTTCGCTGGGTCTTCTCCAGAGCGCCGGGACTCGAGCAAAAACTCTTGCGCCTCATGCAAGCGGAACACGAGTGCTGTCGGTTCTTTGTGTTCGAGCTGCAGAGCACCGACCGCGAGCTCATCTGGGTGACGCGCGGAACCGACGCCTCGCAAAGTGTCGTGGAAGAATTCGCCCGTTTACCGGCGCGGCTGAAAGAGCACGGCACGAGCGAGTCTGGCGTTGGCGCGGTGAAGCGTCACGCAGAGTCGGCCGGGCTGAGTTTCGCCGCAGATGCGACCGCGTCCAAGTAACGAGTCTCGCTTCCCTCGACAGTGCTCTGATCGTGACGCAGCAAACAACGAACGAGTTCGATCCCAATCGCGTCCGCAAGACGATGATCGTCGAGGCGTCCCCTGCCCTCCAGGCGATCGTCGAGCCGCGCGTTGGAAGACGCTGGTAAGAGCGTGGTGAAGACGACAGCACCTGCGACTGGGCCGCGTGCTGGTCTCGGAACCGCCCACTAGCTTGGTGCTGACCTGGGACATCACTGCCGAGTGGCAATTCGATCCCAAACTCAACACCGAGATTGAAGTCCGCTTCGTCGCCGACGCCAAACAGCGCACACGCGTCGAGCTCGATCATCGGCATCTCGACCAATTCCGCGCCCGTCGCGACGAGATGCGTCGCATTTCGATCAGGAAGGCGATTCGGGGAAGCTGCTCGGCCAGTTCGCCCGCGTCGCGGAGGCGTCGAACTCATAGTGCTCAAGAAACTCAACTGCTCGGTCGCGAAGTCTGGCGGAGCCGGCGCGTGGTCAGCCCGTAGGCCGCGGGCAGCACCAAAAGCGTCAGCGCGGTCGCGCTGAGTAACCCACCAATCACGACGGTGGCCAAGGGACGTTGCACCTCCGACCCGGGCGCTGTCGAGAGTGCCATTGGTAGGAAGCCGAGGGAAGCGACCAGCGCCGTCATCAATACTGGGCGCAGACGAAGACTGGAGGCACGCTCGATCGCCTCGATTGACGTGACGCCAGTTCGCTCCAGTTGCTCAGCGAACGTGACGAGCACTAGGCCATTCAGCACCGCCACGCCGAACAGAGCGATGAAACCCACGCCAGCGGAAACGGAAAACGGTATTCCCCGAGCCCAAAGCGCGACCACACCGCCGACTGCAGCGAAAGGCACATTCAGAAAAATGAGCAATCCGGCCCGCAGAGAACGAAGGGCCATCCACAGTAGGAACAGGATGAGCGCCAGTGCGAGTGGGACGACAATATAGAGCCGAGCCTTCGCGTCTTCGTAGTGTTCGAACTGGCCGCCCCACTCGACGCGATACCCGGTCGGCGTCGGAACCCGCTGCGCCACCTCGCGCCTCACGTCGCTGACCACCGAGAGTAAGTCGCGACCACGCACGTTGAACTCCACCGTGAGGCGGCGCGATTGCGCTTCGCGACTCACCTCCGCGGGACCCGTCGAGTAGGTGATGCTGGCGACGTCTCCGAGCGGCACGACCTGGCCAGTCAGCGAAATCAGCGGAAGTTGTTGTAGCGCCGCCGTGTCTCCCTGGTATCCGTGCGCAGTTTTAACCACGATGCCGAAGCGACGTTCCCCTTCGAGCACGTCCCCCACCCGGTGTCCGACGGCAATCGTCTCGGCTAGCTGGTTGATGTCTGCGATGGTCAGACCGTAGCGCGCCAACTTATTGCGATCGGGCTCGATTTCCAGATAGCGCAGGCCCGCAACCTGCTCGACTCGCACGTCAACCGCGCCCGGCACGGTTCGCACTGCTGCAGCGATCTTGTCACCCATTCCACGCAGTCGGTCGAGGTCTGGACCATAGATCAAGGCGGCCACGTCGGACCTCACGCCGGCCACGAGCTCGTTGGTGCGCATCTGGATGGGCTGAGAGATCGCGCCGGCAACCTCGGGCACAGCTTCCTCAATTGCCTGCGAAATGGCGGAAGCAATGTGCTCCTTCTCAAACCCAGGCCGCCATTGCTCACGGTCTTTGAGGCCGATATAGACGTCTGTCTGCTCGATGCCCATTGGATCGGTTGCGAGTTCGGGCGCTCCGGTCTTGCTGACGACCTGGGTGACCTCAGGGACTCGCAGGATAGCTTTCTGCAGTCTTTCGTCCGTCGCGACAGACTCCGTCAGCGCCACACCGGGCAGGCGCCGGGCCTCGACCAAGACGTCACCCTCGTCCAATTGGGGCACGAATTCCGAGCCGATTCGCGTGAACAAAGCCGCGGCTCCAGCAAGCACGAGAACGCCGGCACCTATGGTCACAGCTTTGCGTCGCATAACGAAGAGGAGCAACGGCTGGTAGAAGCGCTCTGCCTGACGGACGAGCCATGTGTGCTCCTCGCTTTCCCTGGCCCGAACGAGGTAGCTCGTGAGCACCGGGATCAGCGTCATCGAAAACACGAATGCCCCGAGCAACGCGAACAGCACCGTTGTCGCCATTGGTCGGAAAAGCTTGCCTTCGATACCCGTCAAAGCCAGCACCGGCAGATAGACGATCGCGATAATGGCTCCGCCGAACACGCTCGCGGACTGCACTTCGAGAGTGGCCGAACCCACGGCGTCCACCTGCTCTTCCGCAGTGAGAGGCCGACCTAGAACGCGCCGCCGCTCCGCGAGCCGCCGCACGGCGTTCTCCACGATGATCACCGCGCCATCCACGATGAGACCGAAGTCGATGGCGCCCAAGCTCATCAAGTTCCCGGAGAGACCGAACGCATTCATCGCGACCACCGCGAAGAGCAAAGCCAGCGGGATCGTCGTGGCAACCACTATTCCCGCGCGCAAGTCGCCGAGCAAGAGCAGCAAGACGCCGATGACGAGCAGAGCGCCTTCGAGCAAGTTCCTTCCCACCGTGTGGATGGTGCGGTCCACCAGCACGGAGCGATCATAGAATGGCTCGATTTGCGTGCCGGCTGGCAACGACGGCTTGAGCACCTGAAGCTTGGCCTTGACCGCCTCGGTCACGGTTCGCGAGTTCTCCCCGAGGAGCATGAGAGCCACGCCGACCACGACCTCCCCGCGACCGTCTTTCGAAGCGGCGCCCCGCCGTAGGCGCGGCCCGAACTGTACTTCGCCAACGGTCGCGACCGTGATTGGGACGCTCTGCGCCGTCGCGCCAATCACGACGTTGCGCAGATCGTCCAAGTTGCGGACCAAGCCGCGCGTTCCGACGACGACGTGCTCGCGGGCATGCTCTATGTAACCTCCACCTCCATTTGCGTTCGACTTTTCCAGAGCCGACACGACCTGCGCGACCGAAACCTGAGCCGCCTGAAGGCGCTTCGGATCCAGGATGACCTGGTACTGCTTGTCTTCCCCGCCAAAGCTATTGACCTCTACGATTCCCGGGACCGTCCTCAAAACAGGCGCGATTTGCCAGTCCAGCACCTCTTCGAGCTGCATCAACGAAAGCTTGTCGTTCCGCACGACGAACTGGAAAATCTCACCGAGCCCCGAGGAGATGGGGCCCATTTCAGGTCTCCCATACTGCTCGGGCACCGCTTCGATCGCTTCGCGCATGCGTTCGTTCACGAGCTGGCGCGCGAAGTAGATGTCCGTGCCATCTTCGAATGCGACGGTCACGACGGACAGGCCATACTTCGAAATCGAGCGAACTTCGCTCGTTCGAGGAATGCCTGCCATCGATCGCTCCACGGGCACGGTCACGTACTGCTCTACCTCCGCGGGGGACAATGCTGGGGCAGAGGTGATGATCTGAACCTGAATGTTGGTGACATCCGGAACCGCATCGATCGGAAGCTTTCGAGCCGAACGCAGCCCAAACAGCACGAAGAGCACCGTCGCAACGAGGATCACCGGCCGGTTTCGGAGTGACCAACCTACGATAGCCGTCACGAGGGCCATCATTCTTCTTCCTCGGCAAAGGAGCCCTTGAGCGTAATGCTCTTCAACGTAAATGCGCCTTCGCTCACGACAACTTCGCCATCGTGAAGGCCTTCCAAAACCTCGACGCGTCCCGGTGCTGCTCGGCCGAGAGTGACTTCGTGCATCGCGAATGCTGCGTCCCCCTCTTTCACGAAGACGACCGTCTTGTCTGCGACCTCTGTGACCGCCGACCTCGGAACGACCAATCGCGCTGGCGCGGCCGACCCAGAGGCCAATTCTACCTGCGCCGTTCCGAACAGGCCGACCTTCAACATACCTTGACGGTTCTTCAAACGAACGCGAGCGGTGACCGTGCGTGCGCTGGGATCGACCTGATCTCCGATGTACTCAATTGCTCCCTCGAATCGCTGATCCGGGTAAGCGTTCAAAGCGACTTCCACGTTCGCGCCGACTTGAACGCGACCCAAATCCTTTTCGAAGACGCGCCCTAAAAACCAGACCTCATCCAACGCCGCAATGGTCCCCAGAGTTTGCTCGGACGAAACAGGCTGACCGACGACCGCATCGCGCCCGATGACCCGCCCGGAAAGTGGCGCTTTGAGAGTGATCGCGAAGGCTCCCGATGCCGCCGCACCGAGTGCCCCGAGCTGCTCATTTAACGACCGCGCCTCCACCTCCAGAGATTGCGCTTCTGCCTCTGCGTCGAGCGCCTCCTGTTCGGACGCGAGCCGCTTATCAACCAGGCCTCTTAGCCTTCCAGCATTCGCACGCGCGGCCCTGGCCTTGGCGTCCGTAGCCGCAAATGTGGAGCGTACCTTGCCGATCTCGGGGACGCGAAGAACCACCAGGACGTCGCCCTTCTTGACGTCGATGCCCTCCTTGAAGCGAACGGCCTCGATCCGACCCGCTGCTGGCGACGAAATGCGCGCCAGCTGATCCGGGTTGGCAGCGATCTCTCCCGGTAGCGAGAGTGTCTCCGAAAGCGGTTCACGCCGAACAGCTGCGAACTGCAGCTTTGCGTCAGTCATTACCTTTTTCGACAGCTCGATGCGTCTGGGCAACTCTTCGTGTGGTTCATGATCGGGAGCCGATGCGCTGGGCACCGCCGACTCGGTGCGCGGCTCCGCGGAAGGCGCCTTGTCTCGCTTGCAGCCGCCGGCCAAGACGAGCAGTACTGCGATTGCTGTCCCTTTCATTGGCGGCTCCCATCCAGCGACAGTCCGGTAGCTTTGACGAGCTCAACCGAGGCGAGGCACGCGGCTTTCTTCGCGTCCACCGCAGCAAGCAACAGCTCGAGCAGAGGGGATTGCAGCAAGACCGCTTCACGCACCGAAATTCGTCCGGCCTCGACCTCGCTCGCCAAGTTCATGAGCGCCTCCTCTGCTTTTTTGAGCCGTACTGCCGTAAAGGTCTTCTGACTCTCGAGGGCGCTCTGATACGCATCGAGCGCACGAATTGCTTCGGTGCGCGCTGAACGGCGTGCCCTCTCGGCCAGAAGTCCTGCGCGAAACGACAGCGCCTCGCTCTCTTTGATTTCCCCGCTGCGCGTATGGCCGAGCGGCCCCGGCAAAGGCAGCGGGAGCCCAATGCCGACGCCCAGAACGTTTTCATTGAAGCCGTCGCGTTCGGCGAACACCGAGAGCGTTGGATTCGGAACGCGACTTCGACGAAATGTGCTCGCGCGTGCGGCGAACGCGCGGCGCTCAGCCTCCAATGCCGCAGCTTGAGGGGGCTCGGCGATGCTGAAGCTAGGGTCAACGCGAGCCGCGTTTCTCAGTGGTTCGAGTCCGCCGCCGACCTCGGGAACTTCGCCCGCACCCAGGCCGAGCATCAGCGCCAGTGAGAGTGCTGCGCCTCGACGCTCTCGCTCGGCACTCACGCGTCGGCGCGTCACGCTGAGGAAGGCATTTTCTGCGATGTCCGCCTCGACGCCCGAAGCTCGCCCGCGCTCAGCTGCAGCCGCGGCGGCCTGCCAAACGCGCTCGGAGGTGTTCTCGAGCCTCTTCAGGATCTCGACCACCTCGCGCGCAGCAATCTCATCGAAGTAGGCCCGCCATGCCTCCGCGGCAACTTCGCGCTCAGCGAACAGCATCTCGCTCGTTCGCACGTCGCGTTCGGCAAACGCTTCTGCACGGCGGGCGCCGCGTTGGCCGGCTAGCTCTAGCTCGACGCCGAGGCTGACCGACCAGTTCGTAACCTGACCTTCCGCTCCCGATCGGCGCGCCCCTGTGAGCCCGAGCGACGGGTTCGAAGGCAGGATCACTCCAGCAGCCGCGACACGACCATCCGCAGCTTCGAGAGCGGCGCGTGCCGCACGACGTTCGAGACTCGATTGCAACGTGCACGCAACTAGGTTCGTCCGCAAGACCTGCGTGCATGGATTCGCGACCACACTTTGACTGTGAAGAACTGCCACCACTAGGAAACCAGCGGCGAGCCACGATTGCCCTCGCACCACGGGGCACCTCCTAAATCCACGCGCAATGGCGCGCGAAACCGACAAACAGAGAGATGAACCGCGCGTTCTGGCGCGGCCCACGACAACGACCCTTGAAGAAGCTCGTTACGCTGCTGTTCGCGGCGGTCTGTATAGCGAAGGCAATTCGGGCCCGGAACGACAGTCTTCGTCCGCGGTTGCCCAGGCGGGCGGCGGCAATGAGACCGAGACTACTAACGGGCTCGCAGGAGCTTGAGGCACGGCAACCCTCAAGCTGTTGCTGCAATGACAGTTAGGACAACCCGCCGGGCAATCGTTGCACGAGCCGTCGTCAGGACATTGCTCATGCTCTTCTTCGACGCCCATGACCGCACTGAGCACGTCCACCGTGCCGTGCGGAATTCCGCCGAGCTGCAAGGCGAGTAGAACCGCCAACGCTCGGAACAATGCCAGCAGGAGCATCAACGGCCGCGCGCTTCGGCGGCGGTGATTGAGCTCCTGCTTCATGCGGCCAAGCCTAGAGGCGAGATGCCGATTCTGCAAGCAAAGCCTACTAACCGGCGCGGTCTTGGCTGGGGCGCACGGGCCGCAACGCGCCCGGCTCATCGCGGCGCGCCACATTGACCCTTGGCCGACAGCCGCCACCCGTGCGGTCTTCCTTCACGAATCGGCACCCGGCGTCACGCCACCTCGCGCAGAACATGCGCCACCACCTGCTCGTCGTGCAAGAAAGTCGTCGACGATTGGCGGGGCACGAACGGGAGAACCACACTTCGTGCGCCGCGCTTAGAACGGGACTTCCTCAGCCAAGCGGTCGTTGGCTCGGCGAGCTTGGACCATTTGCCGCACCTCACGTTCGGCGTCCCGTTCCTGAATCGCGTACACCTCTCCCGGATTCTCCTCGACCCAACGAAGAAAGCGCTCGGTCCGACTCTCTAAGTCAGACCCCTTGATTCGCCGCCTGATTTTGTCGAACACCTTTACGAGCCCACGCGGAACATTCGCCCGAACTTCATCGTCGGACTCGGCGACACGCTCGGCGCGCGTGCTCCGAACTCCACCGCTCACGCGCCCAGCTCGTCGCTGATGCCGCCGATCCGCCGCACGCTGCAACTTCTCCAAATGCCGCTCCTCATGAAGCTCGCGCCGCCGCACACCAACAGCTTCGTCCCCCGCGCGCCGCGCACGCTCCTTCCGCACGCCGCACATCGTGCGCAGCTTCTCGCGCGCCGTACGGCATTGCTTCCGCACTCGCTCGACCGAATCACGTCGCTCGGAGCGCGCCGCTTTTAGGAGCGCGCTGAGCTCCTTCAGCTTGCGCGCGACGTTGCCGCGCCGGTCGAGCTCGATTTCGCGCATGAGGCGCTTCTTGTCTAGACCCGTTCGCGCCATCGGAGCCTCGCCTATTTCGTAGTCTTGTAGTCGGTCTCGTACCAATCGAGGAACTCGCTCGCGTAGTGGAGCGCCGCGTGACGCCGGTCCATCGGCGAGAACATGGCGTTCCAGCGATCGCCCTGACCCCCGAATTCGCGGACGTATCGTTTTGCGGCGGCGTTCAGGAGCGCGGCGAAAGCTTTCGGTGCTAGCTTTGGGTCGTAGACGCCGCGGTCCTTCTTCTTGGCGAGCGCGCGGAAGATGACCATCTTCTGCCTGTAGATCGGCTCTTCGTTGTCTCCGTAGAGAGTCAATTCGGTTGCTTCGGGACTCATGGCACAGGGCTCCGGGTACACGCTCGCCGTGGGACGCGAGGTCGGCTCGCGCGGTGTGGCGCACGTCACGTTGTCGTGGGCGCAGCGACAGGGCAGCGCGCAACGACGGAACTACAGTCTTCGAATCAGTACGTCGTAGAGAATTCCCGCTGGATCGATCGGGGCTGCGGTGATGTTGGCGAGACTGACCTCGAGGTTGTCTGCGCTTGCAATGCGAGCTGCTGCGATGGCGAGGCCGTCGGGGAGTGCTCCGACCGGATTGACGCACACGGAGTCACCCAGGCGAGCGCTCCGAAGTGGAAGCGTGACGCTGGCCGTGAGCGTGCTCTGCGCGGGAATGGATCCGTGGTCGATGCTGGCTTGAAGTTTGGTTCCGTTGATGGGTCCGGTTGGCGGGACCCGGTCTCTCTTGGCGACCATGTTGGTGTCCTTTCGACTTGTGCCGCGGGTTAGGCGCCGCGCTGAACGCGGCGAAGCGCGACGATGTCGCGCAACGTTTTGACAGTGACGGGCTGTTGGAGCTTTTCGCGCAGCTGCGCGGGCAAGCCGTGGCCGGGCGCGTGACGGCGGCGCTTGTGATGATGTCCGTGAGGGGACGCGCCCTTGGACACGGTGTGCTTGTGGTGATGGCGGTGACCGCTCGCGTGTTTGCGATGCGGCTTGTGGCTACGCTTCTTGTGGTGTTTTGGCATGGTGTTTTCTCCGTGGATTAGGAGCGGAGCACTTCGGGCTTTCGCGCTTGTTCGTCCTCTTCGAGCTTTCGGTATTCAGCGTAGAGCGCGATGAGGAGCTGTCGGTTGGTCTCGGAGAGCGACGCGAAGATGGCGCTGAGCTCGCGTTCGCTCAGGCCCTTGAGGAACTTGCGAACTGCCAGGTGTCGCGCCATCACGTCCGCGGGCGCCGGGTTCGCTTCCTGGAAGGCGCGATGCAGCTCCGCGAGCGCGATTTGGTTGGTGCTCGCGAGGCAGCCGAGGATGCTCGAGATTTCGGTCTCCGAGAGCCGCGAGAAGAAGCTTCGAACGGCCTCGTCTTTGGGATCGATGCTGTGTGGCGCCGGCAGGGCACCAGGAATAGCGCTGGGCGACGCGGCGCCGCCTTGGAGGCCACCGAGGAATTTGGTTGCCAGGATGGGCAGGAGAGCCGTCGCGACGCCCATGAGCTCGTCCATGCGGCGCGCCTTCATGAGCTCTTTGGCTTCTTCGATGCGGCGTTGCTGCTCTCTGTCCAGCAGTGATTGGTACTTCTCGAACATCGACCAGTTGAGCTCTTCGGCTTTGATGCGCGCGGCGCGCTCGCGCTCAACCTCGTTCGAGAGTTTACCGAGGAGCGCTTCGCCCGAGCTCACGAGCAAGCGATGCACGTTCTCGTCGTGGCGCATGTAGTGCGCGAGGATGCCCTTGTCGGTGGGCGGCTCGGAGTCTTCGCCGCGACGCGAGAACTGGAGCGGCGGTCGCAGCAGGAAGGCGTGCTGGCTTTCGTGCTGCATGGAGTTGGCGCGGTAGACGTAGACCAAGTAGCGCTGTGGCTGGCCACTACTGCGCGAACAGAGGTCGCGCTCAGCGGTGTCTTGGATCTCCTGCGCGAACTCTTCGGGATCGCGCGAGCTGTCCGCCGCGGCTTGCCAGACCTCGAGTCGTTCGGCGTGCTCGCCCTCGACCTTGTGCAGGAGCTCGAAGCGATTGATGGGGCCGTCCTCGGTGAGATCCGAGAGGAATCGGGTGATCCATTTGATGAGCGCGGGGGACGGCGCCGCCATTACGCTCTCCTCGAGAGAAGGAGCAGGAGCAGCCCGGCCCCGGCGAGAGCAACGGGAAGCCAAAGAGCGCGTAGCGCGCCGGCGCTCGCTTGCGCCGTGGTATCGGTCACCACCTCCCACGCCTTCTCGCCCGACGACATTTCGGGCGGCGCAGTCTCCGTTGGCGTGGCCGTGGCGTCGAGGATCCAGTCCGCTTCGACGGGGCACTGGGCGCTGCTCTGCAGCTGGACCATGGCGCCCGTGCGGACCGGCCACGGCATGTCCTTCTGCTCGCCTCGATAAGCGAAGCTGACTTCGATCCACACGTACTCCCCCGAACGCAACATGGGCACGACACCTGGCAGCTCTTCGCGGCGTCGCGCGGTCTCTGGAAAGGCGAGGCGACCCTTGGAGACCCGCACGAGCTTGATGAGATCTGCCGTCGCGCTGCGGGTGGTGTCGTGAAAGACCAGCGCGGGGTCGAGCGTTGTGCCCTCGAACCACTTCATGAAGGTCGCAGCCAGCGTGCTCTTCAAATCGTCGGGCGTGGGGTTGTCGCGCAGCGTGCGCACCAAGATCCAGCGATTGACCTTGCCGGGGAACAAGGGGACGCGGTTCTCGAGGCGCCACTTGTCGACGTCGACGTTGAGACAACCGAGATCGCCGAAGCTGGTCACGATCGGCCTCCTCGCTGTGCTTCCTCGGCCAGAGCACCACGAACCTGAATGAGCGCGTCATCCAACTGTGCGCGCGTTCCGACTTTGAGCACCGGCGGACCGTCCTTGGTGTCGAAGGTGAATCGCAGTCCGTCTTCGCGGGCAACTTCAATGGTGTCGTTGCCGTAGCGCGTGATTTGGTACTTGAGACCGTTCAGGACGAGCGAGCGTTGCCGCCGAATCGTCTTGCTCGTGGCGAAGCCTGCGACGGCGCTCGCGACAGCAACGATGATGGCGACTTGGTAGACCATGACGCTCAGACCTTGAAGAGGCGTACACGCAGCGCGGCGAGAACCCAGCGGAACGCTTGCGCAACCCAGCGCGCGACACGCACGATGGCGATGGCACGACCTGCGGGGCCTGATTGGGGAACCATATGGGTTCCACCAACCGTCACAATGGCCTCAGCCGCGTCAGCAGCGACGACGATGGCGTTGGCGGCATCCTCAGCGACGTCCATCGCCTTCTTGGCAACCGGAATGCTCTCCGGCGGCATCACGTCGACCGGGATTTCTTCGAGCTCGGGCTCAGTCGCAGGCAAAGCGGGAGGTTTCGGACGGGGCGGCGGAGGCGGAGGGGTGAGCGACTTTGCCTTCCCTTGAGTGGCAACATCGCGCACGGCACTCGCTACCGACGTCACCGCCTTAGCGGCTTCGTCGATGGCATCGAGCGCGCCATGCCCCGTCGCTTCAGGCCGTTGAGGGACGACGGCGCTTGGGACTTCGGATGGTTCCGACGAGGATTGCGACTCCGACGGCTGCGGCGGCAACGGCGACGAAGGCGCTTCCGCCACGACCGGTGCTGGCGGTGGTACCGGCGTTACTGGGTTGACCGATGCTGCCGGTTGCCGGGACCGGAGCACCGCCGTTGCTAAAGGGCGAAACTGATTGAACAGCGCAGTGAGCGTGCGCTTGTACGTTGCCGGGTTCGCGGTGAAGTACTTGGGAGGCGTCGCGAGCGCATCGACGTACGCGCTCGGATCGCCGGTGTGCAGCCCTTGCCACCACTGGGGTTGCGAATGCAACACCTTCAGGTAGTCGACCGCGCCGTCGGTCGCATTCGAGTACGCGCGGAAGTTGCAGTGCGGATCGGGTGGGTCGAAGAACTGCTCGACTCCGTTCAAGACCTCCGAGCAGCGGAACTGCACGACTTGCGGGTAGTCCGCTCGCGCCTTGATGTTCCCGAAGTTGTAATTGTGGATCTTCTGCCAGTTGCCGGTCTCGAGCGCCGATTGGGCGAGCAACAGCGCGCCAACGGCGTCGGTGGGCTGCTTGCCCGTGAGCACGGCGTACGCGGCGAAAAGCACGCGCCCAGCCTCGGAGGCATCGAGCGCTGTCAGACGATTGGGAACAATCACAGGATCCTCGCAATGGCTAGGCTGATGGCCGCGCGGATACGCGGACTCATCTCCGGGAATTGCCGAATGAGCTTCTCGCGAATGCTCCCGGCGCGCGTGAGGTAGTCGCGCAGAGCGGCCCGCTGCTGGTCGAACTCCTTCAACACCTCGGGTGGAAGCGCGTCCAAGTAGTGTTTGAATTGCTCGGCTTTCATAGCTGGAGCTCGAAGTTGAAGAGCACCGCGGCTCCAGCAGCACCGCCGCCCTGGTTTTCGATGCTCACGTACTTGGAAAACGGTGGAACGGGGATGCCGGCAAGGACGCTCGCCGCATCGACGCGGAACGCGCCCGTCGCGAACCCGGTCGAGAGGATGTCGAACGAGCTGTAGAAGCGAACGAAGTTGTTGCCGCTCAGCAAGCGCGTCGCGTCGCTCGGCAGCAACGGCACCAGGAAAAGCTTCTTGCCGAACTTGGGGATGCGAGCGGCAGGCGTGGCGACTGCGTTGTCGACGAGCACCGCGACATTGGTGCCGTTTAGGAGTTCAGCGCTCTTCGTGGGCGGAATACCCGTCGACACAGCACCTCGCGCGAGCAAGACGCGAAGCACCAAGTCCGAGGGACGATTCGGAGGGCCTTCCTCCAGATTCGCGCCGTACGAGGCGTTGACCGACAGCGCGTTCATTGGCACCGAGAACGTCGTTCCCTGAATCCAGTCGATGAGCGCGGTCTCGGTAGCACCACCGACGCCGTAGGCGACCTCGGCAACGAGCTCGAAACCGTGGTTAGCGCCGGACGGCCACGCGCCCTCCGTGTAGTCAATGCCGAGCGAGACGGTCCACACGGCGGGCTCACCCCACTCAGGCAGGTTGATGATGCGCTCACGCGCTCCCCGGCTCGTACCGAACGGCACCTCGAACCCGAAGTTGTTGTTACCCGACCAGACGCCGTGCGGAGCGGGCTGTACGTACACGCTGGCGCTTGGATCGGGCGGCTCCGCCAGGCGTTTCATCGGAGCCTCCGTCGCACCACGTGGGGCGGCACACGAGCGGCACCGGTCTTCCCCGGCGGCCTGGAGCGCGGCGGGCCCAAGAGTAGTGGAGCGCTGCCCGGAGGCGCCGCCGTGATGATGCGTTGCGCGGTCCCGGTGAGCGTCTGCGCGTTGGCCTGCTCGCTTGCCGCAGCGAATAGCCAACGACCGGGAATGATCTTACCAAGCTCGGTCACGAGCAGTCCGGGCATCATCTGGCTGCCCTGAAGCTTCGCGTCGTGGTTTTGGACGCGCTGACGATGCGCCATTACATGCGAGAAGATGCGCGCCGTCTTTCGGGCTCCGACGTCGCCCTGCTGCGCGCGCTGAGCAATTTCGCGCAGCTTGTCTTTCACCGTTGCCGCACGGGACAATGCGTCTTGAATCTCCGCCGAGCGCGAAGACAACGCCGCCTTCTGTGCCGCGGTCCCGTTCGCAAGGACGTTGCGCGCGACGTTCTTGACCTCGTTCGCGCGCTCGAGCGTCGATATCGCAGCGTTCGCGGTCGCATACGCCGCAGCCGCCGGCACACCCACGGGCGGGAAGACGACCGCCGCGGCGCCCACAGCAGCACCGGTGAGCTTGCTCTGGGCCACGCTCTTCACGGCATTCGACACGTCCTTGATCAGCTTGGACTTGCCGACCTTCGCCACTGCTTTGATGAAGCTTCCCGGCCAGCCGCCGACGTGAACGCCCTCGCGCTCGAGCCGCTCGGAACGCTGCTTCAGGGCCAAAGCAATCGGCCGCAGGTCGACCTCCGCGCTGATGGTCTTCGGTGAGACGCCAGCGGCTTGCACATGAACGACCGCTTTCAGGTAGCGACCCTCGCGCCAGTAGCGTCCGCGAGCACTGATGCCTGAGGGAGCCACGCGCACTTGGACGTTGTCGTCCACACCCGACACGCCGTGCGAGTAGGGGTCCATCTTGAGCTCCGAAGGCCGATTGGCGAGGAACTCGAAGCTCGAGATTGCTGGAAAGATCGGGTCCGCCATGATGCACCTCAGGCAAGGGATGCTTTCGCAGCGCTCGCGCGTAGCCGCGCCGCACGGTCCGTGTTGCCGAGCTGCTCGGCGTCGAGCGCGATGGACTCGATGTTCGAGCGGTAGCGGCTGAGGTCCTTCTGTCCGGCGCCCTTCTTCCAATGGAAGGGAGGCGGCACATCGGACACATAGCGAGCGATGTGCTCGGCCGAGGTCGGGCCATACAGACCATCAGCCGTCAGCGATTCCTGCGTTTGGAAGCGCTTCACGAGCGCCGTGTCCTCTTTGTATCGAGCCTTCGGAACGCTCCCGTAGCGCGAGATCAAGTCGTTCAGACTCGTCGCAACCGCCTCGGCCAAGATCTGCGACTTCGACTTCTCGACGGGCGGTGCCTGAGGCTGAGGCGCAGACGGCACAGGAAGCGGCGCTGGCGGCGTCGCGGTGATGGTCACCGGTATGGTTTGGGCAGGCGGCGCCGATCCCGATGGCTGCGGCCAACCCGGCGACTGGATTTCCGTGTTGATGGTGTTCATCGTGTGCGCCGCATCGAGCATCACGCGAATCTGCTTGGCCTTGGCTTCAAGCTGGTCTGCCGTGTTGTTGAAGCCGCGCTGACGCATCTGCGCAGCAAGGGCCTCGAGCACTGCTGGGTCGCCTTGCAACTGAAGCTGACGAGCCACTTCGAGCGCGAGGTCCGACGGCATGTTCGGGTCGAGTGCGACGTTCGGGCGGTCCTGCGCAGGTGGTGGCGGCACCGTGGAGGCGATGTCCCGCGCGCGTTTGCGGAGCTCTTCTGCCGCAGCCGTGTACCCCGCCTTTTCGAGCACGAATGCCGTACTCGTGAGCACCGGCACCGTACCGTTTTGGAGGGCCTGAGCCATCATGGTTTGGAACTCAGGCGGCAATGCTTTCGACGTATCCGGCGCCGGCACGAACGGTGGCACTGAGCTCGTCGCGACCGCCGTGGTTGGCTGAGGAACCGCCGTGGTGGTTGGGATAGGCGTAGCCACCGATGGGGCAACGCTCGTCGCCGAACCGGCTTGTCGAGTGCGCAATTCCTGTCCTTGCGAGCGGAGCAACTGCGCTTGAGCGTGGTAGCCCTGCGCGTCGAGCCGCGTCGCAACCAGGTCGAACATCGAAGGGTCCTGCGTCGCATACGCTTGCACCACCAATTGCTTGAGCGGTGTCGGCAGACTGTCGTAGGTCCCACCACCCTGTGAGGGCGACGCCTGAGAGCTCGACGACATCAGCAGAAGCAGTCCGCCGCCAATGGCGAGCGGAAGAATGAGTTTGCCCATCATGATTCACATTCCCAACAACTTGGATGGATCCTCGACGCGCCCGTCGCCGCGTCGCACGACCACGTGATACAGGCGCCGTCCGTTTCGACTGCGTCGCCAACTGATTCGAATCGTCGCCGGTTCGCCCGCTTCCTGGAGCTCGGCCACACGCCACGGTGCGAGGTCATCGCAGTCACCCCAGCCCCGCACCAGAACCATCGGAATCGAGGCAAATTCCTCCGGCTTCCCGTCCTCGGGTTCTTGCTTGTAGCGGACGCCCGCCTTGTAGAGCGGCGGCACGTGATGCGTGCGCAAGTAGAGTCGGTTCACCTCCACGAGCGCGTCGAGCAGCGGCTTGATGAAGAGCCCGAGAAACCGGCTCCGCTTCAAGAGCGGCACGTCGCCAATGTTCACGAGCACCTCCACGTTCGCCTCGCCGCCCACTCGTTCAGGTTTGGACTACGGTACCGATCACGCCCGCCGAGAATTCAATGTCCCCGGTGGTCTTGTTGCGTACCGACACGCTGATCTGATTTCCGATCTCCGCCGTCTTGAAGTGCACGTGCGTGTCAATCGAGACCTCGGTGAACAGCGCTGCCGGAACCTCGCCGCCGCTCACCAGCTGCGAACTGTTGCCGACCTTCACATCCTGAACGCCGAAGTCGAACGCAACGTCGGACGGAATCACCAAGCGCTCCGGCCGGAACAAGTCCTGCGGCGCCGCCGGAATGTTACTGTTCACGCCCGCCGGCACCGTCGTCGGTTGAAAACCGAGTGGGAACCGGCGCCGCTTGTCGAGCTTGCGCTGATGCACCGCCACCGCGCCCGGGTCGATCTTCCGGTACTCCGAAATCTTCTGCGCGACCCGTTTCAGAGCGCTCGCGCGTTGATGCTTGCCCTTGCGCGCGGCACCGATCGAGAGCGCGTGCAGCAAGTCTTCCTCGGCGCCGATGTCCTCGTGCTCCTCGCCGAGAATTTCGGACGTTCCCATGCCCGCGACGAAGTCGAGCTCGCCGATATCCCCGAAGTCGTCGTCATCGCCCATGATTTCTGCCCAGCTCGCCATCTGATCTTCCTTCCGTGGTTCGGTTCTTTGGACGGATCGGTCCCGTGCGGTCGCATCGGCGACCACTCGCGCGCTCTTGGAATTGGTTGGGGTGGAGGTCGGCTACAGAGCTCGCCGAAGAGCCATCGCGAGCTCGGAATCAGTCATCGCCGTGTTCACCGGCGGCGCCGCTCCGATCGAAGGGTGGTTGTGCGTCGGCGCTCCGTAAAGCTCGGGCACACCCGCCCAGAACTTGTCAGCCTGCTTACCCGCCGCCGCGTGCTTGCGGAAGTACATCGCGGTCGCTCCGCTCAGCACGCCCGTCGACAAGTGAAACAGCGCCTCGCCACCGCCGCCGAACTTCCCTGAAAATCCGATCCCAACGCCCACAAGCCCCGCGAACAGATCCGCGGGCAAACTCGTGCGCGGGATGAAGAAGTTCCCGTCGGCGTCCTCGTAGCGACCGTGCACGAAGCCCACCATCGCGGCTCCGCCCACCGTGGCGCCGGCCATCAAGAGCTCGGTCCACTTCTTGTGCTGCTCCTTCTTCTCGTTCTTGAACTTCTTCTCGCGAGACTCGTAGCCCTCGAGAGTGGTGGCGAGGCTCTGCACCTGCGCCTCAGTCATCATCGGCATGGCTGTTCTCCTCTGCGAACGACCATGAACTCTTCGACTCACAAACACCAAGAAGAAGTGCCGTTAAAACTTGGTCATTACCGGCAACGCAGCCGTTTTTGGCTCGCAGATTTTCTTGACGAAAACTTCGTGAATCTGTCAGTCATCAGGTGCGCGGCACATTCGCCGCGGCGGGGTGCCGACGGCGAAGCAACATCGCTTCGTCGCTTTTGCGCTTCCATCAAAACCGGAGTCGACCATGCACATCTACCGATTGAGCTCGTCCGAGTTCCGCGAATGGCGCAACCGCGCAACGCGCGAAAACCTCAAGACCCAAATCCACGCTCGTCATGGCGAAGCCCAAGTCCGCGCACCCAGCGGACGCATCCTCGGCACCGCTCGCTCCCCCGAGCGATCCGGGCGCATCCCGATCGAGCGCGCAACCAGCCGCGGCGCACACCACGCCGTCTCGCCGCGCGAATGCCTCTGCCGTGAATGGCAGAAGCCCCCGGGCAAGGAGGACCAGCACCATCCCATCTGCACGCACAAAGGCCACTGGGAGGCCCAGCAAGCCAAGAGCCCTGACGTCCTACGCAACCGAGCTCTCCTAAGTGCTCCCCAACCCGCAACGCCGCCCGAAGTCGAAGACGCCGATTCCGCGCGCGACACCCAGCGCCCACCCGCACCTGCGCCCGAGAGCTCCGAAGAAGCACAGTTGAGCGCCGCGGCCCTGGCTCCGCCGCCGGCACCTCCTCCCGCGCCCGCCGATTGCGTGTGTCGCGAATGGTCAGGCGCGAGTGAAAGCAAGCACCACGCCCTCTGCCAGTTTCGCGAACGCTGGGAGCGCGAACACGGCGACACCACCCCCAAACTCGTCGAGCTCGAAACCGGCACCGTCATCCGCGAAGCATCACCCGAAGAGCTCGAAGCCAGCAAAGCCAAGTCCGAAGAAGACGGCGTCGGCGCCATCGAACTCAGCGACGGCAAACTCTACTACGTGAGAGAAGCGCCATGACCGAGGTACTCGTGCCGCTCGAGCGCTTGCGCCCCGACCCCGCGCAGGCGCGCCGAACCTTCCGGCGCATCGAAGAGCTTGCCGAGCTCATCGCCAAGTACAGCCTCCTCCAAAACCTGGTGGTGAAGCCCGCCGACGACGATGGCTTTCACGTCATCGTCGCCGGCGAGCGCCGCTTCCGCGCACTAACGCTCCTCGCATCCCAGGGACGACTCCCCGACCACAACATTCGCTGCGTCATCCAGAGCGCCGACTGCGACTGGGCCAGCATCGTCGAAAACGTCGCACGCGACGACGTCCCCCTCTGGGAGCTCGGTCGCAAATACATCGACCTCTACGAAACTGGCCTCACCCAAGCCGAAATCGCAGCACGGATCGGCAAGACCCAAGGCCACGTGTCCACCGCGATGACCCTCGCCAAAAACCTCGCGCCATCCGTCGTCGTCCGCCTCTCCAAGCTCCCCCCGAACACCTTCCCCGCCCAGCGCCTCCTTCGCCTCGCCGCCCTTCTCAACGACTTCGGCGAGCCCGACGACGAAACCCAACAACGCCTCTTCCAACAAATGCTCGGCGCCCCCGCCCGCAGAGGTCGACGCGCTGGCTTCACCCGCTCGCAAAAAGACATCGTCTGGGACCGCTACCAACGCCTCTGCAACGGCAAGCTCAGCCTCGGCATCGACCCCGCCTTCAACCCCTTTCTCGAATCCGTCCTCCGCTACCTCCGCGGCGAAGTCCGGAGAATCACATGATCCCCATCTACCGCCTGAGCACCCCGCTCACGCGCGCCTGGGCCATCAACCGCGAAGCGCGACACAAGCTCGCCGCGTGGCTCGGCCACCGCTACAAGCGCACCGGCGTCTCCGTGTGCACCGATACACTGCTCGTCGTCGCGTCGGTGAACCCGCTCGGGCAGATCAAGTTCGCGACGCCACCGTTTCAGAAAGTCGAGCGGCACCGGTGCGCGAACAATCCGACTTGGCGCGAGTGCGAATGTCGGAACTGGTTCGACCCGGAGAGTCGGGCGCCGTGGGCAACGAGGGAGACGCCGGCGCATCATCCGTTGTGCATCTTCGATGAGAAAGCCGCGGGGCGGTGGAAGGAGGTCGAGATACCCGCCAACGTGAGCGCGGCCGCACAACAGCTATCGCACTCCCACGGCACTCGTCCTCCACCACCTTACTGAACGGATAGGACTCGCAACAAGCCCCACGATCTCCGTGCATAATCCAACTGGACCTGGAGAACCGGAGGCAGCATGACTGCGAGCAAGCATTGGTATGTCGCCGATCCGATCTATCAACTCGTCGAATTTGGAAGCAGCGGAGAATGCGTTCGCGCATTGACGGCGGCACCATCGTTTCAGCGGCTGCGACGTATTTCCCAGTTAGGGCTCGCATCCTTTGTGTTCCCCGGAGCGGTGCATACGCGCTTCTCACATTGTCTGGGCGCTGCGCATCTAGCGTCACTGGTGGCGGAGGTACTCGGCGACGCCATTCCACCCGAACACGCGAAAGCGATCATCTGCTCGGCGCTGCTGCACGACATCGGCCATGGTCCATTTTCGCACTCCTTCGAACGTGCGCTGAAGGCCATTCTAGGAAAACGACTGAAGCACGAAATTTGGACCCGGAAGGTTATTCTCGACCGACTCGCCCCAATTCTTGCAGCGCATGGAGTCGATGCGGACACCGTCTGCGAGCTGATCAAGAGCCAAGGCAGCCTAAGGCGACTGCCAGCACACCTGAAGGAGATCATTTCTTCTCAGCTTGACGTCGATCGAATGGATTACCTGTGCCGCGACGCGCATTTCACGGGCGTCACCGTGGGCCAGATCGACGTGCAGTACCTCGTCCGATGCCTTCGCATAATTCAACACGGCTCGCAGCAAACGCTCAGACTCACCACAAAGGCGGTCGCGTGTTACGAGGCGTTTGCCTTCGCGCGCCACGTAATGAACCGTACAGTGTACTTTCACAAGCAGGTGGCCACGTTCGAATGCATGATGGAAGAATGCATTCGGTTGCTAGCCAATGACACCAGCAACAAGTTCCTTCCCGAGTTCTTCGTAAACCTGCACGCCCACGTCTCGAGGTCGACAACCACGACATCCGATGAGCTGATACGTCACAACATCAATCACGCCACGGAAGACGTAGCTGCCGTGGACGAGTACCTCGACAGCTATCTCGCGCTCACCGAGGACCAAATTTGGACTGCGCTCAGCGTGCGAATCGGCGACAGCTCTCCGCTGTCGATGCTAGCACAGCGTTTACTTGAACGGCGCCCCGTTCGCAGTCACCGTATAGCTGCTGGCAAACATTCGATTCTTGAGAGCGAACTCAAGCAGGGCGGTTTCACCATCGGTCAGTTTTGCATACGCACCATGCCCAGCAGCCTGTACGAACAGAACTCCGAGGAACAAGTCTTTGTTCAAGACGACAGCTCTAAGCTGAGCGTCCACATTTCAGAAAAATCGTCGCTGCTAGACGCATTGCGTGACAAGCCAGAAACTGACGCCATCCTAGTGATCTTCGACGACGATTTGAGGCCGAAGATCGAGGATGTAGCGCGACAAGCCAACTGCCTCATGTCGCTCTCGGAACGGCGGTCCAATCGCCCCGGACCAAGTGTGGCAAAGACTGCGCCCCATGAAATCGAACGTGCGAGTTCCGACGTCGCGTCGTCGACGGGACGCGAAGGTTAGAGCCCCCCACCCAACATTGCCTTCAGCCAGCGACCGATCGCGAGGACGCACCAGGTGTGATGGCTGGCCCTGGATCTTACCCCGGCACTGAGAGTCCCCGAGAACCGGCTATGGCCTCGCGAACTGCTACATGCGATATTGCGCTATCGACATGTCGAGATGACCTCCAAAGGAAGCTCCCCGTCTGGGCAAACAAACGCGCGAAAGATCCGCTGCCCATCGTGCTTACGCGCGCAAAAAATAAGTAGCAGGGGCTCCCTGCACTCGTACTCCTTGGCGCGCCCAATCTCGAGCATTTGAGCGAAATCTTCGCCACTCGGCTCGACGTGGGTCGCCGGATGGAAATGCCACTCACCGACATAGTACGTGCGCTCCCTTGCCTGCCAGCGCTGGCTCAGCACGTCGCGCAGGCCGTGGACCCCTCGCACGAACCATGCGTGCCCGCGACGCGAATCCATCGGCGGCGGCGTGGCTTCACTCACAATCGCTACCGACCGGTCCTCCGAGTAGCGCCCCAGCAGGATGCCACCCGTCTCGAACGACCCCGCATCGCAGCAGTACCGGTCCAGGGTGCCGAGGACGGATGCCTCGAGTTCGACTGCGAAGATGCTATCCTCGGTTTTTCCTCTCCAGGTAGTCATCACGCCACCTTGGGCGGCGCGCTCTCGAGTGTGTAGCCCCAAAAGCCGTCGTTGGACGCGGATTGCGCGAAAACGCGGAAGCGACACGACTGCGGCCTGTGGTTCATAATCGTTTCTAACTCCTTCACGCAAGTCGCCACGGCAAGCACCACATCGTCGTGCCGAGCAGGAAACAGAGGTGACCAGCAGCCCGCCCCCTCGAGAACTTCACTACTGTCCGCCCAGGCGCTCCCTTCGTGCTCGAGCCAGGGGCGAACACTCGCAGCGAATTCGTGATGCGGGAACTGGTGACCGCTCACACCGAACGAGAACAACCGCTTGCCTCCGTATCCCATCGAGAACGACGCAAACAGCCGAGGGATCGGCCACCAAGCCGCGCCAAGGACCGCGAGCGCTTCGTCCGACGAAGTGCAGTCGATGATCACGTCGTACTCGTCGAGCGCATCCCTGATCGCTTTGGCATCGCCGTTCAGCTTCTCGGCGAACTCCTCGACTCGGACGGCCGGCGAGATTTGGCGCAGTCGCTGCGCCACGGTTTGCACTTTCAGTCTCCCGACATCCGCGAGCGTCGCAGCGTGGCGGGATACGTTTCCAGCTTCCACGACTTCGTCATCGAAGAGCGCGATACTTTTGATCCCTGTTCGGATGAGCATTTCTGCGAGGAGCGAACCGAGAGCACCAACGCCGAGAAGTGCAACCTTGTGCTCGCGCGCTGCGTTCGGAAGTCGGCCCCGAGCTTGGAGGCGGTCGCTACTCCAGTTTTCTGCGTACAAGTACTGGAGCGTCACCGCGTCAGCAAACTTTCCGAATCGATCCCGGCGCCACCAGCCACGCGCGTTCTGCCGAAATCCAGACGGCGGTCGCCCCTCGGCTTTCGCTAGTCGCGGCAGGAGGAGTGCATCCCAATGCACCTCGTTCGGTGCTTCGCCGAGCCGAAGAGGGATCGGGTATCCAATCATGAGGATGCTGCTGATATTCGCGCCTCGGAGCTTCGGAAACAGCCAGCGCATCATGGCGTCGACATCGATCCCCGTGGCTTTGCCGACACGTCGAAGCTCTCCCCATGTACCCGGCGCGTGCCACGGCCGCAAAACGATCGGCCCAGGCCAAAGCCACCAGAACGCGTTTACCTTCCGCTCACCGAGCTCACCGAGCTCGCGCCCCGTCCACGCTCGTATCACTCCTCCATGCTGGTCCTCGAAGCTCCTGATGGCAAGCACGTTGTCGATGTCTTTGAGCGAACCCAATCGGACAATTCCGAAGTTCCCCGATCGGCTTTCCCACGCGGAGAACGTGTCCGCACTCTCGTCATGGATCACCCGTTCTCGCTCCCGACCGCGGACGGTAGTGTGCGGTCGATCGGGGATCTCGAACGGATCGCCCTGCGCCAAGAGCTGATTGTTCGCCGCTCGGTTCAGCCACGTGAGAGCGCGCTCGGCGTGCCAGCGGAGGCGACCGTCAGCGTCACCAACAGGATCTCGGATGATGACGAGGAGCCTCTCGCCACCGAATGGCGTGTCGAGACAGAGCCGTCCCCCTCGCCACCCATCCCGATCGGGGTTCGCCGTGTTCCTCAATTGATGGGGGAACGTCGCGGTGAGCCCGCCGTCGGCTGCGGGGTAGAACGAGACACGCCCGAACGGATAGTTGTTGTCGAGCAGCACGCACCACCGCGTCGCAAGACCAACAAACTCTGCGGCGCTATCGCGTTCAAGCGTCAGTCGCACGACCCACCGCTTCGTGCGCGTGTCGAATCTTGGTTCGCCATCCAGCGTGCATGCCGTAATACTCCGCACACCACGGAGGCCACGTTCGATCTCAGCCGGCGGACGGGCGGAGGCCAACATCACGCGAAGCGCCCACTTCCCGGAGTGGCCGGCCCCGCCGGAGGGGTATAACCGCGACTGGATCCGGAACCGCCGCCGTCGTCCTCGGGCGGCTTCGGAAACTTGTTTCCGAACAGCTCGCGCCAGAGGTTGCCGCTCTCTGTGCGACGCTCCGAGTCAAAGGCCCGCCGTGCCAGGGCAGCACCATCCTTCGCCTGGTCGTAGAACTTCTTGAAGTCTCCAGCAGAGATCCGCTTGAAGACGTCGTGTGTCGGCACGCCATAGTCGGGAAGGCTTGGTTTGCCACCAATTGCGGCTATTGGTGCATACTGCGAGACGATCTTCTCGAGCGTTTTCACCACGCCCTCGGCAACACTCACGATGCCATCCTCACAGCACTCGCCGATCAGACGCTCGAGCGGAAATCCCTTCGGGTGCTTCGGCTCCTCATAGTTCTCAACACGCCACCACTTGATGGCCTTGACGACGTTGACGAAGTGCTTGTTGGTTCGGTCGTTTTTGTCGCGCGTCCAGATGATCTGTGCAATCGGATGTGTCGACTCCCACTTGTTCGCGTCGCGGTCGGGAATGCGCAAGGGCGCGGCCTTCCACTCGGGCTGCCCGTTCGCTTCCGCGAGCAACGCGCGCGCGTCGGTTCTGTACTGACGCGCGTTGAGCCCGAGCCACGAACGGTGAAGCCGCCAGTCCTGCGCACGTTCAAGATCGTCATCGGTCGATAGGGCTTCGGACTGAAGGATGCCAACCTCGGCCTCCGACGGAGCCGAGGTCAAAACGAGATCCAGTTCCACGTAGGATAGATCAATACCGAATGAGCGGCCCTGCTGACGCCACTTCCCCTTGTAGTGCTTGTCGAGAAACGGCTTCAACACGTCCATCGCTTTCGCCGGCGTGTACTCCTGCTCGGAAAGCCTGGTAACGAGGATGATGTCGACGTCCGAACGCCGATCGCCTTTCGGTCGGATAGCCGTCGAACGCTTGTAGCTGCCTTGGAGGAAGTCCGAGACGAGGCATGCCTTCAGGTCCTCAGCTGCCTTGAGGCGGTCGCGCAATGTCTTGTGCCCGGTTCGTAGATCCGAGCGCTGACTTTCGGTAGGCCGAATGTCCTTCAGAAAGGTTTCGAAGTCGGTCCTTAATTCCATCTCATGCTCCCGTCATCCCGGCAGGCGAATGCTCGGTGAGTACGAACCTCCCCGTTCACCTTCGAAATCAAACTCGTAAAGTTGTACGATCCCCAGCGCGGCTCGGTGCTGCCCAAGAAAAAACGCGATCGCATTGGGCACCGCGATGAAGAGATGCGTTATCCCCCCGTTCTTCGGCCGGTTTTCTCGAATGACCTCCGCGAGAGTGTCAGCGAGAGCGACAGCGTGGTCGCCGTCCGCGACGGCGCGCTGACCCACTCCCGAAGCAGGGCGAGCCTCTACAACCGTACCGATCGACACCGAGGCAGCAACGTAGGCTTTCGCATCAGGAGCCGCGTCGCGCGATACCGACGCAACAACGGCGACGTCCGTGCCACCCCCTGGAATTGTGCTGACGGTCGTCACCCAAACGCTCTCGGCTGTGCTCGTTGCTACCCCTGGTTTCCACAGCTGCTTTCGAACTCCCTTTTGAATAGGAAAGACTTGCGTGCCAGACTTTCGATCCAGCTCGTAGCCTGCAAGAAAGGCCAGCGAGCAGTGACATTCCAGTAAGAGGTGGCTTTCCGAGCTGCGAAGCTCCCCCGATTGAGTTTTCAGAAACGAGGAAACGCTCGGAAGAACAGCGGCCTGCCAAAACTCGGGCGAGCGGATGTGTCGACCTTCGAAGTTTTCCGCCACACACACAAACGACTGGCACTCGTCCTCGATCCGCTCCGCGAATCGCATGAAGCTGCGAATTCCGACAACGCGTGGCCCATCCGCCGGCGGAGCAACCAGGAGGTCTTCCCGTTGGCAGAATTCCCGAAACGACTGCGGGTCGAACTCGTTGGTCCCATTCATGATGAGCTGCTGCGTGAGCGAGTCGTAAACGTTCTGGGTCTTGTCTACGGGGATCTCGCGTAATCCAACGTTGAGAAACCGTTCGTTGAGCAGCTCCCTGAGCGCGGGACGGCTCAAGTAGTCGACACGCAGCCTGAGCCGTCGCGCGAAGTCCGTGAACGCTTTATCGGTCAGCACAAGGTGTTCACGCCACACCTCGCGGATCTTGCCCAGATCGGAACGCGGACCCTCACTGAAAAAGCGGTCTGGCAGCGCGCCTTCCTCTGACTGCCGCAACAGCGGACCGAGCTTGTCGTCCGACGACCACTGCCAGTTGCTGATCAAATTCAACCGATGCCATCCCCCCTCGTCCCCCAGACGAGAGCGCGCGCTGTAGAAGCGCTGGAGTAAGGACCGCGTGGCCCCGATGAACGCCGCATTACAGAAGCTGTCAGCCGCATACTCGGAACTACGATCGACGTGATACTTCACTTGGAAGTAGTCAGCCGCACAGGTACGCCCGCCGGCGCTGATGCCGGGAGACGCGTAGTGGACGGAGACGTCGTCTACGCCGTCTGCCTGGTCGTGCTCAATTGAAACCCGAGCTACCCGGGAGGACGGACGCAGCAGCATCGCAGCATGCAGCCAGAACACCATTCCCTGAAACACGTCGCCTTCGATTCGCGCCGCTACTTGCTTCAAGGCCATCAGTCATCTCCTTCGCGCTTGCACCGGGATTCGCGTCCTGGGCTGGAGCGGGACCAAGACGTTTGCATATGCGCGGACTACGCGGGAATACAGGTCGTTAACCTTCGGAGCTTTCAGACTCACGACAAACGCGTAGGGAATGGGCTGCGGATCCGCCACCTTCATGCCGCTCTCCCGATGGTGGTAGTAGATATCGAAGCACGGATCCGACAGCGAAGACGAGCGAATCCGTTCCTCGTGGTGCAGGCATGGCTCCCACTTGTGCCCATCGTCACGCTGCACCGACTCAGACTGCCCGTAGAGGTTGGCAGGCGAAAAGAACGATCTCGTCTTGGCGTGTTTCGCCTGCTTCGCGCCGTTCTTTGGCTTGGTGAACCGGGCGCTGTGGGGACGAAAGGCGACTTCGAGACCGCTTCGCGTGTACGTGCTCGGGTGTTCCGGGTCGACCTCGGGCGCGATCACGAGACTCGCGGAAAGGAAAACATCACCCTTCAACTGGACGTTGCTGATCGGGACAGGCGCGCGGAGATGCTCGCCTACCGGCAGCTCCCCCTGAAACACAACCAAGGCCTCATCGTCGTCGCAGGTTATGAGCTGTAGGGAGTCGGCCTCAAAGCGTCCCCATCCGACATCCTTCAGCTCGTGTACGTCATCGGCGTGCGCTCGGTGGATCAGAAGCGCGCGAACGGCGAGCGGGCCGAGGCGAGTTCCCAGTTGCGCGCCGATTGATGCGGCGGAGCGAAGCGCAAAGGGCGCAGCGAAGCTTGTGCCATGAATGTGTCCACCACGCAGTTGTGGTGTGAGCACGCCAAAAGGCTCGTGGCGCGATCCACCAAACGCCAGGCCGTCAGGCTTCACGATGCCCGGGCTGCGGCCTGGCCCAACGCAAGAGTAGGGAGCACGCTGCCAGCCGGCGCCGCGGCGATCGGCCGCCCCGACGGAAAGCACGTTCACGCCGTCCGCGGGCGGCTGAATGCGATTGAGGCCGGTAGCCGCGTCCAGCTCACCATCGTTCCCTGCAGCCACGGTGGCGACACATTTGCCGTGAGCGAAACGCTTATCCAAGGCCGCAGTCCAAAGAGTGACCTCGTCGTCGTCGACCGCAAGCGATGGCCCCAGACTGATGTTCACGTACGAGTAGAGTCCTGCGTTCTTGTCGATGTACCCGGCTATGCGGTCGAGCACGTCGAAGTAGTCCGGATCCTTCGCGGTGCCCGTCTTATTGTCGAGCACACGAACATGGTCGACCGAGCACAGCGGACGAGGCGGTGCCTGCCCCGACGCAAGTGGTCCAAACAGGAACGCCGTGGTCACACCAAGGCCGTGCTCCTCGAATAGCGGCACCGCCGGGCCCAGTCCAGCGGGTTCCACCAGCTTTACCCAAGGCGCGAGCGCATTCTGGGCTTGGGCAGGAATGCCGCCATCAAAGATGACGGCTCGCGCGGAACTGTCCAGCGGAACATCTTTAGGCAACTCCACATCGAAGCCCGATAGTCCGCGCAGCATGGCTGGGCGAAATGGCCGCAACGTCGGCATCCCCCGCGCAACGCGAACGAACGAGAAGCGGGCGATCGCTTCCGCCTGCTTCGGGTCAACGCGAACCGGCAGGAAGGTGAGCCCTTGCACATCGCGACGTCGCGCAACCAGCGGGTCCGCTCCGAGCGACTCGGCATACTTGATGAACGAAAGTACGATCCCTTCGGCGCCTGAGTTGTGCAAGACAACTTCCAGCAGAACTCCCGTTCCCTCAGGGACGCCACGCAGCTTAGATTTGGCATCGAACGTCCGAAGGTCCTCGATGTGGCTGAGAGAGGCCGCTCCCTTTGTGTCTGTGGTCCAACGCCTTACGGTATTCGACCACCGGTCAAACGCCGTCTTCGCACCGGCCACGAAGATCTCCTCAGTGACCGCCTCCTCACCGTGCTTCTCTATGCCCCACTTCTCCGGCTTGATCTTTCGAGACCGGCTACCGACCGCGCGGAGGCCGACAGCCGACAACAGATCGCTCGGATAGTCGCTCTTGGAGAGGAATCGAGGGTGGAGAGTAAGGACCGCGACTGCTTCCCCTCGCGGGCAGGCATCCTCTGGCAGCTTCGAGATCTGCGTGGTCACTTTTGCGAGGCGTTCCGCGATTCGGGTCTTGGCTTCTCCCAAGTCATACGGCGGGTTCTTGTCGCCTCCGGCCTTCAGGACTTGGACATTCGACGCGAGGCGTTCACCCTGACCGAGCAAGAAGTTGTGTTCACGCGGCATGCCCCTACTCCTATCGACGACTACCTACCTTCGATCGTTTGGTCGACTTCGGTGCTGAAGTCGACGCGCTGCCAAGATGTTTGCGCAACGTGTCTCGCGAGATACCGGTAATGCTCGAAACCTCGCGCTGCGACTTTCCTGTCGAACCGAGCCACGCTGCAACGCTCAGCTTCGTTTCAAGGTCGGACTTGGCCGCGAGGTCAGCAATTACGTTCTCAAGAGCATCGGCCGTCGTCGCGCCGTCTATGACTGCCGAACGACGTGCAGCAGTCACGATCCGAACTACGTCGGCGAAAGAACGGCCCTGAAGCAGCACAGCGAGCAACGCGATACGCTCCCGCGCCGAATCGTCGGCGCCGACGAGCTGGTGGACCACTGCTGCGATTTCCTCGGAGTTCGGCTGCGGGAATTCGATGACCCGATCGAATCGCCGCCAGACGGCAGGATCGAGCAATTCGGGATGGTTCGTCGCCGCCACGAGAATGCCGCGCGTTGGCCAGTCATCGACCGCCTGAAGGAGCACAGTCACGAGGCGCTTGAGTTCACCTACTTCAGTTGCATCGTCGCGGCGCTTCGCAATCGCATCGAACTCATCGAGTAGCAGCACGGACGGCGCACGTCGTGCAAAATCCAACACTACTCGGATGTTGTTGCCCGTACGCCCGAGGAAGCTGCTCATTACGGCAGCAAGGTCCAACGTCAGCAATGGTCGGTTTGTGTGCGCCGCCAGCCAGCGAGCGGCTAGCGTCTTGCCGACCCCAGGCGGTCCGACAAAGAGGAGCGACCGCGTTGGCGCGATGCCAGCCTCCACCAACTTCTGTTCCTGCTCGCGCTCTCGCACAACGGCCGCCAAATGTTCTTGAACTACGGCTGGCCAAGTCGGCGCCATAGTGAGCTCGGCAACCTGCTCACGACGGAGCAGCTCAAGACGGCTGTCCAGATCGACTGGCAGCGGCGGCTGAGCGCTCCGTGCAGGATTCGTCACGACGGTCTCAAGCACGTCCTCGACTACCGGCACCAGATCAGGCCTGCGCGCTGCCACTGCGCGTAGAATCCTCCGCGACAGCGCTGCCACATCGTCCACCTTCCCCTCAAGCGCGAGTCGAACCAGGTGGACCGCATCTTTTTCGAAGTCGCTCATCCTCGTCCACTATCTAGACGCATGAAACATCACTCATTTCTCACGATCGGACTACTTAGTCAACAAGAAATGGATCTAGCCCAAGTCTCTGCCAAGCTTTTGTGAGCACCCCACACCGAGGTGGACGACCAGATCGGCGCCCGGCGCATCTGTCGTCCACGGCGCAGTCGGTGGGCGCCAAGGGCCGAAGTCCGCACGGACTTGTCCTTTCGATGCCACCAGAGGCGCATCGACCCGGCCCAGTACAATTTCCATCTCGACGTCTCGGTGGGGAGTGCACCTGCGCGACGCCGTGGCCTAGCGTTCCCGAATGCACGACGAACACATCTCCCTCACGCGCGAAGCGCTTTACGCGAAGGTCTGGAAGACGCCGATGTCACGCCTCGCGGCCGAGTTCGGGATTTCCGACGTGGCACTCGCTAAGATCTGCAAGAAGCTCGACGTCCCAATACCGGGTCGCGGCTACTGGGCTCGCGTCACGAACGGGCAGAAGGTGAAACAGCCGAAACTCCCGAAGCCGCGCGAGGGCGCGCGCACGGAGTTCACGATCGCAAAGCGCGAGCCGCGCGATCCAACCGCACCCAGGGAGCAGCCGGAAGTGCCCTTCGTCGCGGTAGCGGACTCCCTCGCGGGGGCACACCCTGCCGTCCGTAAACTCTCTTCGCTGCTCGATGGTCGCGAGCCCGGACGCGCGAAGACACTCTATCTGCGGGGCGACTCCGAAGCCACGGTCCGCCTTGGAGAAAAAACGAAACGCCGTGCGCTCCTGATCTTGGACGCAGTCCTGAAGGCACTGGAGGCGCGCGGACATTCTGCAACCTTCAAGGTCCCCAAGGACGCGTGGAGCCCTCACGACCTGGAGGTGACGCTCGGGCCCGAAACCGTCAAGCTTTTCATCGCAGAGCGGCTCACGCGAACGGAGCACAAGCTCACGCCGAAGGAGGAAGCGGATCGCGTTCGATACGGGTCGTCGTTGTTCGCGCCAAAACATGACTTCGACCCTTCGGGCAGGCTGAGCCTGCGAGCCCAGGGCCACTACGCAAAAAGCCGCAGGTGGTCCGACGGTACGCGGCAGCGGCTCGAAGACATACTTGGCACGGTCGTCCTCGGCATCGAGGATGTCGCTCGGCGCACGGCGGAATACCGCGCGGAGCTCGAGGAGAGCCATCGGCGCCACGAGGAAGAGGAGCGACGACGGCAGACGAAGAAAGTGCTTCGCAACTATGAGCAGGCGCTCGGCAACGAGCTCGAACAAGCCGCCGAAGATCTGCGCCGCGCAACGGCCATCCGCGAGCTACTGCGCGCCGTTGCGAACGCGCCGATGCAGGAGGGAAAGGCCGACACAGTAAACGCTTGGCTCGACTGGGCAGCGGCCTGGGCCGACGAGATCGATCCCCGAACCGACGCCGCGCGGGCAGCGCGAATCGTGAAGCCCGACCCGTCGGCGATGTCCGAGGACGAGTTCAAATATTGGAGGGATTGGCCGGAGAGTGAGAAGCGTGTGAGCGCGTATTCGCCGGGATTCGAACCGTGGCGCGTCTAGCACCGAGTGCGTCGCCTGGCCGATCGAACCTCGAACGACACAGGAACCGTCACGGATATTCAGCGCTCCATGGCTCTGACGACAACGAGCTTAAATCTCCTCCACGTCAGTCACGGCAGAAGCGCTATCCGATTGCGTCGTGAAGCTTCCTGAGCGCCGCTTTGCCTCGGAGCTTCGCGATCGCCGATTCCTCGATCTGCCTCACACGCTCCCGCGTCAACCCCAATACTTGCGCGATTTCCTCCAGCGTATGGGGCCCCTCGTTGGCAACTGCGAGCGCGCAGTCACGAGTCGCGTTCAGCGGCCGCCCGTCACGATCGGGATGCGCAAGGTGGTAGCGGCAACTGACTTGAGTGCAACGTTGTTCTATCGCAGACGTCGCGCACCCGAGCACCGCAGGGAAACGAACTCGGTCCGGGACGACAGGCCGCTCAAGCGCGCGAGAGGGTTCGCTGCTCTTTGCAACGATGGGACCATCGAAATTCTCGCCGACGATTGTTACTGCAGAGCTGCCCATACTGCGCTCTCGGTGCGCTAACACCACCACGGCGCCGCAACCCACGCCGCGAAAGCGCGCATGTGCTCATCATCCCAACGCGAAAGCGCCCGATGCATGTCGAACCGCCCGCGATTGGCGTCGCCTTCGGGAGCGCACGCGAGCCCGAACTCCGACCAGTCGTCACTCGAGTTCCACACGCTGAGCACGAACAACGCTGCCTCCTTCTCGCCGCTGCTCATCGGCACGCAGTACTGGGCGAACCGGATGGCATCCCACGGCCTGAAAAGCCGCGTCGGAACGCAACGCCGAAGCGATGGGAACGACAGCGCCAGAGCCTCGAGTTGTTGAACCTTGTTGGACGACATCGGTACCTCTCCTTCCCTTCCCTATCGATTGCGCGGCAGGCGTCGAAACGCGCCAGCGAAGTTGTGCAGCGCTCGTTCGGTGATGTTCTCGCGCCCGCTCTCGTCGACGAGCAGGTTGGTCGCGAGCTCTTGCGCGGCGAACCCTAGCTCTCCGCCGAGCGCGCGCATCGCAAGCACGCGAAGACCGACGCGCGGTGGATTCGCGGACGGTGTTGGTGCGGGAGCGGAGCTGCGATTGCGCTCCTGCAACATGTAGAGGCTGTAGAGCAACCCAGCGAGCTCGCGGTCCGAAATGCATCGAAGGCGGTCGAGACCGGATTGCTCGTGGATGAGCAGCGTCGGATCGAACGGGTAGTCCTCGACGCTCGCTGCGCGTTGGCCCACGGCGGAAGCTTCGTCGGCGCGCCGCGCAGGCGGCGGAGCATCGGTCTCAACGTGACGACGCGCCCGCTCATTCATTGGCCGCCTCGACATCACGGCGAAGGAGTTCGAGCGCCTTCGCAACGCCAGGGTTGGTAACTCGAGCGCGGCCGTCTGCGCCCGGTAGGTTGCGGCGCACGACTTCGAGGCTCAGTGACGAGAGGCCGAGCTTCTTCCCGTTCAAAGACCACCATGCTTGGCGCGGGACCGTGCGGGCGACGTATTCGAGCGCAGGCTGCGGGATCCCCGCCGCGTAGAGCTTGAGCACGGCTTGGACGCCTGGGTCGTCGTCGTAGCCGCCGAGGTAGCCGTTCGCGACTCCCGTTGCTTCTGCCAGCGCGGCCGCGATGCTTTGCACTTCGGGCCAGCGCTCGGGATGGAGCGAGCGACCGAGGTGTGGCTTCTCGAGGACGAGCGCCGCGCGCTCTTGGATGGGCAGCTCGAACGTCGGCGCGTCCTGTCCCCGAAAATTCAACTTACGTTGATCGTCCTCTTCCTCCTCGTCCCTGCTCGATGAAACGCGCGCAGGTGAAACGCTCCGCGAAACGGGCGATGAAACGCTCCCGGCAACGCATGAAACGCGAGCCGTTTCGCGGGCGCTCGGAGGATGAAGAAGATCTCTTTGTTTGTATTTCTCTCTATTTAGGGGCTGCGAAGGATCCGGTTCTCTTTCACCGCGCGAGGATGAAACGTTACGTGAAACGCCGGATGTAACGCCCGAAACGGCGGGTGAAACGGCCGATGTAACGGGGTCGGTAACCGCGACGGCGCGAGACGGCGCGCTGGGCTCGGACAGGGCAGCGCGCTTGTTGGCACGATGGCGGCGGACTCGTTCTGTGGATGATGCTGGTGCTCGCGCGATGTCGCGCGGCGGCTGGATGTCCGAGGGCTCCCAGCGAGCCGCTTGCGATACTGGGAGTTCGGGGATCCAGATCGAATTTTCGTCGGTCTCGAGGAAGCGATGTCGAACGAGCAGCGCAACAGCGGCGCGCACGGGGTCACGCTCGTCGCTGTGCGGAGCTAAGGCTTCGACGAGCGCCGCCTCTGGATCGGTCACACCAGAGACGAGGGTGCCGTCCTCCTCGGCGAGCTGGTTGAGGAGCTCGCGAAGGCCGCGCGCCATGACGGGCCACAGGCGCTCTTCCAGCGGCTCGCGGACGAACTGCTTTCGCCATCGCTCACGTGACCAGTCTCGGTTCATGGCGTGAAGTCCTCCTCGATGAGCGCGGCAATGCTGTGCGCGGGCAGCTCCGGAAAGCGGCGCCGCAGCATCCGAAGGAGCTGGAACCGCGCGATGTCGCCCGACAGGGTGTCGTCGAACGCGGCCACGAGGCGCTGGCCGCGCCCGGCCGCGGAGCGCCTGGCCAGGGCAAACGCCGTGCTCCGAAGGCTCTTCGCGGGGGCGTCAGCGGCGGCTCGGTTAAAGGTGGTCACCCCAGGCTCCCTCAGGGGTTCGGCTCTCCAGCCAGCACCTGTGCGACCCTGGCGCGGGCGGCGTGCTCATCAAGAGCGGCCAGGAAGTCGGCGAGCTCTGGGTCCGTCGTCTTGAGCGCCTCCTCGCCCGTTTGCCCTGCGGCAAACTCCGCGGCGCGCTCGGCTTCGGCTCGGGGAATTTCGGCTTCGCTGGTTCGTGTACTTTGCGGAGGGTTACGCTGCTTGTCCGAGGATTCTCCGCGATCCTCGCTGTTCAATTCCCGGCGCCTCCACAATGATTCCGCATACTTGCGGATGCCCGTCAACGGATCCGTCAACATTTGGGCCCTCGTCGCCCTCGTCTGAGAGCCCATCGCCCGCCGCTCGGAGGAGCCTTCCAGAGCCCTCCGAGGGCGTGCGCGGCTCCGCCGTGTTCGAGCTCCCGGTCTGATCGCAGTCGGAGCTTCCCGGAGCCGACGCCGCCTTCCGCAGCCTGAGCGGGTGGCGGTCGTTCGCGTCGGCCCCGAAGTCGAGCGCGCTCATCACCTCGCAGAGCGGGCCCCACTGCCAATGGTTATACCAGTCGATCATCTTCCCCTTCGCTTTCGAGTTGTGGGTGATCGCCTCGATGACGTCCTCGCGTGGTGAGCCGCGGCGCGCGAACGTCGTGAACGTGTGGCGCGTGGAGTGGAGCGACGTGTTCACGACGTCGGCCTCATCGCAAGCCTTGCGCCACAGCTTGTACCCACTCGACTTCGTCTGGTTGCGCTCGGGATGATAGAGATTCGGAACGATCCAGTCGTCGAGCGTGGGCCGCTTGCAGTAAACGAGCTCCCAACCCTCTGCCCACCACCACTCGAGCATCTCCTGCAGCTTCGGATGAACGGGGATCACACGGGGACGCGTTTCGCCCTCTTCCTCATCGCCCTTGAGCGGCTGATCGTTGTACTGCGAGTCACAGATGAGCGCAGTGAGCGGACTCGCGTCGCGAATCCAATCGCGAAAACGTCGCCCGCAGATTTCGCCCTCGCGCATGCCTGAGAAGAATGCGAGCCAGATGAACAACCGACGCTTCACGCTGACGCGCTCGGATAGAAGCTTCTGGACATCGGCGCCGCGATACGCAGGGCGCTCTTTGCTGCCCGCCTTGATCGTGCCGCGCGGAAGCATGCAGGGGTTGTGGGGAACGATTTCGTTGAAGACCGCATCGCCGAACATCGTGCGAATCGTTCCGTAGACATTCTTCAGTGCCTTCTCGCCAAGCACCCGCTTCGGGACGCCGTCGACGATCACTTTCTTTGCTCGAATCTCCTGCACAAGCTTGAGAAAGTGCGGTGGCCGAGCATCGTCCATGCGCATGTCCGCGAACCATGGGATCGAAAGCGCGTGCAGCTCGACCTGTCGTCTTTCGCTCTCCTTGTTCCGATTAGTGCGACCAGCAAAGAAGCGTTCCGCGTAGCCTTTAATTGTGATTCCTCCGGAACGCGCGTTGGGCGGCACGTAAGTTCCGTCTTTCACTTCGCGTTTGCGGCGCGCCTCGAGGCGCCGCGCTTCCCGTTTATCGCTGCCGGCAGCCTCCCAGTATTGCTCGCCCTTCCACCAGACAGCGATGTGGTAGACGGTCTTGTTCTTGCGCTTACGGGCAACGAGAGCCATTCGTCTTCCTTTCGCACCACGCGACGACCTCAGAACATCGGAAGCGCCAAAGCTTTCCCAAGCGGAACGCGGGCAGCCCTTCGCGCTCGACCAAAACCAGCACGTGCGGCTCGCTGCACCGCAGGAGCGCAGCGACTTCAGCGCGCGTCATGATCTCGCGGGCGCCCTCAGCGAGCTCGGCGTGCCCTTCTCGGCGCGCGGTTGAGACAACGCCGGACGGCGCCTCCGCTATTCCGCCCGCGTTTTCGAGCTTTTTTCGCTGAAAATGCGCCCCTGCCATCGGACCGTTGTGCCCAGTATGGTTTATCGTATAGTAACTTCAAGGCCAAAGGTAACCCGGTCCCGACTTTTTTCGCGCGAGATGGCACCCAAGAACCTTACCGATGATCAGAACGCCCGCCTGCGAGCCATCGTAAAGCGTGAGCTTTGCGCGCGCGTGCCAGCACAGCTGCACTTGGCTCCGCTCCTGGGCATCACCCAGGCGAGCCTCTCGAGGTTCTTGGACGGCCAGTGCGGAGTCGGCGCGGCCGTCGCGCTCCGAATTGCTTTCTTGCTGAATCGGTCTGTCGAGGACATCTTGGGCCTCGAACGCGACGCCGGCCTGCAAGATCCCCAAGAGGAGCGCTACCCGTCGCGGTTGCTCACTGCGCGCGCCGCCTATCTGGATGGCGTACCCCTCACCAACATCCGGGCCGTTCTCTCTTCATCTTTGAGATTCGACGGCGACCCCGGCCCGCGCTGGTGGCGGAAGATGATGGATGAGGGCCACCTCGCGAAACCCGGGAATAAGCGCGACACCGACTGGGCCGTGAGCCAAGTCAAAGTCGGATGGCCTTCGTCGCCCAAGCGTGGCCGTCAACCAAAGCGGCGCTAAGCTCCCGGCGCCGACAGCTGCGCAACGTCGGCGTGGGTGATCGGATGGGCTCGTTGCGCACGAGTCGCTGAAGGCTTCGCCAGCCATTCCACCTAAGGGATTAGCGTCCTGAATGCGGGAGGATCGCGTCGAACGTGCGCAGGCGATGTTCGCCGAGCGCGCGGTTAAAGATTTGTACAACGCTGCGAGGATCTGCCCAGGAAGTCCTCGCGGCGCGACCGCGCTCGCCCAAGCGGTGCTCGGCCGCAGCTGCATCCGCATTCTTCCGCGCCATTCCATCCCCAAAAGTGCGCTGGTTTGGGATCGACGCGCACCGGTGATTCAACTTCGCGAGGGCCTCACTCCGCGAGAGCTCAATCACCATGCCGCGCACGAGCTCGGTGAATGGCACCTTCGCGTGAACAACTATCGCGGACCGGAACCCGAGGAACTCGTGCGTCGCATCGCGGCGTCGCTCTGCGTTCCTCAGAAAGCATTCCACGCCGCACGCGCAGCGCTCGGTGACGATCTGCGTGCACTCAGCAGAGCCTTCGTCGTGTCCGAGAGTCTAATGGCGCTCCGCATCGCCGAGTGCCTGGGCCCTGCCACTGCGCTCATTACGCCGCGCCGAATTCGAACACGAGGCGCAGCGTGGAGCTGGCCATCTTCGCCAGACGAATGGCGCGAGCTCGTGCAGCGGGCGCCTAGGGATGGGATGCACGTCCACCGTCTGTGCGACGCGCGGGGGCGCCTGGTGATTCGGGCACGGTGAGCGCGAAGCGCAACTCAGTTGGCTGCCGTCTGCCAGCGAAGTGCTCCGGAAAAAAATTACCATTTGGAAACCACGGAACGTCCGGCAGCATCGCGGCCCCGAGCTGCTGTCCTCGAATCACGAACGAGTGACATCCCGAACCGTGCGGCTCCACCGCGCGGGCCTCGGGGGAAGCAACGAAGACAGTTTCATCGACGGGAGCGTGATCACTCTCATGGCGACAGCAGCCAGCATGGCCGCCCGGTCGCGAAGCTAGGAGGTTCCCTTGGCGCAAAAGATCCCCGACTACATTGCTAAGATGATGGCCGATCGCGCGTGGCGCATGGCTCACTACGTGTGGCACGAGGTTCGAAACATGTGGTTGCTTTACGACGACGCGACCCGGAACGCGCTCAGAACCCTCGGCTGGGAGCCGCCGCGGCCAGCGCGGGAGGCGGGAGCCAACGGTCAGCCAAAGCCCATTCTCACGAACGACTCGGGAGAAGACTTCCTGTACATGCATCGTGAGATGATTCGCGCCGTTAACGAGCGGCTCGCAGGAGATCCGCAGTACCCCCGCGTTGAGGGCTGGAAGTCCCTGCCCTTGCCGCAGGACACCGACTATCCAGTGCCCCCGGCGTGGGATACGGGAGATGCTGAATTCAACGACTACCTGGGCAGCGTGAAGGGCGATGCGGCTTTCAACAATCAATTCAAACCGTGGCAGACACGCTACACCGACCCAGCATTCTTAAAGACGATTTCGCTGGGCGAACTCGGCGCGAGAATCGAGTTCACCATCCACAACCAAATGCACATGCGCTGGTGCGCGCAACCAGCAATGGGAATGCGCCCCGAGGTGGACGCCGCGAACCCGAACGCAATCGATACGAAGTGGGACAAGAGCGAGTACGACTGGCTCGGCGACACCTACTCGAGCCACGTCAACTCTACGTTCTGGAAGGTTCACGGCTGGGTTGACGATCGCATCACCGATTGGGCCACAGCGAACAATGTGAGCACCATCCAGTGGAAGGGCACTTGGCTCGGCAAGATGCCCCACGAGCCCATAGCCCATTCATTCCTTACTGTCATGGCCGAGCGCGCCAGCGCAATCACGTCAGCAAAAGCCAGCCATAGCCATGACCACGGTCACGTGAAAGAGTTGGAGCAAGTCGCACGTCTGATCGCGCGCAGCGGGAAATTCTGTCATTTCTACGATCGCATTGAGCTGCCCAAATAGAAGTGCAGCACGGCGCCAAGGACCTACAACAGCACCTCATGTGGAACGATCCGGAGACCGCCCTCAGCATACTCGAACACCAGCTTCGTGCCTTGCTCGCGGCTGAGGGTGCGAGGCAACTAAGAATGTTGCCGAAGTTCATGGGCTTCTTAGAGCGAGAAACTCTACTTGGGTCGGCACTCCGCGACCTCGATGCCGAAGCGGAACGCGCGCTGGCAGACTACGTGCAAACCTGCGCTGCGTGCCGAGCTGAACTCAAACGACTCTGGACGACGCACGGGAAGACCGTCAAAAAGAAACTCGCAAGCAGTAGCGGCGCTCACGTCGACGCCTACGAACCACTCGCCGGATTCGACACGGCGCTCGACACGGCGAGCCAAGTAGAAATGCCCGAGCTTCCAGTTGACGATGAGCTGTCCGACGAGCCTACACGACGGCAAATCAAGTCCGTGATCCATTGGGTGCAAAGCACGCAGTCAAGCACCGCTAAAGACACGAGCCGACGGCTGTTGCGCGAACTGAGGACTATTCTTCGCCAAGAGGAGACCGCTTTTCGCTCTCTTAAGCTTGACGCCGATGGGCTCGGCGGATTCGCCGCGCACCGGTTGCGCGAGCTCGTTCAGAGGATTCATCCTGCGGCAGAAGACGTGCCGCGGCAAGCAGCCCACGAGGAGCTGCGCTCAGCTATTCTCTCACGCAACACGGGTCTAGGTGCGGACATGGGGCGTCGACTGCTCCAAGCCGCTTGCGAGATGGTCGTGCGCGACGCGACTGTTCTTGTCGACGAGATTCGCTTGCGCATCTTGCTTGGACTCTCGCGGCACGGTGTTCTGCAACGCTACGCCGCCCGATGCGAAACGTTTCGCGCTGCGCACCTCCGGAAGGTCGCGCAAAGCAGATCGCACGAGCGTCAGCTCACACTTGATCTCGCCGAATATCTTTTCGAAGCCGGGTTCACGCCCTTGATAGACCCGCAAATTGGGGGCCTGAAGCCGGACATCATCGATGCGGCCGGCAGCTCTCTCTTCTATGTGGAAGCAAAACAGTACAACGATGCACGCGCCGCGAGCGAATTGCCCAACGCTTACCACCAGGTCTGGTCGACTTGGCTTCGAGTTGAGAAGCAGCATCGCCTTCACGAAGGTTTTCTCGTCGTGTTTCGCCGCGGCGGCCCGCTCGTCGAGCTTCCGAGGCACCTCGACTATGGCCACCGCCGGCTGCACTCGCTTTTGATCGACATCTCGGACAGCTCCCGCGCCGGCAGCAACGAGCACACGCCACCCAGAGTACTGGACCCAAGCCAGTTGCTTCCACCTGTTGGACCAGTCGCTCGACGACGACGAAACGCGAAGACTTGAATGGCGGCGCGCAAATCGTGCGCACACAAGCCCCAGAGACTTCATTATTCGGGAAAGTGAACTCGGCACGCACCTTGCTCGCGTCTCAACATGACCGGCGACCTGCTCGTGGTTGGCGGCTACGGCGTAGTTGGGCGCCGCGTCGTTGCGCGCTTGGCTCCGCTGCTCCCGGGACAACTGATCGTCGGCGGACGCGACGAGAGCAAAGCCGCGATCCTGAGCCACGACGTCGGCAACGGCACTCGAGGGCGCAAGATTGACGTGAACGTTCGGAGCTCCGTCGATGCTGCGCTCGAAGGGGTGGGAACTGTGCTCAGCTGCGTCGCTCAAAGCGAGCCGCATCTGTTGCGCGCTGCTGTTGCGCGTGGGCTCGCGTACACCGACACGTCCCCGCGCTTGGCGTTCTGGCGTGCCACCGATGAATTGGTCGATCAGGCGCAGCACACGGGCGCGCGGATTGTGCTCGGTGCAGGGCTGTCGCCGGGGGTTTCGAATATGATGGCAGCGCGAATGGCTGCGATGCTGGGCGGCGTCGATATGATCGAGACCGCCATCGCGCTCAGTCTCGGCGACGAGTACGGCCCCGACTCTATGGTACATGTGCTCGAGTCGCTGAAGCAGCCGTTCGAGATTCTTCGGGAGGGCCACTCTCACTCCGCGCTTCCATTCACGGAAAGTAGGACGGTCGAGTTCCCTCCACCTATTGGTCCGCAGCGCGCCTACGTGTTTCCGTGGTCGGACGTTGTGAACTACCCGAGCACGCTCGGTGCGCAAACGAGCGTCGGGCGGTTCGCGCTACTGCCAGCCTGGCTTGGCCGCGCCGCCAGCGGGCTGATGAAGCTCGGCGTCAGCGGGTTGCTGCACGGCTCGAGCGCGGCAAGCAGAAGGCGCAAGGCAATCGATGGTTTGAAGCGGTGGTACACCGGACACGACGAGTTCGGTCTCGTTGTGCGCGCCGAGCGAGCTGGCCGCGTCTTGACGATGTCGCTCGGCGGCCGCCAGCAGGCGGAGATTACCGCGTATGCGGCGGCCGACTTCGCTCGCCAGCTGGCTCAGGGAGCTGTCCAGCGCCCCGGGCTCTGGTTTCCCGAACAGGTCTTCGACCCCGAACGCTTCTTGTCGTCGTTGGCCGAAGCTGGTTGGTCCACCGCCACTGGCACCTCGAGCTAGCACTACCCAGCTGGGGCTCGCATGCCGCTCACTGAACGAGCACGACGCCCTTCACCATGTCCATGCTGCACGCGTAGCTCAGGGTGCCGGACTTCGGGAACGTCACCGCGATCTCGACGGGCTTGTTCAAGGGCAGTTCGCGTTCGACCTGCTTACCTTCGCCGAGCGAGACGACGACGCTCTTAGCGCAGGTGACGTCCGTCTTGCGCGTGAAGACGAGCGTGACGGGCTTCTTTGCCGGCACCTTGATATTGTCCGGCGCAAAGCCCTCGGATGTGACTGCGATTTCGATGCGTGCGGCCGGCTTTGCCGAGTCGGCGAGCGCGGTGCCGCTAATCGCGGCGAGCGGGACGGCAAGCGGGAGGAACAGTCTGAGAAGCTTCATGGGGGACGTCCTTTCATCTTGGAGACGCAAGCGGCGCGCGCTGATTACACCTCGCGCCGTTTCTTCATTTGGGCGCTTCGACTTTTCGCGGCGTCGTGCCTTCGGGATTCTTGTACCAGCCGGGATCTGAGTAGTTCGTGATGCCGGCGCGCACTTTCAAGATGGTGAACATGCCGCCCATCTCGACCGGTCCGTAGGGGCCGTCGCCGGTCATCATCGGCAGGGTGTTCTTGGGGCGACCCATCTCCATCATATTGCCCATGCCGGTCTCGCCCATGGCCATGTAGCCGGGGAGCAGGGCCCGCACCTTGTTTTCGAGCGCTTTGGGTTGAGGGACGCCGAGCATGTTCGGGACCTCATGGCTCATCGCGTTCATGGTGTGGTGCGACTTGTGGCAGTGGAAGGCCCAGTCGCCTTCGACGTTCGCGACCATTTCTACGGTGCGCGTGGAGCCGACGGGTACGCTGACGGTGGTTTCGGGGCGGCGCGCTGATTTGGGTACTGGTCCTCCATCGGTTCCGACTTCTTGGAACGCGTAGCCGTGGACGTGAATTGGGTGGCTGTCCATCGAGAGGTTCCCGAAGCTGAAGCGCACCCGCTCGCCCTTCTTCACGACCCACGGATCGGTGCCGGGCCACACGCGGCTGTTGAACGTGAACAAGTTGAAATCGGTCATGATGTTCGGGTTCGGCGTTGCCGTGCCGGGCTCGACGTACCACTCGTGCAACATCACCACGAAGTGGCGATCCACCTTCGGCACCTCCGGGACTTTCGGGTGGATGACGAAGAAGCCCATCATGCCCATCGCCATCTGCACCATCTCATCCGAGTGTGGGTGGTACATGAAGACGCCGTTCTGCTTCAGCCTGAACTCGTAGACGTAGGTCTCTCCGGGCTCGATGTGCGGCTGATTCAGACCAGCAACGCCGTCCATGCCGTTCGGCAGCAAGATGCCATGCCAATGCACGCTGGTGCGCTCGGGCAGCTTGTTCTCCACGTAGATGCGGACGCGATCGCCTTCGACGGCCTCGATCGTGGGACCTGGCGTCGAACCGTTGTAGCCCCAGGCGTTCACGACCATGCCCTTGGCGAATTCGCGTTTCACGGGCTCCGCGGTGAGTCGGAATTCTTTAACGCCGTCTTTCACGGTGAACGGCAGCGTCGAGCCGTTCGGCGTCACCACGGGAGTGTACGGCAGCTTCGCGGGCGCAGCGCTCTGTGCAACCGCGGCCCTCGAGAGGACGCAGACAGCTGCAGCCAACAGAAAGGCGAGCAGTGAGTGAACGGCTTTCATGGTCTTTCCTCTTTCGCTTCCGAGGTCGCCGCAGAGTGCGCCGCCGGTGGCTTCGCGTCTCTTGCATCGAGGCGACCGCCGATGACGTGCTCGAGCTCGCTGCGGGCAATCCAGTAGTCGCGTAGCGCCTCGATGTACTCGCGATAGGTGTCGACCTCGGTCTGCTTTGCCTGCAGGAGCTGATAGACGCCGAGTAGCATCGCGTCGTACTGCTGCTGCGAGAATCGCACGACGTTCTCCCGCAACGGGACGAGCACCTTTCCGTACTGCTCGACCACCGCGCGGGCGGTAGCGACCCGTGCTTGCGATGCGCGGACGTCCGAGCGAACGTCGATCGCCAGCGAGCGCAGCCGGTTTTCGGCTTGGCGTTTGTAAGCCTCGAGCTTTGCTATCTGCGCTTGGCGCTGATCGAAGAGCGGAATCTCGAGCGCAACGCTAGGACCGAATGAAAGGCGCTTGGTGTCGCGCAGCCGCCCGGCTTCCACCGAAACGTTCACGGTACCGGTCCACCGGGTTCCCTTCGCCAGCGATAGGCCATAGTCCATTGCCTGGATGCTGCGACGTGCCGCCGCCACATCCAGGCGCTGCGCGATGGCGACTGATTCCAAGCGATTCACGGTGGGCTCGCTCTGCGGGAGCTCCGGCAGCTTGGCCGCGATCTTCCACGCCGTGCGCGCGCCCCAAAGACCCATGTGCTTGTTCAGAGTTTCTCGAAGAATCGCGGCTTCTCCGGCCGCGCGCTCTCGGTCTAGCGTCGCCTGCGCGGCGAGAGCGAGTTCGGCATTGAGCGCGAGGTCACTCATATTGCCGGCGCCGTGCTGGCTCTTCGCGAGCTCGGCAGAAGCGTTCGCGGCGTCCTCGACCAAACGACGCAGTGCAAGCATCTGCTCAGCTGCCTGCGCGGTGAAATACGCTTCTCGCACCTCGGCGGCGAGCTCAAGAACGCGGTAGCCCACCGCAAGCTTCGTCGCTTCGAGTTCGGTCGCTGCGACGCGCTTGCGAAACGGCATCGTCAGCAAATCGAGGAAGTCCATCTCGAGCGATGCGAACAGATTGGGCGAGAGGTGCTCGCCTTCCCACGCCGTGCGACCGATGGAAAAGACCGGATTTCGCAGCAGACCTGCCTGAACCAGATCCGCCTGAGAGATCGAAAGCTCTTCGAACTCCGCTTGCAAAGCCGGGTTTGCGAGCAGCGCGACTTGAACAGCCGCATCCGGGGTCAGGTCGCGTTTCAAGAGGTCATCGATGGCGCGCTCCACCTGGCGGTCTTCCGCGCCGCCCTGATTCCAACGCACTGAATGGCCTGTGTGCGCAGTCACGGTGCGGGCCACTTCATCGAACGCCGGCTTCGCCGAAGTCGAAGCGCATCCAGACGCAAAAGCCACCAGGCCGGCGGCAACTGAACCTAACCACGTTCTCATCACCCCTCACTTCTTCGGTACGAGCTTCATCCCGCACTTGGGACAGACACCGGGCGCGTTCGACGTCACCTCGGGATGCATTGGGCACACGTAGGTAAGGCCCTCAGTCGCTGGCGCACCTTCATTCCCTGCGGGCGTCGGCGCCGAGCGCATCGAGGCCGGCGGGGTGCCGTGGTCGTGATCACCGTGACCGTGCGCACCGTGGTCGTGGTCGCTCGGCGGGTGCTCGCCTTGTGGACGCTCGGTCTCGCGTTTGGGCGCGCCAGCGGAAGCAACCAGAGGGTTCGTGCCTTCGGGCGCCGCGGGGCTGGCGGGGTCGCGCAGTGACTGCGAGACGGGAAGCGGCCCAGCGCTGCAGGCGCCGAGGAACGCACCGATCGTGGCGATCTTAACTTTGGTCCGGGTCTTCATCTTCTTCCTTCCGGATGTGGCGTACCTGCTGCTGACGTAGATCTCGCCGAAGCATTACACTTACGAAGAGCTTCGTTTACCGGGCTGCGTAGGCGTGAACCGGCGAGGCGTGACCGAACCGCGCCCGTTCGCGCTGCGCTGGAAGTCCACAGGGGGCTAGGCCGCACGCTCACTGGATGGGTAGCCGGCTTCGCCCAGCGCTTCGACCAGCTGAGCGATGGATGAGCGTGCTGGGTCGTGCTGGACGATGACGATGCCGTCGCGGAGCTTCACGTCCACCTTGGCGACACCCTCGAGCTCGGTGAGCGCCGCCGTGACGTGGCGGAGGCACGAACCGCAGGACATTCCTTCGACATCAAGCACCGTTTCGCGTTCGTTGTTCATCGTTTTACTCCTTGCGACGGCCGAATCTGAGCCGCCCTCGTCCTATAGGCGCAGCGCTCGGCGATTCATTACATGGGACTCCGCACGAATTTGCCCTGTAATACTGGAAAGCCTTCCGCGTCCCTCCGGTTACCATGTCGACCGCTTCAACCGAGACCAACCCAATCGCCTCGCCCAGCCGCGTGGACCTCCCCGTTAGCGGCATGACGTGCGCGACCTGCGTGCGCCGCGTGGAGAAAGCCATCCGCAAGGTGGCCGGCGTACGGGATGCGACCGTGAACCTGGCCACGAACCGGGCGAGCGTGTCCTACGATCCAGCAGCGACTGCGCCCGATGCGATTGCCAAGGCCATCGAAGGGCCTGGCTATGAGGTCCCTCCCACGGCCGCGCCCGGCGCTCCCGTCGAATTGCGAATCGATGGAATGACGTGCGCGGCGTGCGTGCGCCGTGTGGAGAAGGCGCTGCGAGCGGTGCCCGGAGCGGATGATGTTTCGGTCAACCTGGTCACTCATCGCGCACAGATCCGAAGCAATGGGTCCGTGGAGCTGCCTGCGCTAGTCGCCGCGGTGAAGAAGGCAGGCTACGACGCGGAGCCACTCCAACACGCGCACTCAGCCACCTCGTTGCGTGCCGATCAAATTGCGCAGCGCGAGGATTTAGAGCAACGCGCAATTCGGAAGGACTTGATCGTGGCGGCGGTGCTTGCCGTTCCTCTGCTCGTGCTCGCGATGAGCCACGGCGCAATTCCCGGCTCGGAAACGACCGTAGGCAGATGGCTACATTTCGCGCTGGCGACGCCCATCGTGTTCGGCCCCGGCCGGCGCTTTCTGCGGCTCGCTTGGGCAGCAGCGAAGCACCGTAGCGCGGACATGAACACGCTCGTTTCCATGGGCGTGCTCTCAGCATGGGTCTACTCGACGGTTGCACTGCTGTTTCCAGGTCTGTTCCCGCACGGAGCACACGGCGTGCTGCCACACCTGTACTTCGAAGCTACGGCCGCGATCCTGTGCTTCGTTCTGCTCGGAAAGCTGCTCGAAACTCGAGCGCGCAAGCGTCTGTCGGACGCCGTGAGTGCGCTGGTGCAGCTCGTCCCCAACACTGCACACCGGCTTCGTTCGAATGGAGAGGAGGACGAGGTGCCGGTGGACGCACTCCTGTTGGGAGACCGCGTGATCGTGCGCCCCGGCGAGCGCATCCCGACAGACGGCAGGGTGGTCGAAGGCCAATCGGCGATCGATGAATCCATGCTCACGGGTGAAAGTCTACCCGTAGACAAGGCCGAAGGTGCTTCGGTGTACGCCGGCACTCTCAACCAGAGTGGCTCTGTAACCTTCGAGGTTACACGTACGGGTGGCGACACCGCGCTCGCGCACATCGTAGAGGCGGTGGAACAAGCGCAAGGCTCGCGAGCACCCATTGCTCGTTTGGCTGACGTCGTCAGCGGCTATTTCGTGCCCGTCGTGATCGCGATCGCCACAGTCGCGATGATGGCCTGGTTCTCCGTTGATCCGACCGCTCACGGCTTTGCCGTCGCCGTCGAGCGATTCGTCGCAGTCCTGATGATCGCTTGCCCCTGCGCGCTCGGCTTAGCGACGCCAGCAGCCGTGGCGGTCGGAACTGGGCGCGGCGCTGAGCTGGGCATCCTCGTGAAGGGTGGCGCAGTACTCGAAGCCGCGAGCCACATCAACACGGTGCTGCTCGACAAGACTGGTACCCTGACGGAAGGCAAGCCCGCCCTGACGGATGTGATCGATATCTCGGGAAGCGGCGAGCAGTCGCTGTTAAACGAGGTCGCGGCGGTCGAACGCCAAAGCGAGCACCCCGTTGCGCGCGCCATCGTAGAGGGTGCACTGGCACGCGGCGCTTCAAGCCTGCGAGCCACCGACTTCTCCATGGTCGCTGGTGCTGGCGTGGAGGCGCACGTGGAAGGACGGCGCGTTCGCATCGGAACCAGCCGCTGGTTGGCGGATGCAGGCATCGCGACGACCTCGTTGGACGCTCGTGCCGAAGAACTGGCGGCCGCGGGGCGCACTCCATCGTTCGTCGCTCGCGACGGCAAGCTAGTCGGGCTCATCGCAGTCGCCGACCGACCCACCGCGGAAGCTCGCCGAGCGATTGAGAAACTGAAAGCGCTGGGCGTTGAGGTCGCCATGGTCAGCGGCGATCGCAAGAGCACCGCGGACGCCGTCGCCGAGGAACTCGGCATCGAGCGCGTGTTCGCGGAGGTGCGGCCCGAAGACAAGGCGCGATTGGTAGCCACCGAACGCGAGCGTGGTCGCGTCGTCGCGATGGTCGGTGACGGCATCAACGACGCACCGGCACTCGCTCAGGCGAACGTCGGCATCGCGGTCGGGACGGGTACCGACATCGCGCTCGCCGCGGCTGACATCGCACTCCTGCGTGGCGGAATTGGTTCGTTGCCTCAAGCTCTCGGACTAGCACGCAGCACCTTGAGCACGATCCGGCAAAACCTGTTTTGGGCCTTTGCGTTCAACGTGCTCGCCATTCCCCTCGCCGCCGGTGCACTGTATCCGTTCACCGGATTGCTGCTGTCTCCTGTCGTTGCAAGCGCAGCCATGTCGTTCTCGTCGGTCGCCGTGCTGACCAACTCGTTGCGGCTTCGTCGTTTCGGTCTTAGCTTGAGCTGACGCATGTGCGCCGAAAACGCATCCATCGAACCGGAGTCGCATCCGAACCCCGAGGTGCTGGCCAAGCTTGTCGAGAGCCACCGCGCGTTTCTCGATTTCGTCCAGCGACGCGTCGGCGATCGCGACACCGCAGAGGAAATCGTCCAAAGCGCGCTCGTGAGCAACCTCGGTAAGCTCGAAACGGTGCGGGAATCGGCCGTAGGTTGGTTCTACGCGGTGCTTCGGAACGCAATCGTCGACTACCGCCGGCGCAAGACTACCGCGGACAAACGCCTGCAAGCTTACGCCAGCGATGCCGAGCTGAATGCGGCCGACGATGGGGAGCTGCACCAGATCGTGTGCAAGTGCGTCGGCGAGCTCGCAACCACGCTCAAGCCCGAGTACGCCGACGCGCTTCGCCAGATCGAGATCGAAGGCCTGCCTGTGAAAGACTACGCCGAGCGCGTCGGCATCTCACCGAGTAATGCGGGTGTCCGCGTGTTTCGCGCGCGCGAAGCCCTTCACAAGCAGGTCGTTCGCTCGTGCGGTACGTGTGCCACGCACGGCTGTGTCGACTGCACGTGCGGTAGCTCGCCGGGCTAGCTTGCGCCACCTTGCGCGGCACGGCGACAGTGCTCCAAGCACCGTCGGCAGGCTTCTGCACAAATTCGGCAGTGCTCATGCATTTGCGCGTGACGCTCGCATTCCCGAGCGCAAGCATCGCAGATGGCTGCGCAAGCTTCGAGCTCGATCCGCAGCACCGCCCAATCGGGGTCGGTCTGGCGAGCCAGAGCGCGACCGGTCGCCTGACAAAGATCCGCGCAGTCGAGGTTCAGGCGAATGCAGCGCCTCAGCATATCCACGTGTGCTTCAGCGATGCATGCGTCGGCGCAGGCGGTGCAGGTAAAGGCGCAGTCGAAGCATGCTTCGAGACAGTCGCGCAAAGCTTGCGAGCTAGTGGCTGGCCTCGGGTGGCGTAACAGCATTTCTTGCGATTGGTGCATGGTATCCTCCTCCTTCGAGGGAGGCAGTGTGCGTGCCAGGACGACTTGAGGGCGTTTCGTAGGCGTTTGCTTCAGGGCGCCGCGGCACGCTTCGCGCCACCACGTCCCAGTGCGGCGGCCCTGTTCGCCGTCACCGTCCTGAGTGAGCCACGGATCGTAACCGCGCCTGTTACTTCGGCTTTTTGACGGCGGCGCTGCGCGGGCGAGCGAGTCACGCTTCGAGCGTCTGCCGCCTAGAAAGGCTGAGAAGGGCGCATCGCCCTTCCAGGAGAACTCAGCCATGTCCACTCGTAGGATCGTTCCAGTCATCGCTTTAGCGCTCGCTTCCGTTGCGCCGACGCTCGCCTGGGCCGGACCGACGACGCACGCGGGCTGCGCTTTCCGAGAGCATCAGGTCACCGCCGTGAAGCCCTACAAGGTCGAAGAGAGGATCGGCCGCGGTTCGATCCACCGCCTGAAAGGCGCAGAGATCTACGTGCGGGCCGAGAACGGCCTGACCGCCCAGTGGTTGCAGCTGACCTTGCAAGAGCACATCGCACGCATGAACGGCGCGGCGAAAGGCGCTTGCGCGCTCGGCGTGAGCGACATTCGTGTCGATGTGCAGCCCGCGGGCGCGGGATTCGCAGTCAAGCTCATCGCAAAGGACCCGGCTCGAGCAGAAGAGGTCCTGCGCCGCGCTGAGGCGCTCGTTCGCTGAAAGCTTTGCGACTAGGCTGGCGCGGCTTGCCGATCACAGCCTGGCCCTTGAACGATGAGCAATGAGGCGAACCCGGACCTAGATGCACTGGTCGCGCGCTTGGCGGACGGAGACCGATCGGCTTTTACACCTGCGTTTCAATTGCTCTGGCCACGAGTGCGCGACCTATGTCGCAGCATGCTCAAGAACGAAGCCGATGCCGCGGATGCCGCTCAGCAATCGCTTGAAAGGATCTTAACGCGCTCGGCCGAATATGATCGAGCTCGGCCGGCGCTCCCGTGGGCGCTGGGCATCGCTGCTTGGGAATGCCGCACGGCGCTTCGAAAGCGCGGGCGGCGGCGTGAGCTACCGGACGAAGCCGCGCCGGAGGCTCGACAATCCGAAGAAGACTTTGCCGAGCGACAGCTGATTCAACGAGCGGTGCAAGCCATGGGCGAGCTCTCTCCAATGGACCAGGAAACCTTGGTGGCGACCTTCTTCGACGAGGCCGCCACGGCTAGCGGCGCAACGCTGCGCAAGCGCCGCGAGCGAGCTTTGACGAGGTTACGCGACGCATTCAAGAGGCTCTATGGACTTGACTAACCTGCAAGCGGTCGAAAAGCGAGCTCGGCGGAAGTACGAGTGGGCCCGCGTGCGCCGCGCAGTGCTCGGCTTCAGTCCAGCTTTGGTCGTTGTCGCAGCTGCAGCCTTGAACGCGCGGCATCCAGGCTCCGCAGCGGCGTTCGGCATCGCGATGTTCGCGGCGGGCGTTCTCTTGCTCTGGTACGGCCGTGACCTCAGACGCGCTGTGCTCCCAGGCTTGGCACTGGGCATCCTCCCCCTCGTGCTCGCATTGTGCGCCAACCATGTGCACAGCTGCAGCGGCACGATGTGCATGAGCTGGTGCGTGCCCGCGTGCACCGTCGGTGGACTGGGTGCGGGCATTGGCGTCGGCATCATCGGTCACCGCGCTCGCCGGAGCATCGGGTATTGGGCTGGAGCGTCAGCGTTGACTCTCCTCACGGGCGCGATGGGCTGCAGCTGCGCCGGTTACGCGGGCGTGCTCGGCTTGGTCGCCGGGTTCGCACTCGGGATCGCGCCGGAGCTCGTTCGCTCTTTTATCGCTCGCCGACAGCACTAGTCGACCAACCGCGCCCGGGCCCGTCACGAGGAAAGCCATTTCCGCCTATCCGGCTCGAACAGCAACCTGCCCGCGGCGATCGCCGTGACCTTTGCCGTTACGCGTAACCGGCGCGGTCACTGTTCCGTTCGCAGCCTTCCAAACCATACTCGCGCGCGCATTCGAATGACCGCCTCGTCCAGCTTGCCCCCTCGTCGCATCGCCCGCCGGGTGGCGCTCGTCTTCCTGGTGGTGTTGGCGCTTCTGGGAACCGCGTTGCTTGCGACGGTTCGCACCTTCAGGCAGCTGTCCGTAGCCGAGCAAGAGGCTGCAGCCCTCGACTTCGCAAAGCACACCGGGCACAACGTCGCCGGACTGGTTCGCGAGCAATACATTCACCAGGCCCATACAATCATTGCCTGGGACCGTTCGCACGTTGCGCACTACCAGCATGCCGCGGAAGAAGCCAAGCAGGCAACGCTGCGCTTGTTGGCGGTGCCGCTCATCCCGAGCGAGCAGGCTGAGGCGCAGCAGATCGCGGCTCTGGTCGACCGGATCGATAGGGACTTCGCACAACAAATCCTTCCAGCAATCGACGCGGGAGACCATGCGCGCGTTGCCGAGCTTCACGAAGGAACCGAGCAGCAAGTAGACAGGGTGGTGCGCCTGAGCGAAGCGCTCAACCGGAAACTCGAAGAGCGGGCGATGGAAGCAAGCGCCGTCGAGGAGCGACTTGGGCGCGACGCCGCGGTACTAGTGATCGGGTGCTTTGCGTTGGCCATCGTCGTGACCGGCGCGGGTTGGCTCGTCATCGGCCAATCCATCCTGCGACGCCTGTCCGACCTTCGCGCGGCTGCGCTCAAGCTTGCTAGCGGAAATCTTGACGTGCGCGTTCCCGTCCGCGGCACCGATGAGGTGGCCGATCTGGCGTCGACATTCAACGACATGGCGGCATCGCTCGCGAGCAAGCAGGAGAGCTTGCTGCGCGCACAACGCCTTGCAGCAATTGGGCAGGTTGCTGCCGGCGTCGCGCACGAAATCAACAATCCGCTCGGTGTGATCCTCGGCTATGTGACGCTGCTGCAACGACCCCAAGCACCTCCAGATGGCCTGCGAATCATCGAAGACGAAGTGCGTCAGTGCCAGCGCATCGTGCAGGGGCTTTTGGACTTAGCGAAGCCAGCGGGCAACCGGCGCGACCCGGTCGACCTGACTGAGCTTGCCCGCGATGCAGTTGAACGCTTGCAAGAGGGCGGCAAGCTCGCTCGACGTCGAGTCGAGCTTCCGCAGCTGGAGTTGAGCTCGCTTGCTGTGGGCGATGCATCCGCGCTCCGCCAGGTCGTGTCCAATCTCCTGCAAAACGCTCTGGAAGCCACCGCCGACGACGGCGCGATCGTTGTGGAGGCTCGCGAGTCAAACGACGCGGTCGAACTTCAAGTTACAGATGACGGGCCCGGAATGTCTGAAGACACGCGCCGAAAAGCGTTCGACCCGTTCTTCACAACGAAGGCGACTGGAACTGGGCTTGGACTCGCGATCTCTCATGCCATCGTGGCGGCGCATGAAGGCGCGATCACTCTCACCTCGGAGCCAGGCAAAGGAACGCACGCCATCGTGCGGCTGCCTCGCTACACACCAGTCCCGGAAAGGGCAGGTGGCGCGTGAAAACTCGCGTGCTCGTAGTCGACGACAAGGAAAATGTCGTCAGCATGTTGAAAAGCGTGTTGGGAGGTTCGTGCGATGTGACCACGGCGGCCGACGGACAGCGCGCGCTCGCACTGGCGTTGAACGGTGACTTTGACGTCGTGCTGTCGGACATTCGCATGCCCGGCGCCGACGGGTTCACGCTATTGAACGAGCTCAAACGCGCACGTCCGGACGTCGAAATCGTGCTGATGACCGCCTTCGGCACGGTCGAAAAAGCGGTGGAGGCAATCAAGGCCGGCGCATACGACTATCTCACGAAGCCCTTCGAGCCCGACGACGCCTTGCTCACCATCGAGCGAGCGGCGGAGCGCCGACGCCTACGTCGCGAGACGCAGGAGCTCCGCGCCGCCCTGGATGCCACGCATTCGTTCGAACGCCTCGCTGGACGCACGCCGCAAATGCACAAGGTGTTCGAGCTGCTCCGCCGCGCGGCTAGTAAAGACGTGAGCGTACTCATCACTGGAGAGCGCGGCACGGGCAAGCAACTCGCTGCGCGGGCAATTCACCGTGCCAGCATGCGCCGTAACATGCCCTTCATCGTGGTGAACTGTGCCGCGGTGCCAGAGCAAGTTCTGGAAGCCGAGCCATTCCTAGAGGCCGAGCCGCCCTCGAAGCCGAGCGGGGTCGAACCAAATGTGGGCGAGCAAGTGACCCTCCTGCTCGACGAAGTCGATGAACTCTCTCCGCCCCTGCAGGCGAGATTGACGCGTGGACTGCAAGAGCGCGCCGCTCGGGGGGCCGATCGCATGGCTTCGTTCCGCGTGCGACTGCTTGCAACTACGAGCGTGGACTTGAAAGAGGCGATCGCCGCGGGTCGCTTTCGCGAAGATCTGTTCTATCAACTCAACGTACTGCGCATTCATCTGCCACCGCTGCGCGAGCGGAAGGAGGACATCCCGCTGCTGGCTGCTGCCTTTGTCGAAGCGCATGGGCGCAGGTACGACAGCCAGGTCGAGGGTTTCACGCCAGAGGCACTTTCGGCGCTCATGCGTTACACGTGGCCGGGAAACGTTCGCGAGCTCGAGAACTCCATTGAGCGCGCGCTCGCGGTGATCGACGGCCCACGTATCCCCGTCGAGGCTCTTCCGGACGAAGTGCGCGGAACGAAGCCAGAGCACGGACTTTCCGGTCTCGTGCAGCTCACCTACCGCGATGCGGTGGAGCTCGCGCGCGAACGCGCCTCGAGGGAGTACCTAATCGCACTCATGCGCGAATTTAGCGGCAGCGTGACGGCGGCTGCGGAGCGTGCCGGCATCGAGCGCGAAAGCCTGCACCGACTGCTCAAGCGCTACGGCCTGCGCTCGAACGAGTTCAAAACCGGGGACAGCTGATCACCCCGCCGGCTTGTCTTCGGCTCCTGTTCCGGATGCATGCGTCCCGCCGGACGCGACCGGAGAACTGGGTGCGATCACGGATGCCGAAGTGCTCGACTTGGCAAACGCGGGAGATACGGGGCCCTGCGATTTTGGAAGCTTCTCCTTCAGGAGAGCAAATGCGGCGTCTGGGCTATCGACAAACCGGAAGAGCTCGAGATCGGACGCGTCGATCATTCCGTGCCGAACCAGCGCGTCGAAGTTGATGACTTCACGCCAGTACGACGGACCGTAGAGCAGCACGGGGATGTCGCGATCGAGCTTTCGGGTTTGGCATAGCGTCAGCACCTCCATCATTTCGTCGAGCGTGCCGAAGCCACCCGGAAACACGATCAGTGCGCGCGCCAGATGCGAAAACCAGAGCTTTCGCATGAAGAAGTAATGAAACTCGAGCGATAGGCCGGGAGAGATGAACGGGTTCGGTCGCTGCTCATGGGGCAACCCGATGTTGAGGCCAATCGTCCGTCCACCAGCATCAGCTGCACCGCGGTTGGCGGCCTCCATGATACCGCCACCACCTCCTGAGCAAACTACGAACCTGCAGCAGCCAGGCAGCGTTTGCGACCACTGTGTCAGCCGCCGCGCAAGCTCGCGTGCCTCGGCGTAGTAGCAACCGAGTGGGCCTTCTTCCCTCAAACGAGCGGAGCCAAAGAACACGACGGTGTCGTGAATCTGCTCGCGCTTGAAGCGGTAGAGCGGCTCCAGGTACTCGGCGAGAATTCGCAGCGGCCGGCCATCGTCGCTATCGAGGAAGCCACCATTCCTGTACGCGAGTCCCGATGCTTCGCCCGAATCGTTCGTGTTCATCGTTCTTCTCGCGATGCAAAAAGAAGGCCCTCTGCGGGCGTGCTTCTAGGCGAACTCCCCGGGGGTATCCCGGACCGCGCCGGCGGGAAACGCGAAATTACTGCGTAGTGAACTCGCCACCAGCGCAAGGGGTGCGCTCAAGTGAGAGCGCGCTCTCGCGCCAGCGGTAGAACACCTGCGCCGGGCGCCGCGAAACCCGCGTGATGCGCCCGTAGCTGCAAGTGGCACAGCCGGTGCTTATACCCCGCGGGAGTACGGAGTTCGCATGCACAGCGAGCATCATCACCACGAAGCGGTCGGCGGCACACTGGATTCCTCGCAGGACCCCGTTTGCGGCATGAGCGTGCGCCCGACAACGCAGCACCGCGCCGCGTTCGAGGGCAAGGAGTACCTGTTCTGCAGCGCGCGCTGCCTCGAGAAGTTCAAGCAGTCGCCGCATAGCTATGTGCCTGCGCCGAGCAGCGATCCTCCGCCTCCAGCATCCAAACCCAACCCGCCGCAAGCTGCCGAGCGCACCTATACATGCCCGATGCACCCGGAGGTTCGACAGAACAAGTCCGGCAATTGCCCGAAATGCGGAATGGCGCTCGAATCTGTCGAGCCCGCACCGGCCGTGAGCAGGGCCGAATGGACCTGCCCGATGCATCCCGAGATCGTTCGCGATGCACCCGGCAGTTGTCCCATTTGCGGCATGGCGCTCGAACGCCGCGCACCATCGGCAGAAAGCGCGGAAGACAACGCTGAGCTCGTCGACATGACTCGGCGCTTCTGGGTCGCGGTGGCGCTCACGGTTCCGCTGCTCGTGGTCGCGATGGGTGAAGTCGTGCCCGGCCTTCAGGGGCTCATCGAGTCCGCGCTCTCGATGCGAGCCCGCAATTGGCTCGAGTTCGCGCTGGCGACCCCGGTTTGTCTCTGGTCCGCATTGCCCTTTTTCGAGCGCGCGGTTCAATCGATCAAGCACCGCAGCCTGAACATGTTCACGCTGATCGGGCTGGGAGTCGGTGTTGCCTATGGGTACAGCGTGATCGCTGTGCTCGTACCGGGCGCTTTTCCAGCTTCGTTTCGAACTGAAGGCGGTGAGGTCGGCGTGTACTTCGAAGCTGCCGCGGTCATCGTCACTCTCATTCTCCTTGGGCAGGTGCTCGAATTGCGAGCGCGCAGCCAGACGAGCAGCGCCATCCGCAAGTTGCTCGGCCTCGCGCCGAAGTCAGCTCGACGGCTGAACTCGGATGGCACGGAAGCCGACGTCCCGCTCGATGCGGTGCAGGTTGGCGATCGATTGCGTGTTCGCCCGGGTGAGAAGGTGCCTGTCGATGGCATCGTACTCGAAGGCCAGAGCAACGTCGACGAATCCATGGTGAGCGGCGAGCCGATTCCGGTCCAAAAGCAAAGCGGCGATCGCGTGGTCGGAGCGACACTGAACGGAACGGGCGGCCTCGTGATCCGCGCAGAGAAGGTCGGTGCGGACACCTTGCTGGCGCGCATCGTCGCCATGGTTTCCGAAGCGCAACGGAGCCGCGCGCCCATCCAGAAGCTCGCAGACGTCGTCTCTGGCTATTTCGTGCCGATCGTCGTGGCCATCGCAGCGCTTACCTTCGTCGTCTGGGCTGTGTTTGGCCCCGAGCCGCGCATGGCGCACGGACTCATCAACGCGGTCGCCGTACTCATCATCGCCTGCCCGTGCGCGCTCGGCCTAGCAACGCCCATGTCGATCATGGTGGCGACCGGCAAGGGCGCTTCGCTCGGCGTCCTGTTTCGCAACGCCGAAGCCATCGAGATCCTGCGCCAGGTGACCACGCTCGTCGTTGACAAGACCGGAACCTTGACCGAAGGCAAGCCGAAGTTGGTGAGCGTCGTCGCGGCGCCCGGCATAGCCGAACACGAGTTGGTTCGCTTAGCGGCGAGCCTCGAGCGAGCAAGCGAGCACCCCTTGGCAGCTGCCATCGTGACCGGTGCCGGCGCACGCGGCGTGGCGCTCAAGGAAGCACAGAACTTCACGTCGATTACGGGCCAAGGCGTGCGCGGAGAGGTCGACGGTAAGGTCGTGGCCCTCGGAAACCGCGCGCTGATGCAAAGCCTGGGAGTCGAACCGGGCGAGCTCATCGAGCGAGCCGAACAACTGCGCGCCGACGGCCAGACCGTCATGTTCGTCGCCGTCGATGGAAGACCAGCGGGCCTGGTGGGCGTGGCCGATCCGATCAAAGAAACGGCCGCCGAAGCCGTCAGCGCATTGCACCAAGAGGGCGTGCGCATCGTGATGCTCACTGGCGACAGCAACACCACCGCTCGAGCAGTCGCGAAGAAGCTCGGAATCGACGAGGTTCGCGCCGAGGTGATGCCCGACCAGAAGGCAGCAAAGGTGAAGGAACTCCAGGCGCAAGGCGCCGTCGTCGCCATGGCCGGTGACGGCATCAACGATGCGCCGGCACTCGCGCAGGCCCACGTCGGCATCGCGATGGGAACAGGCACCGACGTCGCCATGGAGAGCGCGGGCATCACGCTCGTGAAGGGCGATCTCCGCGGCATCGTACGCGCGCGACGCTTGTCGCAGCAGACGATGCGCAACATCAAGCAAAACTTGTTCTTCGCGTTCGTCTACAACGCTGCCGGCGTTCCAATCGCCGCAGGCGTGCTCTATCCGGCATTCGGGTTGTTGCTGAGCCCGATGCTCGCCGCAGCCGCAATGAGCCTCAGCTCCGTGTCGGTGGTCGGCAACGCACTGCGACTTCGACAGTCCAACGTCTGACAACTAGGCAGCAGCGCTGCGCTGCTGACCCGAGCAGGAAGTAACAAACATGGCGATCTCACAAGCCGAACCAAAGCGCACATTCCCGCGCATCCCATGGACCGTTGGCGCATGCGTCTTCCTCGCAATCGGCGCCTTCTTCCTGTGGGAGGAACATCGAGCGCATCTGCTTGGAGCGCTACCCTACCTGCTCCTCCTGGCGTGCCCGCTGATGCATTTGTTCATGCACCACGGGCACGGCGGCCAGGGCTCGCATTCGGCAAAAACCGGTTCACATGATCATGGAGGCCAACCATGAACCACGCAGCCGATGCACCCGCGTACGGGCTCTGGTCGTTGGTCATCATCAACTCAGCGGTCTTCATTCTGTTTGCGTTCAGCTTCTTCAAGCCGCAAACCAAGCGCGACTGGCGCACGTTCGGCAGCTTTTCAGGCTTCATCCTCGCGCTATTCGTCGAGATGTACGGCTTCCCGCTGACGATCTACCTGCTCTCGGGTTGGCTCGGTCGACGCTATCCGGGCGTGAACTTGTTCTCGCACGACATGGGCCACCTTTGGTACGAGCTGCTCGGTTTCAAGGGCGACCCCCACTTGAACCCCATCCACATCTTGAGCAACGTGCTCATCTTTGGGGGTTTCATTCTGCTCTCGGCGGCGTGGCGAGTGCTGTTCAACGCCCAAAAGGAACACCGCCTCGCAAGCACCGGCCCGTACGGCTACGTGCGGCACCCACAGTACGTCGGCTTCATCACCATCATGGCCGGCTTCTTGTTGCAGTGGCCGACCCTCGTCACGCTGGTGATGTTCCCCATCCTGGTCGTGATGTACGTGCGTCTCGCTCACCGCGAAGAGCGTGAAGTCGCAGCCGAGCTAGGCAGTGTCTGGATGGAATACGCGCGAGTGACGCCGCGCTGGATCCCGCGGCTCAGCAGTCGCCGTCCGTCCACACAGAACCAGCGCTTCGCCGGATAATCCTCGCGACGGCAATCAAATGAAGATTCCAGAGCTCACATTTCTCGGAGCCACCGGTACGGTAACCGGCTCGCGCTACTTGGTAGATGGCAGCCGCTCCCGCGTGTTGGTCGACTGCGGGCTGTTCCAGGGCTTGAAAGCCCTCCGGCAACGAAACTGGGCACCGCTGCCGGTACCGATTGCCTCGATTGACGCTGTGGTTCTAACGCACGCGCACGTCGATCATAGCGGGTATCTCCCGAAGCTTTACGAGCAAGGCTACCGAGGGCCCGTGTTCTGCACACAGGGCACTCACGACCTCTTGCAGCTCCTGCTACCCGACTGTGCGTTCTTGCAGGAGGAAGAAGCTCGCTACGCGAATAAGGTCGGCTACACCAAGCACTCGCCCGCGAAGCCGCTGTTCACGCGCGAAGATGCCGAAGGAGCGCTTCGTCTGCTCGCGCCGGTGCACTTCCACGATGCGTTCTCCCCCGCTCCGGGCATTGCGGTGAAGTTCACGCGCGCAGGGCATATCGTTGGTTCCGCCTGTGTCGCGATGAACTTCGACGACACCACGCTCACTTTCTCGGGCGATGTGGGGAGGCCCGAAGACCCGATCATGAAGCCACCGGAACCGCTCTCGGCGATGGACATCCTCGTCGTCGAGTCGACGTACGGCGATCGGCGACACCCGGCTGAGTCCATCCGCGACGAGCTAGCTCGCGTCGTCAACCAGACCAGCGCTCGAGGCGGCGTCGTGCTCGTGCCGGCGTTTGCGGTGGGCCGCGCGCAACACCTGCTGCACATCCTGGCGACCCTCAAGGCCGAAAAGCGCATTCCCGACTTACCCGTGCACCTGGACAGTCCCATGGCGATCGAGGCCACGGACCTGTTTTGCAAGCACAGCGATGACCACCGCCTCACCGCTGAGCAATGCAAGCTGCTGTGCCGCAGCGCTCACTACGCCCGTACCGCGGATGAGTCCAAGGCGATCGACGCAAGCACAGGGCCAATGATCATCGTCTCGGCGAGCGGAATGGCCACGGGTGGGCGCGTCCTACATCACCTCCGGCGGTTCCTGCCCGACGAGCGGAACCATGTCTTATTCGTCGGTCACCAGGCGGTTGGTACTCGAGGGCGGTCGCTCGTCGACGGCGCCGAGGAGCTGAAGATGCACGGGCAATACGTGCGGGTCCGTGCCCGCGTTAGCCAGCTTCAGGGCCTTTCGGCACATGCCGATTACGCGGAGCTCATCACGTGGCTCAAAGCCAGCGGAATCGCGCCCAAGCGAGTGTTCGTGACCCACGGGGAACCTGCCGCCTCGGATGCCCTGCGCCGACGTTTGCAGGAGGAGCTCGGCTGGAAGGCAGAAGCGCCAGAAATGGGACAGGTCGCACGGCTGCTCTCACATGCGCCAGAGAATGCTCATTCGGCGCTGCGGCGAGGAAACTTTGGTTAACATCGGCTTCCATGGGTGAGCCTAGCCCCGCACTCACGCACCTTATTTCTCGCTGGCGCGATGATCCCGGAAGCACCTACAGAACGTGGTTTCTGTGGGAAGAGCGGCTCAAGAATTTCCGCTCCATTCGGCGAGGCATCGCAACCATCGTCGAAGAGATCGAGGCCGGGCGATTCGGCAATGTCTACAAAGGTTCTTCACTCGAGACAGTGGTCGGCTCGATTTCGGAGCAGAAGCAGATCTTCAAAGGCGCCGACCACGCTTTCCTTTGGAAGCCCAAGCTACGCATCCCCGACATCTACGAGAACGCGGATAATCAGCGGGCGTTCGCGAAGTTCCTATCGACGTGTGCCTGCTGCGACGATGGGGAGAGCCTGATCGCGGCGGTGCGCCGTTTGGACGAGCACCGCATCAAAGGGCTGGGACCGGCGTGCGCCAACCTGTTGTACTTTCTGCACCCCACGTTGATGCCGCCGTTCAACACCGCAATTGTGAAAGGCTACAACTCTCTGACGGGCGCCAAGGTGAAGCTCGGCAAGTGGGACGAATACCTCGCGCTACGCGCCGGGATGCTGCGCATCAATGCAGAGCACCGCGACCTACTCTCGAACGACCTCGGTGCGGTGGGTGGGTTGCTCTTCGACGTCGGAAGCGAGCGCTACCCGGCGCCGCCGCTCGGAGACGATGCGGCACAACGGCAAGCCTGGGAAGCGGATCTCGAGCGGGTTCGCGCCGACGCCCAGAAGCTTGGCAACGCCGAAAAAGCCGCCAAGGACGGAGACCGCACCCATACCGAAGTGCAGTCCTGGCTGCGCGACCTCGGACTCGCGCTGGGCTTCGACGTCTGGATAGCTTCGAACGACCGAGCGCGCGCTTGTGGCAGCGGGCAGCTCGGGGACGGATGCCTGCAAGAGTTGCCCACGAGCGTCGCGCGAGCGCCTGGTGCCGACGCGGTGCGCCTCATCGATGTGCTTTGGCTGGAGAAGCAGCGCGAACACGTTGCCGCCGCGTTCGAGGTCGAGCACACGACGTCGATCTATTCCGGAATCGTGCGCCTACTCGACTTGGCGCTCGGTGTTCCGAGCGAAGCAGCTCGCGGGCTATATCTCGTGGCTCCAGACGATCGCGAGAGCGAGGTCCGTGCTCAGCTAGCTCGCCCTGCATTCCGTCACGTTGCCGACTTGCGCGTCCGCTACCTGCCTTACGGTGAGCTCGCGAGTCACCGGGAAGCGATGGCACGTTTCGGCCAAGGGTTGAAGGCCATCGAGGCGATCGCACGTTCGCTCACGTAGCGGGCACGTTTTACGCGGCGGTGCGCCGGTCGCCGAATCAAATCTCGAGCCTCGGTCACGCTGCGCTCGTTCGCTGCCTATACCCAGTGAACAACGACGATTGCACCTGCGCAATCAGGAGTACGTGCCATGTCCCAATTCAAGTTCCTGTTCGTCAGCGCTCTCGCTGCAAGTCTTGCTCTTCCTCTCGCAGCTCGCGCGGATTCTGCGGAGTGCGAGCTTCACGCCTTCAAGGCGAACCGCGTCGAGCCCCTGCGCATTCAGGAACGCATCGGTCGCGGCACCATCGAGAAGCTGGTCGGCGCACAGGTGTTCGTGCCCGCGCAAAAGGGACTCACCGCCGAGTGGCTCCGCGCACGCGTTGAACAGCATATCAGCGCGATGGGCGCCCAAGGCATGGCGAACTGCCCCCTCGGCGTGAACGGCGTTCGCGTTGCCGTGGCGTCGGGCGGCACGGGCTTCTGGGTGCAACTGCAGGCCAAGGATTCCAATACCGCTCGGGAGATCCTGCGCCTTGCTCAAACCGCAGTGCGTTAACGCGGGTCGCTCGTCGAGGCTCCGCGACGTTCGGTCATCGCGGAGCCTCGCGCGTCCGGCTACAGCGCCTCGAGCATGGATTTCATCTCGCCGATCTCGCGAGCTTGGGCATTGAAGATGTCGCTCGCCAACTTCTTCAGCTCGGCTCGCTCGAGGTGCGGATTCGCTCTGTGCGCCGTCGGCATGCCAGCGGCATGATGAGGAATCATCTGCTCCAAGAACATCTGGTCCAGCGCGGCGCCGGACAGAGCCTTCATGTGCTCCATGTGCTCCATCATGACTGGATCGTGGGGCGGTTCCGGAACCGTAGCGCTGCCGGCGATCTCGAGCCGCACGGCCAGCATGATATCGACCTCTTCTTGCTGCGTGTCGCGCATCATCGTGGCCATTTGCTTCACGTGCGCGCTGCCGTTCGCGATCGCAAGCTCCGCCATTTCGATGGCCATGCGGTGGTGCGGGACGAAGAAGTCGATGAAGGTGACGTCATTCGGCGTTAGCGGGATGCGCCGATCGCCGGTGAGGCCGTAGTCAACGCGCCCTGCCGCGTCTGCCGCGAGATCCGCTCCAGGGTCATCGACGCCCAGTGAAACGAGCATCGCCTTCATCGTTCCGATCTCGGTCGCCTGCGCCGAGAAAATGTCCATGGCGAGCTGCTGCAAGTCCGTGCGCAGCAGATTGGCTTGCCCGCGTTGTGCCGGTGCGAGCCCCGCCGCGTGGTGCGCGATCATATCCGTGAGGAACATCTGATCGAGCTCGGCGCCGGACATCGTCTGCATCATCGCCATGTCTGCTTCCGTGTGCGGATCCGCCGGCGCCGGCGGCACTACGACTCCCAAGCCTGTCTTCGCTGCCTCAAGAATCGCGAGCTCGGCGGTCTGAGTGTCGCGAATGCTGGTCGCCAACGCTTTCACGTCAGCGGAGCTGCCCTGCGCGATTTCAATCTTGGCCATGTCGATGGCCATTTGGTGGTGCTCAGCAAAGAACGCCGCGAACTCGGCGTCATTAGCGGGTGTGTAAGGGATCCTACGGTCACCCACGACGGACTCACCGGCGTCTTCGCCACCGGCACCGCCCGCGTGCTCGCCGGCCTCGCCCACGCCGCCTGTGGCACGATTGCCGCCACTGCTTGCGGATCGGCCACCGCTGCTCGTTCCGCCTTTGCCGGTTTGTGAGCTTCCACCCGTGCCGCCGCTGCTCGAGGCGTCGCCATTCGAGTCAGAACAGCCTCCCGCTCCAAGCGTTCCGACCGCGAATAAGCTGAGAACCAGGCACAAGCGCCCAATCGGGCTGAAATGGTTGCGCGCATAAAGTGACATCTCTCGCTCCGTTGGTTTGCATGCGAGCGCTACGCCCGCGCGAGAGCGGGCTGCATGAAGCGGGCCTGTAAGCTGCGAAACCACGCGCGTCCGCGAAACGCGCTTACCGTAACCTGCTGGGTCACGGCGGCTGGACGAACGGGGGCGCACCCATCCGCCTCACGCCACAGAGAGGGTCAGCGCACGAAGCCCTGCGCGTGGCGTGAACGCCGCGTCAGTCTTGCCTTAAAGCCTTTTACTTCGGCGCATACGCAAGCAGGTTTTGCTCGCTCTCGAAGTACAGAGCCGCACCCGTCTTCGTCTTTCCTATCACGGCGGTCGCCTTGTCTACGGGCCGTTTGCTCACCGGATCGATCGCTGTACGGGTAGCAGGATCTTGTTCGAGCTTGGCCTTACACATGGGGCAGCACCCGTAGTAGGTGTTTCCGTTGACCGAAACAGGGATCTGCGGGGCTCCCATGAAGTGGTTATTGATCATGCAGACCTGACTGCGGTCCATCACGCGCTCGAGCGCGCTTACCTTGGCAACGCGCGCTTCCGCCGGTGCAGGCTTCGTTCCTTCAGGCCTAGCGGATCCTTCTACGCACCCAATGACGCCAGAAACGGCGAGCGAGACGAGTACCCATCGTGCAGCGATAATCATGACCAAACTCCTTGCTGAAGCCTAGGCGGCAGGAGCGGAGGGCGTGACAGGCGAAGCGTTCGAGCCCGCCGCAGCTATCGCTGTCGAATGCCCAACGCCTTCATACCCGCCTTGATCTTTCCGAGGCACTGCAACTCGCATTCATCGGCGGGGGAGTCGTAGATGGTTGAGTGCCGAATTTCGATCACCAATCGGACGTAGATCTGGTGCTCCCCATGTGAGTCGTACTCCAGTGTCGGGCGGTACGGCTGGATCTCCAAGGTGCTCTGGTGTCGCTCGGGGATTATCTGGTGCGCAATTCGCGCGAGGTGCTCCCACACGCGTAAGCAGTGCTCGCATCCGGGTGTGGTCACGTGGACGTCGCGCTCGTGGGTGCCAAGCAAGAGCACGTCGTAGCCGATCGTGCGAAAGTCATCGGCCACGGCAATGCGCACCGGCGCAACCTCGAACACAACGCGGTGTTCTTCTACTAAGGCAACCAGCGCTGCTCTCTCGGGTGCCTGGAGCTTCAGCATAGGCCTCCCACCAAGTTCAATGCGCCGGCACGTGAGTCGCTGGAGCAAGCACGTTCTTCCGACGCTTTAGCTGCCAGTGCCGCCAAATCGCGTAGAGGGACGGGGTCACGAATAGAGTGACGATAGTCGAGCCGAACAAGCCTCCGATCAGTGGCGCAGCCGTTCGCGCTGTAACGTCGGCTCCGACGCCCTCCGACCACAGAAGTGGTGCGAGCGAGAGCACCGCCGCCGCCACGGTCATGAGCTTGGGACGCACGCGCTTCGCGGCTCCTTCCACGACGGCTTCGTTGATGTCCTCACCTGTTAGTCGTCCAGCCGCGAGCCGGCGTTGATACGCCTCATCCACGTACAGCACCATGACCGTACCGAGCTCAGCTGCGAGCCCGCCCACTGCGATGATGCCCACCCACACCGCTGTTGAGAAGTGATACCCGAGTCCCGCGAGAAGCCAGATACAGCCCGCCAACGTGAACGGAATGCTGACGAAGACGATCAGGGTTTGTTGCCACGATCGCAGCGACATGTGTAAGAGGAGAACGATGAGCACCAGCGTGAGGGGAAGTACCGTCTTTAGCCGCTCCTCCGTCTCCGCCATGAATTCGTATTGGCCCGTCCACTCGATGCGATACCCAGGAGGAAGCTCGAGGCGAGCCGCGACCAAGCGTTTGGCGTCCTCGACGTAGCTGCCGAGATCGCGCTCGGCGCTGTCGAGATCGGCGAAAACATAGCCGGCGAGCACGCCGTTCTCGTCCTTGATCATCGGAGGGCCGGTCGTGACCTGGATGTCTGCGAGTTCGCTCAGCGGCACGGTTGCGACCGCCTGTGACCAAGCACCGCCAGGCTCGGCGAGCGCCAGCTCTGCCGACATTCCCTGGGGACGAATCGCGCCGCTAGTCGCCATGGATGCGTCCGTGGCTCCCCCGCCGCGGCCCATCCCGGCGCCCATGCTGCCCTTGGTTGCCATCGAGCCCATCGCCGAAGTTGCCGGAGCGGAACCGGTCGCAGCGTCGTTGCCCATCAGCTGCGAAGACGTGCCGCTCGGTGGCGCCGTGAGCTGGAGAGCAGATGCGCTCGACGGCACTCCGACCAGAAGGTTCGCTAAGGCAGACGGCTCGGAACGAAAATCTGCGCCGTAGCGAACGTTCATGCTGAAGCGAGAGCGTCCAGCGATGACCGTCGAAACCTGCGTGCCACCGATGGCGGCTTCGAGCATTTCGTTGACGTCGCGCACAGAGAGCCCGTAGCGCGCGATGGCGTCGCGTTTGGGGGTCACGTCGACGTACTCGCGTCCTGTCTGGCGCTCGGCAAACGTGCTACGCGTCCCAGGAACCTCGCGCAGAATGCCTTCGAGCTCGACGCTGATGCGCTCCACTTCGCCGAGGTCGCCGCCAAGCACCTTCACGCCAACCGGAGTTCGCACGCCAGTCGTGAGCATGTCGATGCGCGTTCGAATGGGCGGCGACACCGCAAGCTGAAACCCCGGCGTTTCCAAAGCACGCGCTAGATCGCGCTTGAGCTCCTCAATGGAGCGCGGTCGCTCATCCGGCCACACGGTCGCGAGAGGCCGCCTGAGCCAACCAGGGGCCCAGGAACTGTACCAGCGGGGCACTCTTTGCTTGGGCCACTGGTCGTGCGGTTTGAGCGCCACGACGGTCTCGATCATCTCGAGCTGCGCAGAATCAGTCGACGTTTCTGCGCGTCCCGTCTTCCCATGCACCGTTTCGACCTCGGCAAAGGACTTGATGATCTTGTCTTGGACCCGCAACGCACGGCGCGCCTCCTCGATGGAGATCCCCGGGAACGTCGCGGGCATCACGAGCAGCGAACCTTCGTCGAGTGGCGGCATGAACTCGGAGCCGACGCGCAGATAGATCGGAACGGTGCCAAACAGCGCGAACAACGCGAGTGCTGCGACAGCCCAGCGAGCTCGCACGACCACGCGTGCGACTGGCTCATAAAGCTTGACCAACACGCGAGAGACGGGGTTCTCGTCTTCGCGCCGAATTCTTCCTCTGAGTAGCAGCACCATCAGCACCGGCACCAGCGTCACCGAAAGAAGCGCTGCGGAGAACATCGCGAACGTCTTGGTGAAGGCCAAAGGGCGGAAAAGCCGTCCAGACTGCCCTGGCAACAGGAAAATCGGCATGAAGCTCACTGTGATGAGCAACAGTGAGAAGAAGATCGGTGCACCCAGCTGTTTGCATGCGTCGATCACAATCTTCGCGCGATCCGCGCCGGCTGGAGCGTCGGCGAGCCGTACGTGAGCGTTCTCGATCAAAACGATGGCTGCGTCCGTCATCGCTCCAATCGCAATCGCAATTCCGCCGAGCGACATGATGTTCGATGTCATTCCCAGGTAGTGCATGGGAATGAACGACAGCGCGATCGCGACGGGCAGCATGATGACCACCACCAACGCAGACCGCACGTGAAAGAGGAAGACCAAGAACACCAGCGAAACGATGATGGCTTCCTCGATGAGCGTACGGCTGAGCGTTCCGATCGAAGCGCGAATGAGTCCCGATCGGTCGTAGGTCGGAACCAGGCGCACGCCGTCGGGCAGCGGAAGCTCGCTGATGCGCGTCTTCAGCGCGTCGATCACGGCGAGCGCGTTCGAGCCGATGCGCATGACGACGATCCCGCCAGCTGCTTCCCCTTTCCCGTCCCAATCAGCCGCGCCGCGGCGGATTTCTGGACCAAAGCGAACATTCGCTACATCGCGCAGACGAATTGGCGTTCCACCCGGGCCGAGCGTGACGGCGCTCTCCTCCAAGTCGGACAGCTTCTTGACGTAACCTCGACCGCGCAGAACGAATTCGCGCCCAGCGCTTTCGATGACCCGAGCCCCGGTTTCCGAGTTCGCATCGCCCGCCGCGCGCGTGATTTCCGATAACGACAGCCCGTAACCGGCGAGCTTGTTGGGGTCGACCGCGATTTGGTACTGACGTTCGAAGCCACCGATGCTGGCTACTTCAGAAACGCCGGGCGTCGCCTGAAGCGCAGGTCGGATGGTGAAATCCTGCAGCTCCCTAAGCTGAGCCAGGTCAAGCCTGCCCGATGTGTCTTCGAGTACGTACTGGTACACCCAACCAATGCCGGTCGCGTCCGGACCGAGCGTGGGCGCGACGCCTGGGGGCAAGGCAGCCGAGACCCGACCTAGTTGCTCGAGCACCCGCGTGCGAGCCCAATAGATGTCCGTGTCTTCGTCGAAGATCGCGTACACGAAGCTCATGCCGAACATCGAATACCCACGCACGGTGCGCACATTCGGCGTGCTCTGTAGGACACGCACGAGGGGGTAGGTGATCTGGTCCTCAACGAGATTCGGGCTGCGACCCATCCAATCCGTGAAGACGATGACTTGCGGATCCGAAAGGTCCGGAACGGCATCGAGCGGCGTTCGCTTGATGCTCCAGAGCGACCAACCCAGCAGAGCCAAGACGACACCGAAGACGGCCAGGCGATGTCGTCCGCAGAGTTCTATGAGCCGCGGGATCATCGGTCTATTCCCCGTGTCCTGCATGCGGACCCGCGCTGGGCGGCGGAGCGCTGGGCCCTGGCAACACGTGCCCAGCGTGCCCGGGAGCCGTTGGTATCGATGAATGACTGGGCTTCGCCGGAGGCGGCGACGGTGCGTGCCCTGCGGACGGCTGTGTCGGCATGGACATGCCAGGCGTGGAAGCGTTGTCGTCCGCCGAGTCCATCTTCATGCCCGCCATCGAGCCTCCGCCTGACGCCCTGAGGCGGCTCTCGGAGTCGACCAAGAAGACTCCGGACGCAACGACGCGATCCGTCTCGGCGAGGCCGGATCGAATCTCGACGCGGTCGCCGAGATCGACTCCAACTTCTACCTTCCTCGGAACGTAGGTTTCCGGCCCCTCGAGTACGAAGACGTGTTGCTCGAGACCCGTGTCGACCACGGCGTCCCGCGCGACGGTCAGTGCTTTGCGTTCCGCCGTTTCGAAGGTGGCGCTGCCGTACATCCCGGGCTTCAAGCGGTCGCCAGGGTTTTCGAGCTCAAAGCGAACTCTTAGGGTTCGCGTGCGCTCCGTGAGCGTCGGGTACACAAACGCGATCTTTGCGCTGAACTTCGGCGCGCCCGAGGCGGGGAAGTCGAGAGCGCCGGCCATGCCCACGGCAACGTCTGGAACGTCACGTTCCGGTATTTCAGCGAGCACCCATACCCTGGATAGATCCGCGACAGTCATCAGCTGCGTCGAAGGATCGACCGCCGTGCCCACGGCGACGCCACGTCGAACCACGATCCCTTTGCGCGGCGATGATACCGTCACGAGGCGCGTAGCCGCGCCCTTGGCTTCGACCGCAGAGACTTGCTCGTCGCTCATACCGAGCACGCGCAAACGTGAACGCGCCCCTTCAAGCAAGGGTGACTGCGCACCTGCACTCGTGGCCTTCTTCACCGCCAACAGCTCGTTCTGGGCAGCCAACAAATCGGGAGAGAAGATGCCCGCAAGCGCCTGCCCATCCCGCACAGCCTGCCCGGTTTTATTGACGTATAGCTGCTCGATCCAACCGGCCACGCGGGTGTGAATTTCGGAGACGCGCGACTCGTCAGGGACGATGACGGCGACTGCACGAATGCTGCGCGCCATGGCCTGTTTCGTGACGTTCTCAACGCGAATTCCGAACTCAGCTGCCTTTGCGTCGGCCAGCATGATCGAAGTACGCGGGTGCGCCGAGCTCGGTTCGGAACTCGGGGTCGGGGCTAGCTTCCGAACGGATGACGCGCCAGCGGTGTAGCCGTGATGAAGGGAGAATGGCCAACCATGGCGGGCGCTCTGTAGAGCCATTACACCCGCGAGCGCCAGCGCGCCTAGAGCGGCGCCGCCGAACAAGGCTTGCTGACGCGCTACGAGTCGACTGTCGCTCATCAGGGAAGATTGCGCCCGCTTCTCCTCCGGTACGGCTGGGGCTGTTTCGGCGGGGCTCTCTGCGCTGGGTTCGCGCCCGGCGCTGTGGCTGTCGTCGCTCACGGTCGCCCCCCTTCTGGAATGTCGAACTCGCCTACTGCGCGCTCTAGCCGGGCCCAAGCGAGCCCTAGCCGCACTTCGGCCATCACCTCTTCCGAGCGAACATCCCAGAGAGACCGAACGGATTCGATCACCGCAACCGCCGGCGTCCCGGCCGCCGCGTAGCTGGCTAGCGACGCCTGAACTGCCTGCTCCGCTTTTGGTCGAATTTGCTCGTGAAGAGCGGTGAATCGACGTCGCTCGGCTTCGACCTGCTCACGACTGGTTGCCACCTCACCTCGAACCATGTTCGCCATCGCGGCGATCTCGAAATTCGTCATTTGAACCATCGCATTCGCTTCGGCGACGCCGGCGCTCAGGCGGCCGCGCCAAATCGGCAGGCTCACACCGAGCATGATCATCGCACCGGGCCCCTCTGCCATCGTGTAAGCGGGACCCGCTCGAACCACCGCCATCGGTGAGTACATCGACTGCATCACCTCGACGTCCGCGAGAGCTCGGGCGTGTTCGTGCCGCATGCTGGCGAGTTCAGGGCGCCGTTGCAGTGCTGTCGCGACAGCGCGCGCCAGTGGTGGTGGCTCGCTCGTGAGCGGCAGCGTGGAGAGCTCCGGGATGGGGAGCTCCGGTGGCCTACCAAGCGCCGCGTTGAGCATCGACTCGGCCGCGTCGACCTCGGCTTCGAGCGCGCGGATCTCGCCCGCTACACGAAGGAGCTCGCTCTCGGCCCGGAGCACATCGGCTTGGGTACCGTGAGCTGCCCCGTAGTGCGCCTGCGCAACCGCGAACAGCTCTCGACTCGTAGCTGCGACGGACTCGAGGACCTCGAGCATTCGCCGCCGCTCGAGCAGCATAAAAAACGCTGAAACCGCGTCCTGTTCGACATCGAGCCGAACCCGCTGCACCTCGGACGCTTCACGTCGCGCTCCGGCCAGAGCGGCGCGCTTCCTTTTGGCCAACACGCCCGAGAGCGGAAACTGCTGTTCGATCGCAAGGCTGACGTCCGCGCCCATCAATGAGAACGGTAAGTGATCGACGGAGGCCATGAGCATGGGGTCCGGAAGCGCGGAGTCGATCTTCGGTCGCTCGGCTGCAGCGCGGGCTCGCGCCGATGCAGAAGCAATCTCAGCACGGTGACCCCTCGCTGCACGCAGCGTGGCCTGCAACGAGAGTGGACTCGGCAATGTGTACTCCAGCTCTGTCGCTGCCGCCCGACTAGGCCCTAGCGAAAGTAGGCTGAAGACGAGTGCTAGCAGCTTACGAAGCACACCTCGTACTTCGCAAGACACATGCCATACCCCGCACGGGTACCTTGACGGGATCGCGTCGCGAGCAACGTGCCTGGGCGATGCACCCAACACATGCAGAAGAGACGGCTGCCTGTCGTTGAAAGCCGACCCGAGCGAGCAGGTATGCGCAGAACTTGCGGTATCGCGCTCGCTGCACGCGAGCCTTGCGCGTGCGACCTACGCCGGCATCGATCGGGCGGACCTCAGGTTCGTTTGCGACCTTTGGCAGACGCCGACTTGCCCAAACGTGAACCGACGAGCGAATACCGACCGAAGATTTCCATCACTTCGTCGATCTTCTTGCGCTGGTCCCGCGCGTTATCGCTACGCAACGCCTCAGCCAAGCAAGTCTCGACATGCTTCGCCAACACCAGTCGTCCCACCTCTGCGAGCGCGGCCTGCACCGCGGCGATCTGCAGCAGGACGTCAACGCAGTAGCGATCTTGATCCAACATGCGCTGGATCCCGCCGATCTGTCCACTCACTCGGCGTAGTCTTGTTTCGGCTTCCTTGCGTGTAGCGGCATCCATCGTTGAATTGCGCTGCACAGCACATGCCGAAGAAACCTTGCCGGTTACACGAGTGCTGGGCCGGTTACACGTTCGAGCACCTGAAAGCTCACGCGCGCAGCGTGCGCGCGCAGCGCAAGAACTGCCGGCGAGAAACTGTCTGCGCTCACGTGCGATCGCTGAATGTCGCAGACGGACGCTGCTTCACACACGTGGCACGCGTGTTGCTCTTCGTGGCGCCACACCCTACCGGGGTATCCACCAGGAGCCAGCTATGAAGTCCCTCGTATTTTCTGCTCTCGTGTCCACTTTCATCGTTGCTTGTGCTGCCGATCCGGGAACCCGCCCGCACGACATGAGCGCGACTTCTCACGAATCCATGGCCAAGCAAGAGGAGCAGACTGCCGACGCGCACGCGGCGCAGTACAACCCTTCCGCACAAAGCAAGACTGAATCCTGCGGTCGCAGTGGCTGTTGGACCTCGACGACCAATCCCACCAAGGAGCATGACGCAGATGCGCAGCACCACCGTGAGCTCGCTGCCAAGCATCGCGCCGCTTCCGCCGCATTGGCGCAAGCTGAAGCGCAGGCGTGCGTCGGAATCCCTGACGACGATCGCGATATCAGCCCATTCTTCCACCGCGAAGACATCAAGAGCGTGAGCCCGCTGGTCGAGCAGGTGCGCAACGGCAAGACCGTGGTCGACAAGCGCGTGGGCGCTACGGTGGTGTTCCGCGCTCTGCCGGGAATGACGGCGGAATGGCTGCAGCGCGTCGTCGATTGCCATCTGGCACGCGCCGCAGCCGTTGGCCATGCGATGCCGGAAATGGACTACTGCCCGCTCGAACTGAACAACGTCACGGCCAAGGTGACCTCGGTTGGAGACGGCTTTGCCGTGAATATCCGCTCCAACGATGCCCCGACCGTCGACCAGGTGATCGCACGAGCCACAGCGCTGACGTCTGCCCCAGCAGCCGCACCGGCGGGACAAGCATCCAAGTAGGCGGCGTTCCGCTCGAGCTTGGCAGCAGCGCGAAGCAAGGCGAGACGCTGAATCAGGGAGCACTCAATTCGACCGCGTTCGATTCGCTCTCGCCCTGGCCATTCATTGCCATGATCTTGTAGGAGTACGCGGCGCCCGACGTGAGTGGACCATCGTGATACTGGATGCTGTCGAACGGAAGCGTCGCGAGGATCTTGTAGTCCGCGTCGGTCCCCATCTGCTTGCGCAGCACCATGAAGTTGTCTTCGTTGTTGCTGTTGTCTTTCCACGTGAGATGAGCGCCGCCAGTGAGAGGAACCGCTGTCAGTTCGCTCGGTGCGGTGGGCCCTTTGCCGGTTGATGAGTGATCCATGTCGTCCCCGCCGCAACCGGCGAGGAGACACAGAGCAACGACGAACGTGCTCGCGATTCGCATGCCAAAAGCAATCACACGCCCTTCGGCTACGTCAACTGTGACTGGGAGGGTTACTACAAAGGATCACTTGCGTGGCTACTCGAACACAGCGACGCTTCGCCGCATGCGTTGGACGGCAAGCGTCTTGCTCTTGCTAGCGTGCGGCTCACCGGAAAGTTCGAACGACGCAGTATTGGCCGCGCCGAAGCTGTCAGACCAGAATACGGCGCCAGGCGTCGCTGAGTTCCGAGTAGCTGCGTCATTGTCGAAAGCCGAGTTCCTTTCAAACAAGCCCACGAATGTTTGGGCTTACCGTGATGCCAGCAAACCACGCTCCGTAGGCTCCGTGCCCGGCCCCATGCTCGAGGTGAATCAGGGCGAACATGTTGTGGTGCACTTTCGCAACGACCTCCCGGACGCCACCACGATTCATTGGCACGGCTTGCGCGTGCCGAATGCGTCCGACGGCACTCCCGTCGCGCAGCAACCCGTCGCTCCCGGTGCGACCTTCGAGTACGAATTCGACGCCCACGACGCCGGCTTCTTCTGGTTTCATCCGCACTTGCAGAGCGATGTGCAAATCGAGCGCGGGCTCTACGCTCCGCTCATCGTGCGAAGCGCAGATGAACCCGTCGTCGATGCTGAACGTGTTCTCGTGCTCGACGACGTGAAGCTGGAATCTACGGGCCAACTCACGGAGAACACCGACGCGCTCGATGTGATGCTCGGCCGGCAGGGCAACGTCCTTCTCGTCAACGGTACGCGAAAACCGCGATACCAGGCGGCAGCCGGTTCACTCGAACGCTGGCGCATCGTGAACGTCGCGAACGGCCGCTACTTCAATCTGTCCGTGCCAGGTCACCAGTTGCGCGTGATCGGCTGGGATGGAGGGCGGCTGCCTAAGTCATACGTCATTGACACGTTGCTCGTCGTCCCCGGCGAGCGCTACGACGTCCTCGTCGATCTTTCCGCTACACCTGGCAGCGTCGTACCGATCCAGACCGTCTACTACGATCGCGGCCACGATATTCCCGACCAAGGCCCGCTCGATCTCGCGGAGCTCGAGCTCGGCGGCGGCAAGGCGGGCGGAGCGCTTCCGCCAGGAGACAATGCCGCCGGCTTCGAGCCCATAGCCGTCGACGCGAACACACCCGTCGAGCAGCTGGTGCTTAGCGAAAGTGAAGACGGTCCCGAACCGCGCTTCTTCATCAACGATCACGAGCTTCCCGAGATGACCCATCTACTGGGCGCGCCAGACACCACCGTCATCTGGGAGGTCCGAAACGACTCCGAGATGGACCACCCGTTCCACGTGCACGGCATGTTCTTTCAAGTGCTCGACATCAACGGCGTGCCGCCCGCGCACCAGGGCAACAAGGACACGCTGAACATTCCTCAGAAGAGCACCGCGCGCCTTGCCATCCGTTACGGTGAATCCGGCCGTTGGGTGTTCCACTGCCACATCCTCGAGCACGCCGAGCGCGGGATGATGGGGGAACTCGAGCTCAGCGCTCCGTAGCGTCGGAGAGGGTTCGCTCCTCTAATCTGACCGATAACGAGGGTTTACCTTCGTCGACACGCGACGTGACTTCGGCGGAATGGACCGCCGTGTTCGGAATGGATTGACACGTCAGTCCATCCGCTGCACCTTGTGCAGCGGTGGCAGCCGATCCAAAAACCGAGCGGTTCATGATTCGCATGGACGCTAACGAGCGCCAGATGCTCGCTGAACTCGCCCAAATGGATGGCGTTTCGGACGCAAATGTCGTGCGTCAGCTCATCCGTCGCGAACACGCGCGACGCTCGACCGAGGAGCGGAGGCCCCGCAAACCGAAACGATAACAAACAACAGGGTGGCCCTCGCGCTGCTTGCAACAGCCGAGGGCCGGGCCGGTACCTTACAAGGAGATACCGACGATGGAAACCAAAGCACGAACCGCATTTGGAACCAAGCTGGGGTGCGTCCGCCCCACAAACATGGCTGCTCCACGCCGTCTCAGGAGAACGCAGTCATGCTGATGCTCGAGGACGAAGCGCTGACCTTGCGCGTCAAGGCAGCCATGGGCGAACTGATACAGGGAGCTGAACAGCTTCGAGGCTTGGCGCAAACGCTCGACGGCTTCTGCGGATTGAACGCGCAGGCAGAGCCGGACGAAATCAAGCAGGTCGCGATCGGCGTGCGGGCGACGGCCGTGCAGGCGCTGCTCACCGCGAGTACGGCGGTTGGGCTGTCCGAGCGGCTTTCGACTGTCGCGACAGTGCTGGACGCTGTTCAGGGCGACGACACGCCCTAGCGCGAAAGCGGCATTGAGGCGCAGGCCGGGGTCGACACCGGCTTGCGCCACTCGCCTCGGCGTTCACGCAGCAACGACTAAGCACTAGCGCCAGAGGCGACGAGCGCGAAAGCTCGCTCGGTGGCGCTCGATGAACAGGCTCGGCGCAAATCCGTTGCCAAGTCGCGCAGCTCGTCGGAGCCTGTGCGCCCTCAGGTTGTTCTCCATGAAAAGGAAAAGTTCATCAAGCCGATCGAGCGCTAAGCAACGCGCTCCTTCGGCGACGCTAGCGAAGCGCCCAGGGCCGGAGGACCTCGAAGGCGGCCAGTTCGCAGAGGTCATCGCCATTATCGAGGCGGCGCGTGGCCGCGCCTACCAGGCAATCAACGCGGAGCTAGTCGCGCACTATTGGGAGCTTGGCGAATACATCAGCCGAAAGCTCGAGACTGCGGAGTGGGGAGACGGGGTCATCGTGGCGCTCGCCGCGGATCTGGCGCGGCGCTATCCCGGAATGCGCGGGTACACGCGACCAAACCTTTTCCGGATGCGCCAATTTTATGAAGCATATCGCGGGAATGCAAAAGTCTCACCACTGGTGAGACAATTGGCGTGGACCCAGCACATCACCATCCTCAGCCAGGCGAGGCCCATCGAAACGCGCGAGTTTTATGTACTCGCCGCGGTCAAGGAACGCTGGACGAAGCGGGAGCTGGAGCGACAGATCAAAGCCGGCGCCGTCCTCCGTGCCGCAGCTAGCATCAAAAAAGTCTCACCAGTGGTGAGACAAATTCACCCGGACGCGACCGACGAGTTCAAAAACGCCTACAACGTCGAATTCCTCGGTCTGGCGCCCGACCACTCAGAAGCGGATCTGCACGGCGCGCTTCTTCGCCATCTAGGGCGATTCTTAACGGAGCTCGGCCGTGACTTTTGCTTCGTCGGCTCCGAGTACCCCGTTCAGGTCGGCAATCAGGATTTCGCAATCGACCTCGTGTTCTTCCATCGTGGCCTGCAGTGCCTCGTGGCCTTCGAGCTCAAGGTCGATCGGTTCAAGCCCGCCGACCTCGGGCAGCTGAGCTTCTATGTCGAGGCGCTGGACCGCGACATCAAGAAGCCTCACGAGCGGCCCTCCATCGGCGTGCTCCTCTGCGCCTCCAAAGACGACGAGGTTGTCGAGTACACGCTCGCCCGCACCACCTCGCCCACCCTGGTCGCCGAGTATCAGACGTTCTTGCCGCCGAAGGAGATCCTGCGCGCGAAGCTGCACGAGCTGTACGCCCAGCTCACGCCGCCCGCCGACGACGGCTCAGCACCCGAGGCGAAGAAGCATTCAGCGAAGCGACTAACATCCCGCAGGTCGAAATGAGCGTGGCGCCATGCCGAACGCGCGCGATTAGAACTCCACGGGCAGGTCTACCTGAACGGCCGTCGTTTCTGACATGACCAACGGCGCAGAGAACCCGCGCGAGTCGAAGCCGCGCATCAGCGACAGACCGGGGTGAATCGAAGCGTGCTCGCCGAGACGGAAGTGGAGGCGCGCCCCGGCGGCGACAGTAAGGACGTCCATGTCAGCGTTGGGCACGGGAACCTGTTCGCCCGTTGCCGCGTTCTGGGTCGTGGGGTGCGAAAGCCAGCGCTCGTAGCGGAGATCGCTGCCCACCGAAAAGTGCGAACCGATGAAGTAGCCCACGTGGAGCCCAATGGCTGCATTGGTCCGGAACTGGTCGAGGCTGCTCGCGCTGTTGCTCCCGCGGACGCGCACGAGCTCTTGAAGAGTTGCTTCGACCTGCGCCGTGAAGCCGTGGCTCACCCACGCCAAATCAGCGCCCACCATGGGCGTGAGGTAATTTACTGCGTACATCGTGCCGTCTGCAGGGCGCGCTGTCGCCGCGGCCACGTTCGCGCGAGCGGCTTTCGGATTGGGATCGTCGCCTCCTCCGGTGCCGAGCGGAAGCGTCGCGCCGCCGAACAGCGCCAGCTTGAAAGGACCCAGGTCGCGCGCGTAGGTTGCGCCGAGCAGCGGATTGGCAAACGAGTTGCCATCGAGCGCCGCGCCCGGCGCATTGTTGCGGACGGCGCCTAGCCGCAGCATCGGCGCGATCTCTTTCGTGACTTGGTAGCTGATCGTGAGCCCCGAGGTGCTCACGATGCCGAGGTTACCGTTGCTATCGTTGAATGCGGCGAGCATCCCGTCAAGGCGTGCCTCCGTGCCCACCATCACGGGCCGGAGCTGCCACGGCAACGAGTAGTCGTTGGATTCGGCGCGCGCGACCGCTGGTGCGCTGAGTGCTCCAACCAGAGCCAGCAGCATCGCCGAGGGAAAACGCAATTTGCTAAATGTCATGTTACTACCCTGATTCCTTGAAAAGACTCGGGTGGGGGCCGCTCACGGAGCAGCGGGCAAAACAGCCAAGATGTTGTTCACGACCTCACCCGGCCGATCGATTTGGATGTAGTGGCTCGCGCCCCGCACGATGATCTGCTCACCCTGCGGCGACTCCGCAGCGAGTGCTCCGAGCATCGTCTCCCACAGTGCTTCGCGCGCTGCTGATACCGGATGGTCCGTCGCCGTGAGCACGCGCAGCGGATACGATCCGAACGCACCGGCGGCGTTGATCTGCTCCGAAGCAAGTGAGAACGCTTGGTACTCGGCGATCTCGCTCGCTGGCTGCATCTCGAGCAGCGACTCGGGAATGCCGCAGTTGTCGAGGCGCGCGGCCTCACAAGTGGCCAGAAAGTCGCGCGGCCGCGGATCGACCAGGACAGCGCCCAGAACCTCGTCAGGATGCGACTTCGCGAAAAGCTCCATGTAAGTGCCACCCATCGAGTGCCCAACGAGCACATACGGCGGCGTGTAGCCCTCAGACGCGAGCAGCGTGCGCAGCTCTTCAACGATGTGTTTCGGATCGCGTGGGCTCGTGGTGGGGTCGCTCGCACCGTAGCCAGGGCGTGAGTACGCAAAGACTCGCGTGTGCTCTGATACCCGGCTCGCGACTTCGTCCCAGGGAGTCCAGTCGTTGCCGAGGCCGGCTTCGAAAACCACGGTGGCGCTGCCAGAAGGGCCTGCTGTGGCGACTTCTACTTGATGCCCGTGGAGGGTCGTTAACCGCGCGGGAACCTTGCTACCGCCGCAGGCCGCCGTGAAAATCGCGCCAAGCGCGATCGCAAAAGAAAATCGCCAATGCTTCGTATTCATGAGAGCTCCTTCGTTCGAGGTGCTCTACGAATACGGCTTCAGCCAGCCGCACACTTGAACGTAAGGGCTAAGTGATGCGCAGCGAGTCGGCTGAGATGCCAAACATGCGTTTGAACGTTCGACTGAGATGCGATGAATCGGAAAAACCGGCGATGTGCGCAGCGTCCGTGAGAGATGCGCCTGTCGAGAAGAGATCGACGGCTTTCGTGACGCGAAGCCACAACAAATAGGTGCGAAACGGAAGGCCTGTGCTCTCGACGAAAAGGTGGCGCGCGCGGCCGCTCGAGAGCCCGACGTGGGCTGCGGCTTCCTCGAGGCTCACCGGTTGGTCGAGGCGCGCGGCCGCCCAAGCGGACATCTTGCGCACGCGCGCTTCAGGCCGTTCGTCGCGCGGATTGTCAGGAACGAGCTCGGCCACTAGCGCGCGGCCAAGCTCTGTCAGCGCGGGCGAAGCCGCATCGAAAGCGTCGAAATCGGCGAGCAAGCGCGCGCTGATCTCGCCCAAGTCCGGCGCGTTGATGGGGACCAAGCTGGCGCCTGAAAACAACGTGCGCTGGAGGGTGCGACCGTTCCTCCCGTCAGGATCGACGAATAGGTGCGCGATGACGCCTTCGCTGGCCTCGAAGGTGTGCTCGGAGTCGGGTGCCACCGCTACAACGCGCGCGCTCACCGGTCCGTCTGCGTTCTCGAGCGTGAAGCTACCGCGCAGCGCTAGCGTCACCTGCACCGCATGGTGCGAATGCGGAGCGGTCTTCGGATATCGCCCCTCACCCGGTCGCGTCCCAAAGACCCACAGGCTGGCTCCCTCCCAAGAAACGATGCGGCCGTATGCTCTGGTTGGCATCGACGAAGTACTGCTCTTTCCCCGGTGAGCTTATAGCCCTTTCGTTCAAGTGGCAGCCGGCGTGGCTCACGTAAGTTCGAGACCTCCCCACCCACTTCGGAGGTTGCCGTGAATAACTGGTCATTCAAGCTCGATTCCGAGGCCGCCCTCGCCCGTGAGCCGCTCGAAATCCACGTTCGGCTCGAGGCGCGCGAAACCGTCTGGGAGCTCTCACCGGGCCGCACCGTGACCGCGTGGGGTTACGAGGGCCTGGTTCCGGGGCCGACCATCGTCGCGCGCGTGGGCGACACGTTGGTCGCGCACCTCGTCAATAGCCTGCCCGAACCCACGCTGATCCATTGGCATGGGCTGCGTCTACCCGCGGAGATGGACGGCACCGAGCTGGGTCAGCACGTCGTGCCACCGGGCGGAGAATTCGAATACCGCTTCGAGCTCCGCGACGCCGGCACGTTTTGGTACCACTCGCACGCCAACGAAACCGTGCAAATGGAACGCGGACTGTACGGTGCACTCGTCGTGCTCGGACCCGACGAGCCGCGCTTCGACGCGGATCGTCTCATGATCCTCGACGATGTGAAGATCGACGGCAGTGGACGCATCGCCAAGACCGCGCTCTTCGACCGCCACACCGGGCGCGAAGGCAACGTGCTGCTGATCAACGGCCGAGCACAGCCCGACTACGAAATCCGAGCCGGTCAAGTCGAGCTGTGGCGCGTCGTCAACGCCTGCAGCGCGCGCTATGTTCGGCTGTCGATCGGCGGGCGCCCCTTCCGCATCATCGGCAGCGACGGCGGACGGCGTAGTGAAGTCGTGACCGTAACCGAAGCGCTGCTCACTCCCGGTGAGCGCGTCGCGATAGCCGTGGGCCCGTTCGACGACGAAGGCGCCGAGATGGCCATCGAGTCACTCCCCTATCGTCGCACCACCATGAAACGCCCGCGCCGCGAGACCTGGGGCAAGCTGCACGTGGGCCGACGCGCTGCGTCCGTCGCTACCCTGCCACCCGCCTCGTCATCGATTTGGCCGCTTGTGCCAAACGGTCCGCTCACGCCTACGCGCACGGTGCGGCTCGGCGCGCGCATGACGTTTCACGGCCATGACTGGCTCATCAACGACCGGCAGCACTACCACGACGCACCCGTAAAAGTGGGCGAGCTGCAGGTCTGGGAACTCGTCAACGAAACAGGCATGGATCACCCGTTCCACTTGCACGGCTTCTTCTTCCAAGTCGTCGCGGTCAACGGCGAGCCGATCACCCCGAGCGAGTGGAAAGACACCGTCAACCTCGTCGGCAAAGAGCGCGTCACCATCGCCTTCCGCCCCGACGATCGCCCCGGCCAGTGGATGTACCATTGCCACATCCTCGAGCACCACGCGGCGGGCATGATGGGCCACTTCGAGGTGGTGCGTTGATGCGCGCCTGAACCCATGGCACGGAGGTAAGCGGTCCGCGAGGCAATGAATCCTGCACGAGCCTCGTGCTCGAGCGCCTGTACCGCCGCCAGGTGACCACCCGCAATTGTGCAGCTGCGCGATCCAGGTCGACTACCTCACCGACCGCAAAAAGAGCTGCCGCGCGGCTCCATGCTGAGACAGGTGCGAAGGAACAGTCGTAGCGGTAGACGGTGCGCCGTTCGGACTCGCTAGCGTTTGGTTCGGCGAGCGCGGCCTGTGCCCTGAGCTGCGCGCAGGGCTCCGCAATGGTTGCGTCAGCAACCATTATGATCTAGCTTGCCGTGAATTCGTGACGAACCAAGCAGAACAGCTGCGCGCGGCCATGCAACTACTATTTCGGCGTTTTGGCGCGCTAGCGAGCGATTTCATTCCATGCGGAAAACCTCTTGCGATGGCCCACGCGCGCGCATTGATGGCGTTGGAGAGTCAAGGAGAGCTTACCCAGCAGCAGCTCGGTCAACACCTCGGCATCGACAAGAGCAACGTGGCGCGGCTGTGTGCGCGCATGGTGGACGATGGCCAGGTCGTCCAAGCGGTGAGTGAACAGGACGCGCGGAGTCGTCTGGTGACCCTGACGCCAAAGGAAGAAGGCTAGCGGCGGAGGTCAACTCGGCCAGCAAAGCCAGGTTTTCGAAGCTGCTCGGGGCGATTCCCCGCGCTCAAAGGGCAACCGTTCTCGAGTCGCTCGAGCAATTGATGGCGGCGATCCAAGAGACTGCGTCCCAGGAGCAGGCACGATGATCCCTCGCTGCTTAACTCCGCGTTGTGCGGGCTCATCGCGCGTTCCATCACACCGCAGCCGGCGTTGCAGAAGCCGCTCGGCGGCGTGACATGACGGGGCGCCCTTGCCGCGCTAAACGAAACACTTTCTGCCTGCCCGTCCTGCCGCGCGACTTCAAGCAACAGGTCGTGGCCGCGCTGCCGACTGGACACGAACGCTAGACCCCGACGTGAGCGGACGCCCATCCGTGTTCCGTTGCGGTCGCCGCAATCCGAATGATGTCGCTTGCTTAACGCCGTCGTCTTGACCACCACGGCGTTCGACGCTTGCGTGGACGATGTGCCCCCTCGCGACGCGCCGCTCCCCATCGAAGCTCTTCGCGACCTGCTCGGGATCGTCCGCGCGCTCTTCGCTGCCTGGACCCGCGCGAAGGCCGGCCCGATCGAACTCGAAGAGCTCGCCCACATCGGACGAGAACTTCGGGCGGCGCTCGACCTTGCCCGAAAGACCGAGCCGGGCACTCTTGGTCATCGAGCTGCTTGGTCGCGCGCTGAGGAAGCCACCCGACTGCTCGGTCACCTCGTTGGAAAGCTCGAGCCGCTACATCCTGTGCTGGAGGCGGCCGTGCAACGAGCACTCGCCCCTGACGCGGAGCACACGGCCAAAACGCCCGCTCTCGGCGAGCGCGCCGCTCGCAAGATCCACGAGCGGACGCGACGCTGATGCCCGCGCGCGCACGTCGCTACAACCCGCAGCTCGCGACGCTAACCGACACCGCACCGTCGGGGCTCGATTGGATTCACCAGCTCAAGTACGACGGTTATCGCATCGGCGCCGTTGTCGCCGGCGCGCGCATACGCCTCGAGAGCCGACGCGAGATCGATTGGACGACACGCTTTCCTGAAGTGGTCGAAGCCGTTCGCAAGCTCGGCTGTCGCTCAGCTGTAGTCGACGGCGAAGTCGCGGTGACCGAGCTGAACGGACGCACGAGTTTCCAAAAGCTGCAAAACATCTTCGAGAAGGGTGGCGCTCGCGAGGGACTGACCTACTACGCCTTCGACCTCCTCGAGCTCGACGACGTCGACCTCACCAAGCTCCCCCTCGAGCAACGAAAAGCGATGCTCGAGAAGCTCGTCGGCAAGGGAGACTCTCTCATCAAGTACTCGCGCCACTTTGAAGGCGACGGGCCGCATATCCTGGAGCACGCCTGTCGCCTCGGCTGCGAGGGCATCGTGTCTAAGCGCAGAGCCGACCCGTACCGCGGGGGCCGCAGCGAGAGCTGGCTCAAGACGAAGTGCGTGCAGCGGCGCGAGTTCGTCATCGGCGGCTACACCGACCCGGAAGGCTCCCGCGTCGGCATCGGCTCCCTTCTGCTCGGACTTCGGAACGACGCCGGCGAGCTCATCTTCGCCGGCAATGTCGGCACCGGCAAAGGCTTCACCGCCGACTACCTGAGCGAGATTCGGCGCGGACTGGCAACGATCGAGCAGGCGGAGTGCCCGTTCGCGCAGCTTCCGCCAGCCGACGTCGTGAAGCGCGCTCACTGGGTGCAACCGGTGCTCTCGTGCGAGGTGTCTTTCATCGAGTTCACCGAAGACGGGCACATCAGGCATCCGAGCTTTCTGGGGTTTCGCAATACCCGCTGAAAGACGATCGCAAGCTGTTGGCTAGAAGCTCGCATCTATCCACGAGCCAAGATCGAAGACCAGGCGGGCGTGCTCATGAAAGAGTAAGAGCTGACCGTGAACGGCTTCGCGCGTAACCGGATCAACGCTCTTCGGGTGTCCGACGTCGTTGCGCGTCATCCGAAACAGACCAGTCCACGCACTCCAGAAAGACTCATACCGCTCCCTAACGTCGCGCGGCATGTCCGTCACTCGCGCATCGATCTGCTGCTCGAGCGTCCGAAGAACGACCGCGATCCGCCAGTCATCGAGTGCAGCAGGCGTGCTCGCACCGCGTACCATCGAGCGATGCTTAAGCCGATCTCGAAGTGATAAGACCAGGGCTTCAGCAGCGCACCCCAGCATGACCGCGGCAGCCTTGACGCTGCCCTTGTTGTACGTGTCAAGCGCCTCAGTAAGGTAGGACAGCGCCACGTCTTCGCCCTTCAGATGCGGACCGATCGTGTTCAAGTATCCGCGCGCGTTCGACGGGTCACGATCAATATTCTTGAGCGTCTCGACTCCGTGCTCGGAGAGATGACCCCACTCCGGCCCCGGCTGGTTCACCGCCCTCCCGAAATTGATGACGCCTGATCGGAACAGGTCGTCGTAGGCCGCCATGACAAGCCGCCCTCCCTGCCTGTCTCCGAACTGACCTAACGATTCGGACGCTTGCCGCAAGAGCCACTCGCGACCAAAGGAGCGCTCAGTGCTCGAGCTGCACCGAGCAAGCGCTTCCAAAACGGCTCGCCGCGCATCAGCGTACGTGGAAGGTTCATCACTCATGATTTCGCGTTTGGATGCTACTAACGACACTGGTGCTGTGACAATTGTCGCTTACCGCATCGAGAGATTCTCCGAGAGCTCCTCGCGAGGGGAAGCTCTCGGACCTGCTCGGCAGCATCACTTCCGCGTTGGGCCGAGACTACTCGCGGCGGATGCGAGTGGGCGCGCTGGACTGTCTACCAGAAAGTGGGCCAGCGCCCCGCTAGACCTGATGGGCGCGCTAACCGTCGCGCAGACATCACGTCGTGAGCGCGTCGGGTAACGTAACCCCCAGCATGGCGTCGCGAAACGCAAGGCGCGCCGACTTGCTCACGGTGGCTTTAGCCAGGGGACTATCCGCAGGCTTCAAGGCCTTTTCCATAATGGTCAGAGCCTCCTCCATGGCTTTGACATCCTCATCATCACCACCGTGATGATGATGGTGGTCACCGCCGGGCCAGGAGAACGGGTCGTCGGCTACGACGTTCTTTCCGTCCGAGGCAAACCAGGGGACGCCGTTTACTGTCAACCGCTTTACGTCAGGGTGCACAGCGGCCCATGCGTCGATGCGGTCGTCGATCCACCCGTGAAGACGCCAGAACGTTGGATGAACGTGCGCCGAATAAAAGTCGAAAAGGTCATCGTTCTTGGGATCGTCCCACTTCGGATCAATGTCGAACAGGGTGCTGCGCCCGACAGGCTGGCCAGCTTCATCGAGAATCGTGTCGCCCCATCGGTTGTGCATCCATCCATGGATGCTCCATTCAACCAGGTTTCCGAGCTGTCCTAAGGTGAGTCCCGAGAGCCAACGGGGCGACTGAAACAACGACTGAACGGGTCGCATTATGCCGTTCAGAAAAGTCGAGGACTTCACCATGTGGTCCGAGTCATCCATGGGTGTCGGAACCATGAACCCTGACGACTCCGGATCGAAAACGAACGTCTTCCCGTCTGCAGACGGCTTGTAGGCCAGCTGGGGGACGTTCGCGACCGGCAGCGCCGTCCACGGTTTGGGCGCCGGCTTATTGGCGCTCTTGTATACGTCGCCGACCATCCGAATCATGCGGCGGTGCATAAAAAGGAAATCTTCCCCCGCACCGTTCTCGAGGTCGAGCGTTCGATTCTCGAGAAAAGGCGATCGCGTGGGCCACCACCCGCGCTTTTGAAGTTCGACAACCGCCTCCTTGTTCTTGCTGAGCGCGTGCCAGTTCATGCGGACCGTGTGCCACACGTTGTGCTGTAAGCGGTGACGTCGGGATGCGAGCATCGTGACCGCTTCGGGAATGAGGGCTACTTGGGGAATCTCCCGCGGGCGCAGGTAATCGCGCTTCACACTGACGAAACTTGCCGTAAAGCCGGCTTTTGCTTCGCCATGGGGTTTGGCGCGCATGACCGTTCCAGCGATCGCGGGCCGCTCAGCGACGGCGTCGCTAAACGAAGGAGCGAAACTTCCTTGGTATTTGTAGTCGAACAGCTCCGTCGCCGTTCCTGCACGGCCGACGCCTTCGAGTTCGATGCTGCCGAGCGACCAGTCGACAACGCGCCCGGTGAGATCGAGAAAATCCTTGGATTCTGAACCCGCATCAGCCGGAAACCCGAGAGTGCCCGAGATGCTTCCGTCGGGGCTGACGTATAGGAAGAGCTCTCCCTCCGCGAACGCAATTTTGTTGAAGTCGTCTACTGCACGCGGGTCGTTCAGGAAACTGCGATACGTGTAGTAGCCAGTCAATTCATAGTAGTTCATTGCCTCTCCTCCTACGCTTGCGAATGGGAGCGAACGCTCTGGGAGCTGCCCGTTGCGTGCTATCGCCTCTGGTCCCACGCCAACCGTCCGAGCGATTCCTCTATTCCGCGTCGCCACTATCGCGTCCCATCGATTGCTTGCTCACACTGAGACGCACTGAGACACGCAAATCAGAGATGGCGAACGCCGTCACGGCCCGCCCGTTGGCGCGTCGACACTCCAGCAGCCAACACGAACTCCGTCGATAGTCATTTCTGCGAAGCCCGACGCTGCTGTCCGCGACGTGCTCGGAATTGGCGGCAGTCGACGCATTCTAGAGCGTCCTTCAAGTCCGAAGCAGTCGACGCCGCTCGCAGAGTACCGGGATTGAGACCTAGAACGGAACCTCGTCAGCGGCGACAAGCGGTCGGTCCCAGCGCTGTTTCTTCAACATCTGCTGTACCTCGCGCGCTGCGTCGCGTTCCTGAATCGCGTACACCTCCCCGGGATTCTCCTCGGCCCACTCGAGAAAAGCCTCCGTTCGACTCTTCCTATCGGAACCCTTGATGTGCCGCTTCACCTTGTCGAAGACCCTCACGAGTCCGCGCGGAATGTTGGCCCTCACCTCGTCGTCAGACTCCGATGCGCGTTCCCGGTGAACAGAGCGCACACCACGCTGATGGCGGCGATCCGCAGCTCGCTGCAGCTTCTCGAGATGACGCTCCTCGAGCAGCTCACGGCGCCGCGCACCCACGGCTTCATCGCCCGCTCGACGAGCGCGCTCTTTTCGCGTCCCGCACATCGTCCTGAGCTTCTCCCGCGCCGTGCGACACTGCCTCCTAACGCCCTCTACCGCTTCGCGTCGCTCGGTGCGCGCCGCCTTCAAAAGCGCGCTCAGCTCCTTCAGCTTCTTCGCTACGTTCCCGCGCCGATCGAGCTCGATCTCGCGCATCAGACGCTTCTTGTCGAGACCAGTGCGAGCCATCGGTCCCTCGCCTACTTCGTGCTCTTGTAGTCGGTCTCGTACCAGTCGAGGAACTCGCTCGCATAGTGCATCGCGGCGTGGCGCCGATCCATCGGCGAGAACATCGCATTCCAGCTATCGCCGCGCCCACCAAACTCGCGCACATACTTCTTGGCGCTCGCGTTGAGGAGCGCTGCGAACGCCTTGGGCGCGAGCTTCGGGTCGTAGGTGCCGCGGTCCTTCTTCCTCGCGAGGGCGCGAAAGATGAGCATCTTCTGTCGGTACAGGGGCTCTTCGTTATCTGCGTAGAGGACCAGCTCGGTTGCTTCAGGGCTCATTGGGGTGGACTCCGGGTACACGCCAGCCGTGCGCGCCAGGAGCGCCTGGCGCGAAGTCGGGTTCGATGGGCTTGCTCGAGCGACGCGGCGGGGCGACGCGAGAGCGCGGGACTACAGTCTTCGAATCAGGACGTCGTACAGGATCGCAGCTGGGTCGATCGGGTTCGTGGTGACGTTAGCCAGACTGACTTCGATGTTGTCAGCGCTGGCGATGCGTGCGGCGGCAATCGCGAGCCCGTTGGGCAGTGCGCCCACAGGATTTACGCACACCGAATCCCCAAGCCGTGCGCTCCGCGGCGGCAGCGTAGCGGTTGCGGTCAGCGTGCCCTGAGCAGGGACCGCGCCGTGGTCGATGCTCACTTGAAGTTTCGTTCCGTTGATGGGTCCAGTAGGCGGAACTCTGTCTTTCTTGGCGACCATGTTCGTTTCCTTTCGACTTCCGTCGGGGGTTAGGCGCCGCGCTGAACGCGCCGAAGCGCGACGATGTCGCGCAGCGTTTTGACGGTGACGGGCTGTTGGAGCTTTTCGCGAATCTGCGCGGGGAGGCCGTGACCGGGATTGTGGCGCCGACGCTTGTGGTGATGACCTGTGCTCGCCGAAGCGGCGTGCTTATGGTGATGGCCGCTGGCGTGTTTGCGGTGCGGCTTGTGGCCGCGCTTCTTGTGATGTTTGTGCATGGGTTGCTCCGTGCTGGTTACGAACGAAGGATTTCCGGCTTGCGCGATTGCTCTTCCTCCTCGAGCTTTCGGTATTCGCTGTAGAGAGCGATGAGCAATTGCCGGTTGGTGTCCGTCAGCGAGGCGAAGATCGCACTGAGCTCGGTCTCACTTAGGCTCTTGAGGAATTTTCTGACCGCCAGGTGGCGCGCCATCACGTCGGCGGGCGCGGGGTTCGCTTCGTGGAAAGCTCGATGAAGTTCGGCCAGCGCGATTTGGTTGGTGGCGCCGAGGCAACCGAGGATGCTCGAGACTTCCGTCTCAGACAGGCGTGCGAAGAACGCACGAACGGCCTGGTCCTTCGGGTCGATGCTGAGCGGAGCCGGCAAGGCGCTCGGGATTGCGTTCGGCGCCGTGGCGCTGCCTTGTTGCACACCGCCGAGGAGCTTGGTTGCCAGGATCGGAAGGAGCGCGGTCGCCACGCCCATGAGCTCGTCGATGCGGCGAGCCTTCATGAGCTCCTTGGCTTCTTCGACGCGGCGTTGCTGCTCCTTGTCGAGCAACGATTGGTACTTTTCGAACATGGACCAGTTGAGCTCCTCGGCCTTGATTCTGGCGGCGCGTTCGCGCTCCACTTCGCTCGATAGCTTGCCGAGCAAGGCGTCGCCGGAGCTCACGAGCAGGCGGTGCACGTTCTCGTCGTGCCGCATGTAGTGGGCGAGGATTCCCTTGTCCGTTGGCGGTTCAGAGTCCTCGCCTCGACGCGAGAATTGGAGTGGGGGGCGCAGCAGGAAAGCGTGCTGGCTTTCGTGCTGCATGGAGTTCGCGCGGTAGACGTACACGAGGTAGCGCTGCGGCTGGCCGCTGCTGCGCGAGCAGAGGTCGCGCTCGGCCGTGTCTTGGATTTCCTGCGCGAACTCTTCCGGATCGCGCGAGCTGTCGGCGGACGACTGCCACATCTCGAGCCGCTCGGCGTGCTCGCCTTCGACCTTGTGGAGCAGCTCAAAGCGGCTGATCGGACCGTCCTCGGTGAGATCCGAGAGAAAGCGCGTGATCCATTTGATGAGTGCGGGCGAAGGCGCGGCCATTAGCCCCTCCTCGCAAGCAGCAGAAGCAGCCCGGCGCCGGCGACCGCGACGGGTAGCCAGAGCGCTCGCAGTGCCCCGGCGCTGGCCTCAGCCGTGGTGTCGGTGATGACCTCCCACGCCTTGCCGCTCGACGACATCTCCGCGGGCGCGTTCTCCTTGGGGCTCGCGACGCTATCGAGAATCCAGTCGGCTTCGACCGGGCATTGAGCGCTGCTTTGAAGCTGGACGATGGCCCCGGTGCGTACCGGCCACGGCATGTCTTTCTGCTCCCCGCGGTAGGCGAAGCTCACCTCCATCCACACGTACTCGCCAGGTCGCAACGTCGGCACGACTCCGGGCAGCTCCTCGCGGCGGCGCGCGGTGTCAGCGAACGAGAGACGCTCCTTGGACACACGCTCGAGCTTGATCCGATCGGCGGTCGCGCTGCGCGTGGTGTCGTTGTAGACGAGCACGGGGTCGAGCGTCGTCCCCTCGAACCACTTCATGAACGTCGCCGCGAGCGTGCTCTTCAGGTCGTCGGGCGTTGGGTTATCGCGCAGCGTGCGCACGAGAACCCAGCGGTTGACCTTGCCCGGGAACAACGGAACGCGGTTCTCGAGGCGCCACTTGTCCACGTCTACGTTCGGACAACCGAGGTCGCCAAAGGTCGTCATGCTCGACCCCCTCGCGGTGCCTCATCAGCTAGAGCAGTGCGTACTCGTGCGAGAGCGTCTTCGAGTTGTCCGCGCGTGCCAACCTTGAGCACCGGCGGGCCGTCCTTCTGATCGAAGGTGAAACGGAGGCCGTCTTCTCGCGCGACTTCGATCGTGTCGTTACCGTAGCGAGTGATTTGGTACTTCAGCCCGTTCAAAACGAGCGAACGCTGCCGACGAATCGTCTTGCTCGTAGCGAAGCCAGCGACGGCGCTCGCGGCAGCAACGATGAGAGCAGCGTAGTAGATCATGACCTCAGGCCTTGAAGAGGCGCGCGCGCAACGCGACAAGGACCCAGCGAAACGCTTGCGCCACCCACCGGGCGACGCGGACGATGGCGATCGCGCGACCAGCCGGGCCCGACTGGGGAACCACGTGGGTTCCACCTACTGTTACGATTGCCTCAGCGGCGTCAGCGGCAACCACGATCGCGTTGGCAGCATCCTCCGCCACATCCATTGCCTTCTTCGCGGTCGGAACGCTCTCCGGTGGCATCACGTCGACGGGGATCTCTTCCAGTTCGGGCTCAGCAGCCGGCAATACAGCCGGTTTCGGTCGTGGTGGCGGAGGCGGAGGCGTTGACGACTTCTCCTTCAGTTGAGTGGCCACATCGCGCACAGCACTCGCGACGGAGGTCACCGCTTTGGCCGCTTCCTCGATGGTATCGAGCGCGTCATGTGCCGATGCTTCAGGCCGTTGACGGGCGACGACGCTTGGGGGCGCGGATTGTACCGACGAGGATGGCGAATCCGACGGCTGCAGCGGCAACGGCGACAAGGCCGCCTCCGCCGCCGCTGCTGGCGCCGGCATTACTGGGCTGGGCGATGCTGCCGGTTGCCGGGACCGGAGCACCGCCGTTGCTAAAGGGCGAAACTGATTGAATAGCGCGGTGAGCGTGCGCTTGTAGGTGGCCGGATTGGCAGTGAAGTACTTCGGCGGCGTCGCAAGCGCATCGACGTACGCGCTTGGATCCCCGGTGTGCAACCCTTGCCACCAATGCGGTTGCGAGTGCAGCACCTTCATGTAGTCGAGGGCGCCGTCGCTCGCGTTAGAGTACGCGCGGAAGTTGCAGTGCGGGTCCGGCGGGTCGAAGAACTGCTCGACTCCGTTCAGAACCTCCGAGCACCGAAACTGCACGATTTGCGGGTAGTCGGCGCGCGCTTTGATGTTACCGAAGTTGTAGTTATGGATCTTCTGCCAGTTGCCCGTCTCGAGTGCCGATTGAGCAAGCAGGAGAGCTCCGACGGCGTCCGTTGGCTGTTTACCCGTGAGGGCGGCATACGCGGCGAAGAGCACGCGCCCGGCCTCCGAAGCCTCGAGTGGCGTGAGTCGATTGGGAACAATCACAGGATCCTCGCAATCGCTAGGCTGATGGCCGCGCGAATACGCGGACTCATCTCCGGGAATTGCCGAACGAGCTTTTCGCGGATGCTGCCGGCGCGTGTGAGATAGTCGCGCAGAACGCCGCGCTGCTGCTCGAACTCCTTCAGCACCTCGGGAGGGAGTGCGTCCACGTAGCGTTTGAATTGCTCGGCTTTCATAGCTGGAGCTCGAAGTTGAAGAGCACCGCCGCTCCGGCCGCCCCGCCGCCTTGGTTCTCGATACTCACGTACTTCGAGAACGGCGGGACCGGGATGCCTTCGAGTATGCTCGCCGCGTCCACTCGAACCGAGCCCGTAGCGAAGCCCGTCGAAAGGATGTCGAACGAGCTGAAGAAGCGAACGAAGTTGTTGCCGTTCGTGAGCCGCGTTGCGTCAGTCGGGAGAATCGGCACGAGGAGCAGCTTCTTCCCGAACTTCGGGATTCGAGCCGCCGGGGTCGCGACGGCGTTGTCCACGAGCACCGCCACATTGCTTCCGTTCAGAAGCTCAGCCGTCTTGGTCGGTGGCGTGCCCGTGCAAACGGCGCCGCGCGAAATCAGAACGCGCAGCACCAAGTCCGATGGACGATTGGGCGGGCCCCCTTCAACGCTCGTGCTGTACGAGGCATTGACCGAGAGCGCATTCATCGGCACGGAGAAGGTGGTGCCCTGAATCCAGTCGATGAGCACCGTCTCCGTTGCGCCACCGACTCCGTACGCGACCTCGGCGACCAGTTCGAAACCGTGGTTCGGGCCGTATGGCCAGGCGCCTTCGGTGTAGTCGATCCCGAGCGACACGGTCCACACCGCGGGGTCGCCCCACTCCGGCAGATTGATGATGCGCTCACGCGTTCCGCGACTCGCACCGAACGGCACCTCGAACCCGAAGTTATTGTTGCCCGTCCAAACGCCATGCGGCGCCGGCTGCACGTACACGCTCGCGCTCGGATCGGGCGGCTCAGCGAAGCGCTTCACCGCAGCCTCCGCTTCACCGCGCGGGTCGCGCGCGCTGGCACTGTTTTGGTCGGCAGGACGCGCGACGGCGCAGAAAGCAACAGCGGTGCGCTGCCGGGAGGCGCCGGTGTGATGATTGACTGTGCAGCACCCTTCGCCAATGCGTTTGCTTGCTCCGAGGCGGCCGCGAAGAGCCACCGACCCGGGATGATTTTGCCGAGCTCGGTAACGAGCAGGCCCGGCATCATTTGGCTGCCCTGAAGCTTCGCACCGTGGTCCTGAACGCGCTGTCGGTGCGCCATCACGTGCGAGAAGATACGAGCCGTCTTCCGGGCGCCCACGTCACCCTGCTGCGCTCGACGCGCAATTTCGCGCAGTTTGTCTTTCACCGTCGCCGCGCGAGACAGCGCGTCGCGGATCTCACTCGAGCGAGAAGACAGCGCGGCCTTCTGCGCTTCGGTGCCGTTCGCGAGCACATTGCGCGCGACGTTCTTGACCTCATTGGCGCGCTCGAGCGTCGCAATCGCGGCGTTAGCAGTGGCATAGGCCGCCGCTGCCGGAACGCCGACGGGCGGAAAGACGACCGCAGCCGCACCCACGGCAGCACCCGTGAGCTTGCTGTGCGCGACACTCTTCACCGCGTTCGACACATCCTTCAGCAGTTTCGATTTCCCGACCTTCGCGACCGCCTGGATGAAGTTCCCCGGCCATGCGCCAACGTGGACGCCCTCGCGCTCGAGGCGCTCCGAGCGCGCCTTCATGGCCAACGCGATGGGTCGCAGGTCGACCTCGGCGCTGATCGTCTTCGGCGAAACGCCCGCCGCCTGCACGTGCACGACGGCCTTCAGGTAGCGACCCTCGCGCCAGTAGCGTCCCCGAGCACTGATTCCAGAGGGCGCAACGCGAACCTGGATGTTGTCGTCCACTCCCGAGACGCCGTGCGAGTACGGATCCATCGTCAGCTCGGAAGGCCGATTGGCAAGAATCTCGAAACTCGAAATGGCTGGAAAGATGGGTTCGGCCATGGCGCACCTTCAGGCAAGAGACGCTTTGGCGGCGCTCGCGCGAAGACGCGCCGCACGGTCGGCGTTGCCGAGTTGTTCGGCGTCCAGCGCAATCGACTCAATGTTCGAGCGATACCGGCTGAGGTCCTTCTGCCCAGCGCCCTTCTTCCAATGGAATGGCGGAGGAACATCGGATACGTAGCGAGCGACGTGCTCGGCGGACGTGGGACCATAGAGGCCGTCCGCGGCTAAGTTCTCTTGCGTCTGGAAGCGCTTCACGAGCGCCGTGTCCTCCTTGTAGCGAGCCTTTGGCACGCTCCCGTAGCGAGAGATTAGGTCGTTCAGGCTCGTGGACACCGCCTCGGCCAGAATTTGGGACTTCGACTTCTCTGCCGGCGGAGCCTGCGGCTGGGGAGTTGAGGGCACGGCCAGCGGTGCCGGCGGCGTCGCCGTGATCGTGACTGGCACGGTTGCGGCGGCAGGCACGGGCGCTGCCGAACCCGGTAGCTGCGGCTGCCCCGGCGACTGCATCTCCGTGTTGATGGTGCTCATCGTGTGCGCCGCATCGAGCATCACGCGGATCTGCTTCGCCTTGGCTTCGAGCTGGTCCGCCGTGTTGTTGAACCCGCGCTGACGCATCTGCGCTGCAAGCGCCTCGAGCACCGCTGGGTCGCCCTGCAGTTGAAGTTGGCGAGCCACCTCGAGCGCGAGGTCCGCCGTCATATTCGGATCGAGCGCGACATTCGGGCGGTCCTGCGCCGGAGGCGGTGGAACCGTCGAAGCGATGTCCCGCGCGCGTTTCCGGAGCTCCTCAGCAGCGGCGATATATCCGGCCTTTTCGAGCACGAACGCCGTGCTCGTGAGTACTGGAACCGTGCCGTTCTGCAGCGCCTGCGCCACCAGGTTCTGAAAATCCGGCGGCAACGTCTTCGACGTGTCTTGCGTTGCTACGAACGGCGGGACCGAACTCGTTGCGCTCGCGGTGGTTGGCTGCGAAGCGACTGACGTCGTCGGGATTGGGGTGGCTACCGCGGGCATCGCGCTCGTCGTCGCACTCGCCTGCCGGGATCGAAGTTCCTGGCCTTGTGCGCGAAGCAGCTGCGCCTGAGCGTGGTACCCCTGAGCGTCGAGCCGCGTCGCGACCAGGTCGAACATCGACGGGTCCTGAGTCGAATACGCCTGCACCACCAGCTGCTTGAGCGCCGTCGGCAGGCTGTCGTAAGTGGCCCCTCCCTGAGACGGCGCCGCCTGCGAGCTCGACGACATCAGCAGAAGCAGCCCGCCGCCAATCGCGAGCGGAAGAATGAGTTTGCCCATCATGATTCACATTCCCAACAACTTGGATGGATCTTCGACGCGCCCATCGCCGCGTCGGACGACCACGTGATAGAGGCGCCGCCCGTTCCGACTACGGCGCCAACTGATTCGAATCGTCGCGGGCTCTCCCGCCTCTTGGAGTTCGGCGACCCGCCACGGCGCGAGGTCGTCGCAATCGCCCCAACCACGCACGAGCACCATCGGAATTGAAGCGAATTCCTCGGGCTTTCCGTCATCAGGCTCCTGCTTGTAGCGAACGCCCGCCTTGTAGAGCGGCGGCACATGATGCGTGCGCAGGTAGAGGCGATTCACCTCCACGAGCCCGTCGAGCAGCGGCTTAATGAAGAGCCCGAGGAACCGGCTCCGCTTGAGCAGCGGCACGTCGCCAATGTTCACGAGCACCTCCACCGTCGCCTCGCCCTTCTGTCGCTCACGTCTGAACCACGGTACCGATCACACCTGCCGAGAACTCGATGTCCCCGGTGGTCTTGTTCCGCACCGACACGCTGATCTGGTTTCCGATCTCCGCGGTCTTGAAGTGCACGTGCGTGTCGATCGAGACCTCGGTGAAGAGCGCCGCCGGAACCTCGCCGCCGCTCACCAGCTGGGAACTGTTCCCTACCTTCACATCCTGAACACCGAAGTCGAATGCGACGTCGGACGGAATCACCAGGCGCTCCGGTCGGAACAGATCCTGCGGCGCCGCCGGAATGTTGCTGTTCACCCCCGCCGGCACCGTCGTCGGCTGAAAGCCGAGCGGGAAGCGACGTCGCTTGTCGAGCTTGCGCTGATGCACGGCGACCGCGCCAGGGTCGATCTTCCGGTACTCGGCGATCTTCTGCGCGACCCGCTTCAACGCACTCGCCCGCTGATGCTTACCCTTGCGCGCCGCTCCGATCGAGAGCGCGTGGAGCAAGTCTTCCTCGGCGCCGATGTCGTCGTGCTCCTCGCCCAAGATTTCGGAGGTGCCCATGCCGGCGACGAAGTCGAGCTCGCCGATATCGCCGAAGTCGTCGTCATCACCCATGATTTCTGCCCAGCTCGCCATCTGATGTTCCTTCCGTGGTTGGTTCCTATGGACGCACCCGTCCCGTGCAGTCGCATTGCGACCGCGCATGCGCATCGTTGATGTCCGCCCGATTGTGACTTGGTTAGAGGGCTCGCCGCAGCGCCATCGCGAGTTCGGAGTCAGTCATCGCGGTATTCACCGGCGCGGCACCGATGGACGGATGATTGTGCGTCGGCGCTCCGTAGAGCTCGGGCACACCAGCCCAGAACTTGTCAGCCTGTTTGCCCGCCGCTGCGTGCTTGCGGAAGTACATCGCGGTCGCGCCACTCAGCACACCCGTCGACAGGTGAAACAGCGCTTCACCGCCGCCGCCGAACTTCCCCGAGAAGCCGATGCCGACGCCTACGAGCCCGGCGAACAAGTCCGCTGGCAAGCTCGTGCGCGGGATGAAGAAGTTCCCGTCGGCGTCCTCGTAGCGGCCGTGCACGAAGCCGACCAGCGCAGCTCCGCCCACGGTGGCGCCCGCCATCAACAGCTCGGTCCACTTCTTGTGCTGCTCCTTCTTCTCGTTCTTGAACTTCTTCTCGCGAGACTCGTATCCCTCGAGAGTCGTGGCGAGGCTCTGCACCTGCGCCTCAGTCATCATCGGCATGGGATGTTCTCCTCTGCGAGCGACCATGAACTCCTCGAGTCGCAAACGCCAAGAAGAAGCGGCTTTAAAACTTGGTCATTACCAGCGATGCAGCCGTTTTCGGCTTGCAGATTTTCTTGACGAAAACTTCGAGAATCTGTCAGTCAATAGATGCGCGGCGCACTCGCCGCGTCGGGGTGCGACGACGAAGCAAAACGATTCGTCGCTTTTGCGCTTCCATCAAAACGGAGTCGACCATGCACATCTATCGACTGAGCTCGTCCGAGTTCCGCGAATGGCGCAACCGCAACACGCGCGAGGCGATCAAGACCCAAATCCACGCCCGCCACGGCGAAACTCAGGTCCGCGCACCAAGCGGCCGCATCCTCGGCACCGCTCGTTCCCCAGAACGCTCCGGCCGCATCCCGATAGAGCGCGCAACCAGCCGCGGCGCGCACCACGCTGTCTCGCCCCGCGAGTGCCTTTGCCGTGAATGGCAGAAGCCACCCGGCAAAGAGAGCGAGCACCACCCCATCTGCACCCACAAGTCGCACTGGGAAGCCCAACAAGCCAAGAGCCCTGACGTCCTGCGCAGCCGAGCGCTCCTAAGCGCCGCTCTACCCACTCCCGCGGCGCCCGTCGAAGACGAGGACTCCGCACGCGATACCGAGCGCCCACCCGCTCCGGACACCGCCATTGAAGAGCAGCCCAACGCAGCGGCTTTAGCGCCGCCGCCGGCACCGCCTCCCGCGCCCACCGACTGCGTGTGCCGCGAGTGGGCAGGCGCGAGTGAAGGCAAGCACCACGCACTCTGCGAGTTCCGCGAACGCTGGGAGCGCGAGCACGGTGACACCACGCCCAAGCTCGTCGCGCTCGAAACCGGAACTGTCGTGCGCGAGGCCTCGCCCGAAGAAGTCGAAGCCAGCAAGGCAAAAGCCGAAGAGGACGGCGTCGGCGCGATCGAGCTCAGCGACGGCAAGCTCTACTACGTCAGGGAATCGCCATGACCGAGCTCCTCGTCCCGCTCGATCGACTGCGCCCCGATCCCGCCCAAGCGCGCCGCACCTTCCGGCGTATCGAAGAGCTCGCCGAACTCATCGCGAAGTACACCCTCCTCCAAAACCTCGTCATCAAACCCGCCGACGCCGACGGCTTCCACGTCATCGTCGCCGGCGAGCGCCGCTACCGCGCCCTCATGCTCCTCGCATCGCAAGGCCGCCTTTCCGACCACAACATTCGCTGCGTCATCGCGAGCGGCGACTGCGACTGGGCCGGCATCGTCGAGAACGTCTCGCGCGACGACGTCCCCCTGTGGGAGCTCGGTCGCAAATACATCGACCTCTACGAAACCGGCCTCACCCAAGCCGAAATCGCCGCGCGCATCGGTAAAACCCAAGGCCACATCTCGACGGCCATGACCCTCGCGAGAAACCTCGCCCCGAGCGTCATCCTGCGCCTCTCCAAGCTCCCGCCAAACACCTTCCCCGCGCAGCGTCTGCTCCGCCTTGCTGCGCTCCTGAACGAGCACGGCGAGCCCGACGACGAAACCCAGCAACGCCTCTTCCAACAAATGCTCGGTGCGCCTGCTCGCAAGGGCCGGCGCGCCGGCTTCACGCGCTCCCAAAAAGAGATCGTTTGGGACCGCTACCAACGCCTCTGCCACTCCAAGGTCAACCTCGGCATCGACCCCGCCTTCAACCCCTTCCTCGACTCCGTCCTCCGCTACCTCCGCGGCGAAGTCAGGAGAATCTCATGATCCCCATCTACCGCCTCAGCACCCCGCTCACGCGAGCCTGGGCCATCAACCGCGAAGCGCGCCACAAGCTCGCGGCGTGGCTCGCGCACCGATACAAGCGCACCGGTGTCTCGGTGTGCACCGACACGCTGCTCGTCGTCGCGACCGTAAACCCACTTGGGCAGATTAAGTTCGCGACGCCACCATTCCAGAAGATCGAACGGCACCAGTGCGCCAACAATCCGACATGGCGCGAGTGCGAGTGCCGGAACTGGTTCGATCCGGAGAGCAAAGCGCCGTGGGGGCGGAGGGAGACGCCGGCGCATCATCCGCTGTGCATCTTCGATGAGAAGGCCGTAGGGCGGTGGAAGGAGGTCGAGGTGCCGAGGAAGGTCGTGGCACAAGTAGTTCGGGGTGGCTTCGCGTCCTGAGGCGAGAAGGCAGAACCGGTTGGACGGCGACGCGGCAAAGATAGCAAGACCTTTGCCGGCGACTCATCGTCTGCGCCGACGCGAAGCGAACGTCAGCTCACCCGTTAGCGAAGGCAGAGCGTCGTCCTCGTCTTCCTCGTCAACAAGTTGCGCTTCGTTCTTCCACCAAAGGAGGGTGAGCACGAGTCCGCTACGCGTGCGCACCGAATCCTCGATCACCGTGTATCTCGCCGCATCGGCACGGTCGATCCAGTCATCCGCGTCGACTGCTTGAGGGCCGGCTGAACGAGCGAGCGTCCCAGCCAAGAGCTTGGCTGCCAATGAGCCCGGTCCCGGTTTCGTGAGCGGCCGCAGAGCCTCGGGGATAGACGGAGACCGGAAGAACCATTGCCTCCCAACCGAGTCCGTACAGAGGATCATCGAAGGCGAGTCCCCCAACTCCACGAGACGAATGGCCGTGGAGGTAAGGCTGGTCTCGAAGAGCGCCGATAACGCACGCGCAGACTCGAACGTCGGCGGCCGCGCACGCGCAGCCTTCTCAAAGAGCTTTCTCGGAAGGAGAACATCCGCGGCGTATCGGTTCGCCCGACGCTCGGGGTTGTCGTTGCCCCATTCTTGAACGAAGTTCCGGTCCGTACAAGCGAACGTGACCTTGCCGCGGTCCCGCATCCAGTGACCCAACTCGTGTCCGGCAGAGAACCGCTGACGTTCACGAGACGCTTCCGCGTTGATCGTTATTATGGCCTTGTCGCCGTACCCGAGGATGCGGGCCTCGCAGCCATCGAGGCGCTCGTAAACGATGGTCGCGCCGCAGTGCTGAGCGATCGCCTCAATAACGATGTCAGACGGCTCCGTGATTCCGAGCTCATCCAATAAAGCCGCTGGCGCCTTGAAATGGTTCACGGCTTTGGCTCGAGCTCATCATCGAGCAAGCCGAGCGCCTCGAGCTGTTTCAATGCGCTCTCGACGTCGCCATCGGAGAACGATTCGAAGTCCCGATGCTGAAGCGTCACTAAGGCCTCTTTCATCTGTGGCTTCCGAGTGACGGTTCGTTGCAAAAGCGCGCGACGCGCAGCTGCATCTTGGGGAAGGTTGACGAGCCGGGAATCGAGATCAGCGACAGCCCGCCGGTGCTCTCGCTGTGCTGCGCTGAGGCGTGCCTTCTTGCCGCGAAGTAGAGCTTCGAGCAGAAGGTCACGAACGCCTGCCGCCTCACTCTTAGCGTCGACGCCTTGAGCCGCCGCCTCGTCCAATAGCTCCCGATCGGGCGCTGATTCGGCGTGGTCGGCGAGCGCGTTCATGAGCGCACTCAACCGTTGTCCCGAGTCCTTCAAATTTGTCACGGTCGCCACCCGTTCTTCCGGTCAACACCCCGGCGCAGCCGGGTCATGATTGTTTCATATTGGGTCTCGTTGAGCCCGAGGTCTTGTTGTATCTCGGGTCCCTTCATCTCGTTGGCAAGGCCCTGCATGACCAGGCCAACTTCATCATCGTCTTTGAAGACTTGACAGATTTTCGCGAGCTGCTCGTTGGCTGCGGCGATTCGCTCTCCGTCACCCATGTGCGATTTCAACGGAAGGCCATCAGCTGTGCTCGCGGCATCCTCCGAGGCGTCGAGGATCGCATTGCATGCCTTCATGCTGTCTCGTGCGTGGCTCGCGATGCTACGCATCGTCTCCATCAAGTGCCGTACGAACGAGATGCTCTTCCGCCACTGCCGCTTTCCGTCGAGGGTCCTTGCCAGTGCTTCCTGCAGGAGATCGTCGCCGTCGATGCCGAGGCCCAGTCCCGCTAGGGCTCGGACGCGGAACTCCGCCACTCGTCTCAGACGCAGGCTGTCGGCGTCGGACAATGCTCGGATCGCTGCCTCAACGTCTGCATCGGTGCCGTAGTCTTCGGCGCGCGTCTCCTTTCTAGAAGCCATCAACCTTTGTCCCCTGATCATGCCGACCCTGCGTCGGTCTCCGACAAAGAAGAAATAAACTCCATGAGTGTCGGAAAACTCGCCACGCGAGGCAAGAGGTTGTGACGGCGCACACAACCCCAGCGCCCACGACCGAGGAGGTCTCGATGAGCCCGCAGGATAAAGAGAAGAAATCATTCACGATTATCGTGAATGCGCAACGCAAGGAATGGAACGAGAGCGCGATCTCGTACGACCAGGTCGTTCAGCTCGCCTTTCCCGAACCGCCGCCCCCTGGCGTCGTCATCACGTACACCGTGGAGTACGAGCGCGCGGAGGGACATAAGCCCGAGGGCTCCCTCGTCAAAGACGGGCCGTCGGCAAAGGTAAAAGAAGGGATGATCTTCGGTGTCACAGAGACTAGTCGATCGTAGTCCTGACCTCAAACGTCTGCGCGACGAGGGCTTCGATCTGAGCATCGTCGGCACGCACCTTCTCATTCGTTCTGTCCCCTACGTCAACGGCGAGAAGATCGTCAGGCGCGGCACGCTCGTCTCGGTGCTCGAGCTGCATCAGGACCGCACGAAAAAGCCCGAGGATCACGTCGCACGCTTCGCGGGAGAGCGACCGTGCGACGCGCACGGAACGCCCCTCCCGATCATCATAGGCGATACTCACGAGGTACACGCGGTTGGCGTCGAGACGGACTTCACGTTCTCGACGAAACCGAGGGACGGCAACGGATACGCGGATTACTACGTGAAGATGAAGGAGTACATCAAGATACTCGTTCATCAAGCGCAGGCGATCGATCCGGAGGCCAGAGCAGAAACGTTTCCTGTTGTTCTACCCGACCAGGACGAGTCCTCACCATTCAAATATCGCGACACTGCGTCCAGTCGAGCAGGCATTGAGGCGCTCTCACCCAAGCTCGCCATGTCCAGGCTTGCGATAGTCGGCCTCGGCGGCACCGGCTCCTACGTGCTCGATCTGGTCGCGAAGACCGCCGTCGGAGAGATCCACCTCTTCGACGACGACCGGTTCCTTCAGCACAACGCGTTCCGTAGTCCCGGCGTCCTCGCGTTGGAGGATCTCCGCGCTGACGAGAGGAAGGTCGACCACTATTGCCTTCTATACTCGAAGTTGCGGCACGGCATTGTCCCACATCCCTATCGCGTCACGCCCGAGAACGCGCACGAGCTGCGAGACATGCAGTTTGTATTTTTGTGCTTAGACAGCGGAGAGTTCAAAGACGCGATCATGCGGACGCTCGAGGACGCGGGGGTGCCGTTCATCGATGTCGGAATGGGGGTCCACCTAAGAGACGGAGCGCTCTCGGGCATCATCAGGGTGACCACAAGCACTCCTGCGAAGCGGGATCACGTCCGCGACGGTCACCGGGTTTCGTTCGCGCCCGCCATCGGCGAGAATGAATACTCGCGGGGGATTCAGGTCGCCGATTTGAACGCGCTGAATGCGACGCTCGCGGTCATCAAGTGGAAGAAGCTCTGCGGCTTCTATCATGACCTCGAGGCCGAGCATCACAGCGCGTACACCATCGAAACGAGTCGGCTATCTCGCGAGGACCAATGAATCGTAGGATTCAGACGCTGGCGCCCGAGTTCGTTGATTTCATACCCGACGAACTGCATCCTGGCGTTCTCTACGTGTCCGTCCGATTCAAATCGGTTCAACATCTTTGCTGCTGCGGTTGCGGTCGCAAGGTGGTAACGCCGCTCTCTCCCACTGGCTGGCAGATGCAGTTTGATGGCCGAGCAATCTCGTTGCACCCCTCGGTTGGGAGCTGGCAGAAGGAGTGCAAGTCGCACTACTTCATCATCGAGAATCAAGTCCGCTGGGCTCCACGCTGGTCGGAGGACGAGATCTCCCGCGGCCTCAAAAAAGACGGCCAGGCGAAGGCGGACTACTACACGGTGGGCGACATGGATCCGCCGGCTGTTGGCGAGCCTAGATCGAAGCCGCCGAAACGAGCGCCGATCGCTGAAGCGTGGCGCGAACTCAAGCACAAATTATTCTCGAAGCCGGGTCCTGGACGACGCGGTCCGAAGTAAAGAGAGACGCTCGCGCGCAGCAGCGTTTCACCCCCGTGCCCGCCGGGCACGATCAAAGACGCACACGCAGCCCACAACTAGGGGCGGAGCGGCACAATGAACAAGCGCATCCGCTGGCACAGCGACGAGGAGCGCATCGCCATGGCTCGAGGCGCGTCCGATCCGCTGGAGACGCGATAGCGCAACAACAGCAACGCAAGTCGCGGTAGACTGTGAGCAGGTAGTGACTGCTAGAGCGTCAGAACCGAACCCCGAGATACAGCCCATGCTGGAGTGGGTTCTGCAACCTCCGGGTCTTCCGCCGACGGCGCTAGCGTTCAATTTGGGCGCGATACCGGGAATTCCCGATCCAGAGAGCGCCTTGGCTGCAGGACTCCGCACTTGTTCAGAAGCAGACGCATTCAGCAATCTCTCGCCACGTGAAGCGGAGGTCTCTCTGGCATCACTCGCGGAGGCGCTCTGTCGAGCAAGATATCATCGGCTCAGGTTCGATGACTGCCTCGGTCACGTACGGCGAAGGCGGCAGGCGCTTGGCGGACCGGCGATCGCAGATTGGCAGGCTGTCGTTCCATTGGTCAACGAGGCGATCGCGCTTCTCGGGGCGGCACGCACAGCCATCGACATCCTCGTTTATATCGCGGCGCGCCGCGCTGGAAAGTCCGAGAGCAAGGCAGATGAATGGGAAGCGAGCGACGCCATTTCTCCCAAGAGCAAGCCCGGAGATATGCCTCCCACACGCTATGACGTCCCCGAGATCTTAGCGATCCGTGCGCGTCAGCCGTGGTTCGACGAGTTGAACGTTTATCGGAACGTCAGCTATCACCGGGGCATGGGGGGCGACACCTACGGCTTCTACGAGAAGGCCGACACCGTTGCCGAAGCTGCAGACCCAGAGCACAACGCGATGCTGCTCCCCGACCTCGCCAAGCTTCGCGATCGGAAGCGGCCGCACGAGTGGACCTACGTCGACAAGCGCCGCCTCGACGATCTTGTGGAATCCACGGATTCTGGTCTGAACGACATCGTCGCTCACGTCTTTATCAACATCTGGAATTGCACAGTCCCGTTACCCGGGAAGGTGCCGCGAGCAGAGCAGCCGAATACCATTCTGCTGTTGCCGATACCCGCCTGTCTTGACGCTCCCAACCGTCGGATACTCCCAGTGTTCAACTCGCCGCGCGCGGCTCGAGAGTTCACGGTCTACGGACCGCTGCGGGGCCAACTCGTCATGCGCGCGATTCGCCCGACACGAGTCGGCGCTGCCAAGCCAGAATTCCTGCTGCCATTCGGCACGGACGAGACGTCCAAGGCAAAGGAGCACCTAGTTCACGTCTACGGCATGGCAGCAGGCAAACTCGCGTTGATCGCATCCGTCCCTTTCGATCCTTCCTCGGCCGGGCCGGTTCCTGGGATCGTCGCCGTGCGGCCCTTGAACGACGACCTTCGGGTTCTGTACGTGTGGCAGTCGCCGCCCGACAAGTCGAGCGGCTAGCCCGTTGTTGCGGCGTGCGTGGGGTTCGGTTGTGCCAGGTCGCCAACGTTTCCGAAGCAGCAACGGTGGCCAGGGGGACCGCCAGGATAGAGCGGTTGCGCAGCTTGGCCCGGCGGCAGGATGGGTGGCATCCAAGGAACAGGAGCATCGGTGAAGCGCGTTCCGGCACGGAAGCGCGTGGAGGCATCGAGCGGAGTCACGGCTTGGTCCGAGCGGGTGCCTTGAGGACCGCCTGAGATGCATTCGCCTGCTCCTCCGCCCGGATGAGCAAGTAGTCGACCCAGACCAAAGCGCGGATGGACTTCTCCTTACTGCCGTAGTCGACGTCGGCTCCGTGCAGGATGGCGTGTCGGCTGAATGACGGAACCGGGTCGCCGTGCCTAAAACTCGCGAGGAGGAAATTTTCCACGAAGTGTTCGACGGAAGGACCGTCGACGTTCGGCTCGTCGCCTAACTGCGTGATGTAGCCTTTGTAATGCCGGAGCTTCATCGCCCCAGTGTGCCGTGCTGCGTCTGCGACGATCCCCTCCGCTTGGGCCAACGCGGCTGGAATGCTCACCGCATAGAGACCGGCTTCATGTGCTGACAGTACCTGCTCCAAGACGGCGTGACGTCTCGACGCGTGCCACCGAATGCGGAGGCTGCTACGGAAGTCTGCTTGGGCGAACAACTCCTCGTTCAAGTGTTGTATGCGCGAGACCGCCGCCTGGTGCCCACCAGTCTGATGCGCACGCATTACCGTCGCGAGATCCTGCAACGTCAGTTCTGGATGAGGGATCGTCCCAGCATCGCTCAGAGCTTCTTTCAGTTGATTCGGCAGCTCCCTCAGCCATTGGTCGAGCAGCTGCAGTTGACGCGCTATCCGCGCCACCTCCGCCGAAAATTCCGCGGTGCGCAATGGCGCGAGCGCCTGATCGACTGCCGCGCCGAACAGGCGAAGGGGCTTGAGGTAGTGATCCTCAATGAGTTGACGAGTCTCGACCGCGATCAGCGCTTCCAGGATCTTCGTCAGCATAGAGCCCGACATCTGAAGAATCTACCGCACTCCAGAACGCTACGAGACATGAGCGGAAGGTCGCCTGATGCAGTAGACCGTGGTCCGCGGCAGGAGAGAGATCCCCGAGCCCGCGCTCGCCTGGGCGGGCTACGTTGTCGGCTCCGCAACCACATCTCGCCGGCACATAGTGACTCTCGCTGCCACAGATCCGAGGAGGTCGCTCACGCCGATGTAGTCCGACCCATCACGTAGCAACCTCGGATAGCGCTGGCAAAACTTCCGAGCCGGCAAGCGCATCGTATGCGTTACCTTCGTGGTCATGCGCTGCATCTTCTGTCTGCAGGACGATCCGCCCAGCGGATTTACCGACGAACACGTATTCCCGGAAGCCGTCGGGGGAACAGTCGTGATTCGCTCAGTTTGCAAGACCTGCAACGATCGCCTTGGTCACTCGGTCGACGTCACCATCACTGATCACACGCTTGTTGCGATGAAGCGCGCGCAGTTCGGATTGGCAGGCAAAACGGGACGCATCCCGATGCCCTTCGCAAACGGCGTCTTGGCGGAGGACTCGACCGAACAGGTGCAGCTTCGACCTGATCCGTCGAAGCCCGGAGGCACCGACATCTACGTGAAGCCCTTTCTCAAGAGAACTATGACCGGACCCAAAGAAGGTCAGATCCAGGTGCGCATCGATGCGCGTGATGCGAATCAGCTCCGTGCGATGGTGAACAAGTCGCTGGTTCGCGCAGGCGCTCGCCCACTCTCCGAAGAAGAAGTCGACGCTTTGAGCCGCGAGGTGGTGAGAACCGAGCAACCGGTCGTCAGGGTTCCCCTCTCGCTCGACATGAGCCGCTACCGGCGGGGACTCATGAAGATCGTCTACGAACTAGCCTGCGAGTGGCTCGGTGACAGGTACGTTGACGTTCCAACTGCCGTCATTCTCAGAGAGTTCATCTTCGACGAAGACTTGCCGTTCGACGCATCGGAGAAGTACTCGGTTCGCGGCACGATGCGGATTGCGCCCAGGACGCCATTCCTACCGTTTTGGCCGAATGAGGGAGACCACCTCCGAGCCTTTATGGCGTCAAACGGGCAAGTCGCTACGGCAATTTGCGTGTCGGTTCTTGGGATGATGGACGCGAGCATTCGCGTGACGGATGAGATCTACGAAGGGCCCGGAAGGTTCATCAGCATCGACCCAGCTAATCGAGCGAAGCGGGACTCAACGTTCGACGAGGAGGTTGATCGCCTTCTCCGAAGGGACCCCGGGGGAATGGCGGCGATTTTGGACTCAATGGACCTCGCCGCGAAGCACGACGATCCCAATATCTAGCGCAGTTTCTCGAAACCACGCGAACGCGGTAAGCGCACCCGTCCCGGGATAAAAGCAAAGACGATCAGCTCTCTTCTCAGGAGATGACTTCGCACTCGGCGTGCTTCTGGTCGCCCGAAATGAACTCATTCCACTTCTTCGTACAACATCTGGAGCTCGATCTTACTTCGCAGCTTCCTTATCGCCGCTTCCTCAATCTGGCGGACGCGCTCGCGTGTGATGCCGAGGGTTCGCGCGACTTCTTGAAGAGTGTGCGGGCCCTCGTTCGCAACGGCAAGCGCACAGTCCCTGGTTACGCTGAGCCGGCGTGCACCGCGATCAGGGTGCGCGAGATGATACCGGCAATCCAGCTGAGCGCAGTTCGTCTCCCCAGGAGTCGTTGCGCAGCCGGGCACGGCAGGAAACCGGACGCGATCACGGACAACGCGGAGGGCTTGGCCACGAGCTCTTGGGGCGCTCGTCGGAGCCGGATTACGTGAATTCTTGCGCGCCTCTGTTGCTGCTAACGTGCTCACGTGCGTCTCGCGAACGGCAGCGTCGTCAACCGCACGGCTAACACCACCACGGCGCCGCAACCCAGGCAGCAAACGCGCGCATGTGCTCGTCGTCCCAACGCGAAAGGGCCCGATGCATGTCGAACCGCCCGCGATTGGGGTCATCCGCCGGCGCACACGCGAGCCCGAACTCTGACCAGTCGTCGCTCGAGTTCCAGACGCTGAGCACAAACAGCGCGGCCTCCTTTTCGCCGCCGCTCATCGGAACGCAATACTGGGCGAACCGAATTGCATCCCATGGCCTGAAAAGCCGCGTCGGGATTGCACGCCGAAGCGACGGAAACGATAAGGCAAGCGCCTCGAGCTGTTGAACCTTGTTGGACGGCATCGGTACTCCTCTTCCCTTCCCTATCGATTGCGCGGCAGGTTTCGAAACGCGCGCCCGAAGTATTGCAGCGTCTCCTCGGTGACGTTCTCGCGCCCGCTCTCGTCGACGAGCACGTTGGTCGCGAGCTCCTGCGCGGCGAATCCGAGCTCCCCGCGGAGCGCCCGCGTGGCGAGCACACGCAGGCCAACTCGCGGCGTACTCGCCGGCGGCGTTGCTGCGGGCGCGGAGGCGCGATTGCGCTCCTGCAGCATGTAGATGCTGTAAAGCACCGATGCCATCTCGCGGTCCGAAATGCATCGAAGGCGATCGAGACCGGTCTGCTCGTGGATGAGCAGCTTCGGGTCGAACGGGTAGTCCTCGACGCCCGCTGCTTGTTGACTGACCGCAGCCGAATTGTCTGCGCGCCGCGCCGACGGCAGAGTCGTCGACTCGGCGCGCCGCGCGTGGTTATTCATTGGCTGCCTCCAGGTCACGGCGAAGGAGTTCGAGCGCCTTCGCAACGCCGGGGTTGGTGACTCGAGCGCGGCCGTCCGCTCCTGGTAGGTTGCGGCGCACGACTTCGAGGCTCAGGGACGAGAGGCCAAGCTTCTTTCCGTTGAGGGACCACCACGCTTGGCGTGGTACGGTACGGGCGACGTACTCGAGCGCAGTCTGCGGGATCCCCGCCGCGTAAAGCTTGAGCACCGCCTGGACGCCTGGGTCGTCGTCGTAGCCGCCGAGGTAGCCGTTCGCGGCGCCCGTCGCTTCTGCCAACGCGGACGCGATGCTCTGCACCTCAGGCCACTGCTCGGGGTGGAGCGAGCGACCGAGGTGTGGCCTTTCGAGGACCAGCGCGGCGCGCTGTTGGATGGGCAGCTCGAGCTGTGGCGTGCCCCCTACCCCCAGATTCAATTTACGTCGATCGTCCTCTTCCTCCTCGTTGCTCGATGAAACGCGCGCGGGTGAAACGGTCCGCGAAACGGCGGATGAAACGCTCGCGGTAACGCCTGAAACGCTGGTCGCCTCGCGAGCGCGCGGTAGATGAAGATGATCTGTTTGTTTGTATTTCTCTCTATTTGGGGTTTGCGAAGGATCGGGTTCTCTTTCACCGCGCGAGGATGAAACGTTACATGAAACGGCCGATGTAACTCCCGAAACGGCGGGTGAAACGGACGATGTAACGGGCTCTGAAACGGCGAGGGCGCGAGACGACGAGCTCGGGTCGGAGACGGCGGCGCGCTTGTTGGCGCGATGCCGACGGACTCGTTCCGTCGATGACGACGGCGCACGCGCGCTCTCGTTTGGCTGCTCCACGTCCGACGGCATCCAGCGAGCCGCTTGTGATGCGGGGAGGCCGGGGATCCAGATCGAACTTGCGTCAGCCTCGAGGAAGCGTTCTCGAACGAGCAGCGTGACAGCGAGCTGCACGAGCCCGCGCTCTTCGCTTCGAGGGGCTAACGCCTCCACGAGTGACGCCTCGGGATCGCTCACGCCCGAAACAAGCGTGCCGTCCTCCTCGGCGAGTTTGTTGAGGAGCTCGCGAAGGCCGCGCGCCATGACGGGCCACAGGCGCTCTTCTAGCGGCTCGCGCACGAACTGCTTTCTCCATCGCTCAAGTGACCAGTCACGGTTCATGGCGTGAAGTCCTCCTCGATCAGGGCGGCGAGTACTTTCCATTGTGCGTGCGGAAAGCGGCGCCGAAGGTTTCGAAGCAGGTCGAAGCGTGCGACGTCACCGGCCAAGCTGTCGCCAAAGGTCGTTAGGAGATGCTCGGCGCGAAGCTGCGCGCACGCTCGAGCGAGCTCGAATGCCGTGCTCCTGAAGGGGCTCGGCAGCACCGACGGGACGCTTGGATCGCGCTCGCCCGAGGGCGGGGCAAACATGAAGGCCAATGAGGCCGCTCGCGCCCGCTTCACAGCGGCGCGGCGAGCCTGGCGGGATCGGCGCAACCTGGTGGCTAGCCCTGCGGCGCTCCGAGGAGCCTCCCACCGCTCGACTGGAACCCGGTAACCACTCGTTGAGGGCGGTCCCGGCATCGGGAACCGCGCCGTTGCCATCAGCTGACCGGCGACAGCGCGGTTCGGGAGTCGGGGCCGACTCCGTGTTCAGTCTTGTCGGAACGCGGCTCGCGCGTCAGGCCGCAAGAGAGAAGGGACGCGACGTCGGCGCGCTCGGCTTGCTCAGCGAGCGCGATGTTGAAGAGGGCGAGCTCGTCGTCTTCGTTCGATTCGTTGCTGCGATGTTGGTGCGCGGCGGAGTTGGCGGCGTCAGGCGAACTTGCCGGGTGTTTTTTGAGATCGTCAGCTTCGCCATTTTCTGCAGGTAGCGGTGGATTGCCGTGGTTTGTTCGATTGCGTCGCTCTTCAATTCCCGGCGCCTCCACCCTGTTCTCCCGGAAAAAACTGGCCGCGCGACTAGCGTGGCAACATTTTTGGCAACAGCAGCGACGGGACTCGGGAGCTCAATCGCCAGCACCGCCTGGCAGAGCGGCTCCCAGTCCCAGTGCGTGTAGTGGTCGACGATCGTTCCGGACGCGTTATGCGTGATGCGCTCGACCACCTCCGTTCGAGCGCCACCGCGCCGAGCTAGGGTGATGAACGTGTGCCTGGTCGCGTGAAGCGTTTGGCTCTCCACACCCGCTTCCTGGCAGGCCCGCGCCCAGAGCTTGGCGCCACTCTTCTTCGTATGGTTCACGAGACGCTCGAGGCTCCCGCGCTCCCGGCGCGCGACGACGAAATCGTTCGGACTCGGCACTCGGCAGTTCACGAGCTTGAACCCCTCATGGCGCCACCAGCCGAGCTTCTTCGCGAGCTCGGGGTGGATCGGAATCTTCCTTGACCGCTCGCCAACGCCACGCTCGCTCTTGAGCGGTTGCCCATCGTACTGACAGGTCAGATGGATGCTGCCGAGCGGCTTCGCGTTCTCGTCGATGTCGCGCCAGCGCAGTCCGCAGATCTCCCCTTCCCGCATGCCGGTGTGGTCCTCGGGCGGCTCATGGCGGCAGGCTGCACCCACAACGTGCTGATGGTCGACGCGACCCGCTGCGCCGAGGCGTTCGCCATCGAGGAGCTGCGGCCACGTCGCGCCGGCCGCGACTACACCCTCATCCCCGTGAAGGTCGGCGGCGCGTTCCACCCGGAACTTTTTCTTCGCTTCGGGAAATCGAAGGGCTCGCTGCTCGTCGGCAGCCACAACATGACGCTCTCGGGCTTCGGCCTGAACGACGAGGTCACCAACGTCTTCGGCCTCGAGGGCGCCGCGCTGCGTGCGGGCGGTGCGCCGTTTCGGCAGGCGCTCGACTACCTCGCCGGGTTCGTGCCCGCGAACCTTCCCGATGTGGTCGAGGCCTTCGAGGGTGTGAAGCTGGGCGCGCCCTGGCTCCACGGGCCACTCGGGACCAGCCGTGCGGACCGACAACTGCTCACGGAGACGAACGCGGGCCCCGACCTCTGGTCGAAGGTCGCGCCCCTCATCCCGAAGGACGTCACGACCGCCTTTATCGGCGGTCCGTTCTTCGACCCGGCACTGGCAGTGGTTCGGCGGGTTCAGCGCGAGGTGCGCCCGAAGCGGCTCGTCATCGGCGTTGACCCGGAGTCGGTGGAGATCGATCCGGTCGAGGCCGCGAAGCTGGAAGGCGTCGAGTGGGTCAACATCGCAAGCGTCCCGGCCATCCCGCAGCGCCGCGAAAGGGCGGCGCGCTACCTGCACGCGAAGGTGTTCTGGTTCGCCAGCAAGCAGGAGGAGCTGCTCGTCACTGGCAGCGCAAACCCGAGCGCTGCGGCGTTCTTCGAGGCACCGGGCACGCGCAACGCGGAGGCCGTGGTCGCCGATCGCCGCAAGGGTGCATCCGAGCTGCTCGGAATGGAGGCACTGCTCGGGGCGCCAGCCGTCACGGCCGCCGACTGGAACGCCGTTAGCGCACGCGGGAAGGCCGCACCATCCGCGATTGCCGAGGAGTCGCGGTACATCCTGATCGCTACGCCGACGCCCACCGGGTTCCTCTCGCAGGAGCCGCTGCGAGTCGGCTTGGTTCTCCGCGGCGCCGGGGACATGGACGCACCCCTCGGCGATGCGGTCGTGGGTGAGGCGGGCGTTGTCAATGCGCCCGACGCCGTGCGCGACGGCGCTCGTTACCTCGAGGAGCGCTCGACTGATGGTCACACGCTCGTCGTCGTCCACCGCACCGAGGACATCGCGAAGAACCTTGGCGGAGACACCCGGAAGGCACTGCGGCAGGCGCTCGGCGCGCTCGAAGAAGATCCGACGCAGCTTGAGGCGCTGCTGAAGCTGACGGAGAAGGTCATCTTCGACTCGGACGACGTGGTGCGGACGACGCCGCTCCGTCCGGCCACAGGGGCCGGTGCGAACCAGGAGGCGGGCCAGGCGCCGGCGTCGCTCGCGCTCGCGGCTGCCGGGCGGAAATCCTCGGCGCGACGCACGAGGAGCCTCGCGAGCGGTGACATCGTCGTCTTGCTCGACGCGCTGATGCGTAGGCTCGGCGAGGGGCTCACGACGATGTCGTCTCCACGGCCGCGTAGCGAGGAGGAGGAGATCGGCGCCGACGAAGAGGAAGGCGGCGAACTCGCGCGGCAGGCGCCGGACTTCGAGGTGCTGGCGAAGGCGTGTCGAGGGAAGGTTCGACGCCTCATCAAGCGCATGGACGGGCAGTTCGAGCTTGCCGCTGCACCCGACCGCGCGCGTCGGGGCGTCGTGCAGTTGGCGGCGGTGCTTGGAGTCATCCGCACGTTGCGCTTCGTCGAGCAGCGCCCCGAGTGGAAGCGCATGCGCTACGAGCTCGTCGATCGCGCTGACGAGTGGAAGCTTTTCCAGGCGAGCGTCCTCGCCGTCGCGTGGGGACCAGAGGCCTTGGCCAGGCGTGCGGTCGCTGAAGCCAATGGAGAGGGCTTCGCGGAGTTGTCGATGGTCGTTGGTCTGCTTGCGTGGGTTGCGTGGGACGTCGACGCGGACCTCTCCGTCGCGTCGCGTCGCGGAGGACTTGAGGGCTCGAGGACGAACGGTGGTACGCACTCCAGTTGATGGCGGCTCTCAGTGAGTGGCTCGTCGACGATGCGACAGCGGTGAGCATCCTTCAGGAAAGCGTGCCGCGGACACCGCGCTTGGGCGTAGACCCCGAACGCTGGCTAGGCGTGCACTTGGCGGCGCTTGAGACATTCGCGATCGTGAGCGCCTCGCCAGATTACGCTGGGCAGGTGCGCCGCTCGGTGCGACCAGGCGATCTCGTCGTGCTTCGAACCCGCGAGCTGCCTCGCGTCCGTGTCGTGCTTGACGTTAGCCCCGGCAGCGATGGCGATAAGGTTGTGGTCCTTGCTCCGGAAGCGACCGACAGCGAGCGCTCGTTCCTCGCTTCGCACGTCGCAACCCTCCCATGGGACGCTGGCCCGAGCGGTGCAGCAGCAGCAGCAGTAGGCTGATGCGCCATCTCGAAACGAAGGTCGCTCTCAGTTCAGCACCATCTAATTCGACCGCTTCGAAGAAAAAAGTGACTTCGACACCCGACTTTTCGCCAGACGGACGGGCTAAGCGTGGGCACACCATCGGTAGCAACGAGCGTCCAGCAAGGCTCATCGTCCGGCAACGCGTTCAGCTGGATTTTTGCTCCACATCCGCAGGGACAGAGCATCGCCACATGCCACAAATGGCTTCCCTCGCCGATCGCGTACACTGTCATCGGGGCGAGGTCCTCCGGCTCCTCTTCCGCGTGAGCGACGGTGTAGAGTTGTGCGCCCCGCGCGAACGGCGGCGGGGAAGGAGCTGGTGCCAATTTCGGAACGTTGCGTCCGAACCAACCGCACAGCGTAACCCATAGCCTTCCGAGCCAGCTCATCGACTCACCGTTTGGCCAGGTCGACGGACAGTTCGCTCATGTCGAGAAGTGGTTGGACATCACCGCGACCCAGGCTGCGCTTCATGGCGCCCTCCATCGTTTCGCGGTCGGTGTCGAGCACCATGTCCGAGAATGCCAGGCGCACCGAGGCGAATCGCTCGCTCGGATCGGCGCGGTACGGGTGCAAGCGCGCGAGCATCTCGTTTATCGCGAGACTCGCGGCGAGCGCGTTTACACTGATTACGGCGGGCCGATCTTCCTCGACGCCATCAATGTACTTCTGGCGTCTGAGCTCTGCGTACGCAGCGGGATCGTTGCGCGCCCATGCTTCTGCGTCCGCCTTTTTCTGGTCGACGAGGCGTCGCGCGAGCATTGCTGCTCCACCGGGCTGCACGTAGTGGCTCGCCGCGACGACCTTGTCGATGCCCCCTTTCCCATCGGCGTCCAAACCGACACCGCAATCGAAATAGGGCAGCACGTAGAATTCGGCGAGTCGGTTGAGCGTGCGCCGACCGTCATGACTGTCCATGCAGCCAATCACGATGTCGCAGGACGCGAGCGCGCGGACGGCATCCGGCGTCGCCAACGGTTTCGCGACACGAACAACTTCTGTCCCCAACCCCATCCGCGCCACCGACTCCGCCAGCGCGTCGACCTTCGATCTGCCGAGCGCGGCGTCGACCGCGGTGGAACCAACAATGCGATTGAGATTGCGATATTCGATGCGATCCGGGTCCACAAGCACGAGACGTCGGACGCCGAGGCGCGCGAGCATCTCGATAGCGAAACTTCCCGTGCCGGAACATCCAACCACCCCGACGCTCAACGCTCGAAGCAGGTGCGTGGTCGCGGTGCCAAAAAGCTGTTCATGCCGCTGAGCGTGAGCCGGTGCGGATCCAACGGTGGAATCCAGAAAATCGAAACGTCATGCCCGACTACGCAAATCCGTTCGAGAGCGCTGAAGCGGTTCTCAACGTCGATTGATCTGCCGAAGAACTGCCCGTTCGGCAGCATGACGACACTTGCGTGGGGCCCGTCGTCGTCCACCCAACCGTAGACCGACGGAAAGAGGTCCGCATCCGACACGTCGTCCGTCGCAGAGAAGCGCGGGAAGCCCGTCGGGTGGCTGTGAAATTTGACGACACCAAGCTTCTCTTTCCCCGCGCGGATGAGGAGTGGCTCAATTGCCTGCGTGCGCCAGGTGACTAACCCCTCCTCCCGCACCGGGCAGTCCGCGTAGGCGACGGGAACTACATCGCGAACCACGAGCACATCTTGCGCGACGGCTCGATGGCGCCCGCACAAGGCAAACGCGACCGCCTCTTTTCCGTCGCCCGGAAACAGATGACTGCGAAGGGCAGCCGCATGCACCCCGGCAATCCGAAGCTGCGTCGTTCTCATGCTCGTCTGAGTTCCTTCTCAAGCCACCCGTCAACTAAGGCGAGGTGCGACGAGATGTCGTCCTCGCCCGGTCGCCACGGGTTCTCGTTCGTCCGATGCCGGGACCACTGTTGGAACAGCTTCCCGTCGATGGTGGGCTCGGAAACGGCGCTCAAAGTGCGCCCATCGCTGCGGACCAGTGGTGGATGAAAGTACACCATGTCGATCTGCGCCTCGGGATAGCTCGGCGCGATCCGAATCGCGGTGAGCGCCTTTGCCACGTTGTAGCCCTGCGCCACGGGTCGATCGTGGAGGAGCAGCCAGCGGGCTTCCCCTTCCACGACGGTCTCCCACTCGAGCCCCGTTGTCTCGAGGTGGGCCACGTCGAACGATGGTAGGTCGAATTGACGACGTGGCATCAGCCGTCCGTCTGATCGAGCTTCAGGGTCATGAATCGCTCGACGCCAGGCTTGCGGAAGTCGACGTCCTCGTCGAGCCCGATCGTCTCCGCCGCGCCACCATGAAACTTCTGTCTGAGCTTGTACTGCTCAGGCGGAAGCTTGCCGGCGAGAGTTAAGATTTCGCGCCCCTTCATGTGGGACACGTCTACCGGGTACTTCGTCTTATCCACGCGTATCACGTAGCGCCGCGCCCGCGGGTGCTGCTCCTTGCCGCCCCCCTTGCCGCCCCGCTTGCCGTACTCCTCGATTTCGAGTTCTTCGAGTTCGATTTCTTCTTCGGCAGTCATCGGTGTCCTTCCACCACCGGCTCGGCGCTGCCCGACTGCAGTCAACAAGAGCCGTTAGCTTTACAAGCAAACTTGTCACATTGACGACCCTCGTCAAGATGACTATGGTGATATGGTGGAACCTATGGACATGACTGTTCTTTGCGCGAATCTGCGGCGCTTGCGAACGGCTAAGGGCTGGAGCCAAGGAGAGCTCGCTGATGCTGCCCAGCTCTCGCGGGTAGGCTATCGGAACATCGAAAGCGGCTCGTCTGCGCCGCGTGTGGACTCACTCATGCGGCTCGCGGCTGCGCTCGGCGTGCGCCTCGAGGAGCTCCTCGCGCCCGTGCGAACGCTACACGGCGTCCGCTTTCGGGCGGAGAAAAAGATGACGACGCGAGGCGAGCTGCTTGCGAACGTCGCTCGATGGATCGACGACTATGGTGAGCTCGAAACCTTGCTCGAAGCGCGGCTTCCGTTCAAGGCAGAGCCGGTGCGGAAAAAGGTCGCTAGGACCCAACCCGGCGAACCAAGAGCCCGCAAGGCAGCGAGTCTCGCACGAGAGGCGCTCGGGATCGACGATGAGATTGTCCGCGACATCTGCGGGCTACTGGAAGACAACGGAGTGAAGGTTTTCACTCCGAAGCTCGCATCGGAGGGGTTCTTCGGTCTCTCCGTGTCAGAGGCGGACGGAGGACCGGCGATCGTCGTAAACACGTGGGAACGGCTGTCCGTTGAACGTTGGATCTTCACCGCCGCGCATGAGCTCGGCCACCTGCTGCTCCATCTAGATGCTTACGACGTAAATAGGGCAGACGAAGAGCCTGGCCAGGAAAAGGAGGCGGACACGTTTGCGAGCCATTTCCTAATGCCGGACGCTCTCTTCAAGAAGGAGTTCGACGAGGCTCGCGGCCTTCCGCTCGTGAAGCTGGTATTCAAACTGAAGCGGATCTTCCGCGTGAGCTGGAAGTCGGTTCTCTACCGCATCGCTTCGCAGTCGCCTGACGGTGGCAAGCTTTGGCCCCGCTTTCAATGGGAATACAAGTCGCTCACCGGGCGCACCCTCGGAAAGGCTGACGAACCCGATGGACTCGTCGCAGAAGACTTCCGTTCTGTGCGCCCTTCGGCCAAGGTCGCCGACGAGCCGGAGCATCTCGTCGAGGGCGATTTCGTCGAAGACCGTCTCTCCCGATTAGTGCGCAGGGCGGTCGAGGACGAGGAGATCTCCCTGGGACGGGCTGCGGAGATTCTTCGGATCGAGCTGGAGGACATGCGGGATCTCTCGAACTCGTGGGTTTCATGACCTCATGACGGCGAAGCTCCGGCTACTCTTGGTCGACGCATGCGTGCTGATCGACTTCGCGAAAAGCGACAGTTCGGTGATCACGCTCGCGTCGCGGTATGTCGGCGACGTACATGTCGCGACGCCGGTCTTCGAAGAGGTTCACGATCTCGATCCCGCGATGGCGGCGTCTCTTGGCATCAAGCTTTTCGAACCCCCTCTGGAAATGCTCGTCGACGCGGCGGCGCGCCGAGGAAGGTTGTCCTTTCAAGATCGACTCTGCTTGCTAGCAGCGAAAGCGAACGGGTGGACCTGTGTCTCCAACGACCGACGCTTGCGCGAGAGCTGCGCGGAGGAACTCGTGCCGGTAATGTGGGGGCGCTCCTCGTGGAACGAAGGGCGCTCACCCCCACGGCGGCACGCGACATTGCAAAGAAGATCGCAGCGAGCAACAAGCGAATCGGGCGCCAAGTACTGCTGCGGTTCTTCGCAAAGATTCGGGTCAAGGAGTAACGCCGAGCACACCTACAGGCGCGGCGGCTCCAGACGCATCTGCGGGGTCGCTTCTCGCGTCCGAACTCCTCGATAAACAGCAAAGGCCTCTGCCGGCATCCCGCACACCTCCACAGCGTACTCGGTCGCGGAATTGCGGCCTACACGGAGCTGCGCATTCACTCGCACGTGTTGCGACCCGTCACGACGGCGCCCGTCAACAGTGGTTTCGTCGCACCCTCAAGCGTTGCGCACGGCCGCCCGTATTGCGCGGAACTCCAAGGATCCGCCGAACTCCAAGCGGCCGAGCACTTGCCGTAAGCAGTCTGGACCATGGCTGTCAGCAAAGGCCGTTTGAACCTCAGGATCGTGTCCCCAAAACCAAATGGTAGTGGCGAAAACTCGACGGCCCGCGACGTGCAGAGCCAAGCAATCCTCGATAAAGGCGGCTTTCCATTCGATGAGCGCCTCACGGCTGGGGCACGCGCGAACTCCTTCGCACCGACAACTATCGCACTCAGCAGCCTTGATATTGTTGTACACGCCAGAGAGATACTGCCACTGCGAAGCAAACCGCGTATAGAGCGCGGCATACACCCCCGCAAACAGAGCGCCGAACCAGGGCAAATTTATGTATAGCTCGCGCCGTAATTCGGTGGCGTCCGGTATCCACGAGGCATCGGGATTAATGAAACTGTGGAACCAGAGTGCGAAGCCGAATACTGTGCCCGAAAGGAGGGACGTGCGAAGCAGGATTCGGCCACCACCGTTGCGGCCACCCAACAACCATTCGCCAGACAGCCAGAAGAAGAGGATCTTCAGCCCGTTCTCACTCCCAATCCGCTTTGGCAGCGGGCGTTTGCCCGCGGGCGCACTTCCGTCGGCCATAGGATCTCCTTCGAGACCAGCAAACGGTGGTCGAGAGTCCGGCACGAAGAGTGATACGCAATCAAGGCGCGACTCTTCGTCGCGGAAACCCTCCCACCATCGGATCAATCACCGCCGGATTTCATCACGCCAGAGCGCTGCCGGCGCTCACCTTTTGCGTCCAAACTCGTCGATGAACCGTAGGGCCTGCGGCGTAATACCGCACACCTCCTCGCCCTGCAGCGACCGCACGCGCGCCTGCTGACGCTGGCCAGCCGCCGCATGCGCGCGTCGCGCCTGAGCCCGTTCGAGGTGAAGGCGAGCGGTCCGCCCCCTCGCCTCGTGTTCCAAGAAGTGGTCGATGCTTCCCCAAATGTAGCTCGGAGTAGGTGCGCCGTGCGAGACGCCGAACGCGTGCTCGATGGCGTCCAGCTGCGCTCGGCGCTTCGCTTCCCGGTCGCCCTCGACGACGCTGACGCAAGTCGCAACCATCTCGAGGACGTTGGCCTCAAACAGCCTCGCGCCGCGTCCGAATCGGCGCTCGCGAAGCATCGCCAGGACTTCAAACGCAATCTCCCAGTCCGTTTCCGAGATTTTCGAACCTTGTTCTTGTTCAGCGCACCGGAGTTTTTCCGGTCCAACACGCGAAGAAGAAGAATGGGTTTTAAGATCTTCGAGATCTGGGAGTTCGGCGGGCACCATTGCCGCATCCCCACCGGAAGCCACTTCCGCCTGCTTGGGCGGGTGCACCTGCGGTTGCCTCGACTCCCGATCCGCCGTCCGCCGCCCGTCCACGCCAGCTCGCACCACCGGTGCCCGCATACCCACCGTTCCGCGTTTGGGCGGGCCAAGCGGACGAGCTTCGCTAGGTGGCGGGCGCTCGTCCCTGTACTCGGCGTCGAATTCGGCAACCGCAGCGAGCAACGCGGGGCCCGGCTCGTAGTAGAGACGCGAGCTGCCATCCGGGAGCCTCTCCCGAGCCACCTCGAGAAGGAGCTCAGCTTCGAGTACTTTGGTGAAGGCGCGAATCGACCGAACGTCATAGCCGGAGTGCCTGGCGAGCCGCTCTTGCGACGGATAGGCATCGCTACGACCAGCCTGCCAATGGCAAGCGATTGCTTGCACGAGCGCCCACGGGCCCTTGCCGAGGCGGCTGAGGGCCGGGACGTGCTCGCGCATGAACATGAAGGCGGTCGACTGACGTCGCGTGAAGTGGCCCCACGCGCGGTCGCCGTCGCGGTGCGGCGAGGGTCCTTCCGCGCGAGTCGGCTCCGCGAGGCGAGGCGGCAACGCCTGCGCAAGCGCCTCGCCTACCAGAGCCGGCATCAAAGAGCACCCACCTTCCCAGCCGTACCGCGCACGGCGAGCACTAGCTCCGCCAGGCGGATGGCCCGCGTGATCGTCAACGGCCCGCCATCCAACACGCTCAACGCGAGCTTCGCGCCAGTCCCCTCTAAAACCGCCTCGGCCAGTGCGGTCGCGAGCGCCACCGCGCCGTCCTCGCCCGCAGCCACGGCACGCACGAACGCCTCCGCGATCCCGCTTAGCTGCGGGTGTTGCCCTGCGGAACAGATTGCGGCGTCTGTTGGTATTTCGCGGAATTCCCGTTCGGCGTCCGTTTCGTCAGATGCCTCAATTTGCCGGGAGATGCCGTCCGCTGCCTCCGGCGCGCCACTCTTCAATTCCCAGCGCCTCCACCCCTTTCCCGCATAAAACAAGCCACTTCGCGAGAGCGCGTCAAGAAATCCGTCAAGATTTCGAGTGGAATCACGAAGAGATTCGGGGGAAGTAACCGGCTTCGCAAACGCGGCCTTCTGAGTCTGGCAGAAGCAGACTGGAAGGCAGCGAAGCCGGGGCTCTGCCTAGCGCGCGCCCTCGACGCCGCCTACCGGCTGGCAGACGGGAAGGACGGGGCACGAGAGAAGCTGGACGGCTACCTGCTCGAGGCGGCGGACGCGCTTGGCTTCACTGACGCGCCGGTGAGCATCGTAGTCGACCGGGAGGACCGGTCGTGACCGCCGCGGCGGCGCTGCGGTTGCCGGTGATGGCGGCGGAGGCACGACGCTTCCCGGACGCGGAGGAGTGCGGCGCCTGGCGCCGAGCCGTGCACTCGCACGGAGTGCCGGTATCACCTCGCGCATCGCGACCATTGGGGGCACCAGTTGAGCCCGACGCGCGACTGCGCGCTGAGCGTCGCGAATGAGGGGCCGCACACGCTCGACGAAGTCGCGGACATGTTCGAGCTGAGCAAGGAGCGCGTACGGCAGATCGAAGCACGCGGGCTGCGCGAACTGTTGAACGCGCTGGCGGAGGAGGATGGGGCGCTGGTGCGTGGCGCGGCAGATCCGGTGAACGCGTTGGTTCGGGCGCTGGGACTGCACGATGACGAGCGTGCGCTGGTGCGGGTAGCGATGAAAACGCTGGTCGACGACGGCTTCTTGGTGATTGGCGACGGCGCGGTTGGATTGCTGACTTTGGCGTTGCGCAGGCGGCGTCGGCGCCGCGGACGGAAGCGCCAGCAAGCTCGCCGGCGCACTCGGCGCAGCCGCCAGCACTCGCAACGAAGACGTCAACCGAGCGTGTTCGACAATTGCGCGAGCGCGCCCGGCTACGCCGCGGAACGGCGACTGAAACAGATCCGCGCGGGTGGCCGTGACCTGACTCCACTTCAGCGCGTGGAAGTACGCTGCAAAGCGTCTCACCGGATCGAGCGCCTTCACCTCGCCGAGTCCGCCGATTTCAGTCGGTAGGACACGCGCCCCAAGCTCCAACTCCCACAGAACTGAGAGCGGTCGGCCCTGTGCAGCATCATCCAGACACACCAGATCCACGCGAGTCGCCTCCTCGGGACCTGCCGGTGCCGCCACCTCCTCGACGAGGTACTGCCGCTGCCGAACGAGGGCCACGTCGCCGGGACGGCCACCCCAAAGTGTCGAGGCGCCCCTTCGACTCCACCGCGTCGAGCATGGTGCTCACAGAGAGCTCGGACGCATCAGTCTCGCTCCCGCCGGCACGAAGAAAAGGTCATCCTCACGATCCTTGCTTCGGCCCGCGCCAGGTGCCCTGTTGACGGACCTCTCGAGATTGCCGAGGCTACCGTGCACGGGATCGGCGCCACAAGCTCCGATATGGTGGGGGCTTGGCGCTACTACTGCAGTGTTCGGACTCAAGTGCTGCTCGTGATACTGAACACGTTGACAGGCAGCCCCAATCGTCTATGCCTTGCTACGTCGTGGTGCCCTGCAGCCCGCAAACGCTGTGCGAGCTCGTCACCCAATTCTCGGGCGAGGCGATCGCTTGCTCCCCCGGCGAGCGCGAAACGAGCCCGCGGCTATGCAGGGAGGTCGTGCCTGGTGTCCAAGTTGTCTTGATAACGACCACGCTGTCGCTGGCGGCGTTGCGCGACGAGCCGGCGCACAGCCCGAAGCGTTCCCGCGCGAGCGACGACGACTGCCTGCTCAAGCTCGGTATCGAGAGCGGCCTTGCGCGCGCGCTCCCTTCCTCCCGAGATGGAAGAGGAGGACGCTTGTGAGCTCGCGCAAGAGACAGCCTAAGGCGAACCCGAAGAAAGGTTCCTCCATGCGGACACCAACTGGCGCACTCGCTCCCGCGGGAGATTTCGGGACGCTGGTGGAGCGTGTGGTCGCGATCATTGAAGGGGCGCGCTCACGCGTGGTGCGCGCTGTCAACAGCGAGATGCGGTGAGGCGCGTGCCGAGTACGGCGAGGAAGTCATCGAAGACCTGTCGCACCAGCTCTTGGCGCGCGTCGGTCAGGGCTACTCGACGAGGAACCTCTGGTATTTCCGCGACTTCTACTTGACCTACCGTGGGCGGTCAGCGGAGATCCGGACCGACGAATTCCGCACAAGCCTTGTGCAGAATTCGAAGCGGCGCGATACAGCCAAGTTTCTGCACGAGGCTGGTGCAGAATTCGCCCAGGGCTTTTCCAGCCGTTGCTGACCGTCCAAGGCGAGTCTTAACGGCGCCACGGGTCCCGGCAGCTCCACGCCTTCGAACGTGCGGGGCTTGAAACGTACGCCCTCGCCTCCGGTCTCGAGCAACATGACGGCGCCGATGGGATACGACAACGAGACGCTCGCAATTAGCGCGCGGATGTGATCGTCATCCCAGACCCAGCCCCGCTGAAAATCGGGAAGCTGAATCTGGCCCTTGTGAACCTCGCCGAGCAACTCATGGAGATGCGGCTCGTCTGTTCGGAACGTGCTCCCAATCGCCGTCATGACGCCTCCCTCAAACTCCCCAGCGTATCGAACTTGCGGCGAAAGATGAACTGCCGAGAGCAGGCCCTTTTACGGAGGATCGTCGGCGGGCGCTGCGGCTTCTCGAGCTGCCGCTCATCGTGCAGTTCACGGCTGCGCTTGCCAACGGCCTCGCTACCTTTGCTCCTAGCGCGCTCGACGCGAACGCCGCTACATGTTGCGAAGCTTCTCGCGAGCTGCGCGGCAATTGCCCGCGAATCCGATCGATGGAGTCGCGGCGCTCGGCGCGGGCGGCTTTGAGCAGCACGCCGAGTTCGGCAAGGCGACGAGCCACGTTGGCTCGGCGGTCTTGTTCGATCTCGCGCATCAAGCGCTTCTTGTCGAAGCGGGGTGCCGCCGCGTTACCTCTTCGCGTGTCCCCTACCCTTAGGCGCCGCCTGATAGTCGACCTGGTACCAGCTGATGAACTCTTCGGCGTACTCGACTGCAGCTTCGCCCGCAACGAGTCTTCAGGTACAAGTCGCGAGAATTTGCTGAAATATGGAAACCCGCTTCAATTCCCGCCGCTTATTGGGCCTTTTGTCTCGCGCGCGGGTTCAACGCCGGCCGAGCTCGGCTATGATTCCCTAGTGTCCGACACTGGAGGAAGAGAGGCTCTGAAGCAGCGCGTCGGGGCGGCTCCGCGCACTTGCTCGACAGACCGGTTGGGCCAGAGCGCGCAGAGCGAAGTTCTCATCAGTCTCGGTTCGTTCGTGAGGCTCATTTTACTCCTCGCGCTCACGTTTGGCTGTGCGTCTGTCCCGCAAATTCAGGGATCGGGCAGTGTTGCTGGCTACGCGCTTCGCGGCCCTATCGATCACGATGTCGCGCGCGCCTATCTGGAAGGCCGGCGTTTGCCGTCCGCGCTCGAAGCGACGCGGCGTGAGTACCTGAGCTCCGGGGATGTGCCGTCGCGGACCGCTCTCGCGGAGGTGTCTCGCGAGTATTCTCCCGATGTTGCGACGTTGTTGTTCTTGGAGACATGGAGCGCTCGAGCTGACGTGCGGCAGCTACGAAAGCGCTTCGAGGCTGAATTGGAGGTGGCGCGCCAGGTTGAAGAAAAGCGCGTGAGGTTGGAGCCGCCTTCGGATTTGCTCGTGCTGTTTGTGCCAGGGTGGTTTTATCGGGCGCACGGCGCGGAGACCAATGCGGATTTTCACGTGCAGCGGCGGTTGTACGAGCAATGGGGGGTGAATCAGCGGCTCGTACCGATTCTCGAGAACGGGACGATTGAGGAGAACGCGCGCATCGTGGCTAACGCGGTACGGGCCTCGTCGGCGAATCACCGCATCGTGCTGGTGAGTGCGAGCAAGAGTGGTCCCGAGGTTGCGCTGGCGCTCGGGCGTGAGCTCAAGGCGAATGAAACGAAGTCGGTTGTCGCGTGGTTGAGCATCGTTGGAGCGGTCCGCGGATCGCCGATCGCCGATCGCATACTCGAGCCCGATATTTGCTGGTTCGTGAAGTTTCAGCTCGCCCGCGAAGGTTTCGATCTGAGGGGCGTGCACAGCCTACAGAGGTGGCGAGCGCAAAAGTCCTTTCAGGCTATTCGCTTGCCTGAAAGCGTCCGCACCTTCTCGTTGATCGCGGTGCCTCTATCGGGGCAGATCTCTGCGCGCGGATCGTTTGGTTACGGCGTGCTGCGGGAGCATGGCCCCAACGACGGGATGACCTTGCTCGCCGACGAGATCATCCCTGGAGCGGTTCCGCTCTTCTTTCCTGGCGTGGATCACTTTCTAGGCCGCGCAGATCAGAGCGCTTGGAGCCTGGCGATTTTTCGAACGGTCGTCGGCGAGCTGCAGGAACGAAAAGCCGAAGAAGGGCGCCTCTAAGCTGCGGCCGCCTGCGCAAACATCGCCAGGAGTCGACCCCAGTCGCCTTGGCTGTCGAAGATGCGGCGCATTTCGTCTCGGCGCGCTCCGTAACGATCGAGGCGCCGATGTTCTAGCTCGACGCGTGTGGCGCTCGATCCCTCTGCAATGAACCGTATTTCGATTTCTGTCTTGAGTTCAGGGTCTGGTTGCCAGTCGGCGTTGATGTCCCACGAGAGCACGAGGCGAGATTGGGGCTCCCACGCCAGCACGCAGCCCCAATCGCAGGTGCTCCCGTCGTCCCCTCGCTCGTACCAGCGGCCTCCAACCCGCGGCTCGATCACCGCGTCGACGGCTTTGGTCTTGCCAATTTTGTAATTGGCGAGCGGCCACCAGGTGCCCATCTTCTCGGTGAAGACGCGCCAGGCAACGCTCTGAGGCGCCTCCACCCGAACGACTTTGCGAACGCTGTTGGGATCCATTCCAATCGAACCAGTCTGCTCCGTGGTCATGTCTTTCTCTCCTTGGCGGCTTCTCGCTCGGCCGCTTGCTTGAATGCGTCCAGCGTCTCGTCCCAAAACCCGTCGAGCCAGTCGCGCAGGGACTGCACTCCCCGAGGATCGACCGCGTAAAGGCGGCGCGTGCCTTCAGCGCGGACGGTCACCAGGCGAGCGGCCCGCAGTACGCTGAGGTGCTGGGATACGGCCGGGCGACTGACGTCCATACCGTCCGCGACTTCGCCAACCGAACGCGCTCCGTTGCGAAGGCGTTTGAAAATTGCGCGTCGCGTTGGATCTCCTAGCGCGTCCAGAACTCGCTCTGCGTAAGTCACAGCTTACGTAAGCTGCCACTTACGATCGTGTCCGTCAAGTGCCGCACCCTCACGGAAGGCATGCGCCAGCGCCCGGTTGGCGTACTGCTGTGCGCTAGCTGTGAAGCGCGCCGAAGGCGAACTGGGACGGTACCCAGCTATCGAGAACCATCGCGGCTGCGACCGGAACGGTACGGTACGGGGCCCAGCGTGCACTGAGCGCTACTCGCCTCAGGTAAGAGGGCGCCCACGGCGACAGCACACGCGCGAAGAACTCAACGCAGAAGCTCGGGTCGATCGTTCCGCTGCGACGGCGCGCGTCGAGCGCTGCGAAGACCGATAGCTCCACCCCGAGGTGATCGCTCGCGGCGATGCGCCATTCCGAAGGCAACTCCAGCGCTAGTTCCTCCATCACAGCTTCGATCTCGCGTGCGTGGCGCCCGCCGAGCAGCACACCGCAATCGTTGATGGACGCGTACGGCGGGCAAACTGGATCGGGACCTACGAATAGTCGCGAAAACTCCGCAGCGAGTTCGTCGAGCGCCGTTTCTCGACGTAAACCGAGGAGATCCCGGTCGAGCAAAACGAAAGGCAGGTCTCCGGCCTCGTCCACGAGACCGCCCTGCGCGACGAACAAGCTATCGATGAGTGGCGCATCGACTTCCGCGAGCAGCAGACGCGCGGCGAGGTTGACAATCGACCACCCGGCGTCGCTTGGCTGGGGTTGCAGTGCGTTCATGTTCGTCCGGCCTGTGTTCGTCGAATGCGAACGAGCGTGTCGTGCCAAGCTTGCTGCCCCGATGTCGGATCCGGATAGATTGGGATCAGATCGTTCTGCGGAACACTTAGCTCATCCTGCCACCAGGGCTCGGCGCCAAGGGAGCCCGGCGCTTGCGGATGAGGCTGGTCCAGGCGGCGCGAAGCGATCGCGCCGCCCACCCACCGGCCGCAGTTGTGAGAGATGGCGATAACCTGAGGATGAACTCCCTCGGTCAGATGCACCCGCGTTTTTAGCTTGCCGACAACCGAGCCGTCATCGCGAGGGACCTGACTGTCTCGCGGTCGATAGCTGGTGACTTCGATCCAATCCCCGTCCTTCAGACCGAAACGCGCGGCGGTCTTCGGGTTCAGCCAAGCTGGGTTCGAGTGCACGATCTCTTGCAGCCACTTCGACTGCATCGTGCGGTGAGCGTTGTGGACGTTCCACTTGAAGCTGATCATGATGAGCTGGTCGTCGGCGAGCCCTCGTGCGTGATCGGGAATGGCGCGATACACGGGAAGCGGCTCCACGCGCTTGCCCGCTTCGGTGCCCTTGTCGGTGACGAATTGGCTATGAACTTCCAATCGACGCGACGGTGTCTTGAATCCTCGGCGAGCTACGCCTTCGACCATGATCCCAATGGCGCGCGGCTTGTTCGTTTCGGGATCGACTCCGTTGTAGATAATCCCGGTGTCCGCGTCCCGAGTGCTGCCCTCGAGCTCCTGAGGCGAGAGTTCGCGCGCATACGGTCGATAGTTCTTCTTTTTCTCAGGGTCGCACCAGACCCCATGCTGGCGCATGTACGAGAACCCTCCGGGAACGGGGCGAAAGTATTCCTCCAGGTAAGCCTCGACCGTCGGCCAAGGGAAGTACGCCTCCATTCCCCCACCGATGCGCCGCGCGAGTTCCGGAAAGATCTCACGGACGTCTTTCGATTCGCCGAGCGGCTTAACCACGGGCTGCCGCAAAGCCACGTAGTCGACGAGACCTTGTGGGGGGCGAGCGTCGATGTCCCAACGTTCGAGGTACGTGCACCACGGCAAGATGATGTCGGCCAGATGCGCCGTCTCCGAGTACATCACGTCGAGGCAGAAGTGGAATGGCAGGAGTTTCTCGTCGCGCAACACTTCCTGCACCAGGCTCATCTCCGGCCATGACCAAGCCTGATCCGTGTTGTACGTCATGAGTGCCGAGATTTTTTGTCGCCCCTCTTTGATCCAGAGGTACACGATTTCGCCGACCTTCATGGCCTTGCCACGCCAGGCGTTCGCGAGTGGCCATTCTTTCGCGTCAGCGATCGCACTACGCGCCTTAGGCTTGGGCGGAACTGGCTGCGGCTCTGGAAAGCGCTTATCGTCCCACGCCGCTTGCGGATGCCAACACCATCCGCCTTCTTCTCCCATGTTTCCGACGAGCGCGTTGAGAACGGTGATGGCGCGGTCGTTGTAGAAGCCGTTCCAATGAGCGTGAGATCCACGGTTGCAGATCGTGGTGCAACGTGGTGCAGCCCGCGCGAACTCTCGAGCGATGCGCCGAATCGTGTCGGCCGGAACTCCACTTTCAGCCTCCGCGCGCTCCGGCGTGTACTCGGCGAGGTGGCGTTCGTAGTCATCCGCAGAAAAGTTCGACCACGTGTCGAACCACTGCTTGTTCCACAAGCGCTCCTTGCAGATGACATGAGACATGGCCAGCGCCACGAGGCCGTCAGTGCCCGGCTTGATGCAGAACCACTCGTCGGAAACAGCTGCCGTGTTCGACAGCCGAGCTTCGAACGTGACCAGCTTTGCGCCGCGCCGCTCGCGCGCTCGCATCATGCGGATCGCAACCGGAATGTGACCTTGATGGGCTTCGGCCCAGTTGCAACCAAAGTTGAGAACGTAGTCGCTGTTCTCGAAATCGCCTAGATCCCAGTCCGAGTCTCCAATCGTCGCTAGAATCGCGGCGCGACGATTCAGTGAGCAGAGCGCGCGATGGTTGAAGCTCGACGGGGTACCATACGCGTTCAGAAATCGTCTGATGATGTCGGTGGATCGGTTGCGACCTTGTTGAAACGCGAATTCCTCCGGGTGCCCGGCATCGCGCAGAGCTTTGAGCCGCTGCGCGATTTCGTCGTAGGCCTCTTGCCAAGAGATGCGCTTCCATTTTCCGCTGCCGCGAGGACCAACGCGGCGATGCGGGTATAGGATTCGGTAGGGGTCGTAGAGAATCGACGGGCCAGCGACGCCCTTCGCGCAGATCGATCCCTGGCTGTTCGGATCCTCCGGGTTTCCGGAGACAGTGAGCAGGCGTCCGTCGCGCACGTTCCCGATAATTCCGCATGCTGTCGTGCACGCTTGGCACAGCGAGGGTATGCGCTCGATCTTTCCCGTCGTTTTCCCGACGCTGCGAGCCTGAGCAAGTGACGTGCGTAACGCGCCGAGGCCGGCAACACCAGAGAGCACGGCACCGGCCGCGGCTCCGAGCTTCAACAGGTCGCGACGACTAAGATCCATGCGAACGCTCCACACCAGTCAACGACCGGCGAACAGTAGGTAACGAACACCCACTGCGCCGATGGCGATCGCGGCGGCGTTGAACGCAGCCACGTGCCGTGAGCGCGACATCAGCAACCGGCTCAACAGTGGAAACACGAAACTTATCGCGACGGCAACTGCGCACGCGACCGCGGCAGGAGTCTCCAGCGCACGCCGCACGAAGCTCGGCGACGCGTCCGAGCGCAAAAGCAACCACTGGAACCCGAGCGTCGAAACCTCGAGGAGCAGCAGAACGTTCATGGCTCGAAAGAGCTGCTCACTCACTTGGCTTGCGGAAATCAGTCGCGACAGCAGGAGCCACACGGCAACGCCCAGGAGCAAAGCGCTAACCAAAAACAGCAAGGCAGCGGCAGGAGTACGCGACAGCGGAGAAACCCAGGTACGCGACAGCAGGAACGCTGGATAGATCGCCAACGCGAGGCTCACACCTTGCAGGAGTGCATGCGTAATCGCATTCGCTACACGCACTCCGGGCCCATTGAGCTCGAGGCCGGCGGCTTCGGCGGCGAGAGCCCCGCGGATCAGGTACGCCTGATAGAAGAGCAACAGCCCCTTGAGCGCGAGCAGCTTCGCTCCCCACGTCATCGGCGACGTTGGATTCGGAAAACCGGCCAACATCATCCAAAAACGTTCGGGTCGCCCCAAATCGATCACGAGGATCGCGCCGGCGATCACCAACGCAAACAGGGAGATGTAGCTCGCACACAGCTCGACGACGCGGGAGCGAGCCGTGCCCCCGAGGTCCAGGAGGCTACCGACGAGTGTGATTCCGCTCGCGATCCCGATCACCACGAAGTAGATGACGAGCCATTGGTTCCACGGCACAGGCGCGTATACCATCGTTCACCCTCGCGGAACTGGCACGTGAGGCCGCGTATCCACCTGAACGCCCGCATCGCTGACGAGGCCGAGCGCACCGTGAGGGTCAACATAAAGCACCTTCGGTCGGGTGCTCGCCTCGTGCTTCCAAACTTGAACAGGCTCACGCTTTGCCTTCGCCGCGATCTCAGTGCGAGGATCATCCAAATCGCCGAAGATGCGGCAGCGCGTCGGGCAGGCTTCCACGCACGCCGGCTTGAGGCCTTGAGCCGTGCGATGGTCGCAAAACGTACACTTCTGCGCCACGTTGCGTTCCGGGTCGACGTAGATCGCGCCATATGGGCAAGCCGCCATGCAATAGCGGTTGACGTTGCAATCGCCCTCGTTGATGACCACCTGGCCATCCTTGAGTCGTGTAATCGCGGCGGTCGGGCACGCCTTCAGGCACGGCGCATCTTCGCAGTGATTGCACAGAACGGGGATGAAGTGCCTCTTTGCGTTGGGGTAAGTGCCGCTCTCCGCGTACTTCACAGTGTCGCGAAATACACCCAGCGGCACATCGAATTCAGCCTTACACGCAACCGAACATGCATGGCACCCGATACATGTTCGAAGATCGATCAGCATACCGAGTCGCGCCATCGAGAACACCGACGGTAAATTCAGCCCTTGTCTACACGGTGTCACCGCAGCAACAACACCGCACCGCCGTAATACAGCGCTTGCGACTGATGCACAACCAAGAACCAGCGCTCAGCCAAAGGCGGATTCAGCCATCACACGTGCGTCTCATAAGCAATAATGATGGACACATAAGCTCAAGCGCATGCCGAGCAACTTAATACCTAGAGTGAGCATCCCCGACGATGAGCAACGTAGTACCCATAAGGAACAACGCATGAGTGTGAATGCCTTCGCGACACAACGGGCAACGCAAATCGATACTCGTGCTCGAGCACCAACCACGTGTTCACTTTACGTTCTAAGCGCTGCGTGTTACGCACTACCTCTCGCAGAACGAGGGGATCATGCATCACAGCGCGTTCGATCGATCCGTGGCCGTCGTGGGCATTGGTTGCAGATTCCCGGGGGGCATCACGAGCCCGCGCGAGTTCTGGCAGTTCTTGCTTCGCGGCGGAGACGCAATCCAAGAGGTTCCCCGCGATCGTTGGGATGCAGATGCTCTGTTCGCTGCCGATCCCCACGCCGCCGGTCGCACGTACGCACGTCGCGGCGGATTTCTCGACAAAATCAGGCAGTTTGACCCTGATTTTTTCGGGATCTCACCTCGCGAAGCGGAGCAAATCGACCCGCAGCAGCGCTTGCTGCTCGAAACCGCGCACGAAGCAATGGAGGACGCCGGCGAGCGCTGGGACGATCCCGCGGTTCGCCAAACCGGAGTTTTCGTCGGCGTCTTCATTCACGACTACCAGCACATGCAGTTCGCTGAGCGCGATCGCCTCGGAGCACATAGCGGCACCGGCACGGCGATGAGTATCACCGCGAACCGCATCTCGTATGCGTTCGATCTGAAGGGGCCCAGCGTTGCCGTTGACACAGCGTGCTCGTCATCTCTCGTTGCCGTAGACCTCGCGTGCAAGGCGCTGCTCAATGGGGATTGCGACTACGCCCTGGCCGGCGGCGTGAACGTCATCTTGAAGCCGGAAATGACCATCGCGATGAGCAAAGCAACGATGCTGTCACGCGATGGTCGCTGCAAGTCCTTCGACTCACGCGCTGACGGATACGTGCGCGGGGAAGGCGCGGCCATGCTGCTGCTGAGGAGAGCGGTGAACATTCGCCGGACGCACCGAACCTATGCGCTGATCCGCGCGTCGGGAGTCAACTCGGACGGCAAAACTCCCGGCATTTCAGTGCCCAATGGAGAAGCGCAAGAAGCTTTGACCCGGCGCGTGCTCGCGGACGCAAACGTATCGCCAGCGACGGTGGGCTACGTGGAGGCGCATGGCACGGGAACGCCCGTCGGCGACCCCATTGAAGCGACGGCTCTCGGCCGGGTCTTTCGTGAAGGTCGCAGCTCCGATTCGCCCGCACTTCGTCTTGGTTCGGTGAAAACCAACCTGGGGCACCTCGAGTCCGCGTCCGGAGTCGCCGGCCTCATCAAAGCAGCACTTTGCGTGAAGCTCGGAGAGATCCCCGGCAACTTGCACTTCGAGAAAGGAAACGCCGCGATCGACTTCGAAGGCCTTCGGTTGCAGGTCGTCAGCCAGAACGAACCTTGGCCGAGCGCGGAGCAACCACGACGTGCTGCTGTAAACTCGTTCGGTTTCGGGGGCACCAACGCGCACGTTCTGCTCGAGCAAGCACCAGAGCCGGAACAATCCGAAACTGCGTCGGCGGGCGAACCGTGGCCGAGTCTCGTTCTTCCGCTCGGCGCACATCATGAGGCCGCTCTGCGCGCGCTCGCGGGGCACTACGCCGATGCCCTTCAAGGCGGTGTCGCGCTGCGCGATCTGCTCTACACCGCCTCGCAGCGACGCTCACACGGGGCACGCCGAGCCGCCCTCGGGGCAACGGACGCGGGGGAACTGTCGACCAAGCTGCGAGCCTTCGCGAACGGGGAAACTCCGCTCGGCTGCCGGCTGGGAGTGCGTGCGGAAGGCTTCTCGGGTCGCCCAGTGTTCGTGTTCTCGGGCATGGGACCTCAGTGGTGGGGCATGGCTCGCGACCTAATCCAGCAGCAGCCAGTATTTTCGGCGGAGCTCCGGCGCGTCGACGCGGCCTTGGCTCGACATTCGGGTTGGTCGGTGCTCGATGAGCTTTTGCGAGACGAGGTGTCGTCGCGCATTCAGGAAACGCAGGTCGCGCAACCTGCGATCTTCGCGGTTCAGGCAGGTCTGCTGGCGCTTTGGGCGCATTGGGGCGTCCAGGCGAGCGCTGTCGTTGGACATAGCGTGGGTGAGATCTGCGCACTGTACGCGGCCGGCGTGCTTTCACTGGAAGACGCGGCGTGTGTCGCCGTCCAGCGCAGTCGGTTGCAAGCACGCACTGCGGGCTCCGGCGGAATGCTCGCTGCAGGGTTCGAGGTGACCGAGGCCCGCTCATTACTGGAGGAGTTCGCTGGGCTGGTCTCGATCGCGGCCATCAACAGCCCGACGGCGCTCACGTTGTCCGGCGAGCTCAGCGCGCTCCAGCAGATTCAGGAGCGGCTCGAAGCCCAAGGGCGTTTCGCGCGCATGCTGCGTGTCGAGGTTCCCTACCACAGCGCGAAGATGGATCCCCTGCGTAACGATCTGCTGCAGGCCCTCGCCGGACTGCAACCGGCGGCGCCTAGCTGTCGCTACTACTCAACGACGGACGCTCCTTCCACCTTTGGCAGGTTGGGAGACGCGGACTACTGGTGGCGCAACGTACGCCAAACCGTGCTCTTCGCAGCAGCGATGAACGCCGCGCTGGAGGACGGCGAGCAGTGCTTCCTCGAGATCGGTCCTCATCCGGTGCTGCAGGGAGCCATCGTCGAGTGCATGGCGGCTCGTGGCGTGGCTGGAAAGGCAATCGGGTCGCTGCGACGCGGCGTATCGGATTTCGAGGCACTCTCCACGAGCATCAGCGAGCTGCACGTCGTTGGGGCGGAGCTGGCTTGGGATCGAATCGTTGGCTCAGGACGGTTGGCGGAGCTCCCGCCCTACCCTTGGCAGCGCGCGGAGTACTGGTCGGAGTCGGAGCAAGCAGAACGGTACCGCAAAGGAGCGGACGCAGGCCCGACGCGCGTTGGTGCCGGCAAGCGCCATGCTCTTCTGGGCGCGAAGCTGGATCTACCCTCCCCTACCTGGCTCCAAACGCTGAGACCGCACGAGCACGCGTACGTCAGCGACCATCGAGTGCAAGGCTCTGTCGTCTTCCCGGGCGCGGGCTATTTGGAGATGGCCTTGCAAACGCTGGTGCAAGCTGAAGGCAATGAGCTCGACGAGGCACACTCGCTTGTGCTCAGGAACGTGGAGATCACGCGAGCGCTGCACATTCGAGAAGGTGAACAAGTCGAGCTGCAGACCGAAAGAGACGGAGAGCGTTGGAGCGTCCACAGTTGCATCAGTTCGGACGGAAGCTGGGTGCAGCATGCTGTCGGCCGTTGTCGCCGTGAAAAGCTCACGGAAGCACCCACGCCGCTCGCGCTCGAGAGCATCATGGAGCGCTGCACGAAATCGCTCCCGTCGGAGTACGCTTACAGCCTGTTTGCGGATGTCGGGCTGCAGTACGGGGCAGCGTTCCGAGGCATTCGGGAGCTCTGGTATGGCAACCAGGAGTGCCTCGCGCGGGTTGAAGCTCCGGAGGCGCTGCGGCAATCGCCTACCGCCGAAAACACTTTTCTGTTCCACCCAGCGCTCCTCGATGCGTGCCTGCACACGCTGTTCGGAGCGCTCAATCTCAACGGCGAAGACGCGGATCGCCGCGGGAACGTATTTCTTCCGGTCAGCGTCGAGCAGCTTCGGCTGTATCGGCGCGCGCCGAGCGAGTTGTGGAGTCACGCGCGTCTCAAGGCTAAGGCTGGTCAGCACTTTACTGCCGACATCTCGGTCTACGACACGACGGGCGACGTGGTGTGTGAAGTCGTCGGCCTTCGCTGTCAGGCGCTCGAATCAGCAGCGGCCGTCTCCGAACAACGCAAACGAAACTGGGGTCTCGAGTACGAGTGGCAGGACTTGCCGGTAGGAGCAGCAAACCAACCTCGTTTGCAAGGACGTTGGCTGGTTCTCGCCGAGCACGATCACCCTCTGATTCACGAGATGCAGGCCCAAGGAGCCCAGTGTGTGGTGATTGCACCGCGCGCGGCCGACGATGTCGCTGCTGCGATCTCCAGCGCCATCGTCGCAAGCAAGTTCGACGGCGTTGTCCATGCCTGGTGTTTGCAAAAGGAACCCGAGACGGAAGCTGGCGCCAGTTGGCCGCACCAGGAGCTCGGAGCGCTGAGCCTACTCTCGCTCGTGCAAGTGCTCGCTCAGCACATCGAGCAATCCCCGCACGCCTCGGCGCCTCCGTTATGGATTCTCACCACGCTGACCCAGGCGGTTCCGCCGACTTCGCCCGTTCGCGTTTCACACAGCACCGTTTGGGGGTTACGCCGGGTGATCGCCAACGAGCATCCAGCATTGCAGGCGCGCTGCGTCGACTTGGACTGCTCGCGAGAAAGCCTGCAGGCGCTGCTTGCAGGCTTGGCCAGTGCTCCGGCGGATGACGAGCTCGCGTTTCGCAAAGGTGTGCGCTTCGTGCATCGCCTTCGTCGACAGCGTCTCGAGGCGCCGCTGCCACCGCTCTCGTCGAACGCTGAGCGCATGGAGCTTCGCGTCGAGAAGCCCGGCGATCTGCGCTCGATTGCCTGGGTCACCCTGCCTGAATTCGAGCTGGAGCCGCATGAGGTCGAGATCGAAGTCCAAGCCACGGGGCTGAACTTCAAAGACGTGATGAAGGCAACGGGACTGTTCCCGCCGCGCCTGGTGGAGGGCAACCTCTGGTCACGCGACACGCTGGGGATGGAGTGCGCAGGGCAAATCGTCCGCCTTGGAAGCGCTGTGAACGACTTCCATGTCGGCCAAAAGGTGATGGCCCTCGCGCCGCGCACCTTTGCCTCGCACACGATTACACATCGAGAGCTCGTGGTACCGAACGCCAACCTGACTTCACAAGCCGCAGCAACCGTTCCGGTGGCCTTCCTCACCGCCTGCGTAGGCCTGGAGCAACAAGCGAAGCTTCAAGCTGGCGAGCGCGTGCTGATCCACGCGGCCAGCGGAGGTGTCGGTCTCGCAGCTCTTCAAATAGCGAAGGCCATCGGCGCTGAGGTCTTCGCCACGGCCGGCAGTGAGGAGAAACGCGAGCTCCTGCGAAAGCTCGGCGTTCAACATGTCTTCGATTCGCGCTCGCTGCACTTCGCAGATGAAATTCGCAAGGTAACGAACGGCGAGGGCGTTGACGTCGTACTGAATTCCCTTGCCGGCGACGCCATTACGGAAAGCGTCAATCTTCTCCGCGACTACGGCCGCTTCGTGGAGATTGGCAAGATGGACTTGGATCGCGACTTCCCTCTTGGTCTGCGGCCATTCACGCGATGCCTCTCATTCCACGCGGTCGACCTGGATCGCATGTTGGCCCAGCGGGTCCACCTTTGCGGACAGATCCTGCGAAGCATTCACGAGCGAATCGCTGCAGGCGTGCTGCGTCCGTTGCCCGCTCGCTGCTTCGCCACGAACGAAGCGCCAGAAGCTTTCCAGACGATGGCCTCCGCCCGCCACACGGGCAAAGTGGTAATCGACATTGCGCCGGGCACCGTACCGGTTCAGCAAAGCCGAGCATTGCGCTTTCGGCGAGACGCCTCGTACCTCGTAACGGGTGGACTGAGCGGCTTCGGCCTGCAGCTCGCGTTGTGGCTTGCGGAGCGAGGCGCCGGCAACTTGGTGCTGTTGGGCCGCCGCGGGATGGAGACACCGGGCGCGCTGCAAGCGGTAGCCAAGCTGCGCAGGTTCGGGGCCGAAGTTCAGGTCGAGGCATGTGACATTGCCGACGCAGAGCAAACGCGCAAGGCACTCGAACACGTGTCTGCAGATCGGCCGCTGCGAGGCGTATTTCATGCCGCCGCCGTGTTGGACGATGCTCTGCTCAAGAACCTCCAGAAGGAGCGCTTCCGCACGACCTTTGCTGCAAAGGCGATTGGCGCTTGGAATCTGCATCGAGCGACGTGCGATGCATCGCTCGATTACTTCATGTGCTTCTCGTCGATGGCGTCGGTGCTTGGGAACCAGGGCTCGGGGAACTACTGCGCAGCCAATGCCTTCGTCGACGCTCTCGCGCATCATCGCCGTAGCCTCGGCCTCACGGCGCTGACGGTGAACTGGGGCGTGATTGCCGACGTGGGCATGGCCGCAGATGAAGACTTTTATCGCCAAAACCTGGAACGCAACGGGCTCAAGACGATTCACTCGCGGCACTGCCTCGAGATGTTGGAGCTGTTGCTGCAGTCGGATCGCACTCAAACGACCGTTTGCCCCATCGACTTCGACACCTGGCTCAAGTTCAACCCAGCTGGTCGCGACGGCCGTCTCAGTGAGCTGATTCAAGAGCGCCAGCAAGCGCGCACTACGATCCGTGTGCAGAGTACCGAGGAGGTGTTGCTACGCGCCAAGCTGGCTGAGCTCGACGAAACGGCGCGGCGAGAGCTCGCGCTCAGCACCGTTACTCAGATCTTGGCTCACGTGCTTCGGACTCCTGCGGCCAACATCGAGCCCACGCGTTCGCTCACGGCGCTCGGAGCCGACTCGCTGATGGCCATCGAGATCAAGAACCGGCTGGAAACAGTGGGTCTCGCCATCTCCGTTACGCAACTCCTGAACCGGAACTCGGCGACGACGCTGGCCAAGCTACTACTCGATAGCTTGGGTCACGTCGACGGTTCTTCGCAGGAAGCGGTACGCACAGAGTCGAGCACCTGGCTCGTGTGCAACGCGCCGCGGCCCGAGGCTCGTATGCGGCTGATCTGCTTCCCCTACGCGGGCGGCGGCCCCTCCGTCTATCACCATTGGCCGCAGGCTTTTCCTGATTCGATCGAAATTCGAACGATTTGCCTACCGGGCCGCGGACCGCGCACGGGCGAAGCCAACATCGCGAGCATCGCTGAAGCGGCGGACGCAATTGTCCCAGAGCTCCTTCCCCTGCTCGATCGGCCATTTGCATTGTTCGGTCACTGCATGGGCGCGATCCTGATGTACGAGGTTGCTCAACGCCTCGAGGCGCAGCACGGGAAGGCCGCGGTGCAGCTCTTCGCGTCGGGGTGCATGGCGCCGCACCTCTACAATTCTCCGGTCGTGCACGAACAGGAAAACCAAGCGTTCCTCGATGTGCTGCGACTGATCAGCTTCAGCGGCACGCGCGCGCTGATCGAAGACGAGGACTTGCGAAAGTCGATGTTCCCGTTGCTTAGAGGAGACTTCCGCGCGGTCGCCGAATACGGAAGCAACTTCTCCATTCGCGCTGCTCTGAGTGCGCCCATCACGGGCCTCGCGGCGGAGAATGACTTGTTTGCGGCACCGAAGGCGATGCTGGCTTGGGGACGCTACACGACCTCCGGCTACGAGCTCCTCAAGCTCCCCGGTGACCACTACTTCGTCGAATCGGATCGCGACGTGGTCACGCGCATCGTCCTGTCCCGACTCGATGCTGCGAGTCTCGACGCCTCGAAGAGCGGCTCGATTCCGGCGCCAATTCGTCCAGACGCTGCGGTTCTCGAACCGCTCACGGCATCCCCACTGCCAGGCAACCTTCGCGCGACGCAGAGTTCCGCCGGACAGTTGCTCGTATTCTGCTTTCCAGGAGCAGGCATCCCGGTCGAAGAGTTCGAGTTGCCGCGTGATGGCGAGCGCCTCTATCGGGCGATCGAGTGGCGCTCGACACAGGGGGGACCGGCGGCGCGGACTGTCGCAGAAGGCGTTGAGCATGCTTTCGCAATGCTGAAAAGCCATCTCGACACTGCGTTCGCGTTTTATGGTCACTGCCTCGGCGCGATCGTCGCTTACGAGCTCGCCCTCAGGTTGCAGCGCGAAGGCCTGCCTACGCCAGAACATCTGATAACGGCGGGAGCGGTGGGCCCACATCTTTACGTGGCCCCGGATGCGCATCGGCTGCCCGACGCAAAACTCCTCGAGTTGCTGCGCGTCCTCAAACATCCTGTTTCGGGGCGGCTCGACGTCGACAGCGAATTTCGCACGGAGCGCTTGCCGCTGATTCGCTCCGACTTCGAAGCCATGGCTGCGTACCACTACTCCGGCGGCCAACTACTGGACACGCCAGTTAGCGCGATCTCGCTTCGTCACGACTTGTGGAGCTACCCGCTGCGCACCGATTCATGGCGTCAGCACACGGCTCAGCGCTGTGAGATCGTGGAACACGCGGGAGACCATTATCTCACTCTGCGTCAGCCCGAACTCGTTGACGAGCTTCTACGCGCGTCAGCTTCACGCTCCGTCGCGGCGGAGTGACCAGTACTGGAGGCAAGCATGCAAGCTTCACCGGAAGTCATCCCATCATTCGAGGATCACGATCACTTCGAACGGGGCAGCGACGTGCAGACCAGGCGCAGGAAGACTCGGCTCATTCTCCTGGCGAAGACGGTCGCGTTTGCCTCGCTCACCTACGCGGCGATGGTCGGCTACTACTTCAACGTTGTCCCCCTCTGGGGGCTAATCGCCGCGAACGTGCTCTTCTACATCCGCTCTTACTTGCGGATGCACGATCTTTGTCACGCCTTTTCGACGAAGGGTTGGGTCGTGCGCTTCGTGCCGACCGCGCTGTTCGCGAACCCAGTGTGGGGCGGCGTTTCTGCCTTCATCACGACGCACGTCCAGCATCACCAGTACCTAGGAACTAACCAAGATCCTTGGCTGAACTATTACGCTGGGCACCCGCTGCGAGCGTTGTTTTTCAACATGATCGAGCCCGAGAACAACCTGTACAACTATATCAAGCAGGGGCGCTTCGACCGCAGGCTGGCTGAAAATCTGGCGTTCGACATTGGTAAGCACACGCTGAACTTTGTGCTGTTTCAGTGGGCGTACCTGACGCATGTGGTGATCCAGCGCATCTGTCACGGGCTCGGCGTGTTTCTTTTCAACTTCTGGCCACACCGTGAAACTTGGACCAAAGACGCGCCGCTCGGTTCCTTCAATCGTGAGCGCGAGATTCGCCCGTACGCAAAACTACTGAGTACCTTCTTCGGAACCGCGCTGGTCGAGGCGGCGATGTATCACAACCGCCATCATGTCCTCGGGCAGATGCTGGAGCCATCTCATCGCTACAAGGTGCTCACGGATGAGGGCACCTACACCCGCTTTCATCACGAGTGGCCGCTCGCGCGCGTGCAATTTCTCGCGAACGGGCCGCAAGGGCGCTTCTGATCTGAACCGCAGCAGCGAGGAGGCAGGCAAATGCAAACCGAACTGGCAACGGTGCACGCACAGCCATCGGTCATTGACGACGCTAGCGGCGAGCGCGGCGCAACGCCAGAGCTGGGCCCGCTTCGAGCCAGCCGCACGGAACTCGCTCGCTACGATCGAATCATTCTGCTTCGTTGCGCGCTGACGTTTGCTGCGCTGGTGCTCTACGCCCAGGGCTTCGCGCCACTGTGGGCTTTGCTCCTCGCCAACCTGGTGCTCTATCCGGAAATTTATCTGCGAATCCACGACATCGGTCACGCGGCTCCGTCGCGGCGCTTCGGCCTAGCCGCGCGCTTCGTTCCCGTAACGAACCCGATTTGGGGCGGAACGCGAGTCTTTGCGACGATCCATCGCGAACATCACGAGCACCTCGGCACGGATCTCGACCCCTGGCTGCCCTACTACACGGGGCACCCGCTTCGAGCCTTGTTCTTCAACTTCATCGAGCCCGAGTACAGCTTCCGTGAGTTCGTTCGCAGAACCGGCGTCGACCGCGAACTCGCACTGAACGTCGCCTACAACATCGTCTGCGCTGCGGCCGGCATTGTTGTCTTCCAGTGGGCCTACGTCATTCACCTGTTCGCACAGCGGGTCGTTCACATGCTGGGCATCTTCTTCTTCAACTTCTACACCCACCGCGCCTCACTCTCGGCGAGCGCGCCGATTGGCACCTGGGAACGTGCAGAAGAGCTGCGGTCCGTGCTTCCACTACTGCGCGGATTGTGGGGACGCGACACAATCGACGGCCTCATCTATCACAACCGGCATCACTGTCGCGGCCAGCAGCACATCCCCGTTCGCAACTATCATCAGCTCTCGGACACGGGCGAGTACACGCGAGCGATTCGAGAGTGGCCAGTTCCAGCGGTGCAAAAGCTGGCGGACTCTTCACGCTAGGCTGGTTCGACACTACGCGCGCCGGGCGCGCTTGGCCCCGTTCCCGGTTGCAATAGCGTAGCCAGCTGCTTTCCATTCTGGAAAGCCCGCTTCGAGCCGCCACGCCCGCCGCCGCCGGCTGCGCAGATGTGCAACGGCTTCGTCCGCGAAGATGCAGTAGGGCCCTCTACAATAAGCAACGACGCCCACCCCTCGCGGAACCTCTCGAAGGCGCGTTTTCAACTCGTCGTGCGGGATCGAGCGCGCCCCCGGAATGTGGCCTGCCTCGAACTCCGACGCGGGCCGCACGTCGAGAAGAATAGTCTCGCCAGTCTTCATGAGAGCACGCAACTTCTCGAAGCTGACGGGCTCTAACGCATGGCGATCGGCGAAGTAGGTATCCACGATACGGTCCATCTCGGCGAGGCGCCGTTCCGCAACTGTCCGAATGCTGGCCAAGAGAGCGAGCACGGAATCGTCAGCAAGCTTGTAGTGAACGAACAAGCCTTCCTTGCGTGACTCGACCAAACGAGCATCCTTCAGCACGTTCAGGTGCGCCGACGCGTTTGCAATCGATAGATCGACTTCTTTGCCCAGCGAATCGACCGTGCGCGGACCTTGCGCAAGAAGCTCCAACATTTCGAGCCGATGATTGCTCGCCAGCGCTTTACCGATGCGCGCGAGCTGGCCGTAAAACTCTTCCTTGAAAACACGATTGCCCATTAGTTCCGCTCCGCAAGTAGCATAGTAAAGTTACTCAAACGACAACACATCGGCCATTTCCTAATGAAATTCTCGAGAGATAAGCATTACGCTATTCGAAAAAGTTCTTGATTAGTTGAGGATCAAGACCTACAGTCTGCCCTCGTCACGCACCCCGCGGGAAGGGCGGAGCCATGCAACGTAAGTTCGCGACGTTCCTGTTCGTTTTGTTTCTGGTTGTGGTGGGAAGCTCTTGTCGCAAGCAGGAGGCGGCGCCCACGGCGCCCGCAAAGCCCCTCGTGCTATCGGCGATCCCCGATCAGGATCCAGAAAAGCTTCAGCGCCTTTACGGATCGCTTGCGGACTACCTCACGAAAACTCTCGGCGTGAAGGTCGAGTACAAACCGGTGACCGACTACAAGGCCGTGGTCACTGCGTTCAAGGTGGGTGACCTCGACCTCGTGTGGTTCGGTGGCCTCACCGGCGTGCAAGCGCGGCTTCAAGTTCCAGACGCGCAAGCCATTCTGCAACGAGACATCGACGAGAAGTTTCGAAGCGTCTTCATCGCGAATGCTGCTTCGGGAATCAAGAGCCTCGCTGATCTCAAAGGTCACACGTTCACTTTCGGCAGTGAGTCGTCGACCTCGGGTCGCTTGATGCCGCAGTATTTTCTGGAGAAGGCCGGCGTCCAGCTCGGGGATTTCAAGGGCACGCCGGGGTTCTCCGGTTCGCATGACAAGACGATCGAGCTCGTCACCGCCGGTTCCTTCGATGCCGGCGCCGTCAACGAGCAGGTTTGGAAGAAGCGTCTCGAGAAGGGAACGATCGATACCACGAAGGTCGTCGCAATCTCAGTGACAGAGCCGTATCACGACTACCACTGGGTCTTGAATCCGGAGGCTTCGAAGCGCTTCGGCAACGACTTCCAGGCAAAGGTGGTCGCGGCGTTCAAGGCGCTCTCGGTCGACAAGCCCGAGCAGGCTGCAATTCTGGACCTCTTCGGAGCCAAGAGCTTCATCGACACGCAGAACAAGAACTACGGCGAGATCGAGCAGGTCGGGCGCAGTGTCGGCCTGATCGTTGGTGAGTCGCCGATTAGTCAGAAGTAGTTAGGACTCAGCGCCGTACACAGGCGTACTTGTCCAGAGGTGGGAGTGGCTTAGTGCCAGCGGCGCAACGGCCGACGGCCGCGTAGGTGTGGCTTGGTGCCAGCGGCAACGGCCGAGGGCGCGTAGGTGAGGTGTGCTCTCTGAGCACGCGCAGTTCTGGAAGAGTAAATGCAACGATTCATCGCATCATTGAGCGGGCTTACACTCCTTGGCGTTTCGTTTTCGGCGTGGGGCCAGCAACCTGCCGGTGCAGCAGAACCGAGCGCGCCGACTGCGCCGGCTACCCCTGCAACGGGACCCATCGACGCAGCGGCTCCGTCATCACCGCCATCGGCTGAGCAACCTGCAGTTGAGGCCACCGCTCCAGTCGTGACTTCCCCGCTTCCGCCGAAACCCGCCGTTGAAGAGGCACCTCCCGCGCCGCCGGTTGCGCCGGCTGCTCCAGTTGCGGCGCCCGCTCCACCTGCGAAACCAGCAACACCAGTCGTCGGAAAGTGGGAGACGACGCTGTACGGCTTCATCGAGTTCGACGCGATCAACGACTCCACCCAAAGCCTAAACGAGGGCGCGGGGAACGCCGCCATCGCCAAGCCGGGCACATTTGCAGGCGAGCGCCACCGGACGACGTTTGGATCTCGTCACTCGCGCCTCGGCCTCAAGATCGCGGTCCCTGTCGCAGACGACATCAAGGCGAGTGGTGTCTTCGAGTTTGACTTTCTCGGCAATCAGCCCGCGACGGTATCGGAGAACCAGCTTTTCTCGACTCCGGGTGTGCGCATGCGTCACATGGCGATCAAAGTCGAAACACCAATCGTCGACGCGCTGTTTGGTCAAACCTGGCAGCTCTTCGGCTGGCAAGGCGGCTTTCACCCAAACACAGTGCAAATCCAGGGCGTTCCTGGAGAAATCTTCTCTCGCGCGCCGCAAGCTCGCCTTTCGAAGACCATCAAGAGCGACAGTGTTGCGTTCGAAGTCGCCGTCGCGGCATCACGGTCACCGCAGCGTGACTCCGGCGTTCCCGATGGACAAGCTGGGCTCAAGCTCACCTTTCCAGGCTGGAAAGGCGTGCGCACGGCAGGCAGCACGGGGACATCCGCAGACGGGCTCGCGATTGGCATTTCTGGTGTCGCGCGGCGCTTCAAAGTGCCGGAGTTCTCTGCTGCTCCCAAAGGTCGCCGCGGAAAGACCGGCTGGGGAATTTCACTCGACGCGCTGATTCCAATCATCCCGGCGACAATGGAGAAGCGCGCCAATGCCCTCACCGCCACCGCCTCGTTCGTAACTGGAACCGGCATTGCGGATCTATACGCCGGGCTCACGGGCGGCGTCGGATTTCCCGCCCTGCCAAATCCGAACATGACGTCGCCGGCGCCGACGTACCCGTCGAACACCGATGCCGGGATGGTGACCTACGACGCTCAAGGAGAGCTTCACACGATCGACTGGCGATCGTTCATCGTCGGCCTTCAGTACTACCTGCCACCCTCGGGCAAAGTTTGGGTTTCGGTGAACTATTCGCAGATGAAGTCGGACAATGCAACTTCGTACGTAGACGCTGCGGGCGCTGCCCGCATCTTCAACAAGTCGTATTGGGCTGACGCCAATCTGTTCGTCGATGCCACGTCGGCGCTGAGATTCGGCGCCGAGTATGCCTACTTTCACCAAACCTATGGTGATGGTGTCGAAGCGAAGAACACGCGACTTCAGTTCTCGGCTTTTCTGCTGTTTTGAGCCGGCGCCGCGCAGCGTCCAGTGTCCAGACGGTTAGGCATTCGTTGAGGAGCAAGCGGAGGCGAGCAGCATGATTTCCAACGTCTCATCGGCACGTGAGTTCACGTTCGGATACAACCTCACGCTGCGAGCCGCCGATACACCCGCCCGGATTTGGGTACCCATCCCCAGCTCCGATAGGTATCAAAACATCATCGAGCGCTCGTTCGAGTTCAGCCGGAGCGGCCGAGTCCAGCTGAGCACGCATGGCGGCAATCGGATCTTGTTCATCGAGGTACCGCTTTCGAACACCGATCAGAAAGTTGCGTTGTCTTTCCAAGTTTCGCGGCTGCAACGATTGAACGATTTACCGCCTCGCGATCCATATCCGGCGTCGTTGGCGGAAATGGGCGTGGCGCAGTTTCTTGCGGCTGATTCGCGTGTACCAACTGACGGCGCGTTCGGTGAGGAAGCGCGCGCTATCGTCCAAGGTAAGCACCTGCCTGTAGACAAGGCGCGAGCTGTCTTCGAACATATTCTCCAAACGTATGCCTACGATTCGAGCGGTTGCACACCCGAGAAAGGCGATGCGCTGGGCGATTTGCAGGTTGCTTGCGATCTGAAGCTCGGCACCTGCACCGAACTTCACGGCCTGCTCGTCGCCTACTTGCGGGCCGCCGGCGTACCAGCCCGTTTCGCTTTCGGGTTCAATGTGCCTCCACGAGCACGCGGACAGATCGCCGGTTACCACTGCTGGGCCGAAGCGTACTTGCCGCACAGCGGATGGTTCCCAATTGACGTGAGCGAAGCACGTAAGCGGGCCGCCGGCGCTGAGCGAGACTTCTACTTCGGAAATCTCGACGAGAACCGTGTTCAATTTTCGGTTGGCAGAGACGTCGTGCTATCGCCTGCTCAGTCGAGCGGACCAGTGGACAAGTTCATCTTCCCGCACGTCGAAGTGGAGGATCGAGTGGTCACGCCGGAGCTTTCGTTCTCCTTCGAAGACGCGGAGCAACCGGTAGCACGAGCTGGTTAGTGCGGGAGTGCCGCAGCATGCGGGCCATCATCGGCTTCGATCCGAATCTCCACGCGTTGCCCCAGTTTCATGGGTACAGGGCCATCCAATTTGAGTTTGACCAGCAGTACGCGAACGTCGATTGGTCTTCCAGGGGCTTCGGGGCGCATTCGACGCGGAACGACGCTATCCGGAATCTCCTCGACGTGGGCTCCGAACGCGCCGGCAAACCCCTCCGCGTGAATCGTTGCGCTAGCTCCCAACTTCACGCGGCCCGCGTCGAACTCCACGACTTCTGCCTCGACGCGCATTTTCGAAAGGTCGGCGACGGTTAGCACCGGAGCACCAGCAGCCACCGTCTCACCCTGATCGACGAAGCGTTCCATTACCACGCCGTCGATGGGGGCGAGCACCCGTGCATTCTTCAGCACCGTGTCCAAACGCGACAGAGAAGCTCGGAGTGCCGACCGATGCGCGTTGGCCTGGTCGCGGCGGAATGTCGCCAGCTCGAACTCAGCTCGACTGACGGCCGCCTTTCCCATCAGCAGTTCACTTCGCTCGAGCTCCGTCTGAAAGTACCTCGCGCTCGTGTCCGCCTCCTTGACGCGAGCCAAGGCCTCGGCGAGTGCGGCCTGCTGCTCACTGACGTCGATTTCGCCCAACAGCTCACCCGCCTTGACGACGGCCTTCTCTTTCACCCTTAGCTTCGTGACGCAGCCGGACACGTAGGCCGACACGGTGACCTCTGCGTCTGGGTACGCGGCCATGCGCCCTTCCGCATAAACAGAGCCCGATCGGGCGAGGGTATTCGAAGGTTTGGCAGATGGCCTGTCAGCGGCTGCGGCAATGTGCATGCCTCGCCACTCGTTGGCGGCAATGCCGATCAGCGCAATAGACAGAGCCGAAACGAGCCAATGCGCTCGCAAGGTTTGTAAGAGGCTCATTGAACGATCCTTCCGTCGTGAATCCTCACTACGCGGTCGGCGAAGCCGCGCACCTTCGGATCATGCGTAACGATCAACAGCGCACGCTCTTCCCTGCGCGCCAAGGAGCTGAAAAGCTCTAACACCTGCGTCCCATTCTGTGAATCGAGGTTCGCCGTAGGCTCGTCAGCGAGCACGATCGGTGGATGGTTGGAGAGCGCTCGGGCTATGGCAACCCGCTGCTTCTGGCCGCCGGACAAGTCGCGAGGATAGAAGTTCTTGCGATCGGAGAGCCCAACAAGGTCGAGCAATTGCTCCGCTTGTGCCCTGGCGCTTGCTCCCGTCACGCCTTTGATATTCAGCGCGTACTCGACATTCTCGAGCACCGTGAGCGATGGGAATAGGTTGAACTGCTGGAACACGAACCCGAGCGATCGCTTGCGGATACGCGGCAGCTCTCCTCGTCGCCCCGTGTCGATCGGCTTTCCATCTACGACCACTCGCCCGCTCGTTGCCGTCAGAATACAGCCCAGGATCGAGAGCAGCGTCGTCTTCCCGGAACCGGACGGCCCTTCCAATGCAACTACTTCACCGGGCGATAGCTCCAACGACACGCCGCGCAAAACCGTTACGATCTCCCTGCCCTCTTGGAAGACCTTCGTGACGTCTTCGGCGCTGAGCACGGCACTCATGTGCGGAACACCAGGCCAGGATCGATCGACGCTACTTTTCGAAACGAGAGCAGGGACGCAAACAAGCAGAGCACGAGTGTGCCCACTAGCGTCGCCAGAGTCAGCTCCGGGGGAATGATGAGCTTGAGATCCGCCTTGGCGATGACCGGCTTCAAGGCTTGAGCCGGAAGGTAGCCAACAATGAAGCCAGCGGCCCCAGCAATGGCAGCCTGCTTGGTTAGGATTCGGTAGATGTCGACGTTACTTCCACCAATGGCTTTGATCGTACCAAACTCGGCAAGGTGCTCCATCGTAGACGTATAGAGAGTCTGCGCTACGACCACCACGCCCACTAAGCATCCCAGAAAGACGGTCAAGATCGCATTGAAGCCGATGCCAGTATTGACGATCCAATACCCTCGCGAGCGTTCTGCCCATGCGTTTGCGATGTAGACATCGTTGTACGGCAGCTTGCGTTGAATCGCGGCGCGCACCGCTTCCTTGTCGGCCGACGGATCGACCTTCACGACGATGTAGGACGTGTTCCCGTGAAGCAGCTCTGGTACCAACGTCTGCGCACGTTCGAAGTCCATGAAGCCTACCGGCGTCGTCGTGAAACTCTTCGCCTCGCGCGTGGTCCCGATGATACGGAGGCGTTGTCCCTGAACTTCCCGATACTCACCGGTGGTGAAAGAACCGAACCGGCCGATGCCTGACTCGTCCAAGAAGAGATGTGGCCCCCGCTTCAGGTCCGAAAGGTCACCACTGGTGACATTCCAGGGGAAATGCCACTCCTCGAAGTTCCGCATCCCGTAGACGATCATGGTCTCGTCCGCGCCGCTCGGCAGGCGCATGGTCACGAATTCGAGCAACAGGTTGTCCGCTTTTGAAACGCCGGGCGTCGCTCGTACCTCCTCGACGCGCGTTTCCGGAAAGTGATGCACGAAATCGAGGTTGGCCGAGTTCTTTGAAGTAACCCACAAATCGGCGCCGAGCCGATGAATGGTGATGGTCGCGTTGTCGAGGATGCCGATGAAGAGCCCAACCTGCACGAGCACCAGGGTGACCGCAAAAGCCACACCAGAAACCGTAATTCCGAATCGGAACTTGTCGTGGAGGAGCGACTTGAGCGCCAAGTCAACCATGAGCGCTCCGATCAGTTGTAGGAGGTGCGCCTGTCGCAACCGTGGCGACCGCGGAACTGCAGCCCCGCACCGGAACGCCTTGTCTCGCGGATGCCGTTCGCGCCGCCGTCATATTCTCCTCCGCGGGTACTCGATGCGCAGCGCGCAGCTCGCGAGCCCGATACGCAGCGACCTTACAGAGCGCACCTCCGAAAGTCAACGCAGCGGAGACCTGCACACGCGAGATGAGTTCGCATGGCACTCCGGAAATGAGTTAAGGCAATCGCGCGCGTCGCTTGCGTGAATTCGCCTGTTTCCTGCCAATTCGCAGGCTTCAATCACGCTACCAAACAGCAGAGACTCGTCACCACATATCAGCTGAATCAACACGACTCATCGGCTGAAGCTGAGCTATGCACTTTGCGGTGCGGGCGAGACGCTTCGCGCGAAGCGACGCATCGCACGTTGAAAATGGGGGGAGCCCAACAAACTCTCGCCGCATAAGCTCAACCTTACGTGTTGGCGCCTACGCTGGTCGCGCTACGTACGTGCTTACCTTTCGGATTTGTCGGCCAGTCGAATTTCGCCGATCGGTTCTGAAACCGTGAAGCGCAATCGCGACGAGCGCGTTTCCGAGCACTGCGCTCGCTGCCGTGACGCCCGAGAGTTAGAGCGCTGCAATGTCTAATCCTTCAGTGCGCGCTTTCGTACAAGCACTCTTCTTCACCGAGTCGCAAACTCAAACGATTACCCTTGCGCGATATCGTCGCCATCTGCTAGCTACACTCACTCAGGTTAGAGGGAAAATCGCGGGGAGCCTGCGAGCGGAACCGTGTAGGAAAGGTATCGTGGGAGGCACCGGCGTGCTCAGCAACAAAGTGCTCATGGCAATTTGTTACCAAGCGGCCTGCGCGTCGTAACTTGCTGCCGCGACATATTCGTGGCGCGCCGTCAAAGCTGAGAGAAAACGTAATTGATTATCTTGCGCGGGCTAATTCCGAAGAGTGGACGAGGGCCCTAGGTTTTTGATGGGAGACGGAGCAGGAGCTGTGGACGTCGTTAGGCTCGAGAATGTGACCGTGCGGTTTCGCAAGCGTGCGGTGTTGCATAGCGTTTCGCTGGCAGTGAGCCGCGGCGAGCGCGTCGTTCTCGTCGGGCCGAGCGGCGCAGGTAAGAGCACTCTGCTCGGCGTGTTGAACGGCACGGTAACGCCGGACGATGGTGAAGTTTTCATCATGGGCAAGAACGTGCGCCGTGTGTCCGCCCGCGAGCGACGCAGTCTCTTCGCCAGAGTTGGGACGGTGTACCAAGATCTGTGCCTCATCGACAACCTGCGCGTCGTTCACAACGTGAATGCGGGGCACCTGGCTCGGTGGACGACGCTCAAGTCACTTCTATCGCTCGTTTGGCCTCAAGACCGCTCACGTGCGTTCGGCGCGCTGAGCCAAGTCGGCATAGCCGAGAAGATGTACGAGACAACGGGCACGCTTTCCGGTGGGCAGCGGCAGCGCGTCGCGATCGCGCGCATTCTCGTCCAAGACCCAACCATTGTACTGGCCGACGAGCCTATCGCCAGCCTGGATCCCGAACGCAGCACCGAAACGATGGACCTGCTTCGGCAGCTGAACCGAGAGTTCGGCAAAACGATGCTCGTCTCGTGCCACTCCCCACAATTCGTGAAGAGCCACTTCGACCGAGTGGTTGGCGTGAAGGGCGGAAGGATCTGTCTCGATCGCGAAACGCGGTCGTTATCGAGCGAAGACCTGACCACGTTATATTTATCGTCGGATAGCGCTGCGCTTCCCACGGCGACCCCGGAAGCTGGGCTCGCGACGCAGGTACTTCAATGAATGCCGTCACTACGCATCCGGCAGGCGAGTCCGTATTTCTGCCGGCACCCATCGTTCCGACGGTACGCTGGTTGGTTGCGTCGGCCGTCGCGCTCATCGTGGCTACCGCGTTTGCTGTAGCCCTGTGGGGGACGCAAGACTTGGTGAACTGGGGCGGATGGACGCTGACTTGGCGCTTCATCAGGGCGGCCGTCTCGCCGGCGATGGACCTTGCGATACTCCAGCTCGCCGCCACGTCGACGTTGACGACGATTGCATACGCACTTTGCGGCAGCGCCCTCAGCCTCGTGCTCGGCGCGGTGGGAGGAGTTGCTGCATCCGAGGCTTGGTGGGAGATCGTTGGCGCGCGTTTTGGCGGCAAGCGCGCCTATTTCTCTTGGCTGGGAAAGTTGGTGCGGGTCGCGCTCTCCGTACCGCGTGGCATTCATGAGCTCATTTGGGGCCTGCTGTTCGTGAATGTGCTCGGGCTGGATCCGCTCGTCGCCGTGCTCGCGATCGGAATCCCGTTTGGCGCGATCACCGCTAAGGTCTTTGCTGAGACCATCGACGAGACGCCGCGACGAGCGGCGTTGTGCCTGCGCGCTTCGGGCGCCGGCGCTGCCTCTGCGTTCGCTTATGGCGTCCTGTCCAAATCGCTCCCGTTTCTGCTGTCCTACGCGCTCTATCGCCTCGAGTGCGCAATCCGGAGTGCGGCGGTTTTGGGTCTCATCGGTGCTGGCGGTCTGGGTTACCAAATCATGCTCAGCCTGCAGTCGCTGCGCTACGAGCAGGTGTGGACGTTCCTGTACGCGCTCATGCTGCTGGTGGCTCTAACGGATTGGGGCAACTCGCGCATTACATTGGCGCTCCGCTCTCGAAGCGCCACCTCCGCCGAAGAGCTCGTGAAGCAGACCCGCCAGGTCACGATCGCTGCGCTGGTAGTCGCGCTCGGCGTCGTCGCTTCGTACGTCTACTTGAGCCTCGACGTCGGCCGCCTCTTCGAAGCGCCGCGGCTGGCGCGACTTCAAAGCGTATTTGCCACCTCCCTCCCTCCTCGCATCGAGCAGGGCGATCTTTCCAAGCTGGCCACGCTCTCCGCGCAGACGCTCGTCATGTCGATCGTGGCAATCGCAATGGCTGCTGTGCCCGCCGTGTTGGTGAGCTGGTTTTCGTCGATGTCGCTCTTCGACATCACCAAAGGGTGCGAGAAGTGTTCGCGTCGGCCGAGAAACTTCGTTGCACGCACGTTGACGGCGGCGACTCGAATGGGATTGATTGCAATCCGCGGCCTCTCCGACGGAATCTGGGTTCTGCTCGCGCTCTTCATATTCTTTCCTGGAACGTTCGCGGGAGCGGTCGCCCTGGCTCTTTACAACTTCGGAGTGATCGGGCGCATCCTGTCGCAGGCCAACGAAAGCGCTGACAAGAAGACCTTCGGGATATTGCGTGCTCAGGGAGCATCTTTCGGTAGCGCCATCCTCTACGGGCTGCTTCCCCTCATGCTACCCAAGTATCTCGCCTATATTCTGTACCGCTGGGAGGTTTGTTTGCGCGCGACCGTTGTGGTTGGGGTTGCGGGCGCAGGTGGCCTCGGGCGTAGGCTCGAAGAGCAACTCGCGAGCTTCGATTACCGCGGCGTCGCAGCAACGCTTCTGTTCTTCATTGCGCTGACGATGGTGGTCGACGCCGTCAGTTCGTCCAGCCGCCGCGCGCTACGGCAAGCGTAGGTCACGCCGCGTTTGCGAACGCAAACCAACGTATTTGTGAGCTTCTGCTACGCCGATGCGCGCACTCGACGGCTCAAGCTGTCGATGAAATCACCGACTACAGCCTCGAACCGAGGCAGGATTTCTGCGTCGATGGCCAGCGCGCCGGTCGTGTCGCGTTGAAGCAGCTTGTCCAGAATGAACAAACCAGCGACGACGTGTTGCGCCCCGAGTGAGAGCAAGACCGGTCGCAGAGCGTAATCGAGCGCGAGCACGTGGGCGTTCGTGCCACCCACCAGAAGTGGCAGCACGACCTTTCCCTGTAAACCATACTGCGGCAATAGGTCGAGGAACGTCTTCAGGACGCCGCTGAAGGAAGCCTTGTACACCGGCGTCAGGATCACGACACCCAGCGCACGCTCCACGAGCTCGAGCGCTCCGTGAATCGCACGAGACTTCGAACTCGCGTAAATCAGATCGTCGGGCGGCAAGTCCCGGACATCGATTGATGCAACGTCGAACTGTTGTGCGCGCAGGCGCAGCGCCACCTGCTCGCTCAGTTGCCGAGTTCGGGACTGCGCCGCCGGACTACCCGAGATGGTGACTATCAACGACATCACAGATCTCGAGTAGTGGGCAGCATCACTCCATGTAGGCCCGGCAACGAGTGCGGCGTGGAACTTTGCGGCGCTAGGCTTCTACCTGAACGATTCCAGGTCGCTCTGCCGTGCATTCACCAATCACGGCTGCGGCCGGCGTGTGGTACTCTTTGAGAATCACGAGCAGCTCTTCGACTCGAGCTTTGGGAATGGCAATCAGGAGACCGCCGGAAGTGACGGCGTCGCAAAGCATGAAGCGCGTGACCTCGTCGATGCTCTCCGCGAATTCGACCTTGTCCGCCAGCCAAGCGCGATTCTTCTTGGTCCCACCGGGCCAAGTGCCCTCGCGGCCGTACTTCCACGCCGCTTGAATTACGGGCACATTGCGCGACCAAATTCGGAGCCCAACCTTCGAATGGCGCGCCACCTCAGATGCGTGACCTAGCAGGCCGAATCCGGTGACGTCCGTCATACCGGCAATCCCGAATCCCTTGAGATGAACCGCGACGTTGTTGAGCGTTGCCATGATGCGCGTAGCCTCAGCCTCCTCCTCGGGACTCGTGAGGCCCTTCTTGGTCGCAGTGCTCAGAACTCCGACGCCAATCGGCTTGGTCAGCACCAACACGTCGCCAGGGCGTGCGCCTGCCTTGGCTGCGATCTGCTTCGGGTGCACAATCCCGGTCACCGCCATCCCGAACTTCGGTTCCGGATCGTCGATGCTATGGCCTCCGAGCGTAATCGCCCCCGCCTCGGTGACCTTGTCCATCCCGCCGCGAAGGATGTTCGCGAGGATCTCTCCCGGCAGCTTGCCCAGCGGAAAGCCGACGATGTTCAAAACGGTGATGGGCTTCCCACCCATCGCATACACGTCCGAGAGCGCGTTCGCCGCAGCGATTTGACCAAACGAGTATGCATCGTCGACGATCGCCGTGAAGAAGTCGACGGTTTGCACGATCGCAACGTCGTCCGTCAAACGATACACGCCCGCGTCGTCCGGCGTCTCGAGGCCAACCAGCACGTTCTTGTCGGGAATCTGGGCTGGGAGGTGGCAGAGTACGTCTGCCAGCTCGGCCGGCCCAATCTTGCAGCCGCAGCCTGCCTTCGAACTGGTTTGCGTAAGTCGAATCGTTTCTGTGATGCTCATGGTGATTCCACGCCTTTCATGTGCGCGCTGTCGCGTTACACGCCGCCTTGATCGCGCTCGCGATGACATTGATGTCGTCGGGCCAGAGCGCCCGCGGGTCTAGAAGCAACTGCCCGTTGTTCACCCGCGCCATCACGGGAGGCTGATGGCTGCGCAAGCACGCTTCAACTTCGTGCACCGGGCGAGCTGTTCGAACGGCCACGAGCACCGTTGGGATCTCGACTCCGGGCAGTGAGCCGCCGCCGGCTTGCGAAAAGCCGTCTCGAACTTCGACTTCGGCGTCTTTGACCGCCGCACTGATTGCTGCAGCCAAGCGAGCCGCGATCGGAGCCAACTCCTCCCGGGTTGCAGCTAGCGCGCGCAGAATCGGAATTCGAGTCAGCGCCTTCTCAGGTTCTAGATAGAGCTTCAACGTTGCCTCGAGCGCGGCCAACGTCAGCTTGTCGATTCGCAGCGCACGAGTCAGCGGATGGCGCCGACACGCGTCCACCAGCACCTTTCGCCCAACGACGAAACCAGCTTGAGGCCCACCCAGCAGCTTGTCTCCCGAGAACGTAACGAGGTCGGCACCTTCGGCAATTAGCTCGGGGATCGTGCTCTCGTGATCGAGCCCGAAGCGCTCCAAGTCCACGAGAACGCCGGAGCCCCAATCGACCAGAAACGGCACGCCGCGTCGTTTCGATAGTTCGGCGAGCTCTTTGATCTTTGGCGCCGCCGTGAACCCCACGATCTTGAAGTTCGAGCTGTGTATCTTCAGGAGCGCGCTGGTTTCCGGCGTGATGGCAGCGTCGTAATCGCGAACGTGCGTCTTGTTGGTCGTGCCGACTTCGACCAGCTTGGCGCCGCCCTCCACCATCACGTCCGGGACTCGAAAGGCGCCGCCGATCTCGACGAGCTCGCCACGGGAGACAATGACCTCGCGGCCTTTGCATAGTGCTGCCAAAATCAACAGCACCGCGCCGGCGTTGTTGTTCACGACCATCGCCGACTCGGCACCCGTCAGACGGCAAAGGATTTGCTCTACGTGCGCATAGCGCGAGCCGCGCTCACCCGTGCTCAAGTCGAGCTCGAGATTGTTGTAGCGAGCGCCGACATCCATGACTTGCTCCAACGCCGCTTCAGCGAGCGGAGCGCGCCCGAGGTTCGTGTGTAGCACGATGCCCGTCGCGTTGACGACACGACGCAGGCTCGCGCGAAAACGACCATTGACGCGATCTCTGACGTGGATGCCGAGCGTTTCGGGAGAAACCGATAGCGCCGAAATATCGCTTTCGCATGCAGCGGCAACGATCTCACCGCGCACGTCGCGCAACGTCTCCGCGACGGCTTCAGCTACGACCTCTCGCTCGTAACTAGTGAGCAGACCTTGAACCGGCGTGGTACTCAAAACGACGTTGACGGAAGGAATCTCCCGCAAGCGCCGCTGACGCCATTCCGTAGCAACTGTGGTGGACAATGCTGCAGACCCCATCGACGCGGCCAAACTAACAGTTGAATTCATTCACGACAATGACGGAGTTACGTGAACACTCATAGGTTGGAGCTTATTCGCATCACCCTTCAGATAGAGTAGAGCGCGAGAGAAGCGTGCGCCGTCGTTCACTACGTTCAGCCAACCACGCTCGCTCTTCGTTCCCCTTTTCCCTCTTCAGAATCGGCGCAAGCTCTGACGAAGCAGCTTGCGCGACCACAGCCGTTTCGACGGCGAAAACCGTCACATTGGCGGAAGCGCATGGGATTCGAACCCACTTCCCGAATCGAAGATCCTAGGACAACGTCCCCCCGAAGGGGTCGGCCGGTGGGCACCCGCCCACTGGCGCTTCCAAGTGTGAGGGGAACCTAACTCACGCCAGAAAGTGATGTCAACGAACGAACTCATAGAAGATACCGATGAATCACATAACCCTCTTTCGTTTTCTTGTTCGATCGTCCATGGGCGCAACGCTTGTCTTGTACGATCGAGGTCATGACATAGGAACGTTTTCAGGGTCGTCTGCACGCGCGCACACGTCATCGATTTGAAACGCGTCCGCGAACATGTCGACGCACGAGATCGTGGTATGTTCCGCCCACAACTTGATGCGCGCCAAGTGGGAGGAAACGACGTGGCAAAGCCCGGCCTGACATTACACCGTCTGCGATTGTTCCTTGCTGTCCTCGACGAAGGCGGCGTGGTTCGCGCTGCTGCAAAGGAGAACATTAGCCAACCCGCTGTGTCGGAGCATCTTCGCGGGCTAGAAGAACACTTCGGTGTTCGGCTCGTGGAACGTGTCGGTCGAGGCATCTGCCCAACCGCATCGGCGCGCCAACTCGAGCCGTACGTGCGCCAAGTAGTGCAGCTCTTACAAAGCGCCGAACAGATGGCTTCGGATCTACAAGGCGTTCGCGCTGGAAGCTTAACGGTGGGCGCGAGTTCGACACCGGGGACGTATCTGTTGCCTTCTGCGCTCGGGCGCTTCCGCTCGCGTTACCCAGCAGTAGATCTGCGACTGCGAATTCGGAACACCGCCGAAGTCGAAAAGTGGGTGGCCAACGGGGAGGTCGAGCTGGGCGTCATCGGAGATGACATTGAGCTGGGCGGCTCCTTTACGGCGGAGTCCTGGTTGGAGGACGAGCTGGTCGTGCTGATGAACGAACGCCATCCTCTGGCAAGCAAGCGAGCGCTGGTTCCCTCCGCGCTCGCCAGCGAGCCGTGCATCGCGCGCGAGGAGGGGTCGAGCACCCGTCGCGCGACGGAAAAGATCTTCGGGCAACACGGGCTCACGCTGCGACCCTCGATGGAGCTGGGAAGCACCGAGGCGATCCGTGAAGCTGTCGCCGCCGGCCTCGGCGTTGCGCTCGTATCCAAGTACACAACGGTCACGAAGGATCCGCGAGTGGTCACGGCGAGGCTCGGTGGCGTCGAATGGCGCCGACGCTTCACGCTCATTCGGCGCGCGAGTACTCCGCTGGGGCCAGCCGCCTCCCGCTTCCGCGACGTCTTGTTCGAATCAGGGCGCGCCAACGAGAAAGTCATCGAGCTTTCGGCGTTCCGCAACTGATTGGCTGCTTGCGAGCGCGAGCAAGCGGATCGCTGTTCACGCGAGTTTTCCGGGCTTCTCTGCGCTGTAAATGACGTAGTCGTCCATGCCATTCGTAATGCGGCCGGGGCTCTTTTCGTCCGTCACCTGGACGTCGATCGACGCCATCTTCGCGCCCTCGCGCCGCAGCTGCGCGTACTTGTCGATCGCGGGGAAAACGTGATGTGAAATCGATTCACCTTTCACGCCGACATAGCCGAGCGCCTGCAGCTTCTGCTTGCAGGTTTCCAAGTCGTAGACATTCGCCTCCGGATTGTCCCCGTACCTTCGAAACAGCCGATCGGTCCACGTCGAACGATAGCCCGGTAGGGATAGAAGATCCGTCGCGGCAAGGCGACCACCGGGCTTGAGCACCCGAAAGGCTTCCCTGAAGAAGTCTTCCCGCGTGTGAAAGTGAAAGGCGCACTCGAGCGCGACCACGCGATCGAACTGCGCTTCGGCAAACGAGGAGAGATCCGTTGCCGATCCCAGTCGCAGATCGATGCGCCCGGCGAGCCCGGCCTTCGCCACGCGCTCCTGTCCGACGCGAACGTGAAGCGGCGTGACATTGACCCCTGTGATGCTTCGTGGATTGCGTTCGTTCGCCCACAGGATGTCCTGCTCGGCGAAACCAAAGCCAACGTCGAGTACATCGAGCTCCTCGCGAAGATCCGCCCAGTCGGCGAGCAGTCGTGCGAGTGCACGAGCAGCGTCGGGGTAGTTCCGCGCTTGCTCCCAGTAGCCGAAATTCAACCAAAGGGGCTTTTCGGGGTCTTTGAAGTTGTCGCCCTGGAAGAAGACGAGGTCGTCGCCCAGGAGTGTGTAGAACGCAGCAGAGTCACCCTTGGCCAGCATTCGCAACCCGGTTCCGGGAGACTTGATGACGTGCAATGCGTGACCAACGATTTCTTTCAGAATGCCCATGTTCTCTCCAAGCGCGCGCGATGTGACTCATGTGAAGTCACGCGGACGCACGTTTAGCTCAAACGCCGTGTGTTCCTTGGGTCGGCGCCACACCGGCACCCCGCTCGACCGCGACCTTCGGTTCTTCTTCAGCGCCCTGGCCCGCAGCTTTGTCTTCGCTGCTGGGGGGTTGATAGAACTGCGACTGCTCCTGAAACGGCGCGAGCATGTGCCCGAACCACTTCCTCGGAAACTTCTCCGTCAACCCCTCGATCCCGATGTTGTCCGGCTGCTGTTCACGCTCGCCGGGCATGTAACGTGTACCGAATATGACGTCCCAGATGCTGAGATATCCACCGTAGTTGCAGCGCACGTCCTTGGAATGGTGCCAACGATGAAGCTCTGGCATCGCGAAGATGTAGTTAAAAAGCGGCGTTGGCGTCATACAGATATTGGCATGCTGGGTCGTGCCGAAGATGTTGATGAACATCGAAAACGCCATCATCACTTCGATATTCGCTCCTATCAGCACGACCGGTGTCACCATGGCCATGGCAGCTAGCCAGTTTTCGGTCGGATGAAATCGAATCGACGCCAGCCAGTACAGCTTCGGTGATGAGTGATGGACTTGATGGATCCGCCACAGGATCGGGAAACGGTGCGTGGCCCAATGGAAGCTCGTCTGGGAGAACTCCATCAAGACCAGCAGCAACGCGAGTTGCAGCAAGATCGGCCAGTGATGGGGCCACGGATCGAACCCGAGTCGCGCGTGGAGCTTGTGCGAAGCGGCGACGAGCAAGCCGTTGAACAGAAACTGGTACAGATGGTACGGTACCAGTTCCGAGGTGAACATGTGAATCGCGTCCGCGTAGACGTCGTGGCGGTGGGGCACCCAATAGCGGCTGTAGGGATGCACGATCTCGAGGATCGTAAGCACAATCATCGCGACGAAGGAGATGCAGAAGATCACGACCGGCGGCCAATAGCCACGATTGACGAACCAGAAGTAGATCGACATGGTGCTCACCATCATTCCGGGGAAGATGGTGAACGAGAGCACCTTGCGAAACGTCGAGTGGTAACGAATGATTGTCGGCTCGACCACGTCCGTCGGCGTGGCTGAACCTTCGGCAGGCGCTCGAGAAAGAACTTCTGTTTCGGATGCCGAAGCGCTCATCGAAAGCTCAGGCGAGCATCTCCGAGCGGATGCCGCGTGCTAGTTTCGGATCACCAAAGTCAGAGAGCGGCCCCCCATTCCCGTCCGTCAACCCAACCGCTGTCCCAATCGTGTTGAGCACCTGGCATAGGTTTTCGTAGCCGCTCAGCTCTACGTACTGGCCCTGCTTAAAGAAGCCGTTAGCGCTGCCGCAAAGGAGGAACGGCACATTCTTGATGCTGTGGGCGGGCCCATTGGCCTGATCATTGAGCCACACCGCAACACCGTGGTTCAAGAGCGAGGTGCCGCCCGGCAGCTGATGGACGCTCAGCGCGTCGAGCAAGTCGCGGAACATGCGCGCGTGATAGCGATCGATGTAGTGGTGCAGAACGTCGGAGCCGGCAATGGCGTTGCCCTCACTCGCGTCGGATGTGACCCGATGCGAAATGAAGTGGAAGTTATCCATCAGCGCTCCGGTCTCTGGATTGCGAAACCGCAGCGTTCCCGAGTTCCCGTCGCCAACTTGGATGCAAACCGAGCGGGTGTGACCACAAGCGACAGCTAGCGCGGCCAACTTTGCATGGAGCTGCGTGGTCGCGATGACGTCTTCGTGCTCGATGCTCTCGAAAACCGAGCTGCCAGTTTCGAGCTGCCGCAGCTGCTCCTGCTCCAACCGGCACGCGAGATTCACCTCCAACTCTCGCACAGACGTCAGGTGCAGATCGAGCCGCTGGCGATCTGCCACGCTCGTCGTCGACCGACTCATCAGCGCCTTGAGCTGAGTGCGCACTAGGTCATTCACGCTTTTTTGGCCGCGCGCAACTTGGTCCGCAACCTCGGCGGGGAGGTCTCCGGTACCGCCGGTGATCACTTGGTAAGCATTCAGCGGATTTCGCAGCGCCGCGCGCCGTTCACCGGAGGACCTGTACGAGATGCAAGCTCCTCCGAGCCAGCCGCTCTCGGGACCAGTGTACAGATAAAGGGAGTCGCGCCCATCAGCGTTCAGCTCTCGACCGATGCGATGATCCAGTGACTCACCATCCGCCTCGGTTTGCCCGGCTTTGTTGGCGGTGTCCGCCGTCGGCCCGCGACCGGTCAGCCCCTGTTGAGCTCCGACCGCGTGGGGATCCGCGTATTCGGGGTAGTTGTTCTTGTTGACGCCTACCAGCAAGCATTGCGGAAGATAGGAAGTCAGCTCGTCGAGCGCACGATCCTGCACGTTCTCCGCAGTGAGCGCCCCGAACTTTCGAGGCCAAAAACGCTCCGGCTCGGCACCGATCGATGCGGTTACTTGTGCGGTTGCAACGCCGCAAGCTTGCCGAAAGAACACCGCGAACGGCTCTGGTGCGGCCGGGCCTTCTGCTCGCGCGGACCGTGGCCAACTTTCGAGAAGAGGCAAGCCCAGGGCGACCCCACCGAGGCCACTCAGGACGATACGTCGCGAAATTCTGCGATGCCCGCTCATGGGGACTCCTTCACTGCTCTCGACAAGAACGACGGACTCGACACGATCTGCGTCTCGAGCTCCTTGATGGACATGCCCTGCGCTTGCGAGCTTTGCGCCAATTGTTTGATCAAAGCCTCGTCTTCAGCGCCACTCAGCCGACCGAGTGTGAACTCGAGCAGATGCTTCGCATAGCACTCGTGGACCTGCTTGCTCGCGACCAGCGCCTGAGCCAACTCGATTGCGTTCGAGACGCGCGGCATTTCGTCCAACGCGAGAGACGCAGCGCCGTCGACGGGGTGCCCGTTGTCCTCGGTCCGGTAACGCCCCAGGCCGTCGTAGTACTCGAAGGGAAAACCGAACGGATTGATGAATTGGCCGTGGCAGCCGACGCACACCGTTCCCGGCGCTTCGGTGTGCGCGGTGACGGTTTCGCGATTCGTGCGGCCGTTCGCAGCGGGGAGCGGCGGAATGTTCGGCGGGGGCATCGGCACGTTGATGCAGGCCATTCGACGCGCGAGAAATACGCCGCGGTGAATTGGATCCGGCACGCCCGAATTGGCGTTGGAAGCCAAGAAGCCAACTTGCGTCAGAAACCCGCTTCGCTGCTGCGGATCCAATTGGACGAGTTGGTAGTCCGCCGAAAAATCTCCGGTTAGCCCATAGAGCTCCGCCAGCGGCTTGTTCACGAACGTCTCCGTGGACGTCAGCAGATCCTTGAGAGAACCATCGCGTGTGAACAAGATGTGTTGAACGAAGCGGCGGTTCTCCTCGGCGGCGATGTCCGGCAGGTGCTCCTGCGGAAAGCGCGAGATCGCGCGGTAGCGTTCAACGTTCAGGAGCTGGTAGTGCAAATGTTCCAGCACCGGTTGCGCACGCGGTGATGCGAGCAGACGGCGCGCTTGCTCGGCAACGGCAGCCGGGGTGGAAAGCCCGCCGGCTTCCGCGGCGCTGAGAAGGGCCGCGTCGGGCATCGTATCCCATAGGGCATAGGACAGACGGGAAGCGGTTTCGTAACCGTCGAGCGGAACGGAGCCGTCCTTGATCGTCGCGCTGCTCTCGATTCGATACAGAAAATGAGGCGACTGCAGGAACGCCTGAATCAGCAGCCTGACGCCAGCCTGGAAGTCGCTCTGCTCGGGGAAGATCTTCGGGCCTTCTGAGTAGAGCGCGACGTAGCTTTGCACCTCGCTGTCGCTCAAAGGCCGGCGGTATACCCGCTCGCCGAACTGCTCGATGAATGTCCGCCCCATGGCCGCGGACGTGCCCGCCGCGGGTGCAATCTTGCTCAGGTGAGCGTCACTGCCCGCAACGAATGCTGCCAGCTGCGTCGCCGCCCGCTGGTACGCTTGCCATAAGGCTTGGTCGACGGCGAGAGTGCTGGCGTTGTTGTCGAACAGCGAGCCTTTCTCACGCGGATCGCCTCGAAACGTCGCAACATAGTCAGGCAGGTCCGCCGCGTCGAACAGGTCGGCGACGGTGTTGCGCCACTGGGCATGAGTGAGGCGTGCGAAGCGGGGCGTGACCCCCGCCGCGTCTGGACCGCCGCAGGAGGACCCAGCGGTGCACTTGCCGTAGTCCTCCCCGCCGCAGCCAACAGCCCACGTTGCAGTCGCCAAGCACAACACGAAGCGCGCTGCGCTTCCTAACAAGGTGAGCTTCCCGTTCATTTCGCCTCTCCTACTGAACCCTGGCGTCAATCCCTAGTGAGCGAGTAGTCACCGGTGAGGGTGCAGCCTGCCAAGGACACGTACACGGACGAGGTTCCCGTGATCTTCTTGGGCTCAATCGACTTCCACGTGACGTGACTGATCAGCGGAACGTCGGCTTGAGCTGCTTCCACGCGCTGGGTGCTGGTCGTGCAGTACTGCGCGCCGCTGAGGTCCAACGCGATCGACCCAGTAAACATGGTGCTCTCGGGTGTCGGCCGCACGCAGTTGCCCTCGATCACGTCGCTCAACACTGCGGCCTCCTGCGTGAAGTCCTTCGGCAGGATTGCTTGCAGCGACGTATCGCAATCGTTCGACTTGAAAACCAACGACTCGTGCCACGGTCCCGAAAAGTCGAAAGCAAGCACCGCCTTCGAGTCGCAGGTTTGTGGTTGGCACGTCGTGTAGTCGACGCCGCTACCCCCATGCCCCGCGCCTCCGGTTCCGCTGGTTTTGCCGCCAGTACCGGTGTTCGCGCCGGCCATGCCACCGCTAGATGCGTTCGAATTCGAGTCGCCATCGCTGCCGCACGCCACGGTGAAGCCCAGCGCGCTGAGACTCAACCATGCGACCAGCAAGCTTGAGACGCTGCTTTTGCTTGCCATCCCTGTTGCCCTTTCTTCCTTCGCACTCGCTTGAACGAGTTTGCGCACGAGCGATCGGATGCACGAAGTGCGGCACCCAACTCGTGCACGGACGCTAAGCCTTGCAGGGCATCACGTCAAGTAAAGAGTCAGCTGATATTGATAGGGTTTACCTTAATTCACAGATAGCCAATCTGCAGATCGGATAACGCGTGTCGAGGCGAGCCGCAGCGCACACGAGCATTTCGCAATGCATCGCGCCGCACCCATGCGCTCCTGCCTATGGGTCACATACGAACCAACGAATTGTTGCGCGCTAGAAACTGTGCGACTTCGACAAACGGCGATGGAATCACTCGAATCGAGCGTCAAGCTGGAGGGAGCCGCGCAGAGCCTGCTGCTGACGCTGGCTTCTCGAGCATTCGAAAGCGCTCAACAGAAACCGATAGTCCAAGATCAAGTCGCCAAGGACCTTCTCAAGCGAATCCGCTACGACGCCGCACAGCTATCGCAAGACCGCCTCTACCACACAATCATTTGCCTACGAACACGCCGCTTCGATGCGGCCGTGAGTTCATTCCTGCGCACGTGTCCGACGGGCACGATCGTCAACCTTGGCTGCGGTTTGGACACTCGCTTCGAACGGCTCGACAACGGTCGCGCCCGCTGGCTCGACCTCGACTTTCCAGAAGTGATCGAGCTTCGCCGCAAGCTCCTCGAAGAGAACTCTCGCCGACGCTTCGTGGCGTGCTCGATCACGGATCTGCGATGGCTGGACGAAGTCTCCGTGTTTGCATCGACGCCGGTGCTGTTTCTGGCCGAAGGCGTGCTCATGTTCGTCGAACCCAACGACGTTCACGGGATGATGTCGGCCATCTGTTCTCGTTTCCCCGGAAGCAGCTTGCTCTTCGACGCGGTGACACCGCTCGAGGTTTCGCTTCAGCGCTACCATCCCACCTTGCGCAAAACGCAGGCGAGGTTGCGCTGGGGTCTGCCTAGCCCTCAATCGCTACGAGCAGCGCACCCAAACCTGCGGCTCGTCGCGCAGTGGTTCTATTGCGACGAGCCCGAACCTCGACTGGGCTGGTATCGGCGGCTCCGCTTCCTGCCCTGGGTGACGCGAACGGCACGCGTGCTGCTGTTCGATGTAATCGACCTCCAGGCTGCCATCACGCCGTCGTCGCCCTCGCGATGAGCTCTCTCGCGCTGACTAGCGAAATTGGCTGCGGTTCCCGAGTGAGCGCAAGCCTAGAAACTGCTGCTGCTTCCAAGTAGGGTCTCGTCCGTGCGTCAACCCCCGCTGGCCGCCGTTGACAAGACGGTCCTCGTCGGCTTCGTCCTCGCCAAGCTGTGTTCACAGCTGCTCGTCGCCCGTCGATACGGCTACCACGCCGACGAGCTTTACTTCATCGAGTGCGCCAAGCACCTTGCGTTGGGCTACGTCGATCAGATGCCGCTGGTTCCATGGCTGACTCGCCTGGTCGGTGAGATCGCCGGATACGATCTGTTGGCGCTGCGCTTTCTGCCGGCGCTCGCCAGCGCTGCGTCAGTTGGCATCGCGATCCTGCTCGTTGGCGAGTGGGGAGGAAAACGGGCTGCTCAGATCGTTGCCGCTCTGGCCATGTTCATCGCGCCCGCCTACTTGCAGATGGCGAGCCTGATGCACATCCCAGTGTTCGAATGCCTGTTTTGGTCGCTGAACGCATACCTGCTCGTGCGGATCGTCAAGGGCGGAGACTCGCGCCTTTGGCTCGCCGTAGGCGTAGTGAGCGGTTTTGGCCTCTTGAACAAGCCGACGATGCTGCTTTGGGGCGCCGGCATGGCATTTGGCCTCGCGCTGACTGAACACCGGCGCATGCTGAGAAGCCCCTGGCCGTGGCTAGCAGCACTGATCGCCTTCGCAATCTTTTCTCCGAACATCATCTGGCAGCAGCAGAACGGTTGGGCAACTTGGGAGTTCCTGAGGGCGCTCGAGAACGGCGTCTTGGCAGCCATTCCTCGGCACCTGTTCTTGTTGGGGCAGCTCCTTTACATGCATCCCCTATCGATACCCATCGCGGTTGCAGGGCTCGTATGGTTATTCAGCCCCGCCGGGCAACGCTTCCGGTTCTTTGCCTGGCTGTACCTGTTCTGCCTCGTGCTGCTGACCCTCGGGCGCGGAAAGCCGTACTACCTGGCTGCTGCCTACCCTCCCCTCTTCGCAGCAGGAGCGGTGCTAATCGAAGACCGCTTCATTCGCCAAGTTCGCACACGTCTGCTGGCGATTGCGGGAGGGCTCGCAACTGGCGGCGTGCTCACCGGGTTGTTTGCGCTCCCGATTCTGGACATTCGCACGGCAGACGAGGTCATTCGGCGACTGCTCGGCTTCGTGGTGCCAGACCCGACCATGATCACCGGGGACTTTCACCGCGAGTACGGCTGGCGCGAGCAAGCGGAAGCCGTCGGCCGCGCCTATCGTTCACTCTCCGATTCGGAGCGCGCGCGCAGCGTGGTTTTGGCGCACGACTATAGTGAAGCCGCCGCGATCGACTTCTTCGGGAAGGAGTGGGGCCTCCCGCACGCATCGAGCGGGCACATGAACTACTTCCTTTGGGGCCCGCCCGAAGTGAGCGACGCCACAGTGCTCGCGATCGGCATGCCTCAGCAAGTCCTGGCAGAGTTTTGCAGCAACGTGACGCAGGTCGACGAGTCTTTTCACCCGCTCGCGATCGCCAGCGAGAATCACCTTCCCGTCTACCGTTGCAAGCACGCAGGTCCTTGGACAACAGACGAGTGGCAGCGGCTGAAGCGCTACTATCACTAGCCTCAACTGGGTGGTTGCAGGTAGCCGCTCGAGATGAAGTAGTCGACGTAGGTCTTCATCAAGTTCTGGTTTAGCTGCGGGGGAACGATGTTTCCCTGCGCGAGTACGCCGCGTGTGTACGTGGAGTCCACGATGGGCTCACGCGAGAACCAATCGCTGAGCTTGACACCCTGCGTGGCATTCTCGAGAAAGAGCTTCATCGGCATGAGCGCAGCCTCTTGAGCCGAACCCAGCATGGACTTTTCCCATTCGTCGTAGCCAACCTCTTCGACCTCGTAGCCGTAACCTTTGACCCATTCGAAGAGTTGCCGAGTCGAATAGCGATCGCCGTTGGAAAGGTGGAACGTATCGCCCATGGAGGCAGGTCTCCGCGAAAGATAGAGGAGCGCGTCCACCAGGTAGTCCACGGGCGTCATCGTGACGACGCCGAGATACGTGCACTTTCCGAGCGCTGTACACGCTTGGATCAAACGCGGAATGAAGTCGGACGAGTTCCACACCCCGCTCTGGGTGTGCCCCACGACCCATCCCACTCGGTAGATGCCGACGGGCAACCCTTGAGCTTTTGCATTGCGCACCATGCGTTCGGCAACCCACTTGGTCTCGTTGTAGCCGGTCGAGAGACCTTGGGAGTGCATGGGCACGTCGGATTCGTAGATGGTTCGACCTGCGTTATGGATGGAATCGAACGGCGCATACGAAGACAGGTAGTGAAGCGGTTTCACTCGCCCTGTCGTCGCGAGCCGCAAAATCTCGCGCGTACCGTTCACGTTCGTGGGCTTGAGCGCCTTGTATTTCTGCGCGAGGTTCACGGTGGCCGCGATGTGATAGATCACATCGATTTCCTGGCTCAACGCGCGAAATTCGTCTTCCGCAATGCCGATTCCAGGCTTCGACAGATCGCCCAGCACGACGCGGATGCGACCGGCATACTCCTCCTCCCAAATCCCATACTTTTGGAGGTTATCGCGGATACGCTTGAGACCGGCGTCCGGGTTCGCCGCTCTCACCAAGCAGTAGAGCTGAGCGTCGGTTCGGCGAACGAGCTCGCGCAACACGAACGCGCCAACGAAGCCTGTCATACCGGTCAGGAACACTGCGCGAGGATTCTCGACGGCGCTCACATCGACACTGCGACCGTTCAGATTGATTTCGATGGCTGCTTCGGATTCGAAATCGATCGCTTCGGCGGCGATCTTTTCACGGAGTAGCTTCTCGAGCAGCGCACGCTTCTTCTCGGCGCTGAGTTCTTCCAATTGCTGTCCAGCCATCGTCGTTTTTTCCTTCAGCCGTCCGCGGCCTGTTCTTCGCTGAGAGTCATGCTCTTGAGCAGCGCGTCCACAGTCTGGTCGTCCAACTCCGTAAGCTTCGCGAGCAGCTCTTCAGCGGATTCGCGACCGGTAACGCCCGTAGCTTGCGCCAACCCGGAGTGCTGCTTCGCAAGCTCCCCCAACAGGTAGTCAGCGAAGTCCACAATGCTATCGCCGCGGAAGAGCGCCACCACGGGGATGTTCACCTCCACGTCTCGCTCAATCCGTTCACGAAACTCGAGCGCCATCAACGAGTCGAAGCCCATCTCGGTGAGCGGCATCTGTCGATCCACGCGCGCCGCGTCGGCCTTCGCGATGCCGGCCACGAGGTTCGCCAGATAGTTTGCGAGCAGTGGGTGCCGCTCGGCCGCATCCGCTTCGAGCAGAGCGCCCAAAATCGCGCTGCGTTCCTTGGGCGCGCTGAGCGCCGCGGTCGCCGCAGCCAGGTTGCGCAGAAGCGATCCCTTTTTCAAGGATTGGAGTGCACCGTTGAGCAAACGCTCCCAATCCACCGCGATGACTCCAACCTCGGCGCTGGTGTGCTGAGACTTACCGCTGGCCGCAGCCTCGAATTGCTCGACCAAGAAGGCTTGGAACAATCGCAAGGCTTGAGCCGGCAGAAGGGCACCAATGCCGTGCGCGGAGCGCTGTGCGGTGGCTCGTTCGGAAAGCCGCGCTGCCATGCCAATCTCGGCCCACGGACCCCAGTGAATGCTCAAACCCGGCAGGCCGCGTGCGCGCCGGTAGTGCGCGAGGCTGTCCATGAACGCGTTCGCAGCAGCGTAGTTGGCTTGACCCGCAGTTCCCAAGAGCGATGCGATGGACGAAAAGCAGACGAAGTACTTGAGATCTCGATCCTTCATCAGTTGGTGTAGGTTCCACGAACCCAGCACCTTGGCGTCCATGACCTGCTGGAAACGCTCGAAGGTCTGCTGCAACAAGGTACCGTCGGCGAGCGCACCAGCAGCGTGGATGATTCCAGCTAGCGGAGGCATGCGAGCCTCCACCGCCGCGAGCAACGCCGAAACATCGTCGGCGCGCGCAACATCGGCCTGAAACAGCGAAACGTTGGCGCCCGAACTTTCGAGCTCCACAATGACTTTGGCGGCGGCTTCAGTCGGCGCCGCACTCCGGCTCACGAGAGCAACGTGACGCGCGCCTCGTTCGACCAGCGTACGCGCAACCGCGAGGCCGAGGCCACCGAGACCACCAGTAACGAGATGAGTGCCCTCCGGATCCAACGAGAGCCGGTCCGCGGCCGCTGCTTGCTGACGAGATGCATCCGAAGCAACCAAGCGCGCCGTGAAGCGCTCGCCGGCGCGATAGGCGATGTTGTCTTCGCCGTCCGGCTTGCGAATCTCACGAAGCAGCGCCTCCGGATCGCCCGATGTGGCAGCCACATCGAGATCGACGAGCCCACCCCAAAGCTCCGGGTGTTCTTGTGCAATCGAGCGCCCCAAGCCCCACACTGGCGCGTACCAGGGAGACGAGAGTTCCTCGCTGGTTGCTCCATCCGTCTGCGCTTCCAGCGCACGAACGGCTTGCGTACCGCGCGTCACGAGCCAGATAGGGCACTTCTCCGCGACGAGCCCGCGCTGTTGACCTTCCACCAGCGCCTGAACCAGGTGCAGAGTTCCCCCGCAGGCAACAGCCTGAGCGCCGCGCAACGCTGCTTCGTCGAACGCCTGCGGGAGCTGCGAAGTCCAGAGTTCGACGACTCCGCAGCACGGCGAACCACTGCGCTGCGAAAGCTCCGAAAGCAGCTGAACGAACTGCTCGGAGCGCCGGGGATTAATCACGGAGCTTCCGTCCTCGCGCTGTTCCGCGGCTTTACCCGCATAGACAGCGAAGCACGCATCCGAACCTTCCGCGGCCCTCAGTCGTTCGACGAGCCCTGTGCCGACGCCCGCCTCGTCACACAGAATCAGCCAATAACCTTCGCGCGGACGCGGCTCGCCGTCATGTGCCGCTTGTCGTTCCCAACGAACCTCGTAGAGCAGCCTGCTTTCGTCTTTGCGCTGCGCCTGCATCAGGAACTGAATGGCTTCGCGGCTCGTCCGCTTGACCAAAAATCCCTCAATCTCCGCCGCAAGATCGCCTGCGGCGTCGTAGATGCGAAAGTCGGCCGTGAGCGTATCGAGATTTCCGCTTTGGGGCGTTCGCATGCGAACGTGGCTCCACGCTTCGGAGCCCAACGGCTTCAAGAGCCGAATGCAGTCAATTCCGACGGGCAAATAAACCGCCGGTTCGTCTTTGCGCAGCGCGAGCAGGAGCGCGCTCTGAACGTGCAGACATGCATCCAACAACGCCGGATGCGCCTGAAAGCTTGCGGCATCCGATTCGATCTCAATCGGGAGCTGAACCCAACCCAGGGCTTCGTTGTCACCACCACAGAACGCTTCCTGAAGCCCGAAGAAGCGAGGACCGAATTCGAGCCCGAACTCCCGAACCTCTTCATAGTAGCCGTCCACCGGCAGGATTTTCTGGCAACGACTACGCGCAGCCTCGAGCGTCGCCTCGGAAGCGGTAGAAATGGAATCGCGAACGACTCGACCCGAAGCGTGCTCGATCCATCCGGCTCCTCCAGCTCGGGACTTCGCAGGAAGGCTGCTAGCGATCCTAAAGGTGGCCTCAGCTTCAGTCGACGGTGTCAGCACCAGTTGAAGGCTCGGGACCACGCCATCCGCGATGGCTAGTGGCTGCTGAATCGAAACGTCTTTCAGAACGAGCGCTGCTCCGCTCCTCTGCGTTGAAACCGCTGCGGCGAACGCACATTCGAGATAACCCGTCGCGGGCAGGATGACTTGGCCGAAAACTCGATGGTCCTCCAGAAATTGCAGCGAGCCGCGGGACAGATCCAACTGCGACTCGAAGACGCTTTCCTTGAGAGCGAGCGGCAACCGGCTTCCGAGCAGCGGGTGATCGCCAGCACGCGCAGGCGCCGCAGCGGCTCCATTCAAGCGAGCGCGGGCTGAAGGCGCAGTCCATCCGTCTACGCTCGGATTCGGCTCGGGATCCGCGAGCATCCGCAGAACGACGGGAAGATCCGAAATGTCCGTGGGTTCCGGCCTGCAAATGTACGACGGTGTCACTTGAGGCCCAAATTTCTTCTTGAACTCGTAGTTGCTGTCCGAGTTGAGAATGCCTTGCTCGTAGAACGCGCGCAGCAAAGCTTCGACCTCCGCATTTTGGTTCTCGTGCGCGCTCAATTGAGTGCCGAACGTAGAACCGATGCTGAAGTAGTTGATGCCTTCCGCGCGCAATTGCTCGATGATCTCCGTAATGCCGTACTCGAGGCAGCCGGATTTGATGTCGCGGCGATAAAACTCGAGATCCATCAAGTAGCCGCGATTGCGCCCGCAGGGTGACAACAGGATCACGCTCTCGAGCCGGTCCTGGTGATACGTCAAGTAAATGCGGTAGCGCGCGTCGAGCCTGCCCTCCGCGATTTCTCGCTTGAGCATGCTGACGAACGGCGCGCGTTTGCCCTTTCGCTCGACCCAGTCGTCGATGAGCGAAACGATTTCACGATCGAGGGCCGCATCGGACCCCGCGTGGTACCGCGTGAGCCTCGTGTTTCCGAGATTACTGTATGAATTGACCTTCGAGCGCAAACGCTTACGTTCACCGCCCTCCAGCGTGAAGGTTTGAAGGCTCGACAAGGCTTGCCACACGCCGATTGGCGTCGTCGACCAGCCGAGGCGCGCGAGCGGAGCGACCCAGCGCGACGGAGCCAGCATGGTCAATGTCCACTCGTTCGTCTTCGCAATCTCACTCACGGCTTTGAGAGAGGACTCGAAGCTTTCATCGGGACCCACGTAGTCGAGCAACACGAGCGACTGCTCCTTCCGCGCCACGAAGAAGAAGCTCTTCATTGCGGCCGGGAAGAACAGCGCCGGCGCCGTCATGCGGCGGTTGATCGCCTGCGCGCCGTCCTCACCCCAGGCGCCGAGTAAATAGTCGATCAAGGAGCACAGCTCCGGATCTTGGCGCGCCTCGCTCTCGAGAATGAAGAACGGGTCCGTAACGGGCCGTGTCAACTCGACCCAGTAGCGTTGCCGCTGGAAAGCGTACGTGGGCAACGTTACGACGCGCCGAGAGTAGTCTCGATCGAAACCGCGAAAGTCCATTGCCGCGCCCGCCAGGTACAACGACGCTAGGCTTTCTAGCGTGGTCTGCCAGCCGCCCTCTCCGTCGAGAGACGCAAGCCAGCTGGCTCCACCGTCGCGAGGGACGCAGCGCTTGCCGAGGCCACACAGCACGGGCTTCGGCCCGAGCTCGACGAACAAGCGAAAGCCTTGCTCGTAGAGGCCACTGATGCCCGCCGCAAACCGCACGGGCTCGCGCACGTGGCGGCGCCAATACGCGGCGTTCGTCACTTCCTCGCCGCTCAGCTTGCCTGTGAGATTCGAGACGAGCTTGAGCTGGGGTCGATTGAAAGTAAGCGTGCTGATGGTGCGTTCGAACTCCGCGAGCATCGGCTCCATCAGCGGCGAATGAAAGGCGTGCGATACGTTCAGCTCGCGCGTCTCGATGCCCTTGGCTCGCAATCTTTCGAGCACATGAGCGAGTGCTTCGCGACGCCCAGACAAGACGATGCTATCCGGACCGTTCACGGCGGCGATCGATACGTCCGCCGCATAGGGCTCGATGTACGGCCGCACGCGCGCTTCGTCAGCCAGTACGGCAACCATTTGCCCTTCACGCGGAAGTGCACCCATCAGTCGGGCGCGTGAAACGATCAGCTTCAATCCGTCTTCGAGACTGAAAACGCCGGCTACGCAGGCAGCGGTAACCTCGCCCACGCTATGGCCGATGAGCGCTGCTGGCTCGACGCCCCACGATCGCCACAAGCAAGCGAGAGCATACTCGAGTGCGAAAAGCGCCGGTTGCTGGTACGTCGTATCGTCCAGCAGCTCCTTCTTTTCGAACATCACGCTCAGCAGGCTCTCGGTGAGCAGACCGCGACATAGCTCGTCGCAGCGGTCCAATGCGTCGCGGAAAGTCGGCTGGGTGCGATAGAGCTCTTGGCCCATCCCGACGTATTGCGACCCTTGGCCGGTAAACAAAAATACGACCTTCGGCCGCACACGCGACGCCAGCACGCTCGAGCGAGGCAAATCATCCCCACCGTTCGCGAACGCTGCCAGCTTGCGCTTGAGTTGCTTGGTAGAGCCGACGATTGCGGCTACGCGGTGGTTGAAGTGCGCACGGCCGGCGTTTGCCGTGAAGCAGATGTCCGTGATGCTTCGCGCGTTGAAGTAATCGAGCGCTTGCGCGTAGCGAGCAGCAAGCTCTTTCAAAGCCGCTTCACTCTTGGCCGATAGCGTGAAGAGGTGCAGCGGTCGCTCTGGAGCCTCCGCTGGCGCGCTCTCCGTCGCGGGCGCGGCGTAGTCGCTCAGGATCACGTGGGAGTTCGTTCCGCTCAATCCGAAGGAGCTGACCGCGGCGGTCCGCGAACCTTTCGACTTGCTCCAAGGGCGACACTCGGTGGGGATGACGAACGGCCCTTCCGAGATGGGAATGTGGGGGTTCGGCTTCTCGAAATTGAGATGTGGTGGGATGACGCCGTATTGCAGAGACAGGACCACCTTCAACAAGCCAGCGATGCCAGCGGCGCCCTCCAAATGGCCGAAGTTGGTTTTTACGGAGCCCAAAACCAGGGGTTCATCGGAACGACCGGCAGCCTTACCGTAGACGGCGGCGAGTGAGCGCACCTCGATGGGATCGCCCAGCGACGTGCCCGTTCCGTGCGCTTCGACGTATTCGACGTCTAGGGGATTCACGTTACCGCGATCCAGGGCGGTGCGAATCACGTCTTGTTGTGCCATCCCGTTGGGAACGGTGAACGCGCTCGAATGCCCATCGTGATTGACAGCGCTCGAGCGAATCACGGCGTGGATGCGATCGTTCGCGGCAAGCGCGTCCGAAAGTCGCTTCAGGACGATGATGCCGCAGCCTTCACCGCGACAGAATCCGTCAGCGCGCGCATCGAACGTCTTGGCATGCCCGTCGGGCGCGAGAGCGCGAGCCTTGGAAAGGAAAATCGGCGCAAACGGCGCCAAAATCAGCTGTACCCCGCCCGCGATCGCTGCATCGCATTCGCGCTCGCGCAGGCTCTGGCAAGCCAAATGGATGGCAACCAGCGCGGATGAGCAGGCCGTATCTATTGGCAAGCACGGCCCCTGCAGGCCGAGGATATGGGAGATGCGCCCCGCCGCGTAGCAGTAAGCGTTGCCGATGCCGGAGTAGACGCTGACGTCCTTCGCATCGAGGTCGCGGACTTGGAGCTTTGCATAGTCATCGGTGCCGATACCGACGAAGACCCCTGTCTTGCTTCCGTTGAACGATTGCGGATCGCGACCAGAGTCCTCGAGCGCTTCCCACACGACCTCGAGCAGAAGCCGGTGTTGCGGATCGAGGCTCAGCGCTTCGCGCGGCGAGATGTTGAAGAACTCGGGATCGAACCCGTCCACTCGATCTAGGAAGCCGCCCTTGCGGCAGTACATCTTCCCAGGCACGTTCGGATCGGGGTCGTAGTAGCCGTCGACGTCCCAGCGATCGCTCGGTACTTCGCTGATGGCATCGACGCCGTTGCGCAGCAGCTTCCAGTACGATGCCGCGTCGCTCACTCCACCCGGAAAACGACATCCCAAGCCGACGATTGCGATTGGCTCGACTTTGGCGCGCTGACTGGCAGCCAGCTTTTCCTGCAGCTCGGAGCACAAAAGAATGAGGCGCGCGCGCGAGTACTCTGCGATTTTCTGCGTGAAGTTGCTCATAGGGATGCCTCGACGGCGAGCTCTCGGGCGAGCCTCGCTTCGACTTCGGCTTCAGAAAGCTGGTCGATTTCGTCGAGCAGATCGGTTTTGGCGGAGCCCTTCGCGACCGGTCCGCTCGACGAAACCGGCAACGCCAGAACTTGCGTGAGCAAGTACACCGATAGGCTCAAGATGGTGGGGTAGTCGAAGATTGCGGTAGCCGGGAAATCCTTACGGATGCTGGTTTGGATATGGTTCTTCAGCTCGAGAGCGAGCAGCGAATCCAACCCGAGCTCGAACAATCCTTGATCGGGCTCCGGCGCTTCCGCGGCGCTGTACCCCATCACCATCACCACCTGTTTCTGAATTGAGCCACACAGGATCTCGGTGCGATCCTCGGGTGCAGCTTCCTTGAGCGTCGCTACCAGATCTTCGTGCTCGATCGCCGGCATCGCGCCAACGAGCTCTGAAGCCCAAGGAGCGCTGAGCATCCCCGTATAGGAGCGGACCAAGAGCTCCCAATTGGTCTGCATCACGCCGATTTGAGGTATGCCCTGCGGCAGGACTAGCTCCAGCGCTTGCATCGCCTTCTCCGGTTCGATGCCCAGCAAGCCGCGGCGTTCGGCGAGTTGATGCATCATTCGACCCTCCAACGACGCGCCGCTGCCGATCTCTTTGATAGGGCCCCAGTTGATGCTGGTCGCGGGCAGAATCCGTCGAGCGCTCAGGTCATGCGCCAGTGTATCCATGAACGCGTTCGCGGCCGTGTACACCACTTGGCCCGCCGAGCCGAGCAGACCCGCAGCTGCCGAGAACGTGACGAAGAAGTCGAGCTCGGTTCCGCGCAGGTACTTGCTGAGCAACCACGAGCCGACCACCTTGGGAGGAAACACGTGGCCGATCGAAGACACATCGGTCATCGAGAGCGGCAAGATGACGGTTTGACCGTTCTCACCCGTCCACACCGCGGCGCAATGAAACACGCCACGAACGGGTGGCAGCCCGCTGTTCGCGTAGTTTTCGAAGAAGGTGCACACCTCCTCCTCGCTCGTGACGTCGACGGCGGGATGATGGACTTGCGCTCCGAGCTTCTCCAGTTCCTGAATGCGCCGAATCGGCTCTTGCAGCGCCGGATCGCGTGCAGATTTCTCCCACAGGCTGCGCTCCGGAAGCGAACGGCGGCCGAGCAAGATCAAGTGACGTGCGCCCTGCTGGACAAGCCAACGCGCCACCTCGAAACCGAAGCCCTTGAGACCACCGGTGATCAGATAGGCAACGTCGCTCCGGATGGTGAGCGGCTCGCTTGGCGGACGCTGCTCGTGGACGACACGCACGACGTGGCGCTCTCCCGAGCGCAAGGCCATTTGGTCCTCACGGTCGCCGGCGAGCAAGCAATCGAGAAGGTCATGCGCGCTGGCCTCTGGACTCGCCTTTGGATCAAGATCGACGAGGCCGCCCCAAAGCTCGGGATGCTCGACGGCGCAGGTCTTTCCCACACCCCAGAGCGGCGCTTGCGACACGGAGAGCGGGGTCTCGCTATCGCCGCCCACGTCTTTCACTCCGCGCGTCACCACCCAAAGCTTGGGCAGCTTCACGTCCTCGGTGGCAATCAGCGCCTGAATGATCAGCGTGAGGCCACCACACGTCATGTACTGGTCGGCCATCAGCGACTCGGGTGTCGTCAGCGCTTGTGGCTGCGCGTCGAGACCCCAGAGGCACACAATACCCAGCGTTCGCGGCCGCCCGGCTGCTTTCAACTCGCGGTCGAGAAGCACACGCAACGCGGCCGCTTCGTTCGCTGCAAGGGCTCGCGACTGCTCGAGTGTCGCGGCGCGCGGGAACCCACTAGGAGCAATCAGGCGCCCCTCCGTAACGACGGAACACGTATGACCGGCTTCGATCAAACGCTGGGCCAGGCGTTCAGCAAACCCGCCGCAATCCGCGAGGACAAGCCAGTGACCGGGCTCGCCGGCAGCCGGAACGGGTTGGCTTCGTTGCCAACGTTCCCAGTAGAGCCAGTCGCCAACGTCCTCTTGCGACGGCGCGGGTGCGGCGGCTTCCAGCTTGAGCCCACGCACAATCGCGACTTCTTCAGCAACCTCATCGCGAATAGACAGATCAACCAGAACCTGTTCCGAAGACTCGGGGCCACTCCGTAGTGCGGCGTGCACCCAAACACAAGACGAGGGCGCTCGCTTGGACTGGAAGCTCTTGAAGCCCCCTGGGATCAGCAATGGGCTCGAATCTCCCCCGCTGCTCGCGTCGCTGGCGAGCGCCGCGACCGCTACGGGAAAACACTGCTCGAGGAGTTCGACCGGCATCTTATCGCCAGTACCAGCGTCGCCGATGTCGACGCACGCAAGCGCCTCACCAGGGCCACGCCAGATACTTGTGATCGAGCGGCGGCTGTCATCGAGGGTCCAGCCTCGCTCCGCGAGATCCGCGTAGAACCGGCTTCCGGCAATTTCCTCCGGCAGGCGACGGCGAATCCTGTCGAGATCACCGTCGGCTCCGAGTGATGGAAGCGGCGGCTCAATTTCGGCAGGGACAGGCGCCGACGCAGGCTTTTCCCAGGTCGTCTGCTTTCGTTGATACTTCGACTCCGGCAGCGAGCGACACAGGTTCTTGAGCCGCTCGAGGTGCGGCAGGTTTTCCAACACTCGCTCCGCGGGCGGACCGAAATCGAGTAGGCACGCGAGCTCATCGACGCCGCTCGCGAAGATTTTACCCGCTAGATCGACGCACGACTCAGGGTTCCCGATGAAGGCACGATCGAATACGAAGCGGTCGTAGAGAAAGTTGAGGAACGTGTCGATGTCCTTCTCCGACATGGAGCGCACGTCGATGCGGTGCCCACGGTCCGCCGCCAGCCCCTGCGCCAGGCTGATGTTCTGCTTGAGAAACTGGCAGTACGGAGCCCTCGCCTCCTCGCGAATCGCGTCGCGATCTTCGCCTACGAAGCTATGCACCATGGCCGTCACGATGCCGGCCTCGGGGTCATGACCACGTTCGCGGCGCGCTTGGCGGTAGAGCTCGATTTTCTGCGTGAGCGCTGGCAGATCCTGGTCGAGCAGATGCGTGAGGACGTTCGCTCCGAGCTCACCTGCCGTTCGAAATGTCTCCGGATTGCCCGACGCCGTCACCCACATCGGGAACTCTGAGCTGTACGGCGGTGGGAAGATCTTCAGCTCTACGTTCTTCCCCTGCCCGTTTCTGGCGGTGAACGACTGGTTCCTCCAGAGCTTCCGCACGGTCTCGACGTTACGGAAGTTCTCGTCACGTCGTTCGGAGTAGCGCTCCGGGTATAAGACGAAGTCGTCGGGGTTCCATCCTGGTGCGAAGGAGGCTCCAATTCTGCCGCGTGAAAGGTTGTCGAGCACAGACCACTCTTCGACGACACGCACGATGTTGTGCAGCGGAGACACGAGCGAACCGGCACACAGGCGAATGCGCTGCGTAATCGTCGCGAGGCCGGTGAGTACGAGCGCGGGGTTCGGATAGATGAACCCGAATTCAGTAAAGTGACGCTCCGGCACCCACACGCTCGAGAAACCTTGCCGATCCGCAAAGCGCGCGCTCTCGATGAGGAGGTTGTAGAGGTCGCCCTTGCCGCGCAGTGAATCGATGCTGCTCGCAAAAAAGAAGATTCCGAAGTCGACGTCTTTGACCGTCTTAGTCTGGTTGCTGCTCATCGTGGCCTCGCTGGAGCGGTGCTCGTGCGTTTCAATTCTTGGCTAGCTTGGCGGTAGCGTGGAGAACCCATTTCGAACTGGATTCAGCGACGTCGGCTGCTCGACTGTGCACGTGGAAGCTGCGCCCGCCGCCGGCCTCGGCGCCCACACTGACTTGAAGCACCGCGCGCTGACGCTCCGACAATACGAGCGGCTGGTGAAGTTGGAGATCCGCGACCGACGCGAACCCGTCGCTAAACAACTCTTTCGCGGCCGCCAGCGCGAGGCCGGCAAACGTCGCCGACGACACGCGACGCTGACCCGCCACCAGCTGCGATGCCGGGTTCGAGCGAGCTTCAGGCCCAAGATCCATTTCCCAAACCACGCATTCGGGACGTGCGGCGTGCGCCGGCAGACTGTGACCCAGCAGCGGATGCGCCTTTCCTTCGCGCTGCCGCCCGACAGCTCTGGTCTTCAGATCGATCCAGTAGCGTTGATGCTGCCACGGATAGGTCGGCAAGTTCGAAAGCGTTCGACCACTCGGAAGCACGCTTCGAAATTCCGGGGTGTAACCAAGGCAATAGAGTTCCGCAATGGCGCTAAGCAGTGCCCGCCGCCCCGTTGCGGAACACGAACGGGCCACGACCATGGCAGAACCCAGCGCATCGAGCATCGTTCCGACGGCCGCTGTGTGTGCAAAGTCCGGGCTCAGATCCAAGAAGACTCGAACGTCATCGGCAACCAGCGCGCGCAGGGCGCCTTGCAAATCCGGCGGCAGCGTGAGACTGCGCGACCAGTAGGCGGCGTCGAGCTCGAGGCCACTGCACAGCTTGCCGGACTGAGTGGAACTCAGCGGGACGCTCCCGCGTCGTGGAGAACCGGACCACACCGCGTTTGCCGTCGCCTTCCTTTCGAGTACGAGAGCCGCTGCCGCGTCCAAGTCGAGCGCTCCAGAGATGACCGCCGCGGCAACCTCACCAACGCTGCAACCAACCACGGCATCCGGCTGGATCCCCCAGGCTTGAAAGCGCTCGGCAAGCGCGAGCTGGAAGCAAAACAGTAGAAGTTCTGCGCCACCAAGCCGCGCGTACTCTCCGACGGAGCCATCATGGTGCCGCACGGCTTCAACGAGCGACGGATAGCCGCGCTTAACGAACGCCGCGTCGCACTCCGCAAACGCTTTCGCGAACGTCGCGTCTGCCAAAAGCGTCGCTGTGGCTCGTGCCAGCCGATCGACGTCGAACGAGGTCGAATCGGGAAACACAAAGGCGAGCTTCAGCGTTCCGGTGAGTGGGCGACGGCCCGAAAACAGGTTCTCGACGACTCGGCCTTCAACGAAGGCGCGCAGAGCTTTCGCCGCATCCTCGGGCGTTTCGGCAATCAGCGCCAGTCGATGGTCCATATGGTTGCGACCGTTCGCTGCTGTAAAGCACGTATCTGCAAGCTCGTCGGGGTTCGTCGTCACGAACTCCAGGTACGACGTGGCCAACGCTTTCAGCGCTTCTGGCCTGGCCGCCGAAAGAGGCAAGATCCGCGACTCTTCGGCTACGTTCGTAGTCGATGGCGTCTGCGCTGGCGCTTCCTCTAGCAAAACGTGCCCGTTCGTACCGCTCAGGCCGAATGAGCTGACGCCAGCGACGCGCGTGCGCCCAGTCTCAGTCGTCCAGTCTCCGAGCTCGGTTGGCACGCGGAGATCCACACCGTCGAGCGCCACGACTGGATTCAGCTTGCTGAAATGGAGGTGCGGAGGGATCTGGCGATGTCGCAGCATCAGCACGACCTTGATCAGACCAGCGATGCCGGAAGCTGCTTCGAGATGCCCAAGGTTGGTTTTCACCGAGCCAATCGTGAGCGGTGTCTTGCGCGCTTGGGTTCCCGCTCTACCAAGCACGGAAAGCAGGGCGCGCATTTCAATCGGGTCCCCGAGCGATGTTCCCGTTCCATGCGCCTCGAGGTAGCTCACCTGCTCAGGCTGGAGGCCAGCGTTAGCGAGCGCTTGGCGCAGCAACGCTTCTTGTGCGGGACCGCTGGGAACAGTGAGGCCACTGGAGCGCCCATCGTGATTGACGGCCGATCCACGAATCACCGCGAGGATGGTGTTCCCGTCGCGAATGGCATCATCGAGGCGCTTCAGGACCATCACGGCGCAGCCTTCACCGCGCACGAAGCCGTTGGCGCTCGCGTCGAACGTCTTGCAATGGCCGTCGGGCGCCAGGGCGCCGGCTCGCGACAGCCAAACGTTGCCCTCCGGCACCAACACGAGATTAACCCCGCCGGCAAGCACCAGGTCAGACTCGCGCTGTCGAAGACTTTGGCAAGCCAGATGCGTAGCAACCAGCGACGATGAGCAAGCCGTGTCGATCGGAACGCTCGGCCCACGCAGACCCAAGGTGTAGGAGACGCGGCCGCTCGCAAAGCAGACCTGTGTGCCAGGCCCCGTGTACGCGTTCATCTCGGTCAGATCGAGCTGACTGAGCAAGCGACTGTAGTCGTTGAAGCCAATCCCGGTGAAGACTCCGGTCTTGCTGCCAGCGAGCGTGTCCGGCGCGATCCCCGCGCGCTCCAGTGCCTCCCAGGTCACCTCCAGCAAGATGCGCTGTTGCGGATCCATGTGCAGGACCTCGCGTGGTGTGATCCCGAAGAATTGAGGATCGAATTGATCGACCCCGTCCAGAAATCCCCCCTTACGGGAGTACATCTTGCCTGGAACCTCGGGGTTCGGATCGTAGAACCCGTCGACGTCCCAACGATCGGAAGGCACGTCCCGAATCGCGTTGCGTCCTTCAGTCAACAATCGCCAATAGTCTTCGATATTGCGGACCCCGCCCGGAAAGCGACAGGCGATTCCGACTACGGCAATGGGTTGGCGCTCGGTTTGCTCGGCGCTTGCGAGGCGCTTCTGAAGCTCCTCGATCTTCAGAAAAGCCTTCTTCAGCGTCTCGTGCTGACTTGAGCGTTCCGGTCCTTTTTCCACCCTGTCCTCCTTAAAAAGCCGATGCCCGAGCGCCGTTAAATCGACTCGAGCTTTGCCAGCAACGCCGCTTCGAGCTGTTCTTCGTCCAGTGCGTCCAACTGAAGCTCGGTCATGCTCACGGGGTCGCTCTGCGAAGCGCGCCCCGATTCCGGCACGGAATGTTGAGCCGAGAACAATTGAGCCTCGAGGTAACCCGCAATCGCGTCGACGGTGGGGTAGTCGAAAGCGAGCGTGGCAGAGATCGAGAGCCCTACATGATTTTGGAGCTTGGTCTTCAGCTCCAACGCCATGAGTGAGTCCATCCCCATGTCGAACAAGCCACGCCTCCAGTCCACGCTCGCGGGTTCAAGGCGCATGACTTCCACAACCAAGTCGCGAAGCTCGGCCACCAAACGTTGGTGCCGAACCTTCGACGGAAGCGGCATCAGTCCCGAAACGAACTCGGCGCGCCGCTTCAACAGTTGCCCAGCTTCGTCCAGCGCCTCCCTGGAGACGAGCGCCGAAAACAGAGGCTTGTCTGCGATCAGGAAATCACTCTCGAACAGGCGTGCCCAGTCCGCCGCGAGCACCCAGCGTTCGCGTATTCCCGCGCTCAGGACGTGACCGAGTAGATCCATGCCGTCGCGGTTCGAGATCCCCTTGAGACCAAACGCCGCGAGTCGCTCGAGATTGGACTTTGCGCTGTTTTCGTGGGTGTGAAGGCCGACCTGCGACCATGGGCCCCACTTGATGTTCGTCGCTGGAAGCCCGCATGCTCCGCGATACTGAGCGAGTGCGTCCATGAAGGCGTTCGCTGCGTTGTAGGAGCCGAGGCTCTGCCCCAGCACTCCGAGGTGTGGTGGAGCCGAAGAGAACGTCACGAATAGATCCAGCTGCCGCGCGGAAAACGCTTCATGCAGTTGCCACGTGCCAAATACCTTCGAGCAGAAAGCCTCCCGCACGCTGTCCAGATCGAGCTCCAGCAAGCGCTGCGGACGCAGAGTGCCTGCGGTGTGGAAGACGCCGCGGATTGCTGGCCTTCCCCCTGACTCGTGCTGCTCGAGGAATGCGCGCCACGAGGTCGCGGCGCCGACGTCCACACCGGCAGCCACGACGTTTACGCCCAGTTGCTCCAAGGCGCGAATGGTTGCGATCGCGGTCGCCCAGCGCGCAGCCGCTGGCGTATCCCATTCTTCCCGAGGTGGTGGCACATTGCGGCCAAGCAGCGCGATGTGCTTCGCGCCGTTCGCGGCGAGCCACTCCGCGGTCACTCGACCGATGCCGCCGAAGCCGCCCGTCACGAGATAGGTGGCGTCCTCTCGAAGCGGCTGCACAGTCTGCAGTCGCTCATGTCGTGCGACCAGCCGGGCGACGTGCGCGTCGCCGTCGCGAAACGCGATCAGATCCTCGCGGTCGTCGTCGCCCAGCTGCAACGTTTCCAATACGCTGTTCGCAGCCATCGTGGATTCACTCTTCGGATCCAAATCGACGAGCGCTCCAAACAAATTCCGATGTTCAACAGAGAATGTTTGTCCCAAGCCCCAGAGCGGCGCCTGAGCCACAGCGACGCTTTCCGGCGCGCTCGCGGGTGTTCGAACTGCCTGTGCGCCCTGCGTGACCAGCCAAAGCCGGGGTGAGTTTCCACCCGCTTCGAGCTCCGCAAGCACCTTCATGACTGCTAGGGCGCTGCCGAGGCCGCGCCGAGAGTCAACCTCCAGCGTCTCGAGCGATGTTCGCTCAGTAGGGGTTGCATCGAGTCCCCACAGGTGAATCACGCCGCGCAACGGTAGCTCGCTCTTCGAACCGAGCTCGCGAATTGCAGCGCGAAACCCAGCTACGTCCTCCGCAAAGCTCAAGCTCTCAGTGCCGATGCCGGGCTGACGCAGCACGGAACAGGCGTGCCCACGCTTGGTCAGCACGTGTGCCAGCGCGGCGCCGATGCCTAGCTCGTCGCACAGAATCAACCAAGCTGACAGGCTCTGCTCGACCTGTGCCAGCCGCGCGGGCTGCCATTCGAGCGCGTGCAGACACTTCTCCGCCGCAGCGTCATGAATTGCCGACTTCTCCGGCAATTCGACGCGCTCGAGTTCGAGCCGAGATGAAGCCAGAAGTTTCCCAGCTTCGTCGAGCAAACGCACATCGATCGGGATTCTGGTCGCAGCCAGCGCAAGATCAGAGCGCCGGCTTGCATGGCACCAGACCAAGCCGGGCTGAGCGTGGGTGAAATCAACGTCCTGCACGCTTACCGGCAGAAGCAGCGCGGAGTCGTTTCCCCGCCCTTCCGCCAGGGCTAGCAAGCTCGTTTGGCTACAAAGTTCGAGAGCCAGAGCCGTTTGGTGGTTCTCACCGAGCGACGCGCACGCCAGCGCTTCGCCTTCGCGCCAGTACACGTCGCGAATGGTGCGCAAGCTAGCGTCCACGTGAATCCCGCGCGCAGCGAGCGCCTCGTAGAACTGGTCGCCGCCCGCAGTGCGATCGCAACGCGCCCGCACGTCCTCGAGCGCGAGTTCCCGCAACTCGGGAGCAGCGCGCCCTGGCGTGGTGACCCCGGCACTAACCCCTGTACGAGACTCGGGAGCAATGCCTTTGCAGAGCTCCTTGAGCTCCGTGAGGTAAGGAAGCCCTGCGAGGATCTCCGCGTAGGAAGGCCCGAAGTCGAGCAGGAACAGGAGCTCATCCACACCCGCCGCGTACAGCTCGTTTGCCAGTCCAACGCAAGTCCTCGGAGAACCGATGAACGCGCGGCTATCGACGAACCGCTCGTAAATGAATTGAACGAATTCTTCCTGATCAGCGGCAGAAAGTCGGCTGAAGTCCATGTCTCTGCCGCGCGCTTTTGCCAGGCCGTTCAGAAGCCCGGCGTTGAGCTTGAGAAAATCGCAGAACGGGCGCCGAGCCGTCTCGCGTGCGATCTCCGGATCTGCACCCAAGAACGTGTGGATCATGATGGAAACGCGCCCGGTGTGCGGGTCGTGAGCGCTCTCCGCACGCGCTTCGCGGTACAGCGATATCTTCTTGGCGAGCGCTTCCGTCCCCTGATCGAGCAAGTGCGTGAGCAGGTTGGCTCCGGACGTTCCGACTCGAGCGTAGGTCTGCGGGTTGCCGGCCGCTGTGACCCAGGTCGGCAGCTCCTTCTGCAGTGGTCGCGGAAAGATGCCGACTTGCGCATCTTTCCCGGTCCCGCTCTTCACCGTCAGCGATTCACCCCGCCACAGGCGATGCACGATTGGAATGGCATCGAACAGCGCGTCCTGCCTGCCCTCGTAACGCTCCGGAAAGAAGGTGAAGTCCGTCGGATGCCAACCTGAAGCGAAAGACACGCCGACGCGACCGCGCGAGAGGTTATCGACCATCGCCCACTCCTCCGCGACTCTCAGCGGATTGTGGAGCGGAAGCACGACGCTGCCGGCGCGCAGTTGAATGCGCTGCGTGACCATCGCAAGCGCGGCCTGCAGCACCGAAGGATTCGGATATAGGCCACCCAACAACGTGAAGTGACGCTCAGGCACCCAGATGCTCGAAAACCCGTTCTGGTCCGCGTACTTGGCCGTTTCGATCACCAGCTCGTATTTGTTCGTCTCCGTGGACTCCGCGCTGGCGGAGAAGAACATCACGCCGCAGTCGAGCGCTTGCTTCACGGTCATGTCACCGCCTCCATGGCCTGGCATTCGACGCTCGCGGTGGCGTGCAACTGCCAACCCTTCGCTGCACCATCACGCGCCCGCCCGTAAGCGCGAAACTGGCCGCGCCGCGCACCTTCCAACGCTACAGAGATTTGAAGATCGTATCCGCTGGCGGGGATGAATAGTGGCGTTCGCAAAGCCAACCCATGCACCCGCACCTTCTCGCTCGCGAACACACGCATTGCTGCGCTCCGCGCCACCTCGGAAAGCGTGGATAGCGGCACGATGACTTCTTCGCGCAATCGATAGGCGGCGTAGGGCAAATCATCTCGCGAAAGGCTCATCTCCCAGTGATGTTCGCCGGGTCGAGACGCTAGCTCCGGCACGACGCGACCCAGCAACGGATCGGCGACGGCCAGCTCTGGGGGCACAACCTGCTTCGCCGCGTTCTCGGGAGTTCCTCCGGCGTCGGCTACCTTGCGCCCCATCCAATAGCGAGCGCGTTGGAATGGGTAATGCGGAATGGAAACTCGCGTACGGCGATAGCCTGCGTCGAATGCTTTCCAGTCGACGGATACGCCTTGCGTGTACAACGTGCCAAGGCTTTCGAGCAGGTCGCTCCAGTCATCTGCTCCTTTGCGAACGCTCGGCAGCCAAGTGCGCCGCACGTCGGGGGACAAGCACTGTTGTCCCATCGTGATGAGCGTCGGATGCGGTCCGAGTTCGAGGAAGATGCGACAACCTTCTCGATCCGCAGCGGTGATTGCATCGCTGAATCGCACTGGCTCGCGCACGTGGTCGACCCAGTATTTCGGCTGGGCAATCTCTGCGCCGACCCGTTGCCCCGTTAAGTTCGAAATGAGCGGGATCTTCGGCTTGGACAGCGGCGTTCGCGCTGCAACGCGCTCGAAGTCGGCTTGCATCGGTGTCATCAAGGGCGAATGAAATGCGTGCGAGACAACAAGCTTCTTGCTTCTCACGCCGCGCGCCTCGAGCCGCGCTCCAATCTCCTCGAGCGCCGTGCTCGCCCCGCTCAGGACCACGCTGCGCGGGCCATTGATGGCTGCAATCGAGACTTGGCTTGCAAACACTTTGATGGCTTCGCGCGCCTGCTCCTCACTCGCCAACACGGCCAACATCGTTCCGTTGCGTGGCAGCGCCTGCATCAAACGGCCCCGCTCGGCGATCAGCGCCAACCCGTCCTCTAGACTGAAAACGCCGGCGACGCAGGCTGCCACGTACTCGCCGACACTGTGGCCGAGCACCGCGCTGGGCTGGATCCCCCAAGACATCCAAAGTTCCGCCAGTGCGTACTCGAACGCAAACAGGGCTGGTTGGGTAACAGCTGTCTGGTCGAGCGCACCACTCACATCATCGAACATGAGTGTGAGCAAATCGGCCTGCAGTAATGGCTTCAGGATCTCGCGGCTGCGGTCGAGGCTTCGCCGAAACACGGGTTGTGTCTCGTACAAGCGGCGTCCCATCCCAGCGTACTGCGAACCTTGGCCAGTAAAGAGGAAGGCAAGGCGCGGCCGCCCTTCCGAAAACCCACGCGTCAGCCCTTTGGGCTTCTTGGCTTCAGTAGCTGCACGCAGTTTCTCACAGGCTTCGGCAGCCGTGCTCGCGGTGAAGCAGAGCCGATAAGGCAGCTGAGCGCGCCCCGTGTTCGCGGAGAAACAGACGTCCGCCAGGTTGCTTGCGGTCTCGAGCGCCTGACCGTAGCGAGCCGCAAGCTCATCCAGAGCTTTCTCACTCTTGGCCGCCAGTGCGAGCACGTGCAGCGGACGCTCGTAGTGTGCCTCGAGCGAGGGCGCATCGCTTGCAGGTGCTTCCTCGAGAATGACGTGCGCGTTGGTACCACTGAAACCAAAAGAACTGACGCCAGCCACCCGCGGCTTCTTGCTATCCCAGGGGCGGGTGGTGGTTGGGATCTCGACGGGCAAGCCGTCCCAGGTGATGTGCGGGCTCGGCTTGGTGAAATGGAGATGTGCTGGGATCTCCCGATGCTGCAGCGCAAGGACAACCTTGATCACGCCGGCAATACCCGCGGCGCCCTCGAGATGGCCGAGGTTGGTTTTGGCGGAGCCAACCAGCAAACGCCCCACTTCCGCAGAACGCTTTCCGAACACCGAGCGCAACGCACCCATTTCGATCGGATCGCCAAGGGAAGTCCCGGTGCCGTGCGCTTCGAGATAGGCGATTGCGTCGGGCTCGAGGCGTGCATCCGCCAGCGCAGCGCGAATCACTGCCTGTTGGGAAGGACCGTTCGGAACCGTCAAGCCACTGCTGCGACCATCGTGATTGATCGCCGAGCCGCGAATCACTGCCAGAATGGGATCTCCCGCAGCACGTGCGTCCGACAGTCGCTTCAGCACGATGAAACCGCAGCCCTCGGCGCGACCGAAGCCGTCCGCACTTGCATCGAACGCTTTGCAGAGCCCATCGGGCGCAAGCATGCGCGCCTTGGAGAAGTTGATGCTGTACTCGGGAGCAAGCAAGAGGTTCACTCCGCCGGCAAGCGCCATGTCGCATTCGCGCGCGCGCAGCGCCCGACATGCGAGGTGCACCGAGACGAGCGAAGACGAACACGCGGTGTCGACCGCCAAGCTCGGTCCTTGAAGGCCCAGGCAAAACGATAAGCGGCCCGGCGCCGTACTGTGTGCGTTGCCCGTCGCCATATAGGCGTCGATGCCTTCCGCTCCGCGTTCCAGCAGGTGGAAGCTGTAGTCGCTGCTGCAAATGCCGAGATACACACCGGTGCGGCTGCCGAACAACTCGGGACCGGCTTGGCCAGCGTCTTCGAGTGCCTCCCAAGCGACTTCCAACGCGAGCCGATGCTGCGGGTCGAGGCTCTCCGCTTCGCGCGGGGCAACGCCAAAGAAATCCGCGTCGAAATCCCGAACCTCACCGATGAACCCGGCAAAGCGGGTCGACATCTTTCCTGGCGCTTCCGGCGCGGGATCGAAGTAGTCCTTGATGCTCCAGCGCTCTGCCGGCACTTCCCGCACGCCGTGACGACCCTCTCGAAGCAGCGTCCAGAATGCGGACGGACTATCGCAGTCGCCCGGAAAACGACAAGCCATCCCAATCACTGCGAGCGGCTCGCTCTTGTCGCTCTCGAGCTTTACGAGCTTGGCTTGCAAGCGCTCGATTGCATTCAGTGCCCGCTCGAGTCGTTCAGCGTCTTGCTCAGCGCTCATGCTTCCGCCTCGTCGTTCGAATCCCCCAGAAGTGCTTCGATGCTCATCAGCTTCTGATCCAACATTTGTCGCACCTCGACCGGCGAGAGCGACGCAGTAGCAGCCGGCGGCACCGGCGATTGCGAGGGCGAAACGGCTGCCAATGAGTCGACCGCTTCATCCGAACTCGCGCTCAGCGCGGGCACTTCCTGCATCAAGTATCCGGCCAGTGCTTCGATGGTTGGATAGTCGAACGCTACCGTCGATGGCAGAGCACAGCCAAAGCTGCGCTGAATCAGGTTGCGAAGCTCGAGCGACGTCAGGGAATCCATGCCGGTGTCGAAGAAACCCTGCTTCGTGTCCACCACGCGATCCGGTCCCCAGCCGAGCACCTGAGCCACCTGCGCACTCAAGCGCTCCTCGAGGATCGCCCGACGCTCGTGCAGCGGGCTCTCCTGAATACGCTTGAGCAGCTCCGCGTCGACGGCAGGCTTCTCCTCTCCAACGGCAAGGCGGAAGTCGGAGAGGAACGGAACGGTGGACGTTTGCTGTTCGAGCGCACGCCACTCGATGGGTACGATCGCAATCTGAGGTCCGTCATACGGAGCGCGCGCCGCAAAGACTCTCTCCAGCGCTTCGAGTCCACGGCTCGGCGGGATGTTGCCCATGGCTTTGAAGCGGCCCTGAGTGTCCGCACCCTTTCTGGCGGCAGCCCCGAGCTCGGACCAAATCCCCCAGTCGATGCTCGTCGCCGGCAGACCGAGGGAGCGGCGATAGTGCGCGAGACTGTCGAGAAACGTGTTCGCGGCGGCGTGGTTTGCCTGACCGCTCGAGCCGAGCAAGCCCGCAACCGAAGCGAATAACATGAAGAAGTCGAGCTCGAGAGCCTCGGTCAGCCGATGAAGGTTCCATGCCCCCAGCATCTTCGGAGCCAGAACGCGCCGAAACTTCGCGGGATCCTGCTGAAGAAGCAGACTGTCGTCGAGCACACCTGCAGCATGCACGACGCCCTTCAACGGGAGCGCCGTGTCGATCTTCTGAATCGCAGCAGCCAACTGCTCGAAATTCGAGACATCCGCGCGAACGAACCTGGGCTGTCCCCCAATCCTCTCCAGCTCGCGCAGCTTCGCTTGCTCTTCGGCGCCACATTCACGACGGCTCAGCAAGAGCAAATGCCGCGCACCCCGCTCGATCATCCAGCGAGCGACCAGCAGACCCAAATCTCCGAGCCCACCGGTAATGAGGTACGTGGCTTGCTCCGAAAACGAAACGGAGTCTTCGGTTGCGGCGACGTGAGCACGTTCAGGCAGGGTGATGACGAGCTTGCCGACATGCTCAGCACGCTGCATCACGCGGAAAGCTTCAGCGACTTCTTGAATTGGAAACGCGTGAAGCGGAATCGGGCGTAGGGAGCCGTCTTCGAACGCTTGCACGAGATCACGCAGAATCGACTGGATCACGATGGGCTCGCGCGCGCAGAGCTCCGGCAAGTCGAGCACTGAGTACGCCACGTCCGAGCGGCGCTCGGCGATCTGTGCAGGGCTCCAGATCGTGGTCTTGCCGATCTCGATGAAGCGGCCATTCGGCGCGAGTGTGGCCAGCCCTCGCTCGATGAGATCACCTGCGAGCGAGTTCAACACCACGTCCACTCCCTGGCCATCGGTGGCCGCGAGGACGTCTTGGACGAACACATCGGATCTCGAGCTCGAGCGGTGGGTTACCCCGAGTTCCTCGAGCACGTGCCACTTCGAAGGGCTCGCCGTTGCGTACACTTCGGCTCCGGCGCGGCGCACGAGCTGGATAGCTGCTTGGCCGACTCCACCCGTCGCCGCGTGGATCAGCACGCGATCGCCACTCGCTACCTTCGCGGCGTGGTGCAGAGCGTAGTACGCGGTAACGAACGCCACCGGCACTGTCGCAGCTTCTTCGAAGCTCAGATTCTTCGGCTTCTGCACGACCATCGCTGCATCCACTGTGACGTGCGTGCCCAACGTGCCGGTCGCAATGGCGATGACTTCGTCTCCAACTCGAAGGTGCTCGACGCCCTCGCCCACCGCGATGACAACGCCGGCAGTGTCGCATCCTAGAGGCCCAGCCTCCCCAGGGTAGAGGCCCATTGCATTGAGCACGTCGCGAAAGTTCAGGCCAGTCGCACGAATTTCGATCTGGACCGCGCCCGCGTCGGGCTTCACAGGCTCGAACGGCCGTAGCGCGAGCTCGCTCAGCGTTCCCGACGTTGGGCTCTTCAACCGAAACGGCGAGCCCGGCGGCACGTCGGCTGGCAAGCTCAATCGGTGCGGCGACAGGTGCGCGCCGCGATCATGGCAGCGGATGAGTCGGGCCGCGAAGCGACGAGCATCGCGAAATGCAAGCTGCTGCTCCCAGTCGTCCGCCAAAAGCTCGTTCACGAGTTCTTGCGCTTCACTAGTACCGGCGGGGTCGAGATCGATTAGGCGGCAACGCATCTCGGGATGCTCGAGCTGCAGCGTTCTGCCCATTCCCCAAAGAGGGCTCTGCCACAGGCCACTCGCGATGGGTTTGCCTCCCGGTCCAGACGCTCCGCGCGTGATGAGCCAAAGCGACGGTGCCTGCGCAAGCGTCGCCTTCGCGAGTGATTGCACCACGTCGAGGGCAATCGCCCACCCGCAATCTTGCGGCAGCGTCGAGCCATGGGACTCTGTCGAGTTGGCGGTTGCGGCGTCGTACAGGTCTGAGAAGAGCACGATGCCCTCGAGGCGAGCGCCTCCAAGGTCTTGTATGATTTGGGGCAACCAGCTGGAGTCATTGCGCGCGATCGTGTAGCGGTCGGCTGCCAAACGAGCGAACGCGGGAGCAACGGTTGCGAAAATCGCTCGCTCACCGCGAGCACTCAGCAAGTCTGCAAGTTCCTGCCCGACAGCACTGAAATCATGGTCCGCCGCACGGGGCTCGACAGACTCGCAGACAATCAGCCAAGCACCGCGATCGGAACTCCTGATTGCACTACGCTCGCGGGCGGGCGCCGCTTGCACGAAGAGCACGGCCGTTGGCGCCATGCTCGAGGGTTGCGCATGGATCTCAGCTAGGTTGAAGGGAGCCCCAAAACCACTCCGCCCCAGAACCTCGGCCCACTGCGTTTCGCTGAGCAAGGGATACGAGCTACGTAGCGCCGCGTCCCTGAAGCGCCACCAACCCTCCGCAAGACCGAACGTCAGGTCCAACCAGCGCACACGCCGTGTCACCTCGGATACGACCAACACGCCGTTGTCGACCAGGAGCTTGCGCAGGTGCTCGAGTGTTACAGCCAAGTCTGCGGTAGCGTGCAGCACGTTCGACGCGATGATCAGGTCGAACGAGTGCTCTTGGAACCCCTGTTCTGTGGGCTCCTTCTCCACGTCGAAGGTGGAGAACTCCAGAAAGCGATACTCGGCGAACTTGCGCTTGGCATGCGTCAAGAAGGCCGGTGAAACGTCGGTGAAGACGTACTCCGTCTGCTCCGTCGGCAACGTCGGGAGCACGTGAGCCGTCGTGGCTCCGGTGCCCGCGCCCACCTCGAGCACACGCAGGGTTCGGGTGGACGGCAACGTTTTCAGTGCACGAGCAATGCCCTCCGCCGCCGTGCGATTGAGAACTTCGGCACCTGGTGTGTCCTGGTAGATGGCGGTAACGGTGCTCAAATCGCCGTTCGGAAACAGCAGCGTCAGGGGATCGACTCGTCCGGTGAGGACCTCCGCTAGCGGCTCCGCGGTCCGCTCGAGAAGGGTCAGCTCGTGGCGCGCGTTCGGGAGCAGCTCGCGGCAACTCAGAATTCGCTGCGTCGGATCTTCGATGTTGCCGAGCTTCGTGACGTCGACGACGCGATACGATTCGGCATCGGCCTGCAGGATGATGCCTTCCTCCGCCATCATCTCCAGCAGGCGCGACCATAAGCGCCGTTGCTTCGGCACAACACCGAGCTGCTGAGCGAGAGCCGCCGCTGTGAAGCGCTCCCCGACGCGTGGCTGCCATCCCACTTTGGCGAGAGCGCGTGCTGCGAAACCAAAAGCCAATCCCTCGAGCAGCGCGAACTCCACGGGGTACGACTTGAGAGCGGCCGAGTGCGAACCAACTACACTCTCCACCCGGTGTTTCAGGTCGGCGAGCACGCTCTGCGGCGATGGCAGGTATTCAGCGGAAAGCTGCCGACCTCGCCGCGTTCGAGGGCGCCATTCGGTCTCGTAAAACCAACCATCGATGCTTGGCTCTTCACCCAGTAACGCGCGACGCTCCACCGGGCGCAGATGCAGCCCGCGAAGTTCTGCAATGAGGCGACCGTCCACATGAAGCAAGCTGACGTCGACGATGCGCTCGGAGGCAGAACCATGGCGCACTTCGACATAGCTCCACGCCGCCTCTCCGGGCTCGCTCGAGAAGCGGATGTTTTCGACGCTCATCGGGAGCCAGGTCGAACGCTCTTTGTCGTCGATGAACGCCGCACCGATGACGTGGAAGCATGCATCGAGCAGAACTGGGTGGAGGCGAAACTGACCGGCGACACCGCGCGAGGCTTCTGGCACTCGAATTCTGCCGAGCGCCGTGCCATCACCCGCGTACAGCTCTTCAACGCCGCGAAAGCCAGGGCCGTAGTCCAAGTGGCGCAACTCGAAGCGCGCGTACAGGTTCTCCGCAGACAGCGCGCGTCCACAACGGGAAAGCAACGCTTCGAGCTCGAGTGGTACCACCTCGAGCGCATCGTCGCTCATGCGGACTGACGCACTCGCATTGAGCACCCACTCGGCCTCCGCGTCACGCTCGGTCAGACCAGTGCGACTATAAATCTCAATCCGATGAGGTTCCTTTGGCGAGGTCGGCGGCGATACCACCGTCTGCACGTGCTCGCCCTCGTGCCGAGACAGGATCAGCGCCCGCCGAAAGCTCAGCTTCTCGAGGCCAACGTGCTTACCTTTGGCAACCGCGGCAGCACTCGCAAGCGCCATTTCGATGAAGGCCGCCGCAGGAAAGACCACCTCACCGAATACGCGATGATGGTGCAAACAAGGCTCTGTTTGCAGCCCAACCGAGGCATCGAAGCGCACCTGCTGCGTCCCCGCCAAGGGAACGCGGTCGCCCAGCAAGGGGTGCAGCGCACTCGCAACACGCTTCAACCTGCCAGGCTTGAACCAATGACGTTGGCGCTCGAACGGATAGGTCGGGAGCACGATCCGATGGCGCGCACGACCAGCCTCGAAGCCGCGCCAGTCAATCAGCGCGCCTTGGACATAGAGTTCGCCCAACGCCTGCAGCATTTGCGAGCAATCGCTCTTCCCGCGTCGCAAGCTGGGAACGAATCGGCCCGACTCCGGGCTGATTCGTCGGGCAAGCGCGCTCAGGATCGGCGCCGGCCCAACCTCCACGAAGCTGACGATACTTTCGGCAAACAGGGCGTTCAGTCCCTGCGCAAAGCGTACGGGCTCGCGAAGATGCCGTCGCCAGTAAGCGGCAGTGCAGATCTCGTCCCCAACGCGGCTACCAGTGAGGTTGGAGATCAGCGCGAGCTCTGGCTGCCGATATTGGATGTCCTTTGCGACCGCTTCGAACTGTTCGAGGATCGGCTCCATCAGCGGCGAGTGGAATGCGTGTGAAACGTTGAGGCGTTGGCTTTCGACGCCCCGTGCCTGGAGCTCGGCGCGGATCTTCTCGACCGCGGAGATGACGCCCGAGATCACGACTTCTTGGGGTCCGTTGACCGCTGCAATCGAGACTTCGGACGTGCTCGACTCGAGAGCGCTGCGAGCCACCTCTTCACTGCAGCGCAAGGCGGCCATCGCGCCGTCCAGGGGGAGAGCCTGCATCAGCCGCGCTCGCGTCGCGATCAGCCGTAGACCATCTTCGAGCGAGAACACTCCGGCGACGCACGCCGCGACGTACTCACCAACGCTGTGTCCCATGACGGCGCGCGGTTCGATCCCCCAGGATCGCCAGAGGCACGCCGTCGCCCATTCGAGCGCAAAGAGCGCAGGCTGCGTGTACGCTGTTTGATCGAGCAACGTGGACGGCTCGCCATAGAGAACCTCGAGCAGCGGCACCTCGAGTAAAGGTCGAAGCAGGGTATCGCAGCGTTCGAGCTCTTGTCGGAACACGGGCTCGCTATCGAATAGCTCGCGACCCATTCCCGGATACTGCGAGCCTTGACCCGTAAAGAGGAAAGCAATTCGCGTCTGTGTACCTTGCTTGGACACGCCCCGAAGAACTGCGTCCACACGTTCCCCAGCAGCGAAACCCCGAAGCGCAGACGTAAGCTCCTCGAGCGTCCTCGCGCTGATGGCCAGCCGCTGCTCATGCTGCATGCGCCCAGCGTTCGCGCTGAAGCAGATGTCGGGGAGCGATGCTGGCGATGTCACGAGCGCTCCGGCAAAGCGCATTGCCAAAGCCTTGAGCGCTTCCTCTGTACGCGCCGACAAGGTAAACAAGTGCGCCGGCCGCTCCAGCTTCTCCTCAGAGGTTCGTTGCGGTGGAGCTTCTTCGAGAACAACGTGGCAGTTCGTGCCGCCGAAGCCGAAGGAACTGACACCCGCGCGGCGCGGTCCGCCCTGTGTAGACCAAGCCAAAGTTTCCTGTGGGATGAACAGCGGTGCGCCTTCGAGTGTGATTGCCGGATTGAGGCGCTCCAGATGCAGGTGCGCAGGAATTCGCGCGTGCTGCAGAGACAGCGCCGTTTTGATTAGCCCCGCCACCCCTGCAGCTGCTTCCAGGTGCCCGAGGTTGGTCTTCACCGAACCGATAGCGCAACGGCGCTCGGCTGGGCGGTTCTCGAGCAGCACCGCTTTCAAGGCTTCCATCTCGATCGGATCGCCGAGCGGTGTCCCTGTACCGTGCGCCTCGACGTAGTCGATATCAGCCGGTGCCCAACCAGCATCTGCTAGCGCCTCGCGGATGACCGCTTGCTGCGATAGCCCATTCGGCGCGGTAAGCCCGTTGCTGCGGCCGTCCTGATTGATGGCTGATCCGCGAATCACCGCCACGATGTGGTCATGGCTGGCGAGCGCGTCCGAAAGCCGTTTCAGCACCAGCACTCCGCACCCCTCACCGCGCACATATCCGTCCGCGCCGGCGTCGAAGGTGCGGCAGCGGCCTCGCTTCGCCATCATCTGCGCGTGCGAGAACACGATCGTCGGATCCGGCGAGAGCAACAGGTTGACGCCACCGGCGAGCGCAGCGTCGCACTCCCCGCGGCGCAGACTCCGCACGGCCCAATGCACAGCGACCAGCGACGATGAACACGCTGTGTCAACGGCAACGCTCGGGCCCTGCAAGTCGAGCTGGTACGAAAGGCGATTGGCCACGATGCTCAACGCGGTGCCGGTGCCCGAGTAGGCGTCCAGCTCCACGCCGTTCCGCACCATGAGTTGCGCGTAGTCGCTCGTGCTAACCCCAACGAACACTCCGACACGCCGACCCTCACCTTTCACGTTTGCGTGCCCAGCACGCTCCATCGCCTCGACCGCGACCTCCAGTAACAGTCGTTGCTGGGGATCCATCTGCGCCGCCTCACGCGGTGAGATCCCGAAGAAGTCAGCGTCGAACGTGTCGACGGTTTCCAAGAATCCCGCCGGAGTGCGAGCTACCTGAGAGTTCTCGGAAGGCACCAGCCCTGCGAGGGCCCAGCGCTGCGGCTGCTCGGAAACAGCGTCCACGCCGTCTTGCAGAAGGCGCCAGTACGCCTCCGGATCCGCAGCACCGGGAAACCGGCAACTCAGGCCTACGATCGCAATCGGCTCATCATCATGTGTCAAGCCGGTCGTTTGAGGCCTACCGAGACCGGCAGAGTCGCCTGCCAGGTGAGCGGCGAGAGTTTGAATGGTCGGATATTGATAAGGGAGAACGGGCGACAAGCGACGCCCGAGCCACTGCTCGAGATCAGTCGCTAAGCGCACGACGTCGACCGACGCTAAGCCGAACGCTACGAATGGCTCGTCTCGAGCGATCGTGGTTGCACGAACACCGCTGTGCTTTGCAATCCAGGCGGTGAGCCACTCCACGATCCGTTCAGATGCCAATGCAGCCGCCCCTGAAGGTTTCCCTGTATTCGCTCGTTGCTGCGTTGCAGGCTCTCGATCGATGTCGGCGGCATCGTTCCCAGAAGCCACGCTCTCAGCGAGGGTCCACCGAAACACTTCTCTCAGAGCACCAGCCAGAAATGCTTCCTTGCAGGCGTGGCGCTGGATCTTCCCACTGGATGTCTTGGGTACAGTGCCAACTTGCAGAAACACGACGGCGTGAACCTCGGCGCCGTGTTCCTCCGCAACGCTACGGCGGACGGCGCGCAGGATCTCTTCGCAGGTGCCGCTAGGTCGCCGCGCGATCTCTTGTACGATGACGAGCCGCTCCTCTCCCGCGAGCTCGACGGCAAACGCCGCACCGCTGCTGGCCCGCACGTCTGGATGCGAGCGCGCCACCGTGAGCTCAATGTCCTCGGGATGCAGGTTGCGACCGCGCAGGATGATCAGATCTTTGAGACGACCGACGACAAAGAGCTCTCCGTCACGCAAAAAGCCCAGATCTCCAGTGCGCAGAAACGGCCCAGAGTCTCCATCGGCAGTGACCGCGGAAAACGCCTTCTTAGTGAGCTCCGCTTGACGCCAATAGCCCGCGGCAATGCTCGGTCCTGATACCCAAATTTCACCGATTTCGCCGTCTTCGCGGCGCCCTAGCGTATCCGGATTCACGATCAGGAGCCGGTGCTCGGGCGCGACTCGCCCGCTACTCACCAAGCGACGCTCAGAACCTTCGGTGCGCACGGCGCGACGGTCGCGCAACGACTCGGCGTCGAACGCATCCACGATGGGAACCGCCGCGTGATCACCGCCACTCAGCAGCAGCGTGCCCTCGGCCATTCCGTAGCAGGGATAAAAAGCCTCGCGCCGGAATCCACATGGACCGAACTTTTCGACGAACAGGTCCAGAGTTTCAGCGCGAACCGGTTCGGCACCGTTGAAGGCAACTCTCCACGCGCTGAGATCGAGCCCGACGAGATCCTCCGGCTGCGCTCGGCGCGCACACAGTTCATACGCAAAGTTAGGCCCGCCGCTCACCTCGGAGCGCGTGCGCGAAATGATCTTCAACCAGCGCATCGGGCTTTGCAGAAACGCTGCAGGCGACATCAAGTACGTGTGCACGCCGTAGAAGATGGGCTCGAGGATCTGCCCAATCAGCCCCATGTCGTGATACGGTGGCAACCAGCTGACAGAGGCGCTACCGGGACGCAACTTGAAGAGGCGAGCAATGCTCCGCAAGTTGTGCAGCAGGTTGCGGTGCGTGAGCATCACGCCTTTGGGCGTCGCGGTCGATCCCGACGTGTATTGAAGAAACGCCAGATCGTCCGGAGAAACCGCTGGATCCTGCCAGCGCGCGGCGCTCGCCAGTTCGAGCTCGTCGGTTGCGATCCATGTGAACGAATCTGCAAACGTCGAAACGGGCACCCTCTCCTGGAACGCCTGGTCTGCCGGCAACGCGGAACTTTTCCTTCCGAACTGCTTCGACCTGGCGATGATTGCGGTTGTGCTCAACACGAGCGAGGCGCCAGCGTCCGCCGCGATTCTTTGAAGTCGAGTCGCCTGACGTTCGTTGAGCGGTGGATAGGCGGGAACGGCCAACGCTCCCGCGTAGAGACAACCGAACAAGCCCGCGATGTAGTCGAGACCAGGCGGGTAAAGCAGCAGCACGGGCGTCCACGGCACGCCGCGCTCGCGCAGGCGAACTGCGATCGCTCTCGCGCGCGCATCCAGTTCTCCGTAAGTGAGATGGCTCTCGACGTCTTCGCCATCGGCAATGAAGGTGCATGCGATGCGCTCGGGACATTCGTACGCTCGCGCACGTAAGACCTCGATCAGCGTGGACCACGCTTGCGACGGCTCAGCGATCGAATCGTGATTTGACATGCTCGCTGCCCACTCGAACCTCTAGACAGAGCGACTCGCTCAGTGCGAAAACCTTGCTCCAACTCGCCCTGTAGGGTCAAAGACGAGATTCGTATCGAACACATCGGGCGCACCTTATCGGATGTGACTGGGCGATAAGCTCCGGCTGCGCTTTCACGGGCTCAACGCGACGAGAGAGGTCGTGGAGCGCCCGCAGTTCTTCAGTTTTCGATTCCAATGATTGAAACGACAGTTCCACAGGGATTGACGTACGTGATCGCCGAGCGAAGGACTCCGCCGTGGCGATGACCCAACCTCGCCCGCGATCCGCGTTCCGACGGTTCGGCGTCGCAGGGCAAGCCCTCTTGCTGAGTGTGGTGCTCACCTCACGCGAAGCCGCAGGCCAAACGAGCACGACCGCTGCTGCTGGTGAAACTTCTACCAACGCTCGCGACGTACAGCCGCCGGAGCTCGTGCATTTCGAACCTGCACAATATCCAGCAGAGGCCTGGAAGGCCGGCCTCCAAGCGAACGTCGTGCTGGCGCTCGACATTGACGAAAACGGCCAGGTCACGAAGACCGAGGTTCCTCAACCTGCCGGTCACGGTTTCGACGAGGCAGCGCAAAAGGCAGCGTTGAAACTGGTGTTTAAACCCGCACGCAAGCGTGAACGGCCCATTAAGGCTCGCATCCTGTTTCAATATTCGTTTCATTCCACTCCGGCCCCCGCAGAGCCGGAGGAGGTGAAGCCGAAACTCGCGCGACTATCCGGAACGGTCACCATCACAGGAGGCACGGCGCCCGTTGCCGGAGCGAAACTCACCATCTTGCGGGATGCCAAGCTCATCAGTGAGCTGCAAGCCGATCCGCACGGCCATTTCGAGCTGGGAGATCTCGAGCCGGGTCAGTACGACGTAATCGTCGAGGCGGATGGCTTCGAAGTCTATCAAGCAACCGAAAACTGCGTTGCGGGCGAAGAAACCATTGTCGCGTACGCGATTTCGCCCGTCACGGAAAACATCAGCATCGTCGTCGAAGGTGCGCACCCCCCGCGTGAAGTGACGCGACGAAGCATGACCCGCCGCGAGCTTTCACGCATACCCGGTACATCCGGTGATGCTTTGCGCGCGCTGCAAAACTTGCCCGGCGTTGCGAGGCCTCCGGCGCTGTCCGGACTGCTGGTTGTACGCGGCAATGCCGATCGCACTACCCCCGTTCTGGTGGACGGCTTGTGGGTCCCCAACATTTATCACTTTGGTGGGCTTTCGAGCGTCATTCCCACGGAGATGCTCGATGAAGTGAACTTCTATCCGGGCAACTTCAGCGTGCGTTACGGGCGCGCACTGGCAGGCGTCGTCGACGCGCACCTCCGCGAAACACGCCAGGACAATCGCTATCACGGCCTAGTTCAGCTCGACCTAATCGACGCGCGCGCGATGCTCGAGGGCCCGGTTCCTTTCGCCAAGAACTGGAATTTCATCGGTGGGTTTCGCAGGAGTCACGTCGACGCATGGCTCGCGCCTCTACTCGAGGACCGCAACACGGACATCAAAGCCGCGCCCGTCTACTACGACTATCAGCTGATCTTCGACAATCGTCCAACCGACAACAGCTATCTGCGCATTGGTTTCATCGGCTTCGACGACCGTTTCCGCCTCGTGAATCAAAGCGCTGCTACCAGCGGGCAGTTCGACACAATCAATTCGACGTACGGCGCCGGCATCATCTACGACAACCAACTGTCTGAGAACATCAAGTTTCACCTGACGCTGACAGCGGCGCGCAATCGCGTGCGCTTTGCCGTGAGCACGACTGAGTTCGACACCACGGCCTACGGCAACATCTTGCGCAGTGAGATCTCGTGGCACATGCGGCCGGGAGTCACGCTGCGCACAGGCATCGACTCTTTGCTGGCGCCATTCAAGGTGAATGGGCAATTCCCGGAAGCCGCCGCAGCCAACGCGCCGAGTACCAATTCCCCGCTCGCAGCACCGGCTCAAGTATTCAACGATAGCGGGCTTATCTTCTTCCCTGCCATCTATGGCGAGATGGATATGCGGCCGAGCCGGCGCATGCAGGTGGTCAGCGGCGTTCGTGCAGATTACACGCTGCAGACTGGTCGCGTCGACGTCGCACCGCGCCTAACCGCTCGCTACGACATCGTCCCCAATTTTCCCCGCACGACCTTGAAAGCCGGCAGCGGCTTCTTCTTTCAAGCACCGGATCTGATCGAGCTGGTGTTGAAAGACAAGGACACTGACCTGCGTTCGCAGCGATCCTTTCAAAACTCCCTCGGGGTCGAGCAGCAGCTCAGCAATAACCTGAAGTTCTCGGTGGAGGGCTTCTTCAACCTCCTCGACAATCTCATTACTCGCAGTCCTTCAGCCGACGGGCGCTTGCGGTACAACAACAACGGGCGCGGCAGAATCTTCGGCTCTGAATTCATGCTGCGCTACGAGGCGGACGACCACTTTTTCGGTTGGATTTCGTACACGCTCTCTCGCTCGGAGCGCACTTGGGTTCCGGGCGGACCCTCCGAGTTGTTCTACCTGGATCAAACGCACATTCTCACCGCGCTCGGTAGCTACGACCTCGGCAAAGGTTGGGAGATTGGGCTGCGGTTCCGTTACGTCACCGGCAACCTCTATACGCCCTGCACTGGTTCGATCTTCAGCGGCATCGCCACGTCGTACCTTTGCATCAACGGACCGCAGTTCAGCAAGCGCTTGCCGCCGTTCAATCAGCTCGATCTACGCATCGACAAGCGCTGGAAGTTCTCGAACTTCAGCCTCTCCGCGTATCTCGATCTAATCAACGCGTACAACCGAAAGAACCCGGACTTCATCCAATACAGCTACGACTACACGGCGAGCCAGGCGCAAACAGGAAGCCTTCCCATCGTGCCGAGCCTCGGCCTGCGCGGAGAGTTCTGATGTCGAGGGCACGCTTCACGCCGTGGGCAGCGCTCCTGCTGGCGCCTTTGGGTGCAGGGGCTTGCAGCACCGACTTCGAAGCGCAGTCAAAGGTTTTGGGACTGCGCGCGCTCGCGCTCCGCTCCGAGCCCGCTTCGGGAACCCCTGGAGCCAATGTGAAGGTTCGCCTCCTGGCCGCAGACGGTGGGACCAAACCCAATGCGCCCTCGCGCAGGCTCGAAATCGTTTGGATCGGCGGCTGTCACAACCCACCGACCCGCCAATTCTATGCCTGCTATCCCCTCCTCAGCTTGGTAGCGAGCGCGTCCGAATCCAAGCTGTTGAGCACACCGCCGTCCCGCTTTCCTGCCGGCATCTTCAAAACCGCAGCATTCACGCTAGATGATCCCGGCGCGTCAGATTTCGATTTTACGCTGCCGTTCGACATCCTGACGGCCGCGCCGCGCGCCAGTGCGGACCCCATTCACTTCGGCGTGTCGTACGCGTTTTTCGCGCTCTGCGCTGGAGAGCTGCGCACGAATCCAACGCTCACCGACCGCCCTCCCTTCGAATGCATCGATCCGAACACTTCGGAGAAGCTGGGCTACCGCGACTTCATCACAGGCTTCTCCACTTTGTACACATACGAGGGAGTCGAAAATCACAGCCCCACAATCAACGGCGTGAGCTTCAAGGGCCTAGACCTCAGCGCTCTCGGCGCATGCACGTCGGACGCTGACTGCAAGGCCAGCGTAGATGCCGCCGGCGATCTCGATGCTACCTGCGGCCCCGCGCTTACCTGCATCCCGCGCGTGCGAGCTTGCAAGAAGGGCGACTGCCCAACATATCTGATCGAACCTCACGTCGAGCGTGACAGTGCAGAGGCGCTTCCAGAAGGGGGAAGTGAGGTCGTGTGGGCGAACTTTTATGCAACGTCGGGTAGCTTCGACGTGGACACGCAGCTCATCAGTGATCGCAACGTCGGCTGGCTCGGCGATCGCGGCGCCTATTTCAAACCGACGAACCAGCCCGGCGAACTAGTGAGCCTCTGGCTAACGCTGAATGATCAGCGCGGCGGCGCCACCTGGCGAAGCTTTCAGGTGCGCGTGGGTGACTGAGCGGACATCGGCGAATTGGAGAAAGGACGACAGCATGAAACTCGGCAATCTGTTCGCACGCAAAGCCTGCCCCATCCCGCCTCCGGGAAAGCGCAAGCGCCCAATGACCATTCGGCATTGGGGTCCGCTCGTCGGTTTCGTCGTCCCGACGGTCGTGATCGGCTATGGAGTGGTGATCCCTCGAAGCTGCATTCACGGCATCAATGAGTTGTCGATCGGGTTTGGCACCACCGTGCTCGGCGCTTGCATCACCTACCTCATGGGCGTTCGCGTCGCTCTGCAAACTGATACGGAGCAGCCATGAAACGGCCGGAATTTCTCGCGCGTCAGGCGCGCAAACCGAGCGGCGCTCTCGGTTGGCTGATTGGCACGATCATGTCTCGCGAGACGACGGATCTGAACGTCGCGACGCTCGAGGCACTCGACCTGAAGCCCACCGACAGCGTTCTCGAGATCGGCTTCGGCCATGGTCGCGCCATCGAGCGGGCCGCCAAGCAACTAGCCAACGGGAAGATCACCGGCATCGACTTTTCCGAAACCATGGTGCACATGGCGACGCGACGCTGCCGCAAATTCATCGAGCAGGGCCGAGTAAAAATCGATCTCGGAGACAGTGCTCGCCTTCCCTATCCAGATTCCGCCTTCGACAAGGTTTACTCGGTTCACACCATCTACTTTTGGCCCAAGCCAGCCGAGCAGCTGAAGGAGATCCACCGCGTCTTGCGTCCGGGTGGGCGGCTCGTGCTCGGCGTGCGCAAGAAGTCGCTCGAGGCTGGTACAGGCAGCTTCCCCGAAAGCATCTATACGTTCTACGACACCCAGCAGATATCCCAGCTCCTGGCGTCGAGCGGCTTCAACAACGTGGAAGCCATGGATGCGCCCGGTGGAGATGGTCACTTCGCCCTGATCCTTGCCGGGCGGCCGTGAACACTCCGCCGATCTACCTCGACTACAACGCGACGACCCCGATTCTTCCCGAGGTCGTCGATGCGATGTTGCCCTTTCTGCGAGAACAGTTTGGCAATCCATCGAGCACGCATAGCTACGGCGCTCGAGCACGCTCCGCTGTCGAAACGGCACGAAATCAGGTGGCCGAACTTCTTGGCTGCGATGCAGATGAGGTCGTCTTCACGTCGGGCGGCACGGAAGCAAACAATCTGGCCATTCGCGGCGTTCTCGAGGATAGCGAGCCTGGCGCGAGCATCGTAACCAGCACCATCGAACACCCGGCGGTTGCGCGCCCCTGCGCGTGGCTGGAACGACATGATCATCCAGTCCGGCGCGTGGGTGTCGATGAAAGCGGTCGACTGGATCTCGCCGCCGCCATCCGTGCGATCGACGAGGCCACGGTCCTCGTGACGGTCATGCACTCGAACAACGAAACGGGCGTACTCCAACCGATTCGAGAACTCAGCGAATACGCCCGCCGTCGAGGCACGCTGCTTCATACCGATGCCGCGCAATCCGTGGGCAAGGTTCCTGTTCGGGTTAGCGAGCTGGGCGTCGACTTGTTGTCCGTCGCTGGGCACAAGCTCTACGCCCCCAAGGGGGTTGGAGCCCTGTACGTTCGAGGCGGCATTCGACTCTCGCCGTTCATGCTCGGAGCCGGACACGAACGCGGACTGCGTCCTGGCACTGAGAATGTCGCGTCGCTCGTTGGCCTGGGCGAAGCTTGCGCGCGCGCGCACCAAGATCTGGAGAGCATCGCTGACCGCACGATGCGCTTGCGTGATCTCCTGTGGGAAAGGCTGGTCGCTGGCGTGCCCGGCCTACAACTCAACGGCCACGCGCGTCTTCGTCTGCCCAACACGCTGAACGTTCGCTTTCCGCATGCCTCTGGAAATGCGGTCTTGCGCGGAGCGCCCGAGGTGATGGCATCAACTGGCTCTGCCTGCCATGGCACTCACGAGCAGCCATCGGACGTCGTCCTAGCCATGGGCGTCGCTCCAGACGCGGCGATGGGTTCTGTTCGGCTAACGCTTGGAAGACAAACCACCGAGAACGAGATCGAACGCGCCGCCAGCGCACTCATTCGCTCTTGGCAGGAGCTTCAAGGAGCGTAGAGCCGGTCGCTACGATGCAGTTCGACCTAAAACCCAAGCGCTGTGTTTCGCGCTCGATGGGACGGCGTCACCTGGTCCATCCCGAGATCCTCGGCAATTCGTGCGGCGATTTCCGCAGCGTGCTCACGAATGAAGAAATGTCCGCCGCTGAAACGCGACACTGAGAGAGGCTGCAACGTCTCGAGCTGCCAAGCCTGAACTTGCTCCTCCGTCACGTCGTCTTCCAGGCCAACCATGACGTGGATCGGAACATCGAGCGGCCTCGAACGCCCCTGAGGAGCGCTTTCGAGTGCTTGTAGATCGGCGCGCAAAATGCGCTCGAACATCGCCATGAGCTCGGCATTCTGAAGCACTGCCGGCGGCGTCCCTCCGTACTTTGCGAGCCGCGCGTGGAACGATGCGGAGGACAGCTGATGGAGCGGCGTGTCCACCACTACGGACGCCGGAGCACGCCGACCTGACACGAAAATCTGCCTGGGCATCGGGCGGCCGAGTTCGAAAACACGCTGTGCGAGCTCGCGAGCGACGGCGGCACCGAAACTATGGCCATACAGAGCATACGGCTCATCCAAAAGCGAATCCACGCGCCGGAGCGCATCGTCTACCACTGCCGCCATATCGCGCAGCAAGGACTCCCGCATGCGCAGCCCATGCCCTGGCAACTCATACGTCGACAGCTTTACAGACGTTGGTAGCGCGCGCTGGAGCTCTTGGTAACAGCGCGAATTGCCCCCTGCGAAGGGAAACGCGAGTAGTTGAATTGTGGCGGTGCCAAGCGAATGCTTGGGCCCTTCCACGAACTGGCCGTTCACTAGCTTCTCCTTCCTCGATGCATGTAGGCAGATCCGATTCGTCGCGGCCTTACAGCATTCGCCTCATTTTCGAGACTGATGCGCGCAGAGATCATCGACTGGCGCAAACCCGTATTCAAGTATATTTTTGAATAATTAAGAACAACCGGCCATTCCCATCGCCATTCCCCCGATCAGATCGCGGTCACATTGGGTTAGGCTTATGATACGAACTTGCGATGGCCGGGACATTCACCGCCGATGACCGGCACAACGAAGCATGATCTTCAAGCCGTAATATTATTTCGAGACGGGCTGTGCCGCGTACCTGTTTGGCTGCGGGAGCTTGGGGACCTGCGCCGTAGCGGACGCGCACGAGCACGATATCGACGCCTACATTTCTTTCGCGGCTGCGAAGAGATCTATCCCGCGCATTTCGCAGGATCGGCGTGCGGCGTCGGCCTGAGTGGCAAGCCCTCCAGCTCGATTGGCTTCGAAAAGCGCTGGAACGCCATGCTGAACCTTTCTCGAGAAGCGTTCGTCGAAGCGTTGAACGAGCCGCAGGCAAAACCAGGCTCAGGGCGAGTTCGACGACGCGCGCGCCGTCCTCGTTCACGTCGAGGCACACCGTGCTGACGCGTTGGCCGAGGTCGCTGAGGGCGCTCATCACTCCACCTCGAATTCGAACGCGCGGCGCGCGCTGGACTCGTTGAGCTGTTCGGCGATGATCAACGCCGTGCAGATTCCACGCGACCAAATCCTGACGGGTGTTCCGGCCATGGAGCTGCGCAGGTTGATGCGGACGTCGAATTGGTGCGAGGCACGCGTTCCGCTGATCAGTAAAGAGCTCGGCGTCACCAAAGATCCTCCGCGCGATGGCGACGATGCGCGTTCCGGATACTGGCGCGATTGAAACCGGCTCTCGAGTCACGCCGCGCACCGGGCTCGAGGGGCGACGCCAGGAGTTTTTCCGTCAGCGCCGCCGACGGCCCGCGAAGCGAGCGAGCTCCCGATTACGCCGAGTCGCGCTCGACGAGCAGAAACGCAAATGACCTCGGCAAGAGAAGCTGAGTCGCGCCGCCGTTTGCCATGTACTCGCGGGCTTGCGACCACGTGTCCTTCGCCGGGCTCGCGATCGACTCCAACGCCGGCGCAGGTGCGCGCACGTTGAACGCGACGAACCGGCGGTCGGTGGGGTTCACGCCGAGGCTCTACACCGCGCGCCCGGGACGCGAGAAGAACAACTTGAACTGCGACTCTGCAGGACCCCGGTAGCCGATGATGCGTTCACCGGGCAGCAGCGTCACGCGAGCTACGGGCCTGCTCAAGTCCATGCAACGCAGAAAGCCGAGGGCACTGGCCGGCGAAAGCGACGCGCAGCGCTCGGAACCCATGCTCCTTGTACGCTGTTGCAAAAGCGGAGCTCGATCGGCGATCGGCCCAATCCAGCCTTCGATACGACGATCGCACGCCGCGCGAGTTTCGGTACGCTCGGGCGGGGCATCATTGTTGGAGATGAGGCGCATCGGCATCGGGAGGCTCGGCGCGTGAGAGCATCACGTACACCTCGAGGGTTACATCCGAGACCGACCAATCCTCCCGCGGTGCAGTCCGGCCCGCCCGAAGTATTGCCAGCTTTAACATTTACAGCGACGCCCTCGGTCAGAGTCTGTAATGCCGTCTCTCAGTTGCATTGAGTCTTTGCATCTGCGCTCGGCGCGGTACGCTATGGGCCGGCGAAGGAAAGGCTTGAATGAAAGGTTATCTTGCGAAACCTGGTGGGCCGAGGACTGCATCGGAACCCGCGCACGCTTCATTCTCCCCCCTGCGTTTTCGGCGTGGCGCTGCGTTTGCGGCCACGGCGCTTACCTGCGCATTGGGTTGCTCGGCGACGATCACAGAAGATCGCGACGGCGGCGCGGGCGCGTCCAACGTCGCATCGGGTGGCTCTGGTGCTGCGTCGTCGGGCGCCCCGGGTACAGTCGGCCGCGGCGGTAGCGGTACCGGTACCGGTAGCGGCGGTAGCGGTAGTGGTGTCGGTGGCAATGGGACCACTGCAAACGGCGGGAGCTCGTCGGCCTCTGGCGGCATGATGAACGTGCCGCCCCCTCCCGTCGGCGGCGAGCTTGCGAACTGCGCCACTCCCGGCCCGCAGCTCATCCGTCGTTTGAATAAGGAGCAGTTCCGCAACACGCTGGTTGCGGCGTTCAACAACGACCAAGGCGTCCCGCAAACGGACGTGATCGCCAATCCCTACGATCTGCACTTCCACGTCGATGCCGACTCCCAAGTCGTGCGCGACTTGGATGCTGGTCTGCTCATGGACTACGCGGACGAGGTCGCCGAGTGGGCGGTGACCAACAACAAGCTCGGCTCGTTCGCATCCTGCACGACCGTGGACGACAACTGTGGAAAGCAGTTCATCAACGCGGCTGCCCTCAAGCTCGCGCGTGAGCCGTTGCCCGACGCTCGCATGACGGAGTACCTCAGGTACTTCAAGGGCGAGGCCACTTTCAAGGACGCTGCCACCTTCGTGTTGAGCGCGATGATCCAGTCGCCGTACCTGCTGTATCGGCGCGAGATCGGCGCGTCCGATTCCGGGGCCTTCAAGCTCTCGCAGTACGAGATCGCTAGCGAGCTCGCGTATTTCCTCACGGACTCGCCGCCCGACTCGCAGCTCCTCGACGCAGCCAAGAACAATCAGCTCACGACTCAGCAGAACATCGATTCGCAAGCGGCGCGCCTCCTTCAGACGCCGGCCGCGAAAGCGACCATGCGCCGCTTCGTCGAAGGTTGGCTCGAGATCGAGAAGTTGCGGGTCAAGACCAAGGAAACCAAGGTCTTCGATCTCACGACTGACATGCGCGAAGCCATGATCGCAGAGACCACGGACACGTTCATCGACGCTTTCAACAATGGTAGCGACGTCGCGAAGCTATTCACGACGCAAGACACGTTCGTGAATCAAAATCTCGCTCAGTTCTACGGACTGAGTGGCGGCTCCAGCTCGACGAAGGTGTCGCTCGCCGGGACGAAGCGTGCCACCGGTTTGCTTGGCAACGCAGCGTTCCTCACCGCCCACGCCCAGCCGGAGAATTCGTCTCCGACGCAGCGAGGTATCGTGGTGCGGAGCAGGTTGCTGTGCCAGGCGATCCCGCCTGTGCCGGCGGGTCTGAACACGGCGCTGGCGGCACCCGGCGCAACCAAGACGAACCGCGAGCGCTACGCGATGCACTCTGCCAACGAGCCCTGCGCGACCTGCCATAAGGTCCTCGACCCAGCGGGGCTCGTCTTCGAGAACTACGACGGCTTCGGGCGTTATCGCGACAACGAGAACGGTGTCAGCATCGACGCAAGCGGCGGGCTCGTGGCCATCCCGGAGGGCGACGTCACGCTGAACGGGGTCCAGTCACTGAACGACTACCTTTCGAAGAGCGACACCGTGCGCGCGTGCCTCGTGCGCTACTGGTCCTACTACGCGCATGGTCGCGACAACTGGACCGACAAGAAATGCAACGATGACTCCGTGCGCCGAGAAGCAGCTTCCAATGGCTACACGTTGAAGAGCGTGCTCATGGGCATCTTGCATGCCCCGAGCTTCACCCGCCGCGTCCGAGCACAGTAAGTCGAGAACAGGGAGCAACTCCGCAAAATGGGCAATCTATCTCGCCGAGACTTCGCACGAAACGCCGCGCTGGTCGCGCTATTCTCTCCGTTCATCAACCTGCTGCAGCCGAGTCGCGCGCGCGCCGCTACCGGCAAGGCCAAGTACTTCTTGCTGTTCGTCACGAACGGCAGAGACACTTCAGCCTGGCGCCACAGCGGTTCCGATTCGAGCCTCACGCTCTGCGCTCAGACCGAGCCGCTCGCGCCGCTCAAGGGCAATCTGACGATCATCGAGAAGTTGAACAGCAATGGCACTGCCGCTAGTCACGGCGCGCCCGGCGGGCTCTGTGGCAGCAACTGGGGCGCGAACCCGTTGCTGTCCATCGAGCAGTTCGTGTCGGACGCGCTGAAGGCCAACGGCGTGAACACCCAGGTCCCCAACATCGTGCTCGGTGGCGCCGAAGGCAACCAACCCACCACCTTCTATCGAGCGAACAACGCGATCACCCCGATCTATAGCCCCGTCACCGCTTTCCAAGCGCTGTTCGGCAACGTTTCCGGCGGCGGGACGACGACCGGCGGTGGGGGCACGTCTTCTGTCGATACCGCCGCAGCGGCGGCGCGCCTGAAGCGTAAGCAAAACATGATCGCGCTCGTCCGCGGCGACCTCGGGCTGCTGAAGAACTCGCTCGGCACTTCGGAGCAGAGGAAGCTCGACCTCCACTTAGACTCGCTGGCGCAGCTCGAGAAGCGGATCAACCAGACCATGACGGGAGGAACTGGCGGCGGTGGGAGTACGCAGCCGTCGGCCGCATGTAAGCCGCCCGCCAAACCGACCCTGCAATCGCAGCCGTTCTTGAACAGCTCGGTGCATTTGGAGCTCGCAGTCAACGCGTTTGCTTGCGACATCACGCGCGTCGCCGCAGTTCAATTCGGGCATCATCAGATGTGCCCGGTCGACGTCGACGGAGCGAAGGGCGACTACCACAACGACTTCATGCACTCCGATCCTGCGCCGCACTCGCGTCTCGCCGCCTGCGAAAAGTGGCTCGCCGGGCAGTTCGTCGCCGCCGCCAACAAGCTGAAGTCTCTGCCCGCCCCAGACGGCAGCGGCACCCTCTTCGACCAAACCATCATGTTGTGGGCGCGCGACATGGGCGATGGCCCGAATCACACCGGTGACGACATGGCCTACGTATTCTCCGGCGCCGCCGGTGGATACCTGAAAGCCTCCGCGGGCGGCCGATTCATCAACGGCAACGGCGCTTCTCACCAGCGCGTCTTCTTCAACGTCTGTGAGGCTCTGGGCATCACCAACTTCGCAAAGTTCGGCGACCCGGGCCAGAGTCACGACCCGCTGGCGGGCGTCGCAGCGTAACGAGCCGACCATCGCAGCGTAACGGCTCTGCCTCGCTTGGTCTCACGCGAGCGAAGTCTGCCTCCGCCACCGTTGGACTGGATTGCTGGATCGAACTCTGGAGATGCATTCGATCGTTGAGCCCAGGTTCTCTGAGCGCTATCCGCTACTAGCGTGATGCCTGATCTCTGTCTGTTGCCTGGTTTTTCGATTTCAGACTGATTTTCAATCGAGCCGTTCTCGCCCGCTGTTCTTGAGACCGAGCTCTACGATTCGGCGAGCGGACTTGGTCGTCAGCAGGCGTGCTCAGCCGCATGCGAAATGGTCACGCGCCAGTCCGCCTAGCGAGCGGGCGTGTGCTGATCCCCGGAGGCTATCCGCAAGCGCCCAACCCGACGCCGGCCTCAACGACTGAGATCTATGGCGGTGGGCACGAAAGGTCGGCGTAGGTGCTCGCGAGCTTCTTGATAAGATCGAGCGCGGCGGTGTTTTGCGGGTTCAGAACGAGAGCGGCGAGCGAATTACGCTGGGTGAGAAGTCGCCGCTCGTGGTGGAGTCTTGGTTGCGAGTGAGCAGAATGATGGTGGTCGCGGCACCGGCTGCTACGGCGCCGACCCCACCCCAGAACCAGGGGTTCTTGTAGAGGGGGCGCTGGTTTTCGGTGGGGTTCAAGGTGATGGTGCGAAACTGCCCGGCTTCGAGCACGACTTGGTGCTGGCTATCGGCGTAGCCCTCGCGGTGGGCGGTGATGCGATACACGCCGGGCGCCAAGATCGCTTCGCTGGGCGCTTGGCCCAAGACACGATCGGCGACGCGAATGGTCGTGCCGGGTAGATCGCTCTTCACGAGGATTTTGCCGTTCCTGGCCTTCGACTCCAGGCTCAGGGCGAGTTCGACGCGGCCGCCGCCTTCGAGACGCAGATCGCGCTCGATTGGGAAAAAGCCGTCTTTGGTTACTTGCAAGTGCTGCGCCCCGGCGTTGATGAGCAGCTCGCCCGCGAGCGGCGTGGTGCCGATGACTTCATTGCCGAGCACGACGCGCGCGCCGTCCTCGTTCACGTCGAGGCGCACCGTGCTGACGCGTTGGCCGAGGTCGCTGAGTAGCTCGTCGAGGCCAGTGACCTGCGCACGCAGCTCGGGCGTAGCCGTCTCCTGGAACGAGCGCAGCGCGCGCAGCGCTTCGCCGTAGCGGCCGAGCGCCTGCAAGGCGCGACCCTTGTTGTAGAGCACGCGCGGATCTTGAAACAGCGCGTACGATTCGTCGTAGGCGGCGAGCGCGTCGACGAAGTTGCGCGAGCGAAACAGTGAATCGCCGCGCGCCTTGAAGGCTTCGGCCTGCTGGCGTTTGCTGGTCGGTTCGTCGGAGCCAGCGGCGGTCGGAGTCGTGTCGTCGGCCAGCGCGCGACCCGAGAGCAGCGCGTTCGAACAGGTGAGCAGGGTGGCGAGCGCGAAGATGTTGCGGAACGATGTCATGAGAATTCAAAGCAAGTCGGGTAAGCGATTGGCGGGCTTCGGCGTTGCATCCGAGTTCGGTTTGGCTGCGGGACTCGAGGCCGCGGCAGCGGCATGCGGAGTGCGAGTCACGAGCGGAGCGCGGCCGCGCGGCGCTTCACTGGCGCTCGGAACGGGGCTGACGATCGCTTCCGCCGAGGGTTGTGGCGGCGTGGGCGCTGGCTCTTCGGGCGCGGGGGCGCTCGCGGGCGGCGGCGGCAGCGGAGCGGCGGGCAGGTTGGCCGCGCTGACGGCCGGTGCGTCGCTGGGCGTCACGCTAGGACGCGGCCACAAGAGCCAACCGAGCGCGACGGCGCCGAGCAAGCCAAGCAGCAACAGCCAGCGCGTTCTCGACGGCGCGGTCTTGGTTGCGGCCGGAGTCGTGAGCGAGCTGAGCGCTTCGGTAGTTGCGTGCAGCGGTTTGGCTCCGGAGATTTGCGCCGTCATAGTGGGCAGCAGCTCGGGCGGGGTCGGCTTGCCGCTGAGCACCGTTTGCAGCTCGACGAACGCCTGGCGCGCGTGCTGAAAGCGATACTTCGGATCGCGAGCCACGCAACGATCGAACCACCAATCGAAGCCTTCGGGCAGCGATCGAGCGCCGAGCTCACGCGCGCGCTGCGAGGCGGGCGGCAGCGGCTTCATCAGAATTTCGGTCAAGAGCGCGGTGAGCGAGCCCTCGGTGGTGAGCCAATACAGCTTGCCGCTCAGCATGCGAAAGACGATCAGGCCGAGCGCCCACACGTCGGTGGCGCACGAGATCGCGTCGCCTTCTTGCGTTTGTTCCGGCGCCATCCACAGCGGGCTGCCCATCGCCATGGTGTTGCGCGAGCTCGAGTCAACCAGCTTGGCGAGCCCGAAATCCAGCACCTTCACGAAGTGACGCGTGTTCACGCTGCGCGCCCGCGCCAAGAAAATATTGTCGGGCTTGAGATCGCGATGCACGATGCCGATGTCGTGCGCCGCCGCGATGGCGTGCGCGATTTGCTCGAGTAGCTCCAGCGCCGCACTAGGTGACAGAGCGCCCTCGTGCGCGAGGTACTCTTCGAGCGACTCGCCTTCGAGCAGCTCCATGGCGAGCCAAGGAACCTGGCTCTCACGGTCGACGCCGGCCGCGATCACGTCGACCACGTGTTCGCTGGGGATCTGCGCGCTGGTGCGAGCCTCCTGCTCGAAGCGCCGTTCGCCGCCGTGCGCCGCGGCGCTGGCGTGCATTAGCTTCAGCGCGCGCCGCTTGCCGGTCGAGAGCTGCTCGACCACGTAAACCGCACCCATCCCGCCGGCCGCGAGTGGCTTGATCACTCGAAACTCGGTAGCGAAGATTTGATCCGGGCGAAGTTCGAAAGGCATGCAGCGAACAGCGAGCTACGCCGAGGCAGTCATTCGAACCTGCTCGCAGTCGTCGAGGTGCGCGCTCGATCCGAGAGGAACTCTTAGCCAATCCGAACTCGTACGCAAGACCGCTTCCCCAGTCCGAGCAGTCCAAGCTCGGAGCGGCCAGGTTCGTTGGCCGGTCGGCGTCGCGACGTGTACGAGCGCGTGACTTGCCGAGCAATGCCGCTAAAAAGGGGAGCATGGCTTTCTTTGGCTCCGTCCACGCTGTGACGAACGCCCCCATGCGCGCTCGTGCTTTGCGAACACTGGGAGTGATTGGCGCGACCGCAACACTCGCCGCCTCGTGTTCGCAGGCGCCGACGGAGCTCGTGCTCGACGTGTACACCGACGTCGGTTGCGATACGAAAGCGCAGGTCGCAGTCGCCAAAGTGGGCTCGCTCGGTGATCGCGTCGCGGCGACGACGTCGCGAGTTTGTGATCCGGCGACCGGCTCGCTCGGGCGGCTGGTGATCGTGCCGAACAGCGGCGACTCGGGCGAAGTGGCGCTCGAGGTGCGCGTGCGCCCCGATCACGGCAGCGCCGACAATTGCTTGGCCGCCAACAATTACCTCGGCTGTATCGTGGCGCGCCGCATCGTGAGCTACATCCCAGGCCGCTCGATCTCGATGCGCGTCGATTTGAAGAACCCGTGCGTCGACACGCCGTGCAGCGAGACGACGACGTGTGTTGCGCAGGGCTTGAACCGAGCGTGCATCGAAGCGCACGTGGACGCCTCGAAGTGCGACGGCCAATGCACCGACGCCGATCTGGTGAGCCAGAGCGGCGGCGTGTTCGATCCGTGCGGCGCTGGCTCGAACCCGTGCGACTCGATCGCGACGTGCCAGGTCACCGAGCAAGGCGCTGTGTGCGTGTGTCCTCAAGGCTTCACTCACGACCCCAAAAATGCCGCAAAGTGCGTGGATCTCGACGAATGTAAGGCCGGCATCCACGACTGCGATCGGCACGCGACGTGTACCAACGTGACCGGCTCGTTCACGTGCACTTGCATCGACGGCTATCAAGGAGACGGCCGCCAATGCGAGGCTTCGGACTGCAGCGTGTCGTGCGATCCGCACGCGACCTGCCGCGTCACGGGCGGTAACTACGAGTGTGTGTGCGACGCCGGCTACGAAGGCAACGGCATCAGCTGCCTCGACGTGGACGAGTGCGCGGCTGGCAGCGCCGGTTGCGCGCTGGGCGCGACCTGCACCAACACGGACGGCTCGTTCAGCTGCGAGTGCCCGGCTGGCTACGCCGGTGACGGCACCAGCTGCGCCGACATCGACGAGTGCGCAACCGGTACGCACGATTGCGTTACGCCGGCCGTGTGCGTGAACACCGAAGGTGCGTTCCGCTGCGACTGCCCGTCCGGGCTCGGCAGCGCCGGCAGTGGTTGCGCAGACGACGACGAGTGCGCGCGCCACACCGACGACTGCCAGGCGCCTGCCGTTTGCCGCAACACCAGCGGCGGCTTCGAATGCGATTGCCCCAGCGGTTACGAGCCCAACCAGCACGGCTGCCGCGATCTGAATGAATGCCAACTCGGCACGCACAACTGCGCGGGCCCGGCGCTATGCGTGAACAGCTCCGGCAGCTTTTCATGCCAGTGCCCGGCTGGTTACACGGCATCGAGCCCCACCACCTGCGTGCCCATCGACGAATGCGCGACCGACGGTGAGTGCGGAGCGAATGGGCTATGCGCGCCGATGGGCGGTCACAAGGTGTGCGGCTGCCAAATGGGCTACGCGCGGACGGCTGCCAGCGGCGCGTGCGTAGACATCGATGAGTGCACGACGACCAGCGCGCCGTGCGGCGCGAACCAGACCTGCGTCAACGACGCCGGCAGTTACCACTGCGTGTGCCGGCCCGGCATGACTCTGACGAACGGCACCTGCGTGTGCAACGGCGACAACCTCGCGTTGGGCGCGACCGCCACGGCCGACAGCACGTTCCCAGACGAAGGCTATGCGCCGGCCAACGTGGTCGATGGTCGCAACACGACCGTCCAGCAAGGAACCGAGAGCTGGGTCAACGTGTCCGGCGGCTTGCCGCAAACTTTGATGCTCGAGTTCGCTGGACCGCGCTCGTTCTCGCGACTCGAGTTCTTCACCAGCGACGGGTATGCGATCTCCGACTACGACATCGAGTACTACGACGGCGCTGCCTGGCTGCCGCTCGTGCAGGTGCAAAGCAACGTGTCTGTGCACAACACCTACACGTTCTCCACCGTGACGGCGACCAAGCTCCGCTTCATTTGTCGGCGCGGGCCGTCGATCCAGCCGACGTACGTGCGCATCAACGAAGTCGAGCTGTATTGCCAGTAAGAAGGCTGCGGGGAACGCCGCAACTCTCTTAGTCATCGCTTCGGATGGCTGCACTCTCGCCTCGCGAGCGCAGTGGGTATCGCCATAGCTCCAGCGCAGACTCGATTCGTCGTATCGCTGGCGAACAGAGCTGCCCGGCGAAAATCCGCAAAAGACCGCACGAACTGGGCAAAATTTCACACACCGTTGGAGTCTGGCTACTCAGGTTCTTTCGTGCGATGTTGCCGCGGCGCTGGGCGTCGAACGACGCTCCAGCTCGAGTTCGAGCGCAAACTCCGGACCGAAATTTTCGGCTTCCAAGAGGAGCAGACCATGCGGCACGTACTGTGTATGGGCGCCCTAGTGGCTTTGATTCTGGCTGGCGGCTGTGATGGCGGTGGCGGCGCGTCGTCTGCAGGCGCAGGCGGAGAGGGCGGTGCTGGAGGTCAAGCGGACTGTTCGCCGGACAACGTGTGGCAAGGTGACGGACGCTCCGTCTACATCGAAGCGGAGTGCGCGCATGGCGCGGATGTCGGGGACTGCAATGGCTGTATCAGCGGCAGCCAGCTGGGCACCATGCTCGAGAACGCCGACACCACGACTGGCTTTTTCGATGGCGGCGACTACCTCATGTACCGGTCGATCGATCTCACTGGCCTGAACACCCTGCGAATGCGCTATGCGACGCAGAACACCGGAGAGGTTCGTATCTCCATAGACGCCGTCGACGGCACTAAGATCGCCTCGTGGCCGCCGGAGCCCACGGGCGGCTGGACCAACTTCACCGACACCACCGTACCGATCCAGCCAGTGACCGGAACTCATGATCTCTACCTGGTCGGCGTTGGCACCACGGAGGGAATCGTGAATCTCGATTACCTGATTGCTGGTGTGTGTCAGCCCAACTGTTCCGGCAAGAGCTGCGGTCCTGACGGTTGCGGCGGCGAATGCGGGACTTGCAGCGGCCAAGACTTCTGCACGGCGGCTGGCCAGTGTGAGCCCTGTGTCCCGGATTGCGCTGGCAAGGCGTGCGGCGATGACACCTGCGGCGGCACGTGCGGCGACTGCGGCGCGGGCGAAGTTTGCACGGCCGCTCGAACCTGCGAGCAATACTCCACACTGGGTGGCCCACCTCGGGTGCATGTGGAGGGCGCGACAATCAAGGACCCGCAGGGTCAGACGCAGATTCTCCGGGGCGTGTCGCTGATCGACATTGGCGCCCAGCACGTGTGGCGAACCAGCGGTGTCGCCGGCATGATCGATCGTCTGACGGATACCGGTTGGAATACGCGGATCGTGCGCTTTCCAATCTACATCAGCGCACAGCCCTATCCCTTCTCGCTCACGGATCCCATCGCTCGCGAACGGTACATGACCGAACTGCTGCGGCCTGCTGTGGACTACGCCACGAAAAAGGGCCTGTACGTCATCATCGATTTTCATGAAATCGCCGACATCACCGACCGCGAAGATGCGCGAACACAGACGTTCTGGCGCTACATGGCCCGCCAATTCGCAGATTACCCCAACGTTATCTACGAAGTGTTCAACGAGCCAATTCGTGTCGGTGACGCCTGTGAGTTAGCAGACTCGTGCTGGCCAGCGTTCAAGGAACGGGCCGATCGCTGGGTGTCTCTCATTCGCGAGGCGGCACCTTCCACGCTGGTCCTAGTCGGAGGACCCTCCTGGTCTCAGGTGATCGGGCCGGCAGCCACGAACCCCATCGCAGACACCAATGTCGCGTACGTCGGACATATCTATCCCTTCCACGTGTCCAGCGGGTTTGTGGAGCGCGAGATCCGCGCATGTGCCGCGGTACACCCAGTCATCCTCACCGAATGGGGCTACGGTTTCGACACCGCGAACCCTGCCGCCGATAAGGCTCCCTACGTCGACATCGTCAAGGCCATGGCCGACGAGTTCGGTATGGGGTACACGGCCTGGGTCGCGGACTACGAGTGGGGACCGCCCATGTTCACCGATGCGGCCGGAACAACCCTGAGTGACTTTGGCCAGTTCGCCCGGGACTGGCTCGCGGCTGGCCCCCCTTGAATCTGCCATTGAACTGCGGATTCGTTGGTCGCCGGTATCCCCTCGAGTAGTAAGAGCGACGTGTCGAACTCTGCGGCGACGAGATCGGCGAGATATTCGTAATCACCGCCCGTCGTTGAAAGACGGAGAGCACGCCCGGAAAACGTGCGCAGAGGCGGGCTGATGGGCTCCAGAGCTCCGGAGCTTGGGGCAAATCACAGGCACGACCCCACGATCGTCTGTCGGTCGGCTCGCGTCTCGAGTTGAGGTGAGGCGTGTCCAGCGACATCCGATTCGTGCCTGATCTCTAGTGCCTCACGCTACTAGTTCGGGGAACGCAACACCGACAATGAACGTGCTCGCCCGTGTCGAGCTGCGGACGGCGTGACGCGTCTCGACGGCGCGCCCTTCGCTCGCTCATTCGGGATTCGTGTGCACATCAATTTGGGAACTCCGATGAACAAGACTCCTCTCGTCTCGATTTGCGTATTTGCCACGGTCTTCCTCATGGCGTCGTGCGGTTCGAGCGACGACAAGCCGGGCGCCAGCGCAGGCAATGCGGGGACGAATACCGGCGGCAGCAGCGCGGGGGGATCTGGCAGCTCGGCTGGTGGCCGCACGAACACCGCGGGAAACAGCAGCGGTGGCGCCTCGAACGGCGGCACTGGGAACGGTGGCGCGGCGGATGGTGGCACAGGCACGGGCGGCGCGGAGGGCGGAGAAGGCGGCGGCACCAACGTGAACCCCAACGCCTGTCCCACCGAAAAACCCGAAGCAATGACGGCTTGCACACGCCGCAGCGGCCAGCCCTGCACGTACGCCGATGGTGGGTGTGTTTGCACGGACCAGCTATGGGCCTGCTATTCGAGCACCGACTGTCCGGCAGCTGCACCGGCCAACGCCGAGGCGTGCACCTTCAACGGGATGCAGTGCGCGTTCGCGGATTTGGTCTGCAGTTGCTCGACCAACAACGGTTGGACTTGCGAAACGCCTTGCCCCAGCGGCGTTCCCTCGGCAACTGAAGCCTGTGTGCGCGCCACGAACCGCACGTGCCGCTACGATGCGACCGGCGCGCCCGTGACGGGCGGTGGCGGCACCGTCGAGACGACGTGCTCTTGCGTAAACGGCACGTACACCTGCGTGTCCCAAGCAGATTGCCCCACCGATGTTCCGACCAACTCCTCCGCGTGCAGCGCGGTCACGCTGAACTGCCGCTACACGGGAGCGCAATGCACCTGCGCGACCGGCGGAACCTGGGCCTGTACGCTCGACTGCCCCGCGGCCACGCCAACGGCGGGTGATGCTTGCCAGCGCCCCGCGGATCAGGCGTGTCGTTACTCCGGCGGCGCTCTGGTCACGGGCGGCGGCGGCGCGATCGACGCAAGCTGCACCTGTCAAAACGGCGTGTTTGCTTGCGCTACGACCGCCGATTGCCCGGCGGCGGCGCCGGAGGATGCGAGCGCGTGCACCCTGTCTGGCATCACCTGCAACTACGCGGCCACGAGCTGCCGATGTCGCACGTCGACCGCGCAGTGGTCGTGCATGACGAGTGACCCGGGCGGCGGCGGCGCGGGGGGTGGCGGCGGCAGCGGCGGCCAGTGAGCTCTGCGAGCCGTTCAGCACCGAAGCGCTTGCTGCGACTAGAATACATGCCGTCGCTTTGCTGAACTAGTGACGAGACGGCACCGGCATGAACCCGAACGAAGTTCCGCGAACCATCGGTTGGCTTCTGATTGCGGGCGCTGTCGTCTTCTGGGCGGGTGCCGTAACGCCGCCGTATCGACAATGGATGACTGCTTCGCTCGATGAGTATTTGAGCATCGTCGGTGCAAACGTCTTCAACTGGCGGGTCATGCACGGGCTCTTCGCTAGCGGCACTGTGTTGACGCTGATCGGGCTTTCCGCGTTGACTAGTCGCTTCCGCGGCACTCGTGGAGATACTTGGGCTGCGATCGGCGCAACGCTATTCACATTGAGTGCGCTTCTCTGGCTGCTGCAAGTCGCGTTTCGCGTCACGGTCACGTCGTGGGCGTCGACGGAGCTCGCGATGTCGGGACACGTTCCTGGTGAATACGTTGCATTGCACCGCTGGATGGGCGCAATCTTCGGCGCGCACATGTTGCTCGGCTACCTGGCAGAAGCGGCCTACGGCTTCGCGATCCTCAACGCCTCCATGTTGCCGAAGTGGTCCGCATGGACTGCAATTTGTCTTGGCACGCTTGCCCTGCCCGGCCTCGCAACACCAGTCTTTCAGCCGCCACTAATGCTCGAGGTCGTACCGTTCGCTCTAGGCATCGCGATCGTACGCGCGTCTACCTGAGAGGAGAAGGGCGGAGGGACCACGAGGGGTATCGGGTCGCATCCGAAAGTGGGACATCACTGCGGACTGGCAATTCGACTCGAAACTCAATACCGAGACTGAGCGTCGCCGTCATGACGTCCGCTCACGCGGCAAGTCAATCGTGAAGACGCAGCCCTGTCCTGGGATATCGCGCACTCGAAGCTCGCCTGCATTGGCGCACACGGCGCGATGCGCGATGGACAAGCCGAGACCAAGACCGGAACGGTCATTGCCTGCTTGACGGAAAGGGCGGAACAGCTCCTCGGCTTTTCCTGGCGGTAGACCCCCGCACTCGTCACGAACGTCAATCTGAACACGCGAGTCAGTGAGCTCACTCGTCAGTGTGACGTTTCCGTGCACGCGCGTAAACTTGAGCGCATTCTGGAGGAGATTCGAAATGGCGGATGCGAGGAGCTGTCGGTCGACGACGATCGTCGCGTCTAGGGCTGGCGGTTGGATCGTTAGATGTAGCTGGCGGGCATGGGCGTCGACCTGGAGCGCGGCGGTGACCGCTACCTCGTCGAGGACATCGACCAACGAGGTGCGCTCGAGCTTCGGAACTCCGGCTTCCAGCCGAACCTCCGCGAGGGAACGTTCGACGAGCGCGTGAAGTCGCGACAAGCTCCGCGAGTGGATCGCGCCCGTGCTGCCGCCCACGCCAACTACGCCCTTTTTGAGCACGTCGAAAGACAGCATGGCGGTTGCTAAGAGATTTCGCAGCTCGTGCGCGAAAACTCCCAGACGCTCGGTATCTTCGTCCGCGAGGTCCTGTTCACGCTGGCGACCGTACGCTGTCACCGCGCCCGCAATCGCATCGTCGAGGCAATGGTTGAATACCTGAAAATCTTCGGGTGCGATCGCTGCGTTCGTTTCGCCCGCGAGCTCAGTCACGACCTGGCATACGTCGCCATACCCGTGTACGACCTGCGCCACACTGAAGCCGTTCCTCAGCATGTCATGACCGTGGAGCTCCGAGCTGAGGGCGATTTTTTGGCGCCCAGAGATTTCGCTCTCGCCTGCAAGCGTTCGGTTGCTGTCCACTTCCGCGAGAACAGCCACGAGCTGGCTCAAGAATAGAGGAATGCCGTGCTCGAGCTTGGCGTCGGCCAGCCTCGGCGCTGTCCGCAACCGTGCGCGCTGTCGAGCGCGCTCGATTATGTCATCACGGTTTGCGATGATGAAGTGGTGGAGCATGGCCCGGCCGAACTTGACGCTACGCTTCGTTTCGTTCGTTAGCAACTGCCGCTCGTGAACGTTGGCGGCAAGATCGCCGAGTTCTCGAGCTCTCCGGAATCGCGGTGCTTGTCATCAAGGCCGCCTTCATCCCGCGACTCGAGCGCAGGACGATTGCCGTGGGCGCGATGCGTGTTGTCACCACGTCGGGGATTTCACGGACTTCGCGTTCCGTCTTCGAATTTCTCTGCAATTCCCTTTAGCTGCATTGGGCTGCCCAAGGCCGCTGCGCGCTGCTAAGTGCGTCGCTGAGCCGCGCGAGCGCCGGCGCGGAGCAGCGGACGGAGGAAAGCGCGATCATGCAAATACTCGAAGAGCTCATCCAGCTTGCCGCGCGGGACGTCGCGCCCAGTGAAATGCTGCGTTCCGCGGCACAGGCGATCGGAACGGATCTGGGAGCAGATCTGTGTCGCATCTATTTGCGGCGCTACAAGGGTCCACTCATGCTGCGAGCGAGCTTCCCGGAACCCGTCGAGTTCGCCGGGGCGCTCGAGGCCGAGAGGCTCGCCAGCGCGGCGATCAGCGAGGTGAGCCTAGTGGCTGTGGACGATCAGGACGGACATCGTCTCGCCATTCCGCTGGTCTCGCGTTCGCGGTCCTCCGGTGCGCTCGTGGTCGAGCGCCGCAGCGTGGAGCAACCATTTCTGCAAAGCGAGCTCGATCGCGTTTCTGCGATCGCGTCGCAGCTGGTCGACCTAGTAGAAGGCGCCGACTTCTTGGAGGTGCTCGCTCAACTCGACACTCCGCCCCCGCAGTCCTTGACGGCCGCGGAGAGTGCGCCCGGAGAGCGAATCATCGAGGGCGCTGCAGCTTCACCTGGGGTTGCAATTGGCGTCGCGGTCTTCCGACATGCATTCCCGAGCAAGCTCGTTAAACGACATGGAGGCAGCGGAGATGAGCGGGTGGAGCGTGAGCGCTTGCGGAACGCGTTTCAGAAGACGCAGCAAGACTTGCTCCGCATGCAATCCGCCGCCGCGAGCGAGCTCGGAGAGGAGCACGCACTCATTTTCGGGGCACACCTCCTACTGCTGCATGACTCCATGCTGCTCTCCATCATCGAGCTCGGGCTGAAGAATGGTCGAGCCGTCGCCGTCGCCGTGGACGACGCTTTTCAGGAGATCGGGCGGCGCTTACGCGCTGTCCCGGACCCTTACATCCAAGAGCGCCTCGAAGACGTGGAGGATCTCCACAGCCGCGTGCTCGGCCATCTGCTCGAGATCCAAACCACAGTGGTGCGCCACGCTCACGTGGTGGTAAGCCCGCGCACGTCACCCTCGGTGATCATGGAGCTCAAAGCGCAGGGCGCCCTGGGTGTCGCTAGCGAGTTCGGAGGCACGACGTCTCACGGCGTACTGCTAGCCCGCGCCCTCGGCGTTCCGGCGGTCACCGGGGTTCCGGATCTGCTGCGCGAGGTAGCCAACGGTGACGCTCTGATCATCGACGGTGACCAAGGTCGAGTCATCTTGCGCCCGAGCGCAGAATCACTCGAGGACTACCAACGGCGCGCGCTCGCTCGAGAGCTGGAGCGAGCGAGCGCAGCCGCGTTCCGTGCTCGCCCCGCGCAGACGGCCGACGGCCTTGCCTTCAAGCTACAGGCCAATGTCGCCCTCGGCGTCGATCTCGATGTGGCGCGCGAAAATGGAGCTAGCGGCGTCGGCCTGTACCGTACCGAGTTCGCGTTCATTGCGCGTGATGGGTTGCCGTCCCGAGACGAGCAGGTGCGCATCTACACGAGGGCTTACCAGGCGTTTCCCGAGGGGCCCATTTCGTTTCGGGTTTTGGATCTGGCTGGCGACAAGTTCCTCTCGTTCGCCGGCTTGGGCGTCGAGCGGAGCCCATTCCACGGATACCGTTCGATCCGTGTCCTGTTCGATCACCCTCACATCCTGCGGACACAAGCGCAAGCGTTCGCGCTCGCGGCGGGCCAGCGACCGCTCCGGATCCTAATACCCATGGTAAGTTCCATCGAGGAGCTCAGGCGCGTGAAGGAGCTCGTGCAGCAGGCCATTAGCGAGCTACCGAGCGCCGCTGCGCAGCAGGCGCCGAGCTTTGGGGCGATGATCGAGATCCCCGCGGCCGTCGAGATCGTGGCGGACTTGGCGCGCGAGGTCGACTTTTTCTCGATCGGAACCAACGATCTGATTCAATACACGCTCGTCGTCGATCGCGAAGACTCACGGCACGCTTCGCCGCGCGACGTTTTTCATCCGGCCATTCTGCGTATGATTCGTCGCGTGGTGCTCGCAGCGCATGAAGCCGGGCGAGAGGTTTCGGTTTGCGGGGAAGCGGCCGCTCGCGCGGAGTTCGCTATCGCGCTGCTGGCGCTCGGAGTCGACACGCTGAGCGTCTCGCCGCGATCGATTCCGGAGCTGAAGCAGCGACTGTCGAGCGTACGGATTGATCCCCTCGTCACCAACATGGACATTCTACTGTCGAGCTCCGAGACGAGTGAAGTCGAGCAGAAGCTGCGCCAAGCGCTGAGTGGAGAGCGATCGTAGGTTCACTACAGGGTAAGCTACCAGCGATGGTTCCGGGTTTTCCGCCGAACAGCGCGCGAGTCCAGCACGTATTGTGGATTTTCGGCTCCGCGTCGTCGCAGTCCGTTCCGAGCCGGCGCACCGAGCGTGTCCGTACCGCTCGCTAATTGCGGGCCTGCTGTCGACCTGTACAGATTGGCACTCGATATGTCCGTCGTGTACGGGTCGGTCGTAGCGGTGCCCCCATGCCCAGAACACGTCCAGCGTTCCCCCGTCCGTGGACGAGCGATGAACCGCGCCAGCGGCGACCTGACTTGGGGTGAGCGTGTCCGTCATCGAACCCACCCCGCGCAGCGCGTAGCCGCCCTCTCCCAGCACCACAGCGATCCATCCGTCTTGATGGCGCAACCCGCGGGCTATCACCACAACACAGACGACGGCGCGGGCAACTTCAAAAAAGCTGGCCGCAGATTTCGACATGGATTCCACGACACGAAGCCGAGGTTGTCAGGCCGCGTCGATCTCGCCAGCGGCGACTACTACACTCGGTTCGACAACCTGAAGGTAGAGAAGATCGCAGATCGGCCTGCGCTCTACTCGAGGCTGCTCGACAATCTGGAGATGCTAAGGATCCTTAAGTTTAGGATCGTCGTGAGGACCACCAAGCAGTTGCTCGCAGCGCAGCAATAGAACTGCGTCGGTTACGAAATTCTCAATCAGCCGTAAATTTCGCTCGCTGCTACGCCGCGGACGCTTGCGAAGTGAAATTGTGAGGGTGGCCCGTCGAAGCCGCGACGGATCCGCGCCTGGCGCTCCACTGGGAAACAGATGCTGTGCGCAACAGCGGCTGAACGCGACCGCGTCGTTTGGATAACGGCACGGAGCGGGCGGAGCAAAGGGCTTCCTCGATGACGGCAAGACTTGTGGGTTTGGGCACATTCACGCTGGTAGCAGTGGCTGTCGCGTGCAACGGGAGCATCACGGACACCGGGAACACCGGTAACTCGGGTCCACCCCCCGGTGGCATGGCTGGAAACAGCAGCGGCACGGGCGGTAACGGCAACAACAACGCATCCGCGGGCAACGGCAACAACAACGCATCCGCGGGCAACGGCAACAACAACGCATCCGCGGGCAACACCAATGGCGCGGCTGGCTCGACTTCGATCCCGAATTCGGGTTCCGGCGCGAAGGTCAGGCTGGACGATCCGCCCAAGCTCTACCGAGTCATTCGCCTAACGAACGACCAGTGGACGAAGAGCGTGCAAAGCGTCTTGGCACTGCCGTCCGCGCCGACAGATGCAGAGAATTTCCAATCGGCCGTTACGGGCACCACGGACTTCAGCAACAACGAACAGCTGCTCGACGTAGATAGCCGCGCGTGGTCCGACTACGCGGCGGCGGCTGAGGGCTTAGCCGCGAAAGTCGTGTCGGATTCGACGTTGCTGAGCAAGCTCTACTCGGGCAGCGATGGCGCTGGCTTCATCAAGGCGGTCGGGCGTCGCATCTATCGGCGCCCACTGACGAGCGCCGAGCAGAGCACCTATCAGAAGCAGTTCGATTCGGCGGCTTCCTACTCGGGCAACCTGAGCGCGTTCGCAAAGGGCGCCGGCCTAGTGCTCGAGACAATGCTGCAGTCGCCGTTTTTCCTGTATCGCACCGAGTTGGGGGCTGCGGGTGCGCCACTGACGGCCCACGAAATGGCCGCCAAGCTCTCGCTCTTGCTGCGCGACAAGGGGCCGGACGACACGCTGTTGGATGCAGCAGCGGGAACCGGCAAATACGACACCGCGGACGGCGCCGCGGCGCTGGCGCAGAAGCTGCTCGACGAGAGTACCGCAAAGGCGGTGATGCGTAAGTTTCACGGCGAGTTCTTGCGCTTCAACAAGTTCTCGCAGCTCAGCAAGGTGGGCGTCTCTAACTACGACCCTGCGATCAACGACGATTTGGAGGAGAGCGCGTATCTGTTCTTCGACCGCATTTTCAGCAGCGGCCAGGGCGTGAAGGACATCTTCCTCTCCACCAAAGGTTTCGTGAGCTCGCGCATGGCGACGCTCTATGGAGGCGCCTCCGGGCCTGCCAGCGGCTTCGAAGAGCGTGAGCTCGGGGCGAATCGCATTGGCTACTTCACGCAGCTGCCCTTCTTGATCCTCTACGGGCACAACGCCTCGCCGGATTCGATTCATCGCGGCGTGAACATGGCGTTGGATGTGTTGTGTGCGCCGCTCGGACCTTTTGCTGGAGTCATTCCGCCGCTCCCCGACGTGACGGCGGGGCAGACGAACCGCATGCGCGTCGACAACCACACCAAGGGCTGCGGGAGCGTTTGCCACAACGAGATGATCAACCCGCTCGGCTTCGCCTTCGAAAACTTCGACGGCATGGGCGCCTATCGCACGACCGAGAAGAACGGCAATGAAACGTTGCCCATCGACGCCAGCGGCTCGTTCACCTTCATGGACGGAACGAAGTCGTACAAGGACTCGACGGAGTTGATGCAGGTGCTCGCGTCCACCCAACAAACGCATATGTGCTACTCGAAACGACTCGCCAGCTTTGGCCTGCAGCGAAACATCGTCGAGTCGGACATGCCGATGCTGACGAAGCTCGCAACAGCGAGCGCAAACGCAGGTTCGGTGAAGCAGGTGATTGTCGAGCTCGTGAAACAGGATGCCTTCCGCGTGCGAGCGGGAGGTGCAGAATGAACCCCAAAGGCATTTTCATGAACCGTCGTGTGATCAACCGCCGCGCGTTCCTCACGGGAGCAGGAACCGTCGCGATTGGGCTTCCGTTTCTAGAGGGTTTGCCGAGCCGCTCGGCTTGGGCCGCCGACGCGCAGCCGGTGTTCACGTTCTTCGTCGTCGGTCAGAACGGTGTGGTGGGGAAGAACTTTTTTCCGTCGGCGACCGGCGCCTTGACGTCTGCAAGTCTCGCGGGTGCGACGGGTGCAGCGACGAGCGTGCTGTCGGCGCATGCGGCCAACCTGCTCTTCCTCAAGAACATCAACTACCCCGTCGGCGTGCAGAGCTGCGGGCACGCGGAAGGCAACGTGCAGACTCTGACAGGGCTCAGGCCGGGCTCGGTGGGCAACACCGCGTACGCTTCGGGGCCATCGGCAGATACCTTGATCGCCAAGGTAATGGGTAAGGATCCCATCGCGCTCTACTCCGGGGCGAAGGGCTTCATTGCCGAGCGCATCTCGTTCAAGGCCGCGGGCTCCGGCCAAGTTCGAGCGGCGGACGTGAACCCATACATCCTCTATTCGAAGGTGGTGGGGCTCGCGCCCGCTGGCGGCTCCACGGGCACCGGAGGTAGCAGCAGCGGCATGACCGGCGCAGGTGGTAGCAGCGGCATGGTCAACACCGCGCAGGAGCTCGCCAATCGCCGCAAAAGCGTGAATGACATCGTGCGCGCCGAGCTCTCGAGCTTGATGAACAATCCCGCGCTCAGCGCCGCCGACAAGAACCGGCTGAACCAGCACTTTCAGGCGATTCGCGACATCGAAGTCAAGATGGATGCGATGAGCGGCGGCAGCAGCGGCATGGGCACCGGTGGCACCACCTCCACCACCGGCGCGATGTGCTCGAAGAATGGACTACCGGTCGACAAGTACGAGGCCTACAAAACAGGTTTCGCGTTCAAGGGCGCGAACATGGAGGAGTACGTCAAGCTGCACCTGCAGATCATGGCCGTCGCCTTTGGCTGCAACTACAACCGCGTGGGCACGCTGCAGTGGGGCGACGGCACAGACGGCACCATTTACAACGTGCCCTCGAACTCGGGTGCTGGCTATGGCTGGACTTTCCATCAGCTGAGTCACCGCATCAAGTCGGACTCGGTGTCGGGCAACGATCCCACTGCCGAGGCCGCACACCACGAGATCGACGTGGTGCGCATGCAATCATTGCTGGTGGGCTTGGATGCTTTCAAGGCTCACGGCCTCGAAAACAACACGCAGCTGATTTGGACCAACACCATCGCCGACGGCCCCTCTCACTCGACCAAGGGCGTGCCGATGATCATTTGGGGCAACGGTGGTGGCTACCTGAAGCAAGGCGCCTTCGTCGACACGGCTGGCACAGGGAACGCCAAGATCCTCAACACGCTCATTGCGGCCGCTACTCGCAGTTCGGGCACGCCGCCAACGATCGATGGCTCCGGCGAATTCGCTGGCATGAAGGCCTAAGGATACGTCACGTATGAAATCACCAATCAAACGGCTGCTGTCCGCTACGATTTCGCTCACGGCTTTCGCTCTCGGCTGTTCGGATCCCGGATCGGGCAATTCCGGAGCAGGTGGGAACGCTCAGACCGGAAGCGGAGGCGCGTCGATGGGTGGCAGCGGCACGTCGATGGGCGGTGCGTCGATGGGCGGTGCGTCGATGGGCGGCGCCGCAAGCGGAGGTGCGCCGAGCAATGGTGGCGCCCTGAGCGGAGGTGCTCCGAGCAACGGCGGTGCTGCGAGCGGCGGCAACGCGAACGGCGGCTCGGCGAATGGCGGCAGCGCAGCGGGCGGCAACGCCAGTGGTGGCGGCGCGAACAGCGGCGGCAGCGCGAATGGCGGCAGCGCAGCGGGTGGCAATGCGAGTGGCGGCAGCGCGAACAGCGGCGGCAACGCGAACGGCGGCACCGCCGGCGCGTCGAGCAGCGGCGGCGTTGGAGGCGGCGGTGGCACCACGACGAAGCGCAGCGCAGGCTGCGACAAGACTACGACCCAGACCTTGAACCAATGGGTCGAGAGTCAGGTCATGACCAGCGGAGCCAACCGCCCGTACTCGGTGCGCCTTCCGAGCAACTACGACCCGACGCGCGCCTACCCCGTGATCGTATTGCTCCATGGTTGCGGCGGCGGCACCAACAACGTGCCGATGGAAAAGGCGACCGGCAGCGATGCGATTCTGGTGCGCGGCACGGGCTCCGCCTCCGGCACGTGTTGGGACACGAGCCCTACTGGCAAGGACGTCGCGTTCTTCGACTCGATGGTCGCTGACGTCAAAACTCGCTTCTGCGCCGACGAGAGTCGCGTGTTCGTCGTCGGGTACAGCAGTGGCTCGTGGCTCGTGAATCAGCTCACCTGCATTCGCGGCGACGTGGTGCGCGCGGGCGCCAGCGTGACGGGTGGTGAGTCCGCGAGCGGCAAGTGCGGAGGGCCCGTTGCGCGCATCTTCATTCACGACACCACCGATACAACCAACGTGATCTCCGGCAGCGAAAAAGCGCGAGACCGGCACCTGACACAAAACATGTGCGACAAGGCCGCGGCACCCGTCGCGGTCGATCCCTCGCCGTGCAAGCTGTATCAAGGCTGCAAGGCGGGCTACCCCGTCGAATGGTGCCAAACAACGGGCAACGCCCACGGACGCCAAGACAACTTCGCGCCATCCACGTTTTGGAACTTCTTCAAAGCTCTCTAGAGCCGATCAGTTTGGCTACCGATCCGCGATCGTGCGATCAGGCGTTTCGAGCTTGACTCCAGAGCGCCGCGAGTTGGGCACGGAGGTTCATCACTTCGTTCGCGATCGCGGCGTGTTCGTCGCCGCTCGGCGGGAACAGCTGTCGATGCGCTTCGGTCGCCGGCGGTAGCTGGTCGCCGAATGCGAGAAGAAGCAACGTGGTCGGCTCCGCCGCGAGAGAGCCCACGCTCGCTTCTATCTCGGCAAACGCTGGGAGTTTTCTCAGCGCAGCGCGGGCGCTTGCGATCTGCTCGCGATGTGCCGGAGCGCTCGCTTCACGAAGCTCGACGTGAGCTATGAGAGGAAGCATCGCTTGGGCGAGTTCGCGGAGCTTCGACGCCTGCAGCACGTTGCGCTTCACGCTCTGCAACAGCTCGGCAAGAGCGCCGTAGCCGGCCGCGTCACACACCAGGCTGAATCCGAGCGCGATCCCGTGTTCTCGCGCGCGCAGCGCGAGCCAGCCGCGTGAACGCCCCGTTGCCGCATCTACGGGTAACATCGCGCGATAAAGCTTGTCGGCCGCCAGCCAGTGCGGCGGATACTTGAAGCGCGCGACATCGAGCACCAACACCAAATCACGTGAGGCACTATAACCCCCGATAGGCGAGAAATGCCCGCTGCCGGTCTGGCCAAGAGCCGCGCGATCGTACGCGGCAATGAGCACGCTGGCGCCGCGCGACGCGTCAGCAACCGCTCGCCGGAAGGAGGCTTCATCACTCTCCTCCGCGTAGTGAATCTCCACGTCGGCGCCATTGCAGCGCGCGACGCAACCGAGCTCGCTCAACGTGAGTCCACTGCGTCGCACTTCGGGCAACGGCAGGCAGCAATCCAGCAGCTCTTCCGAAAACCAACGCCACGGCCCCTTCCACAAGCGACCTGGGTCGATGCCGAGCGCGTTCAGCGCGACAACCAACGATCCGAGTCCACAAAAGGCGGGATCCGATTGAGTATGGAACTGCTCCGCCAGTCGGAAGTAACCAGCAAGTCCTCCCGCGCTCAGCGCCTCGGCGAACACTTCGCGCCCTTCGTTCGATGAAAAAGCGATGCTGTCGTTAGGGAGCGGGCGTCGGTAGAGCGTCTCTTGCATGCCGAATCATGACCGCGAGCCCTGACGGCGGCCCCAAAAATCATCTACGGGCAGCCGCCTTGTGGGCAAATATTGCAAGTGATGGTAGCGCCGGCCTGAAGTGAGAACGAGGCGGCACAGTCGTGAACACCGGCACACTGCGATGTGACTGGCCCGGCGCTGCAAAGGTTGGGCACGCAGTTCGTCAAGAGTGCGCCGCCGGCCATGATCAGGCAAATTTCCCCTGCGTCGCAGGGCATGGCGCTCACTGCGCCCTGGCAGAAGGAGGCGCACGAGGTTCCGCTCTGTACTTTCCACGTGCCATTCATACAGGTGGCGAGCGTCCGACCTCCGCTGGGGCACGCGTCATAGAAGCACTGTTGATTGTTCGGCGAGCACGACGCGGAGTCTTGAGGTGGAGTCTGAGGACAACGCGGTTCCTGAATCGCGCCTCCGCTTCCGCCGGAGCCACCGTTGTGCGTAGCGCCCCCGGTGCCCGGCGCGCCACCGCTTGCACTCGCAATACCGCCCTTGCCAGCCGATGGAGCGCCTGCGCTCCCCACACCGCCCGTCGTTCCTCCCGAACTTGCGCCGCCACTGCTGGCGCCGCCATTGCTCTTGCCAGCGATACCAACGCCTCCGCTACCGCTCCCCCCACCCGCAACACCGCCCGTACCTGGTGAGCCACCGAGATCACCGGGACGTCCCGCAGTTTGATCAGCATCGCGCGTGGTACCGCCGCAGGCGAGCCCGAAAACGAGGCTCGAAGCGGCCACAGAAGCGAGCCCGAGTTTGACCTTCAACATGGATGGCGTCGGGGCAATCTACATGCCATCCAACCTTCGCGAGTGTTGTGCTTTCGGGATCTCGCGCTGATTCGGCGATTTTGAGCGTCCGAAGCAGAACACCAACCAAACCCTAGAGCCACGCTCAATGCAATTGTGGCGCAAATTGTGCCAAACGGAACGCGCCCACGCGCGCAAGTCGCTAATACCTTAGCGGCGGGGCACTGGCATGCAGCCTGCTAGTCGCGAAGCGCGCCGCGTCGCAGGGACAGGCTCGAAGTCGAACCCGAGGCGCTGCTCGGGAACGCCACGAGAAATTGTTCCCGGCATGGCTCGAGCTGGGACTCGCTCGACTAAAAGCGGATTTGCGAACCTATTTCCATTACGCGATCCGGGGGAACGTTGAAAAACGTCGCGGCTCGTTGCGAGTTGCGGGTCATGAAAATGAACAGATGCTGGCGCCAGCGCATCATGCCGGCAGCCACGGTTGGGAGCACGGTCTCGCGACCCAGAAAGAACGTGGTGTGCTCCTGCGACCAGCCGGGAATACGCTCTTCCTTGAGGAGAGCGGGCACGTCCGGCTGTTCCATGAAGCCGTAGCGAGCTATCACCCGCTTGAATCCCTCTGGAAGCTCTTCAATTGTCACGCGCTCGCCGGGCGTGACGCGCGCCTGCTCCGTTGTCACGAGGGTGAGCAGAATCACCTGTTGCTGCACGACGCGATTCAACATGAAATTCTGCATGAGCGCCGGAGGCGTTCCATGAGCGTTGCTCGTCATGAAGACAGCCGTGCCTGGAACGCGCGCTGGGCGTTCCACTCGGAGCACTTCCAGGAAGTCATCGAGCGGAATCATTTGAGCGCGCATGCGCTCTCCGAGCAGCGCCCGGCCTCTCTGCCACGTGGTCATCAACACGAAAATGATGCCACCCACGAGCAGCGGGAACCAACCACCGTGGCTGATCTTGAGTGCGTTCGCACCGAAGAACGCGAGGTCGATCGCGATGAACAGTGCGGTGAGGCTCAGCGCAGGGAGCAAGCGCCAGCGCCACTGATAGCGTGCGACCACATAGGCCAGAAGCGTCGTGATGACCATCGTGGTGGTGACCGCGATGCCGTAAGCGGCTGCCAGGTTCGAGGAGGTTCGGAAGCCCAAGACCAGCGCGATCGTGGAGACCATCAGCATCCAGTTGATCGTAGGCACGTAGATTTGCCCGATCTCTCGAGCGGAGGTGTGCTGCACCTCCACGCGAGGCCAGAAGCCGAGCATGGTGGCTTGCCGGGTTAGCGAGAACGCTCCGGAGATGACGGCTTGGGAGGCGATCACGGCCGCGAGCACCGAAAGGATGACGAGCGGATACAGCGCCCAGCGCGGCGCAGCGAGGAAGAAGGGGTTCTCCACGGCAGTGGGATCCGCGATCAGCAGCGCCCCTTGTCCGAAGTAATTGAGCAAAAGTGCCGGGCCCGCAACGACGAACCATGTCCAGCGAATCGGGCGAGGCCCAAAGTGGCCCATGTCTGCGTAGAGCGCCTCGCCACCCGTCACCACCAGGAATGCGCTGCCCAACACGATGAATGCGATGCTGCCGTGTTCGAGCAGGAACGACACCGCCAAGTGCGGGCTGACCGCCAACAGTACCTCGGGATGTCGAACGATGTGCAACACCCCGAGAGCCGCGATCGCAGCGAACCACACCAACATGATCGGCCCGAACACCGCGCCCACCTTCGCCGTGCCATGACGCTGCGGCAGAAACAGCACGATGAGGATCACGATCGTCAGTGGAACCACCCATTCCTCGAAAGCGGACGTCGCAACGACGAGGCCTTCGAGGGCGCCCAGCGTGGAGATCGCCGGTGTGATCATGCCGTCACCGTAGAGCAGGGCGGCGCCAAAGAGCCCGAGCGCTGTCACTCCCCAGGTTGGCAGCCTACCCTTGCTCGCAGCCAGAGCGAGTGCCATCAGCGCGAGCACGCCGCCTTCGCCCCGGTTGTCTGCGCGCAGGACGTAGGCGAGATACTTGGCCGTGATCACGATCACGAGCGACCAGAAAATGACCGAGAGCAGCCCGAGTACGTTCGGGGCCGACACCGAGAGTCCGTGTGCAGGATGGAAGCACTCGCGAATCGCGTACAGCGGGCTGGTGCCAATGTCGCCGTAGACCACGCCAAGGGCGCCCAGGCACAATGTCAGAAAGTATCGCCCACCCGGTGTGTCGTGGGACGACCTGGCTTCGACCGGTACGCTCAGAAGCGGCTTCTTTGAAACATCGGCGAGTGCTCCGTGCGCGGCGTTGACTAACTCTGGCCGCTCACCCCCTGCCTCTCCAGACAGACCCATCGGGCGACTCATGAGGGGATGGTGAAGCTGAGCGCATCAAGATTTTGTCAAGATTGGGTCAATCGCTCAAAAAATGCGCTGCGATTGACCGCCCGGGTCATCGCTCCGCGCAGCTGCACGTCACCAAGGACGCAGCCGCTCTCGCCATCCATCGCTCGGCCCCCACGTCTGCAGCCTGACATGCTTCCTGGAGTTGGGCCGGCGGGACGGAGCTGCCGGGAGCGCTTGCCGAGTAGCGTTTGCACGGTTGAGCGACAGCGGGAGCCGGGGCAACGGTGATTGTCGGTTGGGGGCGTGGCGCAGTGAGGAGCAAACGTGAGCTGAGCTCGCGCTCGGCGCGCTTCACTTTTGCGACCGCTTCTTTGTCCGGCGCAGGTGCAGGATCATGGGGTGCCGCGGGGGATGCCGCTTGAGTGGGTGCGTCCGCGCGCGCCTGCTGGAGTGCCAGCAAAGACTCGTATTGTTGCTTGGTCCGAGCAAGCTCTTCGCCGACGAAAGCGGTCATGCCATCGTCTTTTGGAAGAGTGCCGCGCAGCAGCTGCAGAACGTCGAGACGTGCGAGAACTCGCGCGGAGGGGTCGTCGAGCTCCTGAGCTTTGACGAGGCGCTCGATGAAATCGAGGCGCAGCTTGTGCTCTGCCTCCAGAGCATCGAGCCTCAGCTTGTAATGACCTTCGACGAGTTGGCTGACTGGGCCGAGCAACGTGCCAAGGCCCGCGATTGTTGCAATGAGGAGCTTGGCGTCGACTCCTGTCCAGAAGCCGGTGCTTTTCGGTGTGTCGCTCATTTGGCGGCTTCCGTCTTGGGGACCAACAAGTAAAAGATCTCTTCGGTGACTCCAACGGACGCAAAGAGCCCAACTTTGAGTCGAGTGCTCGTTTGCACGCCGCCCGAGGGCACTGGATCGCCCTCACTCATCCCAGCGAGTTGCTGCACACGCTGCGCGTTGCCCCCAACGATCAGCGAAACATAAGGGATGTACGGCAACGACAAGCCACCGTACACGCTGCCCCGTCCAAGGTTTGCGCTGAGCGGCAGCCCAACGGCGAAGCGTGGAGCCCACCAGGCGAAACCGCGTGAGCCGTCTTTGCACGTCCTCGCGATCCAAGGTAACTCCAGATCTTGCGGGCACCAAAGGAAGGAAGCAAAGATGACGGGGTCCAAGTTGCGCCCGTCGCTCTCCTTACGAACTACCTCGATGGGCGCCCCGTTTGCGTCGTCCTGAACACGGGACGCATACGTCGGCGCGCTGACCGTCGAAAACGCAACACCCACGTCGAACTGCACGAACGATGTCTTCTGCACGTTGAGCGACAGCTGGTGCGGCACTACGACTGTCGAGAACTGCAAGTGCTTTCGATCCTGCGTGAAACCAATACGCAGCGTGTGCTCCTCGAGCGTTGCCACAACAATGCGATTGCCAGGGAAGCGCCCCAACCTGAACGTCGTCTGCCGGCGCGCCAAGTCCTCCCGAACTCGAAGCGAGAGCGCTGCCAGCTTGGAAAAGCCGTCCATCGCTCGCTGAATCGCGTTGATGAGCTCGGCCCGCGTATTCAAGTAGCCAACGATGGTCGGCGGCAACACGCCTTCGCCCGGATTCGACGCAAGCGACGCCGCGGCTGGGCCTGCCCCGCGCTCGACGACATGCCAGGTGTCGTCCAGCCAAACGACTTGTTCCTCTATTCCGTGTTCTTTGAGCTCGAAATTTACCTCGGCGCCGATGTCGTACGTTTGGGGGTCCTCGCGACTACCGTCGTTGAATAGCTGGGCGCAGACCGTGTCGAGCGTCATGCGCTGACCCGGCGCTCGCGGAGGTTGGGGCGCGCCCAGCCTCTCGTCCGAAAGCGACCCACACTCTGCCATCAGTGTGGCGGCGCGATCGCGTCGCTCCATCACTATCTGAGCAACCTTCACCAGCGCCGTGACTTGCTGGCGTAGGCGATTGCACTGGTTACTCAGGTCGTTGCGCTCGGCGGCCTTGTCGTCAGGTTTGCCGCTCTTCTTCGTGTCTGCGACCGCCTCATCCGCGCATGTATGATCGTTTGCGAGGATCGCGTTGGCTCCGCGCAAGGCGGCATTCACCTCGGTCGCGGCGTAGCCGACGGTCGTCGCAGCGACGGCGTCGTTGCCGACGGTCTTGGAGCCAAATACCAGACGATAACGTTTCCAAGGCGTCGTATTGCAAATGCGCAAAACGAGCTCGTCTTCCGCGAAAGGAGCGTGGTCCGGATAGACGAACTTGCCTCGCCCTTGGTCGAACCGCACGACGTAAGCGCCCGGTTCTGGCGATTCGGCGCAATCATCGCGCCGCGCAATGTTGCGGAGCTTGGCATTGCTCTCCTGCCCTTCCGTCGGTACCAACGGAGGCGACTTCGGAAGGGTCTGCCCCTCTGCCGTAAACGGTGCCATGACCCCAATCGCCAAAGTCACGCAGCACAATGCGCGCGCACACGCGGTGGCGCGCCCTCGCCTCCAGAACGAATACAGCATCTGTCTCCGCGTCCCCTTCAAGTGGCCGAATCAGTTCGGCATCGAACTCACGACGCTAGTCTATCGAGGCCGCATTTCTCAATAGCCCTCGCAGGCTTTCGAGTAGTCATTTATCTAGAGCGTCGAACATCTGCGGTTCACTGCCGATGTAGCATATGCGCTTCCAAAGTTTGCAACCCTACTACGTTGTCTTCTTGCTCGCGCTCGGCTCGCAGCTCCGAGTGTGCTTTGTACGAGACAGGAATCGTGAGCTCGTCGAAGGCATCGCGACGCGAGGCGGCACAGTCACGCGCACACTTCGGTGAAAACTACCTGTGCATCGCGCGGGGCCGCAGCTGCACGAAAAAGATCGCCCCAAGCGGCGCACGGCTTCCGTACACGGGCTCGAGCGTCTCTGGCACGAACCCGACGGTGCCACGCGCACCAACCGCCGGCATCAACGCGCCGAAGGGACCGAGATAGTAGGCGTAGCCCAACCCGAGAAGCGCTACGTCGAAGCTCGACCTCGACTCATTCTCGGGCAACGCCAAATCGTGAGCTGTCTTGCGCACGTACTCGACGCGGCCGAAGGCGACGTGATGCCCATCCAGGTTCCAATTGGTCTCGAGCAGCGCAGATCCCGTCGCGTGGCCGTCATCCTCGATGTTCTCACCGAAAACGAGCGTTGTCGCCCAATTCGCTTCCTCGCCCATGCGTGAATTGTACGTGCCCGAGGCGGTAACCCGGTGCACTGACACTTCGGGTTCCAGCCGCTCGGGGCTGCGCAAATATCCATACGACATTTGCGCGTTCCAGTGCTCGTTTGGATTCCAACTCAGACGACCAGAGTAAGAGTCAGGCAGACGCACGTCGAAGTTCCAGCGATTCTCGTCCGGCTCACGTCCGTTGAACCACGACCCTTCAAGCTTGATGTTTCGCGTGAAGACGCCCGCGCTGATGACCCCGAAGCTAATGTGCGTGGCATCCTGCCAGTGATGCCCGATTGGCGCGAGAGGATCAGACATCGCGGAAATCCGATGGGGATATGCCGTGGGCCCCAAAGCCGGCTCTCCCGAAGGCGCCAAATAAACTTCCACCCCCACACTGTCACTGACGGGAAAAGCGTACTGAACAGCGACCTCCATGAACAAGTCGTGCGGATGCTGACGATCATGGAGTGGTTGCCCGTCCGCCGTTTCGCCCGACTGCAACACCAGTGGGTAGCCGCTTTTTCCAACCGTCAGCGGCTCAGCGCTGAGCATTAGTCGTCCCGTGAGCTCACCGGGGCCTAGAGGATGCCAGGCCATCGCCATCGCCGAGTTGACGCTAACGAACTTGCGACCGGGTCGGTCACTCGCAAACCAATCGTAGCCCGCGAACACGTTCTCGTGGAACATGAAGCCGCCGTGCCCCAGCGGGACCATCAGGCCATACATCGGAGACGAGTCCGGTAGCCACGACGTCCCGGAACCCATACGCGAGCGCGAGATCCCGAGCGGCGCACTCATCATTGAGGCATGCCCACCGCCCTCGTGCTTCATCGCAGCGTGGCCAGCATCTCCCTGCGTCGTGGACGTCGAGCCATTCGCTTGGTGGTGGCCTTCGTGGTCATCAGCAGCCGATCGATTCGCGTCGGCAGGGAGAGGTTGCGCGGCTCCAATACGAACGCCCGCCACGACCGAAACAATCGATCTCGCGGAAAATCGAAGCGTAGGCGTCGCCGTTCGCGCGAAGATTCCTGCGTTGTCCACAGTTGAAGATTCTTACGTCGCGCTTGCTCGGATGTAAGCGGTGCGAGCGCCGTGTACTGCACGGTCGTGCGCTTTCCACGACACTCGCAACGCGGAACATGTATGTCAGGCGCGCGTCGTCCGGATTTTCCCGGACGTTTCGCACGTTGAACACCGGGCTACGCTCGGATCCCACGCCCAATGAGTCGGACGGATCAGGAAAACGAGCGAGCCGAAACCGACGCAAGTTTGCGGGTCGAACGTCATAACACTGACCAGGAGCTCGCCAGGCGTGTCATAGTCGCAGATGAAGAGGCCGACGCGGTGCTAGCGATCGCTCGGGAGCGCGCGGACCGTTTGCTTCGGGCCGCGCGAGCAGCTGCCGATGCTCGTTTGCCCTTGAGCGAGCAGACTCAGGCTGCGGTTTCGTTGCTCCTCGAGCAACGTGCCGAAGAAGATCGAACTGTCGCCGTCGAGCGCGGTCGTGTGGATGAGGTGCTCAATCGCGAACGGCTCGAGCGACGCGAAAAGCTCCTGGCGCAGCTCGTGCTCGAAAGGCAAACCACCGACCTTCACCTCGCATTGGAGCGCAGGATGGCGGACACAGCCGTATCCTCTCGAGACGACTTCCTTGCGCAGGCTAGTCACGATCTTCGAGGGCTCATGGCCGCGCTCAAGATCTACCTCGCGTTGCTCACCAAGGAGGCCAAAGGTCGCGACGACCGCCAACTGGCATCAAACGTCGCCGCGCTCGTGACAATCGAGGCGCAGATGGACCGCTTAATCAATGATCTCGTCGATGTCGTAGCGATCGAGGCGGGCAAGCTCGCCGTAACGCCGAGCGCCCATTCCGCCATCGAGCTGCTATCGACGGCGGCAGCCGTTTACGAGCCGCTCGCGAGAGAGCGTGACCAACTCCTGTCGATAGAGCCAGCAAGCGACGTGAGCATCCGGGTCGACCTCGCGCGCGGCATTCAGGTGCTGGGCAATCTGCTTTCGAACGCGATCAAGTTCACGCCGCGCGCTGGTAAGATCCGCGTCGGCTTCGAGGCGACCGACGATGAAGTCATGTTCTTCGTCGCCGATACCGGTCCCGGCGTACCAGCCGAACAAGCTGAGCGCATTTTCGAGCGATACGTTGGGTCAACCAGTGTGTCATCGGGCCTAGGCCTGGGCCTTTTCATTGCTGCTCGAGTCATCCAAGCTCATGGGGGACGCCTCTGGTTCGACCGCGATAGGACCTCTGGTAGCGTATTTCGGTTCACGCTCGGGCGAGCGTGACGTGAGTGTTCGCTAGCTCTGCAGCATCGGCATGCAGTAACCGCTGCACCGCCCCGTCACGAGATTCCAGCACTTCTGCGAGGCACGCCTGCGCACGCTCGAGTTCGAGCGCAATCGCGAGCCGTCTGATGGGAATATCGAGGGCGTCGCTCCGAGCTGAAGTCAGCAGCACGGCGAGCGCGCCGAAAAGCGCGATAGTGCCGTCCGCTAGCTTCGCAGCAATCGCTTGCTCCTCAAATAGGCGACAGCCCCAGCGTCTCTTGACTGTGCTCAGTTTCGCGGAGAAATCTGCAAACGCCGTCTCCCACAGCTGTGCATCCGACATGAGAGCGCTCGCTGCACGCGTCGTAGCCTCGAGTTCCTTGAATGCTGCAAGGGGCCACGCAAGTGCTGCAGCAGCAAGGCTCATTCGCAGCACGTCATTGGCGCCCTCGAAGATACGCGTCACCCGGACATCGCGCAGCCGCCGCGCCATCCCGCTGTCCTCCAGGTAGCCGGCAGCGCCCATGAGCTGCAGGCCGCGATCGACGATGCGCCATGAGCCCTCGGAAGCCAGCACTTTCAGGATGCTCGAGGCCGGCGCGAGCGCGGCGGACTTCGCATCCGCGAAGCTGCAAACCAGCTCGAGCGCGCTCTCGATCGTGAGGAGCTCGGCGCGGGAACGAGCGATCGCTTCGGCCACGAGCGGGAAGCTCGCCAGCGGCCTTCCGAACTGCTCACGCTGACGGGTGTGCTCGATGGCATCCGCAAGCGCCGCGCGAGCCGTTCCCGCGCAGCCCGCCGCCAGGAATGTGCGGCCCCATGAGAGCGCCTCGTGTGCGTGATCGAGCCCCTTGGAGACCTCACCGAGCACGTGATCACGTGAAATCTCGACGTTCTCGAAGCTGATTGTCAGCGTCGAGGATCCCTTGAGCCCTAGCTTGTTCTCCTCACGGCCGCGCGTGACGCCTGGAGCGCGTGGGTCGACTAGGACCAGCGTGTGTCCAGCGCGCGCTCCACCAAGCCCTGGGCTGCGTGCGAGCACCGTCAACAAGCCGCAGATCCCGCCGTTCGTTACGTAAGACTTGGATCCGTCGAGCCAGAGCTCGCCTTCGCGCTCGCTCAGGGTCGTGCGTACGGATGAAATATCCGATCCGGCGCCGGGCTCCGTCGCGGCGAAGGCCACGATGCGCCTGCCGCGGGCGATCTCCGGCAGGTACTGCTCCTGTGCGCTCGGCTGACCGTGTCGGAGCAGGGCGTTCAACGCGAGCCCTGTGTGCAGGCCGACGCACGTTCCGAGCGAGCCATTGTGAGCGGCGAGCTCACTTACTACGCGCGCCGCGCTGGCTATGGAAAGCCCTGCACCTCCGAAACGCGCGGGCACAGTCAGCCCGAACCAGCCCCGATCCGCTACTCCTGCCAGAACATCGAACCCAAGCTGCCCTTCGCGGTCGATGCGAGCTCCGTCGATGTGTTTCGCGCAGAACGCTCGCACTTCGCCAAGAATGATCGGGAGGAGCACGGCTTCATCCTCGCCATCTCCCGTCAGTTGCGCATCGAAGGGGCTGCGGGTCGAAAGCGCAGCAGAGAAGGGATCCATTGGGCGTTCCTTCACAAAGTTCCTGCTGACTCTTCGAGTAGCCTCGATAGAAACGCCGTTACGTCGCCTACCGTGCGAACGTCTTGCACGGTCTCGGGATCGACATCGAGCGCGTATTTTTCGGAAACCTCGGACAGAAGCTCCATGGCGTGCAGAGAATCCAAACCGAGGTCGTCGCGCAGCCTATCTGAAGACTCGATGTTGCCTCGCAGATCAGGTCGAATCCGGCGAATGATCAGTTCCAGATCCGCACGGATTTGGATCGATGAAACGTGCTGCATAGTGGGCTCCTTGGCTCGGGCGGACATAGCGATGGCGGACGTACCAATCGCATGCCTTTTTCAGCGTCGTGATGAGGGGCGTCGGCGATGGCAGGCCCAGTTCGGCTTCGGCCTTGGCATTTTGGACGTGCCGACCAAAGCGGACGATGTCCACGAGTTCGCGGGACAAGGGAGCGCGCCCGCCATTGCCTGCTGCGCGCGTTCGGGCTTCTCCGAGGCTCGCGCGCCAGGCCGCGAGCTCGAGAGAGATTGGCGCACCTTCTAGTGGTACCGCGAGCAGGCTCGCAACCAAGCGTAGCAAATTCACGACGGAGAGGTTGTGCCCGCCGATGATGTAGCGCGCCCCGCTCGTCCCGCGTTCGGCCGCGAGGATGTGAGCACGAGCGAGATCGTCGGCGTCCACGACGTTGGTCAGACCGTCAATCATGAACGGCAATGCTCGGTTTCCGACGGAGACGATCAGGAACCCCGTGCCTGCTTTGACATCGAGCTCGCCGAAGATCGCCGTCGGAATCACGATCACAGCGTCCAACCCGGCGCGCCGCGCGTGAACGACCTCGTCTTCGATGGCTGCTTTGACCGAGTGGTATACACCACTGAGTGAGCCCGGTTCGACGCCATCTTCTTCGGTCGAATAACGCGCGCCGTCACGTGGTGCTCCCACTGTCGCGATCGAGCTCGTCAGAACGTATCGTCCAACCCGCGCGCGTCGCGCCGCCTCCAAGGTGTTGCGAACGCGCTGGCGAGCGACTGCAATCTCCGCGTCACGGTCGAGCGAGTAGCGCGGATAGTGTCCCGCGCAATTGAACACGACCTCCTTGCCGCGCATGGCTTCCGTCAGCGCGTCGACGTCGTCAAGCTCCGCGATCACGAGCGGCGCCCCCAGTCGCCGGGCGAACAGCGTATTGCAGTGAACGCGTCGAGTCCCGGATACGTCGTGGCCAGCCGCTCGCAGGGCACGGATCAAGTTCATCCCCACGAAGCCAGTACCCCCGAGGACGAGCGCCTTCATGCGGTCACCGAGGAGTCGGTACCGGTCGAGTCGTCGGGGTGTCGAGGCAGAGTGCCTTGCATGAAACGATTCTTGAGCGTGACACGGCGGATCTTCCCGCTCGTGGTCCGTTCGATTGTTTTTGGTGGCACGACCACGGTGACGTCATGGGCAACGCCGACCGCCGCAACGAGAGCGCCAGCGATTTCACGAGCGAGCAGCTCCTTTTCATGTTCGGTCACTGGACGAGTTTCGAGCACCAGGACGATGCGCTCTGTGCCATCTTGGCCATCCGGAGTTCCGAACGCTGCCGCCCTCAAAACTCGTCCTTTGCTCGTAGCTACCGCAATTTCTTCGAACTCGTCGGGAGCGTAGTTTCGCCCGCGCTTGACGATGATCTCCTTGCTGCGGCCCGTGATGAAGAGCTCTCCCTCTCGGATGAAGCCCACGTCACCCGTGCGAAGCCAACCGTCGCATAGCACCTCTTCGGTCGCCGCCTGGTTGCGAAAGTATCCATCCATCAGCGAAGGACTACGAATGCGGATCGCACCCACCGATCTGGTCGAGAGTGGTTGCTCGGTTTCACCGACGATCGCAACACTGACTCCCGACAGCGGGGTCCCGACTGAGACGCATTCACGGCCGTCGGCGCGCACGCTGTGCCAATGCTGACCGGGAGCGGGGAACGTGGCGGCAAGCGAGTTCTCCGCCATTCCGTAGACGGGCTGGAACGCATGCGGGGAAAAGCCGTGCACGCCGAAGCGCCGAGCGAAGGCCTGCAGCGTCTCGACACGAACAGCTTCGGCTCCGTTGAAGGCGCAACGCCACGCGCTGAAATCGAGCCCGGCGAGGTGCCTGTCGGACATTCGATCGAACACGAACTGATACGCAAAATTCGGAGCAACCGATAGCGTCGCGCGCTTCCTGTCGAGCCACTGGAGCCAGCGCCGTGGCTGGATCAGGAACGACTCGACCGGCATGAGCAAGAGCGGATAGCGCCAATACAATGCAGTGAGCAGCGCGCCGACCAGCCCCATATCGTGAAACAGCGGGAGCCAGCTGACTCCGACGTCGCTGGGCGTCATTCCTGCGCGCTCGCCGATCATGTGCGCGTTGGCGAGCAGCGCTCGGTGAGAGAGTACGACGCCCTTGGGCGTGCCGGTCGTGCCGCTCGTGTACTGAATGACCGCGACGTCAGCCGGCGAAATCGAGGGCAGGCCGCGGCTCGCTCCGATGGCGGGACTTACCTCGTCCACGCGCACGAAGTGCTCGAACGGTGATCCCTCGCCCCGAAGCTTCGGCACGTGTGGGGCGATCGCGGCGTTCCCGAGCAGAAACCGTGCGTCGGCAGATCGGAATATGGCCTGAACGGTCTCCGCATAGCGATCCATGCCACCAAACGAGAGATTCGGGCCGACCGGAATCGCCGCGCCACCCGCGAGCAGCACGCCGAAGAACCCGGTTAGCCAGTCCGCGCCCGTGGGCAGCATGATCACGGCGCGGTCGCCACGCCGCAAGCCAAGACAGCACAGCCGCCGCGCGACGCTGCTCGCCCTCTCGAGCAGCCGACTCATGGGCACCTCCTGCGCATCGGCGTCCTTGTCGGCCGTCCAGAGGAGTGCGCCGTCTCGAGCCGAAGCTTCGAGCGCTTCATTCAACGTGCTCGCGCGCAGAGATGGAAAGTTCGAGTTTGCAAGAATCGAGAGCGTCACAAAGCCTCCGGGTGAGTGAAGATCATCGCGCAGTTGTGACCGCCGAAACCTGCCGATTGGTTGATGGCGGCGCGGATGCTGGCTTTGCGCGCGACATGTGGCACGTAGTCCAGGTCACATTCCGGATCGCTGTGGTGCAGGTTGATCGTGGGCGTCACGATTTGATTGGCGACGGAGAGCACCGTCGCGACTGCTTCGATCGCTCCCGCGGCTCCCATGGCGTGACCCAGCATCGACTTTTGGGAGCTGACCATGAGCTTGTCGGCTCGGTCCCCGAAGACTCGCCGCAGCGCCCGTGTTTCTTCGCGATCGTTCATGCGCGTGCTGGTTCCGTGGGCGCTCACGTAGTCGATCAACTCGCGCGGCAGCGAGGCATCGGCGAGCGCGCGCTCGATCGCGTGCCGGAGCCCTGCGCCCTCCGGTGCTACCGCTACGAAACTGTGGGCGTCAGACGACGCGCCCCAGCCGCGCATTTCGGCCAGGACGCGCGCTCCCCGTGCACGAGCGTGCTCCATCTCTTCGAGGACGAGGAACCCGGCGCCCTCGCCGAGCACGAAACCTCGACGTGTGGCGTCGAATGGGCGCGACATCGTGCTCGGTTCTTCGTCTCGCGCGGAGTTGAGCGCGCGCATCCACGTGTAGGCTCGAACCACGTCGCGCGTGATCACAGTGTCGACGCCACCGACCACCATGGCTCGGGCTCGTCCCAGCCGAATCTGATCGAAAGCCAAGCCGATCGCGTGGGCGCCCGACGCGCACGCCGTGCTGCACGTAAAGCTCGGACCGCGCAGTCCTTCCAAGATTGAAATCCATCCTGCCGCGCCATTCGGCAACAGCCGCATCACCGTCGTTGGTCCAACGCGATAGCCTTCGGATGGATGCGGCACGCCGATCCCGACCCCTGCAACCACGCCAACCGCTGCCTGATCTTCGCGCTCTGGGCGCCCGGCGCTCTCGAGTGCTTCGGCTGCAGCCGCACACGCGAAGTGAACAAAACGCGCGGTCCGCGCACGGATCTCGGAAGGCAGGCGTTCGCGTAGTGCCTTGGCTGTCTCCGGCTCGACCTCACCGCCGACTGCCACTTTCTCGCCACTCGGATCATAGCCCGAGATGGGCCGTAAGCCGGACCGCCCAGCCACTAGGCCCTCCCAAGATGCCTTCGCGTCCGCGCCGAGTGCCGTAACCAGGCCGACGCCCGTAACGGCGACGCGCACAGCGCTCGACTTCACACTATGAGAGGGCATCGTTCGTTCCGGGCGCTCTTGTCAGGATCGCAGGCGGAGGTTAGTGCCGTGCTTGCCGTTCTCAAATGATGGCTGTCAATGTGCCAGTCAGCGCGGCGCAATCCCCAATCACGCTTCCTATTCACCTCTTGCCGCGAGGAACGCTTCTTGCGTCACATGACTTGCATCATGACCCTCGTTAGCATCCTGAGACGAACCCCTTCCCTGGCTGGCCTGGAGATCGCCGAGCTTGTGCGCCTTTCGGCTCTCGCTAGTGTCCGCACGCTCGCGCGCGGTGAGCTCGTCTGGCGAAGCGGCGATCTGCCTCGGGCCATGACCGTAATTCATTCCCGTGGGCGCTCTCCCGCCGCGAGCTCGCCGAGTGCGTGTCGACGTCGGTCCAAACCGCCATTCGCACGATGTCTCGCTAGGAACACGAGGGCGTGCTCGCCACGCACGCACGCGGCTCTACGCTATTCAGTCTGCCGACGCTGCTCTTGCATGCGAACCGAGGCGCCTGACATCCATCATGGTAGTGCAAATTGCGCTAGGCGTTTCCAGCGTGAGATCAACGCTTGCGGTTTCCATCGTCGTTCTTCACCTTGCCGTAGGCCTGCTGCTTTTTGCAGGGCTCTTCCTGGCTCAATCTCACGCTGGGCGTGTCGCCCAGGCGCGTCACGTGAATCCGGGCGGCGCACGATTTTCGCTAGCCGCCCGGGCTCGCGCATATTTAGGAGCTCCCCGAGCTTGCCGCCCAGCTCAAGCTCGCTTCACTCACGGTCAAGCGCGATGACTTGTTGAACGCGCTGCAAGGGGGAACCCAGGTACGCAAGCTCGATGTCAAGGCATGGGGCAGCGGGTCATTAGACTACGGCACTGGAAGTTCTACCAGTGCGAGGCTGGCAAATGTTCGCAAGGGTCGCTGCGATCTCACTCGACGAAAGCTCGCTTGACCTACGACTCGAGGGGCGCTGGGACTCCTTCACGATGTCCGCGAGCGACAGGATTCCGACCAGCTTCTGATCGCCATCGAGTACTGGGACGCGGCGAATCTGCTGGGAGCGCATCAGGTTCTCCGCCGAGGAGACGCTGTCGCTGGGCCCACAATGGAAGAGTTCGCCTGACATTGCGTCGCGAACTCGGATCGCGCTCGGGGGTTGATCCTTACTCCACGTCGCCATGCAAATGTCTCGATCAGTTATCATCCCGATGACTCGATCGACGCTGTCAGTGACTGGAACAGCTCCGCAATCGCAGTTCCACATCAGACGTGCGGCCTCGCTCAACGTTTCGTTGCTTTGAAGAGAAGCGACGTTGGTGGTCATCAAGTCTCGAACCAGCATGTGGCCCTCCTTGGCTTTCGACCGCACTAGTCTGGGCGTTCGAGCGGGGTGGCGCAACGAGAACCGAGCCCAATGAGTTCGCATCGAGCGTGTTCGCTGTGGCGATTTCGAGAGGAGAAGCAAGTGACGTGTGTCACTCCACAGCGATCGGACATCGGAAATGGCGCTATCCGACTTCCTGATCGCGTTTGCACAATTCACAGAGGCCGCAGTGGGGCAGCATGGTACAGCGACGAGGGCTCACACGACGAGCGACGATTGCATCGGCCAATCTCACACTCGCGACTCGCCCGCCGCCACTTTGCTTGACGATACCGAAAGATCGTCGAGAGTAGTCGACGCGAACAATGCTTCAAAGTTGACAGGCTGCTGCATTCGGAAGGCACCTACCCTCGTGCCAACAAAGCAACGAACGCACCTGCCGCGTACGACGCGCAAGCGTGAGTTCATGCCGCGCGCGCGAGTTTCTCCTGGGTTCGCCAGGCAGAGTAGGTTCCGCGGGACTAGCCTAGCGGCGGCGCGAACGGCGCGCGACTCAGTCGAACACAGTGGATGCGCCAGACGAAGGCTCGGTGAGGACGCACTAGCGATCCGTTACGTTCGTTCCGATACAGTGGGGCGCGTGCGCGGTGTAGTGAGCCACGGTGACGCGCGCTGTCTGCGCTCGCGTGTTCAAGAGTTAGATTGCGCGCCCTTTTCGATGCTGCGCCCAACCAAATCAGCCGAATCAGTGTCGGTGAGCGCTGATGGTTTTCTAACGGAAGAGTCGAGTGATTGGGACGCTAGCTCCAGCGCAGTGCGTGACGGAGCCAGCGTCCGCTGATTGGTCTCCCACGCTTCCAATGTGAGCGTTGTCGTGCCGCACGGGCTGGTGGTTTGCGATGACGGCGTTCCAGCCCATTTAGCCTCGATGCGTGACCATTGGGCGCCGGGCGCCCCTGCGGATGAGAGGGTGTTGGGTGAAACGTCGAGGCCGTCTACTTTGAGTACGACGCCGTGAGCGCAGCCAGCTGGGTAGGGCGTCGTTGCCGTGTAGTCGAAGGTATTGTTGAATGTAGCGACGGGCGCGAGCGCCGCGCACGCGGCATCGAAGGCTGCCGACTCCTGCGCAACGGGTTCCGTGGCACCGGAAGCGCCGCAACCGGTGAGTGCGAACGCAAAGATAGATCCCCAGGTAGAATGGAATAGAGCCCCAGATTTCATGTACACACCTCGCCGCGGAGTGTGATGCGAAGGCGAAGGATGTGCAAGTGAATGTTGCATGGCGGTAGTAGCCCTCCTTCAGTGGACGCAGCGCGCGAGCGCGAACGTTACGGCGTCCGCATGCATGAAGTGGTCTTGAAGTTGAGGGTCCAGACGGGTGGTCGCACTGGCCGGCGGTGCGCACGCGCTCGAGGTCCGATACTTTGATCGGGCCCGTTTCTGGAAAGCAGCGTGATCGATTGCGGGAGAGACGTCACCGCTGGGCACGTCGTCAACAATGGTGGCAGTTTCGTTGACGCTGGGAAGGTAACGTGTGCGAGCACCGCAGTTAGCGCACCGGGGTCTCGTCGCTCACGACGAAGTCGCGCTGCTTCTCGTTGAAGGCGATCTCCCATCCCGGATCGCTGAGCGGGAACTGTTGACCGACAGTGGTTTTCAAGTATCCGACGCCAGCACGACCCAAGAAGCGCGCGCTCTCTTCTCAACACAGGCTCCTTCTCGCGCTGCCTGACGCGGCTGCTTCTCTTCATTTGCGCATCATGAAAGACTGCGCCGTGAGGGCGTAGCGCAGTGGTGGTCGACACCGGTTCGAATCCGGTCGCCCTCGAAATCAGCCGCCCCCGATGTGCACGCAACGTCGACCTGACAGACGCACGAAGGACCTAAGACTCAGAGTTGCGCTCCCCTACTCCACAGGCGGCAGCAAATCACTTTCGCTGAGCGTGTACGAAATCGGCGGGTACACGAAGCTGGTCTCTTCATTCTCGCGGCGCCTCAACTGGAACAGCTCGCAACGTTTGTCCTCACTCGCGAGAGTCAAGCGTGCGCCGCTCGGAAGGATTGGATGCCCGTTGACGAAGCGCAGCAGGCTCTTCGATGTTCGAAATGTGATTCCGAACCAGTCGTTTTCGGGGGCGCGGACACGCGGCGCGATCGCATGCGTGAAGCGCTGGTTAGTTTCGAGGGAGAAGAAGACGACGCTCCTGTGATCCAGCGGAACCTCGAAGCCCGCTCCGGTGTCTTTGGGGTGCACAATCAAGCGACGCGACGGCAGGGCTGGCTCGCGGTAACACGAGTAGAGGGCAATCCAGGACCCGTCTGCCAAGTCGAGGGCCTGGTCGGAGTGGCGCTTCATCGTCCCGTATGCGCTCGTGTAGTGCTCCACGAAAGCGTTGTTGAACGGCTGCGGCAGCACGGCGCTTTCGCTGATCGCTTGCGCGAGCCGCTCGTGGATGGGCTGAAACACCTGCGCCGGTGAGGGGTATGGCGTCGTGCTGCGAACGATGGGAACGCCCGCGCCTTCGACGGCTTCACGGACTCGGTCAGCGTCTGAAACGTGTGCTCCGAACGCACGCGGCGAAATATGTCGTTCTCGTCGAAGAAGCGCCGATAGTAGGCGCCAACACCACCGACTCGGATCGGCAGCCGCCCAATGCCCACGGTTTCGAGCGAACCGTAGTTGTACGCCAGCTCCTCGACGGCGAAGACACGGGCAGCGCCCTCGATGCGCCCACGAAACCTCGCAACGTCGCCGGTGAGATAGAGCGTCTTTCCTGAAACGTCCGCAGGCGGCTCGCCTGACAGCGTGCCGAAGAAGTCGAACCCGAGGCGCTGGTCGGGGGACGCAACGAGAAGATTGCGCGCATCTACGAGAGTGGCCTCGCTCCGTATGTCACCCATGGATCATTCGGGTAGCACCGATCATGAATTTCGCTACGAAGGTTGAGGGTGGCACAGGCGCGCGGACACGTGTCCGCGCCGAGGCATGCAAATTTCAGGAACCAGAACGGATGTGCGCGGTGGCATGCGTCCTGAAATGACGTAGATACTGCGGCTTACGGAGCTTGCTGCGAACGTAGCTCGTCGGTTGTGGAGATCGTGCATTGACTTACTTGCCTGAAAGAGCGTCGCGCTTTGCGCTGGGAGTTGTCTTGTCGATGAGTGCCTTGGCGCTCACTCACTGTGATGCGGACGATGTGGTCGAGGGCGGCGGAGGAGGAGCAAGCGGCAGCGCTGGCGCATCGGCGCGGGGTGGGAACGCCGGAAATGCCGGCCACTCAGGTTCCACAGGCGGTACAGGCTCTGGAGGCGTCGCGGCCGCAGGTGGGTCGGGTGAAGCCGGAACGGGTGGCGCGAGTACGGTTGGCGGAGGTGGCGTCGGCGGCTCAGTCACGGGCGGCTCCGGTGGCGCAAGTGCGGGCGGCGCCGGTGGCGCGAGTGCCGGCGCAGGAAACGAAGCAGGTGCCGGTGGCGACTCGGGCTCGGACGTCGAGCGGATCTTTGTTGGCGAGTTTGTGAAGAAGGTGCTGCCAACGGTGAACGCCGACGGCTACTTCGTGCTGCTCGAGAGGGCCGGCGTGCTGCACGTGGACTACGGCATGCCGCGGAGGCGCCTCGTGAAGGTGAACGCTCGCGGCGATCTTTTGCCTTGGATTGCGACGCTGCCATGGATGAATCCGTCGAACGACATTTCGTTGCTCGACTTTGCGCTGCATCCCTCGGGAGAGGTCACCGCGCTTTTCGCGTCGGTAGCTGGGTATCACCTGGTGCGCATTCACGCGAGCGGCGAGCTCATCAGCGAAACGGCGATGAGCGATCCAAAGATCCGGCTCGACTCGCCCGCTTTGTCCGAGGGTGCGCCGAGTGCTCCGATTGAAACTTACACGCACGACACGGGTCGGCTTCAGGCACTCGGTGAGCAAGTGGTGATCGCTACGCGCACCGGCCGGCACTCGGTCATCGCCTATCGTTATGACTTCCGAGACGCGCACTTCGAACCGGAAATGCGCACGCTCGTGGTACCGCCGTTTTCGATGTACGGCGTCGGCTTGACCGGAGGCAGCCATGACACCTTTGGCCAACTCGACGCTCAGTTTTCGGTGCACATCGCGCTCGACGAAGCATCGACCATCTACGTTGCGGTGCAGCACCCGCACGGTGGCGACTCGAACTTGGTGAAGGCGCACAAACGCGTATTCGGCGAAGACTTGCTCGGCGATCCCGACTCGCTCGACATCTACGTGACACGCATCGCACTGAACGGGACCCGGCTCGGAACCAGCATCGTCACCACGCCGGAAGCCGACGAACTCTACGGTCTGCACGGCGCGACGAGCGCCGCGTACGTCGCCGGGCGCAAGGAATACTGGAACGATCTGGGTACCGGCTTCGACGCGCTAGTCGCAGAGATCGACGGCTCGAGCGGTGCCGTGCAAGTGTTCGAACTCGACGTGGACCGCAGCGATCTCGCGTTCGACGTCGCGCCACTTTCGGACTCGACGCTGCTAGTCGTAGGCGCGAGCGGTTATAGCCAAAACCCTCATGGCGCGAGCGTCTCCGAAGAGAGCCAGGCCTTCGCTTACGTGCTCGCAAAGGACGACAGCCCGGCGCGCGCCCTCCAGGTACCGAACGGCGCACGGCACAACGAAGCGCGCTCACTCACGCTCACCAGTAACGGCCGTTGGTTGGTCGCTGGCATGCTGAACGGCCCTGGCACACATTCCGGCGATGCGGACGTCAGCCAGATCCGAGCCGATGGATTCCTGACAGAACTCGAGCTCGACTAGCCGAAGCGCGGCACGAGCCAATCGCGTGAACAACATGCCGCTACGAACGAAGGCATGAGCCGTTGACGGCGTTCGGCCCCGCCGCGGGCCAGCCGAATTGCACGCACACTCAGTACCCGATCTTGTCGGTGTACGCGAACAGCCCTGTGCCGTACGAGCCACCCCACTGATACCCGTAGCGACGTTCTGCCTCGATCTCCATGATGTTGTACTTCTTTCCAACCCCGGGCGGATTGTCCGTCGGCAAGCGACCACTAAAGAACCCCGTGTCCTTGTCGAGATCATAGAAGCGGTACCACATCGTGCTTCCCACTTTGCTTTGAATTGGATTGTACATGTCATCCGTGCTTCCAGAAGGACGACTGACGTAAGCTGTATCAATCACCTTCACAGCACCACTCTTGTACCAGGCGATCGCCGCTTGAGCGGCGGCCTTCACCTCAGGCGTCTGAGGTTGTGACAGCAGAAACCCAATCACCCCCACGGATTCCTTGCCACTCTTGGAAGGAAGCTCATACGAACGCGCACCCATTGCAGCGTACGTATTCGGATCGTGCTGCGCACACCAAACCGTGCGCACACCACCCTGCTGAATTTGCGCCTTCAAAATATAGTCGATCGCCCTGCTAATCGCCCCAGAGATCTTCCCCAGCTGCGCCGACGACAGCGTCTCCGCGCCGAACGGCGCCTTCTGATGCACCGCCAAGTCCAACATACCCAACACACGCACCATCGCGTCATCGTTGAACGTCACGTAGTTCGAATAGCTATTTGGACGCGCCGGATAAACCTGCGGAAAACCGCCCGAGGCGTATTGCATCGTCAAAATGAAGTCCACCCCTTTGCGCACCGAATCTCTGTACTTCGCCTCGCTACTTCGTCGATACACGTCAGCCAGAAACATAATCTCCGTCACCGTACCGCCGTTATCGATTGTACCGAGCTCCACTCCGTTCGCCCCTGTCCAGTCCGCCCGCGGCTCACTCCCGTTCCACGCAGATGCATAACCCGCCTTCCCATACTTGAACCACCCACCGTGTGGCATCTGCCACGTAATCATATTATCGGCCAACGCCCTATCCGCAGCCAGCTTCGCCGCGTCGCCACTGGCTGTGCTCAACCACGACGTATAAGAATTCACAATACTCGTCAGCGGATTCCCACTCTGATTCGGAATCGTCGCCCCACTCCCCCCCGTAGCATTCATACCGCCATTCGCGCTCGTACCACCCGCAGCGCTCGTACCACCCGAGCCAGCGCCGCCCCTCGCAGTACTTCCGCCAACACCACTCACACCACCGCCAACGTTAGCGCCACCCATCGCTATCGAACCCCCGGACGTCGACGTACCACCACCGCTCACCGCACCACCGCTCGACACGCCACCGCTCGACACGCCACCGCTCGAAACGCCACCGCTCGATGCACCACCGCTCGATGCACCACCGCTCGATGCACCACCGCTCGATGCACCACCGCTCGAAACGCCGCCCGTCGACGTGCTTCCACCTGTCGTAGCGCCAGCGCCGCCCGAAGCGCTCACGCCGCCTGCCGAGTTAGCTCCGCCCGAGCTCTTCCCAGCGGTTCCGCCGTTGTGAAGAGTTCCACCCGTCGTGTTCCCCGCACCGCCCGTCTCCGAACTCTGACCAACATCGCTGGAACAAGCCGCTGCACTCAGCGCAAAGCAAACGATCTTTCCGAAAAGGCCCAACTGCCGAGGATGGAAGGACATCACCCGAACAAGTCGCTGCGCCCCTTCTTTGTGGGTCACTAATTGACGATATTCGAGAAAACCAGCGGTTCAGCGCGGCGCAAAACGAGACGGGGCTCCCAGGGCTTCCACGCCCGGAAGCACGCACAACGTTCGACTTATCGCTGGTCCAGCCGCGCACGCGGACGAGATGCGCTTCGGTCCACGGCATGGAAGGCTCAAGACCAGACTCTGCAGCCGTGATTCGAGCATCGCATTCTGCGCGCCACGCGTCAGACCATTCCTCGCACAGGCGCATGCTCGGCGCCACATGCTCTCGCGGAAGCACTGATTCGGCCTCCAGCATAGGAGAGTTCTGAGCCGCCCAGCGCAACTGCAGCAGCCGCCACGCCACCGCGATCTCGATGGCTAACGCGATAAAAAGCGCGCGTAGGCTCTCCAGCTGAAGGCGCTAATAGTTGCGGCCGGTCTTGACGACTTTGAAAAATTCCTCGATCAACCAACGTGCATCCGCATCGAGCAAGCCTCGTGCCGCGCGCGCTGAAACCGCTACTGCCGGCTTCGGTGCTTCGTGAGCGCGCGAGAAAACTGGCGGACAAAGGCGGAAGCACCTACGCGCCAGCGCCACCATTCATCTATCTGGACGCATAAACGCGCGCGCAAAAGACGGCCAATTCGCACCCCCGAATGCAGAAGCACTACGCAACCGCGTCTATTCGCTTCGTACCGCTGCAATTTGACCAGATATGCGCGTTAGGCAGACCTGCGTTTGCCCGGCTCGCTTCCGCAGAAGGCACGCGAGCGGAACCACGGTGCGGCCGCAGGGGTGGAGCGGCGTGCATTGCAGCATGCTCGGCGGCAGAATATGTAGTTGGGCGGACGAAATGTCGAAAGGCGCCTTGGGTCACACGGTTGCCGGCATTGGCATTCTCCTAAGTTTCTGTCTCGGGATTCTGGTGCTTTTTCGCCCTGACGTCGTAGAGACAAGATCGCGCGCACTCCTAGTTGCGCACGTTCGACGGGAGATGGCGCAGGAACCCCGGTTCACCCAAACGCCAGTTCAGCAAGCCAACATTCAACGCGCTCTTGCTGACGTCTGTCACCATTGCTCACCGCAGCGTCCTGTTTTCGTACCCGACGACGCGCCGCGTGAAATCCAGCTCGCTATCCGACGCTACATCGGAATGCTCCTCGATCTTTTCGTGGGCATTCTCGCCCTCCTCACCGTCAACCTGCTCGCCGTGGTTGTAGGCACCCTGATTGCTCGTTCTCAGCCAACAGCATGGCCTTGTGCAACTGCGGTCAGTGCTGCGGTGATTCTTTCGGAGATCGCGGAGCTTATCGCGCCTTCACCGTTCTACTTCGTGTTTTTGCGCTGGCCGGTCACTTTCCCTGTGGGCTGGGGCGTCGTTCTCTTCATCGGTGGCTTGGTCTGCGCTATTCGCCGATCAACGCCTGCCACCCGCAATCCGACCTAAAGAAGCGATGAGCGCAACAAGAGAGAACTGTGTTCCCGACTTGCTCCTCACGCGGCGCCCAACTCTGCGTTGAACCCGACGGGAGCCGTGTTGAAGCGACATCGCGCCTCTTCGACCGTGACGCTGCGGTGGTTTGGTTGCGCCGCGGGTTAACGCCCGGTACGTTGGGCGGGCAGATGAAGCCTTCGCCCTCAGAGGCATTAGCGCAAACCCTCGCGGTTGTTGCAGCCCGCCTTCCGCCTCGCACTCGCTGGCGCATTCGGGAAAGCGTCGTCGACTTCGACTTCACGCGGAGCCGAGCTCCCCTTCGTCCTTTGACCGTCGATGACGTGAACGGTGAAGTTCCTCCGAGCTGGACTGACTTCTACCCTTTTGGTGAAGAGGATGGCACTCAGCGTGGCGGTTCAAACTCTCTCCTCGTGCTTTCCTCATTGTCAGGAAACGTACACGGACTGGACTTGGAGCGCGAACAGCCCATCTATTTTCTGAATTCGTCCATCGACGAATTCGTGGACACGTTCCTCGCCTTCGATCGCTACCTCTCAATCGGCGACGCCGCGAAGCCCCACGTACAAGCTATGCTTCTGGCGATCGGCGCAAACTCGAATGTTCCGAGCGAGTGGCTGCTCCTTTGGGACTACCTCGACGCCTCGTAGCCGCTACGAAACCTACGAGCGCCGCCCAACAAGCTGTTGAAGCAGCCGGCCGCGCCTCGTCGCTACCTGCTCCGTCCCCCCTCACGCCCGTGGTGACGTACCCCGGGCTCGGTCGTGGCTTCCTGATACCGCCTCGTTTCCTGATGCGGCGGCAGCTGAACGGCGGTACGTTGGGCGGGCGAGGGAATTCGCGATGTTCAACTACGACAGGTACACGTATCGAACAGCCGGTATGACCGAGTGGGTCGATCGACTTTCAGCCTTCTTCTTCGCCGACGATCTCATCCGCAGGTTGCGAGCCGCCCGCGAGAAGTATCTGAGCGAAGGCGAGATCGCGCGAGTCCAAGCCTTCGAGCGCGACCCATTCTGAAAGCTCGCGATGGGACTGGTGCGCTGCAATCGCCATGGTGACCAGACTGGTCCGCTGACTTGTGGTCACATCGGAGCTGCCGTCCGGTCCGAATCTGACCCGACGGAGCCTCCCGTCGACTTCAGCGTCGACTTGATCGATGACCGCAGCGTCCTCCTGGATGTCCTTCTCTGCGAGCCATGTGCCCAACGTGTTCCAACCTCACGGCGCGCGGTGATAGGTGGCCGTCGGTTTGAACAGCCCGATTTTCCGTACGTCGCCCCGATCTGCGGACTCTGCCTAAAGGAGTGGGCGACTCGGTCGAATCGATTTCATGAACCGCGGTAAATGCAGGCGCAGCGTCAGAGCAGACGCCGGCTAACAAGCTGTTGAAGCTGACAGCCGCGCCTCATGTCTACCTGCGGCCTCCTGCCTCTCGCCCGTGGTGACGTACCACGGGCTCGGTCGTTGCTTCCTGATACCGCCGCGGTTTCTGTGTGCGGCCGCTGCTTAACAGCCGTACGTTAGGCGCACGTGCAACGCTGGCAACTCGGAGGCTATAGCGAGCAGCGCATTCCCAATGGCGCGCGCTTCTGCAGTCGCAAATACCCAGGGGCGGGGCTGAGCTAAGGAACGGCGACGTGGAATTGCTGGACCGTTCTTCCCTAGGCGTTCGCATGCGCGCGCTGTCGCGATGTTCTAGCGTGCTTGGCGTTCTGGGCTCCCGTAGTCGCCGAACACCTACGCCTGCACGACTTCTTGCCCGGCGCGGTGGATGCCGCACCGGAATGGAGTTGCCCCGATTTGGCGAACAGATTTGACTGCTTGAATCAGCTCGGTGCGTTGGTCTCGAACTCGATGGGCGACACGTAGTCGAGGTGGGAGTGGAGCCTGACGAGGTTGTAGTAGTTGTCG
>JBMOMJ010000049.1:0-350 GCA_049324695.1 Myxococcota bacterium
CCTTCGGCTCGACGGCCCTTCACTCCGAACCAAACACCTTCCAGGCGACGAGCTCGTCGACGATCTAGACGACCCAACCAGCAGCAGAGTTTCCGGAAAAATTGCCGCAGAATTTCCGGAACCCACAACCACGACTTGCACGCGCCCCCACGATTTGCACGCGCTCCCACGATTTGCACGCGGCACCACGACTTGCACACGGCACCACGACTTGCACGCGCCGCCACGACTTGCACGCGCCGCCACGACTTGCACGCGCCGCCACGACTTGCACGCGCCGCCACGACTTGCACGCGCCGCCACGACTTGCACGCGCCGCCACGACTTGCACGCGCCGCCACGACTTGCAC
>JBMOMJ010000049.1:450-75469 GCA_049324695.1 Myxococcota bacterium
GCGGCACCACGACCCGCACGCGCCCCCACGACTTGCACGCGGCACCACGACTTGCACGCGGCACCACGATTTGCACGCGCCGCCACGACTTGCACACGCCACCACGATTTGCACGCGCCACCACGATTTGCACGCGCCGCCACGATTTGCACACGGCACCACGATTTGCACGCGCCACCACGATTTGCACGCGCCGCCACGACCTGCATGCGGCGCCACGATCTGCCTGCGGCGGAGCGAAGGGTGCACCTGACCGCGCACTCGAATAGGTCGTCTCATGTGAATCGCGCTGCCAACCACGCGCGAGCTTTTTCCCATCGGCGTTAAACCAACGCAGACCAAGTCACCGTTGCCATTGCTCAGGTATTCCAGCGCGCGCAATCGAGCTGCGTACTCGAGCTCGGTAGGTGAGCGATGCTCGATAGCGTTGTGAATCCCCACGTGGGGCAAGATTCGTCACGATTGGGAACAGCTTGTGTCGTTGGGGAGTGCAAGGAAGAGCGGAGTCGCCCCCCTCCACGCGGCGTGGCCGCATTTGGAGGGGGCAGCCGCGCGCAGGGCTCGCGCGCAAGCCACGCGCAGGGCGCGATTGACGCCAGGAGCTCGGCGTTGATGCGCCCGAGCATGGCGAGCACGAGCCGGAGCACGGCTGGGGGGAGGCAAGCCTTCGGCATCTCCGTGCCTATGGCGGCGTAGATCTTCGAGACGATGCCTTGCTTCCGTTAATGCCAACGACCTAGGTCGAAAGATCACGCCGTGACAACAAAGTGAATCGATTTTCGCGAGTCGCGGAGTCGCGTTGCGCGAGGTGACGACGTCGAATTGCGCGCGAGGGTCGCAAAATTCATTATGCTGAGCGTCGAGGCCTATGCGTTGGACATTTTTCGCCCTGGGAAGCGGAGTGCTGGTGTGCGCGCACGTGCTCGCGGGTTGCGGGTCGGACGAATTGAAAGGCGGCGCCGGCGGCGAGAGTAGCGCGCAAGGCGGTAGCACTGCGTCGTCGGGCGGTCGCATCAACGGTGACGCAGGCAGTGACGCGAACGAAGGCGGCGCGAATGCGACGAGCGGCGGGCGCGACGTGGGGAGTGGTGGCAAAGCGGGGCTCGGCGGAGGCGTCGGCATAGCGGGCGCTATTGGCGACGCGGGCGCGATGGGCGCAAGCGGAGGGAGCGGAGGGAGCGCGGGCAGCGGCGGAAAGGCTGGCTTGGGCGGCGCGACGGCGAACGGGGGAGTGGGCGGAGCGATCGCGTGCCGTGGCGCCGGGGATTGTCCGAATCCGGCGCAGACGGTGTGTTCGCAGGCGAGCGGGACGTGTGTGCCAGGCGAATGCAACGGCGCGTCTGCTACGGAATGCGGCGTTGGCAGAGAGTGTGTGTTGCAGAGTACGAACGCGAGTGTGGGTGCTTGTTACGAGAGTTGTTTGCCTTACAAGATGGCCTGCACGGATCCGAGCAAGGATTGTGTCCCGATTTTTTTCGATGATTCGAGCGGCGTGTGTTTGAAGCGCGGTAGCACGGCGATTGGTTCGCCCTGTGAAGGCGGGCAGCTCGAAACGGGTTGTGTCGCGGGCGCGCTGTGTATCAACGAAGCGGGCAGTCCGATCTGTCGCAAGCAGTGCGAGTATTTCGCGACGGCGCCGGCCTGTCCCGTTGGGAACCGTTGCGTGATGGGAGATATTTGTACGCCCGGCGCGTTCGACCCGGCGCAGGTTGGTTCGTTGTGTGGCGCGAGTACGCCCGCGGGAACCGATTGCGGGGACGATGGCGTGGCGTTGCGTGGTGTTTGCGGTAATCGCGGCGCGGGCACGTCGTGTTTTCAGGTTTGTCGCATCGGCACGCAAGAGTGCGGCGCGAGTGCAACGTGCACGGCGGTGTTCTCTTCGATTCCGGAGTTGGGGGTGTGTTTCGACGAAGGCGCCTGCAGCAGCGGCGGAGCAACCACGGCAAGCTGTGACGCATGCGTGGACGCGGCTGTGGCGCCCGACGGCTGTTGTGATGTGCAACTGGCGCGCTGCGATAGCGACGCTCAATGCTCGAGTTTGTTGGATTGCATCAACGCTTGTACCGATGCCGCTTGCGACAGCGCTTGCCAAACGCAGTATCCAAACGGCGTTACCCCCTTGAATGCACTGCTCGGTTGCGTGTACGGAACGCCCTCGGGATCGTTCTTGGGCGCTTGTGGCAGCATCTGTCAGTAGAAAGCTGGCGCCGCGCGACGACTGAATGTATGTTCAGTCACCATGTCTATCGCAGCACCCATTCAGGCCGTATTGGATGTTTTCGAGCGCGAGCTGCCGGAGATCCGCTTTGGAGATCTAGACGCGAAGCGTCTCGGCGGGCTGGCGGCAGAAGTTCGAAGCGCCGCCCAAGCACTGGAAGCGCATGAAGCGGCAGCCGCGGCACTGCGAAGCGCGCTCGGCGAGCGACAGGAAGCGCTGCTGCAGCAGGCGCAGCGGGCGCTCGCTTTTGCCCGAATTTACGCCGAAAACGATGAGGAGCTGAGCGCCAAGCTGAACCAGATTTCGCTGCCGCGCGCTCCGAAACGCGCGCCGAAAGCCGCTGCCGCGGTAAGCAGCGAGGTGGAAGCACGCCCATCCGCGGCCGAAGCGAGCACGGCTGCGCCGGAGCCCTCAGCTGCGCCGGAGCCCTCACAAGAGGTTGAAGCTCCCGCGCCGGCCCCAGCTGGGCGGCGTGGAAAGAAGGCGCGCGAATCCACGCGAATCGTGGCTCGCGACGAAGAAACATTCGAAGCGCCGCTGGACGCTTGAGTACCGATTGGTGCGAATTCGCACCAGTGTGGTGCGCAGCCGAAGCTTTCCTCGCGCTACCCGGCGCCTCATGATGGAAGCTCGCGGCGGCGCGTTCGGCGGCGTGGCGAGGCGAGGTTCACATGACACGAGATCAGGATGTTGCCATCACTCCCCGACGCGTTTTCGCAGCCGGCTTGGCAGGCGCTGCAGTGACGGCTGCAATCAGCGCCGCCTCGGCAGGTGTCGGGGGTGATGTTGCGAGCACGACCGCAACGGCAAGCGCTGACGACGCGCGCGAACGCAACGCCGCTGGCGGCGCGCGCATGCCAGTCGTTTTCCTGCCTCATGGCGGCGGACCTTGGCCCTTCGTCGACGTGGGCATCGGTAAGCCCGAAGAGCTCGACGCGCTCGCTCAGTATTTGAAGTCCGTCGCGCAGCTGCCAACGCAGGAGCCCAAAGCGCTGCTCGTGGTTTCGGCGCACTGGGAAGAGCCGGTGCCAACAGTGATGACGTCGGCGCGGCCTCCGATGCTGTACGACTATTTTGGCTTCCCGCCTGAATCGTACACGATCACTTGGCCCGCGCCGGGCGCGCCCGAGCTCGCCGCGCGGGTTCGAACGCTGTTGGAGCAAGCTGGTTTTCGAACCGCGAGCAACACGGAGCGTGGCTTCGATCACGGCACGTTCGTCCCGCTCAAGCTCGCGTACCCGAGTGCGCAGATCCCCACCGTGCAACTTTCGTTGAAGCGCGGGCTCGATCCGGCCGAGCACATTGCCATGGGCAAAGCGCTCAGCAAGCTGCGCGATGAAGGCGTGTTCATCATCGGCAGCGGCATGACGTATCACAACTTGCGCGCGTTCGGTCCGCGTGCGGCTCCGGCTTCGGAGGAGTTCGACGCGTGGCTGCGCGAGACGGCGACGGCCGATCCCGAAGAGCGCGAGCGCCGCTTGCTGAGCTGGGCGCAGGCGCCGTCGGCACGCAGCGCGCACCCGCGCGAGGAGCATCTGTTACCCTTGATGGTGATTGGCGGCGCCGCGCGCGCCGATCGTGGCACTACGGCGTACAATGGGACGATTCTGGGTTTGCGCGTGTCGGCCTACCATTTCGGCTAGGCGAGAATGCCGCGTGACCCACTTCCCATCGCGCGGCGGCAGCCCAAAGTTTTGACTAGCCCCCGTTCCCGTGAAAGGACCTTCCATGTTCTCGATGCGCGCCCTGCTCTCGGCGAGCCCTTTTCTCACCCTCGAAACGCGACAAGCTGTTCGCGGCCGCTCAGGTGAAGCTCGAAAGGCGCTGGTTTACCTGGGCGTGAACGAATGCGAAGCCCGAGAGTTGCTCGATGAAAAGGTGGATTGCCACGCGGTTCGCTCGGCGAGCGTGAGCGCCGCTAGCTCTGTTTGAACTGAGCAGCGCGCTGCAATCGCGTACCCACGAAATCGTCGGTAGCTTCGGAGTCGGCAGCGTTCCGTAACGTCCGACCCAACGACCGAGATGCGAGCTCGCCGCGCGAGCTCTAAGATGCGGCCGATCGCATGTCGACGGTCGAAGTCCACAGCGCGCCGCGCAACACCGAAGAGGGGCGCGCGCTGTTGCAGGCTCGGCTGTCGCAGTTCGGGCGCGTGGGCATGGCGCTGTCGACGCTGTTTTTCACGGTGTCGATCGGCATCTGGCTGTTGTTGGATTTGCCAGCGATCTGGGCGTCGATTGGCTCGCAGATTGCGTCATTCATCGTATCGCTGGCGATTTGGCTGGTGGCGCGCGGTGGTGTCCTGCCGACACCCACGTTGTTGGCGCTCGATGTCGTGAGCACACTCGTCACGTGTGCGGTGTACATCGCAGTCGGTTGGGCACTTCCGCTCTACGCGCGCCCCGAGGTGATTCAGCTGATTTGTGTGAGCGACATTCTGGCGGTGCGCGCCTTCTTGGTGCCCAGCACCCCGTTGCGTACGGCCTTGCTAGGTACCACCGCGTGCGCTGCCATCGCCTGCTCTACCATCTTGCAATACGCAGGGCGCAAGCTGGCGCCGGACGGGCCGACTCCGAACGCTTTGGCTGTCGTGGTGAGCGCGCTGGGCCTCGCGACGGTGGTGATCACCACGCTCACGTCGCGCACCATCTTCAGCTTGCGTGAGCGAGTGCGCGCGGCGCTACAACTCGGTCAGTACACGTTGATAGAGAAATTGGGCGAAGGTGGCATGGGCGTCGTCTACAAAGCGAGCCACGCCATGTTGAAGCGACCCACCGCAATCAAAGTGTTACCTCCCGAGCGCGCGGGTAATCACAATTTGGCCCGTTTCGAGCGCGAAGTGCAGCTCACCAGCATGCTGACACACCCGAACACCGTGTCCATTTACGATTACGGTCGCACGCCCGATGGCTGCTTTTATTACGCGATGGAGTACCTCGACGGCATCGATCTGGAGACGCTGGTTGCCATTGATGGGCCGCAAGAACCCGCGCGCGTGGTGCACATTTTGACTCAGGTGTGTGGCGCGCTCGAGGAAGCGCATGGCGTTGGCTTGGTTCATCGAGACGTGAAGCCCGCCAACATTCTCGTGTGTGTGCGCGGCGGCGTCGCCGATTTGGTCAAGATCGTCGACTTCGGGTTAGTGAAATCTACGAACAGCGAGGCCTTCGATACGACGCACACCGCGGTAAACCAAATCGTCGGCACGCCGCTGTACATGCCGCCCGAAGCGATGACGAACCCCGATTCGCTCGGGGCGCGAGGCGACTTGTATTCGCTCGGTGCGGTTGCTTACTTTCTGCTCGCCGGCCGTCCTCCTTTCATGGGGCACACCATCGTGGAGATTTGTGCGCACCACTTGCACTCGGTGCCAGCTTCTCCGTCCGCATTTCGTTCGAAGCCGGTGCCGGACAAGCTGGAGCAGCTCGTGCTCGCTTGCCTGGCAAAGCAACCCGAAGATCGGCCGCAGAGCGCCCACGAGCTGGCCGGCATGTTAGCGGACTGCAACGTCGCACCGGCATGGAGCAACGAGCGGGCGCGCACGTGGTGGAGCGAGCACGCTTCGGCGGTGCAACGTGAGCGGGCAAAGAGCGTGGTTTCGCTGGCGGCAGGGCGCGACGAACGCGCTACCGTTGCCGTCAAGTTGGTCAGCGAGAGCGGCAGGCTCCGGCGGGCCTGAGCGCGGCCGAGCGCTGGCGAGAGAGCCCGCTGGCGAAGACCGCAGCGAAAGAGCCAGCAATTTGCCGCGCCGCCAAGCGCTTGTTCTTTTGACAAAGGATTGTCATTTTCGGCAATCCTTGGGAGCGAAGGACCATGTTGGTCTCCGAAAGGAGAATCGACATGACCTGGCAAGGAAAGTCAGCGCTCGTTACCGGCGGCAGTCGGGGTTTGGGCGCCGCGCTCGCCGAAGAGTTGGCAACCCGCGGTGCGCGTGTGGTGCTGGTGGCAAGAGATCAGGCTCCGCTGGCGCGCACCTTGGCGCGCATCCGCGAGCGCGGAGGTGAAGCTCACGCGCTCAGCGCGGACGTTGGAGATAAGTTGGCGATTCATCGCTTGGTCGGCGCGGCCACCGCGCTGGTGGGACCGATCGATCTTTTGGTGCACAACGCGAGCACATTGGGTCCAACTCCGCTGCGGCCTTTGCTCGACACGGAGTGTGAGGATCTGGAACGTGTGCTGGCTGTGAATTTGGTCGGGCCGTTCCGGCTCAGCCGCGCGCTGGTCGGTTCGATGGCGTTGCGCGGCGGCGGGACGGTCGTGCACGTGAGTTCAGACGCCGCACAGAATGCGTATCCCGGTTGGGGAGCGTACTCGGCTTCCAAGGCAGCGCTGGACCATCTCGGGCGGGTCTGGGCCGAAGAGTTACGCGAGTTCGGGGTGCGCTTCATTTCGATCGATCCCGGCGAGATGGATACCGAAATGCACGCGGCGGCGCTGCCGGAGGCCGATCGCGGAAGCCTTCTGCGACCACACGACGTCGCGCGGCGCGTGCTTCAAATCCTGGAAAACCGAGAAATTCAGAGCGGCTCGCGCGTGGAGGCCGCAAGTGTTGGAGGGTCGTCATGATTGCTGCCACTGAACGACGTAGTGTTTCTCATGCTGGCCGTCTCGTGCACGTAGATGCACCGAGGGGTCGCTTCTCTCACCGGCAAATCGCAGAGCTCCCCGAGCTGTTGGCGCCAAGCGATCTCTTGGTGGTCAACGACGCGGCCACCTTGCCGGCGTCTCTTCGCGTGCAGAACCTCGATGCCGAGCTGCGCCTGGTCGGCCACGGCGAAACCCCCGAAAGCTTTCACGCCGTGTTGTTCGGCCCGGGCGACTTTCACACCGACACCGACTTGCGACCCGAGGCCCCGGTCGTGAGAGTGAACGACGTTCTCAGCTTTGGTCCGCGACTGCAGGCTCGCGTCGAGCACGTCGATGCGCGCTCTCAGCGATTGATCACGCTGCGGTTCCAGAGCACCGGCGCGGAGCTCTGGAGCGAGCTGTATCGCCTGGGGCGGCCCATTCAGTACCGTCACGTGGAGCGCCCTCTCGAACTCTGGGACGTTCAGAACACGTTCGCGGCGCGCCCGTTTGCATTCGAAGTGCCCTCCGCTGGTTTGCCGCTCGATCACGTCTTGCTGGCGCGTCTCAAGGGCCGCGGGGTTCGATTGGCCACGTTGACACACGCCGCAGGCATTTCAGCGACGGGCTCGGCCGAGCTCGACGCGCGCTTGCCACTGCCTGAACGCTACGAAATTCCTGCCGCCACACGCGAAGCCATCGACGAAACGCGGCGGTCAGGAGGCAGCGTGATTGCCGTCGGCACGAGTGTCGTGCGCGCCCTGGAGTCGAATTGGCTCGAACATGGAACGCTGCGTGAGGGCGGCGGTCTGGCGCGTCTGCGCCTCGGGCCCGGTTATCGGCGTGTGGTCGTCGACGGGTTGTTCACGGGGATCCACACCCACGGCACCAGCCACTTCGACTTACTCGAGGCGTTTGCACCGCGCGCGCTGCTCGATCGCGTCGAGCGCGACTGCGAACGCCAAGGCTACCTGACGCACGAGTTCGGCGACTCTTGCTTGATTCGTGCGGAGCCGGCGCAGACCGCGCGGAGCGAACCTCGCGCGGCCTGAGTCCACGCGACTAGAGACAGGCGGTCGGCTCGAACACTACCGAGCACAAGTTCTTGTCGACCGCAGCGCGGCTCAGCGCGAGCAAGCGACAACCGTACGGCAGCGGACTCGTGGGGTGCAGCGTCTTTTCGACGGAGTACGCCTTGTTGGACGCTGAGTCCTCCAGCGCGGTGCAGTCTGCCATGCAGCCATCCAAATCGGTGAGAGTCGAGCTGAACTCGGTTGGACAAATCTGGCTCAGCAAGCTGCAGTAAGCCCCGCAGCTGCCCGTCACGGTGTCGCCGCAATGGCCGTCGCCGCCCGGGCCCGCGTGCGCGCAATGAGTCGCAGGCAGCGAAATCGCATTTTGAACATGGTACTTGCGGCACGCCAGCGTGTCCCCCGTTTGATCTCCAGGCTCGCCCACTTCGAAGTACTTGCACACGGCCTTGCACTGGTCGGTATCTTCGTAGACGGCGTTCTTGCCGTTGCAAACGGCGCCCACGAGCTTGCAATAGTCGTCGCAGCTCAAGGGGTGTGGTGTGGGCAAGGCTTCGTCGGTGCAGTAGGCGCTCGGCTTGGCGAGGCGCGCGTGACCACAATGGCTGGCCGGCTCGGCTGTAGCGGCGCTCAGATGCACCAAGCGGCATTGGATTGTGTCGCCCTCGTGATCGTCAGTCGAGTTCAGATGCAGATCGTCGCGCAAGCCCTGGCAGTTGGTGATGCAAGGCTCCTGATCCTCTGCTTGCTCTGGGCAGACCTTGGGAAACAAGGCGCAATAATTGGCGCAGTTGCTGTCGCCACAATGATCACCACCACCTGGCCCCGCCCACTGACAGAGCTGGTTGGCCTCTCCGTTGGGCACGCCGAGCGCTGCGTCTAGGCGGCATGCCACGGTGTTTCCGGTATCCTTCTCGGTGAAGTCACCTTCACGCAGCAGCGCGCAGAAGCCCATGCACGAAGCGCGCGAGTGGTACACTTCGTTCGGCCCCGTGCAGTTTGCCATCACGGCATCGCAGAACTCGCCGCAGTGCCCCTGATGATAGTCTTCGATCCCTGCGATCGATTGGCAGCTAGCGACCGAAGCCGCGAGCAAACCGAGCAACGGCACACAGCGCAGCAGACGAGAGAGGCTCGACTTCACAGCTTGCCTCCCACCGAAATGCCAAGCTCGCTGGTCGTCGCGTAAGGCACGATACGGGCCTGCTCCGAACGCGAGGGCGACAGCAAGAACAGCACGACACCCGTCGCGAGCGCCGCGCCACCTACCGCAAAAAACGTATTGGACAACCCGGCCGCGCTGTGCGCCTGCTCCATGGTTTCGTAGTCACCTTTCTCCTGACACACGCCGTTCTTGCAACTCGCACTGGTCGCGTCATCGTTCTTCGAGATGGCTCGCAACCCGAAGATCGAGCCTACGCCGAGCCCAACGATTCCCAAGCCGCCCACGATGTAACTGGCGGTGCGCAAGCCGTTCGAGTGCGATGGCTTCTCGCTCGGCCCAGCTGGAGCCGGCGTCGCTGGCGTAGTTGTGGCAGGCGCAGGTCCGGTGGTCGTTGCGGGAGCGGCGGGAGCGGCACCGGGGTTCGGCTGCTGAGCGAGCGCTGGCACGGTGAACTCGTAGCGATTGCCTGGTTCGACATTCAACGTCGCGGAGAACGACGCGTGACCGGGAGCGCCAACCTCGATGCGCGTGGCGCCGGGATCGACGGGCGTGGCGGTGCCGAACAGCTCCGCGCCGATCGTCGTCTGTCCCATGCGCACGCTGAGCCCTGGAATCGTGCGTGCTTCGGGCGCCACTTGAATGGTGAGGTAGGCAAGCTTCGACTCGAGCCGCCCTGCGCGCTCGGTGGCGCTCTTCGCGCGCTCGCTTTGCCCCTCTGCACCAGCGCGCGACGCCGCTTCACGGAACGAAGCCCATGCGCTCGCGGTGCGGCCCACGTTCTCGTAGCACTCACCCAGATAGAGCAGCGTGCCGATCCCTGGATCGAGCCGCTGGCTTTCTTCGAGCTTCGGGCACGCCTCGGTATACTTCCCCGAACGCATCAACTTCAGCGCGTCGTCGAATAGAACCTCCGCCGCGACCTTCTGTGCAGCCGAAGCCTCCGCTCGCGCAAGACCGGAGCTGGTTGCCGCTGCGAGCAGCGTCACTACGGAGAGAATACGAACCCTTCTGCCGAGCATGGGCGCACTTTAGTGTCCCGCCTCGAGGAAGCGCATCAGAAAATTCTCGTTCGAGTGCCGAAGCTACCGCCCAGCGTTCAGCCGCGCTTCACTTGCGCCCACCGAAGTTCGACAAGGCGCGAACCGACGGCTGCGCTGCCGCGCTCGGTGCGGGCGGTGCAGCAACGGGTGCAGGTTTCGGCGCTGCAACCGCTGGACGCGCCGGCGCGACGTACACGGGCCGCGGAGCGGGCGCGGGAGCCACCGGCGCGGCACTCGGCGCGCTCGGCGCGCTCGGCGCAGGAGTGACGACGGGTGCTTCGGGCCGAACCTCTATCAGCGGCGCGGCCGCGGCTACGGGCTCCAACACGGGCGTCGGCGGAGGAGGTGCGGCAGCAGGAAGCGCAGCAGCTGGTTGCGCCTCTGCGGCGTTCACACTGGTAGCAACGTCCGCGGCGCTCGCCGCGCGGCGCGCCCACAAGTACCCGCCGAAAGCGATGCCGAACAGCACCAACGCTCCCAGCGGCAGCAACGCTCGCGACGCGCTTCTGGTCTCGCCTCCTGAACGCAACGTCTTGCGGTTCGTCACGATGAGCGGCCCTCCTCCCCCCGTCGAAGCGCTCACCCCGTCTCGGTGCGCGGCCGGCGGCGCGTCGTGCCGCACCGAAACTTGCGGGGAGGCCGACAGTACGGGCGATGCGGACAGCACCGGCGCCATCTGCGACGTCGACGAGAAACCTACCAACACGCGCCGCGCGCGATCCGCGTGAATGCGCGAGCTTGGCGGAGCGAGAGGCAGCAGCGCATCGGCGAGCTCACCCACGTTTTGAAAGCGCCGCTCGGGTTCGCGCTCCAGGCAGCGCATGATCACGCTCTCTACACCGTCGGGCAGATCACTGCGATAGAGCGTGATGGGAGTTGGTGGATCGCGCAGCAGCATCGCGTACAAGTCCGGCGCGGAGTCCGCATTGTAAGGAGTGCGCGCGGTGAGCAGCTGAAACAAGATGGTGCCCAGCGCCCAAATGTCGGCACGCTGATCGACGCTCTTGGTCGATCGCAACTGCTCGGGCGCCATGTACAGCGGCGACCCGACGATCATCCCCGTGCGCGTGAGACCCATACCCGAGGCGTCCCCCACGACCTTGGAAATGCCGAAATCGAGGATCTTGACGACCTGCGAACGATCCGGCCGCTCCGAAATGAACAGGTTCGCCGGCTTCAGATCGCGATGCACGATGCCTGCGGCGTGCGCTTCGGATAGCGCATCGATCACCTGCAGCACGTAAGAGATGGCATCGGAGACCGGCAGCGGACCGCGCGCAAATAGCTCCTCCTCGAGGCTCCTGCCGTTCAGGAGCTCCATCACGATGAAGGGCAAACCATCGGGCATGGACCCGACGTCGAGAACACGCACGGCGTGCTCACTCTTGATCCGCGCCGCAGCGCGCGCCTCGCGACGGAAACGCTCGAGCGCTTCGGTTGCGCCGAGGACTGCCGGATTCAAGAACTTGATGGCAACCGCTTGCTCGAGCTCGAGATGCCAGGCCGCGACCACCACACCCATGGTGCCTGCACCTAGAGTGCGATCGATCCGGTACCGACCGGCGACGACGCTGCCGAGCTCGACGGGCGAATCTGCCATTGGGCCGGAGTATGGCACAGGCGCGAGCGGCTTGGCTCGCGCAGATCTGCCGAGATTCGCCCCAGCGTGTTCCAGCGCGACCAAAGCTCGAAAATCCCCGCAAAATGCGGGCGCACACGTGACCGCACGCGCGCTCGTTGTAAGCGAATGAAATCGGCGACCGGCACGAAATGCGAAAACTTGCCTATAGCATGCGGCATCACCCTCGCGGGTATCCGCACGCGCAGACGCAACGCCGCGGGCCGAGACGGCGCCTGAATACATCGCATGTCGATACGCGCTGAACCAACATAGCATCCGACGCGCACTCGCTTGGAGCTGTTCGCGGACGCTGTCCTGCATCGACATGAACGCTTCGGGATCCACTCGACGCTGGCTTCCCGAATGCACCCGACAGCGTCGCTTCAGCTCGCCGAAGCCCGCGCTCGCGTAACGAGCACGAACTCGACATCGCCGCTCGTATCTCACTACGTTCAGGGGCACGCGCTCCTCACGCGTCGTGTGCGCTGTGTGCATTGCGTGCGCTGTATACGTTGCGTGCGCTGTATACGTTGCGTGCACCGGCATTCCTTGCTGCAAACCTTGCGCGCGCAGTGATTCTCCCTGGCACCTCGTTGCATGAAATTGCAGCACCGGCTGCGCAAATCCGCGCGATTCGTTATGAAGATTTCGCACGGAATGCGCCGGCTTTCGCCAACTTGATTGTGGCTGAATTCTTCTAGTTCAGGCGAGTGTCACCTGAGTGCGGCGTGAGCGGTGTTCGCTGATCGATCACGCACACGAGAGGGGCGCATCGAAGCTCGACGGACAAAGTTGGAGCGATGGCGAGCCGCGAAACGTGATTGAGAACTCAGCGCCGCGGGTCACTTTTTCTTTGCATTGAAGATTTCTGACACGCGTCGTCATTAATAAAAAAAGATTGCCGCGTCGCGCTCGCACGAGCCATTGCTGCGTGATATGGAACCGGTTCCGGATCTTCCGACTTTTCGAGCGCGCACATGCAAATCCCTACTCTTCGTAGTTTTTCACTATTGGCAGCTTTTTCCTTGATTGGGTGTGGGGCAACCAACGGCACCTCGAACGCACAAGGCGGCAATCAAGGCAGCGGTGGCAGCACCAACGGCGGCAGCTCTGCCAGCGGCGGCAGCGTGTCGAGTAATGGTGGCAGCACCTCGAGCAACGGCGGGACGCAAACCGCCAACGGCGGCGCAAGCTCCGGAGGTACCAACGCGAGCGGCGGCTCAACCGCCAGCGGCGGCTCAACTGCTAACGGTGGCTCGACGAGCAACGGCGGCAGTAGCAGTGGCGGCGGTACCGCGCAGGGCGGAAGTGCGCAAGGCGGAAGCGGTCAGGGCGGTAGCAGCAATGCCTCGACTCCCGTCGGTCAGCACGGTCCTCTGAAAGTGACCGGGCCCTCACTGGTCGATTCGAAGGGCCAACCAGTACAACTGAAGGGCCCCAGCAGCATGTGGCTCAACTGGGAGAGCCAGAAGTTCGCTGAGGACAAGCAGGGCCTCATGTGGATGCGCGACAACTGGAAGGCCTCCGTGGTTCGCGCTGCCATGGGCGTCGACACCACCGACACTGATGACTACCTCAGCGCTCCGGACGTCGCTAAAGCCGCCGTGAACCAAATCGTTCAGAACGCCATCGACCTCGGCATGTACGTAATCATCGATTGGCACGACAGCGCTGCCGACATGCACCAAGCGCAGGCCGTGGCCTTCTTCACGGAAATGGCGACCAAGTGGGGCTCCTACCCCAACGTCATCTACGAGACATTCAACGAACCCGTGATGCAAGCGTGGGGCACCGTGATCAAGCCGTACCACGAGGCCGTGGTCGCGGCGATTCGCGCGGTGGATCCGGACAACGTGATCGTGCTCGGTACGCGCAATTGGTCGCAGTTCGTCGACGAGCCCGCTGCAAACCCGGTCAGCGGCACCAACCTCATGTACACGCTGCACTTCTATTCGTGCACCCACACCGCTGCCATTCGCGACCGCGCTGAAGCCGCCTACCAAAAAGGCCTACCCATGTTCGTGACCGAATGGGGCGCAACTCACGCCGACGGCGGAACCCCACGCAATCCAGCCCTGTGCTTGGAAGAAGCGCAGACCTGGCACAACTGGATGAACAGCCACAAAATCAGCTGGACCGCGTGGAAGTGGGATCGCTGCGTCGACAAGACCTGCTACTTCGGCAGCACCGCCACCGTAACCACGACCGGGGACTGGACCGACGACATGCTGAACGGCCACACTCCGTTCGTGCGTGATCGCATGCGCGAGTAGCCACCGCAACATCGCACCCGCGCGAGACCCGTGTAGGGCTGAGCATTCATCATATCTCGTGGATGCTGGCGTCGGCGTGCTTGAAGGTGAGATCAAGCTTCGGGGTTGGGGCCCTGAAGCCAGGAGGTGGGGCCCCGAGCCGGCTTCGCCGGGCGGGGCGGAGGACGGAGTCCTCCGAAGACAGCCGCACTGCGCGATGATGTGCAGCGCACAAACACACGAGATTATCAGGTTCGTGCTGGCCGCCTTCGCTACGAGGTTTTGGATGATGCGCGTCAACGAAAGTTGCATGCCTGCACCCGTTCACGACGCAGCGCCCGTTGTCGCGCCGCATGACCTCTCTCCGAACGGCCGGGGGAATCGTTTGCGATGCTCGTTGGCGCACGTGGGTTGCTGCAGACTCTCGTTGCCCCACACGGGTTACGGCAGCATGGGTCGCGGCGGCGTCCGGAGTGGCCTGCGCATCACAGCGAGTCATCTCCGCATCCGGAATGATCTGCGCATCACACACTGAGTCATCTCAGCGACCTCGGGAGCAAGGGCGTGACGTTCACCGCCGCCAGTCTGCTCGCTGCGCCCGCAGCTCTTACAGGTCGTCACCTGCACCTGGTAACTGGCGCGCCCAGCGTCGATCATTGCCCCACCTCATCCGCGAGAATGCGCCGCGCAACCAACAGAAACATCGCGTCATCGTCGAGCGCCTCGCCCGCGTCCCGGCGAAGTTTCGCGACCGCTTCGAGCCATAGTGCCCGCCTCTCACCGTGGACCTGGTGTCGAAGCTCATACAGCCGCAACGCCGGATCTGCTGGATCACTCGGCAAATCGCCCGGCGTACGACCGGAGACTAGTTCTTCCACCTGCCGCACCGTCTGACCCCGCGCTGCGTCTAACCACGCGCGCTCCGTCTCGGGCGTTGCCACGCGCGTCAGCTCGCGTACGGCTGACCAAGTCAGCTCACCGGTGCGCAGCGCGTCGCTCATCTCGCGTAACGGTTCGAGCGCCTGAGCGACGCGCAATTTCTCTTTCACCAATCGGCCGTTGTACCCAAAAAGGCGCTCCACGTATTCGGAGAAGCTCGCAAATCCAAGGCGCTGGTGCACACCTGCACGCAACGCTTCACAAAGCAGCCGACCTTCTTCCCATTCGAGCCCTGCGCGCCGCTTCGCGAACGACACAACGCGTTCATGCACCGACTCCCATCCGCGCGCCCCCGATCCGCCCGCCCCCGAGTTGCCTCGTTGATACACGCCCGCCCGTGGAACATCGCTCACCAACAGTGCCAAACCCATGACAACCTCCACGCGCAATTGCGCATTCAGCGCACCGCAGTTAGAGAACCACCGACTCTCGCGAGTGAACGGACTCTAACACGCGGAATTTCGAGCTCCGCATTCGTGTTAGGACGCGACTTCAGCACGCTTCACACGTTCAAAAGCGATTTCCTTCCCAAGCGCGTTCATCGCTCGACCTCGCGCAAACAAGAGCTGGAGTTCGCGCGCACTCTCGTTCGCGCAGCACGCACCCGGCGAAACCGTCAAGTGAAAACCGTGGACACAGGTGACAAAGTCACGCGAGCCGCTGCGAAGCTTGTGTGACTGGAGCGATATCGTGCCGCACATGCGTAGGCCGCGCCGAAATTGACGAATCCTCAGCCCGTGTGGGCATTGCCTGCATTGCAAAACCGGCGCGAGCACCGCTTGCGCAGGAAGCCCGCCGCGGACATCACTTGCGTCGCAAACCGGCGCGAGCACCGCTTGCGCAGGAAGCCCGCCGCGGACATCACTTGCGTCGCAACCGACGCGCGCTGCGGCGGGTTCGGGTGATCGCAAAAGGCGCGCGGCCTCGTTTATCTCCGCCGTTCCGAGGCCGCGCCACGAAGTCAGTGAGCTTCGCCGGAGCCTTCACTCGACTCGTGTGGGCCCAAACGATCTCATCTCGCAATGCCCGGCGGCCCTGAGGTGTATTTCGCCTCGTTCGAATTTTCACCGCGCCGACCTGACGTTGTCACCTGTGTGCTCGCTCTGATCGTGAGCTCCCTCGAGGGCATCCAGAACGTTTCGCCCGATCGCGCGACCGCTGTCACGCATGTTCTCGGCCCCACCGTCAGCGAAGTTGTCGCCTCGGTGGTTTCAACGCCGCAGTGACTTGGCGCCCTACCTTCGTTTTGTCGTCCGCACGTCTCGACGACAAGCCTCACTCTGAAGGGCTCTCTGCATGCTCAAGCCCGCGCCCGCCTATACGACCACATGCATTGTACGAGCGCGCCCGCGACTCCAAGCCAGAACGTTGGGCGCGCGACACTCGAAACTGGCAGCCGTAGACCAAGTCGATCGCTGAGCGTTTGACGAAAGGGGTTGCGCTGGGGTTTATGGCGATGTAGAAACTGAACCACATGGTTCAGTTATCGAGGCAGTTGGACGCGACGTTTGGTGCGTTGGCAGACGCTACGCGGCGAGGTGTTTTGGAGCGGCTTGGGCGCGGGAACGCTTCGATTACTGAGTTGGCAGACGCGTTCGAGATGACGCTGACGGGGATGAAGAAGCACGTGAGTGTGCTGGAGGATGCGGGGCTGGTTACGACGGCGAAGTTGGGGCGCGTTCGGACTTGTCGGTTAGGGCCGCGGCGTTTGGAGCGTGAAGCGGCGTGGATCGCGAATTACCGGCGGATGATGGAGGAGCGTCTCGACAGTCTGGGCGCTTTTTTGGAGCGAACAAAAGGAGTTGAACAGTGAACACTACGAATAACGAGAAGGCGCGTGTGACGACGCCGAGTGATCGAGAGATTCGCGTGGAACGTGTTTTTCAGGCTTCGCGCGAGCGGGTTTGGCGAGCAATGACAGATCCGAAGTTGATTGCGCAGTGGTGGGGGCGCGGCAATCGTGTGGTTGTCGAACGGCTGGAGGCGGAGCGCGGCGGGCATTGGCGTTTTGTGGAGCATTCGTCGGAAGGGGTTCATGGGTTCGAAGGTCGCTTTCGCGAGGTGACGCCACCGGAGCGTGTGGTGCAAACGTTCGAGTGGGATGGGATGCCGGGGCATGTGTTGGTGAACACGACGACGTTGGAGGACTTAGGTGACGGCCGGACGAAGGTCGTGACTGTGTCGCTGTTTCACACGAGTGAGGAGCGCGATGGCATGTTGCACTCGGGTATGGAGATTGGTTTGAATCAGAGTTACGTGGCTCTGGATAAGTTGCTGGCAGCGTAGGAGTCAGCAGCGTAGGAGTCAGCAGCGTAGGAGTCAGCAACGTAGGAGTCGGCGGGACCGGGCACGCGGCATTGGCCGATTGCCGCGTCTCCACGAGAAGTTGCTCGGGCTTCGGAGGAAGTGCGGACGCAGCTCGGGTTCGGAGGAGTGCGGGCACGCAGCGAGATCTCGGTGGCTTTACGAGGTTTCGCTGCCGTGCGTCGTTCGCGCGGTGCCGTTAAGGCGGCTGTGCACGCGCAGACCTGTGAGGCAGCCAACCCTACAATCCTAAATGGAGGCATGCGCGGTGAGGGCTGGTGCTGCGTGGTCTCGGGCGGGCGAAAGGAAGGGCTCTGAACGACGCTGAATCGGTGCGCGAGGGGGCGGTTTGCGGGGAGCGCGGGCTGGAGGTTTGGAGCGCGGGCTGGAGGTTTTGGCGAGAGCGAGGTTTTGGGGAGAGTGAGGCGGGCGCTTTTTGATGACGCGCGGGACGGGCGCTTTTTTGATGACGCGCGGGGTGGGCGCATTTTGATGACCCGCGGGGTGGGCGCATTTTGATGACCCGCGGGACGGGCGCGAGGGACCTAGTAGCGCGGAGTCTGCCCATGATTCGCTCGATACGAACTGCGACGTTCGCGCTGCCTCGATTTTTACACCCGCTGTGGTTGGCCTTCGCGCTCGGAGCTTGCTCTGGGGCAGATGGCGGTGGCGGCGCTGACGCAAAGGGCGGTAGTTCGAATTCGTCGAGCGGCGGCATGGGGTCGAGTTCCGGCGGGATGAGCAATGGCAACGGCGGGAGCACGAGTTCGAATACGGGTGGCGGCTCGAGCACGAGTGGCGGGAGTGCGAGCACGAATGGTGGCTCGACGAATAGCAATGGTGGGGGCACGGCGAAGGGCGGCGCGAGTTCGAATACGGGCGGCAGCTCGAACACGAACGGTGGCTCTAACGCGAGCGGTGGAGCGAGTACGAACGGTGGCTCGAGTGCGGCCGGCAACGCTGGCAAGACCGGGAGTGGTGGTACGAGCGCGCAAGGCGGTTCGAACAGCAACGGCGGCGCGAGCTCGACGGGCGGAAGTAGCGCGAGCGGCGGGAATGGCGGAGCTGGTGGAACGGGCGGAGCTAGCCCTTGGCCGCAATGCTACGCGACCGACAAGATGCCGGCCGATAATGCGGCGCTGAAGCAGCGCGCGCCCGCGTCGGATTACAAGACGCAGATCGCTTTTGGCGGCGTCGCGATGTTGATCGGTCCGAATCGGCAATCGTGCATTACGGACGCGGTCGCGAACTTCGACGTGAAGGATTTGAACGGCGAGATCAAAGACATCGTGGAAGGGCTGGGATTTCCAGGGTTCGGTGATTGGAAGAACGGCTACTATTTGAATTGGGTGATTTTGAACAGCGGCATTCCGGGTGCGACTCTGTCGGGACAGGGCGGGCACCAGGGGGATCGCTGGGGCCATATGAATTTCGAGTCGACCGAGGAGTGTCCCTGCAATTGGGGCACCGGGAACAACTCGAATCGCGGCAACGCGCTGCACGAAGCGACGCACGCTCTGCAAGCGGAGTTGTGGGCGTTCAACAACCCGGCTTCGGGCTGGATTCACGAGGCGCACAACTGTTACTTGGGCACGCTGCGCACGCATATCGTCTACAACGAGTACACGATGGGTTATGGCGCGGCAGCGTCGTTGCAGATGCCGCACATCCCACTCGAGTCGATGGGCGTGCTCACCGATGACACGGTGGCGGGCCCCGCCGATCAGCTCGCGAGCGGCAAGACTTATGTGAATAGCATCGTGCGCTATGGCCATGAGATCTTCTTTTTGAGCCTGAGTTTGGAGATGGGCCGCGGCTTCATCAACTGCATGTGGATCGACGGCGCCAAGACGGGTGATGCGGCGCGGCGGGTCAGCAGCCGGAAGTCAGTGTTTCAGGTGCTGAACGGCTACGCGGGTGCCGAAGGAGTTGCCCACGCGATTCTGTCGTTCGGCGCGCGCTCGTCGTTGCTGGATTTCGGCGGTTGGACGGCGGTGGTGCGGAGCACGCTGCAAGGCAATTGGAACAACAATTATTGGTTCTATACGTTCCCGGGCGGCGACGGCACGACCACGTTCAGCCCGCCCACGAAGCAGATTCCGCATCATCAAGGGCGCAACATCATTCCGATCAAGCTCGCCAGCGGCGCCACTTCAGTCACGGTGGAGTTCACGCCGGACGCAGCGGGCTCGAAGGGTACCAAGAACAACATGCGCGCTCAGCTCACGTACCGCACGACGGACGACAAGCCGGTGTACGGTGCCGAGTTCACGAGTGGGCAGAATACCATCATGGTGCCGAACGGCGCGCGCAACGGGATTGTGAACTTGGTTATTGCGGTGACGAACGCGAATGCTGATTCGGGCGGCGATGACGGCTCGAACAAGGGTTTCGACGGGCAAGAGCACTTCAACTACAAGGCGCGCATCGTGAGCGGCGGCACCATCGCGCCTACGACTACGAGGCCGTGGTAACGCGGGCATTGCCTGTTAGCTCGCCAGAGCGAAATTGGGGCGATCGCCTGATCGCGGTCGCCCTGCTAGTCGTATTGGGTGCAGCGTTTGCGCTGGCTAGCGCGCGATCACGTCGATCGGCGCTGCAACCGGCTGCGGCTACGGCGACGACGACATTGACCGACGCCTGCGCGCGCCTGCGCGAACGGTTATGCCAGGAGCTCGGTGCTACGAGCAGCGCTTGCGAGCTGGCGCGGCGCGAGACGGCGCGCTTTTCGGACGCTCATTGCGCTGGCATGCTCACGCGCTTCGCCGACGTGAAGCGCGAGCTTCATGGCCTGGATCAAGGCATGAAGGTGCTGGTGGCGCGCGAGCAGAGTTTGATTCACGGGCTCGCGCCTGCCGTGGGGTCCGCCGACGCCACGCTGACGCTGGTCGAGTTCTGCGATTTCCAAACGCCGGATTGCGGACGTTTCTCACCGGTGACGCACATGCTGGAGAATTTGTATCCAGGCCGCGCGCGCCTGGTGTTTCGACAGTATCCGTCGCCCAAGCACGCACACGCGGAGTTGGCAGCAGAAGCAAGCCTGGCCGCCAACGCGCAGGGTAAGTTTTGGGAATACCACGACGTGTTGTTCTCGAATCCACACGATCTCAGGCGCCCTGCGCTCGAGCGTTATGCCGAGCAAGTGCAGCTCGATATGCCGGCTTTTCGGCGTGCACTCGACGAGCACACGTTTTTGGACGACGTGCGCGCCGACGTGGAGCTCGGTCACCGTCTGCAGGCGCTGGACCGCCCGACTTTGTTCGCCAACGGCAAGCGCGTGAGCGTCCCGTACGGTGCCGAGGAGCTCGAACGCCTGGTGAAAAATGAACTAGGCGGGGCACGCTAGCCGCCAATTTGGCCCGAAATGCGTCCGCGCGGGGCAGTGTGCTAACTCTCTTCGCAGGTGACGAGCGTGAGCGGGCCAGCCGACTTTCGAGCCGCCTCCGCGCAAGCCCGGGGGATTTGGGAAGGTCAGGTGCTGGCGCGCAAGTATCGCGTCGAGCGCGTGTTGGGTGTCGGCGGCATGGGCATCGTGGTGGCGGCGCACCACCTTCAGTTGGACGAGCGCGTCGCGATCAAGCTGCTGCATCCACACGTGCTGACTCATCCCAAGGCGATTTCGCGGTTTTCGCGAGAGGCGCGCGCGGCCGCAAAGATCAAGAGCGAGCACGCTGCGTGGGTGTCGGACGTGGGCAGCTTGGAAGACGGCACGCCTTACATGGTGATGGAGTACCTGGAAGGCCAAGACTTGGCCGCCTGGTTGCGAGAACGCGGGCCGCTCAGTTGGTCACAGACGAGTGAGTTCTTGCTGCAAGCGTGTGAAGCGTTGGCTGTGGCGCACGCGAGCGGAATCGTGCACCGCGATTTGAAACCGGCGAACTTGTTCATCACGCGGCGCGTGGACTCCACGTTGTGCTTGAAGGTATTGGATTTCGGGATCTCGCGCGTGGAGAGCGATGTGTCGATGACGCAGACGCTGCAGGTGCTCGGCTCGCCGTTGTACATGTCGCCGGAGCAGCTGGCTAATCCCGACAGCGTCGATGCGCGCAGCGATGTGTGGTCGCTGGGAATCATCTTGTTCGAGCTGACGAGCGGCGTGCCGCCCTTCACTGCAGCGACGTTGCCTGACTTGGTTGCGAAGATCATGACGGAGCCGCCTCCAGCGTTGCCAGGACCGAGCGCTCCGGCGCTCGAGGGCATCATTCAGCGTTGTCTGGAAAAGGATCCGAGCCTGCGTTATCCATCGGTGGCAGAGCTCGGGCGGGCGCTCCTGCCTTTTGCGCCGGCATCGGGGAGCGTTTCGGTCGAGCGCATCGAGCGGATCTTGCGGACGCCCAGCGCGGAGCCAATCGTCGCCAGTCAGCCGCGGTCGGGGACGAAACCAGGCGTTTCGCGGAAGCGACGCTGGATGACGGCAGTGCTCACGAGCGCTGCTTTGGTGAGCTTGGGTGTGAGCGGCGCGCTGATCGTGAGTAAGCTTCGAAAGCGCGCTGAGGTCACAACCAACGTGGCAGCGGAAGCGCCAGAGGCTATCGTCACCGCGCCGTCCGAGCAGCGGGCTGTTGCTCCATCTGTCGTGCGCGAGGCTCCCGCGCCTGCGAAAAAGCAGGAAGCTCCGGTCGTCGCGACGCCGCGGCCAGCGCGAGCGAGCGTTCGCGCAGCTCGAGGTACTGCTAGCGTCGAAGCCGTCGCGCCCATTGCGACGGCATCAGCTGCGCCTGCCGAACCGCCGCCGCCGGAACCGCCTGTTGAACCGAGCAAGCCAAGTGATCCGTTCGAGCACAGAAAGTAGCTAGCTAATACCCCTGCCCTGCTCGTCGCGACGACGACCGCGCAGCGCGTCCACACGTTGAACGAACTCCGCTTGCAGTGCGTGCAGCGGCCGAGCAAGCTCTTCCCCTTCGATCAGGGCCAGCGCGTGGGCGATGGCTTCGAGCGTCGACATGCCCGCAGCGTGCGGAGGCTGACGCAAACGCAGAGGTGGAGTCGGCGGCGGAGGCAACGCGAGCTCTGGCAAGCTGCGCAGCGCCCGAATGCGCTTGTACATACGGCGTGCTTGTCGAAAGCTGCCGTCGAGCACGACCAGCCTCGAAATGCGCTCTGGCAACGGCGATGCACAGCTTGGGCTCACCACGCTCGCGCTGTACAGCAGAACCGAGTCGTCGTGTGAGAGCGCGCTCTCGTCGAAAGGCTCGCCCCCGCCGTACTCGAGAATTTTCGCGTTGGGCAAGGCCAGAGCTGCCAACCGCCCCGTATTGCTCGTCAAGCGCAGCTCGGCCACATGCTGCACAATCAGCACCGAAAGGCGCGTCGAGACTCTGGGCACCACCTCGCAAATGCAAATCTCGAGGCGCAACAAGCAACGCTGGCAGTGCCCAGATAGGTCCTTCGGGGTCGTGGAGCGCACGCCGGCTTAGTAGCCGCGATCCGACGCTCGGTCGACCCTTCCGCAGCTGCATGAAGCCGGCCGAGCGGAGTTCGCCCCCCGCTCGGCGCGGGTCACGACTCAGAGCGCCGCGGGATCGTACAGGGCGAGCAGCTGGCCGCCTTCGACGAGTTCACTGTCCGTTGCGTAGTGCCCCTGCACGTCGAGCAAGAACCAGCCCGGACCCAGGATTTCCGAAGCGTCGACGATGCCGGACGATTCCTCGTCTTGCGTCAAGAACTGCGGTGAACCCGAGGTGAAGAGCGTTGGGTTGTGCTGCGCGATGAGCGTGAGCGTGTCCGTCGCGATGGTGTAGCGCCACACCTTAGCGATGTGCGCGTTGTTGCCAGGATCTTCCTGCAGGTAAACGTGACCCTTCTTGTCGAGCGTGAGGTTGTCGAACATCTTCTGACCTTCGCTGCCGTCGAGCAGCATGTCGATGGTGCCGCCTGCCGCCAGGTTGCTCAGATCGTTGAAGTGCAAGCGCCACAAGCGGCTCGCCGTGGTGAAGCTCGCGGTCGTCACGAAGTAGAAGTCGTTCGGGTGCGCAGGATCCCAGGCGCCGTCCTCGGGGCGATTGAAGCGGGTCACTCCGGCGGCCGTGCTGGCGGTGTCGAGCGCCGCGCCGGTCGACGTTTCCACGTTGCCGAGCGAAGCCAAAGTGAAGGCGGTGCCCGAAGCAATGCCGGTCGCGGCCGGCTCTGCGGGAACACCGGTCACCGCGACGCCGTACAGCGTGCCGTTGGTGAGGCCCGCGCGATCGACGGGGCTGCCCGTATTGGTCTTGGTGCCGACATAGACGTAGACCTGACCTGGCGTTGTGTCGTCGAGCCCAACGACCACCGTTTGAAGGCCGGTTCCGGGATTGGCCACGATGTTTTCCCACGAAGCCTTGCCGAGACGGGGCAGCTCCCAAGAGGTGCCGCTGGTGTCGTGAGCCCAGGCCTTGCCCTCCGCGCCAGTTTCCTCACCGTTCGTGAACAAGCGACCGTCGTAGCCAGTGCTGGTCGCGACGTCGTAGTACGCGCTCGGCGCCGCCAAGTCAGCCGAGCAGAAACGCGAGAAGACGTTGCCCTGCGCGGGGGGCAAGTACGTCGCCGTAGCCGGGTCGAACTTGGCCACGTTTTGGATCAAGTCCTCACCGTTCAACGTGGTGAGATCGCTCTTGCGGATCTTCCACTTGGAGACGAAGGCGCCGTTTGCGCCGTGAGCGTGCACGGCTCCACCACTCGAAAGCTCGTGGTTGAGAAGCAAAGTGAAGGTGCCATCACCGTTGTCGTAAGCACCAAGCCCGTCGGGAAGGCCTGCCAAGCGATACGGCGAGCCATTGGGACCGGCGTTGACGGATTCACCCACGGTCAACAGCACCGTCGTGGTCACGCCGCTTGCAACCGGGACGAGATACGCTTGCGGGCTGGCCTCGAAATCAATGCCCACGCCGATGCGGCCATTGCGGATCAGGTTGAGGATGATGGTGTTCACGACGAGCGGGTCGACGCGCACCGTGACTGGCACGTCCGTCACGTAGGAGGGCGTGCTTCCGACGGGCACCTTCTTGCAAGCTTGGGGAAAGGCCTCGGCCGAAACGCTGATGATTCCGAGCGGCAGCTTGTTGAGCGCGTAAGTCGTAGGGCTCCCCGGCGTCACGTCGAACGATTGCGTCACCGTGCGGGAGCCCTTGGCGCTGACCGTCACGCAAGCAACGTCGGAAGGCACGCTGGTGATCGCGAGCGATAGCTGACCGCTATCCTCCTCCGCGTCACCCCGGGTGCCTTCCGAGCTGCAGGCGCCAAACGCGCCCGCCATCAGACCCACGAACAGCCAGTTGATCTTTCGCATAGCTTCCTCCTGACGCTCGCCTTCTTAGCCGGGGCCTGACTAGACGGGCGTGAAGAGTCGTCAAACGTTGTGTGCTTCGCAGGTGACGAAGACCGACGCTTCGGGGAGCGATGACACGGACGTGACAACGAGATGGCATTCGAGCGGAGCATGACCTGGTGGCGCTTGTAGCGACGCGCCGAGCTGCGCTAGGAATGCAGCGTTTCTACATGCCGCGAATGCTTCGCGACCCATGGGCTCGCGTACGAAAGAGCGCGAACGAACCCGTCGACGCTAGCTCGCTTGCGCTGTTTCGTGCGGCCTTCGGCGTGTTGATGTGCGTCGCAGCGCTGCGTTTCGTGGGCAAAGGTTGGGTCAGTGAGCTCATTCTGCGGCCAAGCTTCCACTTCACATATCCCGCGTTCGACTTCGTGAAGCCGTGGCCGGCGCTGGGAATGCACCTCCACTACTTAGCGCTCGCGGGTCTCGCGCTGGCCATCGCGTTGGGTTTCTACTATCGCCTCGCAACCGCCGCGTTCCTGCTCGGCTTCGCGTACATCGAGCTCATCGATCAGGCCCTGTACCTGAACCACTACTACCTGGTGACGTTGCTTACCGGGCTGCTGCTGGTGTTGCCGCTCGGCTGGGTGCATTCGCTCGACGCACGTCGCCGCCCGGAGCGCCGCCTCACGCACGTACCACGCTGGATGCTTTGGGCCCTGCGCCTGCAGGTCGGCGTCGTCTACTTCTACGCTGGCGTCGCCAAGCTCAACGCGGACTGGCTGTTCGAAGCTCAGCCACTCCGAATTTGGCTGCCCGCGCGAGCTGATTTACCGCTCGTCGGCTGGTTATTGGAGGAGCCTGCGACAGCCTACGTGGCGAGTTGGTTCGGTGCGCTGTTCGACTTGAGCATACCGTTCTTGCTGTGCCTGCGCTCCACCCGGGTTTTCGCGTTTTGCTTGGTAGTTGTGTTTCACACGGCGACCGCTGCGTTGTTCCCGATTGGCATTTTTCCTTGGTTGATGACGCTCTCGGCGACGCTGTTTTTCGCGCCAGATTGGCCGCGCGCAGTTTGGGCCAAGTTTCGAGGGCACGCGCAACGTGTCGAGGGTGCTGGCGCTCTGGCGAGCTACGCAACGCCCACGTGGCTCGTGCTGCTTCTCGGCGTTCACTCTGCAACTCAACTCTTGCTACCGCTGCGCCAATTCGTCGGACCCGGGCCGAGCGCCTGGACCTTGGCCGGCTTCAACTTCACTTGGAACGTCATGGTCGCAGAGAAGAGTGGCCACGTGACCTTTCACCTGCAAGACCGGGCCAGCGGTGAAGAGAGCGTCGTTGATCCGCGCAGCTTCTTGAGTCGATTTCAGGAGCTAGCCATGGCGCAAGATCCGGCGCTGGTGCGGCAAGCGGCGCAGTTTTTGGCGACGAACGAGCGCAAGGCGGGCCGCGAAGTCGCTGTCTACGCCGAGGCCATCGCTTCGCTCAATGGGCGACCGGCTCAGCCGCTCATCGATCCGAGCGTGGACTTGACGCGAACGCTGCCGAGCGATTGGCTCGTGCCACTCGGCGTCACGGATCAGCCAACGTGCAGGGCTGCGTCGCTCCAGAGCCCGGCGTGTCATCGATCCAGAAGGTGACCTTGAAGATTCCACCCGTTCCAGCGGGAATATCCAACTGCCGTTTCGTCGCGCCGAAGGCTGTGTACGCCGCACCATCGAGCGTTACGTCGGTGATGCGCAAACGCGGCGAGTAAATCGGGGTCAATCGAATCGAACGCGCCTCGGCGGCCGGGCGAATGCGATAGTAGAGCGACACAGGGCGGTGCCGATACAAGAGCTGACCGTAGAGCAGGGAGTAATAACCGGTCTCGGTCGTGTGGTAGCCCGCCTTGTACGTGTCACCTTTGGCTCCTGCGCGGCTCGGCGTCTTGAACGCGTCGCCGTAGACCGGGTCGTCGTAGACACGGTGGAATGCCGCGACGGACTCGTCGGCAAGTTCTAGATAACGCGCGCGAAGCTCGGGCGTGGCCGCATTGTAGTACGCCAAAATCCCCGAAGTGAATCCCTGCTCGAGCTCCCACCATTCCGGTGTTCCACCGCCTTGACTCGTCATTCGGTGGTCGAGCGAATCGTTCCACACCTTCTTGAGAACTTCCTCGATGGTTTGTTCGGCACCGGTACGCCAGCGCTCCTCACCTGTGATCATGAAGAAGCGCGATAGGTTCCAGGACGCCTTGAGAACGTGTCCCGAGAAATTGGTGTAGCTCGGCGCTGGACCCCAGTCCGTGCCAAATCGATCGGGAAAGCCGAAGCCATTGGTGTTCGTCCCCAGCAGCGGCACGAAGCGAGTGAGGATGTTCTCGCCGACGTCGAAGAGCCGTTGTTCGCGAGACGCGGGATCGGCGAGCCACTGAGGATAATCGTGCGTGCCGAGTGCGTCGACGGTTGCGTTGAAGCTCTTGCCGCTCGGCGACTTCCAGCCGAGACCGCCCAGATCGTAGTAGCCAAACTGCTTCGGATTCGAGTCCCACAGCTTTTCATCCAAGAGCGCTTCGCCCGTATCGCGCCAACCGCAGTGCTTCGGGTCGAAGGTCGCCTGGCAAAAGGCGCTGGGGCCGAGAAGCGCGTAGTGTTCGAAGAAGCTCGAATGGTCGCTGTACCAGCCGCCATCGCTCTCGCGCCACACCGAATAGAGATAGTCGAGCGCATACTCCGCGTGCTCCAGAAACTCTTCGTCGCCCGACAGCATGAAGGCACGGACGAAGCCGTAGGCGTCACGCGACTGGCTCATTGGTTCGCGCGGGCCCGCGGTATCCGGCGTTCCGTCTTGAGCGACCTTCGTATAGTAGCCGCCGGATTCAGCACGCGCCTTGAACCAAAAGCGCGCGCAACTCACCACGTAATCGACGTTCGGCTCTGCCTCGAGGAGGTACGGGCTCGTCGGCACGTACGTGTCGTCAGCGCGACCCGCAGCGCAAGCACGAAGCGTCACCCGAGTGCGATCGGCACCATCTTCCAGTCCGGACTGGAGATAGCCGTAGTCCGTCAGGGTGCAACCTGCGATGGACGGGCCGAAGCAAGCTGCGAGTAGCAGAGGTGTGCCGATTCGCCCAAGAAGGCCTTGCGTGTGAGTCATGTGCGTCCCTTGGCGTCGTGGTCACTCGAAGCGACCAACGCTTATCGACGAGCATACGGTCAGCGGACGCTCGGGATAGCCCGTACAACACAACCTGAACTGGCGATTTGGTCTTGCCGCGCGTTGTATGTCTCCCGCGTCGATATGGGCCCTGCGCAGACAGGCACATACACACACTCGAACCGCTGTGCCGCCGCGTGCCCAACGTATACGACTCAGTTTGGCACGCCGGCTCTTTTGGACCGCTCGGACGGGTCGTACAAGGGAGCGAGATGCTGCATTCATCGAAACGAACCGCGTGTGCACTCAAGTGGCGACTCGCTCGCCTCGCTCACGGGGTGGGTTGCCTGGCTCTGCTGATGGCGCCTGGGATTGCGCGCGGACAGTCGAGTGATGCAACTCCGAAAACCGCGTCCGGCGCGACTGAAGCGAAAGCAACGGCGAGCAGCGAGCAGCCACCAACCAAGGATCAATGCCTGCAGGCTCACGCCGAGACTCAGGCTGCACAGCAAGATGGCAAGTTGGGGCGAGCTCGAGAGAATGCGCGCGTCTGCGCAAGTCTGGCCTGCCCCGGGTTAATCGTTTCGGACTGCGCGCGCTGGCTCACTGACTTGGATCAGCGCATGCCGTCAGTCGTGTTCGAAGTGCGAGTCAACGGGCAAGTGAACTCGGAAGTGCTCGTTTTCGCAGACGGCACTCGAGTGCAGGACTGGACCAAGGGAGAGTCGCTGCGCCTCGATCCGGGTGAGCACGAGTTCCGCTTCGAGCACCCTCCGTTCGAACCCATCTTGCGTAACGTGTTACTCGGTGAAGGCGTGCGGTATCGCGTGGTCACGGCCGAGTTCGGAACCGCAGCGCCCGCAACACCCACGGCTCCTGCTGCCACCGCCACGCCGCGCGCGAACCAACAAAGCCTTGTCGCGCCGCCCGTGATGGAAAGGCCCATGCCGCGGCTGGTTTATCCGCTGCTCGGCGTGGCTGGCCTCGGGCTCGGTGGCTTTGCGGTGTTCGGCCTGATTGGCAACTCCAAGCAGAAAGGTCTGGAGTCGCGCTGTCAGCCGAATTGCACCGACACCGATCTCGCGCCCATGAAGACCGCGCACTTGATAGCGGATGTTTCGCTCGGCGTCGGCGTAGCTGGATTGGTCGCAGCGGGTGTCGTTTATCTCGCTCGCCCCGAGAAACCCGTTTCCACCAGCGTTGCTGTGACGCCACTCCCGGGTGGTGCTGCGAGCTACGCAACCTACTCTTTCTAAGGAGTCGAGCCTTGGAAGCGTCCCTTTTTCACCGCGGTCGATTGCTCAATCGGAGCGTTAGCGCGATGTGCCTAGCTTGGACGGCAGCCACGTTCGCTTGCTCGATTCAAGATTACGACTACCTACAAGACCACGCTTCCGGCGGGAGTCATACCGGCAGCGGCGGACGCGCAGCTCGCGGAGGCTCGTCGAATGGCGGCGCAACCTCTGGCGGGTCGAGCGGCGCTGGTGGCAGCACGTCGGGTGCGACCGGCAGCGGCGGAAGCACGCCCCAGCCCGGTGAACCGCTGGGTCCCTGGGAGTTCAACAGCCTGGCGGAAGCCCATCAATGGCCGCCGTCGGGAGTCGATATCCCGCCCGACGCAGTTGCGTCGTGGAAGGCGGAGGGCGAACGAGAACCACTCGGCGCGATGGTTCTCTCCACGTCGGTCACTGCGCTTTTTCAGATCGGGGTGCTGCCAGCCAACGCCAATCAGGCCCACCATAGGATCGTGTTCCGGACCCGGGCGGAGAGCGGCACCCACAAGGTCAAGCCATTCGTGATGAGCACCGGCTGGAAGTGGTCCGACGGCGGTGAATTCACGGTTGGTACCGAGTGGTCGGACGCAGTCGTCGACTTGGACAATCCCTCTTACGAAGGCGCCGGCTACGACGCGACTTCTCTCATCAACGTAGGGATTGGGCTGATCTGCGCGTCGACACAAGAAGCGCCCTGCGTGGTTTGGATCGATCGTGCTTGGGTGGAGCCAATCGAGTAGCTTCAAGCTCCGAACCATGGCAGCCGATCTCCGATCAGCCGCACACCTAGGCGAGAACCACACAGCATTCCCCGTCCGAATCGTTGCGCTCCTGGTGGCCGGAGCGCTGGGTTGCTCCGCGCGGGATCTGAGCCCTCTTCACAACGGAGTCCGCTCGAGCGGCGGCACAGCCGGTTTTACTGCGAGTGCAGGCGGAACCGGTGGCAGCGGTGGCGGTGGAGGCACGGCTGGCACTCCCGGCGGGACCGGCGGAATGCGAACGGAAATTGATCTCGGCCCGTGGACGTTCGACTCGGAGCAGGAGGTCTCGAGTGGCGACTGGGTCGCATACACCGGCAGGACGACGCTCACTTGGATTGCCGAGGGGGAGGCCCCTATCTTGGGCTCGCTGGTGGTGGACGGCAGCACCGCCAGAAACCGCGAGATCATCCACGTGCTCGATCCGACTCCCGCAGCTTCGGAGCCGGGACGTGCCGTCGATATGAGTACCTACACCCTCAATATCGTGGCGCGTACGGCCGTCGACATGACCACTCTGCAACTGTTCGCCACCGACACGGCTTTCACGCGCGCGAGCGGGGAAATCACAACCCTCGGAACCGAGTGGACCACGCTCTCGTTTCCTCTGAACACGCCGGATCCAACGAGTCCAACACACGACCCGGCGCGCACCATGAGCCTAGGAGTCATCACAGGGCCGAGCCCAGTCTGGATCGATCGACTCTGGCTCGTGAACGATGCGTCCAGCCAAGGCCCGTAGGCGCACCGAACCCACTACAGGCAGCCGGGCTTGTACTTCTTGATGCGTCCGTCGAAGTAAAACGGCGGATCACAATCGTTCTTCGGTTGCTTCGGCGCAGCCGTAGTCGGACGCCACTTCTGAGGGGCTTTCGAAGTGACCGCACTCGCGTCGGGCGGGCTCGTCGGCGCAGCTGGAGCGGGCAGCGGCTGGAGCGTGATCTCAATGGTGAGGTTGCGATCGAAACGCGCCGTTCGCAGGTAGGGCTCGTAACCTGCTTTCGAGACGCGAATCTCGTGATCGCGTGAGTCCGGCGAAACCGTCAGTGTGGAGGGATTCTCTGCTAGGACCTGGCCATCCACCGTCGCCGTCGCGCCCTCGGGTTTGACGGCAATTCTGACTTCGACTTGTGGCGCTGTCGCTTTCGCCGAAGGCGCTGGCTGCGCCTGCTCGCTCTGCGACTTCATCCCGACGAACCAACCACCGAAGGCGAGCAAGGTCAGGCCGAGAACCGCTGCGATCGGCATCCAAATCTTGCGCCGATTGTTCGCTTGATTGGTCTTGAGGACAGTCGTGACGCCGGTCGGCGTAAAATGGATGAGGTTCTGGAGCCCGTCCGGCACGTTAGGCGGAGGCGCGTCCGAGGGCGGCGCTTCCAGGGCCGTCTTGATCTCCTCCTGACGCTTCCGGCGCTCTTCAGAAAATGCGCTGGATACGAGTTCGCCCACGGCGCGCATGCTCGTGGGCGGATACGCGGCGTGCATGAATTCATCGATGGCGGACTGCAGCTCGAGCGCTGTGGAGTAGCGATCGGCGGGCTCGGGTGCCATCGCTTTCATTACGATAGCCTCGAGCCGCGGATCGACTTCGCGCACCTCGCTGGGCTTGGGGAGCCTGCCTTCGATCACGGCACGCATCACGTCGCCCTCGGGTTTTCCTGCCCAGAGCAATGTGCCTGCCGCAGCTCGCCACAACATGCAGCCAGCCGCATAGATGTCCGCGCGTCGATCGATACTTTCGTTCAGGAGCTGCTCGCGCGGCATATAGCGAATCTTGCCCTTGAGCACGCCAGTGCGCGTGTGCCCAGTGATACCGGCGCCCTTGGCGATGCCAAAGTCGAGTACTTTGACTACTCCGTCGTAGGTTACGAAAATGTTTTGAGGGCTGATGTCCCGATGAACGATGTTGAGCGGAGTGCCATCGTAATCGCGCAGTTCGTGCGAGTAGTGCAGCCCAGAGAGAGACTCGGACAGAACCTTCAGCTGCATCACCAGGGTGAATCGCTCGCCCGTCCTATCGTAAAGCGCCGACAGCGGCTGCCCCTCCAGGTACTCCATGACGATGCACGGCACCGCGGTATCCACTACCTGGTAGACCTGCACCACGTTGGCGTTGTTTAGACGCGCCGATAGACGGGCCTCCGCCAGAAACATTTGACGTAGCTCGTCATCACCCACGAGCTCACGGCGCATCGCTTTGAGCACGACGAGCTTGTTGAACCCGCCCGGCCCGCGCCCAACGGCGAGGAGCACCTTTGCCATGCCGCCTTCGCCGAGAGGGAACAGGGGGCGATATCGAAGACCAGGGCCGGTTGCGCTGGAACCAAGCTCCGGCTGAGTCCCGGTTTCAGCCAAGTCGTCGTTCAAGTACGCACGCTCCGTTTTCAGGTTACACCACTCGCGACCGCGCGTGTCCCGCGAACGCCGGCGTGCACTTACTGCCGGGTGACGTGCATCTGCCGAACCGCGCGTGTCCACCACACGCCGTTCGTGCTGAAAACGCAGCCTTGCGCCATGTAAGTAACAGGCTCACATGCTTTCAGAACTTGCTGCTAACGCGTCGGATTCTGTCTGCGACCGGCTGGAAGACCTGTGTCAACGCGCCGCAGTTGCGCGCGCATCACTCGCCAACACCGAGTACAGCCGCGCGGAATCGAGGAACTCGAGGTGCATCGGTCCGAAGCCAATCAGGTCCCCAAACTTCAGCGGACAGGTCGCGTTCACTTCCAGGTGACGACCATTAACGACAGTTGGGTTGGACTTACCCAGAGCGCGAAGAGCGTACTTGCCGTCGCTTTCACACAAGATGTGGGCTTGAACCTTCGAGATGAACGGCACACGCAAAACCAAATCGCAATTTGACGCGCGGCCGATGGAAATACGGTCTTGGTAGGGATTCCCCTCGCGCTTCTCGACCCGCAGGATGCGCCACTCCGCGGCGTATGGATCAATTCCTGTCGTGCCGGCTACCGTCATGAACTGAATTTGCTCCGGTGCCGCGACACGCACGCCACTGAGCGACGGCCGCTTGAGCAAGAAGGGCCCGGGCTCCTGCTTGCCAAAGGCGACTGCCGTCGTGTGGCGAACCAAGTGCAGATATCGATCGACAGCTTCCACTGCGTTTCCCCACGCCGATCTGGCCAAGTGTCGGCCGCGGCGTACGACGAACTACGGCGAGTATGGCGGCGCCGATTAGTTCCGGATTGATCAATTTCAGATCTGAAAAGCGGGTGCGACACGGGCACCCCATGTGCGTTCCAAGCCGTTCAGCTTCAGCGAACGCATCCTCATCAGTTCACGCTGCACGAGAACACGGCAACCGCGCCGTTGCGAACTGGCGCAACACCAACGACGGGGGGCGACGGCCGCGTAGGTCGAGTTAGATACAGGATCGCGGCGCCGGCGATCGAAAGCGCCGAAACGCCGAGCGAAATATCGCCCACCAGGTAGCGCCGTTGCACGCCGCTCACCTGATCGTCCGAACAGAACGGAGCACAGCTGCGCTGAAGCCGATCGTACTCGGCGTTCCCAGACAAAGTAAAACCAACGAAGCCGCCCAGCGCAATCACACCCAGGCCCGCGAGCGGATACACGAGCACCGGTATGGGTCGGGGCGTGGCGGATTGACTGGGAAGGCTGCTCGGCTGCTCGACCTCGGGGCGACCCGCCGCTCCGTCAGTGCTCCGAATGTCTACAGATACGAGACGGAAGCGCATGCCATCCGCCAGCAAGACTTTTTGTACGACGGATGGGTGGGCGACATGCGAAATCTTCACCTCGTGTTCGCCCGGGTTCAGCGGAAGTGCCTGGCCGCGAGACCACTCCTTCACGAGCTGCCCATCCACCTCGATGGTCGCGGAGTTGTCGACAACGCCATCAACTCGAACATCGAAGACGATAGATGGGATTCGCTGTTCGAGCTCCTCGAGCCAGGCTGCGCAGTCTGCGACCAGAGCCGCCGGGCACAGCCGGTTGGTGCATATGGCCGCATCTTGCCGCGCCAAAAGCAAGCGACCGTCAGCCTGCGCCTGTTGGCTCTCCACGTGCGCCTGAACGCACTGCTCGCGCGTCGGTGCGCTCTCGGGGGTGGCGGGCGCCGCAGACTCGGTTTGCTGAGCGGACGCTCGCAGCGAGATGGTACTTGCCGCAAGACAAATCACACTCGCGAGCAACCCGCGCGCATTTGTGAATGAGTTCGAGCCGAGTCCCATATTCGCCCTTACGACCGTGAGCGTGAACGTAATAGTCTTACATGCGAAACAACCGCATCCAAGCTACCTCCCATGCGACGCGAACCCACACGCAATTCCCGTGCGCCGCTCGGCCAAGGGCCATTCACGCCGCATCGAAGCGAAAGCTAGTTTGTTGCGCTGATTCACGCACGCCGAAGCGTTCGCGGAAGCGGACCAGGTTGGTGTATTGCGCCACGTCGTGAATCTGTCGGAACGGCAGATGAGTCACCAGGCAATACAACGTGACCTCAAGGTAGCTGAGATCGCGCGGCGGGAGGGCAGCGAGCACGGCTTCGCAGTTTGCGTCGAGCCAGGCCAATGAGTTGCCGAGGCTCGCTCGTAATTTTGCGGCTCCGGCGCCGGCGGGCGCCTGCCCCGACATGATCAGCGCGACCTCGCTCGTCATCGCGTGCAGCACGAGCTCCTGCGCATTGGCGGGCAGTGCCGAGCTCAGCGCTTCGGGCCAAACGATTGAAACGGACCGCTCGGAGAGCCGCGCGAGTTCGCGGCAAATACTCAAGGCTCCGTACCAGGTTCCGCTCGGAGCTTGCAGCACCGGGATCTTCAGCGCCGGATTGCCAGCGTAGACGGACGCGTCCAAGGACGTGAGATCCGGTACGACGCGAAGGGCATAGGCAACGTCGAGCTCTGCCGCGAAGATGCGCGCCACGCGCGTAAAGTGCGAGCTCGAGCGGCCGACTATGACGATTGGAGTCTCTGGGTTCGTAGCCACGCGCGCATTGTGACGCCCGTTGCGACGCGCCGCGAGCGTTCAATCGCCGTCACCCATTTGAAAAGTGAGCGTCACGCCCAACGCGCTCGCCAGCTCGACCTTCAGCGCGATTTCCAGCGCCTTCGTAGCAGCCAACGCGCGCGACAACAACGTACGGTCGCGCTTGACAACGACCTCCAGCGGCGCTCCCAGCGCGCTCACCGCATGCCGGGCTTCAGCAAACGCGCGCTGAACGCGGTCGTCGATGCGTGCGGCGATGCCACGTACCAAAGCCGATAGGCTGTCACCGTCGCCAGCGCGATACAGCTTTTCGATCGCCTCCAGCTCCGTCAGTACGAGCCGCTGCGATAGTTGGCTCGGTGCGCCTTCGACGTCGCTCGGCTTCAGCAAATTGCTCTCAGCGAGCCCGAGCACCGAACCGATGTGGTTGACGGCCAATGTCTCGGCAGTGGCAATCATCTGCGTGACCACTTTATCGATGCCTTGCTTCGACGCCTGGCTAAAACGTCGCTCCCAATCGCTACCGTTGCCGAGCGCCGTGTTCGCGCGAGCACTGCAGGCATAAATGTCGCTCGCGAGCGCGTCCGCCAACCGCAAGCGGCGCCGACCAGGTTCGGATGAAAGCAGAGCCAACGCCGCTTCCTCCGATAGTGCAACCGGGTACAAGAGATACTCGAGCGCATAAAGGCCTTTGACGTCGACGCCCAGCGCTTCGACGCGCGCGGGATCGATCGCATCCGCACCGTTCACGAGTGACTCGATGGCAGCGGGCCGCGCAGGCCAGAAGCTGGCACGCACGAGCGCGTTGGTCTCGACGAGAGGTCCACTCTTGAAACATTGAGCTGCTTTCCAGGCCAGTAACGCCTGCGCGAAAGCAGTGCGCGCAAAGCCGAGCGACGCCAAGGTGGGGGTGGCGGAAAGTGTGCTCACCGCATGCCGCAGGTGCTCGCTCGTCTTAACCAGCGCGCGCGTTTCGGGCACCATGACTTCGCGAACCAACTGCACGAGCACTTCTTCACGACGCGGCGCCCGCTGGCAATGGGTCAACCCTATCAACGACAAGGTTGCCCATGCGCCGGAACCCGAGATCAATGCGCGTCGCTGCACTTTCACAAACTCCACAAGAACGAGATCAAAGCGTCGCGCTCAGCGCGTGGAAGCCGCACGAAACGTTCGCGAGCCGCGCGCCCTTCACCGTCGTGCCACAAGATGGCTTCCTTGAAATCACGAGCTCGGCCGTCGTGCAACAAGCGGGTGTGGCCGTTCACCTTCTGCACCAAGCCGATGCCCCACAAGGGTGGCGTGCGCCATTCGTTGCCTTCCGCGCTGAAACTCGGGCGTTCGTCCGAAAGCCCGGCTCCCATGTCGTGAAGCAAGAGATCCGTGTAAGGGTGGACATCTTGCACGCGGAGCTCCTCCACGTCGGGCAGCTTACCCGTGCGCAGAGTAGGCACATGACAGCCGGCACAACCGACTTTGCGGAATAGCTCTTCACCGCGTTCGACCGTCGCGTCGCGGTGGTTGCGTCGTGCCGGCACCGCCAATACGCGCGCGTAGAGCGCGATGTCGCGCAGAATCTCGGCGCTGACCTCGGGTTGACCGCCGTGTGGCTGAGCGCGCGCTGTGGCCTGAGCTTCAGTATCGTTCTGGCCAGGAAACAGGGGCGTACTGAGCCCCATATCGCCTTGAAATGCCGCCGCAATCTGCTGCAAAACGCTCGGCTGCTTCGCTTTCCAGCCAAAGCGCCCGATGGCCGTGCCGCCATGCACTACGTCGCTGACGCGGTTGGGACGCCCTGAAATCCCATCCCCATCGCGATCATCGGCGTCGCCGAGCGCGAGCAGCGTAGCTTCGGGGATTGCTTCGAGTAAGCCCAGCCCAATCATCGCGGGAGCGACGCGCGGTGACATCGCAAGGCTTGGGTTCAGCGGACCATAGCCGAGCTCTTCGCACCGGTAGTGCGGCTTCTGCAAGCTATAGCGCTCTCCATCGGGAAAAGTGCCGGGCACCTCTTGGTAGTCGATTTTGACTTCCGCTTCTTTGGCTACACCAGCAAGACCATTGCCCTGCAGCTGATCGCCGTAAACCGGATCGGCGACGGGCGCACCCTCCGGGCCTCGCACGTCACTGCGGCTGATGCGAATCAAGAGGCTGGTCAGCGATGCACCCGCTTCCGGCGGCCTGCCTCGACCATCCTTGAAGTGGCAGGTAGAGCACGAACGCGCGTTGAAGAGCGGACCCAAGCCGTCGCGTGACTCGACGGACGCCGGCGCAGCCACCCAGTTTTGGTTGAAGAACGAGTTGCCGACGAAAAATGCCGCGCGATGTGCGGCCGTGAGCACCGGCGCGGGTAAACTGAAGGCGTCGCGCGTCGCATCGAACACCGTCGTGTCACCTCCACTCTCGGCGACGTGCGGCATACGTGTGTGCGGACGCGATTGACAGGCGAGCAGCAACGCTGCGAACGCAGGCACACAGCTGCTGAACCGACGGCGCGCCGCAATCATCGCGCTCGGGGCGCGGCCAGAGATACGCGCAGATCAAAGGCAGCCGCGAGCTCTGCCAAGGTCTCGGTTTGACGTTGCAAGGCCTGAATTGTAGCCCAAATCGCCTGACGGCCCGGAGCCGCGTCAGTGCCCAAGATCGCCTGATCGAAGGGAGCAGGAATCGCACGCGCTGCAGCCACGCTCGCTGCGAGCTGAGACTTCAAGCGTTCCGCTAGCGTACGGTCGTGAGCCGCTACGAGCTCTAGCAGCGATGTCCCCTCGAGCTTGCTCCCGTCGACGCGCCTGTAGCGCCCCAGATACACGTTTTCGATTCCGAGCGCATCGAGCGCGATATCGGTGTGAGTGGTGTCGCTGAAACAGGAGTGCTCGTTCTCCTGATCTTTGGTTTCGTAGGGCACGGTCAGGCGCTCACCGGAGAGCTCGGGTCCGCTCAGCGAACCCATCCCCTTCACCACCAATGCCAACGCTTCGCGCGCCGGCTTGCGCAGCAAGCTCTCTCGGTAATTTCCAGGTTTGTTCGGGGCCCAGGCATCACGCACTTCTTCGAGCTCGTGTAACAGGAGCTCACACGCTGAGTGAAGGTACAGCGCACGCCGCCTGGCCAAGTCGGCGCCGCTGCCGTTCACGGCGTAGTCGTGGGCTGAGCGAACACCGGGACCATCCGCGCGCGAATCCGCACCCCACAACAAAAACTCGATTACGTGGTAACCAGTGCTGATGCTCGTTTCGCCCTCTTTTGCGTTGAGAGATGCAAGCAGCTCCGGCGTCAGGGTCGGGTACTTTTGCGCGTCTTGAACGATCCCGAGCGAAGTCGCTCCGGGCGCCGACTCGACGTAGTTTTCGTCGATGGGCCAGGTATTGATTCGCGTCTCCACGCGATCGATAGGGCCGTCGTAGAAACGATAGACCTCGGTCTGCAGGTACGGCGTTCGCGCAGCGATCCAAGCGTTGCGCGCCGCGAGCAAGGTCGCCTCACTCGGGGCCTCGGTGAAGGCGTCGGCAGCAGCCAGGAGCGCCTTCGCTAACGTCACCGAATCGCCATAGCTGGCGTACGCGATGTCGGCATACGTGGTGAGCGCACGCGCCGTAATGGGGGCGAGCTTGTCATCGAGCGCCGCCGCCGCCAGCTTTTCGCTACTGCGTTCTCGACAGCCAATGAGGAGCGCCAAGCCGAGGAGGGACGCCGAAAATGCCTGCCGGAGCTTCACGCGGCACGGTATAGCCAAATCTTCGCGCACGCGGGCTGGGAGTGCTGCTTCGCCGCGAATTTGTCACGAATTTCGCACGTAAGTGATGCTTGCCGGCGCCGCTTACGAGCGCGTGCCGCCGCTCACTCCCGGCGAAAAACCAAGCATTGATTGTTCGCCGGCATCGGCACGCGCTCCACGAACGAAAGCCCAAGCCCGGCGGCAAGCTCGATGATGGCCTCCGCATCGCGCACTCCGAAGCGCGGATCGCGCGACCGCAACTCGGCATCGAACGCAGCGTTGCTAGGCGCCGTGTGGGCTCCTTGGAGACGATAGGGTCCGTACATCACCAAAACGCCGTGGCTCACCAGGTGACGTGAGGCCCCCCGCAAGAGTCCCTCCGTACAACTCCAAGGAGTTATGTGCACGAGGTTCGCATTGAAAATCGCATCGACTTCAGCAACGCCCCAATCATCGGCACACACATCGATGGCGCGCGGAGCGTGCAAGTTGTCGAGTTTCGCCTCCTCCACGAAGGCCGCGATACTGCTGAGGTTCGCTGGCTCCACGTCACTCGGTATGAACTCGAAATTAGGAAGATTCGCCGCAAAGTGAGTAGCGTGCTGACCCGTCCCGCTGGCTATCTCGAGCAGCTTGCCCCGGGGCGGTAGCACCCGCAGGAGGACCTCCAATATCGCCTGTTTGTTGCGCTCTGGCGCGGCCCACACGAGCTTGCTCATGGCCACAGCTTGACTCCGAAATTCTAGGCGCGGCTCGCCTTTCGCGAAAAAGATTGCCCGAACGCATAGCGACCACGCGAGGACCGGTTGTTCGGTTAGAACGAGCGCGCTAGAGTTCTCGATCGACTCACACTCCGGGTCGGCACTTTGCTCCGAGAGGACTCCTCATGACCAGGTTGCGATTGTGGTCTGGCTCGCTGCTATCGACGCTCATGGCGTTGGCTTGTAGCGGAAGCCCCTTCACGGCTGGCAACGGTGGCGAAGCCGGCACCTCCAACAGCCCAAATGGTGGCAGCTCGAACGCGAGCACGGGCGGCAGTAGCGCGACGCGCGGAGGCGCAGCTGGCAAAGGTGGTAACGCTGCGCTGAGCGGTGGAACCAATGGATCCTCCGAAGGCGGCAGCAACAGCGCCGGGCAAGGCAGCGGAGGCGTCGAGGCGCTCGGCGGCAGCAGCGCAGGAGGCGCTCTCGGCAGCGGAGGCAGCGCGCAAGGCAAAGGCGGTGGCGTGAGCAACGGCGGCACGACCTCCGGAGGTAGCGGTGGTGTGTTGGGCAAGGGTGGAACATCGAGTGGCGGCGCGACGGCTAAGGGCGGAACGACGGGTGCGGGCGGCGCATTGAGCTCGGGAGGCACACAGGCTTCGGGCGGCGCGCCCGCTTCCGGCGGCGCAATTGGTAGCGGCGGCACAGTCAGCAGTGGAGGGTTCGTCGGCTTTGGAGGTTCCGTGGGCAGCGGCGGCGCCGCCGCAACCGACTGCTCCACACTGTGGAAGACGTATTCGAACGAGCTCGAGCAGGCGCGCATTTGCTCTCCCAACGCGCCCACCAAGCAATGCTCGTCCGAATGGATCCTTTACGATGCCTGCGGCTGCGCGGTGCCCGTCAATGGCATGAGCTCGCACTATGCGCCGGCCGTCGAGGCGTACAACCGTTGGAAGCGCTCGTGCGGTAACGAAGTGCTATGCGTGATCGGCTGCATCGTGAACGATGTGGAACCCACGTGCAAAGTGAGCACCACGAGCTCCACTGCTATTTGCAGTTGGTAGCTTCGCGACCGCAACCGATTCATTTACAGCGCGCGACTCGTAAACGGGCACTTTGACAGATCGGAGCACAAAAGGCTTTGATCACCCGAGCCCGGCTCACAATCGACGTATTCTGGGCAATTTGCGTCTTGCTCACAACCGCAGCCGCACGCGTTCGTGAACGGCGTGGTGTTGGGCTGACAGATGAAGTCCGCTAGCGCGCAGCTCTTCTGGTCTTTGGCGACGTAACGACGGTTGTAGTCCTTCTCAGCGTCACAAGAGCTGTCGAGGCAATAGATGGTCGTGCCGCAGAGCGAACGTGTGTAACAGCGCGTGTCGGGAGGACACGGACCGTCCAGCTGAGTGTCTCCTTCGTCACACGACGGAATGCCATCGCACTGAGCTTGGTGGCGCGCGCAGTAAACCGTCGAGCAGCAAACGCTCCGCTTGTAGCACTCCGCATTCGGCGGGCAGCTCTGGCCGGGACCGAGCCGCTCGTCGCCGTCATCGCACACCGCCTCAGCAAGACAACACGAGTTCACCCCACCGCTGCCCGTGAAGCCGCCGGCACCCACGTTCATGGATCCACCTTTGCCCGAGTTGCCTGCACCTCCCGATGACATGTTGGCCCCGCCTGAGCCGTTGGAGCTGCCTCCCGAAGCGCCGCCATGGCCCGAGCCGCCGGAGCCGGAGCCGTTTCCGTCGGCATTGCCTCCACAACCCGGAAGCGCCATCCCAAACACGAGACCAACGAAAACCAGCTGAGTTACCGCTCGCATGCCCTTCTTTTCAGCAACTTCCGTACCCAAGGCGCGAGCCGAGAAATCCCTGTGAAACGCGGAGTTGTGCCAGCGTGTGCCAAACGAGTGCGGCAGCCGTGACGTGGCGTCTTAGTGCGTTATGCCCCTCGCGGACGCTAGCATCGCGCATGGCCGATTCGGTCTTCGAGCAGGCGATTGAAGCACTACGGCGCTCCGACTTGGCAGCGCTCACAGCTCGATTGGATGCACAACCGAGCCTACTCACCGCGTGTGATGAAGTGGGACGAACTCTCCTCATCGTGGCCTGCGAAATCGCAACGGGGAACGTCGCAATTCCTCCGGTGAACGGAACCGCCCAACAACATGCAGCGGTGGATCTGCTGATTGATAGGGGAGCAGACGTATCCGCAGCAGCGCACAACGGCTGGGCACCGCTGCACGTCGCGGCCATGAGCGGGCATATCGGCTTGGCGCGCCGACTGCTCGCCGCTGGCGCGCGACGCGAAGGCAACCTAATGGGTGCACGTGGTGGCTCTCCGCTCTCACTCGCGCTGTTCTACGCGAAAGTGGGTGTCGCGGAGCTGCTCGCCGATCCGCCTGTGCCGGACAGCTTGCGCACGGCGGCCGCACTAGGGCGCCCCTTGCGGCGTTTCGTCGCGGGCGAACGCCTGAAGCCGGAGGCAGCGGAGGGGTCAGACTTCTATCGCCCACTGCTGGCGTTTCCCACTTGGAAGCGCACGAACGATCGGCAAGAGCTGCTCGATGAAGCATTGAGCTGGGCTGCACGCAACGATCGCTGCGAAGCAATGGCCGAGCTCGTGGCGCTGGGCGCCGACGTGAACTCGAATGCTTATCGCGGCACTCCGCTGCTGTGGGCGGTGTACGCCGATCGTGTGGCTGCAGCGGCATGGTTGCTCGATCACGGCGCGGACGTGAACCTGCGGCACGACTTCGGCGGCAGCGAGCATGGCAAGTCGGCCGTCGCCTTGCACCTGGCGGCACAGTTCAACTGCCTCGAGTGTTTACAACTGCTGCTCGATCGCGGCGCCGATCCGAGCATTCGGGACCTAGCCTACGACGCAACACCACTCGGTTGGGCCGAGCACGCCGGTTCGCACGAGAGCGCGGCCATTCTACGGGCGCACTTGAGCGCGCGTCGGTAGGGTCTAATCACACGGCACGACGTCGAAGACAGAAATGCGATTGCCGGCGCCGAACACGATTTGCGCAGCGCCATGCACCCAGGATCCACCGTCGATAATGATGACGGGCTTGTTCGAATCGGGATGTGGAGTCCACGCTGCACACGCCTTGTGACTGTGACCCACCACGAGTAGTTCGAGCGGTGTGGGAGCACCGTAGCGTTTCTTGCAAGCGTCGACGCAAATACGCACCAGGGCACTCGAGTCTTCGCGTTCGACGAAGCTGCCGGTGTAGCCGTCGGGTGCGTTCTTTCGATTGCGCGGCTTGGGTGTTGGGTCGGGTCGGTTCACGCCGATCAGAGCTTTGAGCCAGTCGAACACCGCCGCGGCATTGGGGCCCTGCTGATCGAGGAAGTTTTGCAGGTGGCGCGCTTCGCTGGTCAGATACTTAGCCGCGAAAGTACCGAGCCACACCACGCGCTGCTCGCTGTCTGGGCTCGGAACACCCTGAATGTCGTCGGTTTGATGGCCGTGAATCGCAAAGATGCGGCCATTGCTCTTGAGCAGGCCCATGCCGAAGCGAAACACTTTGCCGTCAGCGACGCGCCGATCGGGCAAGGCGTGAGTGAACGAGGCGTCGTGATTACCGATTAGGTGTGCGAGCCCGAGCTCCTTGTCGAGCTCGAGCAAACGCTGATAAGCCGCCGTGTTTTCGATGGCGGCGTATTGTGCTTGTGTTGCATCGTGACCGATGGCGCGCCACACGTCGTACCAATCACCGAGCTGCAGCAGATAAATGTCTTGCCGCCCGTCGATGTAGTCATTGATGGCTTCCAGAGTTGCAACGAAGCGCGCCGAATTACCGGCGTCACCGGCGAAAAAGATATCGCCATCGCTACCGTCGCTGAGGTGTACGTCCGGGATGGCGATGAGCACGTTCTCGCCGAGCAGGTCCGGGGGGAGCCCTACGGACACTGGGCAAGCCGCATTGTCCGGCACGGTCGCATCAGCGACGCGTACGGCGTAACCGCGCGCTTTCAGGAGGTTTCGAAACTGGAGCAGCTGGTCCTCGTAAAATCCCATTTTGCCCTCACTTCGTCGGATGAATGGCGACCGCGACTTCGACTGGTACGATGCCGTCTGTCTTGCCGTCGGCGTTGGTGTCGCAAGCTTCGAACACGACGCGCACGTCGAGCTGACCACCGCAGTACCAGCGCACCTCGCGTGAGCGCGCCGGCTTGCCGGGCTCGAGATCATCGACGGCCGCGCTAGCTGGCATTGGTGCTGGGTTCTCGGTTTCGTGACTGCAGGCCGGGCCGAGCAACTTCAACAGCTCCTCGGCGGGCGTGCAGCGCGCGCTCGCGGCAAAACCTTCGACCAGTGGCTTGCCTTCGAGCGGCTGGGGCCGGAACGCAATGCCACCACCAGACTTCCCCGCCGCTACTACGTGTGCGTCGCTCACGCGCGCGATGCGTTCGTTGGGAGGACAAGCACACAATAGCAACGACGTTGCCATCGCTAGCACGGCATGCTGGCGCGGGCAGTCGAACCTGGAATGAGCGCGTCTCATCAGAGATCCCTCGAGCCATTCACTCTCCCACGTTCGCGCAGAATTCTCATGTGCAAATTAGCGAGCTGGCCGATAGTTCTGTGAGTGGGTGCCGCGCTCGCGCTGGGGTCCCGAAGGGTGCCGCGCTCGCGCGGCACCGCCTCGGCAGCTTTCACCGTGCTTCGTGCGTCACGCTGAGATCAGCATACACTCAGCAAAATATCGCTCATTTCAGCGATTTCAGCGCGCCTGACACGCAGCTCGGGCATGAAGCGCAACACGTTCGGGCGAGCTGCATTCACTAACAAGCCGCGGTCGAATGCGCGATCTCTCAAGCTGACGGCTCGCTCAGCAGGCAAAACCAAGCCGAACAAATGACCACGTCCACGCAGCTCTGCGCCGAGCCTAGATGCGATGCGTTGCAACGTTTCTACCAGGCAGCGAGACGACGCTTCGCGTTCCGTGCGAGCCTCCGCGGACGTCAACGCAGCGATGACGGCCAACGCCGCAGCGCTGCACAGCGCGTTCCCGCCAAAGGTGCTGCCGTGGTCACCCTCCTGAAAACAAGCCACCTCACGCCTGGCGAGGAACGCCGCGATGGGCAGACCGCCGCCCAAGCCCTTACCCAAGGTGACGATGTCGGGACGGATCTCTTCGCGCTGAAACGCGAACAAGGGCCCGGTACGACAGAGGCCGGTCTGCACTTCGTCGCACACCAGTAGAAGCTCTTTCTGATCGCACAACGCTCGGAGCTCGCGCAAGTAGCCGTCGGGCGGAACGACAGCGCCAGCTTCGCCTTGAATCGGCTCGACCATCACGGCCACAGTGTTTTCGTTCACGGCAGCCGCCACCGCTTCCACGTTGCCGTACGGCACTTTCTTGAAGCCCTCGACACGTGGAGGAAAGGCTGCGTCCCAACCTGCTTTGCCGGTCGCGCACGTCATCGCCAAGGTGCGGCCATGGAATGAGTCGACGGTGGTGATCACTTCGAACGCACCGCGTTTGTGCAGCTGCCCCCACTTGCGGCATAGCTTAACGGCACCTTCATTGGCCTCCGCGCCCGAGTTCGCCAAAAATACTTTTTCGAGCCCGCTCAGCTCGGCGAGTCGCATCGTGAGAGCGAGCGCTGGCTCGTTGAAATGTGCGGGGCCGACGTTGAGCACGCGGTCTAGCTGCTCGTTGATGGCGGCGCGCAGCTCCTTCGGGCTGTGGCCCAAGGCATTGACCGCCCAGCCCTGAATGAAATCGAGGTAACGCTTCCCCTCGCGATCCCAGAGATAGCTGCCTTCACCCCGCACCATCACAGGTAACGGGCGAAAGTTGAGTCGCATCCAGTTGTCCGTCGTAATTTCCATGGTTTTCCTCGTGGGAGACCGTGGAAGCGGCGGCACGAAAGACGACACGGCCGCCTCTTCGGGCGGCCTCGTTGCTGTCTTATGACCTAGCTGACGAGCCCGCCCCCGCTACGAGCGGCAGCAGCACGACGCGCAGCAGCGCGGCGGGCACGAGCTCGGAGCGAACGGGAGAACGTCAACACGAAAACCCGAATACCATGACGTCTGCGAGCGAGCAACGATTCTGTGGCTACTCGTTCACGCGAGCGCCGTTACTTCGCGCCGGACTTCGACTTCTTGCGGCAGGTGAAAGAAGCCAGCAAGTTGAGCGTCGCGCGCGCCTGGTTGGGCGACAGATGTGCCATCCCGCTCAGCACCTGCTCGTCGCGTTCGAGCTCGAGCCGGGGAGCCAGCTCCAGATGTGTCTCTTCGGAAGCCGCACCCGATAGCGCGCGCAGGGCCGATGCCGCTGTCCATGCGTCGCTGAAGAAATCGCGCATTTGAGCGGCAACACGCTTCTCTTCTTCGCGCGCGGCGTCCGCCGTGGTCGCTTCCAGCTCGAACTTGAGATCGACCGACTCGTCTGCATTGGCGAAGACTTCCATACGCAGCTCGTGAATGCGCTTCGGCAATGTCAGGCCGATGCGACCGAGCGTGCGATTCGGATTCACCAGCACGAGGCTCACGCTGCGCCCTTCCGCGCTCGGCACGCGCAAGGGCTCTTTGGTCTTCTTCAGCGCTTCCCAACCTTTGCTGGGTGTCACGAAAAAGATGTCCTTTGCCTGCGGCAGCAGCACGCGCTGACTGCGACCGAGACGCGCAGATGCCACATCCGAAGCGAGCCAGCTGCCGCGTTCGCCGCTCGACTGCACCAGGCTCTCCATGATTTCGCGCACGCGCTCGGGCGGCAAGCTGTGGTGCACGGCAGCGGTGAGCTGCCCAGAGTCGAACAATCCTGGCCCGACCACCAACATGCCGTCGAAGTCGCGCATGACGTCGACGCCTTGGTCCAAAAAGCGCTTCCATTCGCGATCACACGCCAGAATTTCACCCAAGCGCTGACCGAGCGGATTCTCACGCAAGCTGCCGAACCAGAGACCGAGAGTGACGGGTGGCTTGCCGAGCAGCTTCTTCGACAGATCGCCCTCCAGCCCAATCGCCTTCACTTTTTCTTTCTTGGCTTCTTTCGCCTTCTCTTCGCTGTTCTCTTCGGGCTTCGGCTCCGGCGCGCCCGCCGCGAACTTCAAGTTCGAAGGTGGCTCCATCTGCACGCCGGCAGCCTTGCTGGGCGGCTCCACCTTGGGCTTCTGGCGCTGTTCTTCGCTGCGCAACGCTTCGCGCAGCTCCACGTCGATCAGCTGCGGCGGTGGAGCGGGCTCGACCTTGGCCTTGCTCGTAAGCCGTGAGGCGAGCCGCAACATCGGCATGGCTGGCGTGAGCGGAAAATGGAGCACCAGCGCAAGACCGAAGGCGAGTGCCAACCGTCCCTTGCTGCGATCCAGGACGGTTATCAGTGCCTCGATACGCGCCATCTCACCAAACTTCACTCTCGCTAGCAAAGAACTGCACCTCGGTCCAGCAGCCAGGTGAATCCGCGCGGGAGAGCAGGTACATCAAGCCCAAGCCGCGAGATGCAGCGTCGAACTCTGCTCGAAGGAGCGCTTGGGCTCACCCTCACGCAGCTTGCGCAATGCAAGCGACCCGGCGCGCGAGAGCGCGCTTTGATTCGCGTCGCAAAGCACGTGGCCAGCGGCGTCGACGAGGTGCTCGATCGCAGCCGCACGCTCGAACGCGCGCTCGACGTAAAGGCAGGCGAGCTGACCGGCAAGCGCCTGGACAATGCGCGCAGCGCGTTTCGGGAAGCCGCGCTCAGTTGGAGGCGGGTCGGCACCTTTCGCGATGGCCCATTTCAAGAAAACAACGCGCTCGCACGCGCCACGCGGTTCCCAGCTCGACCGCGCGTGATCGAAGCCGTGCTGGCGGAAACGCGGCCGCTCGATGCAACGCGCATCGCCGAACTCGGCAGCGGTGAAAAGGGTCTCTATGCGATCGAGTACTTGCTCTTCCACCAAGCCGCACTCTCTCGCTTCACCGGGGCGAACGGCGCGCGTGTCACAGCACTCTGCCACGGGCTCGCCAGCGAGCTCGTCGGTTTGGCCGAAAAGATCAAAACGGCCGTTGGCAGGCGCGGTAGTCACCTAGAGGACGAACTGCTCGCGAACCCGCAGAGCAGCCTGAGTCGGCTCGTGAACACGCTGATCGAAGGCCTCGAGCTGATGGCCGAAGGTCAGCTCGGTTTGGTTTTCCGCCTAAGTGAAGTGAACCGGCTCGATCCCATCGACGTTGAAGGCTACGCGTCGAAGCTTTCTCACCGGCTCGCGCTCGCGCGCTTCGAAGGCGCCGAACGCTTGTATCGAGGTGAAGAGCACGACATCTCGAGCTTGGTCCGCAACGTCTCGCCCAACGCCGACGCTTCGGTGCAAGAGCGCTTCGACAAAGCATTGCGCGCGATGCAGTCGCTGAACGCGCCGCTGGAAGAGCTCGCGCAACGCGAGCGCTCGCGCCTTCACGATGCCTACCTCAAGGTGAAAAGCCTGGAAGCGGGCATGAAGGTGCATCTGCCGAGCGCGCTCGGCATCACCATCACCTTCTCCTCGACCGACGCGGATTGACGCTGGCTCCCTCGCTGCGCACACGAATTGGGCGTGCAGAGTCAACAAATTCCTTCTCCACTGGAAGACTGCGGGATACGCTGAGCCGCTTTCGCCTGGTGATGGGCACTAGGCGGCGACTGAACTTTCGGCGGCGTGTCCGTCCGCCTTTGCACGTGGTGAAATCTTGAAGAGCGCGCTGACTGGTCTATTTGTCTTACCGTTGATGCTCGGTCTGCTGAACTGCGGTGGCGACAAAGAGAAATCCAAGACGAACAACACCGGTGGCAGCTCAAGCGGCGGCGCTACCGCGAGCGGCGGTAGCTCCAGCGGTGGGGCCACGGGCGGCATGAACCAAGGAAGAGGAGGGTCCGTGACGACAGGTGAAGCAAAGAGCAACGGCACCGGCCCGCTTCCAACGCCGCCCGGCGAGGGAGGCATCACTCAACCGAGCGGCGCTGCCGAGAACCTCAAAGTGCTCGATTGGGCAGGCTTCACCGGAGCCGTTTCATACACGTTCGACGATACCAACTCCTCGCAGATGGCTCACTACGCCGAGCTGCAGGCGTTGGGAGTGCACTACACCTTCTATGTCGTCACCGGTAAGCCCGAGATCAACGACCCGGTTTGGGTGCAAGCGCTCGCCGACGGTCACGAGCTCGGCAACCACACGCAGAACCATCGCATGGTGGCGAGCGGGAACGACATCGATAACGCCAGTGATCTCATCGCGCAGAAGTTCAGCGCCATCGCTTGGACCATGGCGGCTCCATATGGCGATGCGAGCTACGTCCCCTTTGCCAAAGAGCGCTTCCTCTTGAACCGCGGCGTGTCGAACGGCTTGATCGGTCCGAACGACAACAGCGATCCGTTCAACACGTATTGCTACGTCCCGCCGATGGATGCGCCGGCGAGCGCCTTCAACACGCAGATCGACGGCGCGCGCACGGCGAAGAAGTGGCGCATCGTGCTCTTGCACGGCTTCACGGGCGGCACAGACGGAGCATACCTGCCGGTTGCTTTCGATGAGTTCGCGGCGAGCGTCACCTATGCCAAGTCGCTCGGCGACATGTGGATCGACACGATGGTCAACATCGGCGCGTACTGGCGTGGACAGAAGCTGCTTTCGCAAACGCAGCCGACCACCAGCGGGGGCGCGACGACGTGGACATGGACGTTGCCGGCGCACTTCCCGCCAGGCAGATCACTGCGCGTCACTGTCGATGGCGGCACGCTCACGCAAAATGGAGCCCCGCTGGCGTGGGACGAGCACGGCTATTACGAGATCTCGCTCGACGCCGGCTCACTCACGCTATCGCCGTAAGCGGCTTCTCACGGCAGTACGCGGCAGCGTACCCCGCCGTAGCCAATTGACGGCGAGAATCGCCAGCGGAGTCCCGGCGCCTTCGCTAGCGGCGCTCTGCTCGCTCCGATATACGAAATGGTTGGATGCGAGCGTTGCTAAAGAGCGCGCAAGCCAGTGGACCGCGCGGCGTGATGGTCGTGCTGGTGGCCGTGGTCTACTTTGGCCTCGCTCGACTTTCGCTGCTGCTCGCGTTTCACGGCACTAACGCTTCGCCGGTTTGGCCACCTTCAGGTTTCGCTCTGACCATGGTGTTGCTGTTCGGCCGCAGCACGGCGCCGGGCATCGCGCTCGGCGCACTGATCGCGAACGCGGTTACTTTCATCACCAACGGCGCGGCGCTCGACGCACGTGTACTGCTGGCTTCGCTCATCATCGCGCTCGGTAACGCCAGCGAGGCGTTGATTTGTTCAGCGATTCTGCGTCAGTCTCGTCCGGGCGCGCCTCCGCTGCGCAACGCACTGGTGTTCGTGCTGGCGAGCGGGCTTGCGAGCGCCGTGGCAGCGAGCATCGGCGCGGCTACGGTCGTGTTCGGCGGCTTCGCTCCCGGCGCGCTGCTACGTTCGATCTTCGTTACTTGGTGCACCGGCGACTGGGTCGGAATCCTGCTGATCACGCCACTCATCCTGAGCTTCTTGCCGCCGGAAGCGACGCAGCTACGCGTCGGTCGCATCTTGCCTACGGTTGTCGTGTGTGTTGCCGCGCTTGCGATTTGGCTGGTAGCACGCGAGTCTGCGCCGGCCGGCAGTGAACAGCTCAATCGCTCATTGCTTCGCTTGCAAGCCGGCGTGGGAGCTGCCTGCGTACTCGGCTTGGTTCTGGGAGCAGTGCGCGGCACGCACTCGGAAGTCTCGGAGCGAAGGCTGGCTCCCGAGCCCCGCACACAGCCGGATGCACGCGCGCGCATCGGACCAACCATCGCAGGGCTCGGCGTACTCGCCATTTCGCTCGCGCTGTGGCGCTCGGTGCTCCAGGACCAAGAGCACGGGCTCGCCGCGGCCACCAAAGCCGCCACCAATAACGTGGTCGACAGTCTGGAAGCGTCGCTGCGCGCTCACTCGCGCGCGACTGAGCGCTTGGCGGCGCGTTGGAATCGCACGGGTGGCGTGCCGGCGGAGGAATGGCGCGAGAGCGCTCGCGCGCTCATCCTCGACTTCGGCGGATTCGAAGCACTCGCGTGGGTCGACGAAAACGGCGCCTTGCGCTTCCGTGAGGCAATCACCGGCGCCGCCAGCGACGTCGAACGCCTGACGCCAGCGGAGCTTGAACGTTTGCGAGCGCGCCGCCCCGCCGAACTCAACGGCACCCCGACGCGAGCGGTCTCACACGAGCGTGGCCCGCTGCTCGTGTTCGCGGTGCCACTCGGCTCGAAGCGCGCACCGGATGGGTTCATGCTCGGCGCGGTGCGCCTGAACAATTTGTTCGACGACGCCATCCGACGCGTTGCCCCAGATTTCGAGGTTCGGCTGAGTGTCAGCGAGGGCCTGGTGTTAGGCAGCACCGAGCTAGTTGGCACAGCGCAGTCGCGCATCGAGCGCGTACAAGTTCCTGGACGCCTGGAACCAATTCAAGTCGAGGTACGCGCGTCGCCGCAAAAAGCCCGCGGCTTGCGCTCCGCGCTACCTGAAGTGATCCTGGGGGGAGGCAGCATTCTCTCGGCGATGGTGGCGTCGCTGCTATTCCTCGCGCAAGAGGTGCTTCGACGCGAGCGCAAGGCGCGCATGGACGGAGCGCGCCTTCTGCGCATGAACGAAGCGTTGGCCGAAGAGCGCAAGCGCGCCGAGGCTGCCGCGAAAGCGAAATCCGAATTCCTCGCCAACATGAGCCACGAGCTCCGCACGCCGATGAGCGCGGTGGTTGGCCTCAGCGCGCTCTTGGGCGGAACTCAGCTCGACGACGAACAACGCGAGTACGTCGACGATCTGGCTCTCTCCTCCAATCTCCTGCGTCAACTAATCGACGACATCCTCGATTTGTCAAAGCTCGATGCCGGTAAGGTTACGCTCGAGCAAACCTCGTTCGCGCCGCGCGCACACTTGGAGAAGCTGGTCAAACTGGTGGCGCGCAGCGCTACCGAGAAGGGCCTCACGCTCGATCTCGAAGTCGACGATTCGGTGCCGGACTGGCTTTCGGGCGATCCGCTGCGACTCGGGCAAATTCTATTGAACCTCCTGTCGAACGCCGTGAAGTTCACTGACCGCGGTCGCATCCGCGTACGGGCCAGCGCGACATTGAACGGCTCGGAGGGCGCCACGATGCGCTACGAGGTCAGCGACACCGGACGCGGCATCGACTCGGCCACGTTGAAGCGCTTGTTCGCTCCATTTTCCCAAGCAGACGCTTCGACGACCCGCCGCTTCGGAGGCACCGGCCTGGGCCTCTACATTTCACGCAGTTTGGTGCAGCTGATGGGTGGAGAGCTGAGCTGCGAAAGCGAGCCTCAAAAAGGCACGATCTTCTCTTTCACCGTCAAGGCTGCGCTGGCCGGCCCTGCCATGCCGAGCTCACGTTTGCTGCCGAAGGCGGCACCCGCCAACGCGTCGCCGGTTTCGCGTCGCACGCGCATTTTGGTGGCGGAGGACAACGCCGTGAATCGGAAAATCGCGGTCCGCTTGCTCGAGCACCTAGGCCACGACGTGGATGTGGCGAGCGATGGAGCGGCAGCGCTTGCGGCGGCGCGCGCGACGCACTTCGACCTGATCTTGATGGATTGGCAGATGCCTGAGATGGATGGCTTGCAAGCGACGGCCGCGATCCGCTCGGAACTCGGCGCTGAAGTTCCAATCGTCGCGCTCACCGCCAATGCCATGGAAGGCGATCGCGATCGCTGCCTCGCCGCTGGCATGAACGACTACCTGACGAAGCCGCTCAGCATGGAAGCCTTGAAGTCCATGCTGCAGCGCTGGCTACCAAACGCAAACGCAACACCTCAGGGCGTGAGCGCGAAGCAGTAAATCGCGCCGTAACCGCCGCCCGTACCCACGGTGTAGACACCGGGTTGAGGACCGCCGGTTTCTGCCAAGTTCACGCCGGGCGCACAGCCACCCTCGGCCAAAGCAGACATCCAGTTGACACCGCTGCCTTGTCGCGGCCACGAGTGACCACACCAAGGGCCGTTCGCCATTTGGAAGCCGCCGCGACCACCGCTGCCAGTGCCGCTGCCACCGCCCGCACCCGTAGGAGCCATTCCGGACGAGCTCGTCCAGTCGTTGCAGGTGCTCGACATGGTCGTGCGGTACAACTTGCCGTCGGGTCCGGTACCGGTGAGCACGTCGTGATTGTCTGGGCAATTGTTGCCGGAGCAGCCCGGTGCACCGTCCATATGGTTGGGGATGCCGTTCTCGTTCGGCAGATCGTTGATGATGGCGGGATCTGCGCCCATCGGTCGATCGTGCAACAGATCCGCGCGCGTCATCGCAACCAAGCGGCCGAGGCGGTCGTACCAAGGCCCGGTGCCGACGCGATCGATGGCGTGAATGGGGCCAGCCACCGTGCTGAGGAAGGCGCGCCATGTTTTCGAGCCTGCCCCTGGCATCGCCTTCTCCGCGATAGTGCGACAAATCTTGTCGGCGCCGGCCAAGCCGTCCGCTTCACCGAAGCGCAAGTCACCGCCGAAGCCGTTCTGATTGTTGGACAGCTCGCGCATCGCGCCGATGCTGGTCACGAAGAAGCTAAACTTACCGGTGCTGCTGCCGCCGCCGGTGTTCGACGCGCCGCCGCTCGAAGAGCCACCACTCGCTTTGGCGCCTCCCGAGTTGGTACCACCCGAGCTGCTGCCACCGGAGTTCGACTTGCCGCCAGAGCTCGCACCCCCCGAGCTGCTTCCCCCCGAGCTGCTTCCGCCAGAAGCTGTCGTTCCGCCCGAACTCGTATTCGAACCGCCTGAGCCACTGGTGGTTCCGCCCGAGCCTTGGTTGCCACCCGCGCCATTGCTTCCACCGGAGCCGGTTGCTCCGCCGTTGGCATTCGCTTGGCCGCCCATTCCCGTCACGCCGCCCGATCCTTGTTGGCCGCCTTGACCAGTAGAAGGTTCGGAATTCCCGCTAGAACAAGCGGCAAAAACCAAAGCGACGAGCGACACAGCCGGAGCGAGTGCAAAGCGGGAGTTCATGCTTTCTGGCTAGTGGCCCGAACCGCCTCGCTCTTGTCGCGAAAAAGTCAAAAACGTTCGTCTTATGAGCCTTCAAAATTCTAGGGGCAACCGCCGTTGGCGATGGCCACGGCATCTAGATCGAAGGTTCCAACTCCGCCATCTGCTTCGGGCCGATCGATGATTCGAACGTAACGAGCCCAGTTGATTCCGAGCTCGGCCAAATCGAATGCGTCACCGCCGGCGCTCGTCGGATCCGTGGCGTCGATTGTGTTCGTGTCAGCGTTCGCGAGCACGGCGCGCCAGCCAGCGCAGCCAGCGAATGGGTAGGTAGTGCTGGTGCACGCGAAGTCGAACCAATGCACACCGTCTTGGCTGACGCTGACGCTACCGAGCTCGGCGAACACACTTTCGGGCGGCGCGTTAGACGGAACGAACGCGTTCTCGAACACGATGAAGTCGGGCCCATCGGCATCGACAATCACGTTGTTCGCGAATTCGAGTACCACCCAGCCACCATCACCCAGCGAAGTAACGTCAGTTGAACCCGCACAGCAACCTCCGCCACGAGGAGGGCCCAGCACCGCGGCGGGAAATCTATCTTGGCCGAAGCTCTGGCCAGCACCGAACTCGTGAGCGACCACATTGGTCGCGAAGCGATCGCCGCTGGTGGTGCACTCGAACGTCGCACTCGTTGCACCTCCAGCAGCTTCACCCGCTGCTCCGGGCGAGCCCGCATCCCCGAGCGTTCCGCCGGCATTCGTTCCGCCGTGCTCGTTGTCCCCGCCGCTTCCTGCTGCCTGGTTTCCGGCGCCACCTCCTCTGGCTTGGTTGCCACCGTGACCCGCGTTTGCCGGCGCGCCACCCAGAGCACCGCCTGTGTTGGCCGAGCCGGCGAGCCCACCACTAGCGTGCGACTCACTCGCCGACTCGTCGCTGCACGCGACGCCAACGCCGGCAACCAGCGCGCCGGTTGCGACCAGTAAGCAGCGCAGCGCCTTCATTCGGCGATGAGCTCGCTCCAAGCAAAGCCACTGCAGCCGTTCACGCTCGGATTGCTAGCGTCCGGTGCCGCAGTGTTGCGCGCTGCGGACTCGCTCTCCGCCGCGAACGCCGTGGTGCAGTAGTAGAGCTTACCGCCCGAGCGCGTCCAATCGAAGCGGCTCCACGCGCAGGGGTTCCATTCGTTGCCCTGATCGTTACGCGCGATCACATAGCGCGCGGCGTTATCGAAAGCAGAGATGTGGTACGTCGACGAACCACTCACCCACGAAGAGTTGCTGATGACGTGGTGACCGCCCCAGTTGTCCGAATACTGGCCCACGATCGCGAGGCCGCGCGACGTCGAGGGCGCACCACCTGCACCGGCACTCGCGCTGGGAGCACCGCCTGCATCACTGCCGGAAGTTCCGCCAACTCCGCCGTTCGAAGCATCGCTGCCACCTGCGCCGCCCGCGCCACCTTCGCCCCCAATCACGGGAGGCGTAGGGGGTTCACAAGTGATCGGTGGAGGTGCACCGCCAAACCCACCTGCTCCCGCGGCTGCCGAAGCGCCGCCGTCCCCGCCGGCTCCTGCCACATGCGTTGCACCACCAGAGCTCTTGCCACCTGCCGAAGTGCTCCCGCCTTTCGAAGCACCTCCGCTGCCCGTGGTACCACCACTCGTGGCTTTCCCACCGTTCGCGCCCGTTTTTCCGCCTTGCGAGGCTCCCCCGGCAGCCTTGCCACCCGTCCCCGCGTCGTCGGAATCATCATCGCCGCAACCGAGCGCAAACCCGAGCGCCAGCGCGAAACAAAGCCCAAATGTCGAAGTCTTCATTGATGCGTAAGTCCTGTCGTGGAACGGGGCGCGATTCGCGAAAGAGACCCGTATGAAAGGTCTCCGCCCGTCCGGCGCTACGGCGCAGGACGACGCTGTTGCTGCTACCCCGCGCCCCGCGGGTGCAACTGCGAGCCCAGCCAATCCGGGCTCTCACTCGCTCAGAAGGTCTCCTGGCTTCCGCGTCATCCTCGGCAGTCCCTTCCCAGGCTCTGCGCCCAGTGGCATTCGACTGCGTTCGTCAGCGGTTACAGTGGCGGGGGCCACGCCGGATTCACACCGGCTTCCCTTGGCTCTGATCCGAGTGACGGCTCTAAGAACCGTCGAGCGCGCGCATAACACGGCGGGGTCGCTCTTGCTAGCGAAAAGCTCTCGGCATGCTCCAGACGCAGCAGCGCCTCACGGGCCGCAGCCTCTCACGCTGGCTCGGAAGCGTCGGTCAGCGCGCGAACCTCTGCAAATTCGAACTCCTGTCCCGCAGCCAGCGCGCGCCGCAAATGTTCGACACGCCGTAAGTCGACGCGACGGCCACACGCACTGAACGCCTGGCGCAACAGCAACTTTTCCGCGCGCGTGAGCCGGCCATCCAAAATGGCAGCGATCACGAGTAAACGCAGCGCGAGTCGCTGGTCGCTCGCATCGAGCTCCGCGAGCCGATGCAAAAACCGCTTGGAGTCGTCGAGCTCCGCGATGGTGTGCGGCTCGAAGTGCGCACCGAGCGCGCGAATCACCGCCAGATGATTGGGATGCAAATCGCGCGTACGCACCACCGCGCTGGCCACAGCTCGCAGGGCTGCTTCGCGACCGGCCTCGGTCGGCGCCAGATCGGCGAGCGCCAGCCGAACTAGCTCCAACGCCGCCGAAGGCCCCATCGCACGCAGCCGCGCTTCACGCACCACCGACCAGCACACCACCGCGTTCCAAATCGCCGTGACCGGCACGACCACCAACTCGAGAGCGACCAGCGTGATCGAGCGGCCGATGAACGCGCGCAGCAGCGCCTTTAGGGCCACGTTGGTGAGCGCGATTTTGGCCTTGTAAAGCAGCGCAGCCAACGCAGCCAACCAGCGCACGCTCTCGCGGCGAGGGTCCAGCGCGAGATCCGGATGCGGCGGGTTCGGCAACTCCAGAGCTGCGCGCGCCAACGCCAACGCGACTTCACGCTGCTCCCGTGAAACGGTTTCGGAGGTCAGCGCGAGCCCAGCAGCTCCGGCCATGCGGTGCACGGAACGCAGTGCGTCCCAGTACAAGAAGCCAATTTCGAAGATCGAGGCGAACAGCGTGGCGACGCCAACCGTTCCCCAGAAGCGCAGCGCGTTGCCGACCGAGGTGGGCGCGCCGTCAGGCCCCAAGAACTGATGCGCCCACACGGCTGCCAGAGCGCTCACCGCCCCCGAAAGCGATCCCGCCAGCGCGGCGCGTACGACTGCGTCGCGCTCGATGCGCTTCAACGCGCGCAGCTCGTCGGGGTTCAAAACGTGAATCGGATCGTCGGCGCTCGCGACGGGCGGTTCACGCGGCGCGCCACGCAGCACCGCGAGGCCCCAACGCTCGAGCAACGGTAGGTTGTCGTGCAGCGAGCCGGGCGCGGGTTTCATGGGATAGGGGCGCCGTCGATGGGCAGCATGCCAGAGTCTTAGGCCAGCTTCCTGGCGACGCGCAACGCGCCTGCATGCGAGCGCGTGCGTGCGAACAGCGTGAGGCTCAGAACAGCGTTCCTGTGCGGCTCACGGCGGTCGGGTGACGCACTTCGCGCAGCGCGAGCACGGCAATGGCGGCCGTCGGCAACAGGATGCTGATGGCCCCGATTGTAGTGGTCAGCGCAACGCTCAGCGCCGCGCATAACAAGAAGGAGCCCAGCGCGGTACCCAGCACCCGCAAGCGAATCTCAGACTTGGATCGAATCAAGGAGCGCTCCGAGCGCTCGCGCGAATTGCGGCCAGCAATGAGCTCGACGAGCTCGATGATGAACTGCGTGAGGTTGCCGGTCATGACCGTGGTCGGACATGAACTGCTCAGCGCGTGACGCATCACCAGGTTCTGCAGCGCCATCGCGCCAACCAAGCCGCACTTCTTGGCAGCGTCGGGCAACGCGCTGCCGTCACCCGTGAGCAACGGAATCGCGACATCACTCAAGCTCGCGATCAACAGCGCAAGCGCCATCATGCCGAACAGCGCAGCCAACGGTGATTGATGACGACGTCGCAAGCTGCGCGACACCAACGCGCCGCACACGACCGACACGACGAACACGATCAGTACGGCGATGCGCGCTGCTTCGCGCTCCCACGAGCCAGCCGACACGCCCGCCATCGCTCCCACCAACTCACCCGTTATGTGCGCAGGAAAGAGACCCGCGATCATGGCGAAACCCGCCGCATCCACGAACCCAGCAACACCGCTCAACACGCCCATGCGTACGCGACTGTGGGTCGTCTTCGGGAGTGATTGAACCTCCGGGGGTGCAGAGACCAGGAGCCGCGAAAGTGCCTCGGAAACCCCAGTAAAACCGGGGGTCGTGTAGCGTTCGCGATAGCTCAGTTCGGTCTCGGTCTCCGCGCGAGCCTTCTGACCTGCCCTCATGGGACGCCTAGAACGGCGTACGACCCAAAAGGGTTTATGTGTGCTGTCCCGTCTTTGCGCGCTCCGGATCTGCAGCCGGGCATGAGTGAAACGTTACCGTGACACACGAGTTCAGCGTGAACGCCACGGTCACTCACGAGAGTGCTCCGCGCGAGAAAACGTTACGGTGCGCTCAGCGAAATCTGCATGCTGCTCGCAGTCAGCGGAATCACGCTGGCCTCGCGCTCCTTCGTGTACGACCCCGAAACGACGTATGTGTTCACCGACGCGATGCGCGCCGGCTGCTCCACGCGCAGGCGCGCGGCAGGCGTGTAGTCGTCTTTGGGAGCCAACGTCACGTTCACTGCGCGGGTCTGTGAATCGAATTCTACGCGCTGAAATTGGCCGGCGTCGAGCGTGAGCCAGAGCCCGACGGGAGCGATGTAGACGCGCTTTCGGAAAGCGTCGAGCGGAGTGATGCTGATGGTGTTGCCGTTGGCGCTCAGGTTGCCGCCATACGCTTGCCAGCCGTATTCGGGGTGATTCACCACGTAAGTGGCGGCGTTCAAGGCGTGCCCAAAGAAGTTCAAACCATAGTCGCCGGTGATCGGATCCCACGAGAGCGTGTCCGGGAACGTGTGGAACGCCATCGATGGAAAGCCATCGCGATCGATATTTGAAAGCGAGCCCAGCATGCCTGCGTAGCCGATGCGAAGCAGGTGCAAGTCGTCAGGATGGTCGCGGAACTCGGTGAGAATGGGGATGGCGTTGAGGCTCGAACCGTAGTGATGAATCATGCGTTCGAGTCGATCGGTCTTGGAGCCACCGTAAACGAAGTCCCAATAGCGCCGCGCGCAGCCGTCGTAGCCCCAATGCGGAATGTTCGGCATGTAGCCGGTGATCGCGTCGATGCAGACCTTTGCCTTGGAGGTGAAGCCAAAGTAGCGCGTCCAGGCGTACACCTCTTCTTGCCCAGTCGAGTCCCACGGCATCTCGCTACCGAACGGATACGTTTCGGTGTTCCACACGTTGGCGCGGCTCTTCATCTTGGCTTCGAGATCCGTCGCTTTGCTGGTCTGCCCTTCGCGCTTCAAGTCCTTCAAGATCTCGAGGAACACGCTGCCGTCCATCAAGCCATAACGCGCGTAGCCGTTACCGATGCCGGTCATGGCAACCGAGGTTTGATACGCCTGGCTCAAGTACCAATCCCAGGTGTGATTCGAGACCAAGCCGGTTTGATTACGCGCCAGCCGATACATGATCCAATACAACGCCGCCACGTGCGGGTAGTTGTACGAACGCGGCACTTGTAAGGTGTGCGCCTTATTCCACGCTCCCCAATAGGTCTGCCCCGTGTTGGGATCCGTCCACTGCACGCTGCTGCTGTAATAGCCAGCCGGCATTTGGCTGGGCTCGTAGTAGAACATCGTGCGTTTCACGCCGTATTGCAGCGAGCCGCTGGAGTACTGCAAGCCGCCCCAGATCACCTTATCGATGAATTGTTGATACTTGCCGATCTCTGCGGGATCCGGTTGCCCCAAGAGCTTCATCGCTTCTGCGAGCCAGGCTGCACCTCCGTCGTCGCCGAGACCACAAACCCAAGCTTGGCGCGATTGCGTGACGTGCTTGTCGAGCTCGTGGTCGTACGTCATCACCGACGGGCTGCGCCCGAACGGATCCGCATCATCGACGAACCAGGCTTTGGTCGTCAGAAACTTACCCATGTCACGCACGGCGTCGACGGCGGGCTTGGTCAGGTAGTACTGAATCGTCTGCACCGCGTTATCGGCGTACGTCACGCTGACTCGCACGCGGCCCCAGCCTTTGGCGCTGGCCTTGTAGCTCTTCCAACCGCTGCGCGTGTTCTCGCTGGGCGTGAGCGTGAGTGCGTCGGCTGGCTCGACCTTGACGTTGCTCACCGCTTGCGGGTAGTTCAGGTAAAGTTTGCCTTCGACGTCGGTGGGCAAGATGTAGCCCGGCACGGCCGCAGCAACTGGGCGCTGATTCGTGATCAGAGTCTTTTCGATGTTGCGAATCTGATCGGCGAGCACGAAGCGAACGCCGTACGTCTTGCTATCACCCGGCGCGAGCACCAAGTCCGTCGCTGGGTTCCAGGGTGAAGCTTTGCTCCACTCCTTTCCCGCGTACGCCTGGCTATGCACCATCCATTCGAGAAAGCCCTCGAAGGTTTGGGCACGCGGAGTCGAATCCGTAAACACCGCGACCGGATCCTTCGAGTTTGCTTTGGGTGCATTCAGGAGCGGGCTGTACGCTTCGAACGGCGTGCGTCCGTCTGGCAGCACCAGCAGTGCCGGACCTTGGCCGCTCAAGCGCGTCACCTGCAAGTAACCGGCGTCGCTGCCAATGTACGGATCGGCGAACGAGCACGCTGCGTGCGCCTGCTCCAACGTGCGATTGGTGATCACGTTGTTGAACACCATCGGCAATCCGAGCGCACCGATTTGCACGGGCGAGTTCGATTTGTTCTTCAACGTGAAACGCAGAATCAAGCGCCCGCCTTCGGTCGCCCACGTGCGCGTCACACTGAGCGGCAAGTTCGCGGGCAATGCAGGCGCCAGATCGGCCTGAGCCAAGATGCTGCCGGACGCGGTCTGAGTCGTCACCTGCGTGCGGGAGGCGGCGGTGCTCACATTTTGCCACTCGCCGGTCGAGTTCGGGCGCAGCCGCAACGTGAGATCACCCAGATGGAAGTATCCAGCGCCCGAGCGCGTCGCGACCAGATCGGCAGGAGTGAAGTCGAAGTTCGAAACTCCCTTCGGCTTGAGCCCTGCAACGGTTTGCGACGCCTTGCTGAGACTCAGGCAAAACTGTGCGGTTTCGAGGTTCAGCGTCGTGCTCGACGTCGAGCACGTGCCGTTGACCCACGGCACGTCAGGAATTGGTCCCACCGGCGTCGAGCCACCGCTGCTACCGACGTTGCCGCCACTCGTACCAGCGTTGCCACCGGATGCGTTCGTGCCTCCCGAGTTGCTCCCGCTCGAGCCACCATTCGCACTCGAGCTGCCGCCGCTCGTGCTCGAGCTGCCGCCCGAATTCGAATTGCTGCCGCCGCTGCTGGCGACGTTGCCACCCGCCGACGCACCAGCCTGCGCGGCGTTGCCACCGCTGTTCGAGTTGCCACCCGAGTTCGATGTCGAGCTGCCACCTTTCGTCGTCGTGGCGGCACCTCCAGATTGTGACGTTGTGCCACCACCTGCATCGCCAGGGGTTGTTTCATTCCCAGAACACGCGAAGCAAACGTGAGCGCACGCGAAGACGAGCGCGAGCGGATGGAGCCTGGCCCCACGCAGAGGATGCGTCATGGTGAGTTACCGTCACGCGCTGAGGTCCCTGACGGGCCCGAGACGGGTCATCGAATTTGCGAAGCTCGCTGCTGCCGTGGGCTCTGCGGCCGTGAAACGGGTTGACAGCAACGCCGCGAAAACTGTAACAATTTTGAATGGTTCAGCGCCGCCCTGAACTGCACAAAAAACCTGGCGTCCACTACGCCTTCACCAACGACGGTTTGGAGCTGCCGCTCGTTGACATCACGCATGAAGCGTTCGCGTTGAACACCACGCCGGCGCAGCAACGCGCGCTCACCAGCGCGTTCATGCGCGAGCAGGCGAAATTTGCGAAGCTACCGGACCTCGTTCAGCGCGCACTGCTGCGCGTATTTCTGCGTGGCTCGATCTTGGCAGACGCACTGCGCAAGTCGGAGGGAACGTTCCTCACCGGCCTTGGCACGTACTTGCTCAAACTGCCGCCTGACATGCTGGGCAGCGCCTATTCACGTCCCGTCGATCGCCGAATTGCTTCGGCGCTGCCCGCGCTCTCGGTGCGGCTGCGTCTGCAAGACATGGCGGAGCTGGCGGCGGGTGCGATCGCTCCGGCGCTGGCGTCCGAACCTTCGCGTGCACTCTGGTTCGTCAACATCGCCGGCGGTCCGGCTTTCGATAGCTTGAACGCGCTCTTGCTCTTGAATCGCAAGCAACGCGAGCTCCTCGAAGATCGCATCATTCGGATTCGTGTGCTCGACGCGGACGACACCGGACCCAATTTCGGTGCGCGCGCTCTGGCACAACTCTCCGGCCGCGGTGCGCCGCTGTGGGGACTCGACGTGCGTTTCGAGCACCAAAGCTTCGACTGGAGCGATCCAGCAGGCCTACGCGAGGCCTTGGAACAAGCCGAAGCCGAGCACGCCTTCACGCTAGGAGCATCCGAAGGGGGCCTGTTCGAGTACGGCTCGGACGCCGACATCCTCAGCATCCTTTCGGAGTTTCGCGACGGAGCCAGTCGCCTGCTCGGCATCGTCGGCAGCGTCACGCGCGACGACGAAGTCATTGCGATGCTCAAGAAAACCAGCAAGGCTGCGACGCGCCCGCGCGGCTTGCCCGTCTTCGAGCGCCTGTGTCGTTCGGTCGGCTACGAGATCAGCCAGGCCATCGAGCGCCCTGTGTGCGATGACGTATTGATCCGGCCTCAACGTTGATCTCCGCTCGCCGACCTCGGACTTGGCGCTCTCGGGCGCTGCACGCGAAAGTTCATCCGAAGTCAACCCCTCAATCGCGTGATGGTTCACGCCACGCGGACATGCGACGAACGAAAACAGCCCGGAAGCTTTGAACGGTCGGAACGCACCCGGGCACGAAGTGTCTGACGGCCGATGTGCGAGGCAATGATGTGCCCAGACCCCAGCTACTACACGTGGATGGTCGCGTTCTTGCTCGGGTTCAGCGGAGCCGTTCTGAGCTCGCTGCGCGCGCGGAAGAAACAGCCGCGCCAGGTGCTGCAAGCAACTCGGCGCTGTCCCAATCAGCCTGGGCACGACTCGACGCGCTGCCCGCTCGCCGAGTCGTGGTCGTAATGCCTTTGACGTTCAGGTTGCGACGATGCCTGCGAGCGGCGTCTTGTTGGACAAGCCCGGATCGCCGAAGCCGGTGAAGTCGTTGATGCCCATCGCTTGAAGGGCGCTCAAGAGCACACGCTCGTGGCGTTCACCGCTGGCCTTCAGATAACGCCCGCCCGAAGCAAGCTTCAAACAACCGCCGGTGGCGGCCGCCAACACGAAGCGCATGTCCTTCATGTTGTGATCGACGGCGTCGCCCATGTCGCGCGCCCACACCACCAAGGTGGAGTCGAACAAGGTGCCCCCACTGCCATCGGGATCGGGCTTGCTCTTCAAGGCAGCGATGAGTTTCGCGAACTGCTGGGACAGCCACACCTCGAAGGCGATCAGGTTCTTGAAGTCCGGTGCGCCGCTGTGGATGAAGCCGTTGTGCTGGTCGCCTTGCAAGCCGGGCAAATCCACCTGCAAAGCCTGATCGGTACCGAACTGAATCGCGGCGACGCGCGTGATGTCGCAAGCGAGCGCGTTCACCATGATATCCATGTGGAGCAGGTTGTTCGCGATCGCGGGCGCCTTGTTGGTGGAGTCGCTCGGCTTGGTCAAGCCTTTGCACGCGGCAGCCGCCATCGAGTTGGTGGTGCCAGACGAGGACATCTGCTGGCTCAACTTGTTCTCGAGCGCTCGGATCGATTCGAGGTGCGATTCGAGCTTGGCTTTGTCGCTCGACCCCACCTTGCCCTGCACGGTTCTGATTTCGCTCGAAACGAGGTCGAGAATGCTCTGACGACGCTTCAAAGCGAGATCGGGAGTCGTGCTGGTGCCACCGCTGGTGCCCGACGTCACGTTGCCGAACACGGTGCTGAAGGCCGAGCTCGGCGACGCGATCGGCAGCAGATTCTTGCCGCCTCGATAGAACATGGTGGCGCCGCCCGTGCCCGTTTCCGAACCGAGCAACAGCGACGCAATGGGGCGGTTGATGCCGCCCTTGACCAGCTTGTCCGCTACGAACTGGTCCAGAGAGATGAGCAGCTGCTGCACGCCGTTCACCGCGTAATAGCCGTAGCCCATGCCGGTGATGCCGTCGGGTGCGCCGTGATTATTGGACGGGTTACCGCTGGGCAACCCCTCCACCAAAACGATGTTGTCCTTCACGTCGGCGAGCGGCGCCGTCATGGCGCTGAAGCCGGTGATGCTCTCCCCAGAGACCTTCGGCGTCCACAGATCGGGCTTGGTGCCCATCGTGCAGAACAAGAGCAAACGTTTGGCTTGCTTGGTTGGCGCTGCCCCGGTGGGACCCGCGTTCAACATGGACAGGAACGGCGCGAGCAAGAGACCTGCGCCAGCACCGATGTTCAATTGTCTGCGACTGAGCTTGTACATGCGATGTTCCCGTAAGCTCCCTATTCGACCACGCGCTGAGTGAAACGCGGCGCGTGAATGATGGCCATCAGCACGCTCTTGAGTGCGTAGGAGTTGTTGGACGCTTCTTTTTGAACGGTGTCGTAAGTGCAAGCGTCTTGCGACCAGCTGGCGCTGCCGTACGCATAGTACGACCAGTAACGCACCAAGCAGCGCTTCAGCTCGTCACTATTGGCCAGGTATTGCTGCAAACCCTTGGCGCCCGAAAGCCCATCGATGGCAATGTCGCCGTCTTTCTGGCTCGCCTGATAGATGGTGCCCGTCGCGTCGATGGTGATGCCATTCTCGGTAGTGCGGTACCTCCCGAACGAGTCGTAGTGCTCGAACGCGACGCCGATCGGATCCATCAAGCGATGGCAGCCGTAGCACTCCGGGCGCGAAGGCGACCCGTGCTCTTGCAGGTAGCGATCGCGCGTCGTCTTCGCAGTCATCGCCGGCTGGAACTTGGTGTCGAGACCAGCGGGTGGCGGCGGCACGTCTTGACACAGCAAGCGCGTCCGCACGAGATGGCCGCGTTGTGTCGGCGAAGACAAATCGGCGCGCGCGTAGCCGGTGAGAATGCTGGCTTGTGCCAACAGACCACCATCGCGCTTGGACGGATCGAGCGTCACCTTCTGGAACGACGTGGACATGCCGCTGCCGCTCACGCCGTAGTAGCTCGCCAGGCTTTGATTGAGGAACGAGTAGTTGGCGTTGAACAGGTTGCTCACGCTGCCGCTCGAACCGAATACGTCCAAGATGAAGGCGCGCGTCTCGCCCGCCATGTCGTCGCGTTGTGCGTCGCTCAGCTTGTAGACGTTGTCGTCCTTCACCATCGAGTAGAGCTTGTCGAGGCCGAGCCAGCCACTCATGAAGTTCATCACGGCGTTTTGGCTCGCCTGCGTCGACATCAGCCGCTGCGCCTGCTGATCGACCATCTGGCTGAGCTGCATGCCGCCGCTCTGCACCTGATCTGCGGCTTGCATCAAGGTGTTGTCCGGCGCGCTGCCGGTCAATAGGTACGAGAGGCTGTTGGCAACCTCGTACGGAGTGAGCGTCGTCGTGCCGCTCGTGCCAGTGCCGAGCTCGGTGCGGTACACGAAATAGGGGGACTGCAGCATCGCAGTCACCACCGTGGTCACGCCGTCTGCGAAGCTGGTCTCTGCCAGGAAGAGCTTGTTGTACGCCTCGATGCGCGGATCGTTATCGGCGATGGCGGTGCGGAACGCCTTGCGTGCGAAGGCCTTGATCCACTGCTTGCCGCAGTTTGAATCGAGTTGGTTACAGCTCGCGATCTGCGAGAGGTGCTTGCTCACCGCCCACTGCGCCACCGCCTCGGCGTTGTTCATGAGCTGGTCGGCATTGAGGCCCTGGACCACCAGCGCCTTCGCATCGACGGAGAAGCCGAGCACGCGCTGATCATTGAACACCGGAGCCACCGGCGCGGTTTGATCCTGAAACAGGTCACGGATCGAAGCGTTGAACTCAGCTGCGCTCAACCTGCGCACCAAACGCGGGCCCGGGCTGTTCGAGGTACAAGCGTTCGGCGCCGGCAGTGCGCTCGGCACTGGCTCGCCCGACATCATCATGCCGCCGCTGCCGGTGTTATTGCCGCTGCCGCTGCCGCCCTGAGAGCCGCTGTTGCCGCCGGAATTGCCCTGCGACTGACCGCCCTGCGGCCCACTACTGTTGTTGCCGCTACCGCTACCGCTACCGCTGCCTCCGCTCGAGCTTTTACCGCCCCCCGGAGTGCCGTTGTTGGAGCCGCCGGCGCCGTCCGTCTGATTCTCGTTGCCAGCCTGCGAGCCACCGCCGGCTTTGTTGTCCTCGATTGTGGCCGAGCACGCTGCGGACAATCCAAGGAGCGCTGCGGCTATCAACGATCCCGCGCGAGTCGTCGCCGGGGAACCATGCCAGGGGCTGAAGATGGTGCGCTGCACGTTGCTACCTTTCTCGGCGCTAGCGCAATTTCCGTTCGCAAAACGGAGGACCGTGCGCCGCTGCTCGCTCGCGGCAAAAACCTGTCCGGGTGAATTGCGCTAACCCGTGCGGCCAACACTATCATCACGTTTCACGTCTTGCGAGCGATGAGCTCAAGAACGTGTTCGCTTCGGCCGCGTGTACACAACGTCGCGACGAATATTTCAAAGCGCGTGAAGTATGAAATTGCAGATGCGCCACTCACGCGCATGAGTGTGGCGCTTGCGTTCGCCAATTTCACGATGCACGACTCGTGCATTTTTACTCTCAGCGATCGGCGCTCGTTCTCACCCTCGAGGATGTAACGACGCTTGTCACGCAGGCATTCGTGCACAAAACGCAGTGCGAAACGAACACATCGCATCGAATTGGCCGACCATGCGGACGCGCCGTGTGTTGCGCATTTCGGCGAGAACCACCGGAGCCCGCAGGCGCGTTCACCGCCAAAAAGCAAAGCGATCGTTCGCGTCGAGATAGAATTATGCACTCTCACCGTGAGGAGTTACTGCGCATGGTGAAATCCAGCGAGATTGTGCGCCCCACCGAACAAATGCGCGGCGGCGAGCGCGTCCCCCACTACTTCGCTCTAGCTCTTCGCCGGTAGGCTCTTAGCGTAGGTCAGGCCGCGCTTCACCCAACGGAGCACGTCCGCACGGCGCGCGCACGCCTTCGCATCGACGGTGATCCAGCCTCGCGTCGTCCTACCGCGCATCTTCATCAGCTTGACGCCTGGCTCGCTCAGCAAGCCCTCCGCGTCATCCGGATCGATGCGCACGAGCAGGCCACCCTTGCCACGCACGGCAACGGCCATGTTGCCGTTCACCAGCATTCCAACACCCCCGAACATTCGCTTCTCTTCCAGCGTCCGCTCGCCTTTCAAGAACGCCCGCACCCAATCCGCCAGCACCTCGTCGTAGGCCACGGTCCAGCTACTACCACGCCGCCGCGCCTACTTCCTCGCTGCCCACCAACGTTTCACTCGCGCTCGCCCACAACTTCAGGGGGCCCGCTCCGAACCGCCGAAGCTGTGCCCGTACCGGCGACCATGACGACCGCAGGCAACGCAACCGGCGCGCGGGCTTTGCCTTCATTGCGAATTGCACCCGAAACTCCGGGAGGCGGCAACTCGAGCTCTTGCACGGGTTCGTCGCGGCCAAGCGGAGGCGAGAAGCCACGGCGCCCGAAACTCGGCGCCGGGCCGGCGGCGATCAACGGTGCGGGTGCAGAAGGCGCCGGCTCCACAGCGCTTGGGACGCCGAGGCTCGCCGTTGCGCTGGTGGCAGCGGCGAGCTCCGTTGGCGTACGTCGTGTGTCGACCGTGCCGAAATTCTGCGGCACGAACGCGGCGATCAAGAGCGCGACGAACGTGGCAGCAGCCGGCAACCCGACCAGTGGCAACCAGCGTGTCTGGACCTCGTTGGCGCGCACCATGGCTCGTCAGAGCTGGATGATCTTGCCCGAAACGAAACCCGTGTGAGTGGTGGCCGCGGGAACCGTGTTTTTCAAATAGCAGTGCGGGTTTGCGTCCTTCACGCCGGGAGGCACGTAGGTGTACGCCTTGCACGCACTATCATCCGCGCAGAAAAAGCCGCACCAACTCGCGCGCGCTTGGGCGGGAATCACATCCTTGTAATCGCCGCCCAGTCGATCCGTGTTGTTTTGCACGAGGGTCTTCTTGGTCGGCAACGAACAAGTTTGTCCAAGCGAGTCATTGTTCACGTAGCCAGAGTCCCATAGCGGCGTCGAACCGTTGTACACCACCAAATTGCCGTCGGATTGCTGAACCAAGCGCGCATTCGGATTGCCGTTGGTGCCGGTTGCCCACACTGGCGAATCGCTCCAATTTCTAATCACGAAATTTCCGTCGCTTTGGAACACCGCGTAGCCGCCGTCCCCGTCCGTGCCTGACGCCCACTTGGCTACGTTGGCGCCGTACGTAACGAGATTGCCATCCACCTGCATCGACAAACGATAAAAACAATGATTGGCGATCAGCCGTTGACCGGGGAACAAGTACTCTCCCGACACCAGGTTGTGCGCATCGCTGGTTGCAGCCCACGCGGCACCCGCCAGCCCGACGGCGCCGACAAACAGAGTTAGCGCGAATCCCAAACGCTTTTTCATGGATCCTCCCGCGGAGAGCAACTGGGCTCCCGTCACCCGACCGAGTAGCTCTCTGCGAAGCTCGGATCAATCCCCCCGGCTTGCGATGCACCGAAAAGATCGGCCGATTTCGATGCCGTGTCACCAAAGTTACTATGCGCAGCGAACACTGCGATTGCCTCTTCGATCATCTACAGCTTCCCAAGCTGGTCGACACTGAAGAGCCGCACCACGCCGAGATTAATGAGGACTAACATACCCCATTAAATTCCAGGAGCGACATTTTCGAGAGCAAGCCACCGCGAGTCAACATCGAAAGCGCGAGATACACGTGTGAGCAGATTTGCACGCGACTCATTGGGAGCTCTGCATTGAAATCATCGGACAAGCTTCAGACGCAGAACACGAACCAAGCGCGCGCAAACTCCGGGCAACCGGCGGCGCTGCTACGGCATCACATCGAGGTGCGCGGGCTCGGTGTTCTCAACTCACAGCGCTTTCGAGAGAGTTTCGCCAGATTGTTGCGTGACAACGCATGACCCAATCGGCACCTTTCGACAGATGATGATTCGATATCTCACAGTTGCTTGCCTCTCATTGCCAGCTATGAATTTCGGATGTAGTTCGGCACCCAGCGCGACGGATTCAGAACACGCGGCGCATGCCTCCCAGGAGCTTCTCGATCCGTCGTGTGCGCCTTTTGCAGCGAGCTCGCCGCACCACATCGTGGTTCCGGACGAAGAAACCCTGCAGGATCAGCTCGAGTCGGCCGGTCCCGGCACGATGATCCAGCTAGTATCCGGGCGTACGTATCGGGGGCACTTCATCCTATTCGAGCGAAACGGCACGCAGGAAATGCCGATCACGATTTGTGGCAACGCTCGGATCTACGGCAACGGCGCGCTGGAGGGTGACGGTGACGACAACAAGCTACACGGCCTCTATGTCCTTCGCAGCAAGCACTTCGTGATTTCCGGCATCGAGGTCGCACACGCGGAAGTTGGTGTTCACCTGAAAGGTTCGAGTTCGGGCCTGCTTTCGAACATCAAAGTGCACGACATCGGAGGTCCTGGCGTTCACTTCGGCCAGAGCTCCTCGACCAACGTGATCGAAAACTCGCTGATCTACGACACGGGCCTCGAATACCCGGAGAACGGCGAAGGGATCTACGTGGGTAATGCTTACGAGAACTGGCCAAACTGCACTAGCGGGCCAGAGTGCTACGGCGGCAAGCTTCGCGACCAAAGCAACTGCAACCGCATCGTGCGCAACAAAATCGGGCCTGGAGTGCGCTCGGAGGCGATCGACATCAAAGAGGGGCCCATCGGAACGTACGTCGAACAAAACTACATGATCGGCGGGATCTCAGAGGAGGTGGTATTGGTTCGTGGCGCATACAACTTCTTCCTCGAAAACACGATCGAAGGTTCGCGCGAACACGGCGTCCACAACTTCGAAGCGTCGCTCCCCTTTGTGCATGATTTCTGCAAAAGTAACGGTTTCTCGCGGAACAATATTCGTCTCGATCACACCGGCTACGGCTTTCGTACCGTCGATTGCGAGGGCTCGATGATTCCGAACGATGGTCGCGGTAAAAACCAAGTGGTCGACATTTCTGGAGACACCGCGACGGTGAAGTTCTCGAGTCCCGATCCCACCTCCGACGTGCCCGAACCCTTCTACTGGGTGCCTGCGAACACGCCCGGCTGCCTTCCTGTATCTTGGGATTCACCCTAGCCCGCGTCTTGGGGTGCGCCGTGGCCGAGCTCTCCGGTTCACCCCGCTAAGTAGCCGCTCCGAGTGCTAGCCGCTCCGAGTACCGCTTTTACCTTGCGCGAAGCACGGCGGCGTGCTCGAACCCGACCACGCTGTCTTCGCACGACTCCGCTACCGTCCACCGCCCGCGTGCGGCGCGCAGCTTCGTTTCGCGCAGCTTCGTTTCGCGCATCTTCAGCTTCTCGCTGCTCGGCGCGACGGTGCTCGTCGCCGAGCATCCGCGCGCGGCAGGACCCGGTGCGGGGCAATCGACGTCCCCAGCGCTGCCCCCCAAAAACCCAATCGCGCCCGAAACGCGCCAACTCATCGTGGTGCGTTCGGCGCACTGGCAAGCGACCACAGCTACGCTCACTCGCTTCGAACGCCAGCCAGACGGTGACTGGCAGTCGGCGGGCGATGCCGTCAACGTAAACCTCGGCCGTCACGGCATGGCTTGGGGCCGCGGCCTTCACGTTACGCCCAAGCAAGGACCCCTCAAGCGCGAGCGCGATGGTCGCTCACCCGCCGGAGTTTTCGCGTTGCCCATCGCATTCGGCGCAGCGCCAGAACTGCCATCAGGCGCCAAACCCTTTCCGTACCTGCACATTCAAAAGGGCGTCGCTTGCGTCGAAGAAACGCGCTCCAAGTTCTACAACCGCATCGTCGACGCTTCCTCCGAGAAAGTGTGGGAGCGCCGCAGCGACATGCTGCGTCCCGATGGTTTGTTTCGCTGGGGCGTAGTCGTTCAACAAAACGCCCCCGAAACCGTGGCCGGTGCCGGCTCCTGCGTCTTCCTTCACATCTGGCGTGGTCCCAAAGAACCCACGTCAGGCTGCACATCACTCGCGCCCGATCGCCTCGAGGAGATCTTGCGCTGGCTACAAGCCGACAAGCATCCGCTTTTGGTCCAGCTCCCCGAACCAATCTACGCGGCGCTGCGCGAGCCCTGGAACCTACCCGAGTAACACCACGCCGGTCGTGAGTGTCCCAGAGGCGACACCGTCACCCCTGGGACTCGAGTTCCAAAACAGCAACTACGGACAGGTGAGGCAGTCGTACACCTCTTTGGCGTACGGGTAGCCTGCGTCACCAAAGCCGAGCGCGTTCGAGCCGCACGGCTGCGTGCTACCGCTACATGTTGCGGGACCGCAGTTCTTCGACTGATAGCAATCGAGGATATCAGCGCACTTCAGCTGATCGCCCTGAGTGCGACCGGTGCACTTCGAGGCGCACGTCGTACTCGAGCGCCAGTTGTTGAGGCACGCGCTGATCGCACCACCAACGCCGCCGCCTCCGCTCATACCCGCGCTTCCGCCCGCCGCAGTACCACCCATGCCGCTCCCGGCACTGCCACCACTCGGCGCACCGCCATTGGCGCTCCCACCGCTGCCACTCCCAGCAACTCCGCCCGTCGCGGCGCCACCGCTACCAGCCGCACCGCCGCTCGAGGCACCGCCATTCGCGCTGCCGCCATTGCTTGCGCCGCCATTCGCGCTGCCACCGTTCGCGCTTCCACCATTGCTCGCGCCGCCGTTGGCAGCACCACCGTTTGCGCTACCGCCGTTGGCAGCACCACCGTTTGCGCTACCGCCGTTCGCGCTGCCGCCATTGCTTGCGCCGCCATTCGCGCTGCCGCCGTTCGTGCTCCCACCGTTCGCGCTGCCACCACTGCTCGCGCCGCCGTTCGCGCTGCCGCCGCTCGTACTACCGCCGTTCGCGCTGCCGCCCGTCGCGGCACCCGCAACGCCACCATTGCTGCTACCGCCGCTCGCGTTGCCACCGCTGCTGCTACCGCCGCTAGTACTGCCGCCGTTGCTGCTACCACCGCTCGTGGCACCACCGCTGCTACTGCCACCGTTCGTACTGCCGCCGTTGCTACTGCCGCCGTTGGCGCTGCCACCGCTGCTACTGCCACCCTGACCGAGAAAACCACCGAAGCCCGAGCCACCATTGCCGGTGCTCGAACCGCCGTTGTTCGCTTTCCCGCCTTGCGAACTGGAACCGCCCTTCGACGAGTCCGTCCCTTCGTCAGTTCCAGAACAGCCCATCATTGCGCTCGAAATGAGCACCGCACCGCCGATGCCGATCACGACGACATGCGGCAAGCGCAAACCAAAGAACGAACGTGTCCCTCTCCGATGATCCACCGAATAGCGCATGGCCGCGAGCATAGCGCACGACCCCGCGCGCGCTTCCACTCTCTCCCCAAATCGAACTGAAAATTCATGCGCTCAGCAACGCCTCGCGCGGGCTACGCGCCCCTGGCCTCAGCCCGCACGGACACTCGTTGCGTCAACCATGATCCATCAAAAACGCCGCAAAATCCGCCCTGAAACTGGTCCCAGAATGACACTTCCGTCCCAGCGCCCCACTCCGAATTCCCGTGAGACTGAAGCGACCACTGATAGCTACTCCTTATAATGGAGCGCCTCGCGATGCGCCTCAGTCGTCATGTAGCGCAAAGAACTCCCGCACTGCGCCCAGAATTCGACTGCGCTCGCTCTCCGTACGCCGAAGCTTCGCCTCGTGATCGAGATTGTCCCGCGCAGCCTCCAGTTCCACGCGACGCTTCGCCAACACTTCCGAAATCTCCTTCGCGAGCTCCGGCCTCGCAGCGATCACCTCGCGAAAATCATCCTTGTCGACGCGCAGACACTCCACATCGTTCAACGCCACTACCGTCGCCTCGCGCGGCGCGCCCGTCATCAACGCCATCTCCCCGAAAAATGCGGGCGCCTTCAACACTGCCACCCGCCGCTCGCTGCCATCGTCTCCAGCGATGCGGACCTCCACCTCGCCTTTCGACAACACGTACAGCCAGTGCGCCGTCGCCCCTTGCCGTGTCGCCACCTCCCCACGCACGAACGGAGTGATCTTCGCGGACTCAGCCAACCGCGCCAACTCCTCCGCTTCCAGCCGCGAAAAAAGGTCTACCCCGCGCAACGCAGACACGATGCTGCTCTGCAGCTTCTGCTGCCGCTTCTCACTCTTCGCGTCCTCGTGTGAAAGGAACAACGCCGCCGCTGGCAACGCCAGAGGAATCTGCGCGCGCCGAAGCGCCGCATAAATCCGCTCCCGCACCGCCGAATTCGTCGGATCATCGCGCGCGATGTCCGTCAGATGATAGCGCGCAGCGTAGTAGCAATAACTATCGCGGTGCTCGCGAGCCAAATCGAAACAAATCACCTGCGGCTTCGGCTCCTTCGCCACGCCCGCGATCGGCGCGCTCTGCAACGCCTCCTCCACCAGACGAATCACATCGCCCGGCACAAAACGATGATCCACGTTGAAATACACCCACATCCGGTGCTGAAGCGGCGCGCCCTCCCGCTTACCCAAAATCTTGATCGTCTGCGTCAGTAACTGATTGTTCGGCACAATCAACGTGTCGTGATCGCGCGTCTCGATCACCGTATGCCGCCAGCGCACCTTCTTCACCTGCCCCTGCATCTTGTTCTCGAGCTCGACCCAATCCCCATCGTGAATCGAATCGTCCAACTGCAGCGCCAACCCACCAATTACATTCCCCAACGTCGACTGCAGCGACAAACCGATCACTGCTGTCACCACCGCGCTCGTCGCCACGATACTCGTCAGATTCACCCCCCAACGGTGAATCGACCAGCCCACCACGACCATGTACGCCGCCCCCACCGTCAAATCGTGAAGAATGTCCGAAATATCGATGCGCGTGAACCACAACAACACATCGAACAGCAGCAGCGCCCCCAAATTCACGATCAGAAACAACTCACACAACTCGCGCGCCGAATTCAGAACACTCGCCAGCGCCTCATTGTCCCCAAACCTCCGCGACGCCCAACTGCTAGCCAACAACGCCAAATAAAACGCGTACAGAATCGTACTTCGCCGCAACCGATGCCGTGGCGCGCCCGGCAAAAACCGAAAAACTACCGCCGCAGCAACCACAGCGGCACCAAGCCCAATCGCCAACTTCAAACTGCCGAACAATTCCATCGCACCGTCGTCTCGTCGCCTCTCGCCGCTCTCGTCGCTCGTTGCTGCCGCTCGTCGCTCGTTGCTGCCGCTCTTCGCTCTCGTCGCTCGCTACCGCGTGGCCCGTATTTGACAGCGCCAACCACCTCAGCGCCACGAACAACGCCATCGTCTCTTCATCACCGCGTCACATCCTCCCGCCGACACGCCCACGTACACCTCCCACCCGCACTCACCGCGCCGCATCCCACCATGCTCATGCCAGTCGCTCGCTGCCCAACTGCCTGCGTTCGCCCGCGGTCGCCCCGAGATCACGCCCGTTCCGCCCATCCAAGCGCACCGACCTTCGCGCCGCACAAAACCCCCCGATCCATTACTCCATCCCTTCGCCCCAGCCTCGCTTTCAATCCGTTCCACGCCCTGTCCGCAAAGACCGAACAGCCGCCCAACACAATCCACCCAACAGACTGAAATCCATCGCGAAACCCGCCCCCGCCGCCATCCCACCTCGATTGCCACAAGCCGTTGACAGACCACCCATCCCCTGCCACATTCCGCCGCGGAGAGATGACCGAGCGGCCGAAGGTACCTGATTCGAAATCAGGCGTACCCGCAAGGGTACCGTGGGTTCGAATCCCACTCTCTCCGCCGCACAGTATGACGCCCGCAACGCTAGCCACCTAAACCGGCTAGCGCCGCGAGCTCCGGAGAGGTGACCGAGCGGCCGAAGGTGCATGACTGGAAATCATGTGTACGGGCAACCGTACCGAGGGTTCGAATCCCTCCCTCTCCGCAAAATTTGATGCCCCAACTCGCCGCGCTCCGCGCGGCGGTCTTCCCCCGGCGCCGTGCTCGCGCGCGCCACATCGGGCATCACTTTACGGCGAGCGCGCGCTGCGCGCGTCACGGGGAAGACCCACGCTGACCCACGTGGGGCGCGCCGTCACAACGACGCGCGAATCAGCGCGACCGCTGCGCCGACATCCCGAAGCACCAACTCTGCATCGATGCGCACCACGCGGTAACCCAGCCGAGTGAGCTTGCGATCCCGAGCGGCGTCAGCACACGTTCGACGCGCGTGATACTCGCCGTCAACCTCGACCACAAGCCGCGCCGCGGGCGCAACGAAGTCCGCGATGAACCGCCCCGCGAGCGGCACCTGCCGGCGAAACCACACACCGAGCTGGCCGCGGTTGATTGCTGACCAGAGACACTGTTCGGAGTGCGTGAGCTGCGAGCGGTGCTGACGGGCGTGCAATGCGAGTTGCTGAGCTGAGTTGCCGTAACGAGTTGAACCAGCACGCATGTGAGCCTCCCGCGCCGGCATCGAGCCGGGCGCAGCACCCACTGTGCAGGATGCGTGACGCGCCTAGCTGAACAAGTAACGCTCGTCTCGGGCGCGGCGCGCAGCGTGCGCGCACGCGAAGCCCGGCTGATGCCGGCGTGGGAGGCGCCGCGCGATGTCCACGGATGCACAACGATGAGGACGGTGAGCACATCTCTCACAAAGCCGAGAAACAGCTGCCGCGCGCAGCCGGCCCTGAACGAGAGCTCTCGTCAAACTCGACCGACCTCGCTAACCCACGAACACCTGACAGCCGACATTCCGCGGCCTCCCTCCACGTCGCGCGCAGCCGAAGGCGAGCACGACGTTTGGGGGAGGCAGGAACTCAGGATCCTACAGATCTTCTTGACCGATCGAGGCTTGAATGATCAAAGGATCAGATGCTGGACCTGA
>JBMOMJ010000050.1:0-8169 GCA_049324695.1 Myxococcota bacterium
CCTGCTTGCGTCATCTTCATCTGCCTGAACTCCGAAACAGCGATCGATTGAGCCAGGCCACCGGGTGCAAACCAACGGCCTGGCTCGGCGTTCTCGGTCAGTTGAAGCGCGTCCAGTAGCGATACTTCAGAAGGATCTGCACGTCCTGAATGGCGTCGAAGTCGACCCCATCCTGATCCCACACGCGGATTACGAAGTTACCGTCGAGCGGACGTCCCTGCAGCTCGGTGCGCACGTAGTCCTGCAACAAACTTCGATCCGTTTCGCCGAGCGGGTTCGTTAGGTAGCGCTCGAGTGCAAGGCCGCGGGCGGATTCGATCTTGCCGTCGAAGATGCGTGCTTCGAAATCGTCACCCTCACCGTTCCGAACATAGAATGGCCCATTATGATAGAGCGAATACGGGACGTACCCCGCGCTATAGCAGGGCGTTGAAACGGTTTGATTGGCGCAGTCACGCAACGCAGTGCCCACGAAGTTCAGCGCGATGGAATCGATCCGATAGTTGAAGTTGCCCCGCGCAAATCCGCTGTAGTTCATCAATCGCCCAAGCTGGATGTCGCGCTGGTTGATATCGAACTTGGCTTCGCGGTAGCAGTAGGCCTTCGATCGTGCTGAGCTACAGGTGCTGCTGAAGCCGTCGGCGCAGAGACGCACGCAGTCTTTGCGCCATCCTGTTGCTCGGAACTCTGCTCCAGAAACATCCTCACAGGCGGGCGCTTGCACAAGCAAAGACTCTGCAGTGTCGTTGAATGGAGTCAGCGAACGTGGCCCATCGACCGCCGGTAAACGCTCTAGCATGGGAGCTGCAACGAGCACTTTGGGTGTCGCGCCGGAGCCGTTCTGGTTGAAGAACCCGACCGTCACGGTGCGCGGGCTGACGATCGTGAACTCGATCGCTTTCCGATTCCAATCCGCCGTGCTGCTTCCAAGCACGAGGGGTACGTCCACGCGCGTGCCATCGTAACCTCGTACTTGTCCGGAGAGCACACTCGGCTCACCGTCGCTTGCGGAGGTGTACCAGGAGAAGCGGTACTTTCCTTCTGGGAGGTTGACTTGCTGAACTAGGCCCGTATCGGCGCCCAATGCCCCCGTGCCAAAGATGAGTTCGTAGGCGTCGACGTCCGTTAAGAATCGAGAAGGCGACTTGCCGAGGGGGTGGACGTTTACGCAGTTGGGAAGTAGCTCTCCCCCAGAGCTAGCGCAGCCCTGCTGGACCCATCCAGGCGCGCCGACCCGCCCCAATTGTGACGCGAAGTACAGAAGATTGGATCCCGGCACGTCGCACAACTGGCGGATGTTCATGACATCATTCTTGAGGGACACCACCGCGACGTCAGTGCCTTCTCGGAAGTTACTCGCGAGTCGATAGGACTCGACGACGTTGCCGAGTTTAGTGACGTAGTCTCCTATGAATCCGTCCGAGTATGTGCCGCTGGTGGAGCCTGGATCGCCTAGCTTATCGTAATCGAGCCCGGAGAAGCTACACACCTGATTCTCCCAGTTCGCGGGCGCGTCGACGAGTGGCAGGTCTGCCGTCATCGACGAGAGCGACATGCCGAGGCGCTGTTCGATGGCGGCTTTCGCGAGAACCGCTAGGCGCTTAGCATTCTGTAGCGCGCGCTGATATCGCGCCTGCTTTTGGGTATAGAGGTTGCCGATCGCGTGTGTCAGTCTTGCTTCTTCCTCCGCGTGAAAGCTGGTCAAGTACAACGCCTTCGACAGTGCGCGGCTTGCCAGCTGCGCGTTAGTTTCCAAACGAGTTAGCCCTTTTTCGAGATCGTCGAGCCCTTGCAGCGTCTTCAAGGAAAACGACTGCATGTGCGTGGCATGGGTGGCGAAACTCGCGCCAAACGCGGAGATAGCGATTTCGGAAGCGACGGTCGTATTTTCAGTTTGTAGATCTCGAATCTGTTCGGAGAACTCGATTTGCGTGAACGAGTTAGCGCAAGTGATTGCCGCGGACATGGCGCGACCAATTGCTCCGAAGTCCAGTCCTGCGGCGCCGACGACAGCCGACTTGCAGGCAGCCATTTCCTCTGCGGCGTGTGCCTGGAACTTTAGATCCTCAATGTTGCGTTGAATCGCCTGTTGCTTCAGGTATCCATGCACATTTCGCAGGTCATAACTGATCTGGTCAAGCTCATTTCCAATCTGAAGCGCGCTGTCCCGTACCGCAAGCAATCCTACGCGGATGCTTGAGATTGCTTCGCCCATTGCCCCACCAAACTGAGGGTATGCACCCGATGCGGACTCGGCGCGCAACGCATCGACTGCTGCGCGAGGCATATTCGCCAACAACTGCGTGCTGGCCTGCCGGCGGATCGAGCGGCCAAGCTCCTTAACGTATTCAGCCGCAATCTGAAGGTCGTCAACGGTGCTCATCACGGGAGGGCGGCTGAGATCGACCTTAGGCGTGTTCTGCTCGGAGAGATGGCACATCAGTTCCAGCCCGTTGAGCAGATCCTCCATCCCGATCACGATGCGATCGCTGGGCTCGGACTTGGCGTTCATTTCCTTAACGCTTCCGTCAGTTCCTCGGGTGCCCACGAGATACCAGTTGCCGATGTTGGCCCGGCCGCGCGATCGCTCGTCCGGCGGCGCAGTCAGCGCCCCGTACCAGTACTCGTGGTTCGGTGTGTTCTGCGGATTCAGCAGAAATTTCAGCGCGTCCTCTGCAGCGCGGCTTACTGGGATCGCTGTCGAGGCGGAATAGGCGCCATTGACCCCCGGCGTGCCTGCTGCAAAGACAGCGAATGGAGCGAAGTAGATTCCCGTCGCCGCGATTGCCTGATCTAGGGCGGTGGCGTCTCCACTTGGACGTGTCCAAGCTCTGCAGCGACCTGGCCCCGCATTTCCTGGACAGCCCCCCTGTACCATGTAGCTCAGGATCGGGCCCGATATGTAGTCCTCTGGTGGCCTAAAATTGGATTGTCTGATCGGAAATAGATTGTCGGCCCAGTAAGCAAGCGTTTCTGGTGAGGTCTCAGAGATTGGAATCCAGTTTTTGAGATACGATGCACGACGATCGGTGGGAGCACTCTCGAGTTTGAACCCGGACATTCCCGCGAACAAGCGAGCTCCCATCACAGCTTTGAGCATCGTGTAGTTCGCGCTCGCGCGCTCCACCTCGTTCGTGCAGTTGTATGACTTCCTAAAAAAGCCCTCGGTCGCACCCGGCAACTGGGCGCACGGCCAAGCTGACACCTGGGGCCCTCCGCCAGCGAACGCATTCCCGGTTTGCCAGCGAGGTGCCGAGTTATCATATATTGCGGAATAGCCGCCGTAGCGCGCTTCCCAGTTTAGCCGTGAGGCGAACCTTTCAAGGCTCCATGGATTGAGGAAGCTGTCTGCTCCGATCACATTTCGTCGATCAGCGTGGTCTGTTCGACTCTTGGCAAGCGCTTGGCAACGTGACAGGAATCCGAGACCAGTTCGTTCGCTCTGAAGTGCACTGGAATCAGGGGGTGTGTCGAAGTACCCGAGGGTTTCCGTGGGGGTCGGTACGACGCCGGCTCCCGGCGGCAGACTGAGCTGGCCGTTGCTCGTGGAGAACATCTGCGTGCAGGTCCTTTGCTCGTCCTTCAGCACCGGGCATCTACCCGGCCCTGCTTCGCAGAACCCCTGCCCTCCGGCGTCACTCGGAAATGTGCACGCCATGCTGGCCGGACACTGCGAATCATTGGTGCAGGGGAGCTTGCACACGCCGGTCTGGTTTGCGGAACCTCCCCAGCATAGCCAAGGAGAGGCCGGACACGTGCCGACCCCCGTGCCGGTGCAGGGCATCGGAGTCGAACCGCAGACATCGTTCGCACCTATCTTCCAGAGACATAGCGGCTTGGTGCCGAGCGAAACAAACGCAGCCTTGTCCTGGCTGTTTGAGGTCAAACAGCGGTAGATACGTTGTATATTGGGATCGGCCGGCAAAGCTGCGGCGATGGCACCGATTTCGAATGCGCATTGCGTGGCATTGCTACTCGTGCACGCGCTGCCATCAGCGAGCTTGTCTCGCAAAGTGGTGAGATCGATGTCCGCGCCGCAAAGTTCTTGGAGCTCCTTCGTCGCCGCGCTCGCTCGCTCCTTGAACTCCTCAGTGCGTAGCTCAACCTCTTCTGTTCGCTGGCTGCTTTGGAGCCCGCTATTGACGTAGTCCGCGCCAAGATTGTCGGCGAGCGCCGCAGCGTCGCGTGCCAGGTCGAGATAGTGCTTCCAAGATGATTCGACGCCGTTGCCGTCGTCCGAAAGTTCGTCTTCGAGTGGGATGCGATCGTCGACGTCGCTGAAGACGCAATTGAACCGATTGCGCCCACAAGATTTCCGACTTGGGGCAAGCAGGTCGCGAACCTTCCTCTGAACCGCTGGGATTACGGGCGCGTTGAACCAGGTGTATGCCGGTGATGCGATCGGACCCCAATCGGTGCCTAACGCAACATAGTGTTCTGTGCTGTCCTGCCCTGTCCACTGCAAATCCAACCCGGTGATGACCTCATAGTCACCGGGACCTGGGGCGGCAGTGTTTTTGATCGCTCGCAGCACGTAGAACCGATCTGCGGGCATATTGGTCATCGGCAGATAAAACATGCCGTCTGGCAAGCCGACGGCACGCCAGTTGGGACCGCCGTCCATCGGCTGCCAACCAGGAATGGTCGTAGGACACACGCCGCCTTCGGATGTGCCCGTCGTCGCGCATCGCATCGCTTCTTCGCCCTGCACAATCCTTAGCGGTCCGGCGAACCCATAGATGTAAAACCCGTCGTTCCTAAGAACTTGGACGAAACCCTTGCGTTCACCCGAAGCGACCAACAGAGAGAACGGAGCAATAGCTTGCTTGCGCTTGGTTTCCGGTATCACCGACGAGTGAGCTATGTAATCCGCTGCATTGCCAATCGCAGCGTCGATCCAATCCGCGAGTGGCATAAACTCGTCTTTGGTGGGTAGCGGCGGCGGATCAGGGTTCCCGTCAAATGCGGTCTGGTGGAACAGAAGGTTTGCTGGCGTTCGAGCGATAGCAAAGTAGTAGGCTGGGGTGAGCGGTTGCGGGTCCCCCGCGGTGCCAGCGTAGCGTGGGTATAATTCCGGCAAGCCTCCGCGCTGCTGTCGCGCCGGCAGAGGCAACGCAGAGCGCTGGAACACGCTGATTTCCTGACGCAGATAGTCGCGGGCTACTCGGAACGCTTGGGTGTCCAGCCCAAAATGCTGCTCGACGTTAGCGGTGAGCGTATAGCCGGTGGTACTGCTCAGTCTGCGTTTGACGCTATCGCCCGTGTCGGCGTTCAATAGCGTCTCCAGTGAAACGTTCAGATCAGTGACCGCTGCTGGACTAGGTGCCGTTTCTCTCAGCACGTTGAGCGCGGCCTTTGCGTCCGGGGTCAGCTTCGGAGCATCACACAGAGAGTTCTCGACTAACGTGTCACTGAGGTGGATCCCGCCAGCGAGTAGGCGTGCAGCGGTGCGACGATTGAGTCGCACTGCCGCGATGCCGCCGTTTGGGTAGAAGTGTTCCCTGTAGGCGCCCCAACCCGGTACCGTCGCAGTAGCCACTTGTCCGGAGTCTTCGATATTCACCATCTCTTGGATGGCGACGTCGAATGCTTCGGCCACTAGATGATAGATTTCCGAGTACAAACCTGACGTGAACTGCACAACATTGGGATATGTCGGATTGGTCAAGTAGCTCGGGTTGCAGCCCGGAGTATAGCCGGTGCTGCCATATGGCATGCTGAGAAGATAACGAATCTCACGGTCAATGTGACTGGCGGCACGCTGGAGTTGCGGGATCGCATCGAGTGCGAACCGCGCCCGGTCAGCGCTCGCGAGGTTTTTGATAACGTAGCGCCCCACCGTAACGGCTGCCGCCTGAGGTTTTGCGAGGGCGAGCTGCGTTCGGCCGACGCACATTTCTCCTTGGCGAATATTCACTAGACTTTGGTCGCAAACGCTGCCCGAAACACCCGGCTGGCACTGTGCGTAAAGCTCTGCTGCCAGAGTCTCGCGACTGATATCCGTATCCGAACCCGTGGTCGCATCGAAAACGCGAATCTTCTGCCCGTCGTTCAACGTCTCCTTCGCCTTGGGAGCTTGCGCCAGCTTCAAGTCGGCGTCGTCATTGAAGCATCCGGTAAGAGTTGAAACTCCGACCGCAAGTAGAAGACTGGTAGAGAGCTTGGAGACGGACCGATTGCTCAGCATGGCTTTTCCGTTGTTACGACACGAGCCGCGCGGCGGCGGCGTTGACGAGCAAATCCGAGCGCGACAGCGAGGAATAGACACCCGAACTCACGGGTGCCATTAGCTTGACTGGACGAAGGAGAGGAGCGAGTGGAGGTGAGTGGCCGAAAGGCACAGCCTCCGGTGGGACGAACGGGGACGCAGACGGGGGTTCCATCCGCTGAGCCGCAGGCCCAGCCGAGGGGACATTCGGGGTAGGCCGCACCGCAGTCTTGCGTGCAGACCGGATTGGGTTTGGCGTTCAGAAGGCATCGCCGCCCGGCGCAGTCCAACGGCGCGGAGCATGCTTCGCCGAGAGCGAACCCGAGTGGAACGCAGGCGGAGAGCTCCGCGTCGAGTGGCTCACAAGATTCTTTCTCGTGACAGTCACCGATCGTTCCGCAGCGTTGGCGGCAGCTGCCTTGGAAGCAGACGCCTCGTTCGCAGTCGGTCGATTCGGCGCAGGCTTGGCCTTCGAGGCGACTGCCTTGCGCGCAACGGCCCGCGGTACTGCAGTGCTCGAATAGGCCGCACTGCGAGTCCTTGTTGCAGATGCGGCCAACGCACGAGTTGCCTGGGCAAGGGTTGGGTTGCTGGCAGCGGCCTGCGCTGCAAATCTCTCCTGGGTCACAGAGGGTTCCAGCACACTCAGCGCGGCAGGCACCCTCGCTACAGATCGCGCCTCCAGGACAGCCTGTGGCTGTGCAATCCGGCACTGGATAGAGGAAGCAGATGCCCGCGACGTCGTCAGCCGCGAGTGAAGCCTGCTCCGGGTTATAGACCGGGTACATAGTGACGTTCGCGTCGTCACTTGCGGTGCAGCGCGGCTCGTCATCGATTTCGCACGGATGAATAAGCCCGAAGGAATGTCCAAACTCGTGGACGAGCACGGCTTTCACGCTGCGCGCTGGGGGAGTAGGGTTCGCATCCAAAGACCACCTGAAGTTGGCGTTCAGGTAGATATCGGCCTCGGCAATGGTCCAGTTGCTTCCTTCTTCACGACTGAATTGGACATCCGTGTAGCCCGCGGCCGTGGGATCGAACCCCCGCTCCTCCCAATTGGACACCCATTCGACGCTGTTCACGCCGTCGCCGGGAGCGGCGGGATCCGTACCGAGTCCACGCAGTTGTGGACGCACGTTGCTGCAAACGGGCTCCGCCCAACTCTGGGCGGCCGCGACGACCACATCCTGGGGGTTGAACTCTGCAATGTCGCGCGGAAACGACGAGCGGACGATCCAATAGTCGAAAGTTGAGCGCTCGTATCGAACCGGGACAGGGCTGCTTAGCTTCGGCAGCTCGGCTGCAGTTCGGAACGCACTCGCAATGCGAGCATTCGAGAGCACTAGGAGCACGCACGCTAGAGTTAGAAAACATCCACGAATCGAGGATGTAACTCTCGCTTTCGGTTCGTCAGTCACGACCTTCGCCCGCCGCGCGCATTCCTAAAACCGCGCGACCTTGCCTGAATCGGATCAACTCGTCAAGGCGATTTAATGTATCGTTTGTAGACACGGATGGGCTTTGTCGTTTGGCATGCTAGGCCACAGCGCGCTGATCGCTCGGCGCGAAGCGCAACCCAAAACCGTGCCAGGCTATCCGATCTTGTTCATGCGCGCTCTCGCTCTTGCTTTCGGGGTGATATTGAGCGTTTCGGCGTGCGGCGACTCAGGTTCGAAACACAAGCCCGGGCCGAAACCGGAGTTCGTGTGCAACACCGATGCCGAATGCGCACAGGGCCGTTGCGATCCGTTCATCGGTTGTGTCGAGTGCTTGTTTGATCACGATTGCGGCACGGGCGCTCGATGCAAGGAGCGAGCCTGCGTCCCCACAGTTGAGTGTCAAACGTCATCGAACTGTACGAGAGGGGTCTGCGATCTCGATCTCCATGAATGTGTGGATTGCATTCGCGATGCGGATTGCGGGGGTGCCGCCCGCTGTGTGTCCCGCACGTGTGAGCCCTT
>JBMOMJ010000051.1:0-74108 GCA_049324695.1 Myxococcota bacterium
AGCGCGACTCGGGAGGAAATGTTGCGCGTGGCGCTCCGGGTGCTCACGGCCTAGCACCGGCCTTCGTCCATTCGAGCGACAGGAGCGCCCAGCCTCCACGAGATGTGATGAATCCTCAGCCCGCGTGCGTCTCGCGCGTCGTCAACAATACAGAGTCGCGCAGTGAGCTCGGGATGCCGTGCGATGCGTGCAGCGGGGGCCCACCAAAAAAATAGGGGACTGAACCGAGGAATCACCGCGCCACGCCGCGAAGTAGTGCGGGGGCGTTCGCTGAGCGCAGAACGTGGGTCAACCGAGCAGTTTGAAGACTATTTGCGCCAATACGATTTTGAGGATCATAGCGAGGGGGTAAACCGCCGCGTAGCCGACGTTGGGAAGGTCGCGACCGGTTTTTTCGACTGCGAAGGCTAGGACGGCGGGTTGGGTTTGGATGCCAGCGAGAGTGCCAACCATGACGCCGAGGGGAATGCGTAGGAGTTTGTGTCCGACGAAGATGGCGAGGAGAACCGAGGTGCTGGTGACGAGTGCGCCGATCAAGGCAACTTGCCAGACGGGGCCTTGGGTGAGTGTGTGGCCGAGGGTGCCGCCCGCTTTGATGCCGACGCCGGCGAGGAATAGGACGACGCCGAGTTGGCGTAAGGTCATGTTGGCTCCGTAGGGCGAGCTCCAGACGAGTGAGCCGGTGCGACCGATGCGGCCGAGTATGAGGCCGACGATGAGAGGGCCACCTGCCAAGCCGAAGCTGAAGGTGCCGCCGCCGGGTACGGGGATGGGAATTGCGCCGAGGAGGAGGCCGAGTGTGATGCCGAGGCCGAAGGTGATGACGTCGATTTCGGCGACTTGTCGCACGGAGTCGCCGAGGAGTTTGGCAATTTCGGGCATGCGGTCGCGTGGTGCGAGTACGCGGGCGCGATCGCCGAGCATGAGTTCGAAGTCGCCGTTGGGGACTAGGTCAACGTCGCCGCGGCGTACGCGGGTGATGACGGCGTCGTACTTTTGGGTGAGGTGAAGGTCGCGGAGTGGTCGCTCGGTGAGTTCGGAGCGGGAGACGAACATGCGCCGGTAGTCGATGGTGGAGCGATCGAGTTCGATGTGGTCGTCGGCGGGTTTACCGAGGAGTGGAACGACGTTGGCGACGTCGCGTTCGGTGCCGATGACGGTGATGACGTCGCCGGCTAGAAACTGGGTTTCGTCGTGGACGATGCTGGTGAGTGGTCCGCGGCGAATGCGTCCGAAGTTGACGGCGTAGTTTGGGCCTTTGCGGAGCTCACGAGCGGAGCGGTCGCAGTCTTGATCGATGAGGATGGTGGCGTTTACGATGGGCGCGTCGCTGAGAGCGCGATATGCGAGGGAGACGGGCTCTTTGTCGTAGGAGACTTTGAACCAGCGTTCGGCGAGTGAGACGGTGAGCAGGGGAATGAGAACGCCGAGTGGATAACAGAGGGAGTAGGCGAGGACGGGCGCCGAGCGCACTTCGGGGCTTTCGCCGGCTTGCTTGAGTACGTCGACGGCGGCGGCGAGCGCTGGGGTGTTGGTGAGGGAGCCTGCGAAGAGGCCAGAAAGTGTGGGGCCATCGAGGCCGAGGACGCGCCCGAGCACCAAGCAGACGCCGAAGGAGACGAGTAGGACGCCGAGCGCAAGTGCGTTGTCGCGCAGGCCGCGTAGGCGAAGTGAGGCGAAGAAGCCGGGGCCGCTCGCGAGCCCGACGGTGTACACGAATAACACTAGGCCGAGCTGAGCAACGAACTCTGGCAGCTCGACACCAGGGATCCACCAGCCTACGAAGAGGCCAGCGAAGAGCACCGCCGCAACTCCCAGCGAGAAGCCGAAGATGCGGAGGTGCCCAACCAGGTAGCCGAGCGCCGAGACGCCGAACAGCAAGAGCAGCGGCCGCTCATGAAGAAAGTGCGCCATGGCTGGCTTGGTTTTACGCTGAGAGTTACTCGGCGGCCACCGGCACTTGATAGTGGAACGGATCGGCGCCGAGCGTTCCGATCAGCTCTTCGCGATAGGCTTCAGAGCTCACGCGCGCAAGCTCTCGCGCGGCGAGTTCGCGTTTGTCGCGGAGTTCGGCGGCGTAGTGTGCGCCACGTTGGCTCATGCTGTCGAGCGCGGCTAGGTGGCGTTGCCACAACGCGATGTCGCGACGTTGCTTGGTGGCGAGGCGCTCCTTGTACCAGCCGCTCGCGAGCAGAGACTCGCGCGTGAAGAGCGCACGGATAGTTGGGTGGTCGATGCCCATGCCGTCGAAGCTGCCGTGCACCATGATGTGCAAGAGTGCCTTCAAAGGGGGGCACGCGGCTTCCACGCTGCCGTCTTCGAAGTACGATTTGGCAACGCGGGTTTGAGTTTCCACCAGGGCGTCGATGCCGGTTGCGAAGGGCTCCATGCCTTGGAGCTCAGGCTTGAGCATGTCTTCGACGAATACGGCGCTGGGCGCTTGAAATAGGCGTCCCAAGAAGCGTTCGACGAAGCGCGCGGTGATGCGGTAGCCGAGGCGGCTGCCGAGCACGTGGCGGCCTTCGTAGTCGAAGTCGTCCACCTTTTCGAGGTAGCCATTTTCGATCAAGTACTTGGCGTCGCGTTCGCGCTCGCTCATGCGGCACCAGACCTCCGGAACTAGCATGCTCACGTCGTGGTCGACGCGATAACGCGGTCCGATCATACCGGCTACGCTGGTGAAGCCCGCGTAACCGGTGAGGATGGCCGAGACGAGCGCGTTGTTCATGTCGACCACCGGCCAGAGGGCATTGAACGGACCCTTGGTGAGCGCACCTTCGCTGCCGAAACCGGTCGTGGACGGTGACTTGCCGGTTAGGCTGCTCAAGAAGTCCATGAATAGCTCGGGCAGCTCTTGGAAATGAATTGGGTTGTACACCGCGAGCGGTGGTAGCCCGATTTCTGGTTGCGCGCGGTTGGCGCGGCGCCCGGCCAACACGGCTTGGACCAGATTCAAGAGCGGCTCGTGCTCGCTCACCTTGCCGCTCAAGCGCGCAGCCACTTCGGCCACGTAGGTTTGCTCTGAGTCGACGTGATCCGAACGATGCTGCAAGTAGCGCGGGTTCTTGGAGGGTTTACCGTCGACCAAGCGCGGGTGCGCCGAGGAAACGACGTAGTCGGTGTCGCCGCTCGCCACGAAGCCTTGCAAGAGCTCCTTCATCGGAGGCGTGAAGCGATCGAGATCCGCGACGCGATCGACCAGTTTTTGTGCTGCCGCGCGATCCAGTGGCTCGAAATTCGTGATGAAGGTGCCGGGCGTCGCCATGTCCGACTCGGCCTGAGCATCGAAGCCGCGATGAATCGCGTCGTCGGGCCGCTGGAACAAGTATTCTTCGCAGTTGGCGACCACCTTCAAGCTTTGGTTCGTGTAGCCAGGCGCCAAACCCTTCGCCAACGCGCGGGGTACGATCACCGAAGCAGTGATGTCGTCTTCGACTTGAACCTTGTCTGCAGGGCGGAAGTCGGGCCGCAGCTTGTGCATGCGCCAAGCCGAGCTGCCGGGCTCGAAGCCAACGCGGAGCTGCCCGGTGAGGAGGCGCTGATCGTCGAACTTGAGCTCGTGTGCTGCGTAGCCGTTGACGCTATCGACCTTGAACTGATGCATGAAGTCGTCGCCCCACTCCGGGCGATAGTGGCGCTTCACCACGAATACGAGCTCTCGAATGGTTTGTGGGAGAGCCTTGAGCCAAGCGTTGTGCTCGTCTGTGTAGTCATGCGATGGCGTCAAAAGCTTCACCACCGAGCCGAGTGAACGCTCCGGGCTGAGCAGCGGACGTCGTGCGCGCTCGTCGCTGCGTTCTTGTTTGAAGCAGCGTGAGAAGTCCATCTTCACGATTTCGGCGACTCGCTCGAAGTCGTGACGGAAATCCTTCACGAACACTGGCGCCGGGTGAATCATGGGGCGCAGCGACTTGCTGATTTCGGATTTGCCGCCTCCCGAAACGGTGCAGGGTTTATGGCAAAGCACACCTTCCGCGCGTGTTCCGACCAAGCGCCAGCTGCTGCCGCCGGGCTGCTTTTCCAGCCGTACTTTGTATCCCGAAGGCAGCACGTAGGTTTCTTCCACGCGCAGTGAGCGCTCGTGGGTTTCGCCGCCGTCGCGCCAGTGTGCCCAGCCTTCGCGCGCGTTGAACTCGGCGTCCTCCGGCAGGTAAACGACGGTTGGATAGCTGCGATCGATCGCGTAGCGTCCTGGCTTCAGCTCGGCGCGTGAACCCAGTAAGGCGAGCGCTTCCTCGAAGCTAGTGTCAGCCAACGTTGCGACATGAGTGCGGTTGAACGTATTGCCGAGCACGTAGCTCGGATAGGCGAGCACGCCGCCAGCGTGTTCCTCTTCGCACGCGCCGAATAGGTTCGCAGCGTAGCTGATTTGGGTTTTGACTTCCTTCTTGCAGTAGCCGTAATAGTTGTCGGCGATGATGGTGACGATCACGCCGCGCGCGTCGCGGCACGTGATCTTGAAGGCGTTGCCGTCGTTGTAGCGCTCGGACTCGTCGCGATAGCACATGCCGTCCTTGCGCTGACGCGGCGTGGCTTGGTCGTAGTGCGGCAAGCCGAGTGCAACTTTGCTCAAGCCGACTAGGTGCGGCGCCAGGATGACGCAGCCGGTGTGGCCGGTCCATCCAATGCAGTCGAGCGCAGCGTCGTTTTCAGGCAGAAATGGATCACCGCCGTTGCCGAAGATGCTCTCGACGAAGTCGAGGTTACTGACCAGAGTGCCCGGCGCGAAAAACCGCACTTCCATGCGCTTTTCGGGGTCTCGACCGGTGCTGGGGCACACCAGCGGCCTCAGCAACAGCGAGACGAATAGCTGCGCGGGCGCAGGCTGATCGGCAGTGAACGGCAAGGTCAATACGTCGTTCGGCGGCGCGAACGCTGCCGCCAACAGCCGCGCGAAGGTGAGCTTCGGCACCTCTTGTTTGTCTACCGGCACGGGGAAGCCGCCCTCGGCGACGTGGAACACACCTTTGGTCGTTCGCCGATCGCTCTTCGGGTTGTGGAGCACGCCCTGCGCGATTCGGTACGAGGTTAAATAGGGCGAAGCGAAGCGGCTGCTGGAAACGGGCAACGAGAGCGCGCGACCGATGCCTGCCCGATCGAGCACGAAGGTTCGTTGGGGAAGGCGTGGCACGCCGTTCGGAGCTACGTCAGCAAGATAGGCATCCAGAAAGCTCTGAATGCGAGCGTCTGCTGGGCACAGTTGCCAGCCGAGCAGTTGATCTTTTTCGTAGTGATTCCGGAGTAGCGGTTCGGCCAGCTGCATGAACTCGGAGTCGAGCTTCATGCTCTCGAGCGATTCGCCCAACGCGGCAAGCTTTAGTTGGATGTAGCGAGTCAGCTCGGGACGAGCCGCTGGCGGAGGTAGGCGCTTGTGCATGACCCAGCGCGTTGCACGCCCTGGGCCAAACTATCCAGAGCGGCTGAATTGGCTACATATCGTGCCGCGAAACAATTTCGTCGCTCGGCGCCACGCGCGGAATTTGCGCCGGTGCGAATAAAGAGCGCTGCTGCGGGTGGGGCGGAGTGCGCTACTTCGCAGTTGGCAGCTTGCCCTCCACGCCTTTCACGTAGAAGTTGATGCCGAGCAGCACCTTGTCATCGGCGCTCTCGCCGGCCTTGACGACCTCCTTATCGGATTGGTCCTTGATGGGGCCTTTCCAAATCACGAAGGAGCCGTTCTTCAAGCCTTGCTTGATCTCCTCGATCTTCGCCTTGGTCGCCGCTGGGACTTTGTCGGAGATGTTGACCAGATCGATGGCGCCCTCTTTGACTCCCCACCAAGTCTTCTCGGTTTGCCATGTGCCAGCGAGCGCATCGTTCATGGCCTTCTCGTAGTAGGGTGCCCAGTTCACGATCGCAGAGGCAAGGTGTGCGTTGGGACCGAACTTGCTCATGTCGGAGTCCCAACCGAAGGCCATTTTGCCGGCTTTTTCGGCAGCCTGGAGCACGGCGGAGGAATCGGTGTTTTGCATCAAGACGTCGGCGCCTTGGTCGAGCAGCGCTTGCGCCGCTTCGGTTTCTTTGGGTGGGTCGAACCATTTGTTGACCCAAACGACCTTGGTTTTGATGCCCGGGTTCGTGCTTTGTGCACCGAGTGTGAACGAGTCGATGTTGCGGATGACTTCGGGAATGGGAATCGATGCAACGACGCCCAATGTCTTGGTTTTAGTCATGGATCCGGCGACGACGCCTGCCATGTACGCGCCTTCGTAGGTGCGGGAGTCATAGGTGCGCAGGTTCCCGGCGGTCTTGTAGCCAGTTGCGTGTTCGAAGCGAACATTCTTGTGGTCGGCGGCGACCTTCAACATGGGCTCCATGTACCCGAACGTGGTTCCGAAGATCAGCGTGTTGCCCTGCTCGACCATGTCGCGAATGACGCGCTCGGCGTCCGCGGCCTCGGGCACGTTTTCGACGAAGCTAGTCTTCACCTTGCCGCCCAAGGCTGCCTCGGCCTGTTTGCGCGCTTTGTCGTGCGCGAAGGTCCAGCCTGCGTCGCCAACTGGGCCCACGTAGGCGAAAGCAACCTTGAGCGGTCCAGCTGGTTTGGGCGCTGCGGAAGGCGCCGCGATCGGCGCAGCCGAGCTCGCAGCGGAGGTTTCGCTCGAGGGCTTCTTGTTGCAGCCGGCGAGCGCGAGCGCGGCGAGCGACGTCGTGAAAAGCAAACGGCGAGCGGAAGCTGTGGGAAGACGCATGGTTCAAGCTCCTGGATGAAACGGCTTTCCGAGCGAAGCGGGGGCGTTGGCAGCAATCCAGCGCGGATTGTGCGAAATCAAGGCGAGCACGACGATGGTCGAGAGATAGGGCAGGGCAGTCAAGAGCTCGATTGGAATGCGCACGCCGCGGCCTTGCAGGTGGAGCTGCAGCATCGTCACGGCGCCGAACAGGTACGCTCCGAAGAGTGCGCGCGCGGGACGCCAGGTGGCGAACGTGGTCAACGCCAGCGCGATCCAGCCTTTACCAGCGATCATGCCTTCGACCCAAAGCGGCGTGGAAACCACTGAGACATACGCGCCGGCCAGGCCTACCAGCGCGCCGCCCGCTGCAAGCGCGGCGTGACGAATCCAGCGCACGTTGTAGCCGAGCGCTTGCGCGGAGTCGGGTGACTCGCCGACTGCACGCAGTAAGAGCCCGGCCTTCGAGCGGAACAAGAACCAACTCAGCGCGACGGCAATCAACACGGCTAGGTACACCAGCCAGTGATGCGAGAACAACGCGGGGCCAAGGAACGGAACCGAAGAGAGCGCGGGGATCCCCGCCGCTGCGCGCACTGCCAAGTTTTCTTGAGTGTAGGCGCTGCCGACGAACGCCGAGAAGCCGCTGCCGAACAGCGAGAGCGCGAGGCCGGCCGCGTACTGATTGGTGTTGAGCCAGATCACCAACACGCCGAGCAGCGCCGAAAGCAGAGCACCAGCCGCAGCACCAGCGAACAACGCGAGCAAGGGACTATGGCTGTGAACCGCCGTGGCAAAGCCCGCAATGGCTGCAACCAGCATCAAACCCTCGGCGCCCAAATTGATGACGCCGCTGCGCTCGTTGATGATGAGACCGAGCGAAGCCAACGCAAGTGGCGTGCCCGAGGCGATCGACGAAGCCAGCAACAAGGCGAGCTCGTTCATGGTAGCCTCGATAGGTTCAAGCGTCGCCAACGAACGCGATGGTGCACGAACGTTTCACAAGCCAACAGGGCAAACAGCAACAAGCCTTGGAAAACGGCGCTGATCGCTTTGGGCAAACCGAGCCGCGATTGAGATAGCTCGCCACCGATGTAGAGCATGCTCATCAACACCGAGGCGAAGCTGACTCCGATTGCGTCGAGGCGCCCAACGAACGCCACGATGATGGCGGCGAAGCCGTAACCGACTGGTATGTGCGTGGTGAGCTGTCCCACTGGTCCCGCAATTTCGAGCGCGCCAGCGAGCCCTGCCAATGCGCCGCTCACGAGCAACGCAGTCCACAGCGCTCGCCGCGACGAGAAGCCTGCGTAGCGAGCGGCGCGTGGAGCCAAGCCACCCACCGCGAGCCGATAGCCGGCGTGTGTGCGCTCGATGAAAATCCAGAGCAACGCGGCGCAGAGCAAGGCCAGCACCAGGCCCCAGTTGGCGCGCGAAGCTTCGAGCAAGCGCGGAACCCGCGCGGCCTCCAAGAACGTGATGGTTTGCGGGAAATTGTAGCCTTCGGGATCCTTCCACGGCCCGTGCACCAAGTAGCTGAGAAGCTGCTCGGCGACGTACACCAGCATCAGGCTCACCAAGATCTCGCTTGCATTGAAGCGATCCCGCAAGAGCGCCGTTACGGCCGCCCACAGCATGCCGCCCGCGACACCAGCGAGCAGCACGAGCACGAAGAAGGCCCCGCTGCTTTCCGCTCCGGCGTGCAATGCGACGGCCGTGGCACCAATACTTCCCAGAATGAATTGGCCCTCCGCGCCGATGTTCCAGATGTTGGAACGAAAGCAGAGCGAGAGCCCGAGACCGATCAGCAGCAGCGGCGTTGCTTTGATCGAGAGCTCTGCCAAGGCGCGCGGGCTCTTGATCGGTTCGTAAAAAAACATCTGCAAGCCGCGCCAGGGATCCTTTCCGAGTGCCAGAAACAGCACGACGAATACGAGCAACGTGACCCCGAACGCAACCAATGGAGCGCCGAGCCGCAACCAGCGCGAAGGTTCAGTCCGCGGTTCTAGCTCGAGCAAGCTCCTCCTCCTCGTTGGGGTTCTCGTTCAGTCGCGCTCGTTTCCGGCCAGAGCCCGCTCATCCACTCGCCCAGCAATGCGGGGCTGGCATCTCTCGCAGGCAAGCTCGGCGACAAGCGTCCTTTGGCCATCACCACGAGTGAATCGCAGATCTCGAACAGCTCATCCAAGTCTTCGCTGACCACGATCAGCGCGCTGCCCTGATTTTTGAGAGCGAGGAGCTCTGCGCGAATCTGCGCGGCGGCGCCGACGTCGACTCCCCACGTTGGTTGTGATGCCAGTAACACTTTTGGTTTCGCATCGAGTTCACGACCAACCACGAACTTTTGCAAATTGCCGCCGGACAGGCTGCGCGCTACCGCATCTGGACTGCGCGCTTTGACCCCGAATCGCTCGAGTATGCCCTGCGCGAGCGCTCGGATTGCGCGCCTTGGCACCATCGGGCTGCGGTCGAGTGAATCGCGGCGGGTGAGCAGCATATTCTCCGCGAGTGAATGGCTCGGCACCGTGGCGCGTCCCAGCCGCTCTTCGGGCACGAGGCGCATTCCGAGTTGGCGACGAACAGCGGGTCCGAGTGCACTCACATCGCGATCGAGCAACCGGATGCTGCCGGGCGTGACGCGTAAATCTTCGCCCGCGAGTGCATCCATCAGCTCGCTTTGGCCGTTTCCCGACACACCAGCGATCCCCAGCACCTCGCCGCTGCGGACGCGCAGTGAAATCCCGGAGAGCGACACGCCGAAGTCGTGTTGCTTTTCCAAGCTGAGGTTTTTAACTTCGAGCACCACCCCGCCGGCGCTGACCTCGCGGTGCTCGAGTGCAACCGGTGCGCTGCCGATCATGAGCGCGGATAGGCTCGTTACGCTTTCGGTTGCCGGGTTTTGCACTTGGCCACTCACCTTGCCAGCCCGCAAAACGGTGCAGCGGTTGCACAACCTGCGGATCTCATCGAGCTTGTGACTGACGTACAAGATCGAGCAGCCCCTATCGCGCAGGCGGCGCAACGTCTCGAATAGGCCTTCGATGGCTTGCGGCGCAAGCACGCTGGTAGGCTCGTCCAAGATCAAGAGCTGAGGATCACTGAGCAGCGCGCGCAAGATCTCCACGCGTTGGCGCTCACCAACCGACAAGCCGTGGACCGGTCGCTCTGGCTCGACCTCGAGCGCGTACAGGCGGCCCAATTCGCGAATGGCGGCCGCCACACGTTCACGCGACTTCTCGCGCAGCCCTAGCCAGACGTTTTCGACGACGCTCAGACTCTCGAACAGCGAAAAGTGCTGGAATACCATCGCGATGCCCAACTTGCGGGCATGCTCCGGACTCCGTAGGTGCACGGGCGCGCCGTTCCACAACATGCGCCCAGCGTCGGGCTGGACCATGCCGTAGATGATTTTCATGAGCGTCGATTTGCCGGCGCCGTTCTCGCCGAGCACAGCGTGAATCTCGCCGGGTTCGACGCTCAGGCAAATGTCGTCATTGGCCCGGACACCGGGGTAGAGCTTGCTGATGTTCTGAAGCTCGAGCCGTGCCATTCGATCCGTTCGCGAGACGCCGAGGTCTCGTTTCTATCCGGGATGCTGGTGCCGCACACGTATCCGGCAAGTTTCGGCTTGGCCGACGCGGTTACTCCCGCTCGAGTGCCTCAACCGCCGAGGCGAGCACGACGCGCGTTCAGAATCTTTGCGAAAGAGCGCAACTCGACTTCTTCCGCAGTGAGGCCTGTCTTTTGGATGTCTTCGAGGCCGATGGCGCCACAGTTGAGCGCGCGCAAGAAGTAGTTCAAAAGGCCCTGGCCAGTCGCTGCGTCGTCGAACACGTCGCCAACCAGGGTAGCTTGAGCCGCCTTGTCGATGAAGTTCTTGAGGCGCTCGGCGGCGCTGTTCAGCCCTTCGAGGAAAAACGCGTAGCAGGTTGCGTACCGCACTGGCAGCTGCGCCGGGTGCAAGTCCCAACCCTGATAAAAACCGTTCGCCAGTGAGTGCCGAATGTGCCGATGGGCGAGTTGCCAGGCTGCGTGAACGACCGCACGATTTTCGGCGACCTGTTCGGGAGATAGCGCCTTGCCGCGGTGGGGCGCCACCGGCATCACGTTGGTGGCGCCGTCCGAAAGGAAAATGCCGGTGCCCGCAAACGAGAGCAGCATCATGCCCTTGGCCAGATCACACATGGGATGATCCATGGCTTGATAGGCCGCAGTGATGTTGCAGGAGGCCGTAAAGTCGTACGTGCCGAGGTGTGCACCGACGCAGCGCCCGTGACAGGCGCGCAGCAATGCTGGCAGCGGGCAGTAGCCATCCGGTCCAATCACGGCTTGGGTGGTTTCGATCATGAGCTCGAAGCGCAGACTTCCTTCGGAGAGAGCGTAGCGCTTTTCCAAAATCTCGAGCAAACGCACCAGCGTTTCGGGCTGCTCCGGGATGGTCACTTTGGGCAACGTGACCACGAAGTTCTCGGGCAGCATATGGCCGGTTGCAGGCAACAGCGTGTCCAAAAAGAGCTCGAGCGTGCGAGCGCCCCGCAGCTTCCATTCTTCGCCGAATGATTTGACACGAATGCCGACGAAGGGTGGGGTCAAACCTTCACGCATGGCACGCGCAAGTTCGCTGGCAGCACGCCGAGCGGTTTCGTCTTCTTCGGCATCAGGCCGCGCACCGAAGCCATCCTCGAAGTCGATGCGAAAGTCTTCCACCGCTTCGCGCTCGAGCTTGGCGCGCACACGTTGGTAAACGGTTTCGATCAGCCAGTCGCTCGCCTGCTTGGCAAAGCCAACCCCTTCAGCTAACTCACGCGGCGTCGGGGCAAATGCGTCGAGGCTTGCGAGAGCGAGCTCTCCGAGGCGCTTCGTGCTTTCGGCTTTGTAGAGTTGAGCGCCGCCGTAGACGGTGTGAATTGGTTGCCGGTTGGGACGATCACCCGGGTAAATGGCCGAAAAGCGCCGGTTGGCGCGGGCGAGGGCGTCGAGGTGTTCCGCTGCTTCGGAAAGAAGGCTCATCTCAGCTTCCGCGGTAAGTGGTGTACCCGAAGGGGCTCAACAGCAATGGCACGTGATAGTGCTGGCTCGCGTCGGCGACGCGGAACTCGAGTGTGACGCGCTCGAAGAAGCTGCTGCGCCCGCTGCTCCGAAAGTAATCGGCGACATCGAACATCAGCTGATAGACGCCAACCTCGAGCGGGACTTCTGGCATGAACTGGCGAACGCGTCCGTCTGCGTCGGTCTCACCGTACGCGAGCTCATGGGTGACGCTAACCTCGCGGCGCGCGAGAGTGACGCGCACAGAAGCGGCTGGGCGACCGAGCGAAGTGTCGAGTATGTGCGTGGTGATGCCGCTCATAAAACCAACTTTTCGAGGCGCAGGCGCGTAATCTTGGCTTGCTCCGCCGCGGCGATCTCAAGCTCCACCTCGGCGGAGTTTTGCAAGCGTCGCTCCAGCGCGGCGAGCATCTCGTCGGCGCGCTTGCCGGTTGCGCAGATGATAAAAGTGTAGCCAAATCGCGCGCGATAGGCTCGGTTTTGGTCGCGTAACGCCAGCAACACTGCCTCGCTCGCGTCCTCGGTACCGGCCTGCTCGGCTTGCGACCAGTCTGCCGTGTGTTGGAACTTGCGCCGCAGTTCGTCCAGGTTTTGGCCGATCTCCGGGTGATGTGAAAACGCCTCCAAGTAGTCGGACGCTTGAAGGCTCGCCCACACGGATTCCGCCTGTTCCACGAGTTCGCTCGCCGAAGCAAACGGTCGCCGCCCAAGCATGCCTTCGACCCAGCGACGCGCGCCACAACAGCGCTCGAACTGAGCACGCGCTTCGGCTTCGTCGAGTGTGTTGAGGCGCTGGACCGTGGTCGCGCTGGGCAGCGCTGCTTCAGCCATCGCGCGTCCCCCACAACCGCAGTCGACTCACGCCGCCGTCCGGATAAATGCTGAGGCGGACGTGTGTGACAGGGCCGCCCGCAACGAGCTCGTCTTTGAAGAAGTGGCGTGTGTGCGCCGAGAGCGTGGTGCGCGGCAGTACGCTGTGCCAAGCGCTGCTCGCCAGTAGCGAAGTCGGCTCAGCCCCATCCGCGTCGATACCTTCGATCGCGCAGCTCTCGGGGAAGTTCCCCTTGAAGTAATTGGTGTCGACCTCAATCACTCGCAAACTGCCGCGCGCTGCCAAACGAATCACGATCCAGTCGTAACCTGGCCCGCGTCGCCGGCGCGTCTCCCACCCCGAGCCCATGTCCAGCGCTCGCCCTGGGAGCAACAGATTGTTCATGCCACCGAAGTGAGCGTCCGAGCAAGCCAGCGCCAGTGCACCGTTTTCGAGCGCACACAGATCGAAGCAACCCGAAGGTACGAGCGCGCGGGTTTCATCGTCGAGCGCAGGCACCTTCCAACGTGCTGCCACGCGACCATACGCTCGAAAACGCGCTACGCCACCGTCGGGAAAGATGTTCAAGCGCAGGTGGCTGACGTTGCCGGCAGGACTCGCCACGAACAAGTTCTGCGAGCCGGGCAAAAGCGGCATTTGTGGCAACAGCCGATGAAAGGACAGCTGGGCAAGCTCCTCCGGGGACGGATCGCCGTCCGCCCACACACCTTCCACCGAAGCGAAGGCAGGATGGTTTCCGATGAAGTGCTGCGTGTCGATGTCGAACGCCAACACTTTGCCCGGCACGCCCAGGCACAGCAGGCACCAATCGTGGCCGGGGCCGCGCTTTCTACGGCTTTCCCAACCATCCATCCACTTGCCGCGTTCGGTGTACTTGCCCGGCACGAACACTGCGGGCCCTGGCGAAAGCAGGTTCTCCATGCCGGCGAAGAAGTCGTCGCTGCACGCTAAGGCGCGCCCGCCGATGCTGGCCGAAGCCAGATCGATGAGTCCCGTGAAGCGTGCACCCGCAGCTGTTTGGCTCAAGCAACCGTCCTTCGATGGAGTAGGTGTTGTCCCACAGGAGCTCCCTGTTGCTCTCCTGCATCATACACACACGCGCCGCGCAGCAACGTGCTGTGCACACGCCCTTGTAATGAGCGGCCCAAATATGGGGACACCTTATGCCGGAAAAAGAGCGAATCAGGATTGATTCGATGTTGCTCGTCCGGACCGAAGACCAACAGATCCGCGTCGTAGCCCGGCTCGATGCGACCTTTTTTTCCAGCGAGCCCCGCGAAGGCGGCGGGCGCGGCGCTCATCCAGCGGAACAAATCCGAAAACGATGCTCCGCGTGCTTGCGCTTCGGTCCAAATCGCGGGCAAGCCGAGTTGCAACGACGCGATTCCGCCCCAGGCTGCTTCGAAGTCGCCTTGCTCTGGCAACTTCAGCTCTGGAGCGCACGGGCTGTGATCGGTGATCACGAAATCGATGACACCTTCGAACAGCGCCTGCCACAATGCCTCGCGATTGTTGCGATCACGGATGGGTGGCGCGCACTTGAAGTACGTGGCGCCATCCGGAATCGACTCAGCATCGAGGCACAAATAGTGCGGGCACGTTTCGACGGTGATGGGTAGCCCTTCGGCTTTGGCGGCGCGCAGGGTCGGCACACTTGAAGCCGCTGAGAGGTGCACGATGTGCACGGCGCAACTGGTTTCGCGGCACAGCTTAACCAGCAGGCGAATCGCCTCGTCTTCCCAGCGCGGTGGCCGCGACTGCAGATAACGTCGATAACTGCGGCGATCCGGGTCGCTCACGTCGGCGCCGAGATCGAGCTCGGCGTGGGCCAACAGGGGCAAGCCAGACTTCTTCAGAATCGGCATGGCTTCGCGCAAATCGGCTTCGGTGCTGTTCGGAAACTCGTCGATGCCCGAATGCACCAAAAAGGCTTTGCAACCGAGCACTCCACCGTGCGCGAGCTCGTTGAGGCCTACTTGATTGCCGGGCACCACACCGCCCCAAAATCCGACGTCCACGTGGCACTTGCCGAGGCTCGCTGCCTTCTTTGCTTCCAGCGCGGCACCGGTTGTCGTGACGGGGAGCGAGTTGAGCGGCATGTCGACGAGAGCGGTAACGCCGCCCGCGGCAGCTGCGCGCGTCGCTGTTTCGAAGCCTTCCCATTCAGTGCGCCCTGGTTCGTTGATGTGTACGTGGCAATCGACGAGGCCTGGTCCGAGCACGAGGTTCGCGAAATCTACTGCGCCCGGCACGCGCTCTCCGTGCACGATTTCCGCAATGCGTTCGCCTTCGACCACGACACTGGCCGCTTCCACGCCGCTCGGCAGAACGACCCGCGCGCTGTAGTAGGCGTTGGTGCTCATCAGAACTCGGCCTCCGAGTAGTTGCACAGGCTCTGGTAGTGGCTTTGGCTGTCCTCACAAAAGAGCGAACGAGTGATGCCAGCGATGAGTCGCGCTGCGGAGTACTTCAGACCCGAAATGCTGGCGCCGCCGAAGCCCATGCTCAGGAGCCCGCCGAACGTGTAGTTATAGAGGTGAGCGAGGTACGGCGCTTGCCCAGGTGATCGCTCGCTGAATTCGAAGTTTGGTCCCAGATACGGATGCCGCGCCAAGTCCTCATTTTGCTCTGATGTGGGCGGCGTGTAGCGGTCGGACCAGCGTGCAATGAAGGGTTCGAAATTCGCGAGCTCGGGGCGCGCTGCCAGATCGGTGATGAAGCCGGTCGCCACAATCACGAAATCGACTTCGAAGCGGCCGGCGTCCGTATCGATCAGCACGGTGTCGCCAACGTTCGTCAAAGCGTTCCACCCCGCGCCCGCGTGAAGAAAAAAGCCGGCATGCTCCTGGGCGCGCGCCAGAGTATCGGCCGGTGGAAGCTGACCCATGCGCAAAATCTGTAGGATAAACCTCCATTTCTCCGGATCGGGCAGATCGGCGTGGTGCTTCAAAAAGCCCACGAACTCCGCCCAGCGATACGCATTCACGCTAACGAGCTTCTGGCGACGAAACAAAAGGTGCACTTCACGCGCGCCATGGTCGAGCGCCGTCGCTGCATTGTCGAAACCGGACGCTCCGGCGCCCAGAACCGCAATGCGCTTGCCGCGCAACGTTTCGAAATCAATGTCGTCGCGTGTGTGAGCATAAAGCCGCTTGGGCAACGCATCGCTCAACATGCGTGGGACGCGCCATTCGCCCGAGCCATCGATACCGGTTGCGAGCACCACGCGCCGCGCACGCAGACGTTGTTCGCCCTGCACGCCAGTGCAAGGCAAGACGAAACTCTGCTCGCTTGCATCGAAATCGAGAGCTCCCACGCGCGTCTCGGCCTGCACCGGGATTTTCAGGGTTTGCCGATACCAAGACAAGTAGCTGGCCCATAGCTCTTTGGGGATGAGCCCGAGGCTCTCCCAGCTGCCGTCGCCGTACTGCGCTTCGTACCAGGCGCGCGGCGTGAGGCTCGGAATGCCGAGATCAGGTCCAGTGAGATACTTGGGAGTACGCAAGGTGCGCATGCGCGCGAAGTTCAGCCAGGGTCCGGCGCGGTCGAGCGGATTCTGATCGACCACGAGCACGTTGCCGACGCGCTCGCGAGAGAGGCCGAACGCTGTCGTCAAGCCGCTCTGTCCACCACCGACGATCACGACGTCGTAAACAGGTTCGCCGTGGCGCGTAGCGCGTGGTGTTAGCCAAGGACGGCGCGGGTAGTCGAGGAGCATCAAGTCACGCTCGACTCGGCGTGACAATTCATCGAGACTTGAACCACCAGCGTCCATGTCAGACGAGCTCTTGCTCCAGCAGACGCCGCAGGCGCTCGTCACTCAACGCGCGCAAATGGGCGGCAGGTTGACCCCGGCGTAACGCGATGAGCTCAGCCACGATGCTCACCGCAATTTCCTCCGGCGTGATGGCGCCAATGTCGAGCCCGACCGGCGCAAATAGGCGTTCGAATGGGACGCTGCCATTCGGCTTGGCCAGAACGCGCTGCACGAGGCGAAACACTTTGCGCCGACTGCCGACAAGCCCGACGTAGCGCTCCTGCTTCGAGGCAGCCGTCTCCAGAACACGTTGGTCGAGCTGGTGATCGTGCGTGACGATCAGCAGCCAATCACTGCGATCGAGCGGCTCGCGCTCGATGACTTCGCTGGGATCGCCCAGGCGGAGCTCGCAGCCGACAAAGCGCTCGGCAGTGAGTAACTCTTCGCGTTCATCCACCACGACGACGTGGAAGCCCACCGTTTTGGCCAGCGCCGCCGTTGGCCGAGCGACGTGCCCGGCCCCGAGTAGCCATAGTCGCGGAGCGGGCAGGAGAGCCTCCACGAAAATCTCCATGCGTCCGCCGCAACACATGCCGAGGTCGTGCGCCAGATCGTGCGTCAAAAGTTGGCTACTTTCGTCAGCGAGGGCGCGCTCCAGCGCTTCGATCACGACGCGTTCAACTGCGCCGCCGCCCACCGTACCCAGGCGCGAACCGTCGGCGCGCAAGAGCAGGCGTGCGCCCGGCTGCTGCGGCGTCGACCCCGAAACGCGCACCACCGTCGCGAGCGCAGCGCGTTCTCGGCGGGCCAGGAGCTCGGCGATGGCTTGGACGATGTCGCGCATGTGCTTCACCCTGCTCCGGTTGCGAGTCGCGGAGGTTTCGCCGAGTCAGCGTCGACGAGATCCAAGACAAGCATGCTAGCATGGTGTCATGGCCATCCGCTTCGTCCTGAACGGAAGCGCCGTGGAGGTCAGCGAGGCCCCGCCGCATCAAACACTTCTCCAGTGGCTGCGAACGCGAGGCCTGTGCGGCAGCAAGGAGGGGTGCGCAGAAGGTGAGTGTGGAGCCTGCGCGGTTGCGATCTGGACGAGCGGGCCGGCGGAGCTCGGCAGCCACTTCGAGCCGGTGAACAGTTGTCTTTTGTCTCTGCATACGCTCGCGGGGCGCGAAGTGGTCACGATCGAGGGCGTTGCTGCATCGGAAAACCAGCTTCATCCCGTGCAGTCAGCGATGGTCGCGGCGGGTGGATCGCAATGCGGTTACTGCACGCCCGGCTTCGTGGTCAGCCTGTTCTGCGAGTACTATCGGCCCGGTCGACGAGAGTTCGATCCGGAAAGCATCAGCGGCAATCTATGTCGGTGCACTGGCTACAGGCCAATCGCCGACGTGGCGCGTGCGTTGCCACAACCCGAGCCGAGCGACGTGCGGCTCGTACAACTTCGGCGGCGCGCTCCCGAGCTCGTTGCCACGGCTGAAGCCGAGAGCGGCTTCTTTCGCCCCACGTCGCTTCAAGAGTTGTGGCGCCTGATCGAAACTTACCCAGCAGCAACGTTGATCGCCGGCGGCACGGACTTGATGGTGTACGCAAATCAGCGCTACCAGCGTTGGTCGGCGTTGCTCTCGCTCGAAGCCGTGGCGGAGCTTCAAGTTTTGGAGCAGGCGCCTCACGAGGTTGTGATCGGCGCCGGCGTACCTCTGTCGCGTCTCGAGCGCTGGCTTCACGACGAGCAGCTGGCGCTGGGAACGCTACAGCAGCTTTTGCCTCTGTTTAGCTCGCGGTTGATTCGCAATCGCGCGACCGTGGGTGGAAACTTGGCGACAGCTTCTCCCATCGGGGATTTGGCACCGGCTCTGCTGGCGCTCGGCGCGCAGGTCGAGCTTGCAAGTCGGCAGGGCTTGCGCACCTTACCTTTGGCCGAATTTTTTACTGGTTACCGACAGAGCGCTCTGCGCGCCGGTGAAGTCGTTCGAGCGGTGCGTGTGCCGCGACCGTTTCCGAGCTTTCAGCGCTTTTATAAGGTGAGCAAGCGAGTGCTCGACGACATCTCCACGGTGGCAAGTGCACTTACGCTGACGCTCGACGCGCAAGGCGTGGTTCAGCAGTTCGGAGCGGGGTTTGGTGGCATTGCGGCGACACCAATTGCCGCCGGCGCACTCGAGCAGATTGCGCGCGGAAAGCCTTGGAACGAGCACACTCTAGGGCTGCTCGTCGATGAAGCCGAGCGCCTCGGAACACCGCAGACCGATTTTCGTGGCAGCGCCGCTTACCGTCGCGCCCTGCTGGGCAAGCTGCTGGAGAAGTTCTTCTACGAAAGCCTGGCACACGAGGAGGCAGCTGAATGAGCGTCCTCGGCAAGCCAGTGAGCCACGAGGCCGCGGCGCTGCACGTCACCGGGCGAGCACGTTACGTCGAAGACTTGCTCACTCAGGTTGCGCGACCGTGCTTCGCTTGGCCGGTAATGAGTCCTCACGCGCACGCTCGCGTTTCGAACATCGACTTGGGTGACGCGCTGAGCATGCCAGGTGTGTTGTGTAGCCTGACTGCGGACGATGTGATCGGTGAGAACGATGTTGGCCCGGCACGCCACGATGAGCCGTTGTTTCCGAGCGAGGTGTGCTTTCACGCTCAACCGGTGCTGTGGATCATAGGCGAAAGCGCCGAACAGGCGCGACTTGCCGCCGAGCGCGTGAAGATCTCCTACGAGCCGCTGCCAGCGATACTGTCGGTTCACGAGGCGATTGCGGCGGACAGCTTCCACTCAGGGCCCGAACGCATGCGTCGTGGCGAGCCCGAGCGCGTGTTGGCGAATGCTCCCGAAAACCTTGCGGGGGAGCTGTTCATCGGAGCACAAGAGCACTTTTATCTCGAAACCCAGGCGGCGCTGGCTCTCGCCGAGGATGGCGACGCGATTCTGGTGCATTCCTCGACTCAGCATCCGACGGAGACACAGGAGATCGTGTCGCGTGTGTTGGGCCTCGCGAAGCACCAGGTCACCGTTCAGTGCTTGCGTATGGGCGGCGCGTTCGGAGGCAAGGAAACGCAGGCGAATGCCTGGGCAGCCGTTGCGGCACTGGCGAGCAAAAAGCTGAAGCGCCCGGTACTGGTGCGGCTCACTCGCCAACAAGACATGTTGATGACTGGCAAGCGGCATCCGTTCTTCGGACGCTTCCGAGTCGGTTTCACGCGGGAAGGCAAGCTGCTGGCTTTGCAGCTCGAGCTCTTCAGTGACGGCGGTTTTAGCTTGGACTTGAGCGCGCCGGTGTTGTCGCGCGCAATGTTTCACATCGACAACTGCTATCTACTGTCCGACGTCGAGGTCACGGGACGGGTTTGTAAAACACATACGGTTTCGCACACGGCCTTCCGAGGTTTTGGCGGGCCGCAGGGCATGCTGTTCATCGAGGAAATTCTCGATCGGGTGGCGCGCCAGCTCGGGCTGTCTCCGCAGCTGGTTCGTGAGCGCAATTTCTACCAACCTGGAGACACCGCGCACTACGGTCAGGAAATCAAAGATGCGGACCGCATCCCGCGGATATGGAATGAACTGGCTGCCTCGAGCGATTTGGCACAGCGGGCAGCGGCGCTGGATGCGTGGAACCAGCTGCATCCGCATACTAAACGCGGCATTGCCATCACGCCGGTGAAGTTCGGGATCTCCTTTACGACAGCGTTCTTCAATCAGGCCGGCGCACTCGTGCTCATCTACAAAGACGGCAGCGTGCAGGTGAATCACGGTGGCACGGAGATGGGGCAGGGGTTGCACACCAAGATGGGCCAGGTTGCGGCGCACGCCTTGGGTTTGCCGCTAGAGGCCATTCGCGTGATGCCGACGCGCACCGACAAGATTCCGAATACCTCCGCCACCGCCGCATCGAGCGGCTCAGACTTGAACGGTGCAGCCATTCGCGCCGCCTGCGAAACTCTGAAGGACCGCCTGGCACAGGTTGCTTCACGTCGTTTTGGAGCGCCTCCGGAGAGCATCCTGTTCGAAGACGGGCGAGTGTTTCCCGCTGGGCAAAGCCACGCTGCGATAGCGTTTCGTGAGCTCGTGGCGGAAGCGTACCTCGAGCGTACGCCGCTGTTCGCGAGCGGCTATTACAAGACGCCGAACATTCATTTCGACCGCGAGAGCGGTAAAGGCAAACCCTTCCACTACTTCGCATATGGCGCTGCCGTGAGCGAAGTCGAAGTCGACGGTTTCACCGGTCAGTATCGGCTATTGCGCGTCGACATCTTGCACGATGTGGGGACATCGCTCTCTCCGCAAGTCGATCGCGGTCAGGTCGAAGGCGGCTTCGTTCAAGGCGTGGGTTGGCTCACCACGGAAGAGCTCGTGTGGGACGCATCGGGAGCGCTGGCCACGCACGGCGCATCTACGTACAAGCTGCCCAGCTTGGGTGAGTGCCCACCCGTCTTCAATGTGACATTGCTCGAGCGCGCGGCGGAGCCCGGCGTCGTCTACGGTAGCAAGGCTGTCGGTGAACCACCGTTCATGTTGGCGATCAGCGTGAGGGAAGCTCTGCGCGCGGCCGTTGCAGCTTTTGGTGTCGGCGGTTTGGTCGAGTTGGCCTCGCCCGCGACGCCCGAAGCCGTGTTTTGGGCGATTGACAAGGTTCGGCGCAGCTCACAGCCCGCTTCGCGCGCGGCGGAGTGAGGCAGCTTGGTGTGCGCGCGGCGGAGTGAGGCAGCTTGGTGTGCGCGCGGCGGTTCTCGCTGGTGAACGATGCCGCAACAGCGTATTGAAGCGTTGATGTTCACGCTGTTGTTGTCGCGCCAAGCGGAGCGTGTGTTTGCGTTGCTTCGCATCGTTTACGGCATGATGTGGTCGTTTCACGGCGTGCAGAAGGTGTTTGGCTTCCAAGCGAAGTTTCAGCCGAAGTTCCCGACGCAGCTGTGGTTCGGCGGCATCATCGAGCTGGTTGCGGGCGTGCTGATTGCGCTGGGCTTGTTTACGCGCTGCGCGGCATTCGTTGCGAGCGGCACCATGGCGGTCGCGTATCTGCAATTTCATTGGAAGCTGCAGCTGGGTACCGGCCTGATCCCCACCGTGAATCAGGGCGAGTTGGCGGTGGTCTACTGCTTCGCGTTTCTCTACATCGCGTGTAGGGGTCCTGGTCTTTGGAGTTTGGACGCTGTGCGCACCGCGAAATGAAGCGCGCGGCAGTCCTGCGCTGCGAACGGATTCGGGCAATAGCCGATCCGAACTCGGCGTCGCATGTAGTGAGAGCTGCGTGCGCTTCGCTCGCCTTCTCGTGGTTGCCTTCGGAAAGGATTGAGGACTAAGCTTGCGTCCGAGATGAGCGTTTTTGCACGGCCCGCGCGCGGCCTAGTCGGCGCGCTTGGGCTCGCTTCGAGCTTGTTTTTGCCTGCATCTGCGTGGGCTAGCTGGGCTCAAGGGCGAGACAATCCGTCGGCGCGTGACATTGCCGTGGTCGACGCGACGGGTGAACCCTCCTGGCCTTATGGTGCTGAGGACATCGCGGCCGATGGCGTCACGATGTTTTCTGGAGCGGAACAGTCGCGCGACGTTCGTACGCTTTACGCCACGAGTGACGGCACGCGTTTTTGGGCCCGGCTGTACGTTTCCGATGACAGCATGGTTGCGAGTGACCTCACCGCGTTCGTGTTCATCGACGCGGATCGCAACGTGCAAACCGGCGGGCGGGCGAACAGCCCTGGGCTCGACGCAACGTTGCCCGCTGATCCGACCACGGGCGGCTACGATCGCGTCGTTGTGTTCCGCGGTGACGGCACCAACATCCGCTTGCTGCAGTGGGACGCCGTCACACGCACGTTTCTAGCTCAAAATCTGAACGGCAACGATAGCGGCGGTGAGGTTGGCAACGCCGTGGATCCTTTGTTGCTCGGTGTTCGACAGCACGGCTATGTGCAGGTCTGGCTGCGTTCGCTGCTGCTCGATATTCCCGACCTGTGCAACGTGAACCTGTTTGCGCGCACGTTGAACACCACCGGTGCTCCCGGTGGAGAAGACGTCAACATCGGTGAACGCGTGAGCTGCATCCCGCGTGACGGCAACAGCGATCGCGTGCCGGACGTGGTGGTGGTACCGGGCTGCGATTCCGACGCTGAATGTCCACTTTCCGGGATCTGCGTGGCGCGCCGCTGTGTGATTCCGCCACCGTGCACGAGTGATGCAGACTGCGCAGCCGATGCACAGTGCTCAGCCAATGGTTGGTGCGTCGCGCGCCCCACCGATAGGGCGTGCACGGCGGACACCAATTGTGGTGATCTCGTGTGCGAGAACTCGCGTTGCTCTCCCTGCAGCGCCAGTGATTGCCGAGATGGTTACCGCTGCGCGCCGAGCGGTCGCTGTGTTCCCGAAAGTGGTGGCACGGCACCTCCCGTCGCGCTCGACCCCGATGAAAACGTAGAAGGTGGAGCGTTGCACTGCGGTCTGCCTCAACCGAGCTCTTCATCGTCGCTGCCCATGCTGTTCGTGGCGGCCGCACTCGCTCTGCTGCGCCGCACCCGGCGGGCTCAGCGCCGCAAATAGCGCCCCCCAAACCAAGAAAATCCGATGCGCCTGCGACTCGCTAGTTGGATCTCGCTGTCATGCGTCATGAGCTCGTTGACGGCTCTGGCTCAGGAGAATGTGCTCGACACGGAGCGCTTCAAGCCCGCCGTCACGCACGATGGCTTCGTGAATTTGGAGGGTAGCGGCGTACGAACTCGCGAAGATCCGTGGGAGTTCGGCTTCTTTCTGAACTACGCACGCAACACGTTGGTCGTCGTGAACGGCTCCGACAACGTGAGCCGCCATTTCATTTCGGGCCGGCTCGGCTTCGACGCCATTGCGTCGGTTACTTTGGCAGAGCCGTTTGCGATTGGTCTCGGCCTGCCGTTTTTCGTGGCTCAAACGGGCGACTATTCGCCTTCATCGGCTGGCCTTGGTGACCTGCGTTTGGTTCCCAAGCTGCGTTTGCTCGACGATCGCAACGGTTTTGGCCTGGCGCTCGTTGGTGAGCTGCGGCTGCCAACGCACACCGGTGATTTTTCGGGCGGTGCGCGCAACGTAGTGTTTGCTCCGCGCGTCGTCGCCGATCACCGCTTTGCGGGCGGGCTGCGCGTGGGCGCGAACGTGGGTGTGCTCATACGCGAAGGCACGTCGTTTTACAACGTGCGTGCTGCCAGCGAGTTCATCTACGGCGGCGGGCTTGGGTATCGCTTTGGTGGGGATGCCGGCAAGGTCGAAATCGGCGCGGAGCTCGTGGGCGCGGTGGGGCTCGTGGCCGCGAACCGCGAAGAAACACCGTTGGAAGCCTTTCCGTATCTGAAGGTGAACCCCAACGACGAATGGGAAATCAGTGCCGGTCCAGGCATTGGCCTGCTGGCAGGCTACGGCGTGCCGCTCGCGCGAGTATTTGCGGGGGTTCGTTTTACGCCGACGACGCACGATCGCGATCACGATGGCGTGCCCGACAATCGCGATCAGTGCCCCAACGTGGCTGAAGATCGCGATCACGTTGCCGATCAGGACGGCTGCCCCGAGGAAGACGGCGACGTGGACGGTGTGCCCGATAGCGAAGATCGCTGCCCGAACTCGAAAGAGAGCATCAACGGCTTCGAAGACGAAGACGGCTGCCCGGACGAAGGCCCGGCGCGTGTGATCGTCGAGAACGGTCGCATTCGAATTTTGGAGAACATTCGCTTCCGCACCGGCTCCGCCGAGATCGACAGCGAATCGAACTCCATCTTGAATCAGGTGGCGCTCACCATGAAAGCGAATCCGAGCATCAAGCGCGTGCGCGTCGAGGGTCACACCGACGAGACCGGCACGCACGAGCTCAACATGCAGCTGAGCCGCGAGCGCGCCGCGTCGGTTCGTCAGTACCTAATCAATCGTGGCGTGAAGGCCGAGCGACTCACCGCCGCCGGCTACGGTCCCGATCGTCCACTCGTCAAAGGCAACGATCCAGATAGCCTAGCCAAGAACCGCCGCGTCGAGTTCATCGTGGAGCAGTAGTCAGCGCGCTCGAGCGTCAGCCGCCTTGGCGCGCGATGGTTTTCACGTAGCGCGCCAGGCGCTCAGCTTGCTCGCGATCGAGGGCATGCTGGAACGAAGGCATTGCCGAACCGGGTTTCGTGGCTTGCGGATCCAGGATCCAGCTTGCTACTTCGGCGTCGCTCTTCGTGAGCGCTCCCGCGATTTTTTCTCGATAGGGGCCGGTTTTGCCGTGACACGACGCACAGCCCACATTCACGAACAGGACCTCGGCAGAGTCCTCGGCGCGCGCCTTTTGAAGCGGATGACCACCGGGTTGGTTGGGTTGGTGGATTTTCGGGACGCTCTTCAAGAACGTGTAAATCGCCGCGACATCCGTGGAGTCGAGACGCGCGAAGAGTGGCATCGGCTTTCGCACCATGTAGCCCGCAGGTGTTACTCCGCGCGTCACGGCGTGCTCGAAGTCCTGGAGCGACCAACGGCCGATGCCGGTTTCGGAATCGAAGGTGATGTTCTTCGTGAAAATCTTGGTGCCAGTCGGGTCGGTCAGCTCGAATCCGCCGGCGAAGGCGCGCTCGTGAGCCATCTTGTCTGCGCTGAAGCCTTCTGTGTGGCAACCGACACAATCCATTGCTTGCGCCATGTAGCGCCCGTATTCGACCGTGACCGCTTTGGTTGGCACGGGCACTCCCGTCGCCGGATGATTCACATGGATGCCAGCGACGTAAGCGAGAATCACCGAACCGGTGAGTGAAAGCTGCGAGCGCGGCTGGTCTGCTCCCGTCGGCGCGAACACTTCGGCGTCCGAACGCATGTAACCAAGGATCGCCGCGACGTCTGCGTCACCCAGCTTCGCAAAGCCGCTCATCGCCGGGGAAAGGCGCCCGTCTGGCAGCACACCAAAACGCAACACGCGCGCGATGTCGCCGTCGTTGCGTTTGCGCACGCCGTGCTCGGGATGAGCCAAGTTGGCCGAGTAGAAGGTGCCCAAGAAGGCGGGAACCTCGTCCAGCCGCTTGCCCGTCGCGCGCCCATTGGGGCCACCGTGACATTCCATGCAGAGCGATTGGAACAGCATCTCACCGCGCCGCACCCCGGCTTGCGAGGTATCGGCATGAATGCTGGGGCGGGGCACGTCGGCGTAACTCCTTGCCATGAGCCAGCGGGCGCGCACCACCAGACAAACTGCCGAGAGGCCGAACGCTCCCAAGATGAGAGCCGCGATTTTCCAAAACCTACGATGCTTGAGCAACTTCACGCGCCATCCAGTGGCGCCAGTGAGCGCAACGTTACACGCCTCAGCGAGAAGCTGCCGCACTGAGGCGCCCTTGCTGTGGCGAACTCGATAGCTTGGGGCTGGCTAGCGAACTCGATGTGTCGCACTGGTGAGCGAGTAGTGCGCATGGTACCGATACACTAGGAACGCTGCGTTTCGTGCGGCTACGGCGCACGTGGGAAGCTCAGCGGGCAGCGCCGCTCAGCGACCCACATCGCCGGCCGCGTTGACGGGTTGAGGTTGATGAGATGGATATCGTCCCCATCCTGAAGGGTGTTGCGACCTACTTCGTCCCGCCGGGCAATGCCGGCTTTCTGTTTCGCTCGGCGCCCCATGAAACTGATCGGCCGGCGCCCTACTGCTACGGTGTCTGGCTCAAGCATTTGAGCTTGCTTGGCCAGCAAGGTTGCATCGCGAACGCCGGCCACGTGGCTGAGTTTGGGCCGGGCTCGACATTGGGCACGGGTCTCGCGGCCCTTTTGTCGGGTGCCGAAACGTATTCCGGGTTCGACGTTCTCCCGTTTGCATCCTTCGATGTCTGCGACGCGCAGCTCGACGAATTGGCGGAGCTGTTCCGCAAACGTGCGGGGCGCCCCACGCCGGGATTCCCAGCCTTCGAGCACTTGCTCGACGAAAACCTATTCCCCGCGCAGTTCATCACCTCGGATGTGCTCGATCGCGCGTCGAGCCCGGAGCGAATCGCCGCCATTCACGCGGCGATCGATTCGCTGCGCAAAGGGGAAAAGAGCGATCTGATTCATTACCGCGCTCCCTGGGCCTCGGCGGCCGAACCGGCGCCGGAAAGCATCGATCTGATCTTCACTCAGTCTGTTCTGCAATACATCGAGGATCTGGATGGCTTCTACTCGCTCTGCCGGCGTTGGCTGAAGCGAAGCGGATGGATGTCGCACCACATCGATCTCACGTCGATGCAGGTAACTCGGCTCTGGAATGGTCATTGGGCGTATCCGCCACGGGTGTGGAAGCTGGTTCGCGGCAAACGCCCGTTCTTTCACACCGCCAGGACGGCTTCGGAGCATTTGAGCGCGCTCGAACGCAGCGGCTTCGAGATTCGAAACGTGGTGCGGGGGACGAAGCACGGGATTTCCCGCCGCGATCTAGCGACGTTCCGAAGACACATGAGCGACCAAGATCTCGAGTGCACCACGCTCTTCGTCATCGCCCAGAAGGTCGCTTGCCGCTCCTGAACGAGCGTGCCGCGGCTGGGCCCAAGCGTTCGGTCCGGTCCGTCAGAGCGAACGCACTTCGAGCAGCAGCCTACGGCCAGAGTCGCTGGTGGCCCATAGCCGAGTCAGGCGCTGCGCCGCGGCCGCCGTGCGTGCGAGCTCGATTTCACAGCAGGCGTAAATCGCATTCTCTTCGGCGTCGAACGCAATGTCAGGCATGCGCTTCAACACACGCCCGTCGTCGGCGATTACCTCCGCCTCCAACCGGTTTACACCCGCGAGCTCGACCGGAACACGCGTGATGATGAGCTGCGCATCAGGTGGGATTTCAGGGGGTTTGGGATTGGCCAAATCGAGTTCGAACAGCACGGCGTGCGCGTTGCTGGCGCGCAGATCTTCGACTTGGCGGCGCGTGAGCCATAACTCCAGCGTGCCGCGTGCGTTCATGTCGCGCAGCGTTGCTGCCGTACCCGCGCGAAACCCGAGCTCTGGCGCGTCTTCGGCCAGGGCTCGCGCAAACAAATCTTCTTCGTAGGCTTCGACATCTTCCCTGGCGCCGCGCACGTAGTCGTCGAGCTCGGCCAGCGCGGCTTCGAAAGCTTGGCTCATCGCTGCACCCACGAGATCGGCTTCGAGAGGCATGCTCGCAACGCGGCCAGGGTTCTATGCCGAATGATGCGCACGTTGGCTTCAGTGATTGCAAGCCTCCGCGCGATGTCTACATCGCTGTCGTCTTGGCAGAACGTCGCTCGAATGACTTGGCGGGCGCGCTCGGTTAGCTGCGAGTAGCAGTCTTCCAAATGCTCCCGCCGTACCAAGAGCTCGCGATCCCAGCGAGCGAAGTCGGACTCCGTTAGGCCGTAGCGCGCCGAAAGCTCGCGCCGCCGTTCGCCCGAGCGAGCGCGTTCTCGCGCCAAATTTCGGCAGATCCCCAAGGCAAAACCGGCGATGCGATCTGGATGATCGATTCGGCCTTCGCGCAGCGCTTCGACCAAGAGAAGCAGTGCGTCATGTGCGAAGTCTTCGACCGAAGTGGCGCGTAAGCGGCGCTGCGCAAACGCGCGGACCGCAGGCAAAAGGCGCCGGCACACCTCTTTTTCGGCGTCGGCGTCGCCAGCCAACGCACGTAGCGTGACGGATTCGGGCGGAGCGGCAACTGCAGCGGACTCAGCACTCACCCGCGCAGCATAACTCAGCGCGACGCCAGCTCCAACCCGAGTCGCCTCAGCGACAACGTGGCTCAAGTCGAGACGCGCGTGTGCGCTCGACGCTCAGTAGCGATTCGCCATGTTCAACACGGCCATGGTGATGCGGGAGACGCAGACCAAGCGGTTCTGTTCGTCCGCGATGCGCACCTCCCAAATCTGCGTGGACTTGCCGAGGTGCAGCGGACGACCCGTACCAATCACCCAACCCGAGCTAATCGCACGCACATGGTTGGCATTGATCTCGAGGCCAACGCAGTGGCTCTTGGCGCGGTCGACAGTGAAGGTCGCGCCCCACGAGGCCAGCGTTTCCGCGAGGACGACCGAAGCGCCTCCATGCAGCATGCCTGCTGGCTGGTGTGTGCGGTTGTCCACCGGCATGCGCGCCGTGAGATAGTCGTCTCCCGCTTCTAGAAACTCGATCCCGAGATGAGCAATCAGCGTGTTTTTGCTGTGCTCGCGGACTGCGTCGATCGGGAAGTTATCGAACCAAATCGCCATGCATGCATGCTAATACGCCACCGCGCCGCGAGCGTGATACTTTCGCGTGTTGTGGAAAACTCAGACGAGCCGGTGGTTCAAGCGGAGCCCGTGGTCGAGCAGCCACGTGCGTTACCGCCGCCCAATCGCTGGCTGGCGCTCGCTCTCAGCCTTCTGTGCGCGGGTGCCTGGGGCTCGGGTCAGTACTATCTTGGCTTTCGGCGGCGTGCGTTCGCGTGGTTGTTCGGGTTGGCTGCGGGCACTTTGCTTTGGCTCGGGCTACTGATCTCGCCGCTAGCCCACGGCTCGACCCTGAAGGTGCTCCTGGCTGGCTTCATGGGGTTCGTAGCGTTCGCGTTCGTAGGGCCATTCGCCGATGTGATTTGGTTGCCGCGCCGCCGCTTCGAACGGGTCGCGTGGCGGAACCTCGTGCTGTTCCTCGTGCTGGCGACTGTGACCAGCACCTGCGTGCGCTTGGGTGCGCGCAGCATGTTGCTGGAAGCTTTCAAGTTGCCGAGCGGCAGCATGCTTCCAACGCTGCGGCCGGGAGACCACATCATGGTCGACCACTTCCACTACGGGCCGCAGCTGCCTTTCAGCAGCGTGCGGCTTGGTGGAAAGCCAGCCATCACGCGCGGCGACGTGATCGTGTTCGAGTACCCAGATCCTGATGCGTCCAACCCTCGCAGCGATTTCGTCAAGCGCGTGGTTGCGCTTCCCGGCGACACGCTGGAGGTCGACGCGGGCCACCTGGTTCTCAACGGCGTGCCGGCTCCGAGCTGCCATGTGGGAACCTACACCGCGCGTTTGCCCGAACCGGTGTCGGGAGAGCTATGGGTAGAATTCCTGGGCGACGTCAGTTATCTGATTTGGCTCGACCAGCGAGCATTCGCCCCGCGACACACAGGGCCTTATCGAGTTCTACCCGGAGAAGTGTGGGTGCTCGGCGACAATCGAGAAAACTCGAGCGACTCGCGAACCTGGAATGGTGGTCGCGGCGCGGGCGTGCCGTTCGACCTCGTGAAAGGCCGCGCGCGCTTCGTGTGGCTGGCGTTCGAGGGCGAAACGGTGAATTTCAGCCGCTCTGGTGTCGAATTGACCGACACGCCAAAGTTGCCGGCGGACGCGTCGCCGAGCTTGGCATCGAAGTTAGAAGCCTGCCTCGCTCGGCGACCCGTAGCGGCCAAACGTTAAGAGAGGTTTACCAGCACTTGCCCGGCTCGAGCTCTTGCGAGAACAAGATCGCGCCGTTCAGATCCTTCAGCGCGACGGTCATGCGCTTGCTGCGCGCGTCGATGTCCACTTGCCCGAAAAATTGCATGCCCGCGCTGGGGGGAAGGTTAGATTGCCCCGCCGGTGGTGCCTTCTGAAAGATCACCGTGGGCCCGAACGTATTGTCGAGCGCGTTCGGGCCGAAAGTGCCGGCTGCAAGCGGCCCAGATAGGAACTCCCAGAACGGATTGAAGTCCTGGAACTGAGCGACGCTCGGATCGTAGTAGTGCGCTGCGCAGTAGTGCACGTCCGCGGTGAGCCAGACTACGTTTTGCACGTTTGCGTGCTTGATGAAGCGTAGGATCTCGGCGATTTCGAATTCGCGTCCGAGCACTGGCCCATCACCGTTGGACGAGTTTTCGAAGCGCGGGCAGTTCTTCACGGGATCGGTGCCATCGCCGATGATGAGGCCGAGCGGCATGTCGGCCGCAATCACCTTCCACGTCGCACGCGATTGTTGCAGGCTGCGCTTCAACCAGTCGATTTGAGCTCGCCCCAAGAATGCGGTTTCGGGTCCCGGCGCGGGCTCCACGTTGCAGCCGTTGCCTGCGCGATAGCTGCGCATGTCGAGCACGAACACGTCGAGATCCGGGCCGTGTGGAACATGCCGATACACGCGCCCAATCGCGTCACGCGAGACCAGGCGCATCGGCGCGTATTCGAGAAAGGCTTGGCGGCCACGCGCGATGAGCAGGTTGACGTCGGTGGTGGTGTAACGGTTGTCGAGCTGCTTCGACGGAGACCAGTTGTTCACGATTTCGTGATCGTCCCATTGCCAAATCTGCGGAACATCGGCGTTGAAGGCGCGTACGTTGGCGTCGTAGCGATTGTAGAGATACGCGCGCCGGAACTCGTGCAACGTCTCGGCCACCTTGGTCTTCTCGGGGATCAGATCGAGGTAGGCGTTGCGCCAGATCACGTTACCGCTAGCGTCCTTTACCTCCGGGAGCATGGGGCCGTCGGCGTAAATGTTGTCGCCGGAATGGAGGAAGAAGTCCGGATTTACCTGACGCATGGCTTCGTAGCAGCGCATGCCGCCCGCCGTGAGATCGATACCCCACCCCTGTCCTGCTGTGTCGCCGCCCCACACGAAACGAATGTCGCGTGGACGCCGCGGTGCGCTGCGAAAGCGCCCGAGCACGGGTTCACTCTTCGCGCCGCGCGAGTCAACCGCTTGAAAGCCGACGCGCAGAAATACCTCTGCGTTCTGCGGCAGATTGTCCAAATCGACGCGCGCGGTGAAGTCACTGGCCTCGAAAGCGTACGGCCCGACCACCGTATGCTTATTACGAAACGACTCGTCCAGCGACCACTCGACCACGAGCCGTGCGGGCCTGTCGCTGCGGCTCCAGACAATGGCACGATCACCCAGCACGTCGCCGACTTGAATGCCCCACGCGGCGTTTGGGCGCGCGCTATCGCGTGTGATTTGAGCGGGCGCCTGCTTGGCGCTCAAGATCGCGCTCAGGCCTCCCAGTGATGCACCTGCGCTACGAAGAAAATTGCGGCGTGACCAACCAGTATCACTCATCGTAATTACCTCGCTCTCGATTGCTGGTGGTAGGCCGGTGCGCGTGGATTTGGGGTTCTGTTCGCGCAACTTCTACGTGCGAGGCGTGCGGCGAGGCAACGCACATTACCGTCCTGTTACGCGCGTGTGACAGCGCTTTGGGGGCTGACATTTTCTGTCCGATTCGTACGCCGCCGAGCTTGCGACTGAAGCAGTTCTCGTCGAGCATGCGAGCGCACTCGCGATGCTGAGTCGTCTCGCTCACGTTCTGTTGGTCGCCACCTCCTTGGCGCCGGTGCTCGTGATTTTCGGCGTTTCCAAAGCGCAGCACAGTCCCAAGCTGGGCTTTGCGTGTGCCGTCGCATCGCTACTTTTGGCTTTGATTTGTCACGTGGTGTTGTGGGTCGCCAAGCGTCACGGCGAAGTGGAGCGCGTGCATGTGGCGCGCTCGAAGAGCGTCGACAAGGAAGCTGTGCTCTTCGTGGTGAGCTACGCGCTGCCTTTGGTGGTGCCGGAGCACAAGCTGGGTAGCGGTTGGGCGCTTGGTGCGTTCGTCGGTATCGTGTTCGTGGTCTTGTTGCAGCTGCAGGTGGCGCACGTAAACCCATTGTTGGCGATCTTCGGCTATCACTTCTTCGAGGTGAGCCCGCCGACGGGTGAAACGGCGATTCTGGTGACGCGTGGCAACCCCAGCGCGAACGCCACGAGGGTCGTGAAACTCTCGGATCAAATCTGGCTCGATTTGGGCGAATGAACGACGCAGCTTTCGATTTGTTGAACTTCTACGCGCTGTGCGGCGACTCGACCTCGCCGCGCGTGCTCAAGGTGCCGCTCGAACGCGACTTGCAGCAGGAGCTGACGGTGCACTTCGAAAGTCTGCGCGCCTCGTTTCGCGCGCGCGGCGAAGAAGTCATCGACTACGATCCCGGCTACCGCCCGGAGCCTGGGGAGCTCTTTCGCGTGCCCGATTTTCGCTTGCCGACGCGGCTGAAGAGCTTGATGACCTCGGCGCCCACCTTGCCGGCGATTGACGATGCCATGCTCGAGTCGGAGCGTCTGCGCGCGCTGATCGCAGCGAGTACCAGCCTGGGTAGCCTGGGGCCGATGCTGCTCTTTCAATGTGTGGATGCACGCCAAGTGCTGCGGCGCGAAGGCTTCACGTTTTTCCTCAGCGATCGCCTGTTTCGACGCAACCATCGCGCAGGGCTCGTGGTGCGCGATGCGCTCGACGCCATCTACGAACGCGGCGCCCTCGACTTTGCGTCCGAATACGTGGTGCGTCGCTTTCTGGATCTGAGCGGCCTGTTCGAGGAGGCCACCAACCAGGAGCTCTTGCGTTTCTTCGGTGAGGAGTTGTTCGTGCCGGTGGATGCCGCTGAGCTCAGGGGCCTCGCCGATCAGTGGGTGCGCCGTAAGGTCAAGATGCTGGCGCAAGAGCGCTTGCTTCGGCGGGCGAGCCTCGATGAGTTGCTCGAGCACGCCGAGCGCTTTCAAGTGACGCTCAGCGTGCGCGGCGGGCGGCTGGTGGTGCCCCGCAACAAAAAAGACCTGAAGCTCTTGCTACGCTTTCTGGACGAAGACTTTCTGGAGTCGTCGCTCAGCCAGACGCGCTACGTGGCGAACTCTAAACGCAAGCTGTCGCCCGGAGCGGCGGTGGCTCAGCGAACGGCGCGGCACGATTCGGAACGGCGCTTGCGTAGTGGCCGCAGCGGTAGGACCTCAGCGTAGCCGCGCTGCGATGCGACCTTCGGCGCCAGCCCAGCCCGCGTCGAAAGCGATCCCCGGTTCGTCCAAGTCGATCACGAGTGGTGTGTGATCGGAAGGCGTCGGCTTGCCTTTGCGCGCCTCGCGGTCGATTTCCGACGCGATCACGCGTGAAACCAGCGGACGCGAGACCAGTAGGTGATCGATGCGCATGCCGAAGTTCTTATGGAAGGCGCCGGCGCGGTAGTCCCACCAGGTGTAGCGATTGGGCTCGGGGTGATGCAGGCGATAGGCGTCCACCAAGCCCCATTCGACGAGCGCGGCGAAGGCAGCGCGCTCTTCGGCCGAAACGTGGGTGCCGCCGTGGCACGCTTGTGCATCCCACACGTCCGCGTCCGTCGGGGCGACGTTGAAGTCCCCGCCGAGCACGTGCAGCTCCTCCGGACTTTGCGTTTCGCGGTACCAACGCGCGAGCCTGGCGAACCAGGCGAGCTTCATGCGGTAGAACTCAGAAGCGAGTGAACGCCCATTCGGCGCGTAGATGCTGGTGATGCGCACGTCGCCGCAGCGCGCGGAGATCATGCGCGCTTCAGCGAACGGCTCGTCATCCCCCACGTCGGCTGTCTTGGCGGGTTCGCGCGGCTGGCCGAAGTTCGTGATGACGTCGCGGATGGGAAGCCGGCTGGCGATGGCAACGCCGTTCCAGCGACCTTCACCGTGATGCGCCACCTCGTAGCCCTGGCGCGAGAACTCTTCGGTGGGCATGTCGTCGTCGCTGAGCTTCGTCTCTTGCATCAAGAGCACGTCGGGCTGCGCGCGATGGAGCCACCAGGCAACCTTCTCGAGGCGGGCATTCAGTGAATTGACGTTCCACGTCGCGATGCGCATCGTGGGTCGGGTCTAGCAAAATTCGGCCCGTGTGCACCGCTCACGCGGCGCGCGCCGGACTACCGCTCTTCGGGAGGTTTTATGCTGCGAAACGCGCGCCAGAGCAGCAGGTCGTACGCAATCTTCATCGCAGCGCCCACCACCAGGGGGACGTACAGCGAGGCTCCTTGCATCAAAAAGCCAGCGAACACAGGCGCAATCGCCCAGCCGGCCAAGCGCACTAGATTGGTGATGCCCGATGCAAAGGTGCGTTCCTGCGCTTGAATCACTGCGAACACGTAGGATTGGCGCGTCGGTACGTCCATTTCGACCAGCCCTTCACGCAGTAGAAACAACACCACAGCGACTGGGAAGTTGGGAGCGAACGGTACGCTCGCTAGCAAGAAGCTCGAAGGGATGTGCGTGAACACCATCGTGTTTACGAGGCCAATGTGCTTCGCGAGCCAAGCCGCGCCGAGATGCGAGACCGCGTTCATCAAACGCGCTGCAAAGAAGAGCGGCCCCACCACGCTGGCACCGACGCCGAAACGTTCGAAGAAGAAGTAGGAGAGCAGCGCCGTGGTGACGAAGCCGCCCGCCAAGCTGTCGAGGCCAAACAGAGCGCACACACGCAGCAGAAAATCTCGGCTCTGCGCAGAAATGCCGCTCTCACTGCGTTTCGGAGAGCTGGCAAGCGAGGCGCCGAACGCAAGATAGAGCGCCAGCGCTGCGGCGCTGAACCCAGCGACGCTCATCAACGTGAGCCGCGCACCGAAGTGAGGCACACTTTCATGCCGCGCTAGGCTGAGAAAGCCTGCTAGCAGGCCCCCCAGCGCATGCCCGATGTCTTGTAACATCGTGTAACCAGCGATGAGTGACGTGCGGCGTTCATTGGTCGTCATCGCCGGAAGCGCTGCTTGCTCCAAGATCAGCGCGGCGCCGCGATCGCGGCCGGCGCCGTTCAGCATGCCGACAAACGCCGAGAGACCTAACAGAAGTGGCGTTTCAGCGACTGCCAGCCCAACGACGCCGAGCAGATTCAGCAAGGTGAGCACACACAAGAAGCTGCGCGTTCCGATGCGGTCCCCTGCAAAGGTTGCTACGGCAGCGGAGAGCGCGGTGCTTGCGAGCCCGGCGCTCACCACCCAACCGATTTCGGCGGCACGGAGACCGCGTTCAGCCAAGTAGCTTCCGAGCAGAATGCCGGTAGCACTCGTGCTCAGCGCTCTGGAGAAGGCGGTGGCGTACAGCAGGTGGCTCGGCTTCACGCCCGAGCGATACTATCGCGCAAAAATGGTGGAAGCGACGCTTTCTGGGATGCGCTGCCAGCGCGCGTAGGCGCGCACCACCCGCGTGCGGATTTCGGCTGCCGAAACGTTGTCGCCTAGCGCATTGACCAACGCCTCGATCACATAGCCTTCCGGCGCTATCAGGTCGCGTGTCATGACCAGCGGTTGCGAGCCGCGTGATAGCAGCGCCTGCTTGAAGTAGGGCGCCGACTTGCATGCAATCACGAATGACGGAATCGCTGCCGGGCTTGGCGCCGGCGCTTCCGCTACGGGCAAGCGGTAACCATCCATCAAGCGATTGTGCCCAGCGTAGCCAGCCACATGAACTGGCAAGTGGCGGCCTGCACTGTCGTCGCCCAGTTTGAAGGTTCCGCCGCGCGTCGCGAGCTCGTAAAAGTCTTCCACGGCGGACTCGATGGCTTCGCCGTGCACGGCTCGCAGTACCAGCAACTGTTCGACATTTCGATCGACGAGCCCCCAGACCTTGCCAGGCACGACGCGGGTATAAACCAGCTCTTCGAGCACGCGCCCGTTGCCAGCGTTGCGACTCAGTGAGCGCCAGCCACGAGCCGTCTCATCGAAGTAGCGGCGCACGCCGAAGCCGCGGCCCCAATACAGGTTCTTCGCCGGTGAAGCCGGATCACCCGCGCCCTGACCCCCGCAGCGAATCTGCGAGTTCGCGCACAGCGGCACCTCCACCAGCGTGACCAGCGGCAGGCCCGCGTGCAAATCGGCAACCACTTTCGGATGGAGCTCCGACCACGGTGCCGGCCTAACCTGGGGCGTGCCCTGCTTGGGCTCGGCCATGCTCAGGCCGGGTACGAGTGCCGTCGCGCAACCCACCCCGACACACAAGACAAACACCCCTCGTTTCCAGCTGGTACCTCGGCGCATGCCACTCCATCGCAGCAAAACCGCAGAATGTGACACGCGGTTCGACGAAAGCTTGGGGTAGCTGGCGCTTTGCTATTACGCGTTTTTCGGCCGTGATGTAAGCAGCGGACGTGCGTCACTACGACGATCTCGGAAAACCTCCGGACGGAAGCGTTGCCTGAGCCTGGTTCGACTCCGGAGCGGGCCAACGCGAACGATCTTGCCCGCGTGCTCATCGCGACCATCTTGTTTAGCTTCTTGGGTCCCGTGTCGCGGCTCGTTGCGCTCGACGTGGGCGCGATTTCATTCTACCGCGCGCTATTTGCAGCCTTGGCCCTCGGCGTTGCGCTATTCATTCGCGGGAAAGAACTACTAGCGCGGGCGCCTGGTCGAGCTTGGGCGGAGCTGTTCGGCCTCGGCTTGTTGATGTGCGGCAACTGGTACTTCTATTTGCTCGCCATCGAGGTTTCGAATGTGGCCGTCGCGGTGGTCTCGCTCTTTACCTATCCACTGTTCACGTCGCTGCTCGAGCCCGTGTTGTTCGGCGAGCGCTATCGCGCGAAAGATTTGCTGGCGGGCTGCCTCGTGTTTTCGGGGATCGCCGTGGTAGTCGAGCGTGTAAGTTTGGCCGACTCCACGCTACGGGGGGTGATCTATGGCTTGCTCTCCTCCTTGAGCCTGACTTTCCGCAACGTGTTCAGTCGCCGCGCGCTCGAGCGCTACTCGGCGGAGAGCCTGAACTTGGCGCAGTTCAGCGTGGCGTTGCTAGTTTTTGCACCATTTGCGCTGCAAACCTTGCCGAAGGGCGCACACGACTGGATCGTGCTGGTCGTGATCGGTAGCGTGCTCACTGCCGCCTCCTGGGTGCTGTTTACCGCCGCGTTGCGCAGGCTCACGACCACGACTGCGAGCTTCTTGGTCTCGCTTCAGCCGGTGTTTGCAACGCTGATCGCCTGGCCGTTGCTCGGGCAAGTTCCGGGCATTCGAACGGTGTTGGGCGGATTCGTCATTCTGGCGGGAGTGCTGCTGGCGCTCTCCAAACCTGCATCGCGCGGCGTTGCCGAACGCTGACGGGCCGAAGAGCGCCAGGGCTGCGCGAGCTAGATTACTTTTCCGAGCACATGGCCACGTTCGAGATGGCTTTCAGTTGCTCGGGAGTGCACTCGGCCCACGTTACGATCGATTGTGGCTCGCCCACCAAAAACACTGCGCCATCAACCTTGCGACGAGCGCAGGTGTTGCTGGGCCACTCGTCGGGGAGTGACTGATCGGGGTGAATCAGCGTCGCGCAACCGATGATCTCGCCCTCCAAGATGCAATTTTTGACGGGATCGTAGCGCCAGCCCAGCGCGTAGCCGGCCTCACATTTCTCACCGGGGGCCGGGCAGTTCAGCTCATCGCTGCCATCCGGGCACTGTTTCGTGCCGTCGCACACCAGCGATTGCGGAATCAAGATCTTGCTACCATCGGCGCACACGAAGTTCTGGTCATTGGGGTCAGCGCAGTTCACTTCGTCAGAGCCGTCCAAACAGTCTTTGGTTCCGTCGCACACCACCTTGATTGAAACCTTGGAGTGATTGTCGCAGAAGTAAACTTCGGGATCGTAGGGCGGGCACTTGATCTCGTCGCTTCCATCGAGGCAGTCCTTGCGCTGGTTGCAAACCAGGGGATTCGGGATCTTGGAGCCGTCGGCGCACACGAAGATGTTCGGGTCTTGGGTCGAACAATTGAGCTCATCGCTTCCGTCCGGGCATTCTTTCTTCTCGTTGCACAAGAGCTGGATCGGGATCTTGGCGCCGTCGTTGCACTTGAAGAGGTTCGGGTCCTGCGTGGAGCAATTGATTTCGTCGCTGCCGTCGGGGCATTCCTTGAGCTGATTGCAGAGCAGGACCTTGGCAGGCTTGCTGCCATCGAAGCACACGAAGGTGTTGGGATCTGCCGTGGAGCAGGTCTTTTCATCGCTTCCGTCCGGGCACTCCTTCTGCTGATTGCACACCATGCTTTGCGGGATCTTGGTGCCGTCATCGCACTTGAATTCGAGCGCGTCGGTCGGGCAGTTGCGCACCATCCACTGGCACGGACCGTTGGCTTCACTCGCGCAGATGGGCCCAGCGAGCGATCCGTCCGCGCACAAGTAGGTAGGAGTTTTCGGCGCTGGATCAGTGCAGACGGCGTTCTTGCATTCGAGAATGTTGCCGGAAGAGGTCGCACCGCCCTTTCCGTCCGCGATTGCGCCACCCTTGCCCGGATGGGAGTCACCCCCCGACGCCGTGCTGCCTCCCATGGCGTTCGCGCTGCCGCCTTTGGCGTGGCCGTCCGAACCAGCGACTGCGCCGCCGCCACCTTTGCCGCCGTCTTGGCCAATGTTGAGATCGTCGTCGCAGCTCGCGGCGATGAAGGTAGGTGCCACCAACAAAGCGAGCAGAGTGAAGTATCCGGTGCGAGTGTGAGAAAGCATGTGCGTCCTCCGATTCGAGCGAGTTGAAAACGTTCTCTCTGCTATGCGTGATGCTTGGTGTTTCCGTTGCGAGTCAGCGTAGGCCGCATGCGCTGCGAACACGCGGGGCGAGCGGCGACTTGGCGGAGCGTTGCAAGAACTGCTCGATCTCCGAGCGAGGTGGCTGCCCCAGTGCACACAGCGCCAACAAGCGCGCCGCGCTGCGCTCTTCATTGAGCAACCCACCGGCGAAGCGCTGCGACTGCCGTTCGAGGAGCACCAGCGCATCGCGAGCGCGTCCTTCGCTGAGCGCGCGCTGAGCGTCGCGCAACGCACGCGCTTCGAGCAACAGTTCGTCGGCGCTGAGCGGTCGCGCGATCGCAGCGCCGTCGCCCAGCGAGCTTCGGTTCGCACTCGCTGGCGTGGCGGGCGCCGCAAAACCAGCGCTTCCGACAGCGCTCGGCGCTTCGACGGGAGGTTCGGCCGCACGCGTGCTGGCGAGCGAAGTCACCGCGGCGGGAGCCCTGGGCGGAGCGATCTTGGGTTCGGGCGCAGGAGCGGGAGCAGGCGCTTCGGGGCGAAGGTCACTGTGCGCGGGTGGCGCTGCGTGCGCCGCGATGGGCAGGCGTTGCGAACTCAGCTGTGCCGGAGCTGCAACAGGTTTTGCGGGCGCAACTGCGGTGAGTGTCCCCATGCCGAGCGAACCGATCAGCAATCCTCCCAGCAACCATTTCACTACGAACGCGGCGTTCAACCCGGTGACAGCGCTGCTTGCCAACGCGGGCGCGGTTTGGCTCAACACGCAGGCGGCTACGGCGCTGAGCGGCGCGTTCATGCGAATTGCACGGCGCACCGAGCGCTGCTCGTGCGGCGATGGTTCGTGCTGGCCTCGGGCAGCATCGATCAGGTCGCGGGCCTCACGGCTCAAGCGATTCATGGGCGGCTCCTGGTGCGGGCGCGGTGACGAGCCACCGCGTCGTTGAAGGCGGCGCGCGCGGCGCGCAAGCGTGTATAGACGGTGTTCAAGTTCAGCCCCGTCAGCTGCGCGACTTCGGGTGCGCTGAGCTGCTCCAGCTCCACGAGCACGAAGATCTCGCGTTTGTCTGGATCGAGCCCGTTCAACAGGCGATCGAGGAGCTCTACTTGTTCGGCGTGCTCGGCGTGTTCTTGAGCGTCGCGAGCCCGCGCGTCGAGCAACTCATCGGGCTCGGCAGCGTCTCGCACGTTGCGCAGCTGCGCGCGGCGGTACTCGTGCGCCACCCGCACTACGATCCCGTAAATCCAAGAGCGACTGACGTCGGCCGAATGCAAGTCACCAAGCCGACGACTGACGACGACAAACACGTCTTGAGCCGCGTCGGCCGCGTTCTCGCCGTGCACTCCCAGCCGCCGCAAGGTGCGCCACACGAACGCGAAGTTCTCCGCGTATAACGCCTCGAACGACGCCGGTTCCGCCAGCGCAGCGTCACCTGCGCTCGGCTCGAAGCGAGGAACCGATCGCACGAGACTCATTGGCCACTACGCTATGCGTGCAGAAACGCGCATCCGTTCAACAAAAGCACGAAGCCAGCGAACGGCCGCCGCTCGGCTCAAAAAGCCAGGTTCAAAGCGAGACTGGCTCTGGCCGAAAGCCTCGCCGGCCGGTGAACTTCGTGCGGTTCCTGAGAACGTTCCAGTATGAATGAATGCCATCCGAGAATCGTGAGCGCGGCACCTGCTGTGGTGCGCAGGACCACCCGCGAGCTCAGGCGGAACGCCAGGCTCGGCGTGGCTGCCAGCGCGAACCAGGTCGCGTTCGCGGTGCGGTTCTCATCGGCGCCGGTGCCCGTGCCTTGCAGCCGACCGAGCTCGGGGCTCAAACAGAATCCCGGGCGCGCCCGCAGCGCGAGCGCCGCGTCGAAACAGCCGGCGACCCCAATTGTCCACCAACTAAAGCTTCCGCCCAAATTCGGATCGACTGCCAACGACGTACTCGCCGGCAACCAGTACGTACCCGTCAGCTTGGCCGACCAGTGGCGCAAACTGAAGCCGGCTTCGAGCGTCGGCCCAGTTGCCAGATGGGGGAGGGTAGCCGTATCGAAGCTGCTGCCTGCACCTGCGAAAAAGCGCGGCAGCTCCGCGCGCTTTGCGGGAGGTTCGCGCGGAGTCGTTGGTCGCGTGCGCCGCGCGCGCACGTCGGCGTCCGGATCGATTGCCAGCGCCAGGATGACCGCCGTCGCCTCCAGCACTGCCTCGCAACTCGCGCCGCTGAGGGTTCGGACTTTGTCGAGCTCGGTCTGCACCGACGCCTCGAAGTGATCCGGCGCGCGTCGAATCGTCACTTTGGCTTGCAGCGGTCGATGCGGCGCATTTGGCGTCATCTCACGAACCGCCCTGCGGATCCCCAGCGCATTGCCACATTCAGGAGGGGCGTCTAGGTGGAGCTCCAGTGCATCGGCCTCCGCATACGCCGGCGAGCTCGCGAAGACGACGCAGCCGGTAGCAAGCTGTGCCGCGACCGTGCGGCTCCGGCGAAGGATTTTGTGGAATGGGTTTCGGTGCAGGCCCAGCCTTGTAGCACGCCCGATTGTGCCCGCTGGCGGGAACTTGGGGCTTCGGCGCGTGCGGCGCTAAAGTACTTCGTGTGACGACGCGATTCCCGGCGTGGCTCGAGCCAATGGCAGCCACGCTCACGCGCGAGCGCTTCCAGACGCCGGACTGGGTCTTCGAACGTAAGCTCGATGGGATTCGCTTGCTCGCGTTCAAAAACGCAGAGCAGGTCGAGCTCTATTCGCGGAACCGCTTGCTTCAGAACGCCGCGTATCCAAGCGTGGTCGAAGCCATCTCCAAGCTCCCGCAACGCGAGCTGATCCTCGACGGCGAGGCGCTGGGCGTCTGGGGCAGGCAAGGCAAGGTGGGCTACTACCTGTTCGACGTCTTGTGGATCGACGAGCGCGATTTGACGCAGCTCACCCTCGATGCTCGTCGCGAAATCCTGTGCAGCCTGCCTTTGCGCGAGCCGTTGCAGCTGGTCGAGCGCTTGGATGAGCCCGAGCCGTGGGAACGCGCTTGCCGCGAAGGTTGGGAAGGGGTGATCGCCAAGCGTCGCGATTCGCTCTACGAGCATCGACGTTCACCCAACTGGCTGAAGATGAAATGCGAAGCCAGTCAGGAGCTCGTCATCGGAGGCTTTACCGAGCCGCAGGGCAAGCGCGTTGGGCTCGGCGCGCTCTTGGTTGGCTACTTCGAGGGCGACGATTTCGTGTTCGCTGGCAAGGTGGGCACCGGTTTCGATACCAAGTTGTTGCTCGAGCTGCGCGAGCGCTTGGGGGAGCTCGAGCAAGCCACGGCGCCGTTCACTCGTGCGGAGGGGCTGCCGCGCTTGGGTGCTCATTGGGTGCGACCGGAGGTCGTGGTGCAAGTTGCATTCATGGAGTGGACGTCACACGGCAAGCTGCGCCACCCACGCTTAGTTGGCTTGCGTATCGACAAGGCGGCTCGTGATGTGACGAGGGAGTCGTGACTTCGCGCAGCGAACCTGCAGCAACGCCGAACGAGCCGGTCATCACGCATCCGGAGAAGGTGCTGTTTCCGGACGATGGCATCACCAAGGGCGAACTCGTCGCGTACTACGCTGACGTTGCCGAGCTGATGTTGCCGCACGTTCGCGGTCGCCCGGTTACACTCGAGCGCTTTCCCGCCGGGATCGGCAGGAAGGGCTTCATTCAAAAAGACGTCTCGAAGGGCTTTCCTGCCTGGCTCGAGCGCGTCGAGGTGCCCAAGAAGGATGGCACCGTCTGGTATCCGCTGGCGAACGACGCGCGCGCCTTGCGCTGGATGGCAAACCAGAACTCAATCACGCCGCACGTGTGGTCATCGCGTTTACCCGAGCTCGATTACCCGGATCTGTGCGTCATCGATCTCGACCCCGCTCACGAGGATGCCGAAGCCCTGAAGCAGGCAGCTTTGGCGGTGCGTGCACTGCTCGACGAGCTGAGCTTGCCGAGCTGGATCAAGACCTCCGGTTCGAAGGGCTTTCACATCGTGGTGCCGTTGGACGGCACGACCTCGTTCGACCAAGTCGCGCGCTTCGCGCACGGCGTCGGCAGCGTGCTGGTGAAGCGTCACCCCGATGCTCTGACTCAGGAATTCATCAAGTTGGACCGAGCGGGTCGCATCTTGATCGATACGGGCCGAAATGGCTTCGGTGCCACCTTTGCAGCTCCGTACGCAGTGCGTCCGAAGCCACTCGCGCCGGTTTCCGCGCCTTGCACTTGGGACGAAGTGGAGCGCGGCGAGGTCGCGCCGCAATCCTTCAATCTGCGCAACTTGCGAAAGCGCATCGACGAAGCCGGTGAGCTGTGGGGTGACCTGTACGCCCGCAGCGTTTCACTCAGCCCTGCGCTCGAAAAGCTGCGGACCTTGATCAGCGACGCTGAGTTCAGCGCGGGCGCGGCGGCTTCTCGCCGCAAAGGGCTCAGCAAAAAGCGCCGAGCACAGCGCTCCGAGGACTAGCAATACGAACGCCTGAGCGTCCGTGCAGCACGCACGTGCCGGCCGGACTTGCGACGTGGATCGCGGTTTCCGGTGGCGCAGCTGCCTCAGCGTGGCGTGTTCGCAGAGCGCGCGCGTGCTTTACATGCGGCGTACAGCCAGCACGCGCCGTGAATCGTTGTGGCGCAACTTTTGAATCCCCGCGTGCATGCGCGTCAACGCGAAGGCGATCTGGTCGCTCGTCAAGGAGGCGGCCGAGGATTGGGACTCTGACAATGCTTCGAGTCTCGCCGCAGCGCTGGCCTGCTACACGTTGCTCTCGATCGCACCCATGATCGTGATGGCCGTGTCGATCGGCGGTATGTTGTTCGGTAGGGAAGCAGCGCGCGGGCAGATCGCCGACGAAATCGGCTCGATTGTGGGCGTCGAAGCGGCTCGCGCCATTCAGAGCATCGCTGCCAACGCGAAGGATCCAGCGCCCGGCATCCTGAGTACGGTAGTTGGCGGAGTGGTGCTGCTGCTTGGCGCTTCTGGCGTGTTCATCGAGCTGCACTCGGCTCTGAATCGCATCTGGGAGGTGCAGCCGAAGCCCGGGCGCGGTGTGCTCGGCTTCGTACGCGATCGCCTGTTTTCCTTCGCGATGGTGATGGCGGTGGCGTTCCTGCTGTTGGTGTCATTGATTTTGAGTGCGTTGCTGTCCGCGGTTGGTCATTTCTTCGAACAGTCATTGCCCGGCGGTGAGCTGATTTGGCAGGTCATTAACTTCTTCGTTTCGCTCGGCATCACGACTGTGCTCTTCGCGCTAATTTACAAGTACGTGCCCGACGCCGTGATTGGCTGGCGCGACGTTTGGCTAGGCGCGCTGGTGACTGCCGTGCTCTTCAGCATCGGCAAGTTGCTGCTCGCGCTCTACATCGGCAAATCGAGCTTTGCCTCCTCATTTGGAGCCGCTGGCTCCTTGGTCGCGCTCGTGGTGTGGGTCTACTACTCGAGCCAGATCGTCTTCTTGGGCGCCGAGTTCACCCAAGCTTGGGCGCGGCGCTTCGGCGGGCGTATTCTGCCGAGCGCGAACGCCATGGCAGCCCCCAAAACCGAACCTGGAAAGCCGGCCGTGGCGGGCGGTGGAGCGCATTGACGCACGTTCGAGGTGCGTTTGGGGTGCACACGCGAAACCTCGGCGCTAACGTGCGAGCTTCATGTACGCGGCCCGGAGCAAGCTACCGCTAAAACGCAAGCTCGATCGTATCGCGGTTCCCGAAGACGGCACGCTGAGGCTTGCGGTCGTGGCTGACACGCATTCCGCACCGCACCCGCGTAGCGAGGAGCTCCTGCGCGGCTTACAGCCTCATGCATTGCTGCACGCTGGTGACATCGGTGATCTCGCCGTGCTCGATCAGCTGTCCGCCATTTGTCCGGTACACGCCGTTCGCGGCAACATCGATGTGCGCGCTTCCGAGCTGCCGGACGTGCTCGTGTTGGAGCTCGTGTCAGGTGAGCGCTCGCTCTTGCGAATTTTGTTGCTGCACATTGGCGTCAACGGCCCTCAGCTGCGCGCGGACGCGGCCCGCTTGGCGCGTAGCGAACGAGCGTCGCTGGTAATTTGCGGGCATTCACACGTGCCGTTCATCGGTCGCGATCGCGGGATCAGCGTGTTCAATCCCGGTTCGGTGGGCCCGCGCCGCTTCACGTTGCCCATCGTGTTCGGCATGTTGGAGCTGCGGAACAACGACGTTCGCTTGCGTCACATCGACTGCGAAACTGGGCAGCCCTGGTTGCCGCCCGAAGCCCTCGGTTGAGGGCTGAGTGGACTACTCAAGCTCCTGGCAGCGCAGGCAAGAAGTTCGCTGCGTCCCGACAAGTTGAGTCGATGAAATACAGCCGCGACCTGGTTGGCTACAGTTCGTACGGAAGTACGTCGTCGCGCCGCGATTTCGCGGTACTGCACACCTTCCAACAACAGAGCAGCAACGGCACGCTCCGCTTCGGGTAGTACGTTTTCGAACAGCAATGTAGGGGGTGGAACAGAAACGATGCAATGGGTCACGCCGTCACGACAAACTTGGATGATCCTCGCGCTAGGGAAGGCACGCTGGTGTCGTGCGGAGCTGACTAAAACGGCGAGCAAGAGGGGAACGCGAGAGGGGACGCAGTGAACGCCCATCTCGCTAAGCCCCTGCTTTGCCATTGCCGTGATCATGGATACGGAGAGGCCGGTGTCGTGTGCGCAGGCTTTCTGGCTATCGCCTGAAAGCAATCGTTCGAGGACTTCCACGCAACGAGGTTTGATGGCAGGGCGGGACACCTCGAGCAGTTGCAGCACCAGGATGCCGTTAGCTCGCCAGGCGGGTGCGTCTACTACCCGCGCTCGTCCGTCGACTAGCTTCGCCCAGAGTTGGTCGAGTCGTAGTGGGTTTTCCTGCGAACGCAACGCGAAGTTGGTCACAGGGTCGAAGGCACTGACTGAAGAAAACGTCAAGAGCAAATCATCGGTCATGGTGCGCTCCGTCTAGGTGTCCACGAGAGACAGCCCCGGACGACCGTGGGCATCTCGCGTCCAGAGACCTCCCAACCGTAGCGAGACGGATTTGGACAGTCGATCGCAGTCGATCGCAGTCGCTGCAAGCGCATTGAGCCGCTGGAACGCTATGCCAGGTCGCTTCGAGCCGCGCGGGTGCAGAACGCAGTCCAATTGCTCGTAACAACAAACCTGGGAGTCTCGACCGGCGGCGCTTCACTCGTTAAGTCGAGTTGCACTCTCGCGACGGCGGCCGCCGCGTCGATGGCCTTCTGATCGACAACACCGTGGTGTTGAAGCCAATCGCGAATCCGAGCCAAGCGGTCGAACGGGACTTGCGAGCGTGCCGTGAGAATCGCGGCAAAGGAGCGATCTGGATAGTAGAGCGCCTTGGCAGCAGCGATCAGGCGGGCTTCGTCTCCAGAGTCCAGCGCGCCCTCGTGTAGCGCTGCGCGCAGCGTCGCGCGGATGTTCACCATGGGGACGGACTGCGCTCGGTAGCCCTGCCCCTCATCTCCGTGCGACACCGCGACCTCGTCATCATCCTCCAGCGTGCCGGCGCGGAACGCCTCGTAGATCCAACCGACCCCAACCATGCCGAGCTCGGCCATTTCAGCCGCGCGAATGGCGCCCATGCTGGCAGCGCCGTACACGCGGATGCCTTGCGACAGCGCCCAGTGCAACTCCTTGTGCCAGATCGAGAGAGTGTGATCGAAGTAGCCGTCGATGACGACGATGGCTCGAGGCCGTCGCGAGGTGGCGCGGTAAACGTCTCCGCACGCAGCGGGGCCGCGACAGGTGGCGCCGACCAGGAGCTCGCCGACGCGCGCGGGGGAAAGTGTCGGTCCACTGAAGACGATCACGTCTCGCATCGATTTGCCCTCAACTTCATGACGCGTGCCCCAGGAGCGTAGCTTGCCGCATCGGGTAGGCTTTCGAGACCCGGCACGATGGTTCTAACCACCGCGATCGGTTCTTCAGCGAGCGAGAGATCCACAGTTAAGACATCGTGAAAGCCTGCGTGGCTCAAGCGATCGAGCGTGAACGCGACCGCCTCTTCCGTAGACGCATGCGTAGCTGAAGGTACCCGATCGAACTGCCAGGCAGCAGAACTCTCCTGCGCGATGTGCATTCGGTGTCGTTCGATCGCATCGACGGAGCGGATCGCTGCCACCTCCGACGCCGTCATATCATCGCGTGAGCCCGCGATTCTCGTGAGCCGGGACTGCGCAGCCTCAGTGATGGCGCGGCGGAGCGCGTGCGAGCGTTCGGGGTGACACCCGGAGCCGCGTGCCTCGCCGACTCGGTGAAGCGGGTCGATTTCGCGCTCTGCAATCGCGCAAAGCAATGTACCAACGCCGATCTCGGTTGTCAGATCCCAGACCGCAACGGCGAGTCCAGCGCTTTCCAGCCGCCGGATGAGGCTGCGGCAGCAAGGGTCGTCGATGCTGGCCAAAGGAATGCGGCGTGCAGCTTGGTCTGCAGCCGAGCGCTCGTAAAACAACGCCACCGCGTCGCGCTCGATCACCTCCCACAACCCATGCGCGACGGCGTGCGGGAAGTCCGTCCCTGATGCGAGGCCGTTGGAGCCGAGCACGAAATGGCCGCTGCCTTCCGGCAACGGTGTACTCAGATCGAGGTGAACGACTTCAAACGGCACCTCGACATCGTCTCCACTCACGAGATCTTCCGCCGTGACCCAGAGAATTCGAGTGTGCTCATCGAAATGGCGAGTAGTCCGAGGGAGGCGCTCGACGTCGACGACGCGACGAGTGCGTTCGAGTTCGTGCCGTGTAGCGAGGGTCAGCGGGAGATGGATGCGCTCCGCGTGGAACTGCTCCAAAGCCTCCATGACTCCCGAAATCTTCGCACCTGGCAGTGTCACTCCCTTGCCTTGGCTGACACTCAGTGAGCGAGAAGTGGGCCGGACGACCATGACTACGGGTATACCGACATTGTCGAGGCCCGTGATGTTCGCGACGCGAGTAATACCTGCACGCTTCATCAAGGGAGTAATTCGAGCTAGCAAGTCGTCGGGACGAAGCCGAGGGTCCGCCATGCGTAAGGGAGAGTAGCGAACGAGCGACTACTCTTCACGTCCAAACGGGCTGGCACAAACAAGTACTATTGCGACCATCCAGCGCACGGAGCATACGTCTTGTCCAGGCGCTGCAGCTGCAGTCGAGCCCACGACCCGGAGATCGTCATGCCGAAGAAGCCACTCAGTGCGTCTGGTGAGGCGCGCAAAGCCATGCGTGAGCGACTCGCTCGCTTCCGCGCACGGAAGAACCCGGATGAGCAAGACATTGGTCAAAATGGAGCTCCTTCTCCCTTTCACGACGTACTACTCATCGGCCCCAAAGGCGCCCAAGCGGATAGCGAGCTGTTTCGCGTTCCTGTGGTGAAGCGCGCACCAGCGCGTAAACCGCAAGCTCCGGGTCGCACTGTGGGCGCCGCGGCGCCGGACGACGTCAAGAATCCGGCGGCCTCGCCCACCGAACCGCCGTCGGGCGGGCAACTCGAGCCCCCTGGCAATCCCGACGAAGTGCCCGGCAACTATGTGGACAAGCCCGAAAAGCTCGATCTTTTCGACTACGCGGAGCGGCGGACAATGGCGATCGCTCGACCGCAAGATTGGGGAGCACGCGTCGACCGCACACGAGGACCGGCATTCGGCACACTACCGGTCAAGCGCGAGCCGGCAGCCACGCACTGCTTCGCCTGCTACTTGGTTGATGCTCAGAATCTCAGCTTCCGCAACGCTTGGACCGCAGAAGAATGGAACGAAATCGGAGCGGACGATCTTGAACCCCATCCTTCGGCGGACGACGAGAAACTCGAGCTCTTGCTAGCGGGTCCACGCGGCAAGGTCTTCTATGTCAAGCTCGATCTGGAGCGCGCCGGCCAAGATCTCTGGCCCTGCGGGCGCGGTACGTTATTAGAGAACGGATCGGGCTACATCGAGAGCCTGAACCTGAGGTTCGAAGTCGAGATCTGGAACCAGCTCAGAAACGGAGTCGTTGCTGGCCGCGTGATGAGTCAGCGAAAGGCTGCGCTCGACGGCAAGCTTCCGGAGGACGTCGACTACGTGCCACTCGTTAACGTTACTAGCTTGATCCCGGATGACCCGGTTGCCGAAGTCCAAATGCAGGCTGTCCGAGCGGCAGAGAGGAGCGCGAAATGACCTGCGGTGTGAGCTCGAGAAGAGTGGTTCGACAATCCTTGTTACGTAAGCAGGTGATCACGACGGGAGCGCCGCAGAAGGACTTGGACGCGGCGTTCGAGATCGCGGGGACCTGGGACTTCAAATGGCCGCTGAATTCCAAGATCCGGATCGCATTTCAGGAGCCGCCTGTTCGGCTCGTTTCGGACGCGGCGTTCCAGGATGCAAAAAAACTAGTTATCGCGTGTGCGGAGGCTTGGACGTTACCGCCGACTTTGCAGCTCGATTTCGATTGTCCAGACTTGCACCCACCATTCGACGAGGCTCCGTCGCCGATGGACAGGCATCGAAGCAGCTTCACCGCGAAGGAGGCGGCAAGCAACTCTTACGACGTTCTAATCTCGCTTCAGGATCTGCCTGTCATGAAGTACGACCCATTCCGCGGCCCAGGGCTGGAGGTCGAGAGCGTGCAGTTACCCGTCTCGACGTTGGGCAGCTACGCACGCCGAGCCGACTACGGCGCCCCGACGATGTATCTCGGCAGGTTCGGACGCTTCCTGAATCACGACTTCGTCAAGTACTTCGAGTTGCCGCTGGTTCAGAGCATCATCATTCATGAGTTCGGGCACATGCTCGGCTTGCCGCACCTGCATCAGCATCCCGATCTGGTCGTGCCCAGCGAGCCTATCAGCTCGAAAATGCGAGAGCGCGTCAGGCAACTCGATGCGGCGCGCAGAGCATTTTACAAAGACGAGGGCTCCGTACGGACGATGTTGAGTGACCTGCTGGCACTCGACATTCATGCGGAGGTGGTGAGCGACCATCTCATCAGCGTGTGGCGCGGAAACAAAGAGTTCTCGGACTGGGTATCCTTGAGCGGCGAGGCGTTGGAACGGCATCAGGTGGACGGAACGCTAGATTCAATCATGACGTTTCCATACTATCGGTTCACGTTGGCAGGCGGAGCCAGTTGCGCCTCTTGCTCCAGCATCGATGACGTTTTGCGAGCGCTCGATGGAGGCTATCTCACGAAGCCCGGAGCCGAAGATATTCGAATGCTGAGGCGTATGTACGTTCCCTAGCGATGTCAGGCGAGCCCGCAGTCCCTCGCAAGGCGTAACAACGTCCCGAGGGACTTCGAGGCTGCACGCGGTTCACCTTGCTGGATTGCATCGAGCGCGGCTCGGGTTGCCGCGGTGAGCGCTTCGGACATGGCGGGTAGCCCATCCACAAGGTCCTGAAGCAGAGCCTGTGCGGTTTCGAAGTCGTCCGTCAGGCTCGTGATGTCGAGCAGCGGAAAAATAGCCAGATTGCTGAAGGGAAAGCGATGCGGGTGCACCTTCCACCGGGCCCGTGCCGCTCGGAGCAGTGTCGCCGCGGCGTTGACGTCACCGCGGCGCCACGCCACCCATCCGTGGCATGCCTCTGCGGCAGCAACGTAAGGCCAAAGTTTGGCCGTTTCCGCGGCCTCGAGCGCGAGGTGTGCCGCTGCGGCTACGCCCTCGACGTCTCCGAGGCGCAGCCGTGTCACTGCTTGGTAGGTCCGCACGCGTGAAACCAGCGTAGCGTCGCCGCTGCGCGTGGCGAAAGTGGCGGCGTGCTCGAAATGGCCGAGCGCCCGTGTGCATTGCTCTCGGCTGCCCAGCAGCAGCGCGCCGCCCAGGATGAACTCGGCCATTCCGCGTCGGTCAGCCATCGATGTCATCGCCGACCGCAATCCATTTTCTGCGAGCGCGAGGGCGCGTTCGTCGAAAGCGTAGCGGCTACGCAGAAAAGCATGGCTCGTCGCCATGAAATAGTAGGTGCACGCTTGGTCGGCCGTGCCATGAGCTTCGATCAACGGGGCAAGCTCGTCGACGAGCCGATCGAGGTCCGCACCGAGCTTGCCGGAAAAATAGAGCTGATCGAAGCGTCCTAGCCGGATCTGAATTAGCTCTCGGTAGACGTCCTCGCCTGGATCCAAGGTGTCGAGCTCGAGCGCGCGTTCTGCCTGGTCCGAAAGCTCGGCGGCTCTCGAGTATTCGTGGAGCGTGCAGCAAGAAGCCGCGTGCTTGCGAAGCACACGAGCTCGATGCAAGGGAGCCAAGCGCAATCCTGAGGTGAGCACGGCGTCCAGATGTTCGCGGGCCTCGCTGTGGCGGGCGCGCTTGAGGAGCACGTCGGCAAATGCTTCCTCGAGCCGAGCACGAAGTTCGTGTTTGTGTTGTGACTCGTCGAGCTCAGCACAGTGCGCGACGGCGATGCGGAGCAGCTCGGCGGCGCGCTCGGGAGCATGTTGGGCGACGGCTTCTTGCGCCGCCGCTTCCAGGTAGTCGAGAGCCCGGGCTGACTCACCCGCTTTGGCCCAGTGATAGCCGAGCACAGCTTTGTCGGCGCCCGAAGTGTCTTCGAGTGACTCTTCCCGTACGGCGACGTGACGATGCAGCGTTGCGCGCTCTGCCCTCGCAAGACTGCTTTCCAGTAGTTCGCGTAGCTTCTCATGTGCAAAGCGATACCGGCCGTCCGCGCTGCCGTTCAGCACGTCACGCGCGACGAGCTCCTCCAGAATATCGGCAGCGTTCGCCCCTGTTCCCGTGATGGCTCGAAACGCCGCCACATGGAACGGCCGAATGTAGACGCTGGCTTTCATCGCTGCTTGTCGCGCGAGCGCAGATAGGTAACCGAGCCGCAAGTCGAAAAGGCCTTCGATCGAAGGGGGGAGCCCCAGGCCGGCTCCGGCCGCGCCGTTCGGCACGGCAAACGTCCAGGTCTGCGCCTGCCTCGTCAGGATCCCGCGAGAAACAGCCGCGCGAACGTACTCTGCAAGGAAGAAAGGATTGCCGCCTGCATGTTCCTGAAGAAACTCCAACACGCCGTCGGGTAGCACCTGTGTGCCGAGTAAGTCCTTGACCATCCCTCTGCTCTCTCCGTGACTTAGCGGCGAGAGGGTGACGCGAGTCGCCACATCTGTGAGCAGCGCGTGGTGGCCGTCTTGATTGGCAGTGACGGTTGCCACGACCAGCACCGATATCGCTGCAAGATCCTTTCCGTAGCGCTGCAGAAACGCGACGGACAATTCGTCTGCGTCATCGATATCATCGAGGAGAAGGAGGACGGGGGTCGTATCCGCGGCGCGCTTCAGCGCGACGAACGCGCTGCGTAGCGCGACACCCTGGGTCGGCTCATTCAGTATCGTTGCGGTTTCTTCGCCCGCGACGGCGCGCAGCACCGGTTCGAGCAGCGTAAACCCTGCCGCTTTGACTTCGGTGTTCCCCTCCAACTTCAAGGAGGGGTTGCCTTCCGCCGTCAAGATCTGCACGCCCGATGCGGTGGTGCGACGCCGAACTTCGCGCAGAAGGCGAGTCTTTCCGAGTCCACTAGCGCCGCTCACTACGATCAGCCCACCTCGCCCGGCGCGCGCTTCCGCAAGGCGTCGGTCGATCAGGTCGAGCGTTTCGCTTCGCCCGAACACGCGCGTTCGCAAGAGCATTCGGTGCGAGCTCAGGCGGCGGAGGAGCTGAGGCGGGCGCTGGAGACTCGCGCAGATCGCATGACAGACTTCGTCCACATGGGCGATGCGCGAAGCTGGATCCGGCACCAGGAGCTGGGCGACAATGCGTTCCAGAGCTAGCGGCACACCCGTCACCAAGTTGGACAGCGGCGTTGCGGTTCCGCTTGTTTGCCGACGTAAGATGTCCTGGACGCTGGCGGCTGCAAACGGGGGCGTGCCGGCGAGAAGCTCGTAGAGGATGACACCCAGCGAGTAAAGGTCGCTCCGAGCGTCGGGCACTTCTCCGGCCAGCGTTTCCGGCGCGAGGTAGCCGGGAGTCCCCCGGATGCGATCGAAGCCGATGGAACTCTCGCGGTACGGCTCCGAGACGTCCGCGATCAGTGCAGTGCCGAAATCGATGAATGCGGGGTCGCCCTCGTCGCGCAAGAGAATGTTTCGTGGAGTGACGTCCCCGTGCACGACGCCCTCGGATTGAAGTTGAGCGACCGTTTCCGCGATGCGGAGCGACAACTGCAGCACCCGCTCGATTTGCCCCGCGCCCGCTGGTGGCAGCGCCGGCGTGGGCAAATCAGGTGACCGCTCGAGCGCGGCCGTGTCGGTCTGCGAGCTGATGGCCAGCCCCGCGAGGTCGAGTGTGTCACCCGCATTGACTCGGCTCGTAAAATCCCGCCCTCGCCATAGCGACTGAAGCCAGAAGCTCAAAGAGTGTCCCGGAATGAGCTCCATGGCGTACCAGGGCACACCGTCCTGCTCGCCATGCTCGAGGATTTCTACGACGCCCCGAATTCCCGTTCGAGAGAGTCGCTGCAGCACCCCGATTTCGCGTCGAAGGACCACACAATCTTCGACGATTGGCCGCTTCGGCGTCTTGATTGCAGCCAGGGCGCCGCTAGCGCGATGCGACCCGCGCATGACAACTCCTGTACCGCCATCGCCCAACAGCTCGACTATCTCGTACGGTCCTATCTGCTCCGGCAACGATCTCATGCTGGGTCCTACTCGAACAGCATACTGACGAAACACAATCAGCGGAAAGACCGCGCGCGGCAGCTCTTTCCTGCTGCGCCAACTGGTGTTGTACTCCGGTTCCTGAATGGCCAGGCTGTGCCAACTTCACGGGACCGCTATCAGCATATTGCAGTCGGAACACCTCATTGGTCGAGGCTCACAGTGCAATTTGCTTCTGAGCCGCGCTTACGTTTCGACTCAACACGCCCTCATTCGCTGGAGCGGCACGGCCTGGGAGCTCGTCGACCGAGGTAGCCGGAACGGTACTTTGGTTGACGGCGTCCAAGTCGAGGCCGGAAAGCCCTACGCGCTCGAGCTCGGCTCCGTGGTCGCCTTCGGCCATCGCGAGGAGTGCTGGCAGCTCGTCGACATTGGCCCTCCACAGGTCGCGATCGTGTGCCTCGACACCAACGTCGAGTTGCTCGATACGGTCGGAGTAATCGGAGTTCCTTCGGATGACGATCCGATCTGCAGCGTGTATCGCGATACGGACGGCCTTTGGAAACTCGAATACCCGGATACGCCGCCCGCAATGATCGAGGATGGCTATACCTGGGAGGTTGCCGGACAGCGCTGGCGATTCTCATGTCCCAAGCTGGTTGGTCCAACGGCCACTTCCGAGACGCAGCTCGCCGGTCGAAGTGGGAGGCTCCACTTCGTAGTCTCCCGCGACGAGGAGTTCGTCGAGCTCACGATCGAATATGCCCGCCGCAGCCTGAGCCTGGGATCGCGTAGCCACAACTACTTGCTCCTCGTGCTGGCGCGCGCTCGCTCCGAAGATCGGGCTGCCGGTCTATCGGAGTCGAGTTGTGGCTGGCGATACAAGGAAGACCTCGCGGATGCTTTACGCATGACGCCGCAGCAGGTCGACGGCGAAGTGCACCGAATTCGCAAACACTTCGGACAGCATGGCCTCGAAGAGTCTTCGACCATCATCGAACGCCGCCCGCGCACCAAGCAGCTCAGGCTTGGGGTTTCAGATTTCAACGTGAGCCGCGCCTAGTGGCCCGTCTCCGAGAAACTCCCAGAATTGATTAGGCTGAGCGTCTCCCACACCAATCCCGCCAGTTGGTGAATCACGGATTCACCAAAACTAGGCGCCGAACCTCGAGACGCCACGAAGCCAGCCAGTCGTCGACTCGAGACGGAGTGGCCGAATGGCACGGTAGGCATCGGACTCATACCAACGCAGCGCTGCCTCTTCCGAAGGGAATTCGACGATGGTCAGGCGCTGCCGCGAACTCCCTTCGAGGTCGTTTGGCGTCTGGTCGAAGGCCAGCACCTTCATGTCCGGTGGCATGGTGGATTGCGAGCGTTTGGCGTACTCCGCGAACTTTTCCGCATCGATGACGTCGTAATTGAGAACCAAAAGGTAGGACATGGTCACTCCTTTGACGAGAAGCTGCCTCGAACGGAGTTTTGGGCCAAGCCCGAATTGGGAGAAGAGGGCTACTGCGCGGCGCCGCGCTGGCTAGTGTCGTCCTCACCTTCCACGAAGCGCGCCAGATATGGCGCCGTACGGCTGGCGCTTGCGCGCATCACTTGCGCAGGCGGACCCTGAGTGACGATGCGCCCGCCTTCGTCACCTGCGCCTGGACCCATGTCGATGATCCAATCGCCCCGGCGATCACCCGCATGTCGTGTTCGACCACCACCACACTAGCTCCAGACCTTACGAGCTCCTCCAACTGAGTCATCAACTTCTCGACGTCGGCCGGATGCAACCCCGTGGTTGGTTCATCGAGCACGTAGAGTGTCCCGGCGCGCTGGCTCCGCTGGACACTTGGCGTTCTACGCGAAGTCATCGGCGAAGAATTCCCAAGCAGCATCCACCGTCATCGCCAGCACGTCCGCGATGCTCTTATCGCGGTATTTGATTTCGAGCGTCTTGTCGTTGTAGCGAGAGCCTTTGCAGGCCGGGCAGGGTGCGTACACGCTGGGTAGGAACAAAAGCTCGACCATGACCGAACCTTCGCCTTGGCAGGTTTCACAGCGTCCCTTGGCGACGTTGAAGGAAAATCGGCCGGCGTCGTAGCGGCGCGCACGAGCAGCTTTCGTAGCCGCGAACAACTTGCGCACGTCATCGAAAAGGCCCGTATACGTTGCCAGATTAGAGCTTGGCTCACCAATGTGGATTTTCCGGAGCCGGATACACCGGTCACGCAGGCGAGCACGCCGAGCGGCACGTCCACATCGAGCGCGTTCAAGTTGTTGCGTGTTACACCGCGCAAGCGCAACCAGCCCTGCGCGGCGCGCGGCGGCTTCAGTTCGATGTTTTGTTTCGAGGCGCGCCAGCATGTCGTCTGCGATCCGCTGTAAAACGAGCAGCTTTTCTGGGTGCTCCGCCGCGAGCTCGCGAGTGCGCGCCTGGTTCGGCGCAATCAGCTCGCGAAACAGCGTGGCCAGCCGTTTCAGCGGTAAGCGCGATACTTCAGTGATGTCGAGGCCGCTGACCTTCACACTCAGCGCTTCGCGCCGCAGGCGTTTGCCGTGGCACTCAGGGCAGTCGGCGCTGATCATGAAGGCCGCCGCGCGGCGCTTCATCAGGGCGCTCTCGCTAGTCGAGAAGGTCTCCAGCACGTAGCGCTTGGCACTGGTAAACGTGCCCTGATAGCTGGGCTCTTCCTTGCGACGCAGCGCCCGCCGAACTTCCTTCGAATCGTAGCCGGCGTACACCGGTACCGTGGGTTGCTCGTCGGTGAATAGAATCCAGTCGCGCGTTTTTTTGGGTAGCTCGCGCCAGGGCACATCCACGTCGTGACCGAGCGTGGTCAAGATATCGCGCAGGTTTTGGCCTTGCCACGCGGTGGGCCACGCGGCCACGGCGCGCTCGCGAATCGTGAGTGAATCGTCCGGTACGAGCGATCTCTCGTTGACGTCGTAGATGCGGCCGAGGCCGTGGCAACGCGGGCAGGCGCCTTCGGGTGTGTTGGGAGAGAACGATTCGGCGTACAACAGCGACTGATGCGCAGGGTAATCACCAGCGCGCGAATACAGTATGCGAAGTAGGTTCGACAAGGTGGTGACGCTCCCCACGGACGAACGCGTGGTCGGCGAGCCGCGTTGTTGTTGCAACGCGACTGCGGGTGGCAAGCCCTCAATGCTGTCCACCTCGGGCACTTCCATTTGATCGAACAGGCGCCGCGCGCATGGCGACACCGACTCGAGGTAGCGACGTTGCGCCTCTGCGTACAACGTACCGAACGCGAGCGACGATTTGCCCGAGCCGGAGACACCGGTGAACACCACCAGCGCATCACGCGGAATGTCGACGTTTACGTTCTTCAGGTTGTGCTCACGAGCACCACGCACCTGAACGAATCCCGGCGTTTCTGGGTTGTTGTTGGGCACTCTGACAAACCTGGGCGCGATCGCTCGCCGCGGCAACTGAGGCAAGATCGCGCGGCTTCGACGAGATGGTTGTACCTAGGTTGCATTCATGGCTATGGCCACGTGCATGACCATCACGGGCGGTTGTTTATGTGGGGCTGTTCGTTACGAGGCGTTGGCGGAGCCTATCATCACGCGCATGTGTTGGTGCCGCGTGTGTCAGTACCTTGCGTGTGGAAACGCGGCGGTGAACACGTTCTTCGCGAGCGCTGAGTTTCGGCTGAACGGCGCGCTCACCGACTTTCGCAGCGTGGCTGACAGCGGAAATGTCATGCATCGCGGCTTCTGTCCGACTTGTGGCACGCACGTAACGACGAGCGCCGAGGCGCGACCTCACCTGATCGGCGTGCGTAGTGGTACGCTCGACGAGCCAGAGCGCGTCAAGCCGGTGGCAATCATCTGGGCCGCGCGCGCTCCTGCCTGGGCTCAACTCGATGCGGCGTTGCCGCGCTTCGACGGACAACCACCGCCAGTCGGATAACCGACACATACGAGTGTGGCGGAGTTGCTCGTGCCACACGCATGGCTGTTGTCTAGGCACGGTTGCTGGCTGCGTCGTTCAGCGAGCGGTGTACGATGCACGTATGCCAACCAAGGTCACGCTGATTCGCGGCGATGGAATCGGGCCAGAGGTCGTCGACGCGGCGGTGCGAGCCGTCGATGCCACCGGTGCAGCCATCGAATGGGAACCGCACGAAGCGGGTGCAGGTGCGATTCCCAAACACGGTGCGCCCTTGCCAGACTCCACGGTCGCATCGATTCGAGCAAATCGCTGGTGCTTGAAAGGCCCGCTGGCCACTCCGATTGGCGGCGGTTATCGGAGCGTCAACGTTGCTTTGCGCCAAGAGTTCGACCTTTACGCCAACTTCCGTCCGGCGCGAACGTACGAAGGTCTTCGCGGGCGCTACGAGAAGGTCGATTTGTTCGTAGTGCGCGAGAACACCCAAGGTGAGTACTCGGGTATCGAGCACTACATCGATCCGAGTCGCAGCGCTGCCGAGGCAATTTCGATCATCACGCGCCACGGCTCCGATCGAATTTTACGCTTCGCCTTCGAGTTTGCGCGCGCCAACAATCGCAAGCGTGTGACCCTGGTGCACAAAGCGAACATCCTGAAGCTCACCTCGGGGCTGTTTCTCGAAACTGGGCGCGACATCGCGCGTGCCTATCCCGACGTCGAGTTCACCGACATCATCGTCGACAACTGCGCCATGCAGTTGGTGCGCGATCCAACGCGCTTCGATGTGATAGTCACGACCAATCTGTTCGGCGATATCCTCTCCGATCTCACCGCAGGGCTGGTTGGCGGTCTCGGCTTGGTTGCCGGCGCGAACATCGGTGAACACGCCGCGATCTTCGAGGCTGTGCACGGCACCGCGCCAGACATTGCGGGCAAAGGCATCGCCAATCCGACTGCGGTCATGCTCGCGGGTGCCATGCTGCTCGACAGGCTCGGCGAGCGCACGCGCGCGCAGCGCCTGGAAGCGGCGATTCGGCGAGTGATCGCTGAAGGTCGCGACACCACGCCAGACATCGGCGGCAACGGCACTACCACGAGCTTTACCGAGCGCGTGATCGCCGCGCTCGCGAGCTGAGCGCGCGTCGCCAGCGCGTCGCGAATGAAGGCTCGCCGCCGCGTTCAGGCGTTGGCGCGCTTCTTCGCGCGCGGTTTCGGCTCTTCTTTGGGAAGCGGCGGCAAGCCGAGCGCTTCTCGCACTGGGCCGAACGAGCGCCGATGAATCGCGCACGCCCCCTGCTTCTTCAGCGCGGCCATGTGCTCGCGGACTGGATACCCTTTGTGACGAGCGAACCCGTAGTTCGGATACTCGCGGTCGTACTCCAGCATGCGCGCATCCCGCGCGGTTTTGGCTAGAATCGAAGCTGCTGCGATCGAAAGGCTGCGCTCATCGCCTTTGACGATGCGCGTTTGCTCGATGGGCACGTCGCGTAGCTTGCGTGCGTCGATCAAGAGATGCTGCGGCACGATGCCGAGCAATTCCACGGCGCGACGCATGGCAGCCAGCCCTGCCCAGTAGATGTTGATACGGTCGATCTCTTCGGGCTCCGAGAAAGCGACCGCCCAGGCGCGGGCTTGGCTCTTGATGACCTCGGCGAGCTCGGCGCGCATCTCGGGCGTGACCTGCTTGGAGTCGTTCAGGTAACGCACGCGCCAGCCCGGCTCGAGCACGACTGCGGCCGCAGCCACTGGACCAGCCAGGGGGCTCATGCCAGCTTCGTCGACGCCGGCGATTAGCACGACCGCGCGTTTGTAGAGATCGCGCTCGAACGCCAGCATGTGCCGTAGGCGCTGCCCCTCGGCGCGATGCTCATGACGGCGCTGCTCGATGCTTTCGAGGATCGCGCGAGCACCCGCACGCGGATCGTCGCGCAGCGCGAGCTCGAGATCCGCGGGCAGACTGCGCCCCCGCTCGACGTAGCGAGCGCGAATCTCCGACAAGTTCAGCTTTTGCACGAAGAGCTACTGCAGCGTAAGTGGGGAGGGGTCAACCATCGGGCTCGCGCTCAGCTAATGTGGAATGCTTCGGGAAGGGGCGAATTTGTGTGAGGCGATGCTGTTGCGCGCTGAAAATTCGCGCACTTCTGTGCGTGAGCAAGTTCGGTTCAGATTTCTTAGCGTAGTACGTAGTGCGATCGCTGGAGCCGGCGGGCACACCGTGAACTACACTGCTCGGTTATGGCATCGCCAGCTGCACCTGGTTCCCCGCCGCCTCCACCTCGGCGCACCGGAAGTGTTTCCGGCGCGCTGCCGGTGCCGACGGCAGCCTCGAGCGAGGATGAAGAGTCGCCGGACAGCGACTCGGCTCCCACCGTAGTTCGCAGCGAACCGCCGCCGCGCCCCGTGCTCGAAAGCATGGCGCAACGTCGCGAGAGCTCGCCACCGGGGCCGGTCGTGCCCGCGCAGTCGACTCGACCGCCCGAAAGCGCCGAGGCTGCGCGTCCAGCTTCGCAGCACGACGGCTTCGTGCCGCCGCCCGCGGCCGAACCCCAAGCCGCAGCAGCTCCTCGCCTTGGTCCCAACGTTGCGGCTCTGTTCAAGAGCTCTGGCGAACGAGTCCGCCAAGCAACGCGCCAATTGAGCGCAGGTGTCGGAAGCGTGTCGCGCCGCGCCGTTGCATTCCTCGACGTGCACGACGGTTGGTTGCCCGCCTCCATGCGCGGCAAGGTTCGCGGTTCGGTGGTGGTGCTGTCGGGAAGCGCACTGACGGCGGTCTGCGCGCTTTCAGCCGTCATGGGCATGAAGCTGCTGAGCAGCACGCCCGACGAGAATGAAGCGACTTCCAGCAAGCCGGTGATGGCAATGGGGGTTGTGGACACGAACGTAACAGCGCCGAAGGAAGCAGCGCGCGCTCCGGTCGCCGCTGCCGCACCTGCTCCACAGCGTCCCACATCGGTCGAGCAATCCGCAGCTGCAGCTCCGGTGGCCAACACGGCGCCGGCGCTCGCCAGCGCGGAGGAAGGCTCGCTCCTGCTGAACGCCGCGAGCAACTTCGCGAGCGAGGGTCGCGACGGCGAGGCGATCGCATTGGTCGATCGCGCCCTGTTGCGAAACCCCGAGCTTCGCTCCGACGAGCGCGTGGGCAATGTGTTGCGCCGCACCGCCCATTCGGATGACAAGGCCGCCGCTTCGGCAACGTTCGCCTTGCTCGAAGGCCCCATGGGCGAGCGTGGTGCCGAGCTAATCTACGAGATCTCGCTGGTACGTGTTGGCAACGAGTCCGCTCGCAAACGCGCGCAGAGCTGGCTGCGCAGCAAGCAGTTCACCAAGAACGCGGCGCTGCCCCTGTTCATCGTCGTCAAGCTGCGCCAGGCGAAAACCTGCGAGGACAAACACGCGCTGCTCGGCTTGGCCGCGGGCGGCGGCAAACAAACCCTCGATTATTTGCGGGAGCTCCAGGCTCACACGACCTGCGCGCCTGACGATCTCGTGAACTGCTACCCGTGTATGCGCGCCGACAACCGCCTCAGCGAGACCATCGCAACGCTGGAGAAACGCTTCCAGAGCTGATGGGACGAACATGCCGGACGGGCGCAGCTACACCGACGCAGAGGTACGCGCCATTCTCGATCGCGCGCTGCGCGGCCCCGATGGTCGCGATCGCAGCGGCGACTTGAGCCACGAACAACTTCTCGAACTCGGCACGGAAATCGGCCTCACGCGCGACGCCATCGAACGCGCAGCGCTCGATATCGCACACAGCCAATCCGTCCAGCGCCTCGAGCAGCGAATCGTGTCGCGACGACGACGTTGGTTCGGCCACCACCTCGCCGCTTTCCTCGCCGTGAACGCCTTCTTGTTCGCTATCAACTTTCTCACCACGCCGGGACAATGGTGGTTTCTTTTCCCGGTCTTCAGCTGGCTTCTGCCGCTCGCATTGCACGCGCGTCTTGGCTTGTCCCGTCACGTCTCTGAGCGTGCGCTGCGCAGCGAAGCCAAGCGCGCAAGAGAAGAATCGCCGCGCGACGCCGAGCTTACCGCGCACTACCGCGTTGCCACCTCGGGCGTTACGTCCGAGCCGCCGAAAGCTGAGGCCGAGCCGGAACCGGCTGAGCCCGAGCCGCCGCAACAACGTGCGCGTGGTTAGCGCTTCTTTAGGGGCTAGCTATCGAAGCGCGCGAGCAAGCCGGGGACTTCGTCGAGCAGCTCTCGGGCGAGATAGCCGAGAGGGCCGCGTTTGCGTTTGAGGGTTTCGCCGGCTTTGGCGTGGAGGTGCACGCCCCAGGCGGCGGCTTGTAGCGGATCGGCGCCGCGCGCAGCGAGGCCCGCGATGAGACCGGCGAGGACGTCGCCCGAGCCTGCTGTCGCGAGGCCGGAGTTGCCGGCGCGATTGCTGAGAACGCGAGTGCCCGAGGCGACGAAGGTCTCCGCGCCTTTGAGTATGAGCACGACGCCGAGCGCGCCCGCGACCTCCTGCGCGAGTTCGCAGGGCGCGGCTTCGACGCGTGAGCGCTCGCAGTCGCAGAGATCGGCCATTTCTCCGGCGTGAGGTGTAGCAATGATCTTCCCCAGCTGATTGTGACGGAAGCGCGGTGAGCGCAGCGCCCGTAGGGCGGCGGCGTCCAAGATCAGGGTTCCTTTGAATTGATGTTGGTGGAGGGCGGCGACGAGTCGTTCGGCCGGGACATGGTCGCGCATGCCAGGACCGATCAAGAGGGCGTCGCAGCCGGCGAGCTCAGGGGCCAGTGTGGACAGGATTGTCGGGGCGAGTTCACCGCCGCGCGTTTGGGGCAACCCCAAAACCCGAGCCTCAGGAAAGGCAACAGCGAGAGCAGCTTGGGCCGAGCGCGCACTGGCAATGCGCACGCGGCCTGCACCAGCCCGCAAGGCAGCGACTCCGGAGAGCAGCATGGCGCCGGGAATTTCCGCGGAGCCGCCCACCACCAGCACGTCACCGCGCTTGCTCTTATCGGCGTGATCCCCGACTTCCGGCAACGGCCATTCTCGCAAAAGCTTGGCGTCGATGCGGGTGGCGGTGCGGGGAGCGCGCTTGGGTTGACGGCGATTCATGGTTTGGCAGGCACATCGGGTTCGCGTGTGACGGCTTCGCCCGCATCTTCGAGCGGCGCCACGAAGTTGTATGCGCGGAGGAACAGGCGTTCGCGGCCATCTGCGTCGACGCCGGCCTCGAAGCGGGTGAGCGAGCAATTGGCTACATCGTGCCCGCGATCGATCGCCAAGATGCGCTCCTCGTCGAGCTCCTCGAGCAAGTAGCGAAAGCAAAGCACGATGACCTGGTGCGCCACGATGAGAACGCGCTCGCCGCCATAACGCAGCTGCACGTGGTCGAGGACGCTTCGCAGGCGCAGAATCACGTCGCACCAACTCTCACCGCCGGGCGGGCGATAATAAAACTTGCCGATTTCGGCGCGCAGTGCGGCTTCGTGTGGAAACTTGGCGACGATGCCGTGTTTCGTAAAGCGATTGAGGCTGCCGAATTCCTTTTCTCGCAGGCGCTCGTCGACGACGTAGGCGAGGGGAGGTTGCTGCAGTTCCGCCTCCGCGATGACGAGCTCCGCCGTTTGCCGCGCGCGCACGTAAGGCGAGGCCATCACCACTGTGGGCCGCTGCGCGGCGGGAAGCTTCTTCAGCCAACGACCCAAAGCCCGCGATTGGCGTTCACCGAGCTCAGACAAACGCACGTCGATGTCGCGCCCGCTGATGTCAATCGTATGTAGACCACCCTTCTCGGCGAGATCACGTGCCACGTTGCCCGCGCTCTCACCGTGGCGAACCAACCAGAGCGAGCTCGGGCAAGTTGGCGCGGACGCGATCACACAACCAAGATAGCTTTCCCCGGACGAGCTGCCACGCGAAACCACTGCGGCGAAATGCCTCGTTCACATCGTGCGCTGTTTACCAAGCTGCCACGCCACAATTGGCAGGCGGGCGCGCGCTCTCGAGTTAGTTTTGCGTGAGGATTGCTTGGTTGCGCTCCGCCGGCCACCCCGCACGCAGCGGAAAGCGACTTGATGAGGGAAGCGACGTTGGAATTAGGGAACTCGCGCCTCCGGATCCGGCGCGCTCTTGAGCTCTGGCGAAGCGACGTTTTCTCGCAGAGTCGTCGCGGCTTCCGCTAAGCTCCGGACCGGTTTGGAAGGTCTATCTCCCTGCTTCGAATGCCGCATGGACGCAGTGCCGAACGGCGGCTTGTTGCGCGAGTTGGAGGGCAGCTCGGCGCTCATCATCGATGGGGTGTTTTCGCCGAGCGAATGCCGCAACTACGTGGCAGGGCTGTACGCTGCACGCGCCGAATGGACGTCGGACTTCGGTGACGAGCAGTTTAGCCTGGGGCGCGCCTTCTATACCCATTTCGAGCAAGATCGCTGCAAGCTCTACTTTGCTGACGCGCGCGCTTCGGACGCTCGGGTCGAGCGCTGGTTGCCCGGTTTACAACGCCGCATGCTCGAGCTCGTGGAGCGGGTCACAGGCGGTGTGTGTTTCGCTCGGCGCGGCTTCTGCGGCCCTGGCGTGCACGTCTTTCCCGCCGGCGAGAAGGTCGCGCGCGAAGGCGGTGTGATTCACTTCGATACCGAGGGTTTGCCGGAGCACCACTGTCGCAGCCGCAAGCCAGCGCTCAGCGTCGTCGCGATGTTGCAGCCGCCGGAGACGGGCGGCGGGCTCAAGTTGTGGGGCGTGCGATACGCGGGTCACGAATTCCCCGATGCTGCGACGGTCGCGAAGCAGGCAATTACTGCCGAGTATCGTGCGGGCAGCGCGATCGTGTTCGATAGTTACCGCCTGCATCAGATTCAGGCATTTGGCGGCAAGCTGGATCGCATTTCGGCAACGGTGCACGCGGCCGAAGTGGACCGAGGACGTTGGGAAACCTGGTTCTGAACGCGGGTTTTAGACCAATGGCCGCAGGTAGTGAAACTTCGGCGCGCGCAGATCTTCCAGCGTGAGCGCCCAGTCGATGTCACGCGGAATGAGATAGGCGACATCCGCGTAGACGCTGGCAAAGCTGATGCTGCCGAAGCTGCTCAAGATGTAGGCGAAGACATCGCGCCGCCAGAGGTTGGCTTCGGGCACGTTGCAGATGCTGCGCAATGTGAGGTCGGACGGCGAGTCCTTCACCAGGAGGAATGCCATCGTGAATGTGAGGAAGCGTGGCTCTTGCATCGAGTGGGGAAGCGGGCCAGGGCGAGCGCCTTCGCGCGTCGTCATGCCGGTCTTCCACATTTCGAAGTCGTTCTGCGCGCGCTCTTCGTCCTCGAAGTAGTCCCAGCAGCCTCGCTCCACAGCGTGCAGATTGTACGTGAGCAGTTGCGTGAGCCGGTGGTACTGGTGCCACTTTTGGCCTGGAGTCAGCAGTTCACTTTGCACCGGCAGCGCTTGCTGCAGATGATGGTGCAGCATGAATTGTGCGTCGAGCCGCGCGCACAGCTCCATCGCGAAGATCGAATGACTCATGAAAGCCCTCGAGCGATGTTCGCGTCAGCCACCGTAGCCTCCATCAGCGCGATTCCAAGAACCGCTGCGATTCATGAGTGCGCCCAGAATACGCCCGTTGTTTCTGGAAATCGCTACGGCGACGGTTCCGATGGCACCGGCCGCAAGGAGTGTGGTGGCCGTGCTCGATAGATGCGGAACGTAGCTCCGACCCGGACGCATCAAGTTGGGTTCGGTCGCCGCGGGCAGTGCACGAGCCGACCAAGGGTAGTCGTGCCAAAACCATTGGTGCGTCGCGGCGCGCCCCCCGTAGAAGTAGCGCTCCGTCGTCGCACCGTCTGCCACCAGCTGTGGCACGCCGCTCGGATCCGGCGTTGGCCTCTGCGAATCGGGAGCAAATGCGTCCGCCGCCAAAATGCGAACTTCGAGACCGGCGTTTTTGTACGCCACGAACTCGTCATTCAAATCGGGTTGCTCGCTGGTATCCGTCGAGCTTGGCGCCACGTACAAGATTTTGCGGACGCCCCAGCGGTGCAGGATGTCGGCGTTGGGTAACACCGGCATGTAGCGGTTGTCGAACTGGTCGGCGTCGTCCTTATACGGAGCCAAGCGCTGGCGATCGAGTACCAGCATCGGCCGGCGCCAGACATCCTGGACCTCTTCGGCGAACAGGGGCTGAAAATACGCGGCTGCCGCTAGCGTGCGGTGCGCAGGTACAACTCCGCGCGGATGCGGCCAATTGCCAAAAATGAAAACGGGATCGAACGCGGTGCGCGCGCCGGCTGCGAACGCCACCGACTCGGGTCCGTCCAAGTCGCAGATCACCAGCACGTCCGAAACTTCGTTCTGCGTGAACAAACTGCCGAGGCCGCGACCTCTCAGAAAGGCTTCGCGCATGCTGGCTGTGAAGATCGGCATCAGCACCTGGTCGAGGGGCACGATGCTTTCGGGAGCGCCCTCGGCGATTTCGGTGGGACGCGCGCTGGGTGATTCGAACAGGTTAGGCGAGTAGTAGCCAGCGTAGGTGCCGTTTTGCGGACGCAATTGCTTGACCATTTGGGATAGCGCGCTGCGATCGAACGGTAACAGCGACTTGCCGTCGAACGTCACGCTCTCCTGGGCGGCACCGAAACTCCAACCGAATGCGCGCTGCATTTGCAACGAGTTGCGGCGCTCGACGAGGTGATCGTCATCGTCACTACAGCTATGCGCCAGCAACGCGACCAAGGCACCGAATCCCAGTACGGCGCCGCCCGCGCCCAGAGCGAGTCCGATTGCGCTTCGACGGGTCACGGGCTTTTGAGCGTCGGCCAGGCTGCGCTGCCACCAGCTTGCACCAACGATGCCCGGCTCCGAAACCAAGTCTTCGCGCTCGAAGGGGCTCTCGTTGCTCATGGAGCCACCTGCTTTTCCGCGTGTGCGGCCTCGATGCGCGCCAGGAACTCGGGCGTGAAGTAGCCGTCGACACGCAAGGAATAGCGGAAAAACGCAGCCGGCTCGACGCCGTGATAATCGTTGTCGTTGAACCAGTACGCGCGCGACCGGACTGGGTGCTTGCGCCACTGCTCCTCGTCCCACAAGAACAAGGTCTTATTGCCTGCCGGACATAAGGTGATGAACTGATCCGGCTCAGCGCTCTCTCGTTCGCCGTCGCGATGCACGGTGCCGTGATCGTTCGCCTCGAGACCCATCAAGTTGCAGCGACCAATCGCGCGAAACGGTAGCGCCTTCACGAACGCGATCGTTTTCGGGAACACCGCGCGTGCGAGACGCGTGAAGTCCTTCCCCTCGGTGTCGTTCTTGTCGCGCCAATAGCGGTTCGGAATGAACTCGAAGTACACCTTCCAAGGGAAGTACACGCCGTAACGGTACTTGAGCCAGAGCATTTGCTGACGGGTGAGGGGAACATCGCGCTCCTCACCATAAGTCAGCGCCGGATCACCAGCGACGTCGCGTTCACCCAAGGCTTTGAACGTCGCGAGCTCTGCGGCTGAGAGTGTACGCAGCACCTCGCCGTAGTCTGCGTATTCGGCTTCGGCGAGCGTTGCCGGCACGATGCCGAGCGTGCGATGGCTGCCGCCGGTGTAATCGACCGGCACTCGCGTGAGCCCCAGGCAAATCTCCTCGTGCACCTCGGCGAGGCCCGACAAGTCCAAAAAGGGCTCCAAATCCACGAAGGCGCGCCCGAAGATGCCCTCTACCCCCTCGCGTTTCGGGCGCTTGGCACGCGGCGCCACGAGCTCCGGCTTCGTACCGGTCAACGGAACCATTCGTCCGTGGCACTGTATCAGAACTTCCCACGGCGCGAGCCTTGTTTGCTGGGCCGGCGTTTTGTAGCGTGGCTCACATGGCGCTCGGCTACGTCATGGGCTTCGGGCTCTTCACGATTCTGGGGTTGCTCGCGGTGTTGCGCGCGGCCGAACGCGTGCTGTCGCCGAGCCACACGGTTGCGCGCGATTTGGCCGAAGACAACGCGGCGCGGCGCTTGTTGAGCGTTGGTCAGGTACTGGCCGTGTTCCTGGTGGCTGGCAGCGCCGTCAAGAATTGCCTCGAAGGCGAGAGCTTGCTGAGCGACGCCTTGTGGGTCGCGTGCTTCGCCTTGGCCGGTTTGCTGCTCGTCTCGCTGACAGGCCGCTTCGGCTCGGGTTTTTTGCTTCGCTCCCAGTTGCGCCATGAAATCGAGCGTGGCAATGCCGCCGCTGGCTTGGCCGCTGGTGCGCACTACGTTGCAAGCGGGATCATCACGTCGCGCGCACTGGCGGGGCACAGCATCTCCGAGTTGGCGCTATCGTTCGCCTTCTTCGTGTTGGCGCAAGTCACGCTGCACGTGTTCGTTGGTTTGTTTCGCGCCCTCACGACTTACGACGACGCCGAACAGATCCAGGGTGAGAACCTGGCTGCAGCGCTGAGCTACACCGGCGTGACGATCGCAATCGCCATCGTGGTGGCGCGCGCATTGGAAGGCGATTTCAGCGGTTGGCTGGTGTCGTTGCGGGGCTACGGCGCCGTGCTCTTGTTCCTGTTTGCGCTTTACCCAATGCGCCAGCTCGTCGTGCAAAGCTTGCTGCTGGGCGCGCCGATCTCGCTGCGTGGAGGGCGGCTCGATCGAGGCATCGCCGGCGAGCGCAACGAAGGGATGGCCGCGCTCGAAGCAGTGACGTATCTGTCCACGGCGCTCGCCATCGCGCGTCTGCTATGAGCGACCCCAGCGAGATTTACGAGCACTTCGCGACGCGCCTAGTCGAAGACGGCATCATCACCGATCCATGGGTGGATGGGCAGCCACGTTTTCGCCCTGCGCCACTCACGATTGGTGCTGCCGAGCAGCACGCCCTCTACCGAGCTGCGGAGGAAATGGCCTTCGCCTACGACGAGCTCTGCCGCATCGTGGCAGATGAGCCCGCGTTGCTCGACGACTTCTTCGGCCTGACGCCGTGCCAGAAGGCGATGTGGTTTGCGTCACAACCTTTGTGGCACGGCATTGCGCGCGCGGATCTGTTCTTGACCGCTGAAGGTCCGGTGATCGCAGAGCTGAACTGCGATACACCCACCGGCGAAGCAGAAGCTGTCGTGTTGAACCGTTTGGTCACGCGCGACCACCCCGGCCTGCGTGATCCGAATCGCGAGTTCGGGGCGCGTTTTTGCGCTGTCATCGCGGCGTTGAGTGGCAGCCAGAGTGGTGCAGAGCGCGTGGCTGGTTTGGTTTACCCGACCGAGTTCACCGAAGATCTTTCGCTGGTTCGCCTATATCGCGGCTGGCTGCAGGCGAGCGGTTATACGGTAGTATTGGGCTCGCCGTACAATCTGACCGGCAGTGAGCAGGGCATATCGCTGTTCGGCAAGAAGCTGTCGCTGCTGGTGCGCCACTACAAGACGGATTGGTGGGGTGAACGCGCCAGCGTGTGGAGCGACGAAAGTATTCCCGACAAGGAACCGCTGAGCGAGCCGCTTTCGGCGTTGCTCAATGCCGGTGCCGAGGACCAGGTTGCGATTGTCAATCCATTGGCCTCGGTGTTGCCGCAAAACAAGCGCTCGATGGCGTTCATGTGGGAGCACATCCATCGTTTCTCGCCGCGCGCGCAAAGCACCATTCAGCGCTATTTGCCGCTCACCTCGCGGCTCGAGGTGATCCATCCCGAGCTTCTGATGGCTGAACGCGAAGAGTGGGTGCTAAAGAGCGACTACGGAGCCGAAGGGGAAGAGGTCATCATCGGTCGCCGCACGCCCGAAGACACCTTTCGCAAGTGCCTGCAGTTGGCGCGGCCTGGGCGTTGGGTTGCGCAGCGATATTTCGCAGCGCTCGAGAACGCCGCCGGCGAGTCGGTGAACTACGGCGTGTACCTGCTCGGCGGGCAGGCTTCTGGATTGTACACGCGCGTGCAGGCTGGGCCGACTGACGTGAGCGCTCTCAGCGTGCCCTGCCTAATCGAAAGCTGATTCGGCGCGGCTCGAGCTCAGCGGCGCGGCTCGAGCATTTTTAGGAAGCTACGCTCGAACACGCCGTCGACGCGGATCGAATAACGAAAGAACGGATCCGGTTCCACGCCATGATAATCCATGTCGTTGAACCAGTAGATCGGCGCATTCACCACGACGCGCTCGCGGTTCTCCGGATCACACACATAGAAGCGCTTGTTGCGGCGCGGAGCGAACGAAATCGACTGCGCGATCCCCAAGCTCGCACCCGGTTCGCTGTCGCGGTGCGCCGGTGCGTGATGATTCGCCTCCAAGCCGAACAGCACAGCGCGCCCGACTTCCACGAAGGGCAAGCTCTGAATGAAGGCGACGGTCTTGGGAAACACCGCGATCGCCTCGGGATCGAAAGCTTTACCAGCGCCGCTGTGCTTGTCTTCCCAGCGATCGTTTTCCAGAAAGTGGTAACAGACCTGCCACGGAAAGTACGCGCCGTAGCGGTACTTCAAGTACTGCATCTGGCGCTGCGTCAGCGGATGATCGGTTTCGTCTCCGAACAGGTATTCACTCTGGCGCTCGAGATCGAACCGCTCCGGCTCGTCCCCGAGCGCAATGAAGTCCTCGAACTCCGCGCGCGAAAAGCCCTGAATGATGCGCTGGTAGTCGCGGTATGGATCGCGCTCGACCCAGGGCGCCACCACGCCCATCCATTTCAGGCTGCCACCCGTGTAGCTCGGTTCCACCTGGCACAAGCCGAGGCTGATTTCACGATCAATCGCCTCGAAGTCGGACGTATCGATCCAGTCGCTCAAATCGACGTAAGGCGCGCCCCAAATCCCACACAAGCCGCTCATACTGCCTTTTCGTCGAATGCATCGAGGTAATGGCGCGCCATGCGTTGGTCGAAAACCTGCACGCCCTCCTCCAGTAATGAGTAACTCGCGTGCTCGAAGCTTCGCGACGACACGCCACGCTGCTGGCGTTCACAAATGGCCCGATCTTCGGCGTTCACACCATCCCAGAAGGCGTAAACATGGCTGGCCTCAACGTTGGGCGCGAACGCCGCCGCGTGAAAGTAAATATTCGCGGTCACGCGCGTGCGCGCTGGTTCCAACGGGCACAACTGATAGCTGAGCAGGTAATCCGGTTGCAGACTGGTGAGCAACGCGGGAAATGCAAACGCATCCGAGACGCGGCGTCGCTCAGCATCCGGCACGATCCACGGCTTCGGTTCGACTTCTGGCTGCGTCGAAACGCTGCGTGCATGCGGTGCTAGTGGCATGTGCCCACCGAGCCAAGCTCCGTCGCCGCTCCACGACGTGGCGAGCGCACTCGGCGTCAGCGCTTCGAGCGCCGGATGCACGCGCGCGAAGTGATGCGACTCTTGAAAGTTCTCGATGCAAAGTTTCCAATTTGCCAGCACGTCGTAGCGCACGCTGCGACCCAAGCGGAGATGTAAAAGCTCTGGGCGCGTCAACCACGGCGGTGCGCCGCGAAGCGCACTCGAAAGCGCTTCCGCATCAGCATCCAAGCACACGAACACGAAGCCATGCAGCACGCCTACCCGAACAGGGCGCAACCCATGGCAGTCGCGCGGAAACGCTCCGGGCATGTGCGGCGCGCGTCGCAGCTGCCCCGAAAGCTCGTAGGCCCAACCATGGTAGTCGCACACGAGCTCACTCGAACGGCCACGTTCGGCTGTTACGAGCGGCAGCCCGCGATGCCGGCACACGTTGAAGAAGGCCCGCAGCTCCAAGTCGGCGCCACGTACGACCACTAGCTCTTCGCCGGCGACCGTCGCGAGCAAGTACTCGCCGGGTTGGCTCAACTCGCACTCACGACCAACGCACCACCACCAACGCCGAAACAGCTCCGCGCGTTCGAAGTCGAAGACCGCCGCGTCCACGTAAGCCGCTCGCGGCAGCCCGCGTGCGCACTCGCCAGGCGACAGCACGCGCTCGAGCTCCGAGATCCGCAGGGGCAACATCTACAGCAGCGTTCTTAGCCTCAACGTGGTTGTGGCGGAAGTCTACTGGCGCAAAACCCGCACTGTCGTGCCGGAAGCCTAGGGTGCCGCTGCGGGGGCCTGCTCGGGCCTCAGCTCTGCGAGCACGTAGTTTTGCTTGGACAGGTATTGCTTGGCTGCCGCGCGTACACGTTCGGAGGTCACGTTGGCGATCAAGCTCTCGATGTCCAAAATCAAGCGCGGATCGTCGCCATACAGATACGCGCGACCGAGCTCTCGCAACCAATAGCCGTTGTCTTTGAGATCGGTTTCGTGCGCGCGCCGGCGCCCTTCCTTGATTCGCTGCAGGTAGTCATCCGTCGTGCCGTTGTCGCGCAAGGCCTGAATTGCGTCGAACACCGCCTTCTCCAGCTTCTCGACGTTTTCGGGCTGGCACTGGAAGTTGACTCCGAACGTGTACTCCGGGCGCGGCCGCCGCGAAAAGCCGCTCGTCACCTGTACGCCGTACACACCGCCCATGTCTTCGCGCAAAACATCGCGCAGTCCGAGGCGTAGCACTTCACGCAAGGCGCGTAGATCATTCTCTGCTTCACGCGACCAGGCTTTTTCGCCGTGGAAAGTCAGCGTCACGATGCTCTTGGGCTCGCTGCCTTTGGTAAACGTCTTCTTTTGCACACCGTTGGGCCAGCGCACACCCACGTCGCGCCACGTCTCCTTACGAGCGCGCGTGGGCAAGCTGGCTAGGTATGTCTCCGCCAGTGGCTTGATCTGCTCCAGCGTAAAGTTGCCCACGAACACGAACGTGAAATCAGAGGCATCCGCGAAGCGCTCCTTATAGATGTTGAGCGCCTTGTCGAGGTTGACGCGGTCGAGCAGCTCGGGTGTGACAGGTCGGCGCCGCAAATGATTCTGCGTGTTCAGGAGCTGCACCTGCTCGTGAAAGTAGCTCTCCGGCATCAGCACGCGGTGCTTGGCGCGCTCGAGCTCGCGCGCGCGCCACGTCGTAAACGCGGGTTCATCGCGGCGCGGAGCCGTCATCCACAGGTGAATAAGCTGAAATGTCAGCTCCAAATCGGCGCTGGAACCGCCGCCTGAAATTCGCTCGTCGAGCTCACCCAGCCCAGGCGACACCGACACGACTTTGCCCGCCAGCGCCTTGCGCAACGCGAACGCATCGAAAGGCCCAACCCCGCCTTCGCGCGCGATGTCGTCGGCAAAGCGCGCCGAGGGAAAGTCGGCATCTTTCACCAGCGAAATGCCGCCTGGCGAATGTGCGGCGAAGCGCACGTCGTCGTTTGCGAAATTCGTCGGCTTGAGCACCACCTTCACGCCGTTCGAAAGTGTCCACTCAGTGACAGAAAGCTCCGGGAGCTCCTTGGTCTTCGTGATGCTGCCGGCGCGCGGCGGAGTTGGCATCAACTGCACGTTGGAAGTCGCGTCCGCGTGAGCTTCCACCTGGCGTGCACTGATTTCACGATTCAATGCCAGCAACACTTCGCTACTCGGCTTTTGCATGGACGCCGGACCACTCACTAAAATAACGCGACTGCCCGCCGCCAACGTCTTGCCCACCTGATTCAGCTCCGCGAGCGTGAACGTCGGAAGAAACTTCTCCAATAACGCGAGCTCCGCTTCGGGTCCTGGCATCGGCTCCTGCTGCAAGAAATTGCGCACGATCTCGGCGGCCAACACGCGCCCTTCCAGCTTGTCGCGCTCCTTCACCGTCTGCTGAAAGCGCCGAAGCATGCGACTCTTGGCGCGTTCCAGCTCGCTCGCGCCGAAACCGTGGCGCTCCACCCGCAAGAGCTCCTCCAGCAACGCCGACGTTGCCGGAATCGCGCCGTCCTCCTTGATGTTCGCCGAAAGCCGGAACTGGTCCGCGCTGCGCGTGAGCGCCGTGCTCGCTGCGCCTGCGCTGAGAAACGGCGCGTCTGCCCTGCGCCTCAACTCGTCGAACCGCTCGTTCAACATCGCGCTGAAAATCTGCTCCGCCAACTTGCGTCGATACTCGCGCGCGCTGCTCTCCGGTCGATGCGGCAACTTGCTCACTACACTCACGCTCGCGACGGGCATCTCGGCATCACTCTCCACGCTCACCAGCGGCTCCGCGTGCGCCGGCACCCCAACTTGCGGCCGCGCGCGCGCCTGGCTCGGCGCCTTCAGCGACCCAAATTCCTCGCGAATCATGCCCTCAACCTCGCTCGGCACGAAATCGCCAACCATCACTACTGCCATCAAATCAGGGCGATACCAGTCACGGTAATAACGCACGATCGTATCGCGCGACGCATTCCGGATGATCTCCGGCTTCCCGATCACGATCCGCTCTGCGTACTTCGACCCATGAAACAACACCGGCGCCTGCTTGTCGAACAAACGCATTGGAGCGCCGCGCCCCATGCGCCACTCCTCCAACACCACCGGTCGCTCCTTCTCAACCTCCTCCGCGTCGAAACTCACCCCATCCGCCCAGTCGCGCAACACACTCACCGACTGCTTCAAAAACTCCGACTTGTCCGTCGGAACCTGCAACATATAAACCGTCTCATCGAAGCTCGTGTACGCATTCAAATCCGCACCCGAACGCACACCACTCCGCTCCATGAAATCGGTCAGCGCATGCTTCGGAAACCGCCGCGTCCCGTTAAAAGCCAAGTGCTCCACCAAATGAGCCAGCCCCCGCTGATCGTCATCCTCCAACACCGACCCCGCGTTCACCGCCAGCCACACCTGCGCCCGCTTCTCCGGCTTCTGGTGCGCCAAAATGTAATACGTCAATCCATTCTCCAACCGCCCCAACTTCACCCGCCCATCCAACGGCAACGGCTTATCCAGCTCATCCACCGCGGGCGCAGAAGCAACCGGCGGCGCCTGCACCACACCAACCGGCGGAGCAGGCCGCAGCGGAGCACCACAAGCAATCAAAAATACGAGAACGGCAGAACCCAGCAACGCCCGAGACATACCCAACCATTAGTGTCCCCCACCCGCCGCGTCGAGCCTCCCCGTTTCGAGCACCGTTGCCGGCCCCGAGACAACTCGCGAAAGTGTCCGCCAGATCCAAGACGAATTGCCAAGAGCGGCGCGAGACGGCTCGCGAAGTGCGCGCCAGCTCTGAGACGGCTTGCCAAGGTGTGCGCCCGGCGCGAGACGGGTTGCTCAGGGCGGAGCGAGACGGCTTGCGAACGTGTGCGCCAGCTCTGAGACGGATTGCCAAGGTGTGCGCGCCAGCTCTGAGACGGATTGCCAAAGTGCGCGCCAGCCCTGAGACGGATTGCCAAGGTGTGCGCCCGGCGCGAGACGGGTTGCCAAGGTGTGCGCCCGGCGCGAGACGGATTGCGAAAGTGCGCGCCAGCTCTGAGACGGATTGCCAAGGTGTGCGCGCCAGCTCTGAGACGGATTGCCA
>JBMOMJ010000052.1:0-71463 GCA_049324695.1 Myxococcota bacterium
TTGCTTCCGCGCTCTGCGTGCCCCGCGCCGCCTTCGATCGCGCTCGCAAGGATCTCGGAGACAGCATCCACGCACTGAGTCGCCGTTTCGGGGTTTCTCGAGCTTTGATGGCGCTGCGATTCGCGGAATGCGCTGATTCCGCGAGTGAAGTTCTAGTGGCGGCGCCGCAAACGCGATCGGACTGCTGCAACGACGACCAGTTCAGGGGGACGAAGGGGCCATCACCAGGATTTCGTGCCGAGAAACTTACACGAACAAGCGTGCAAGAGGGGGCCCAAGCTTTCGTGCAGGTTCTTTCGATGATGGAGGACTGCCCATTCTCAGCTGTGAGACACGCGCACGTCCAACGCGCATGTGCCGTGGCCTGTCTGGCGAGCACCACGTGCTGCCACGGCATGCGGCCCTGACGAGTCAGGGTTCGTCCGAGCGTTAGAGAAATGCTCGCTGTCAATCGTGCCCGAGCGGAAGCGCGACTGATCGTAGCGTCATCGCCGAGAACGCTCGTGCGACTTGCGCGCGGCTCGCTCGCCAAGCGTGGGAATGTTGGTGGCATGCTTCGTGTCTCCTGCGAGCGCTCGTCTTGTCGCTGCCTCGAGCACGGGATGGAGCGCCTCCAGTTGCCCCACCAAATGACCGAGCAGCCGCGTCGCTTCCTCCGCGCGCGACCAGGCGGCCCGGTGTCCAACGGACCCGGGCTCGGTCTTGCGCGCGAGCTTCAGCGCTGCCGCGAGCTCTCTACCAATATGGGCCAACTCCTCGAGTTCGATGGGTCCCGCTTTCGACTGCGTCCACGACGCGAAGAGTGCGCGCACGAGTCCGAGCAGGTCGCGAAGTGCTTCGATGGGGAGTCGCGCATCGTGGGGGGTCACACATCAACGCAACCCTTGAATGCCACGGGGTCAAGGCCACGAGCGACCGCTGAACTTCGGTGCGCTAGTGATGATGCGCCCCCGATGATCGGTAAGCAAGTCGCCGGATACCTCGGCAAGAGTATTCGCCACCGCTCGGCGTGCAGACGGCCCGCACCTGCATCCGCGAACGAGATGCTCAGGGAAACACGCCGTTTCGAAATCTGAAGAGGTTCGAAAACTTCATCGAGCGCGGCGGCGTTTCGACCAGGCGCTTCGTGCCCACCTTGAACGCGCTCTTTCTGCTCACGCCGAAGGCACGACAGAGCTCAGCAATCTGCTGCTCGCCTTCAAGAATCACTCACCAACAAGACTCGTTATCCAATCGCGAACACTCTTTACAGGCCATCAACTCTCTTCTGGGAGAGCGATAGAAACCGCCCCGCGCCGTGCCTGCCACCGTTATTGATCGGGCACACGTCACCGATGTGAATCGGTCGGCCTGTCACCCATGTAACGGATTGGGCGCGCTGCGCGACCCCGGAGTCAGCCAGGCCAGCACCGGGGTCGTCAAGGCGGTGGTAAACAGCGCCATACACACCATCATCGCGAAGAGTGGTTTGGAGATGATGCCAGCGTCGTAGCCGATGTTCAGCGCGACGAGCTCCATGAGACCGCGCGTATTCATCAAAATGCCGAGCACCGAGGCGTCACGCCAATTGAGACCGCCAATGCGTGCGGACACCATCGACCCCCCGAATTTTCCCAGCGTTGCGAGGCCAATGATGAACAGCAAACAGAGCCATAGGTCGCCGCCGTTGAGCAGGTTCAAGTCGGTGCGCAGACCCGTGAGCGCAAAAAAGGTAGGCAGGAAGAAGACAACGGTGACATCAGTGACCTTTTCCTGAAGCCGACGAATGCTCGCGCCCTTCCGCGGCACGATGGCACCCATCACGAACGCGCCGAACAGCGCGTGAATACCCAGCCACTCGGTCAATGATGCCGACGCGAGCAACAAGATGAAAATCGCTGCGAGCGCATTCTCGCCAAGCTCGTCCCGTGCGTAGCGGCGCGACAAAGCCGCGAGGCCCGGACGAGCACCCATAATCATCACCGCGCCGAAGGCAATCGCACCACCAACGGTAACAACCAGGGGCAAATTGGAGCGCCCCGCGCGCGCCAGCGTGATCACGCTGGCGAGCACGCACCATGCGGTTACGTCGTCGATGGCGGCGCATGCCAGCGTCATGGTTCCGATCGTTCCGCCGAGCATGCCGCGTTCCGCAAGAATGCGAGCCAGCACCGGAAAGGCGGTGATGCTCATGGAGATACCCATGAAAAGCGAGAATTGCAGGAACGGGACGTTCGGGCCCGCGAGCGATTCGTAGAGCAATAGCGAGACCAACATGCCCAGCACGAAAGGCAGGAAGATACTGACGTGGCTCGTGAGCAGAGCGACCTGCGGGCGCTTCATGATCAGGTCGAGGTTTAGATCCATGCCCACGGTAAACATGAAGAGCGCCAAACCCACTTGGCTCACACCATCCAGCGCGCCCAAACTGCTCGAGGGGAACAGCGCCGCCGATGCCGTCGGCATCAACCAACCGAAGAGCGAGGGACCCAAGAGGATGCCAGCGAGCATTTCACCGACGACCTGTGGCTGACCCAAGCGTCCAAAGACCCAGCCTATCGCCCGCGACATCGCGATGATCGTGCCGATTTGCGCCAATAACAGCAGCGTCTTGCTGGCGTGTGGCACACTTGCGGGAGCCACTCGGCTCGTGATCGCAGACGCCAGCTGCAGCGCGCCGCCGGCGTGCAGGATCGCGAACACCGCGCCCAAGAACACCCCCAATATCGTGGCATACAACACGAGCGACCAAACCAAGCCGAGCCCCTCGGAGCCCGAGTGGTTGTCGCTATGGTATTCGCTCGCCAATGGCGCGTCTTTGATTTCGTGCCGCTCGACTGTGTCAATCATGAACACTCCGGCAATTGGCCCAATGCCTCAGTTTCCCATTCTCAACACGACGCTCGCGTTCATACCGCCAAATGCAAAGTTGTTGCTGACGGCGTATTCAGTGTCGATGCGCTGCGCCACGTTAGGCGTGACGTCCAAATCGCAATCCGGATCTAGATGCTCGACATTGATCGTTGGGGGCGCGTTCCGAGAGCGTAGCGCCATCGCCGTGATGGCGATCTCGAGCGCTCCAGCAGCGCCGAGCAGGTGGCCCGTCGTCGACTTGGTAGAGCTCACGCGCAGGCGATTCACGCTGGGGCCAAACACCCGTCGAATCGCGCAGCACTCTGCTTTGTCACCCGCTTGGGTGGACGTGCCATGTGCGTTCAAATAGCCAATCTGTGCGGGGTCGACGCCCGCATCCGCCAGCGCACGCTGCATCGCCAACGCAGCACCGGCCCCCTCCGGATGAGGAGCGGTAACGTGATGCGCGTCTGCGCTCGTCCCGTAGCCCACGACTTCAGCGTGGATCGTCACCCCCCGAGCGCGCGCCAGCTCATAGTCTTCAAGAACCAAGACGGCGGCACCTTCCGAAATCACGAAGCCGTCTCGAGCACGGTCGAACGGGCGTGAGGCTCGCTGCGGGACTTCGTTCTGCCGTGAAAGCGCCCGCAATGCGTCGAACCCGCCCACGCCGAGCCGAGAGAGCGGCGCCTCGCTCGCGCCCGCCAGCATGCGCGTCGCATACCCGTGCCGGATCAGCCGAGCCGCATCGCCGATCGCCTGCGCGCCGGTGGCGCACGCCGTGGAGACAGCGCCCGAAGGTCCGTTCAGGTGCCACTGCAGCGAGACTGCGCCGGCCGCCAGATTCACCAATGTGGCAGGGTAAAATAGACTGGACAGACGCTCGACGCGCGCGCTGCGCTCGACGGTTGTGAGCCCTCCGAGCCCCGAACCGATCAGGACGCCGAACGACGCTCGCTCCGCTTCCGAGAGCGGTTGCTCGGCCAGCCCGGACATCACCATTGCCTCGTGGGCCGCTGCCACTGCGTACTGAATGAACAAGTCGGAGCGGCTCAACTCCTTCTCGCTCATATAGCGTGAGCCATCGAAGCCGTGAATCGCCCCCGCAATCTGGCTCTGTAGGCCGCTCGCGTCGAAACGCGAGATCTTCGCGATCCCACTCCGCCCCTGGATGACGGAACTCCAAGTGGCGAGCGCGTTGGCCCCACACGGATTGAGCGTTCCAATGCCAGTGATCGCGACCCGCGCTTGCGCGCGGGCCATCGACGAATCAGACACGACTGCCACTCTCGTCGGCGTGCGCCGGCGCTTGCTCCGTAAGTGCACAGCGCACGAGTTGAATGGCCTGCCACACCGTGCCAATGCCTCCTTCGGGCATTTCGAGCTTGATCTCGAACTCATGCTCGCAAGCGAGCAGGATCTCCGTTTGGTCCAACGAGTCTGCACCTAGGTCGTTGACCACGTGTTTCGAGTCGAAAAGCTCATCGACCGGAACGTTCACTTGGCTAGAAATCAACTCTCGGATTCGTTGCTCGAACATGAGACCTCCTCGCGTGGAATTTCGTTATTCATCTGAGACAAAACGTCCGCGCATCGCGATGCCCGCGGCAGCTCTTTCTGCTCCAATCCTGAGTGACCGATCAGGCGTTCGCAAAGGAAGGCAATGGTGCGCCTTTCAGCGTCGAGAGTCGGGTGACCAGGCCGTTCGACATGGTCCGCGCCCAACACCGAATGCGCGAACACTCGAATACCGTGCGAGTTGCCCGGTCGCGAGTCGATCTCGATCGCCTGAAAGTTCTCCCCGAACTCTTCGCGGAGGCGCTGAAAGCGTTCGTGCGGCACGGCGATGTCCCCGCTAAAGCGCAGCCCGAGCACGCAAATCTTTCCCGCCTCGCTTCTCGCCTTGGCGCGCTCCAATGTCTCGGCGTCTACCCCCAAGTCACGCTTGCGGCTCGGCGTTAGCGCAAACGGTAGCGACGGATTGCACAGCACTGGCGCAATGACGCTTGGTTCGATCATGAGCGCCAGCGCGAAACCACCGGTGATGCACATGCCGATCACTCCCACCCCTTCGCCACCGCACTCGCGATGTGCGTGCCGAGCCAAGCACGCCAGCCAGGAGGTGACCGGGCTGGTCTTGCTGCGGCTGAAGACTGCGAATTCACGCATGACGCACGCTCGCACCATGGAGGTGGCCACGTACCCCGCGGTGAACGGCCGCCCTGGTTCTCCAAAGAGCGACGGCAAGAACACGGTCAATCCGGCCTCGCAGAGTACGTCAGCCAGGCGAAACACGCCTGGATGGAGCCCTGGCACCTCATGCAACAGGATTACGGCTGGCCCCTGACCTTTACGGAAAACTGGACGCGTCTCACCTTCGAACGATAGCTCGCCCCGCGTGAATTCGTAGAATTCAGAAGCCATGGCACACCTCTCCGTTTCGAGCGCAGACTAAAAAGGTCGTCGATTGTCGCGTGTAGATCCCTGAACCACTGTGGCGAGGGTTGGGGACGTGACGTGCGCAGGTCGCACACGCAGGTCTTCCGGCTTCAGATCTAACCAGGCGAGTGAACGATCGACGTTTCGGCCCAGCAGCACGCGCTTCTGGATCATCAGATTCATCAAAATAAAAGCGTTCTTCCACACCCAACGCTTTGCTTTCCCCTCGCGGACCAGCTGCGCGAACTCTGGCAGATACGGGTTGTATCCGAAGTTCTCCAGATCCGAGTGCATCAGCAACCAATTCAGGGTGAAGTTGCTCAGTACGGGGTTTGCGTACCAACGGTTCTTGACCAGCCCGAGCTCGACGACTCGTTGCATCACCTCCTCTTGGTTGTAATCCCAGGCATGGAAAGGCGCCAAAATTCGCGGAAACCGAGTGCCCGCCGGGTACAGATTCGGATTCCAGAACAAGCTCTTTTCAGACTCTTGGAACAGATTGCACTCGAACAACTCCCGCGGAGTCCAATCCTCGCTGCTGATCCGGGAGGGCGGCATCTCATACAGCATGCGCTTGGGATCTGGCTGGCCAGGCGAGTACCCGGTCAGGATCAAGGGCACGTTCTTGCTCACAGCGAGCCGCAACAGGTCCCCTTCCCTGATGTCCAACCAGAAATAGCATACGGTGTGAACCGCGCCTCGTGGCCCCTGGTGCTGAAGCAGGTGGCGAATGAACCGCCGATACAGATCCGGCGATGGCTTCTCGACGTGATGATCGACACGCAAGGCGCCGACAGTGCGTCGAATATTGTCCCAAGTGTTCGGGGGAATATCGAAATCGCTCGTGTAGGCAAGAACCCTGAGTTCGTAGTCCTTGACCAACTTGTGAAGCAAATAGCAGCTGTCTTTGCCACCGCTGAAAGAGACGATGCAGTCGTACTCGCCGCTGCGATCGGGGTACCGCAGCGCTCTTTCGAGATCCGCGCGCATCGCCTCGCGCATGCGTTCGCGCAGACCTTCGCGACGCACTTCCCACCTTCTACAGTGATTGCAGACGTCTTGCTGATCCAGGATGACGCCTTCCACCAATCCGTTCAATAGGCAGCGCTTGCAAGTTTTAGCCATTTTCGCTCTTCCTCCACGACTCGCGCTCAATCCCGAAGTTCAGCCCATTGCGCGTTCGGCCGGTGCCATCCGCGCGAAATCACTCTTGGCGCGAGCGAGCGCATCACCCAGAAAATCCGCGTAGGACTCGAGCGCGCCTGCCGCGGTGGCCACCAAGTCCTCCGCAAAGTGCGGCTGCTGATCCAGCACGCGTTGCACGACCTCGAAATTGACGTTGGTATGATTGACGTCCGCGGTGACGTGCTCACGAAGGAAGCTGAGCTCCGCCAGCACCTCGCGTCCCATTCCTTGAATACAGCGCTGGATGAGCAGTGGGCCGTACACCACACTCAAGAGCTCGATCTCGACGTCGATTGCCAGCTCCCCCCAGGGAGACTCGCCATTGATCACGCGCTCGTGCAGGGCATGGTAGCGCTCGACGGCTGGACTGATCTTGTTCTGCAAGAGCACGTCGGCATCGAGCGGCTGGTCTGGGCGAGCCCGATTCCAGCGTTTCACGAGCTTGATCGTGTCGCGCCTGGCCCAATCTTCGTGACCATCCTCTTCGTGCGCGTGCTCGAGGAAGAACTCGGCCACTTCGCGGACGCCCAACTTTGCGCAGTTTTCCGACGCACGCTTGAGGAAGCGAGGGATCGGCTCCGTCAACCCCGCGCTGAGCGCACACCAATGGATCATGAACAGCTCGAGCAGCGTCGAATCGATGTTGTCGTAGAACAGCTCTCGAACCGCTGGCTTGGTGTCGAATGCTTGACGCAATCCGGCGCACGCGCGCTGGTACTCGTTCTGATGGATGTCCGTGCTCAATTTTAGCGCCATAATGGGTCTTCTTTCTGATTGGTTACTGAACAAACTTCGATCTTCAGTCGCGTAGACGTGCGACAAACTCGGTACATCCGACGACTCGCCCCCGCACGAATACGGATCCGCTGACGTCAATCCAAACACGCGCCCTTCCGCGAGAGTGCCCGGGCGCTCTCCGCTTCAGGGAATGCAAGTCATGATGATTGCACCTCCACCTGTCGATAGCGCGCGCGCATCGCTCCAGCGGTGCCGCGCGGCTGGACTACCAACTCTAGACCAGGAAGATAGCCGGATCTTACCACCGTGCGAATGCCAATCGCGACTCGATTCAGCATCTCTTGATTGAATCCCAATATCGGTATAGCGAAGCGCACGATCTTCTTGCCACTTGCCTCTGCCGCGCGAGAGGACATATTGACCGCACCGCGAACGCCGCACTCTTCAAACACGGCGTGCAAAAAGGCCTCTGACGGGTTGAGAATGCGACTCAGGTCGAGCTCGAGCGCGTCGACGTCTACGAACAATGCGTGACCGCCCGCCGGGCCTTGCAACCCGCAATCATCGGCCAAGGCTGCGTGCAGCGTCGCGACGCGCTCCACGCGTGCGGCGACGCGCGCGACAATCTCGTCCGGGTTTGCGACCGCTTGAGCGATGCAAGCCAGGTTTGCGTGACTCAGCCCGTTGCCAAAGAGCAACGAACCCTCCTGACAACGTTCGAACGTCTCCTGATCGCGCGTGGCCAAAACGCCGCCAATAGACGTGGAAAAGTCTTTAGTTGCGCTCAGTGTACAACCTGTCGCCAGAGAGCAAAATTCGAGCAAGATATCGGTGATGGTCGAATCGCTGTAGCCAAACTCACGACGTTGGATCATTACTGCGTTGTCGACCACGCGGCATGCATCCAAGTACACGGGGATGGAGTAGTATCGAGCGAGTTCGTGAATCGAGCGCATGTTCTGCATCGATACCGGATGCCCGCCGGTCGCGTTGTTGCACGGCTCGACATAGATGAATGGCACCGACTTGGCCCCGTACGTGCGAATTACCCGTTCGATCGACTCGATGTCCAGATCTCCCTTGAAGGACGCACTGCTCGAGGTGCCTGTCGCGTCTGCACTCATCACATCCACCACTGTGGCGCCGTTTCGTTCTTGATGGATTCTGGTGGTCGGAAACAGAGCGCTGGCTGGAATGTAGTTCCCCGCTCGGACCAGAGCATTGCTCAGCAGCGCCTCGGCGAGCCGCCCTTGCGAGACCAACAGCACGTGAGGGAACCCGAGCAGGCGCGCGAATGCCTCAGCGGCATCACGCACGTCACCCGCCCTGTCGCCGCGAGCGCTGGGCCGGACGGGTAACGGATGAGCCCTGTGCATGAGGCTATCCGTGACGCAGTCGATCTCTACAGCCGAGTCCGGCAGCAGGGATAGGTTGTGTCCAGCGGCTTCGAGCGCGCAAGCTCGCTCCAACCGCCTCGGCTCGCGGTTCACTCGCCACCCTCGAACCGAGCGCGCATCTCGCTCACGTTGACGATGCGATAGGTCATCTTCAACAGATCGAAGAACATCGCTTGCGGCAGCACGATCGGCTTGCGGCTTCCGGGCAGCACGCCGCCCAGCAGGTGCGCAACGCATTCCGTGGCCAAGAGAGAACTCGCGATCAGCACACCGATCGCCAGAGTTGGAATCTTGCCGATCTGCAAGCTGCTGCCGATCACGGAGATCTGCTCGGGAACGAAGAACTCCTTGAAAATTGGAGGCAGAGCCTTTTTCTCTTTGGCGTTCTTGAGCGTGTTCGTCCAAAATTCCATACTCATGCCAGTTGGCGAAGAGCACAGCGCAAAGCAGCCAAATCCGAGGATCGGACCAACGACGCTGAAGATGCCCATTTGCCTTGCGCGAGCATGCATGTTCTCGCGCAGCTCGTAGGGCACGGCTGCGTCGAGACAATCGACCAATACATCGGCACCCTGCAGGAACTCGGGCTGGTTGTCGTTGGTCACGCCATTGCGGAACACCTCCACCTTCGCGTTCGGGTTGATGTCTAGGATCATGTCCCGATACACCTCCGCCTTGTTGCGACCCATGGTTCGTCCGAGGGCGCCCCACTGCCGATTCATGTCGGGAGGGTCGAAGTCGGCGGGGTCAGCCAAGCGGAAGCTGCCCACGCCAGTGCGGCACAACGTCAACGCGAGTGCGCCACCCACACCGCCGCAACCGGCGATCGCGATCCTGCGCGAAGTCAGGCGCTCCACGCCCTCGGCCGAGATGAGCGGGATCGTCCGATTCAGGAAATCATTCGAAGTACTGGGTTCTCGGGTCATCACTTTGCTCCGTGGCTCAGGAGGCGATTCTGCCGCAGGTTCTGACAGCACTACACAACTGGGGCCCAGTCGTTACTTGACGAGCCAGCGAACGAATGTCTTCGTCGAACTCCCCGAGTTCGACTTCACCGCGCACTACGTACATGAATTTCGCGTGTACATCGTGAATTGTGAAGGTCTGATCGTGCAGCGGCTTCATGCCCAAGCGCTCGAGCGTGCGGTGATTGCCGCAACTCGTCAGGGGCATACCCATACACATGTCGAACCCGGGGCGTTGATCGAACAGCGCAATTACTATCCCCGGCAGCGCCACCGAGAGGGGAGTCTTCTTGCCGATCACACTCCGGCGATACTGTCGCGCGACGATGTTGTACCCAGAGGCAATGACCTTCTTTATCCGATTGTCGCGCAAGAATGCTTGGGCCTGCGCGGGCATGACCTTGAAGTAGGCCAGATTTCCGTGAGCGGCGAGGCTCACGTCCAAGTGGTTGATCAGCGCAAGAGCTGCGATCTGCGCGCCGTCTCGCACGACGAGCACTTCGTCGGCGTACACGAACTTGTCCGAGACTGCGACGCTCAGCCCGTTCAGACTCTGCTGTTCGATCGCTTTCGACCATTCCCTCCGCCAGAACTCATAGGCTTCGTCGTATGCGCGGCCGTCGACGATCTCCGATCTGGAGATAATCTGGACCGTAATACGAACGTCGGCCGCCGAGGTGCAGTGATCCTCTCCGTCTTCCATGGTTCACCTTCTTGAGTTTTCGGTGCACTTTCGCATCGAGCGGAGGCGCTCTATTCGAGGCGCACGCAGGTGTCGTGGCACATAGGCATTCGCTGTCGCCGTCCCTAGTCGCAAGGATTGATGCTTGGCCCAAGCAGTCGAGTACTAGTGCACTCGATCTACTAACGCGCGTATTTCATCGAGAAACAACCACAGTAACCAATATGTTCCAGCACATCGCAAACAAGCATCCTACCCCTACGACATAAGCGATTGTTCGCCACGGCTGGACTCTGCGCAAGAACACCACGCTGTGAACGATGCGAGCAATAGTGAACGTCACCATCAGCCAAGGCGCTGCGGAAGGGGAGGCTGAAGAAAGAACGTAAACTAGTCCAAGCGCAAAAAAGGCGGGGATATTCTCCAGATCGTTCAACCACGCTTGAGCCGCACGGCGAACCGGCGCGAGCTCCTCTGCCAACGCCGGCTTACCGACGAAGCGCGCGTCCTCAGGATTGAGAAAGCTGCGAGACCTCATGCGAAGCACGCCTTGGTAGAGCGAAAGAGCGAACATCTTGACGAACAAGATGACCGTGCACAGCGAAAACCATCCTAGGACTGTCCCCATTTTTCCTCGCTCGACTCACTCGTCTCGGGCGTCTTGCCAAGAGCGCCTGAATTTCCTTGCTATATGGAAATACGGCGAATGAACTCTTGCTGGTCGAATTCGAAGGCGAGCTTCGCGCCGGACACCTTGTCGGATCCCCAGCCGTCTTTCAAACAGGTGAGCACGGTCTTTCGGAACCGGTTGGACGTCACCCACATCAGCGAGAACATCTTGTTCCCCATGATGAGTTTGTTGATCGCGCGACAAGCAATGCCGATCGAGGTCTCGGGCGTGTCCACGCAATGCCACCACCAATGCGGTGAGAAGAGCACGTCACCTGCTTCGAGCGTCGTCGTGAACTTAGGAATGTAGCGGTAGAGCGGAAAACCCTCGGCTTCGAGTTCATTGTTGGTCTTCCTCCAGTCCAACATGGAAGCCGCGTAGAACATGTCTTTGCGGGTGATCGGATGCATCCACATCGAGTGGTCGGGGTGAACCAGGGTCCATTCTTTTCGCCCGTGCACCATGACGAAAAGATTGGGCCCGCCGGTACAGTGCCAAGCCGAGCGCACGCCACCCGCCGACAGGAACAGCTGCGTGGACATGATGCGCTTGTCCCGCGTGCTCAGGTAGCGACCGAGGGTCTTCAGATCGAGCGAGTTTCGCAGCCCTGGATTGCGATTGAAGAGATCTTCGGTATGACCTGGATAGTATGTTCCACCGCGTTCGATGTTTTCTACGACCTCGGACAGCGGAATGTCCACGTAGCGCAGCGCTTCCTCATTCAGTTCGTTGGCCCGAACGCGAGTGGCGACTTTCTCGTGGCCGTAGTTTGCGGCGAAAAATTGCGGCGTCCACGTCTTCACCGCTTCCCAATTTTTGGCCATACCGCGGAACACCACTGGCGTGTTGGGTTCCAGATAGACACGGTGAAATTCTTTATCGGTGATTTCGTCGATCGTCAATTCGGGGACCGGCAGCGTCGCAGCGTCACCGCTGGGCATCGACTCTGCCCGTACCTGTGCTTCGATGTCGCGGGTCTTTTGCGCCACCCTTTCCGGCCCGTAGCCGTCGTGGTGCTTTCGGCCCACGAAGTAGTAACGGTACAAGAAGTGCGACCAATAGCGAAACTTGGTTCGGTTACTGATCCGCGGTGCGGAGCTGATGTCGACCGTCGGAAACTCCGTAGCGGGGCTAGGCGCGCGCTCGAAGGGCGTAACGAGTGTCTGTGCGTTCATTGTGATACTCCCATTTCCGTGAATTGCTTGCGAGTTCAGGTGGTTCGCTCGCGGAGCGGGCGATTCGAGTTCAGTCGAAGGCGAGGCGACGGCATTCGAGGACGAACGAAGACTGGGCGAGTACCGTGCCATCGAGCGCCGAGAGCACGGTGCTGACGGACGCGCTCAGCGCCGATTCCGAAGTCATCGCGCCCGTCGCGTCCGAACGGCCTGTGCCAATCAGCGTGTCGCCGGAAAAGATGAAACCCCGTCCAGTAACCCGAAAGCCGTTGCGACCGATCGGTTTCCACAGAGCATGGGTGTCCGAAACGGTGTGCGAAGGCAGCGACGTGCGTAAGGTGAAGTCTCCGTGAAAGGTCACGAGGTACGGCGCGCTAGTTGCCGCGTCACGACATTGCCACGCTCCGACGAGCGGACTTTGGTCACGGTCGCGATCTCGGTTGCCGTCTTGCGCGTAAGCGTAGCTGGACGCCACCGTAACCAACGAAAAGACTGATGCCGACAGGACTCTACTTGATTTGTGCTTAAAACCGTTCGTTGCCATCTTTGGTACTAACCTCCACATGCACCACTACGTAATGAAGACTGAGCTGCGGTTCGACTACTCGACGCAAACCAAAAACCATGCCTCAGCTACGTGAACCCGGATTTGCTATCTCATGTGCGAGCGTGCCACGCGATCGGCGTAACGTCTGGCTTCCGACATTGCGTCGGCGTCTCGCTCACGACCCTTGATGAGGCTCAAAGACGGTCGCGTGGACACGACTGGTACTCCGCTAAGGACACGGCAGGGTCCGCGACCTGAAGCATGGTAGTCGAATGGGCACAGCGCTTATTCATGGCGAACCCGTCAAACTCCGCTTGGCGAAGTCCCAGCAATAGAAGCCGATATCGGCTTGACACGTCGCACGCTACGGGCTCGCTTTGCGCACGGGCGCGGGCCGACAGTGCACCTGGAGCGACCAGGGCCGCTCGAAGCGAGCAGGCGGCACGTCCTGACTTGTCCATGGCGCGACCGCCATGAAGCGCAACAGATCGAGGCGACCAGAGACACCCAATCTATGTGTCGCAGCAGCAAGCTGATTGGCGACAGTCCGACGCGAGGTACTGCGCGAGACGGCGATGGCAGCGTGGCTCTTGCCCACCAGCCGCAAGCCTAGTACTTCGAGTTGCGCACGAGTAAGCCCGTGTGGCCGAGCGTCAATCGCACCGTTAATCATAGTGAAAGCGGTTCCCGCGCATTCGACGCGCTGCAAGGTAAGTGGCACACCGCTGCGGCCTCGGGCTACGTGCAATAGAATGACCAACAACGGCGGCACACGTGCAGGAGTACAGTCAACCCCGATGCCAAACAGCGCATTTCTAAGAATCTGCGCGACACTGGAGGTTGCGATGCCCAGGTCGGAAGACATGACTTTTGGCGGCACGCCCAGCAGAAAGCCTTCGAGAATCAAGCAATTCCGCTGGGGCAAAGCACGCGCGGCTCGGTCGCTCGGGCCTTGTGCGAGCACAAGGTGCCAGTGGTGGGCATCAGACGACCAGCCAACGATGCTCGCGCGTCGCTCGACCAGGCTTCGCCAGAGGTTCTCGCACTCCGCTTGACTGACCGGGCTCCTCGAGGAGCCATCCGCGATTGAAAGTACTTCTCGAACCGTTTCCGGATTGGAAATAATCAATGTCACGCTCCCTGCTCGGCGATGTGTCTGCGCCGCTGGAGCTCGCTTCAGCAAGGCATATGCCACGGTGCCGAAGCTCATGTTCGAGTGGTTCTACTAGAGTTCCGGAATGACGGTTCGCACAGTTTGCGCAAGAGCTGCACAAAGTGTGGAGCTCCTGCGCAACCACTGGATCAGCGCCGTTTTCGCGGGCGGGCAATGCGGTACTCATCAAGACGGTTCAGGAAAGTGCGGCGCGACATGCCGAGATGCTCCGCCGCGCGGGTTTGATTGCCGGTAAAGCGGTCGAGAGCCTCCACGATACGCGTTCGCTCCAAATACGCGATCTCATCTCGCACAAGCTCTCTGCCGCACTGTTCGGTCACTGGCCGCCTTTGCTCGGGCACCGTAGAGAATCTGACGAGATTAAGATCAGCCGCAGAAATATAGGAGTCACACAATAGCAACGCTCGCCGTATCGCGTTCTTGAGTTCACGCACGTTCCCAGGCCAATCGTGCGCCTCGAGCTCCGCGGCGGCTTCGGCCGAGACGGCCGGAGGCACGGAGTGACCAGCTTCCGCGAAAAGCTCGGACACAAAGCGCTTGGCGAGTGGCAAGATCTCGCCGCGACGTTCGCGTAGCGAGGGAATCTCGATACTGATCGCATTCAGGCGGAAATACAAATCTTTGCGGAAACTGCCGCGCACTACCTCATCAGCCAAGACTCGATTGGTTGCCGAAACGAAGCGAACGTCGATCGGGCGCGGCTTGCTGCTGCCCACTCTTAGCACCTGCCTGGTCTCGAGCACCCGCAGGAGCTTCGCTTGGAGCGCCGGAACCATCTCACCTACTTCGTCCAAAAAAACTGTCCCCCCCGGCGCTGACTCGAGCAAGCCCGGCTTGGCTTGATGAGCTCCGGTAAAGGCTCCTCGTTCATGCCCGAACAGCTCGCTCTCCAACAGTTGCTCCGACAACGCGGCACAATTGATCGAGAGGAATTGTGCGTCCGCACGCGCCGAGCAGCGGTGTATCGTTTCGGCGAGCAGCTCTTTACCGCAACCGCTCTCACCCAAGATAAGCACGTTGACTTCGCCCGGCGCGACACGGGCTGCAAGTTCGTAGACTCGCTTCATGCGCTCGTCTTCGACTATGGCTCCTGGCGGTAGGATGGATTCCAAGGAACGCTGCCGGACCGGAACGACTTCCGAGGACACCGATGGACCGGCCAGGTCTTGTCGCTGAACGACCAGCACGGCACCGCCGATACCGATGCACTCTCCAATCGCGAAGCCGACGCGCTCCCAAGGCGTCAGCGGCTGATTGCGCAGCAGCGTACCATTGACACTGCGTAAGTCTTCGACCTCGAGCCGCTCGCCTACGTGTAACCGTGCATGCTCGCGTGAGGCTCGTTGATCTTTAATGACGATATCGGCTCCGCTGCCGCGCCCGACAACGAGCATGCCATTCGATGGCAGTGCGATGTAACTTACGCGGCCTCCTTCGACAATCATCACGCAAAGCGAGCTATTATCTGAGCGGTCGGCGTGCGGAGAATCAGGAATAGTCGTGAAAGCCATGGCTCAAGCAGCTACGCCAAAGCTGGCGATGGCAGGGAGGACACAGGTCGCGCGAATCCGGGGACCATCATCGCAGCGAATCGAGCTGGCTCGCGAACTCCCTGCGCGCGCAGCCACGAGTCGGCCTCGCTTGCCAGCATTCCTGCCATCGTGCCCTCCATTAAGCTGGCGCAGACCAAGCGCGTGCAGTGGGCCAGAAGGAGCATGCCGACGGTGTCGAGCCGGAGGCTCGTCTCAGTCAGCTCGGCCAGCGCGCTCGCCTGATCGCCGCGCAAAGCGAAGATCCTAGCACGCAGCAACCCGGCCAAGGCACTGGCATGTGCCAAGGCCTCACGCCTGAGCTTGTTGGCGCATTGTACCGCGAGTCGACGTGCCGCGGCGCTTCCGCTCCGCTCTGCGAACGCCAGCGCAGCACTGCCGCGTTCCGCCAGGGCAGCCACGCGCACGACGTTTACCACCAGCAGCTGAGATCTCGCGATTGTCGGCCATAGCTCTTGCAACGTTTCCCAATTTTGCAATTCATTGCCGTTGTAGCGCGCGACCAGCAAACTGCAGTGCAAGAGTGTAAAGTCTCGTAGATCGAACGAGCCTGCACCTCGTCCTCGCTTCAACTCAGCGACGAGATCTAGCCCACCCTGCGGCCGGTCACGTGCGAGCTCGAGCAAGACTGCCGGGTAGGCCATGAGCGCCAGGCGATGCAGCTCGCCTCGCGTTCGAGCTTCGGCGAACAGACCAGGCAGTCGCCGGGCGGTTCCGGTCAAATCGCCGCTCGTGACGGACGAGATCAGCGACAAAACGTACCCCGAAAGAACTGCCCAGTGCACCTCCGGCGTCTGGGACTCTCGGAGCATGGTTTCTGCGCGCGCAAGCCAATCTACGGATGCCCTCCATTGGCCGTTGAGGTAGGCAACGTGACCTTGCGCGAGAAAGAAGAGTCCACGGTGGTAGGCAGTGCCGTGCCGTTCGCTCAAGCGCTCTGCGATGGGCAGCGCGCGGCTTGCCCAGCGCAAACCGTCCTTGCCGGCGCCCGGCGCAATGCCCATTTCGAATGCCAGGCCGCGAGCGATCCGCCCAGGCTCCCCCGCCCGCAGAGCAAGGTTCAGGTGCAACGCAGAAAAGACAGCCGCTCGAAGCAGATCGGTCATGGCTAAGCCGACCGCGGCGGAGAAGCACACGTCCACCCGCGCCAAGTCTGCGTCGCTTGCCGAGCGCTCTTGGAATTTGAGACGGTTGAAACGCAGCTTGAGGCGCTCCCAAGTTAACGTGACGAGCGCAGCTATGGGTGTCGAAGGGTACTTTAGCCCCACATCGTTCAACGCTCGCTCAAGCGCGCGAGTGCCGAACTCGCGGTTACCCGCCGTGAGGTGATGCTGAGCTGCCACGCGGCGCAACGCAATCGCGTCGTAGCCCGATGCGCGTTCCGCGCACCGAAGGTAAACCTGTGCAGCTTCCTCGAGTCTGCCGTCGCTCGCTAGCACGTTCGCTAGCGCGCGACCCAACTGTGCCTCATAGAACTTCGCTTCACCCATCAGAGATTCGGCCAAGCGATAGAGCCTGGCTGCACGCGCAAACGCCAACGCTTCAAAGGCGGCCGCAGCCGAGGCAATCGCGTAAAGCTCGGCGCGCGCCCGATCGCCCGCGCCCAGGTAGTGCTCGAGCAGTACCTCCGGATCCGCGACGCTTTCTTGCTCAAGTACGCTGACCAGGTTGCGATGGTGCTCGGCCCGGTCCGAATCGGAGAGCTCCTCCAGCAGGGCTTCTCGCACTCGATCATGGAAGCACTCGATACTCAGGCTGCTCGGGGCGCCCGCCGTGCGGATGAAATGAGCATCGCGCAAATCGTCCCATATGGCGATGGCGTCTACTCCCCGATCAGCCAGAGCGCGCGACAACAGCGCGACGGGAGTCGGCCTTGAAGCAACCGCTAAGAGCTCGAGCGCTAGCCGATGCGACGCCGAAAACAGCTGTAGCCGGCGCAGCAGCATGGTTGACAGCGGTACCGCGCTCAATTCGGCACGAGCGCTCGACGTAGACCAGGCGGCGCGCTCGACAGCATTGCGCGACAATTCGCGCAAAAAGTAGGGGTTGCCGCGCGCTTCTTTCACGAGCAAAGGAGCAAGCCCGCCTTGGCCGACGCCGAGCATCGAGGCTGCCAACAGAGTCGCCTCGGGCGCAGGAAGCCCAGAGAGTTCGAGCCGAACTAGATTTCGACATTCATCGGCAGCGTGCTGCTCGCGCAGGATTTCGCGCATCATGGGACTCTGGCTGGCCCGGCGCGCGCTGACCACGGCCATGAGTGCGGGAGCGTCAGGCAGGGCCAGTATATCGCTTAAAAGCCGTGCACTGTCTTCGTCGCCCCACTGCGCGTCGTCGATGACGATGACGAGCCGCCAGCTATCAGCAAGCCGTGTCAGAAGTTCGCGCAAAGCCTGGGCGGCTAGGCGCTTGACATCAATCGGATCCTTGGATTGCTGCTGGCGCCCACGCGACGCAGCGATTGCTGGAATCCTCTTCAAGACACCAAAGACCCGCGTCAAGGCGTGGATATCTCGCGGCAAGACCTCCGCTACCTCACGATCACTCAAGCGAAGTAGAAAGTTACTCAGCTCGTCGATGAGAGCGTCAAAGCCCTTGTAGGGCACGGATTCGCGCTCATAGCAACGACCGGCCAGCACGACAACGCCGCGCTCTCGGGAAATATCCCGCAAGAAGTATTGTAACAGCGCACTCTTCCCAATCCCGGACTCGCCTGACATCAATACGAGAACTGGCGCAGGGTCGCTCAAGGAAGCAAAGCATTCCTTCAGCACACGAAGCTCGTGCTCACGTCCGATGAACTCGACGTCGTCTTCGGCGACGAGCCGTTCGCGAACATCGCCGACTTCACGCAGGCGGGTCAGCACGGCGTTCGCGTCTGGCCGGCGTCGTGGGTCGGGATCGAGCAGCGCCATGCAAAGCTCCTCGAGATCGCGTGGCACGTCGCTGGCGTAATGGCTGGGCGGAAGCGGAAGCTCACTCTGCTTGCGGCGCATCAGCTCAAGCGGCGGCCCAGAAAACGGAAGCTGGCCACAGAGGGCTTGGTACAAAACGACGCCGACGGAATACCAGTCGCTCGCCGGACCAATCGGCTTCGCCGAAGCTTGCTCCGGCGACATGTATTCGGGGGTGCCGCCGATCTCACCCCCTTCCGTACTGTGCTGCGCAGAGCGGTCGAAGCTGGTGCTCACCCCGAAATCCAAGACCACGACGCGCCCGCTGTCTTCGACGAGAATGTTCGATGGCTTGATGTCGCAATGAAGCTTGGAGGCACGATGAACTGCCGCGACAGCCTCGATGATCTGACGGAAACGATCGCGCAAGGCGGCGGTGTCCAATGCCGGACGGAGCATGGCGTGAGCTAATTGTCGCTCCGCCGAGGACGGCTGCGTCGCGGCGTCGGAGCTCGCGACCGTCGGCAAGAGGGCAGGCCCTGACGGATCGGGCACGCCAAGATGGTCAAGCAGCATCTTGCCGTGGACGAGCTCCATCGTGAAGAACCAATGGTCTTTGCCGCAGTTCAACTCGAAGAGCCGAACCAGGTTAGGGTGCGTGATGCCCGAGAGCACCCGGAACTCGCGTTTGATCCGGTAGACACTGGCCGGGTCGGTACCCTTGAGAATCTTCAAGGCGACAGCGCGACCATTGCTCGAGTCGCGTGCACGGTAGACCATGCCCATCCCGCCCTGCCCCAAGAATGAATCGATCTCGTGGCCTTCGACAAAGGGAAAGCGCAAGCTCTCGTTCGCTCGGTCGGCTCCGTCAGACACTGTCTTTCTCCGCCGAGGTAACTCTACAACGATGCGGTCTCTCCCCCCAAGCTAACGCGTCCGGACCGTCTTTCCCCCCAGATGCAGAAACAAGCGCGTCATCCGAGTGAAACCGGCCGTCGCTCGCTACAAAATACCCATTGAGGCTCTCGCGAGTTTCGACTTCAAGGTGACTGTACAGACAGGCTTTCGGACGGAGGGCGCTCCTCCGCTTCGACGGCTTGCTCCTGACGAATCGAGCCTAGGATGTCGAACAAAACCGATGAGACGGACGTTCCGTCGGGCGAGTCAACGCAAAGACAACCGGAGCGAGCCGTAGCAGGGGCTCGAGCCGACGACCCGCAGAGCTCCGCGCTTCCGGCTGACGAAATCGATTCCGAAAACGCGCTTATTAGGGCGGCAGAGCTTCGGACGAACGGGGGGGTCGAGGTCGTCGACGAGTTCAGGAGTAAGGGCGAGGTCGTGTCACCGGTGGGACTAACGCCGGCCGACGTAGGTGCCGCTCGAAGCGTAGGAGCGTCGGCCGCGCGCGTGGTGCTCGAGCGTCCAAGAGCCAATCGGCGTGGCGAAGCTCGCCGCGACGTGCACCGCAAGCACCACGGCATGCTGAGGGCGACGTTCGTAGTGAACCCGGACATCGCTCCTGGACTGCGCTTCGGCGTTTTCGCGACCCCAGCACAGGAGTACAAGGCGTGGGTCCGCTTTTCGAACAGCAGCAAACGCGCGCAAGCAGACACTACCGCTGATGGCCGCGGCGTCGCAATTAAGCTGTTGGACGTCGATGACAACGGGGCCGCACAAGACTTTCTGTTCCTGAACGACCCAGCATTTTTCGCGTCGAACGCGCAGGCGATGGCAGTGGCGGCTCGGCTAGAAGCAGACGACAAATTTCCTTCGGGATTCTTCCTCGCTGCCGGGAACTTGGCAGGGCTCGCGGCCCTAATTCGCATGGCGTCGGCCAAGCCCGAGAGCCCACTCGATCTCACGTACTACAGCCAAACTCCGTTTCAGCTCGGCCCAAACCTGATCGTGAAGTACCGGCTGCGTCCACAGCAGCGCGTCATCCGTGAGAAAAGGCTAATCAAGAGTCCGAACTACCTGTTCGAAGCGTTGAGGGCAGACCTCCTTATCAGTGAACCGGCAAAGGAACCGTTCAGGTTCGAGCTCGCCGTACAAGTACGCGGACAACCCGATGCAGCGTACCCCATCGACGACGCCACCAAAGTCTGGGACGAGGGCGCAAGCCCTTTCTGGCCGGTCGGTGAGCTACGCATTGGGCAACAGCGCTTTGCGACCGAAAAGCGGATGCTCCTTGCCGAGAATGCGGCGTTCGACCCCACCCCGGGCCTGCAGGACCACGGGTTGGTCGGCTCCCTGAATTGGGCTCGACACGAAGCGTACCGAGCCAGCCGAAACGCGCGCCACGGCGTGAACGACGTCGATGGATCGAAAATCAGCTACAAAGAGTTTTGGGAAGAAGACGACAAATCGGACGACTACGTTCCGCCCGCCCTCGAAGAAACCTCCAAGACGAAGCCGCTGCTCGGCGGTCTAGGGTCGCTTTTTCCACGGATCGCTGCCTTGCCGTTGCGCATCTTGTCGAGTCCAGCCGGCTACTTCGCCGCTCCCACCTTGCTCGCACTGTTAGTCGCTCTTGGCAGCATCCGTTCGCTCGACAGCCATTTTCATATGTATTGCTGGTATTGCGGTCCGCTCCGGATCGCGCCACGCCTACCTTCCGAGGAGATGATCCCGCCGGCCAAGCTCTCGGCCGCGCGGCTTCGCGACGGCTACGATCGCCCTGGTCGTTTAGAAGCCGATCCCGTCTGGAATTTTCGGTACGGCGCCGTAGGTGCAGAGGGCAACGGCGGTCTACCTTACTGGATCTTCAGGGTGCTGCCGAAGTTGTTCCCCGAGTACTTTGGCGAGCGCGGAGACTTCAGCCAATTCGGACTGCAGCTGCCGGATGACGACGAATACTACGAAGATTATCACGGCCTACCGCGCGGCGCCATTCTCACCGAACCCGTCGCAACGCTCGGTGGCACGCAGCTTCAGCTAGGGCTCCGCCTCGTCACGTTCAACTGTTCGAGCTGTCACCGCGGCGAATACCTGGATCAGCAGAACCGTTCGCACTTCGTCGATGGCATGCCGAACTTGGGAATCGACACGGCTGGCTACAAGCTTGCGGTCTTCAGCGCTTTAACCGATCCGAAGTTCACCTCAGAAAACATCACTGGAGCGATCGACGAGGTTTTGGCGCGCGAGCACCAACGGCGGCCAACGTTCGACGATGGTCGAGAGACTCCTTCGAAGCTCACTGACGCGGAGCGACGCATCTATACGTTGATTATCGCGTATGCCAAGAGTCAGGCCAAGCTGAAGCCGCTCGAGTGGTTGAAGCACCGACCGCTGAATGGCCCAGGGCGCCTCGACGCCTTCGGAGCGCTGCGCTTCGAATTCTTGGGGTTTGAGTTCGAGCGAGAACACATCGCAACAGTCGATCTACCCTCCATTTGGCACCAACAGACTAACTGGCGCCCTTGGCATCATTGGGACGGCAACACCGACCAGGATCGGGCCCGCAATTTCGGCGCGATCGTCGGTATCGGGGGCCGTCCGGAAACGCTTCGGCGGCGCGAGCTCTTGATGGTCGGACAATGGCTCAATCAAGAGCTGCAGCCCACCCTCGCTCCCCCGCCTTTCCCCTTCAAAACAGCCGATCATGACGCAAACTCTCCCATCTTCTTGAGGGGCAAAAAGGTGTACAGCGTGGCTTGCTCGACTTGCCACGGCACCTACGACGATGCGGGAAACCTTGCGGCGCCAACGCCGTGCATGCGCGATCCCGAGGCGATTCCGAGCCAAGGTACCGACCCACATCGCTACCAGTCGATCGATCAGACCTTCGTCGACAAGTTGAACCGATTTGGCTCCGACGTTTCGATTTGGGGTCCTTCTGCATTCCGGCCCGGGCGAGGTTACCTTTGCCCGCCGCTCGATGGCCTTTGGGCTCGCGCCCCCTATTTGCACAACGGCTCTGTGCCAACGCTCGCGCATCTGGTCGGCCCAGTCAGCGAACGGCCTAAGACGTTCGAGCGAGGTAATCCTGCGTATGACGTGAAACTCGGCGGCTTCGTCTTCGCCACGCCGCCCGTCGGCCGCGCTCGCTTCACGCTCGACACGACGGCACACGGCAACTCAAACGCCGGTCACGAGCACCTCGTCGCCGACCCGGCTGATCGCAGCGCGCTCATCGTGTATCTCCAAACTTTGTGAGCCGGGAAAAGGCAATGTCGGTAATCACGAATATCATCGGAATGCTCCTCGGCGTCTCGACGGTGCTGCTCGCCTGCAGCTTGGTCGTCATGTGCTTCGTTCGCATTGTCCAGTATCTCGCCAACAGTCGAGGCAAGACTTTGGGCGAGATGCTCGGCGCACTCAATCGAGGCTTCCGCACAGCCGGCGGTGATCTCGGAACGCCCGGAGATCCTGAACAAGTGGCGTTCGTAAACGACGTGCTCACCTACCCGACGCTACACGATACGAAGGCCCTGCAGGCGCTCGCCGGAGCGAACCCGCCTTGGGACAAGCTCGAAGAGGTTCGATCAAACGTCGCGGCTCAGGTCGAGTATTTGGCCAAGGCCGATCTCTTGAACATCGTCGAAACCATGCTTGAACCCGCGCACTGCAACAGCGCCTACAAACCAGACGATTGGCTGCTCCCGTCGCGTTGGTCGTCGACAATGCCTCCGGAAGCAAGGCGCTACGCAGCCTTCCGGGAGTTCGTGGACACCTGGTATGCCACCCTCGAAGGTTCCGCGAGTGAGCAGTTTAAGCTCCAGTCGCGACGCTTGACTGCGTCAGTCACCTGTTTGCTGGTCGTCTTCCTCAATCTGGATGGCCTGCAGCTCGCGGTGGACCTCTTCGGCAGCCCTGAAACGCAAACATGGCTCGGCGACGTTGCGCCGGCACTCGTGCGGCGCGCAGATGAAATGGGCGCAAGCCTGCGAATTTTGCCGTACGATCGGGACGAGCTGTTGAAGGGGGCAAGCGGCGTTGTGGCTCAAGCGAACGGTATCTGGGCAGAGCCCGCGCTGCATTTCGGCTGGCAGAACAGCGAAGTCGTGCGTTCGTGGTGCACCTGCCAGCAGAGAACGGATCCAGCCGCTAGCTGCGACGGGGTCATCGTTGCCACGGCGCGCTGGTTCGTCGGCCTCGTGTTCTCGTGCCTACTCCTCTGTCTCGGAGCACCTTTCTGGGCGGACATGCTCAAAAGGCTCCTAGGGTTCCGCAATGCCGTGGAAACCTCGGTTTTGGGCGCTACGAGCGCGTCTGAAGATGCAAAACCAGCGCTGCCAAAAAGGTCTGACCCGTAGTGGGGGCACCGCTGTGCAAAATGGTGGCGCAAAAACTTGGTCAAGGGGAGATTTAGCGGTCGAGGGCGTTCTTGACCCAGGGCAGCGATGATGCCCAGTTCTGCGGCAAAAGCTGACCGATCTGATCAGTTGGAGCCAGTCGAGGGGAGTGAGCACGTCGTAGGGTGGGCCAAGGGAACGGCGTTCGCGAAGCGGCGAAATCTCGGCGCACTCTACACAACCGTCGCCACCTGCGGCCTCTTTGTTGTATCAGGAGCACCGACCCCGATCTTGAGTCGAGCGTGAGCTAGCGCGATATGCGCGTCGTGACGGAGATCACGTTCCGCGCGCGCGGCTTTTGAGTGAGCTGCGGCGCGATCAGTTGGGCCACAGCAGCTGTCACAGCACGCTGAATTGCGCCGAAGCCGTGCCGGGCTTTCCGGCTTCCGCGGTTACGCCAGCAGCGCTTCCACCGAGTCCGGCGATACCAGGGCTGCCCGGCGTTAGCTCGGTGGTCTTCCCGATCACGGGCTTGGGGCCATGCACGACGAGTGCATACGAAGGACCGCCATTGCCTCCAGCGCCAGGGCCACCGGCTCCGCCGTTGCCGCCTAGTCCGCCGTGCCCCCCCTTGCCGATGCTGTTCGTCGTGTCAGCGGCTCCACCTGCAGCGCCATCCTTGCCTAGTCCGCCTAGTCCGCCGTCGCCGCCTTTTCCTCCGGCGCCACCGCTGCCCGCAACGAGCTCGCAGGCATCAAGGGTCACTCCGCTGTTCCAGCTCATGAGCGCGACCGACGCGCCTCCACCGCCGCCGCCCACGCCGCCTTTTCCTCCGCAACCGCCCATGCCGCCAGCACCGCCACTGGCTCCGATGCAGTCACCGCTGGCATTGCTGGCGCCTCCGCCTCCGCCGCCCTGGCCGGGGAAACCATCCGTTCCACTTCCCGCGGCCGCGGACGGAGTGAACCCAACCGCTGTGAATGCGGACGTGTCCGCGACTGCTTTTCCGCTACTGCCCGCGTTGCCGGGAGAGCCAGACGTCCCGTCGACTCCGTCGGAACCGTTAAGACCGCCGTTGGTGACGTTTGGCGGAGTGACATTCGTTTGCGGGATTCCGAAGGTGCCCGGAAATCCCGGCGCACCTTTCTGAGACGGACCTCCGGACCCTCCGCGTGAACCGCAAGCGGTATCAGCAACCCACGCGCCTCCGAGCTTGATTGCTGGAGCTTGGTTTCCGCACAGAGCATTCAGCCCTTCTTGATCGCGCGTCGCGGTATCGCCGTCCGCACCCTTGGTGCCAGTTGTCCCGTCAATACCTGTGGCCCCATCGCCAGCGACGATCCTCACTCGCCTGAGCACCACGGCGGGCGAGCTCTCGACGATAGCCGCGACGCTTGAAGTTCCCGGTGCTGTGGCGTCCCGCGAATAGAACTCCACATCCTCAATTGTCACGGCGCTGGCGACATTTCGAGCTTCAAGTGCAGGTCCCTCACTGCTCGGCACCACTTGAGCTCGCTTACCTAGCTGGTAGCTCCAGGGGACCTTCTCGCCCGGGCACGAGAAGCCGCCGTACACGCGCGCGCCTGTCGTGATGCTTAGATGCTCGTCGAACTTGCCATTGCAGACGATGACGATCTTGCCGCTCGCCGCCGCAAGGGCCGTGGCTTGAGTGATCGTCTTGAAAGGCTGAGCCCGCGTTCCGTCGGACTTGTCAGACCCAGTTGGCGCAACAAACAACGCGTGCTCGTCGCTCGCGACGCACGCCTCTAACGCGGGGCTCTGGGTCGTGTCGCACACTGCCGGCGTTCCACCTGCGCCGCCTTCATTGCCGCCGACGCCGCCTGCTCCGCCTGCGCCGCCGAACGCGCTCTCGCCGCCGGATGCGCTCACGTTGCCACCCTGCGTGTCACCCGTACCGCCCATTCCACCTGAACCACCGCTTGCCGCGCCTCCTTCGATGCAGGTCGTGGTCCAGTAGCAGTCCTCGCGCGGATCTTCACAGCTCGCCGCTAGCAGTGCGACCAATGGCGCCAATAGGGCGGTATAGGCAGCCCGCCGCTCGGGGTGCCGCTTCCGGGTGCTCATTCGAAACTCCCCTGAACAAGTAGCCCAAACTCCCGCGGCGTTGCGGCAGGAATGAAGGAGACGGTGCGCACTCGGCTCGCTTGGCCCTGGGCTGGCTGAGACGTGGACCTCGGCCAAAACCAGTAGCTAAGCGTGAAGGCGGTGGCGGCACCCGCAACGACGAAACCAGCGGCAGCCCAGTTGCGCGCGCGGTGATAGGTGCCAGCAGCATCGTATTGTTGCGAGCACTGAGCCTGTAGCTCAATCGTCTGCGGTGCGACACAAGCGCTGCTGCCGGCGCTCGCGGTCTGGTCTCGCAATGTTGACATTCGATCCTTGGCATCAGCGGCACGGATGGTTTCGACGATGCCGAGCGTGAGTCCGGTCACGGCAATAGCAGCGCCGGAAACGAGCGGCACCACCGAAGGACCGCTCCCGGCATTCGTAGCCTGGGGAGTGTTCTGAGGCGCTGCCGAATCGCGAGCGGGCGTGACAGGGACTGGCGTCGTAATTGCGCGCGGTGGCGACAAGACGAACTCGAGGTCGTAGCTTGCACCTGCGGCCGCTTCGATGTTCCGCGACGACTCCGTTCCTGAGACCGTAGCCGTAACGGTGTGCGGCCCTGGTCCTACGAAGAGCTCAGCAGGAAATGTCGGCGTCTCTGCGAGGGCACCGTCGATGCTGATGCGAGCGGTAGGTTGATTCACCGTGACGTGCAGAGTTGCGACGCGCTTCTTCAGCTCAGCTAGCGCAACGTTATAACGCTCGATGAAGACCGGGTCTTCGGTGGGTGGGGCATTCTCCACCGCGAATTTCATGTGCTCCGCACCAGCCGCGTACTGGCCCAGCTTGAACTCGCACTGCCCGAGTGACGCTGCGACGTCGAAGGTGCGAGACTTTTGCCAGAGCTCGAGCAACAACTGGCGCGCTTCAGCCCATTGGTTGTTCTTCATCGCTTCCAGGGCGCGAGCGTATTGAACGCGCGCCGGAGAGTCAGCCGACTGCGAATAGATAGGCGGAGCGGCGAGGAGCGCGACCGCAAACAGTGACACGGAGATGAATCGAAGATTTCGAGGCAGCATTGGGACGTTCTTCGTCGCGACGTTCACGAAAGTGGGAGGACCCACCTATTCGGCTGTTCTTCCTGTGAGCGGCTTGAGAGGGGTATCGAAGATGCTCGTCGGCGAGGGGCTGACTTGAGCCGGCGGAGCACTCGGCGTTACCGCGGGGAGCACCGAAGGGACACTGCGAGGCTCGGGCGCTGTCGCTTGAACACCGGCATGCTGGACGGGAGCCTGGATACGCTTCGCCACAGGCACAGGCGCGGCGACCACGTGGCGCTCGGACGCTGGCGCGGGAGCACTTGGGACTCTGACGGTCGGAGCATCCGCGTGAGCGGACGGGGCGAGCGGCGCGGACGTTGGAAGCGAGTGATCTCGCTGTTCCGTGTCTTTCATACGAACCGGTTGTGCGGCGGACAGCATCGGCTTGATCGGAGCGCGCCGACCGCCCAGAACTACGATAACCGCCGAAACAGCAATTACCCCTAGCGCTATGCAGCCAGCGACCACGAGGCGGCGCTTGTGGATGCCGACAGCACGAACACGGGCTCGGCGGACCCCTGGCACAGTTGGGAGCTCCGATGGCGACTTGGGAACGACCGCGACCGCTTCGAACGCTCCTGGCTCGGCTACTTCGTGTGTGACGCCCGGGCTTTCCTCTCGCTGGGGCGACGCCTCTGTCGTTAGCTCCACATTGGGCGGAAGGGTGTCCTGATAGAACTTTGGATCGCGTTCCGGAAGCTTGCCCACCAGCATCTTGCGCCGGAGCTCGGGTGAGATTGCGTGAACCTGGAACGCGCCCGGATCGAATTCCGCAGTCGTACCGTCCAGGTTGTATGACTTCGTCGTCGACGGAGCGACGCGAGGCTTCTTGTTGTCAGGATTGTCAGTCATGGCCTCGCCGGAACCAAGACACTGCGCGGGCGAGCGCTGGAGGGTGCAGGGGCAGAGCGCGCTGGAACGGGGACGAGGTCTGGCAAGCCCGATGAAGGCAGCCAATCCTCATCGCGGTGCACGCGAATCCACGACTTGGGCTCGTGTGCAGACGCCACTGGTGCCGCGCTCGCCGAGAGCGCCGGCTTGGCGACGCGTGGCTTGGCACGCCGAGGAGCTAGGGTCCGTGTCTCGGGTACGGCGGGCGACGAAACGGAATTGGAGAGAGCCGCGGCGGAAATAGAGGACGGGGGTGTTTGGGGAGGAGCCGCGATCACAGCGCTCGTGACCTGCTCCGGTGCTGACGTAGCGGCGTTCGAGATCGAGAACGAAGCCTCCGACATAGCGGACGCAATCGGGACCGCCTTGGAGGGCTCAATCGACGTAACGGTGCGAGCCTCGGCAACGCCAGCGCGAGATGTCACCGCGCTTGCCGGCGTGAGCATGCCCGAAAGCGTGCCCAGAATCGTACCTGCGACTGCCGCCACTCCCAGCGTACGGCCCCAAAAGGGGTGGCTTGCAACGCTGGACAAGTTCCACCACGCGACCGTCACCTCATCGCTTGCAGTGGTAACCGGAACTGCGCCGTCAAGTAAATCTTCCGACGGAGGCGCTTGGACCTCAGCGAGCATGGACGCGGGGGTGGCAGTCTCAAACGATACCGTTGAGACATGGTGCACGATGCGCGTCAACGGATGCGATTGGTCGTCTGCGCGGGGCGCGTTCTGCGAAGATCGCTGCTCTGTGCGCGTAGCCGTGATCGTACCCGTGGGAAGCGCTTCGGGTGGCACCTGCACGAGCGCGAGCCTCTGAGTAGTCTGAACGAGAGTACGGCGCTCTGCCGAGACAGTCGCAAGAACAGCTCTGTCTTGTTCCCGTGGACTCTGCTGAGGAGGGAGAGAGAGAGCACGGCGCGCGGCTTGAATCGCGTCTGGCGATGACGCAGTAAGGCGAGTCGACTGCTTGCGCAGTGCAGTCGCGACCTCGTCCATTCCCTGGAAACGTTTGGCTGGATCCTTATCGAGCATTCGCTGCACTAGACGGTCAACGGACGGCGGCACGTCGTTCCGCAGAGCGGGAAGCGGCTCGGGGATCTCGTAGAGCTGGCGGTAGGCGATCACGTCTATATTGATCTCCGTCAACCCGACGAGCGCTGGGCGAGTACCTGTCAACATCTCGTAGATGATCACGCCGAGCGCGAACATGTCGCTCTGTCGCGACGCGCGCTGCCCACGCAGCTGCTCGGGGCTCAGATATTGGATCGTGCCTTGAATTAGATCGCGCTGGGTCGTCTGAGCGTCCGGATCGACCAGCTTGGCGACACCAAAATCGATGATGAGTGCCTTGTTGCCAGCTTCCAAAATGACGTTCTCTGGCTTCAAGTCCCGATGGATGATGTTCGCTTGATGCGCTGCGTGGGTACCGTCGGCGATTTGAGCAGCTATCTCGAGCGCTTCAACAATGCCGAGAGTGCGCTGCTCGCTGAGTACCTTGCGAAGCGTTGGGCCGCTCAGAAGCGACATCACGATATAGATCCAGCCGTCGTCTGTAGCGTGTGCGCTGAGAACGCGTACCACATTCGGGTGATCAACCCGCCTTAGGGCTTGAGCTTCTGTACACGCACGTCGCCGTCGATCGTTTCCCGATTCCGCCGGGATCTCGATGAGCTTGAGAGCTACATCGCGGCCCATGATTTCGTCGCGCGCAGCGTAAACAAAAGCGTGCCCCCCCGAGCCCAGCACGCGCTCGATGCGATACTGGTTCTGAAAGAGATCGCCCTGCTTGAGAGACGGTTTGCGCGCGCTCATGGCCTCGCCCTTAGATAGAAAATCAATGCGCGTGCCGCGACTGCCATCACAACGAATGCCAGCGTCGAAACAACAACCAACTTGAGCTGCTGGAACGGATCCGACGGAGTCACCCGTGAAATCCGAAGCGTGGCTCGGTCGGCTTCTCTGGTCCGAGCCATCGCGGCGTCGCTCAGTCGCGGACCGCTCTCGGCGACGGGATCCTCGCGCTCGAACGGCGCGTGTGTTGTGGTTTCCAACCACCCCGCAGGCATGGTTAGGTCCTGGATAACTCGCAACAGCTCGAACCTGAATTCGTCAGCGGACTGAAATCGTTCACCCGGCTGCTTGTGCAGCGCGCGTTGCACTGCACGCTCGATTTCAGCGGGAATGGGTCGGCGTGTGAATTGCGAGAGCGGCGGCGCGTCTTCAACGGCGTGGGCTGTAAGGACGAGTTCGTCGCTCCCGAAGTGATCGAACGGTCCGCGACCCGCCAACATCATGTAGAGGACGAGCCCAGCGGAATACAGGTCGCCACGAGGGTCGACCGCGCCGCAAACAGCCGCCTCCGGGCTTACGTACAGAGGGGTTCCGATGACAACGCCTGCATCCGTCGGCACGGCGACGGGCTCCGGGGCACCGCTCGGGGCGTCCGGCAAGATCCTAGCAACGCCAAAATCGAACACCTTGAGGTAGCGTCCAAGTTCGGGATCCGAGCAGACAAAGAGATTCTGCGGCTTTATGTCGCGATGAACGATTCCAAGCTTGTGGGCTGCGCCTAACGCGGACAGCAGATCGCACGTCAACACCAGCGCCTCGATCACGCCGAGGCGACGACGAGCCGCTAACTCGCCGGCCAGCGTTCGCCCTTCGAGGTACTCCATGATGATGAAGGGGCGACCATCTCGGAGCGCACCAACTGAAAGGATCGAGACGACGTTTGGGTGCTGAAGCCGCCCAAGGGACTGCGCTTCAAGCCGAAGGCGTTCGAGGATGCGTGCATCCGCAGCCCACCGTTCTTGAGGCAGCTTCGCAATGGACTGCCTGCCGGTGCGGCGATGGGCGACCACAAAGAGCTCCCCCATTCCGCCCGAGCTGAGCCGCCGGACGGTGCGATAATCGGTACCGGCGAAGAGATCATCCTCCACGACAGCCCCAGAGCCAGTATTCGCGCCCTCGGTTGTGAACACGGATCACCTGGACTCTATCTCGACCGCAAGCCCCGCCGCGCTTCCTAAATTCGACATGGGGAACGCTTTTTCTGGCAACCGAAGCCGGTGAGCGACCGAGAAAGACTTGTAGGAGATATCCCTTGCTCTCGAACGACTCTGAACCCCTGGCCGAAGCGGCACGAATACTAGAGGGAACTGCCTACCGTCCCGTCCGCAGACTTGGAACTGGCGGCATGGGACAAGTCTTTGAGATCGAACACGAATTTTTGGGACGTCGTTTCGCGATGAAGCTCTTGCACCGTCAGTTCGCGAGCAACCCTCGCTTCATCGATCGGATGCGGCTCGAAGCACAGGCAATGGGCCAATTCCGCCACTCCGCTGCGGTGGAAGTGGTCGAGTATTGGATCGCTGAAGGCGGGCGAGCATGCATCGTCATGGAACTATTGCGAGGGGTTACGTTGGCAGAGGAGCTGCGGCGACGCGTGGTCTTGCCCTGGCTCGAGGCGTTACACATCGGCGCGCAAGCTTTGTCCGCATTGCGAGCTGCGCATGCTCTCGGCATCGTGCACCGCGATATCAAGCCGGAGAACCTCTTTCTACACGAGGGACCGAGAGGGCCTCAGTTGAAAATCTTGGACTTCGGGTTGGCTCGACTAATTCGAGAGCTCGCGCCTCCCACGCTCTTGGGGCTAGAGGCTCCCACGCGGACGGGTGCGGTTGTGGGCACCCCGTTCTACATGAGTCCGGAGGCGGCAAAGGGGGAGCGCGTCGACGCACGGACGGATCTCTACTCGCTGGCGATCGTGCTCTATGTCGCCATTGCAGGTCGAAGCCCATTCGATCGTGACATCTTTTCGCCGCTGCCCCTCTCTCATTGGATCGAGGGTGTGCCGGCGGCGCTCGACGCGATCATCTTGCGCGGGATAGCGGCATGTCTCGACGATCGCTACCAGTCAGCAGATGCCTTCGCCCAAGCGCTGGCATCGTTCAAGCTCTCTTGACCCTTCGAAAAGGCAAATGATCATGAACACCCGAGACGCGGCCCGAACCACATCCGACGAGTATCTGAACGTTTTTTGCTGTCGTGAAGGCGACTGCTGGCGCGTTCACGCTGAACGACAACTACTCCCAGCTTCGCTCTTGGCGTGCTTCGATCGCCATGGCGAAGCATTCCCAGCGTTTCTGGATTTTAACGACCTGCAAAGGTTCATGGCGGCGCGTGGCCTTGCCTACGATGAACGAGTCGCCAATACCGGAGGAGTGGAACTAACCGCTCGCGGCGCTGCCGCGACGGCGCTCGCGCAGTGGCTTTCTACGATGTTCGCGAGTGGCGTTCGCGGCGACGAGCCCAGGACAACGAGTGCACGCCGCAACGCCTAGGCCGCTACCGATCGAGATCATCCAGGTATCGACGGAGCCTCGCGATAGCACGGGTGTGCAGACGGCTAGCCCATGACCGAGTAACTCCGAGGTCACCGGAGATCTGCTCCAGAGAATCTCCGTCATAGTAGAATCGCCGCACCACCAGAGCTTCCTCGGCGGACATCCCCTGGAGCTTCGTGGCGATTTTATCCAAGAGCTCGGCGTGCTCTGCAGCGGTCTCTGGATCTTGCTGCAACCGCTCCGACATATACGCTGGATCCGCAGTCAGACTGAGTGCTGCGGCGGCGGCCATTCCGTTGAGCCGCTCGGTAAGTTCATCGTGTATTTCGGCCACGCCAGGGGAGTTCGCGCTTTCGACAGCGCTCGATCCCGCTGCAAATTCCGTTGCCGCCTGCAGAGCAAGAACGCGCTCGCGCGCACGCCTGGGTAGGCGACAGTTCCGACGAACAGAGTCAACCATCGCGCCCTTCACTCGATGGTGCGCGTATGAGCCGAAGCGTACCCCTCGATCCGGTTCGAAACGACGCGCTGCATCGAGCAGACCCTCACGGCCCGCGCTCACGACTTCATCGTACTCCGCAAGCGATCCCATTGCTCGGCATACCTGCTTCGCAATGATCTCCACCATCGCGAGCTCGCGCTGAAATAGTTCTAACACTTCAGGTGCATCGGCTTGTCGCACGCGCAGGCCCCCACTGTTAGGAACGATCATCGCCGACTAGTGGCGATAGGCTGACGCCTCGCGGTCGGAGACGAGTTGCTGGACGAGGGTTTGGAGCGACGGGTCGGTTTGTAATGTCTCTCGAAGTACGTCGCGAACGACTTGCAGCTGTTCCTCGGATAGAACTCGCCGGAAATGCGCGACCGCTGCTTCAACTCGAGCATCAAGATACTCGTCCAAGGTCAGTTCGCCTCTCCGAAAGCGCGCGAGATCGTCGCTCAGCGGTAGCTCTGGCGTTCGCTGAGGAGGTCGACTCGGGATCATGTCGCGCATCTTACCCCGTCCGCGTTCGCTTTGCGGGAGCAAAGCGAAGCCTGCGGTTCCCGCTACAATCTCCGCGTTGGGCACTTTGCTTCCGCCCCCAAGTCCCGCATTCGGCTGAAGACGTCTCGGGACCTTGCGATTTTACGCAACGCCTGCCCCCAGGTGCCGAGGAAGAATAGGTGCTGCGGCGTCTTGCAGAGCCGACCCTCGCCGAACGGCAGGGTCAACCGCAGCGCCGCGATTTGCATTTTCACCCTTTGGTACGATTTTCACTCAACAAGAAGCTCGCCGAACCGAAGAAGGAGGGTCAGCCGCGCGCCGGTCCCACTCCAGTCGCGTTCGGGTCGTCCCCCACCCGGCGAACCGCGGCACGCGGCTGACGATTCAACGCACGCTGCGGCCGGCGACCCGTAGAGGGTGCTCCGTTTGAGGGCAGATGACACAAGTTCAGCACCGCACTCTGTGGTTAAGCATACGATCGGATGCCGAGAACTGGCTCTTCGAAATCGGTCCGCATGAAGAGCGAGCCATCGTTGTCGGCACGCTGCTTCGCGCACATGTCCGAATTGACGCGCGCGGCATCAAGCCGGTTCACCTGCAATTCGAGCGCGATGGCAATGGCCTGCGAGTCATTCCGGCACTCGGCGCCGAGATCCACATCAACGGCGAACTCGCAAAGAGTTCGCAGACTCTCGAACCCTACGCGAGAATCGAGTTTTCGGGACTGAAGCTCGAAGCCTACGTGTTCGATGCGGAACCGGATTCTCTGGAGCGCCTGCAACTACGCGAGTGGGCGCGGCGCGAACTCCAATACCGCAGCGAGCCTGGCACGACGCTCGCCAGGGACATGTGCGCGCCCGAAGTCGGATGGCATGACGCTCCCGCAAGTTCTTCGAACCTTCCGACAGAAACCTTCAGACCGTTCTGCGACGTATGGCTCAACGCGCCCGGCGCTGTGCTCGAAAGCGATCGTAACGCCACAACTCAGGCAAGCACGCCGACGGCCTCGAGCATCACGGAGCCGCAATCGCTTTCGCCCGCGACACATCGACCGGTACCATTGGACAACACGCCACCGCCCGCCCCTTCGCGAGCGTGGTTCCAAGTCACTCGGATCGCGCCAACGCCGACCCCTACCCCGTCCTCGCTTCAATTTCTATCCGACGATTTTCGTAACCGATCGAGAGCGGCTCTCGGTCGCCTTGGTTTGCTCGCTCGTGATAAGCCGGTATTGGTCGCGCTCGCCGCCATAACCGGTGCGACCACGCTCATGTTGGCAATGCTCGGCATTCGACAATGTGTGTTGCTCCTCTCCGGCGACCATCTTGTCGTCCATCAGTACTCCTCCACGCCAGCTACCTCGACGACAACTCGCGACATGCATCCAACCGGAGTCGCAACGCCGCCCCTTGATAGCTGGTCTGGGGTTAGCACGGCAGACGTCGCCGACCAGGATGCTAGTGCCGCGACTTTGCTCCGCGCCCCAGCGATCGGAGCGCGCAACGTGCACCGGGCCCCAAAGCCCACCAATCGCAGCCCTTATTCGGGCGCTTCGGCTGGCACATCGGGAAATCACTCCGCTCCCCAATGAAGGGCGATCAAAAGCCGTCTCCAGTGTGCAGGCGATCCACGCGATGCGCAGTCCGCTCAAGCGTTCGCCGATTTCGGACAGAATGCGCTATGCGGACGGTGTCTTACGTTCGTTAATGAGGGTTATAAAACCTCATTGGGGAGGGCGCCTGGCGGACCGTGTATTGGTGGCGAGCAAGCCTTTACAAAAGATGGTCAGCCCGGCGCATACCGAGCCCCGCGAGGCCACCAACGCTTGCTTGCCTGCCGCAACGGGTCATTAGTCTCCGCCAATACGTGTGAGGCGTTCAGCCTTTACGAATCGCGCAACAGTAAGTGAACGCGGTGTTACGTTTGCTGAGCCCATCGCGAACGTCCGTGTCTCGATCGGAGTTCGCGTACGCGCGTGGCACGTGAGAACGATTGTGCACGCGAGCGTTCCCCAGTAAGCTCGCGTGCTTCGGGGGCGTGCCACACTTCTCGAGGTCTCATGTCGTTAAAACCCACGGCCATTGTGAGCTTGGTCTGCTATGGCAACTATTTCCTATTGTTGGGTTCCTGCGGCGACGACGCTGAAACCAGTCGGGGATCTGGAGGAGCTCTTGCGTTTGGTGGCGTGACGAGCGGTGCGACGCCAGACCAAGCGAATGGCGGGGCCGCCTCACGCACTACGGGTGGTGCCGATGCAAATGATATGGGCGCTACGACCTCGGCCGGATCTGCAGGAGCGGCTGGCTTCCCTTCGGGTGCATCGTCGGGCGGAACGCCAAACGAACCGCACAGCGGCCTGGGCGGAATGTTGACCAATGGAGGCCCGGGCTCTTTTGGTGGCCAGAGCCCGAACGCGGGGAGCGCCGGTATCGAAGCCGGCGCGGGAGGCAGTGCAGGTACGCGGTGCGTCCAGTGGGAGGGCACTGACTGCGGGTGTGGAGGTACCGTGAGATGTGACGGAACCTGTTCGCGCACGGATCCGCCCAACCTGGGCGCGCCTTGCGGCAAGTGTGGTGGGAACATCGATTGCAGCGGAGCATGCTCGGTCACGGACCCATCGAACCTCGGGCAATCGTGCGGAGCGTGTGGAGGCGTTTTCAACTGCAAGGGGGAGTGTTCGCGCACGGATCCGTCCAACCTGGGCGCGCCTTGCGGCAAGTGTGGTGGGAACATCGATTGCAGCGGAGCATGCTCGGTCACGGACCCATCGAACCTCGGGCAATCGTGCGGAGCGTGTGGAGGCACCGTCGCATGTGACGGAACTTGCTCCGGAATGGACCCGCCGAATCTGGGCGCTCCTTGCGGTCAGTGTGGCGGTGTAGTTCAGTGTGACGGCTCCTGCTCAAAGGGTGCATCAAAGAAACCCGAATGCGGCTTTTTTGCCTGCAAGTTGCCCGGGATTGCGGCTGGGCTGTGGGTGGATGAACAGGATCCCAATAAGGGCGATTCATACACTGCAGCGCAAGCGCGGCAACGCATTGCAATCGTTGCTCCGGCCACGAACTCGCTCCGATTGTACGGCGCGAAAGCGGATGCGGGCGCCGCTTGCATTGCAAAGCGAGAATTTGGACTGCACACCGTTCTTGGCATTTGGATCAGTGAAGACGCATCAGTCGACAACAGCGCAGAGATAAACGCGGGGATTGCTGCTGCCCGCGATGGTTGCGTCGACATTCTGACGGTCGGAAACGAAGTGTTGCTCAGAGCGGAAACGCTGACTGGAGGCAGGCCGCGGATGACGTCATCAAGCCTTGTCTCATTGATACAGGCCGTTCGGTCGCAAGTGCCGTCATCAGTTGCAGTGGGCACCGCCGAAGTTTGGGACCGGCTAGCTCAGCATCCAGAGTTAGTTACCGCTTCCGACGTGGTGCTCGCGCACGCACACTCGTTCTGGGCGGGTGTCTCAGTCGATAGTGCCGTGCGGTACGCGAAGCTAGCCTACGACACTTTGGCGAGGGTGGCAGACGGGCGCGAGATCATCCTTGGCGAAGTTGGAATCCCCACTGAGGGCCTGCAGCGGGATAGTGCGATTCCAACCGTCGAGAACGCTAATAGATTTCTACTAGAGATGAGTACTTGGGCGGCACAAACCGGAGTGCGCTTTTACTACTTTAGCGCGTTCGATGAACTCTGGAAGTTCGGCGAACCCGATGGCGTCGGGAGTCATTGGGGGATTTGGGATCAAGGCGGCGTATTCAAAAGCGGTTTGCAAGACGCCTTCAATTGCATGACCCGTCAACCGCAGCTGCTCACGTGCGGTGCTGGAATACCGGCACTTTCCTTCGACTTCGTCCCGCCCGTGGGTTCCACGGCAGATCTGGTCGGCACGGCTTGCCACATCGAGCCGGGGAAGGTGCGAGTTGCCGTCTACATCCGCGTTTCCGGCAAATGGTGGAGCAAACCGTATGCGTCCTCGCCCAGCGTTTCAGTTAACGTCGAAGGCGGATGGACCGCTGACGTCACCACCGGGGGTTCCGACACCTCCGCCACCGAAATAGCGGCTTTCATGCTTCCGGCGGACGCAGCCGTTCCAACCGCCCTGGGAGAAGCGAGCCTTCCTCCCTCTCTGGAAATGACGGCGCTGGCTTCGCAGAAAGTGCTCCGACAATGAGCCGACGAGCTTGCTGAAGGGAAGTGGAGGTTGGTTTCCTAGCCCGTGCGGTCGGTGGGTACGGCGCTGTCGCACCGAACATAGCGCCAGCTCAGCGCGGCCGAGCTTCCGGCGTGTGAGGGAGCCGACGATTTCGCTGCGTAACAGCACGATATCGGTCTACCCAAAGAAAGCTTCATTGCGCCGCGCGGGCGACTATCAGCCCGCACGGCGAATCAACGAATCAGCGAATCAAGATTCGAATCCTTCAAACTTGATCTCGTGAAAAACCCTTCGAAGCTCGTCCAGCAAAAAAGCGATCCAATCCTTCCACCGCAGCGCTGATGGCCTGCCGTCAAACACAATCGCAAACCGGAGCTTCTCGTTCCCGTCCTCCACTCGTGGTTCCGAGGCGAATTCGGATGAAAACTCCAGACGCTCCACTTCAATGCAATTCGATCGCCAGATGCGCGTCCATGTTTGGTTCGCGCGCACCCAAGCTTCCACGTACGCACGCACAAGCGGGACAACGTTCTCGTCGGACGTCGAGAACAAAGCCAATACAGTAAAAGACCCATCGTCGCGTTTCTTGGGAAATCTCGCTTCGGTCATGATCACTTCACCATTACACGTTCGATGACAGCTTTGTTGAACGCGCCCCAGTTCTTAATCATATACGCCCCCGTACGATCGATTGCCACGCCGCCCGACTTGATCAGGGATTCAAGAGCAGCCGTCGGTAGCTTCAGTGCGGCGATTGCCGGCGCGCCGCCGACGGGATTCGCGTTGGCAAACACGTCGGCGACCCCTTTGTCTAGGGTTGCCCAGAAGACGTCTCCGCCCCCGCGCGCCCGGGCTGCAGCTCGGTCCAATCCCTTCGCGACGAGATTCTCCACGCTCGCTAAGTCGGACCCGTGGAAGAGTGTCGTCGTTCCCTTTGCGGCTCCCTTCGCAATGCTGACTGGCGCGTCGATGACGCCTAGAGCGAAACCTCCGATGTGACCGACTGTATACGCCGTGGAGCACCTGCTGCCGTGAGCACCGAGCCCGGTCGCATCAATGAGCTTGTCGCTCAACCCGAACGTGAGCGCGCTCGACACGCCCGCCGAGAAATCCCCGGCGCTCTGCAGCACGCCGTGGTCATCCAACCAGAGCAACCAGTCGGGTACACCAGCGAGAAGGCCGGAGATGTCTGTTAGGTTGATCGGGTCGTTGCCGACGTAGGCGTAAACATTGCTGCCACCGCCGAGCAGAAGCGGATCTTTGGTGATCCACCGGCCTGTCTCAGGGTCGTAGTCGCGCGCACCGAAGTGAACGAGTTGTGTGTCGGGGTCGTAGAGGCCACCCGCATAGCCGAAAGGCTGGAAGCCCGGGTTGGTGTCTTGGGTGACGCGACCGAACTCGTCGTAGTCGATGCGCTGCGCGATGGCGCCGGTATTGGCGTCGACGACCAAGCGAACGCTGCCGAGGTGATCCGGGAGGATGCGGTACACGCGCGAGGGCGTGTTCATCACGGTGGGTGTTTGCGCAGGGCCGTACGCGAAGGAGGCGAGGACGTTCCCGCTGCCGTCCGTTACCGCTTTGAGCTGCGTGCCGCTGCGATAGAGATAGCCGGTGACGAGCTGGCCATCCACGAGCTTGCCGACACGGCGACCGGAGGCGTCGATCTCGTAGGTGATCGCCCTCCCGTTCGGGAGCTCGACGGAGCGCAGACTGCCGAGCGCATCGTAGTGATAGCGGGTGGTGCTCGAGCCGACGCTCTTGCTGAGGAGCTCACCGGCAGCGGTGTAGGCGTAGCTCGCGTTGCCGTAGCTCGTTAGGCGATCCTGAGCGTCGTAGCCCGCGCTTTCGGTCAGGCCGTTGGCTTGGCGCTCGGTGCGGTTGCCGTTCGAGTCGTACGAGTAGGAGGCGGTAACGGCGCCGTTGGTGGTGATTGTATCGAGCCGGCCTTGTTCATCGTAGTGGTACGTGTAGCGAGTCGAGGTTCCTTCGACCGCTTCCGTCCTCTCGGTGATTCGCCCGAGCTTGTCGCGCTTGTACGTGACCTCGAACAGCGTTCCGCGCGAGGTCTTCGCCGTGTAGGTAGTCGGCTCGCCGAACGTTGGGTCGTAACTGCGCGAGTCGTCAATGACGCCGATGCTCGTGCCTGTAACGCGGCCGGTGCTCGCTTCGCGCGTGATGGTGAGACCGCCCGCGGAGATGAGCAGGCCGTCCTTGTCGTAGGAGAACGAGTCCTGCCCGTCGATGCCGTCAACGCGTTCGCTGTCGAGTCGGAACTTGCCATCGTAAGTCTTGCGAACGGTGCCGTTGACCGTGCCCTTCCAGGTGAGTGCAGTGACGAGGCCGTTGGTGAAGGTGCGCGTGAAGCCCGTGCCGGCAGGGCCCGCTGTTCCAATGAGTTCCTTGCTGTTGGCGTCGTCATAAGTGAACGAAACCGTTCCGTCGCCGCCCGGGAGCGTGATGGCGGTCAAACGCGCGGTCGCGGGCTCGTAGTCCATGTGGACCTTCGCTCCGTCGGGCCTCGTGATGTCGGTCAGCTGACGATCCAGGTTGTAGCTATATTCGGTGCCGGGATTCGCTATGCCCGTCAGCGCCGGAGGCGTGTAGGATGCGAGCAGATCGACAGGCGTGTAGTCGAGCGAATGGTCTGCGCTGCCCGGCGGTTTGAGCGTGCGCAGATTGCCGTTCTTGTCGAAGGTGCTGGTGAGGCTCGGCGCATCGAGCGCGTCGCCCAACCGCGTGCTGAGCACACGACCTATCGCATCGCGCGTGAAGTGTTGCGTACGGCCCGCAGGGTCGATCGAATAATCGACGTAGCCGTGTGGGTCGTAGTGAAGCGTGCTGGTTCGGTCGCCTTGTGTGAAGGTCGTCGGGCGACCGCGGTCGTCATATTCGATCTGCATCGGCGCGACGCCTGGTCTGTCGATTTCGACGACTTGCCCCGCATCGTTCAGCTTCGTCGTCGTGACGCGCACCATGGGTGTGGTCGATGTGAACGTGTTGGTCTTGCGATCGTAGCTGCGCGTATAGGCGTCGCCGTCAATGCTCGTGGTCTCAGCGAACTTGCTGACACTGAGCAAATCGTTCGGGTCGGTGAACGAATAGTTGCGCATCGTCTTGATAACCGACTTCTGCGAGCCCTTCGCGATCGTGACCGTCGCCGAGTAAGGAGAAAGCGCGCCAAATCGCGGGTCTGCGTCCTCGCTCGTTTCGAGGGTCGTGCCGTCCTGGAAGGTCGTGGTGCGGCCTCCGTCTGGAGCGGTGACGGTGGTCGTGCTTGCGCCGTAGTGGCGTAAATCGGCGCGACGCTTGACTGCGCCTTCCGGAGTCATCTCCGCGAAGTAGCTGTTGGTTCGACCGAGGGCGGTAGTGACCTTGGTGGTGTTCGTGGTCCCGTTTGTGCTCGATTCGAGCGTTTTCGAGCCGCCTGCTGCGTCGCTGTCCTTAATGACGCGACCGATGTCGTCATATGCGAACGTCGTGGCTTTGCCGCGCGGATTGGTGAGGGTCTCGAGCAGCGCGGTGCCGCTCTTGTAGGACATCGTGAACTCGTCGCCAGCAGGGTTCTGGACCTTGCTGAGGTTGCCGTCGAGGTCGTATGTGAGCTTGGTCACCTGGTTGTAGGGCGACGTAACGGTCGATAGCTTGCCAGCGTCGTCATAGCCGTACGTGGTGGCGTTCTCGTAGGCATCGGAGATGGCCACGAGTTGGTCGCCCTCGTACGTGTACTTGCGAATCAGAGCGCCAGTCAGCGAGTCGAACGACCGCAGATGAATGCCCGTCACCTTGTCAAACACGTCCACGACGCCGCCGCTTTCGTCGGGAACGCCTGTCTCATTGCTCGCAATCGTGCTCGCTCCCGTGACGACAAGTGCCGACATGCCATCGCCGAGTGGCGCTGCGGAGGAGGGCTCGAGCGTCGCTTGGAGCCCGCGGATCGAAAAAATACGTCGAATGCGGTGCTCACCGTTCAACGAGACGTAGAGCGAATTGTCTGGCGCAAACGCGAGCCCCCAGGCTCTCGTGAGGCGCGCGTCGTGAGCGGGGACGTGCTCGCCAAGCAGGGCCCCTGCACCTGCCAGAGTTCGAATGATGCCGTTGCGATCAACGTGCCGAACCCAGGTATCCCCAAAGAGGCCGTCGTCACCGGGTGCGGTGTCAATGAACGCGAAGGAGCCATCTTTGGCGCGTGAAGCTTGCAGGCCGTCCATTCGCTTCATCCCAGCTTCCAGGGCCGGGATGTTGTCGCCGGACACTTCAGTTGCTGTCGCGTGCGCGCCGGCCACCGTGCGAATGGTGCCGTCCGGAGCCACGCGAAGTACTGACGCAGGGGCACCATTGCCGCCGGGGAGCGCGGCGCCAATCAGGAGGGCTCCGCTCGGCTCGTAGGCGATGCCGCCGAGATTCGCGAGCGGAGCCAGAGTGGCTTCCATCCCTTCCGTGAAGGCGCCGCTCTGGTCGTATTTGAGATTGCCCGCGACGCGCCGAATCTGGCCATCAGCGTCGATGCGAAACACGTTCGAGCGCCCTGCGAGATAGACGCGGCAGTCGGAACCTTTAGCGAGTGCCGGCGTCCCACTGTTCCACGTGTCCACGACAGCAGCCTCAACCGGGCCAGGGATCCCTTCGAAGTAGGTGCTGTTGTTCGTTCGCAGCGGGATCGTGTAGAGCTTGTTGTCCTTCGAGAGGCGGAAATACTGCGAGAGTCCCCAGTCGAAGAAGAACAGGTTCCCTTCGCAATCGAAGGTTAGGCTGTCCGGTCCTGCGAGGTCGGCTTGCAATGGATCCGAGCCCGACACCCAGATCTGCTTCGCCGAGGACGTGTCGAATTTTCCCGTTCCTGCGACGGTTTGAATCGTGCCGTCTGCTGTCACTTTTCGAATGCGATGGTTGCCGAAGTCGGCGATGTAGAGCGAGCCATCCGGTGCGAAGGTGATGCCTCGTGGTGAGCTCAGCGCGGCTCCCAGCGCTGGCCCGCCATCACCACTGAAATCTTCGGTGCCGGTCCCAACCACCGTGTCGATCACCAGTTGATTGCTCGGCGCAACGCGCTGCGCGACCTTGCGAATGCTCCCATCGCTCGAGTAGATCGCGTTGTTGACCGGGTCGAACGCCAAGTGGTCGGCGAGGGCCCACCCGGGAGAAGCCGGGCTCGTGATTGGCGGCCGCGCGACGAGAGTGCCTTTCCACTCGGTGGAGAGCTCCACCTCTTGGCGGGCTCCAATGTACTGCCAATTTGCCGTGGTCCCCACAGTGCCGAAGGAGTCCGACGGGCCCGTGTAGACCGAAGGGTAGCGGTACGTCAGCCGAACCGTGACGGGTGCTGCACCCACCACCGCTCGCCCGTAAGCGTCGCGCCCATCCCAGTTGAAGCGGTAGATCTGGTTGGGCTTCGGCGCGTACTCCTGCACAGTGTGAACGCCCGCGACGTCCACCTCGACGCGTGCGCTCGCGAGCGAGCCGACGTCCTTGCCGGTCACCTCAAAGCCGAGCGCTGCATCCGGCGTCAGGCGCGACGAATAGCGGAGCGCGTTCCCCGAGTTCGCCAGCGGCAGAGTCTCGCTGAGCGATTGGTTGATGCAGCCGAGATCCGAACCTGATTCACAGAAATCTGGTTCGAGCTTGCTCGTCATGGGCGCGAGATACGGCAGCCGCGAATCGCCCCTCGGCCGGTAAGGCCAGTTGAGGTCCCATGGCGAGAAGTGAGGAAGTGACGCTCGCCACAGCGTAGTGCCAGCCGGATACAGTTTCGCAAGCTCTCGCGCTTCTTCGTTCGTGATTCCGATGCGAGCGAGCGCGAGTGCGTCCTCCGCCGTCCCGTCGCCGTTCAGATCGAGGGTTGCGAGCCCATCCGTGTTGGCCAGCAACTTGACGATCGTTCCGTTGGGAGTTGGCGACCAGCATTCAGTTTCGCGGCTGTAGTAGCCGGTTGGGACCGGCGAACCTACGGGGAACCCGAGAAAATTCTCGACATAGAGCGCGACCGGCTTCGAAAACTTCACTTCCTTCGCCCGAGCCACCACAGCTTCGTCGACCGACAGCTCCACCGCATACGTGAAGGCGCTTTCCGCAGGCAGCGCGGCAGGCATTGCGGAAGGCCCACACGCGTCTGTCGTGTACTCGGTCGCGCGCAGGTGAAGCGTGGAGAGCGGCTGTTCTTTGCCGTCGTCCAGCACCATGGCGGCTGTTGCTCCAGGCGGAACAATCACCGTTGCCCTGCGCGTGCCTGCCGAATCCTTGCTCGGAGAACCTTGCGCGCTGAGCGCCTGAGCGCTCGGGAGCTCCAGCGTCGTAACCGCGCTGTCGTACGGAACCAACGCGATGTCCGGTGCGGTGGCGTAGTCGTGCGGCACCGCGGTGACATTGCGCTGCGCGGTGGGATAGCCGGCACGCTCGACTTGCACGCCGACTTCGCAGCAACCGTTCACGACCAGGTCGTAACCGCCGTCGCTGCGCGTAAACGTGACGCCAAGCTTCGGCTCACTCGGGACTGACACCTTAGCGCCCGGAATCGGCGTGCCGTCGCACTCGGTAACCTTGCCGCGAATCACAGCGACGCGACTTGGATCGATGGCACCGGGCGCCATGCCCACTTGAAGCGCGTTGCTACCCTCGTAGAGAAACGAGACTGCTTTCGCGAACGGCGTGATGCCGCTGGGGTTCAAGGGCGGTGCGACGTCGGCGGGCGTCGGTAGTGGCAGCGAACTCGCCGTACTGCTCGGACCGGGCGCCGCAGCTCCGCAGAGCTCGATTGCATCGACGCGGAGCGAGTGCTCTTCACCGGGCGCGAGCTCGAGAGTGAACACCGGCTTAGCCACACGCGCGACGCGCATATCGTCGACGACGACGGCGTAGTGGTCGGCGCCCTCGGCCGGCGGCCAAGAGAGCGCGACGGCGCCCGACTTCGGCTCGAGTTGTAGCCCTGCGTCTTTGGGCCACGTGGGCGCCTCGCGAGGTGCATCGCATGCGGCTGCTTCGGGCTCATCGTCCGGCGCACCTGCGCCGCCGCTGCGTCCACCGCGCAAGGTGCTTCCACGCCCGCCAGAATGCGCTGCGCCACCGGCTCGACCACCCTGCGCGGAGGTCGTGCCACCTTTGCCGTGCGGCGCCTGGGCCTGCTCTGACCCGCTTGACCCGCAAGCGCCGCTCGCAATCGCGAACGTTGCAACCCACAGCGCGCGCAAATGCCCGCTCATCTTCTTCTGATTTTTCATGTCACCCTACCCTCTCAACGCCCGCAGCATCGAAAGCCTGGGCCCGCGTAGTCTCGGCGCGCGAACCCGAAGTCATCGCCAGTCGCGCAACGCATTTGCAAGTCGTCCGTCGGGCGGAAGCAATTGAACGCGAATGCTTGGTAGCTACCGCCGCGGACCCGGCAGCTGTCACGCAAGTTCTCGTATCCCGTGCAGCTGTCTTCCCACTCACCCGCGTTGCCGCTCAGGTCGTACACGCCCGCGTAAGGACCTTGCGCTTGGCACGCCAATTGGGAGCCGACTTCGACCGAGTGCGAATTGCTCCAGTTGCAGACGCTCGCATTGCACGTGGCGCCGAATGGGAACGTGTTGGCTCCGCCCGACGAGCAGGCGTTGAACCATTGGTCCTTCGCTGCATCGGACCCGTCGGCCCAGGCGACCGCGCCTTGCTCCACGTGGCCGCACAAGCGCTTGCCTGCCCATTCGCAGTACGCCGCGGCATCGCACCAGTCGACGCACTGCTGCGGATGCTCGGCGGGATTCGACGGCACCGGCACAGTACGCAAGCAGCCCTCCGGTGCATCGAAGTAGAGATTGAGCGCGCATTCCGGTCGCTGCCCGCTCGCGTCCCCGGATTTCTCCGCCAGAAACTCAGCATAGTGAGCTTGCGTCACCTCGGTCGCGTCGATGCACATGATCCCGCCGCTTGGCGTTGGAACCTTGACCAGCGCTGGACCGTGCTGACTCGTTGGGCATTCGGCCGCGCACTTGCCGGAAAAGCAGCCTTCACCGGCCTTGCACTGGTTCCCACAGCTTCCGCAGTGCTTGGGGTTCAACGAAGTATCAATGCAGGCCTCGCCGCATAGGGTTTGCCCTCCTGGACACGCACATACCGCCCCCACGCATTTCGCGCCCGAAGGACAGACGACTCCGCAGGTGCCGCAGTTCTTCGAATCCGTTTGTAGATCGACGCAAGCGCCTGAGCATTCGCTCGACTTCGGTGTGTCCTCGCAGCTCTGCGCATAACCGAGCGGGTTCTCATGCGCGACGCCGCCGCACCAGTGCTCCGAGTCGCAGAACGAACGACAAGTAGACGTTGCTGCGTCGCACGCGGCGTTAGTGTCGTCGCAGGACCCACAGCCGAGCCCGCCGCATTCGCGCCCGTCGCACGAGCCGAGAGGATTCGCCTCATCGCAGAACGGTAATGAGCCCGTCAGATCCGCATACGCCTCTCGACCGAAGCGAAATGCGCCGTTGGCGATCCGCAGGCCCGCCGTGTGGACGCCGGCGTCCTTCTGCGTGCAGAAGCCCGCGAGATAGCTCGCCGCGATGTAGCCGTTCAGCCGCTGAACCGCTGCGGCGAGAGCACGAGCGAAACTCCGTCCATCGAGCGCCGGGTACACGTTTTCCGGTCCGAGCACCCCGGAACCCGAACCGAGGGGCGCGGCGATGATCCGAACGCCATCGTCCATAACCTTTTGCAAGAGCTCGCTTTGCGTAGCTACGCTCTCGCTGCTCTCCGAACCTGGGATCCAGAGCACGAAGGAACCGCCGAACGCTCCGCCGAGGTTTCTGTCGCGAAACTCGCGCGCTGCCTGCGCGACACCTGTTGCGCTTGAAACCAACGCCGCGAACGATGAAGGTTCCTTTGCGGCTGAAGAGAAACCGGCAAGCCCATCTAACGCTTGCGTGAGCCGGTCGCGATCGAGCGTGGGTGCGACGAGTTCGCTCGGCTCGCCGGCGCCGCCATATACAGAGAGACCGATGCGCGTGGTTGTGCTTCCCGCGCGCGCAATCGATGCCCGAAGCGCCGCTTGAAACTCTGTAGGTGCGGCCTTCAGGACATTGAGGTCTACCAGCACTGTGGCGAACGCAGCGACAGGTGGAGGGTCGCGCAGAGCCACGCTGGCGCTCGTGCCTTCCCCGTCTTCGACCGCGACCAAATCCTTTTCAGTCAACCCAACGAGCGGCCGCTCCTGACAGTCGGAGGCCTGCGCGAACAAGGTGACCTCGCGCCGCATCGACACGGCCCCATCGAGCACGTCAACCGCGGAGCACGAACTATCTGGCGCATCCTCGTATTCGACGCCGTTCGCCACGAAAAACGTGCCACCGCGCACGATGTCGACGCTTGCCGCATGCTCCGTGGCTTCTGTGGGCAGCCAGACGTAACCGGTGCTCCCGTGTCGAGACGCAAAGACGGTCGCAAGTTGCGAGTCGCCGACAAGCGGCAGCTTGATTGTGACCGGCACATCGAAAGTCGTCTCGCGAGGGAGCAGGGCGAAAGCGCTCGAGTACAGTTCGTAACCCGAAGGACGCACTGCAACCTTCTTGAGCGTGAGCGTCGTTGGCGTCGCAAGTGCGCCCGGCGGGACAGTGACGATGACGCCATCGAGCTCGAGGCCACCGCCATCGGGGCCGATGCTTGCGGAAGCGCCGTCGGTTGGAATTGAAGGAGCCCCGTGTTCTGCGCCGGCACCGCCGGCATCGCCCGGAGCGCCCGCACTCTCACCGATGCTGCCGCCGAAGCCGCTCGATGCGCCGCCGGCGTCCTCAGTAGCTCCTCCGGCCCCCCCTTCGGCTCCGGTTGCGGCAATGTCAGGCTGCTCGTCGGGGCTGCACGCAAGCGCAACAGTGAGGGCCGCCGCGCAACATCCCAGCACCACGCGCGTTCTCCCTGTGCGAGTCGTTCGCGTGCACTTGTGCGGACGCTTGTTGTTCCAAGATGCGTTAGTCCCAATCATCGAATACCTTCTCGGTCCGGCCCAAGGCGCGTTGCGTGGAAAAACTCGTCGAGGACGCATTTCGGAACAGAAGGCGAACGAGGACGCACCCGTGCTGACGCCGGCACGCTCTGCGCGCGCAGGCATGTGAGCGAACCGGGTAACCGCGCCGGTGCCGCCTCTGAAAGCTTCCGCGTCTACATACTCTTCGGTCGCGGACCGTCGCCCGTTGCGTAAAAAATGACTCGGCGACGATCTTTTTCGGAGAGGCCAGTCTCGCGACAGGTCCCGGGCTCGAAAGCTCAACCGCCAACGCCGGCCGAGGAGAAAAAGTGCGCCGCTTCGTCGATTTCGCGCAACGAGCAGCCTTCCTGGTCCGATGAAGTGATCGGAGCGCCTCTTCCCACAATTAGAGAGCGCGTCGTCTTGGAGCGTTGACCCGAGGAGCGATCATGCCTGCATGCCCGCAGTCGATGCGTGAGGTGATTGAGTTCTTACTTGCGGAGGAGTCGGACGCATTGTTCGAAATCCAGGCCCTCCGCGACTCCGTTCATGAAATCTTGAAATCGTTCACCGAGTTGGACCGCATTGCCCAGGGTCTCGCGACCGACGTCGATCGAGTACGGGAATCACCCGCTGGACAAGTACCGATCGTGCTGGCGATACACGAACGCGTGACAGCCGTGAGCACGCTCACTGCACAGCTACTCGCGGCATTTCGTGAATTGGATCGTGGCATCAGTGGTTGGGGGATCGATGGCCCTGGGTCGTCGGAGCCCAACGAATCGCCATTGAACTGAGCGCAATGTCAGATCCCGAAAAACCGCGCTCCGGCGTCAAGAACAAGCGCGAGGCGCCGCAATTGCCGGCACGCGCGCGCACAGAGCTCGCGCTGGTGCTGAACGAAGCCCGTGCTCTGCTCACTGCTGCGCACGTCATCGAGTCTACGCTAGGCCCACTCGCCTGGTACCTGACGTCTGAGCGGGTGCAAGCGGCCGCTGCGAGTGTTCGGAAGCAAAGCCCGAATCTCGTCGAACGCCTGTTGAACGTCTGCACGCGCATGGAGCGGCTCGCGTTGCTCACTGCGGCGCACGCGGCGGCGAGGCCGGAATCGGGGAGCCGCGTCTCACTCCCCGTAGAGACAGCGGAAGAGGAGAAGCGTGACTAGTCGGGAATGATATCCCTCGTGCTGCCTGTGGTCGGGCGCGGCCGGCGGCGAGCCTGCTCCATCGCGCGCCTACCTGTCTAAGCACGCTCGCTTCCACCTGCTCGTTTCTCCCTCGACGGGTGCCTGGCGCTGCATCCTGACTCGCCGTGGTGGACTGCATTCGTGGATGTGAGCTACGAAGGGTCGCGCATGAGCGGTTCACTGAAGTATCCTTGGCACCGCTACTGGGTTCCCAGCGGCACCGATATCCGTACAGATCTGGACGGCTTCATAGCGGATCCGGCGACCACCTACGGGCGTGCCGCGGCTGAGGGAGCGTGCCTACTTGAACAGCTGAACCATCAACCTGTTCTGGGCCTGGAAGGTGACGCGGGACTTGGAAAAACCACAGCGGTTGAGACAGCCGTCGAGCGTCTCGTGGCGCTTGGCCATGACGCAGCCATTATCCCGCTTCGCGAGTGCGCTTCCCTCGACGAGGCAGTCCAGAAGGTGAAGCTCCGCCTCCCCGCGGCGAAAACCAAGAAAACGCGAAGGCGAGAGCGGTCGGCCGCGCCGGACGATGCATCCACGATCCTCTTTGTAGACGGAATCGACGAGGTTTCGTTTGGCGACGAACTGGTGCGGCTCGCGGACGCGCTGCCTTCGTCAGTTCGTCTGCGATATGTTTGCCGGGCTGGCGCTTGGCCCTACAGAATGCGGCGTCGCATTCCCAGCGATTGCTTTTACGAACTCTTACCGCTAACGCGTTCGGATCTCGTCGCTGCTGCGACGCAACACTTACTCGATGCTGACAAGTTCATGGGCGCGGTTCTCAAAAAGAACATTGCCATTTTAGCGAGTAGACCTACGACGCTAATCGAACTCGTACAGCAATTTGAAATGCATGGGGAGTTGAATGGTTCTCGACTGACGCTTATGGACCAAGCCTGCCGACGCCATTCAGAGGAACACAATGAGCTCCGGCGAGACCATGGCCGAAAGTCGCATCGAACCACAGTCGATGAGCGCGTGCGAATCGCCGGCCGCGTCGCCCTCCATACGTTAACTTCCGCCTGCGCTACCATCGACTCCGGGCCAATCGGAATTGGCGACTCGAGGGACAGATTGTTCATTGCCGACCTGGCAGGGGGTGAAGAACACGTCTCTGGCAGCGCGTTTCGTGTGGACGAGGTCGCGGTAACCGAGACGCTAGAGATCTGCGGCTTCATCTCCGCGACGAAGGATCGTGGAAGAATGTTTGGCGCTAGGGTCTTTGCTGAATTCTTGGCCGCAGCTTACCTAACCGAATTGAACATCCCTTTACAGCAGCTACTCAGCATCGTCTCACACCAACATCGCCCGGACAGAATTGCAGCACAGTTGCGAGGGCTCGCAACGGAGCTGTGCTCGAGACGGTACGACTTTGCACAATGGATCTTACGCAACGATCCCAGCGTCATTCTGGGCGCAGACGTTTCCGGATTTACCGAGGAGCAGCGGCGAAGAATCGTGAACTCGATGCTGCTCTCAGCTGAGGACCTGGTACGGGTCGACATGTTCGCTTCTAGGCTCGTGCTGAGTACCGTGCGGCACTACGGGATCGCTGACCAGTTGCGCGAAGTCTTACAGGATCAGAACCGCAGCCTTTACCAACGGGATTTGGCAATAGACATCACGGGATTCTGCAAGCTCGCTGAGCTGGCGGATGCGCTCGCGGCAATTGCAGTGTGTGAAATCGAACCGCTCACACTCAAGCGGGCCGCCGCGGCAACCCTTGTGCGGATCGACGCGGTAGCGGTCAGCGAGCGTTTGTTGCCACTGGCTCAAGCCGACGTGGATGAGGAGTTGTTCGGTTGTGCGATGCAGCTGTTATGGCCGAGCAAGCTGCCGGGAGACCCATTTGCGTACTTACGTCGCCCGCGAAATCGTCGTTCCGGGGGGGTGTATGGAAGCTTTCTCAGTCTCTCGCTTGCCCCGCGGCTCACCCCTGACCTTCTTCCGCATGCGCTCGCCTGGGCGGAACGAGTTCGAGTTACAGCCCACTCCGACTACGATATTGAACGCGCACGAGATGCAATCGTGCGCCGTGCCATGGATTACCCCGAGGTAGTTGATGGTCTGGCACGTGTCGTGAGTGCTTTGATACAACAGCATGAGGAACTGCCCTTGACCGACGGTGCGGCGAATGGCGCGGAACCGATCGATCGCGACGCTAGACGCCGACTCGTCCTTGCGCTTTGTGGCTCGCCAAATCGCGTTACACCGACCGACTTGCTTTTCTCGCAGCCCCGTCTTCTACTCCGCGAAGACTTCGAGTGGGCGATCCGAGTGTTCGCTTCCTCGAGCAATCCTGAAACGGCCGAACAGTGGGCTCTGGCTTGCGAGCGGCTCCTTTGGTCTCATCTGGACGCCGACGTAGTGGATGCATTCGTGCGGCTATCTGAGGAATTGGTGGTGGTGCGCGAGCGGTTCCGGAATTGTTTCGAGGTAGTTGAGCTTGGATCCGACCGCGCGAAGCAGCTGAAGCGGGAAGCCGCTCGATATTCTGCTTTTGGCCGACCGCCGCGCCAATCAACCAGTAGGCCTGCGATCAGCCTGGCGCGCGCACTCAAGGAATCCGAAGAGCTTGATGGCTCCGGATGGCCTCACGTTGCGCTTGCGCTCTCATCGAGGAGCGGATCCGAGGACAATTGGTCCGCCAAGACATACACGGAATCGCTACGAAATCTTCCGACCAGCACCCGAACTCGCGTGATCGCGGAAGCAATACGATACGTAACCACGCGAGACGACAGCAGTGCTGAGTGGCAGCATACGAATTCCTATCCTTATCGCGCGTTTGCTGGCTACATTGCTCTGCGCCTGATCGCTGAGCTGGAGCCGAGCCGGTTCGGTGAACTCGATATGCAGGTGTTCGGTCGCTGGTCAGTTGCGATCCTCGCGGCTAGAGATTTTTTAGACACGGTTGAGCACGATTCGGTGCTGATGACGGCGTATAGGCTCGCGCCCGAGGCGATGTTGGACGCCATTCGCCGACGAGCTCGAGGCGAGAATGCCGCCCATCAAAATATTTTCGTATTTCGCCGCGTGGCATCCATCATGGACGCCAGAGTTGAAGGAATCGCGCTTGAGCTTGTCCGTGATCCAGCTTTAAGCGACGCAGCCCTGGAAGAGCTGCTCGAGACGCTTCTCGATCGCGGAACCGGCTTTGCCGTCGACATTGGTATGCGTCTGGTGCAACAGGCCCTGGCCACCGACGCGAACGAGATTGCGCAGCGACGTGGCGTTACTGCTGCCCTTACGCTTATCGAAAAGAAGCCACGAGAGAGCTGGCCGCAACTTCACGCGGCTATGAGGGCATCGCCTGTTGTTGCTCGCGCGCTCGTAGAGCGACTCGCCCGTCGCTTTCACCGGAACGGCGCCAACGAATTGGCCGCGGCCCTCGAGCCATCGGAGATTGCGGACTTGTATCTGTTACTAGGCGGCCTGAGCGATCCGTCGAGCGAGACTCGTAGTGACCTCGACGATGACGACGAAACACCCGCCGAGGGCTTGCCCGAGCAGTTCGGTAGCAGCGTGCTGCGAGCACTGGCGGGCTCGGGTCGTCCGGGATCTCGAGAATCTCTGGTACGAGTACAGGAAGCAACAGGTCGCGACCTCTGGCATCTTATCAAGGAGGCGGAAGAGCGAGAACTGAGCGAGAGCTGGCGGCCGATGTCGACGAAGCAGGTCCGCGATCTTCTGTATTTGCCCCACCGCCGTCGCGGCGACTCACCCGAGCAGCTTTTGGATGTAATCCTCGGCGCGCTCGAGACGGTCCAGGCACGCCTGCACGGATCGCCGCCGCTCGTGCGATTCCTCTGGAACGAGACTCCCGCGCCAAGCCGCAAGAACGAGTCCGCCCTCTCGGATTTCCTGAGGGATCAACTAATCCGCCAATTGTCCGAAGTTGGCGCCATCGTTCACCGCGAAGTAGAAATCCGGCCGGGTCTCGGCCCTGATGCTGGGCAGGAGCCCGACATTGTGGTAGCCGCTACGGGTCCTAACTCGGGGACAGCTCCGCGCACTATCGAGGTGCCGATCGAGGTGAAAGGCGATTGGCACCGCGAAGTACGCTCAGCGCTGAAAACTCAGTTAGTCGAGCGGTACCTACGCGCGCCACCGATGCGCGCGGGTTTGTATGTGGTCGGGTACTTCGATAGCGAGCAGAAGGGGTCAGCTGGGCTAGACGAGCTGCGAGCTGAACTTGACCAGCAGGCGCGCGAGCACAGCCGAGCGGGTCGAACTATCCGTGCGGTGGTTATCGACTGTCGTCTGCGCTTGCCAGAAAGGGGGCTCGCAAGTCCGATACTTTCTCTCAATTCCCCGCGACCGGAACCGCTCTAACGTGCTACGTATCAGCCAGCGATTGCCGTGCACGGAGAAGTCCGCAGCGATATGTTAATTGCTAAGGCGCCACGAGTGTTGACCTATCGAACAGGTTAGGTCAGCCGGCAAGCACGCGGCAGTCATCCAGCAAACTGCGCCTGCGGACAACGTGACCGTTGCCCGCGGCGGAGTGCACATAGCCTAGCTCGCTCAATGTGTTCAACGTCGACTCATCGCGGGCGAGACGGCGGTTTGCCTGCGGCCGTGCTTGGCTGGCAATGGCTATGCTGGTGAGCGTTCCTGACAACGACGGAGACATCTTTCCGGGTGGACGCGCCCGTTCGGTTCGTGGCCTCGTACGTTAAGGTGTATGTGCGGCCTAGGCGACCGGAATTGTTCGTGGCACGCAGTCGCACGTCGCGATCGTCGCTATCGATCGTGGCACCGGCGATATCCCGGGCTGGAACGCAATCGTCATCGCAGGTCACGCTCTTCAGAAACACCTTGGCGCCATCATCACCGCGGTCGAGCGAAACGTGGATGCGAACGCTTTCCAGGCGACCTGTGGGCTCGAGCCTTGCAGGGATTGCGCGCAGCGAAAATTGCGGAGGAACACCGGGGGAGACCACCACGAGCGAATCGTCTCCCAGCGTCACGCTGAACGTGGGGCCGCTGGTGTCTGTCGTTCCGGATGCGCTCCACTCGCGGAGCGTCGGACGAAGCTCACTCTTGCGGAAGTCGGCTGTTCCGACCGCTAGCAAGAACTCTTCCCCGAGCGCACCTACGATTCGGGTCGAGTATGTGCCATTTTCCGGCTGGTACAGCAGTACAAGTGCGGAATCGCCCAACTCCGCGTGTGTCGAGCCCGGGATTTCGCTCAAGCTCGTTCCCTCCTCCAAAAGCCCCGTACGCCTTCCGATTGGATCTGTCACCGACAGGTTGAGTGGGGGCTCAGCGAAATACGCCCAGCGGCTTTGTGCGTAGGGGATGTTGGCGGCAATCTCACGCTCAACGACATCTTCGACGGCATCGACGGTGACGGACAGAGCTGCGTTGGGGGCGATGCCCGGAATCGCCCGTAGGTCGACCCAGAAATCCCGCTTCGGCAGCTTAGCTGATACTCCCATGATATTCAGCCTGAAACCGGGTGTGGACCAGTGGACGAATTCAGGATTTGTGCTCGGAACGTTTAGCAGGCAGCCATTGTCGACCCCGGCAGGGAACTGGCAGAGCGGCGGAGTGACGCTCAACGCTCCTTGCGCGTAGAAATCGAGATCTACATCCGGCGCGACGGTGCCGATCGGAAGTGGCGTGGGCAGTTGGCCGGGCCCTGGCCATGGAAGGCGGGGACCAACGAACATCGTACGCAGGTTGTCGCGCGACTCAAGGTGGCAAGTAACCCCAGGCTGCGGCGAGGGGAGATCTCGCGTCGTAAATATCGGATAAACATCTTCCAGTCCGATCCGGTAGGGCTTCACCGTGCTCAGCAGCACATCAAAGCTCGAGTGCAGCGAAACGGTGATGGGCTGATTCGGCAAACAGCCTTCGCGGCCAAAGATCTCGCCCTCATACAGCCAGCCGTGAACGTTGTAGCTGCCGAGGACGTTGTAGCCGGAGTTGTCGAACGTGTAGCGGAACTTGCTCCCCGTTACAGGCGCAAACGTGTAGGTATCAGAGGTTGAGCCACCGCCGTTCGAGCCCGGCTCCTCCGTCGTTCCGTACGTCCGCTGTACATTGGCAATAGGAACCCACGGTCCGCCGGCCGTAGAATACTCCAGTACTCCCTCGGCGGGCGTGTGCTCGGCGCCATGCCACCAGAGAACAGCTTGTTGAAACGAGACCTCGCGACCGAAATTCACGACCCAGTGGCGAGGCCCAGCGGGTTCAACCCATGGGGCACCGCCCGAAGCATCGTAGTGACCGCCTGTGAACGCGTGCCCATGGCACCACGAATCGTACGAGTGGTACCCATCCAGGGTATCGCACTGGTTCGAACAACCCCAAGTCTGATCCGACTCCGCGACCGTCGGATAGCCGCTGCACGAAGGGTTGTAGGCGAGGTTTTGGAGACCCGGGGGCGGGTATCCGGGCGCAGCGCTTGACAACGTCAGAGCGCTCGACGTCGATTCTTCGATTTCTTCTGCAGCTTGCTGGCAATTCGCGTCGCCGTCGCTGCACACAGTCCCCTGACAACCCGCAACGAGCGCTCCTAGGAACGCTGCGAGAAACGCCACCCAAAGTGTGATGAAACGAAGCATAACATCCTCCTGACAATGAGGGTCTGACGGCGCACCGCATGTACCGCGCGGAAGCTCACGACGAGTAGTCCACGCTAAGCTCCGAAATCGGACCCTCTCAATAACCGGTGACGGAAGGGGGGATTTGTTATTCAGAATCGACCACGAAACCCAACTCGAGCCCAATTGCCAGCCTCTCTGCAATGAACTGCAGACTTCGAAAACGTGCGATCAGCGGACTCGCAGGAGCGAGCGCTTGAGCGGTTGCGCGGTGCTGAACCGCGGGCGGGAACGTTCGACCGAGGCGCCAGACTTTTAGCTCCGTAGTTGTCGCACTAGCGATGAGGCCGTCGGGGCCTAATGCCAACGCCTCCAAGGCGTCTTCGTGCGCGACGAAGCAATAGGTTTTTCTACCGCTCTCGGCGTCGACTATGCTGATGTGGCCGGAAGCGTCGCCACACACAATCAGGTCGCCTAGGACCGCAACCACGATTCCCGTCGCGCTCAACATCCGCAGGTTCGTCGCCGCGCGATCGCAAGCAATCCGACCCTGTCCAACGCGCCCGTCCGCCCAAGTGACCACGAAATAGTCAGGTCCTAACTGGACTTGGCTCACCAGTTCGCTGCGGAGCCACGCCACACGATTCGGGGCAAGGAACCGAATCTCTCCGAGGCCCAGCGATTCCATCTGCGGCTCATGGACTGCCTCAGCGTCCACGCTCCAGAAGTAGGCAGCGTAGTCCGTCGCAGCCGCTAACCAGTCGTCATTGGCAGCAACGCTGCTTACGAGCGGGCCTGGCAGCTGCCAGACGCGAGCCGTGCCGCAATGCGTAAGGAGTTGCACGAGCCCACTGGAAAGCCCGGTGATGTACGTTCCGGGGGCCGTCGCTAGCGCTGTGACGGAGCGTGCTACGGGCCCACCCGCGTCACCGAGGCGGCGCAAGGAGCCGTTCGGGTCGATAACGCTGATACCTTGGGCATCGGCGATCGCTGTCGCAGCGAGCGATCCGTCGAGATCGTGAGCTTCACCATTCAAGTACCGCAGGAGGGACATAGCTCCGATACGCGGTACCGCGAGAGGTAGGGTCTTTGCGCGTGGGCGCGTGCGTCGCCTGCCGCGCCCGATTGCGCGAGGTTGTGCTCGGTATGAAAGGCGCTCAACTCGTGGCAAGCGCAGCAAGTGGAGCCACTCACGGCGAAGCTGCTCCTGCTGCTCACAAAGCTCGTCCGCGCGAGGCTCGGGACTCGCACAACGCGCAAGGGCAAGCTCAGCTTTTCTGCCGCGCACTACGCCGCGGGGCTTCGCGAACTTCGTCGTTTCCCGATCGAACCGCTCGTTCTCATCTAGTTGTGCCAAGCTCAACTCCAACGTCGGACGCTATGACCACATGGAACACCCGATAGATGCCGCGAGATTTGCCGCGACGCGCAGCCAAGAAAAGGACACCCCGACCCGGTCGGCTTTCCTGCCGAAAGCCAACTCATCAGGCCACGATTCTGTGATCAATCTCACGACCCGGTGTCCGAAATCTATCGGAAACTATTGAAAAATGCGCGGTGACCACGTCTCTAGGTGACGAGATCTCCGCAATGCTGAGATCTCGTCACGCATGTTAGTGGTCCCGCACGGAGGTCCTATGGAAAAGTCGTTCGTCAAAGCGCTTCAACAGGCACTGAAGACTGCGCTCGCAACACAAGCGGCGGAGGTTATCGGCGCGCACGCTTCGGTTGCTCAAAGTGGTTGGTTGGGCCTTCAGGAGCGAAGCCGTCTCTTGGCTCAAGCGGCCGAGCTGGTTAACAAACCACCGGTAAAAGGTCGTGCTCTCGCGGAACGACCGCCTCAGCTCAACCGCGATAAGCTAGCGCGCCTTGCGAAGGGCGACTTGACGACGACACTGACAATCCAAGAATGGATCTTGCTCGACTTGCTGCTTCGCGATACCGGAGGGACGGGCCTCGCCAGCATGTTGCACGCTCGCAACTGGGTCGACCAAGTTGTCTCCTTGGGCAATGTCTACTTTTCCGTTGGATCGCGCTCGCAGCGCTTCGGCGGCAACGATCTTGAGCTGGTGTTTGCGTATGATCTTCGCGCGGTGACCGAGCTGAGCCGGCACTTCGATCAGCGCGCCGCCACGGCACTCGATTCCGAAATCCTTTACGCTCCCGTCGGCCCAACGGAGAGCGACATTCCTCCACCAACTCTGCCTGCAGCAAGCCGAGCTCCAGCCGTTTTCGAAACGTCGGGAGGCCGTCACGACATCGAAACTGGAGGTCGCCCCACCGTGATGATTGGGTCGACCGCGACAAATCCCGCAACCGAAATCGCCCTCGCAGTAGCGCTGGGTTATCTGCCTTGGCAGCCGGTCGTCGACTCGAGGAAACTTCCGTTCTGGTTTGCATGGCCAAACGGCGTAGGTCGCCACAGTACTTTCTCGAACCAAGCAGTAGCGGGCACGCTAAGTAACCCGGCGCGCAACTTCGGGTTCGCCGACAGAGTCTTCGAGCTGTCGCGCGACTCAGGCCTCACTCATGGCATCGTGCTCATCGCGAAGCGGCAGCGCCCCATCGTTGTAGTCGCAGGAACTACGGCGGCCGCGACCTACGCTTGCGCCCAAAAAGCGCACACCATTAACGAAGACTTTCCGGATCCTGAACATCCGCTGATCGCGCACGTCCAGGCTGAGGTGTCATTCGACCAATCGTTACCCGGCCCCGAAAAGCGGCGACTGGAACATGCTGAGGTGGTTGCGATCCGAACCTGGGATCGGGCCAAGCGCCGCTGGGCGTGATTCGGCTCCGCGAGAACGATCAGCCGGCTCGCGGCGGTAGGCCTTCGAGTCATCCTGTATGGGCCCTGACGAGAATTTCTTCCCTGGCGAAGCGGCTACGCCTTAATCTCGGCTGCGACTATGGGGCTGACTTCCGCCTTGTGGAGGGCGCGAAACTCCGGCACCCTAAGCGCTCCAGCGCCGGTTTCTGGCAGCTGAGTTCAGTCTGCAACCTACCGTCACGGGACTTTGTGGCGCCTGAAAGTGGCTGATCGCAGGCACCTGGCAGATTCCCGTTTGCCTTCCGTTCCCGCTGGGCGTTGCGGTGGAACCTTTCGTGACCGCAAATTCCTACTCCACGCGCCCGCGCGGCTCCGACGATTTGCCGACACCGTTCAGCACCGGCGCTCGACGCGCGCGCATGTCGTAGACGGCGGCTTCGGCGCGCCTCGACCAAGCGGTCGAGTTCGTCCGTCTTCAGCCCGAGAATTTTTCCGATCTCGAGTAGCCCCTTGAACCCGATATAGGAACGCGCGGCAGCGAGCGCAGCACCTTTCACGCGGATTCTCTCCTCGGCGTTGAGGATGCCGTCGCTGCTCGCCGCTTTCAACTCCGCGACGATGACTTGCTCGACCTGCCGCACGGCAACAGCCACCGCGTCATCGAGGCGGTGAAGGACTCCCGCGACATGCTCGTTCTTCACCTTGGCGTTGATGAACTGCGCGATGCGCAGCGATAGCCAGCTCAGTATGGCAAGGAACACAGGGATAATCTTCGACCTGCATGCGCCGCGCTCGTCCATCAAAAGCGTTCGCGCTTCTTTCGGTATTAGCGCCGATCCGAGCGCGTGTCGTCGCCTCGAGCATAGGGCTGCTGTGCTTCGAGCCGACATACGCTTCCTCTGCGGGACCAAGCGGCATGAATGCCGATCGTTCCTGCTTGCATGGGTGCGAGCACGCGGCGAGCTTGTGACGGTTCGCGATTCGTGGCTCAGGGCACGTCACTGGCGCGGATGAAACATGTGGGCGGATCTCTCACACGATTTGCACCGTAGCGGCAGCGGTTGGGCTGGCGTGCCGCCAGCTTGAGCGCGGATGCGATCCACCCGTTACCTCTGCGCAGTGTAGCTGCGGCCCGCGTACGTCGGGTCGGCCGCCGTCTCTGAATTGTCCGTCAATCGTAGCGAGTCCGGGCGAATTGTCATGAATTGTAAATCGCGCACAGGAACACGAATAAACCGGTGCATCAATTGGTCGATACTCGCGATGACATCGCTGCTCCAGCACACGGCATTTGTAGCTCTCGCCCTCGCCGTTCAGGCCTGCGCCGGCGGCCCAGGGACAACCACAACGCCGGTTAGCGCAACTCCTGCGGCGGCAATCGGACCGAATGCGCAGGCTTCTGCCTCGTCGACGCAGAACACAAACTCGCCCTCAGCATCGGGATCTTCCAGCGCGTCATACGTCGGTGGCAATAGCACTAGCATCGGAGGCAACAACACTACGATCTACATGTACCCGAAGGATTCACTGCCGGGCTCGACTGCGACGCCAGCGCCTGCGCTGTCTGACATCCGCAGAGGGCCTTGGGAGCTGAAGTTCGATAGGGTGCACGACTACGTAGATATTCATGTCGGCGGGAGTGCCGGGCCTCTCATCACTTGGCCGGATCGCGGTCTCGGAGGCAAACACACGTGGTCGCATAGAGATCCCGTTGGAGAGATCCGAGGCATAAGCGCATTCGTCGGTGAGGGAGATCAGATAAAACTGTACGCGGTGTGCATCGATGCCAATGAAACTGGGGACCACCAGGTTGACATGGACACGCGCTACCTGGGCGTGCGCAAACAGCGCTGGGAGTTCGACGGCCACGAAGAGCACGACATCAAAAGGTAGGCCTCTATCCCCTGGTCGATCGGTGGCGTGAGCAGTTCGAAGCGGAGCTTTCCGGCGGGGCGCCAGAGGAGTCAGAGCGAGCGCGAGGAAGTCGAGCTCTTGCGTCGCGAGTTGCGAGATCTGCAGGCGGAACATTCACTACTAAAAAAGGTCTGCCGCGGCGCGCCTCCTGTTCAACGAGAAGCCCGCATGATTGGTGCGCCGTGGAGAGCGAAAGCGCGACGGTCAGCTTTATGGAGCCGGAGCGGATCGTACGCCGCGAGCCCAGGGCAGGATTCACTCGACAAGCTCGGTCTGAGGAGAGAGCTACCCGAACCGTTCCGGGCTGCGCACAACCCAGAACCTCTTCATCCAATCGGGCACGGCATTCCCGACCGGCAGCCAATAGCGGAGACCGAAACGGTGGACTGGTGGGAATGAAAACGGCCATCCTGTCGCTCCGTGACCGGCGTCGTAGAGCGTCGCGACGTGGATGTCTGCGTCTGGCGGAACGTCCACGGCGCGCTCCGAGCGTCGTGATCGGGATGGACAAAGCTCGAGATCCAATTTCTCGACATTAACGATGCGCTGATCGCAACCGCCGCACAGCATGTACTCGGCACCTGCTTGGAGCTCAAAAAAGCCTTGCCGTCGTCAACGAGAATCGGTGGCTGTTCGCGCCCCGAGCGCGCTTGTGCGCCCATCGCGGCAGGATGTGGCTGAACCGCAGCTCCGCTTGCTCCTTCAGGCAGAGCTTACATGTCCCGAGCATCCCGGAGGGTAGCATGCGATCCTATCCGAGATGAGGGCCGCGCTCGGCCTGGTGCTTGGTACGATTCGCGAAGTGTCTCGGCTCGGGATCGGCGTCGAAGCCTCAGGTGGCGCGCTCGGGCTGGAAAGGCGCTGCGCCACCGTTCGCAAGTTCGGCGGCACAGCTCGATCGTTGAATGGAACTTCGCGCTCTTCTTCATTGGCGCCCGCGTCAGCGGTTCAGCCCTGAAAGGCCGGATGGTGAACGCAATTACGGGCGCGCTGAATCGCTAAGTCTTCTGGGGCAGCGCGAATTCGACGTGCTACGCGAGCGGACAACCCGCTGTCCGCTCGCCGCACGGAAGAAATGACTATGCGTGCCCAGGAGGTCGCTCATAGGGCAGCTCTCAAGACGCTCGTGACGAGTTTCTACGTCAAGCAAGCCGAGTTGGTGTTTGAGATCAAGCGGATCACAGGCGCCGCAACTCGTCGGTACGTGCTGCAGACAACCATTGGAGAGCCCGACGGCGAGAGAGCACCAATGCTAACAAGGTACTATTGACGGTCGGAGTGCCGTAGGGGTTAGATCATCAACGGGCCACAATAGGAGGAGCAGCACGTGCTTGAGGAAGTAGTCACACCGGAGGTGATCGAAGACGAGCTCGTGCGCGGATTCGCGAGCACCATCGAGGAGGCTGGCGAGACTTCGGCGCCCGAATTCGAAGCGCGAGTCGCAGGGGTCGCGCAACGCCTGGGCGCCGGCAGGTTCGGGGATCAGGGTTTGGTGGGAGACCTGATACGCAAGGTGATTTCGCGTGTTCGAGGGCGCAAGCTGGTAGAGGATCATGGCGTACACGAGGTTGAGGTTCCCTGGTTATCCCTCCACGTACCCGCGAGGGGGCGCGCGCGTCTAAAGCTGAGCCGATCTGATGAGACTCAGGAAGGAATGAAGTTCTCGCTGGTGGGCCTCGGGCTGGGAGACGGATGGTCCTACAAGGCGACGCTCACGCGAGATTTCCGTGAGCGCGAGCGCTGCATGGCGGTGGTCGAGACCTTCAGGATTTGGGTGAGATGCTATGCCTACCAGCACGCGCCCGCTGACTTCGAGTTCCGATCTGACGTGACTGAGCACGTAGGAACGACGGTACGCGAGCTCGACCGATGTCCGGTATGCGAGCCGCTACCCGATGACGATCCGCCGCTAGTGACTAAGGCGGGAAAGATCATCGACCTCATCGGCGACCCCGTCGGTCAAACGATTTCGGAGACAGTGGTTCTCAGCGGCAGCTCTGAGTTCGAGGTTGGTCTGAAAGTAAAGATGATGGGAGACCTCGGCGCCTCGGCCGGTGTCACCTGCAAGCGTAAGGTGGCCTCTACCTGCGACGTCGAATACACACTGACAGGTGGCTACCTGTACGAGCCCATCCGGCGCCTTGAGTACGACGACCTGCCCTTCTGGCGGGTGCGAGGCGTGTAATGTATGCGCACCTCATGGATCGCGCCGCACGCTCGGCGAGCGGCGTGAGCGACAGGGGGGCCGTGGAAAGGTTCCGCACCAACGACGACCGCGCGCCAGCACGGAGGCGTTGGGAGGCCTACTTACGGGCAGACATTTGTCGGCGGATTGGGCGCCTCGGCGAGGCACGGAGTTGGTTGCAGGCTGCGGTTGATCTCTCGAATGCCGAAGCGCCCCTTTGGCGAGCTGACATCGTGAAGTGCGAAGCTGAGTTGGAGCTTGCGCTAGACGAGCCGCAGCGAGCGCTGCGGCTTCATCACGACGCCTGGCGCCTACACACCGCGCTAACGCAGGAGGCCTTACGCAGCCAGGACCGCTTGAACGACCTGCTCACCGAGATAGATTGCCTCTTCTTCGAGTTGTGCCGCTTGGCCGATGCTGCGCCGACGACCCCAATGCTGCTACGCCGCGCATCATGGGTTAACGACCGTCTGGTCCATGGCCAGTTGGAAGGAGCATGTCGGGTGATCAATCTGGCCGGCAGTCTCGGTGACATGGCGCTGGCACGCGCGGTCACGGCAGAAACCCGTGCTTGGGCAGAAGGATTCAAACCCTTGCTTATGGCGGTCGTGTCTGGCCGCTTGAGCGACTCGCTCGACGAGCCCAACCCGGTGGTTGAGCAGCTCCTCGAGTCCTCTCTCGACCCGCTTCGTCGCTTGGTGCAGGTGCAACTGGACACTAGGCTCGGGGATGCTGAGGATGCCTCCGGTCACTACGACAACGCCAAGCGCTTGTTTGATTCAGCTGCAGAGCTCTCTGAGCCGTTCGGGGACGAAAGGGTGCTGGAGCTTCGGTGTAAGAGCGCCAATCAGGTGGCGAGGCTACGTCGCCATGGCGAAGCCCGGGCCGCCTATGAAGGTGTGCTGGGAGCAGCAGAGTCTGCGGGGTTCGACAGGATCGCGATTGCGGCACGCTTCGGTATCGTCGGCTGCCGCTGGCGCCAAGGAGAACGCGACCGCGTACTGGAGGACCAGCTCGGCATCTCTGCCGCGCTTGAACGGATGTTTCTGGAGGCTCCCCGTGATGGCTGGGCAAGGGCAATGCTCCTGTCGGCGTACCGCTTGCTCGTAAACATTGTTGCGTCGGACCGTGCGACACTGATCGACCACCTCCCCGTGCTGCTCCGGGCACTTTACTCCATTCGCACACCCCACGCCGTGGCCGCGTTGGATCAAGTCGACCACAACCCGCGCCACTCCGCAGCCTTCGAGGTGGACCTCTTGTTGTCCCGGTGGAAGGCCGTGGAAGGGGCGGTGCTGCTGGTCTGGGAGACGGGTGCAGACGACATGGTGCTGACGACCATTGCGAGCGGCTACACCCCCATCGCCGAGCGTGTCGACGTGGCATGCATTCCCAACGACCGAGCTGGCGCTCTAATCGAGTGCATTCGCGAGACCCGAGACGCCAGTGAGCAGCTCAGCACGCGTGCCATCGGGTTGCGTCGGAGCAGCTCCACTCGGATGGAGGAGGCGATGCGGGCCGCCTGGTGTCTGCTGCCGGCCACGACGGCGAACATGTTGCTCGCTGCTGATACGATCGTCTACTCGCCATCGAGCCAAAGCATACTGGACGAGTTCCCTCTTGAAGCCCTTCACGACGGTGAAGCTTTTCTGGGAACGAAGAAGGTGATTTCCCGCATCCCTTCGTTGCAGCACCTGACCACGCAACTGGCCCCCAACCGCTATCGGCAGTCGCCACCTTCGAGGGCCCTGCTGGTTCGCGCGAAGGATCCCGAGCGCACGGAGGACGACGAGACCGTCCGCGAACAGGCAAATCTCATCGCGGCCTCGGTTCGTGGGCTCGACCTTGAGCTTGAAGAGTTGAAGGAGCCGACCCTGTCTGAGTTCGATGAAGGTACCAAGGCGGCGCGCGCGCTCCTGCACTTCGTCGGTCACGGCTTCGCCGGTGAGGGCGGTGAGGCTCTAATCCTCTCCGAGACAGAGGCCGTCCCGATCGCCTCCGTAGTGACGAAGAAAGGAGTACGCGCGCCATTCACGTACTTCAGCGCGTGCGAGGTCGGGCGTAGCCGTCAGATGTCGAGCGGTGCCCAGCGAGGTCTCGCGGCAACGTTCCTGAACGCGGGAGCGCCCGCGGTCTTGGCGCCGGCCTACCGGGTACCCAGTCACTTCCTGGGGCAGTTGGCCGCCACCTTCTATCAGCATGCCTCCGAGGAACCTGCCGGCCGTGCGCTCCAACGGACGCGGGCGCAGCTGCACAAGCATGGATACCATCCCGCTTGCTGGGCCACGTTGAGTATGTTCGGTGACCCCTTCAGCGCCCTGACCACGCGTGCCGAGCACAGGTGTCCTGCGCACCCGACGCCCTGGAGCAGCCTCGTCTTTCAGCAGCTTGCGACGCAGGATGAGGGGCGGAAGCAGGCCTGTCTTGAGGGGATGAAGGCCGACTTTCGTCTCGACGCGCCAACGCGTTCGGCCATTGTCCAGTGGCTGAGTGAGCAATCTGGCGGTCCGGAGGACGCAGGGGCCATCCTGGATGGCTTGCAGCGAGTCGACGTCGAGGCGGCCGCCACCCTACAGATCCTTTGCACGCTGCAAGATGTGAAGGGAGTCAACACCGACAGTCCTAAGGAGGAGCAGGAAGCCGCGCGCGAACGCCTAGACCGCTGTCTTATGCTCGCGGCCGCTCTGGACGACAGCTATGCGAGCATCTGCGTGATAGAGGGGCTCGGAAGAATCGGGATCCCGATGAACGAAATGGGAAGATATCGTCAGCTGCTCGACCATGAGCAGATGTTCATGGAAATGCTGTCGGACGACGCCCAAGCCCTCGCCAGGATCGCGGGCCCCCTGAGCGAATTGCGCGAGCGGATGGAAACGATGACCTTCGTGAACATCGGCACGCGCTTCGATTACTCCGACGACGACGTGCAGCGCGCTGACGATGGTGATCCGGGCGCACTGCGGCGTATGGCACTCTCCATGATGGAGGGCAGCGCGCAACCCGAGGCCCTGGCCGGGGTGCTTCCCTGGTACGTGTGGATGTTCCGCTGGGGTGGTAGCGGGACCAGCACGGACGGCGGCAACGTGCTCGCGGCTCTCCGCATCGATGTGAGGGCCCGCCGGCTCACACAGCTGCAGGCGACGGCGATTAGAGACCTCGTTGGCGAGCTGGAGTTCGCCTCGAATGTTTATCCCAACGCGGGCAAGGTTGCACTCGAGGCCTTTGCGCCCGGCGGCTTAGAGCACCAGGTGCTTGAGCTAATGTTGTTGAGGGATGCAATTCGAATCAGGTCCCCGGTGACTCTGCCGGAAGTCCACGCAGCCGTATTGCTCGCGGACCAGGTTGGCACTCAACTCGGCAGAACGGGCTTCGCAGCCTGGATGCGCTCCGTGCTCGCACAAACCTACCGGGCCCATGGAGAAGGCACTCGCGCGAAGGTGTTCGCTATGGAGGCAGTCGAGGAGCTCGAGGAACTGCAGCCGGTGCGACGTGAACTCACGACTAGGCTTGAGGAGGCCGTGCAGTTCGCGATCTCGGAGTGCGCGATGGCAGGCGACTTTGAGAACGCCGCGCGCTTGGCGCGCGAGCATGCCGACGTGTTGGCTAGAATAGCTACACGCGAGCAGGAGGTCCCGGATGCGCACGGTCACCTCGCTGATTACCTTGACGACTTTAGAACCGGCCCGGAGTCGTCAGGCGAGAATTGAAGGCGCCCAGTCTTCTTCCTGACGCGCGTTTTGGCGTCGCGAGAAGTGGAGCCCTGGCAGACGGCGGTACTTGCGATAGAAGTCGACGAGCACGTCGCGCAGCGGATCTTCCATCGCGCCGGCGCGGTTCCTAGGACGGCTATCACTCATGCACGTTGGAGCCTACAGTGAAGGGCGGACCGTGAGCTTGTCACGCGCGAGGTCGCCTCGGCAAGGCCGGCTCACTGCCCCACGCCTTAAGTCTGCCGCCCGGTTGCGTACACGCGAGGCATCGTTGACGCGCCAACGCTTAGGAAATTCGTGACGGCCAGTTCATGCTGCTGACGAGCTGCGCGAGAAGTTCCCGCCCGCTCTTGCCGCCGTGCTTTGCCGAAGAACGATTCCACCACGACGATGCTGGATGGGGAACAGCTCCGATTGACGGCAGCATCGATGAGCCGCTGACGCGCAGCGCCGCGTGAGCCAACGCGGATAGAAAAATGACGTGCGTGGGCTTGAGCTCTGCACACCAGTAGGCGAAGGCCTCGTTGGCGAAGCCTCTGTCTTGCAGAGTGACGTGGAGCGATCGGCCGTGGACCGCTGGACGCAGGAAAAAGTTGTAGAACGCCACATCCTCAGCCACACGCTCGAGCTGACAGTGCCGAGGTCCGTGCGCATCGACTACGCGAAGTGAGTTCTTCCAGATCGAGTGCGCCTTGTTTTTGAACTTCTCGCGGCACGCGGTCCTGAAATTCTCGGCGGTGCTGATCCACTGTAACTCCTTCGTGTCCAGATCAGCAGCCGAGCCTGCGTACCAGCTGGCAGCGTCGAGGTGGACGGACGAGCTGATGTGAAGGTAGTGGCTCTCGCCAACGAGAAGAAGTGACGGCTTTCCGTGCTCGTGGAAGTGCCGCCCAACGAAGGGCTTCATCATCGGATATCGAAGATAAAAATCCATCGTGCTTCCGCGGAGCGCACCCGATTGGCCCGAGCCAGGGCAGGTGTGCGTGTCAGGTGGACGCCGCGCGCTCCCTCATTACCACGGCCATCGCATCGCGCGACTACGTGTGATCGCTGAGCCGCCAGGGTCGCCACCGAACGCCCGTCACCATCGACAGCACGGCTACGTTCCATACGTTCCATCGCAAGGTCGCCTATTTTCGGCGTCGCGAACCACTGGCAACTTCAGTCGACACAAGGCCGTAAACCCGCGGTCAGCGCGCCCGGCGCTACTTTTTCAGGACGCCAGTCGCCGCGTCGCGCATGTCCCCAGGCCCGCAGAACAGGGGACCTTCGTAACGCGCACCCTCCTCGCACGGGGTACCACCTCCCCACCACGAGCTTACTCCATTGAAACGATGCAGAATTCGTAAGTGCGGGGCTGGTCTCGTGTGGTGCCCTCGCTTGTTATACGGCGGGTACTCCCAGAATATGAGCGTGTGTTCGAGCAGCTCCAACCGCTTCTGCTCGATCGCGGCGACGAACAGCACAACACCGGACTCCGCCATGAGTGCTTTCAGCGCTCCATACGCTGTCGCGTAGCGCCGACGCAAGCCGGTTGCCTTACCGACATAAAGACACCGCCGGTCCTCTCTACGGCTCAGAGTGTAAAGGCAGCTTTGAGTAGGATGGCGCTTGCAGGCTTCCTCAAATGACCCAAACAGCTCCCAATTGATTTCGAGGTGCCCAACGCGCGGCAGTTCGTACCATCGACGTTTCATCTTGACCAGTGTCCGTCGCACCAAGTGCACAGGGCGGTGAGACCTGGCATGACGTTGCGCCGAGCATCGACGAGCGAGATGCGCGCGCTGTCTACCTTGGCGTCATGCAGCGTGAAGGCGTCAAGGTACTCGCGGAAAAACTGCTCAACGTTCTCGTCGGTCATATGACACCTCACGCTAGAATACAGTCTGCAGCCCCGCAGAACGACGTCTGACGTGCGCAACACCGCGACCACCCGCTCCGCAGCAAGCTCGGCTCCGAGTTCACTCCCACAATTCCCAGAAGCCGCCAAAATTCCCCGAAAATGCGGGCACAGTAACGTCGCTCGGCGGAGCATTGAGCTTCGCAGCTCCGGGGCGGATGAGGGGGCGTGTCGGATTCAGTGCGCACAGCTTGGTAGCGCGTGCCCTTCTGTTCATGGCTCGTTTCTGCGCAGCCTTGTACTCTGTAGCGAGATGGCGGTTCGTGAAATTTGGGGAGATGAGACGAGTGACGTCACCTCTGGTGACGCGCGACTTTGGCGCTACTTCAAGCCTGAGCGCTTCTTGGAAACGCTGGATAAACGGTCGCTCTACTTCTCGTCGGCTCGCGAGTTTGAAGACCCCTTCGAAGGTGCTTGCGAGGTCCAGCCGCACGGCGTACCCGTCGAAGAGGTTCTCGAGCGAAGAAAACACAGAATGCCGCGAGGCCTACTGGACTACGGCACAGTATCGCGCGCGTTCAGCGCGATGGAGCAACTACGTCGCCTTACGAAAATTAGCTGCTGGCATCTCGCGGAGTATGAAAGCGATGCAATGTGGCAGCTCTATGCCGGTAAAGGAAAGGGAATCGCTGTCACCACGACTGTGGATCGACTGCGTGCCGCGCTTAAACCATTTCGCCTTGACCCGGCGTATGGGGAAGAGGAACCGTATGCTGGAAAAGTACGTTATGTGGATCTCTCTACGACGCGGCTAACGGTCGGTATGGAGCGCACGTTCTTTTACAAGCACCGCGCCTTCGAGTGGGAACGAGAGTACCGCATCGCTATTTCAGTGCGAATGGCGGAGGAGTTTGGCGTGACCGTTCCAGAGAAGGGTATCTTAGTCGACTTCGATCCGCGCGTTCTGATAGACGAGGTTTGGATCGGCAAAAATACGTCTGAAGCACAGCAGCTCCAGATTCGCGACCGCTGCGGACAAGCGGGACTCGAGAACCGCTTGAGAATGTCCACATTGCTAGGTCGGCCTTGGTATTTCTAAGGATGCGCTTACTCGGAGTAGTTTGCGCGCCGCCGCTGCTCATATCAGGAAAGCTTCGTGACCCCGTTCAGCACGGGAGCGCGAGCCGCGCGCATGTCGTAGACGGCGGCCTCAACGCGAGCTTCCACCAAGCGATCGAGCTCGTCCCTCTTCAGCCCGAGAATTTTTCCAATCTCGAGCAAGCCTTTGAAGCCAATATAGGATCGCGCGGCAGCGAGCGCAGCACCTTTCACGCGGATTCTCTCCTCGGCGTTGAGGATGCCGTCGCTGCTCGCCGCTTTCAACTCCGCGACGATGACTTGTTCGACTTGCCGCACGGCAACGGCCACGGCGTCATCGAGCCGGTGAAGAACGCCCGCGACGTGCTCGTTCTTCACCTTGGCGTTGATGAACTGCGCGACGCGTAGCGATAGCCAGCTCAGTATGGCCAGGAACACGGGAGACAATGCTTCGGCGCTCTTCGCGAGGTTTGCCCAAAATTCATCGGACATGAGGACTCTCCTTGAAATGTGCGACGCTCGTTACCCTTGACCACGACTCGGCATCACAGCCTGCGCACGATGACATCGTAGGGGACCGAACCGGCGTTGACGTCAGCCGTGGTGACGTTGGCGAGGACGATTTCGAGCGAATCGGCGGCGAGGACGCGCACGGATGCGATCGCGAGCCCGCTCGGCATCGCCGCACTCGGGTTGACGATCAGGTTGTCGCCGAGGCGCGCGCTCTTCGCCGGCAGCGGAGCGGGTGAGGCCTTGGTGTTTTGAGCCGGGACGGTGCCGTGGTCGATGGTGACTTTGAACCGGGCACTTGTCGCTGGGCCGGTGGGGGGAACGCGGTCCTTATGAACGGTCATGGTCAAACTCCTGGTGGGATGGTCGTCTATGGGTGAGTGCATCGCTGCACGCAGCGCAGAGCGAGGATGTCTCTGAGCGTTTTTTCAGTGACCTGGCGCTCGAACTTCTTCTTGCGCGCGAAGGCCAGCTGCTTGCGGCGTGCGGTGCTCAGGCGTCCCTTCGTACGATGCGGCCGCGCATTCGTATTCGCGGGCTTGCTCGCAGAGATGATTTCCTTCTTCGATCGCCGCGCCCGCTTCGTTCGCTTGGCCTTGTGTCGCGCCGGCCGCTTGGGTACCGGCATCACCTTCTTTTTGACGATTTTCTTTGCCATGTGCCTTTTCCTCTCACGCTCGGTCAGGAGCGTAGAATCTCCGGTTTGCGCCCCTGCTCTTGTTCCTCGAGCACGCGGTACTGCGCGTACAGAACGAGGAGCCGCTGGCGATTGGACTCGCTCAGAGACGCGAGAATGCTCTTCATCTCGTTCTCGTTGAGGCCCTTCAGGAACTTTCGGATGGCGAGGTGGCGAGCCATCACGTCCGCGGCCGTCGCGGTCTCGTCGCTGAACGACCGGTGCAGCTCGATGAGTGCAAGCTGGTTCGATGGCGACAGGCTCGCGAGCACGCTCGATACCTCCGACTCGGAGAGTCCGCTCAGAAACTCGCGCACGGCCGCATCCTTCGGATCGACGAGCTCTGCCTGGCGCTGAGAGCCGGCCATGGTGGGCGCGTTCGCGCCAGCTTGGCCATTGGCCAGGAACTTCGTCGCCAGAATCGGAAGCAGCGCCGTCACGACGCCCATGAGCTCGTCCATGCGGCGCGCCTTCATTAGCTCTTTGGCCTCTGCAAGACGTCGCTCGTGCTCTCGGTCGAGCAGGCCTTGGTACTTCTCGAACATCGACCAGTTGATCTCTTCGGCCTTCTGGCGCGCGACACGTTCGCGCTCCAAATCGTGCGCGAGCCGGCCCAAAAGGCTTTCGTTCGCGCTCATCAGGAGCCGGTGAATGCTCTCGTCGTGGCGCATGAAGTGCGCGAGCAGTCCTTTCGTGGTCGGCGGCTCCGAGTCATCGCCGAGCCGGCCGAGCTGCGCCCTGCCGCGTGCGAGAAATGCGTGCTGCGTTTCGTGAAGCTCGTTCTGGCCGCGGTACGCGTACACGACGTAACGTTGGGGCTGCCCTGCTGCGCGCGATTGGGCGTCGGCGTCGGCGCGCTCCCAAATTTCCGTTCCGAACTCTTGCGCGTCGGGAAGGCTTTCGGCGCTCAGGGTCCAGAGCTCGAGCCGCTCGGGGTGCTCGCCTTCGACTACATGGATGAGCTCGAAGCGAGTGATAGGGCCCTGTTCGGTCAGATCCGACAGCAGCGGCGTGAGCCACTTGATGAGTGCAGCGGTTGCGGTCGCCATGTTCAATTCCTCCTCGCGAGGAGCACGGTCAGAAGCGCGCCACCCACGATGAGGGCTGCCCAGAGAGCCAAGCCCTCAAGTGGCTTCTTTAACTCGGCCCCTTTTTCGCCGAGCAGCGCGAGAAGCTTGTCTGTTGATGACAGCTCGGCTGGTGCGCTCTCCGTGGGCGTTGCGACGCTGTCCAAGATCCAGTCCGCGTCGAGCGGGCACTGCGCACTCGATTCGAGCTGCACCATCGCGCCAGTGCGCACGGGCCACGGCATATCCGTCTGCTGACCTCGGTACGCAAAACTCACCTCGAGCCACACAAACGGCCCGGCGCGGAGCATCGGCATAACGCCAGGAAGTTCTTCGCGTCGACGGACCGTGTTCGGGAACATCAACCGCTCCCGCGATACACGTTCGAGCTTGACTAGGTCAGCTGTCCCGCTGCGCGTTGTATCGTGATAGGTGAGCGCCGGGTCGAGCAGCGTTCCCTCGAACCACTTCATGAACACCGCGGCGAGCGTGCTCTTGACATCGTCCGGCGTCGGATCGTCGCGCAGCGTGCGCGCGAGAATCCAGCGGTTCATCTTGCCCGGATAAAGCGGGACGCGATTGAGCCGACGCCACTCGTCGACGTCCACTCTGAGGCAGCCAAGATCACCGATGGTCGTCATCAGTTGGACCTCGACGGATCGGTACCAGCGACCGCGTTTCCCCTGAGCTGAGCGAGGGCGCTTGCCTTCAGCTGAGCTAGGGCATCCTCAAGCTGACTCTGGGTCCCGACAACCTTAGTCGCCGCTCCGGTTTGCATGTCGACCGTGAAGCGGAGCCCGTCCTCGCGAACGACTTCCACCGTGTCGTTGCTGAAGCGGGCGATCTCGTACTTGAGCCCATTCAAAACCAACGTGCGGTGCACCACCGTGTTCTTCCCGGTCAGCAGCACGACAAGCGCGACTGCCGCGACGGCGACGAGTGCGCTCTTGTAGATCATGGCGCGCCTCGTTCTCCGCGGAACAGCCGACTGAGCCAACGGATGAGAGCGCC
>JBMOMJ010000053.1:0-3313 GCA_049324695.1 Myxococcota bacterium
TGAGAATCAGATGTCAGGTGAGAATCAGATGTCGGGTGAGAAGCAGATGTCGGGTGGGAAGCAGATGTCGGGTGCGAAGCAGATGTCGGGTGCGAAGCAGATGTCAGGTGAGAAGCAGATGTCAGGTACGAAGCTGTTTCAACGGTGAAACAGATGGCAGGGCCGAAGCCGAGGTCTGGCCCGGAACAGGTCCAGGTTGAGGCGCGGGCTGGTGATCGCGCGCGAGTGCTGTCGGCCCTGTGTGGGATGGGGTTTGCTCGGCGCGAAGCGGCGCGGGCGCTCGAACAGGTTGGTCAGGACGGCGCGGAGGATTCAGCGATGCTGCTGCGTCGTGCGTTGGGTCGACTCGTACCCGAGAGGTTTTCAGCATCTCGTGTGAGGCCGCAAACCTGATGCGCAGCGCTCAGTGCCCGCGAACGAGTGCGTTCGCGTTGTAGTCGTAGCCGGCTCGGACTGACGGACGCGCCAACACCATCAACGTGAACACTCCTAGTAGAGTTCCTAGCGGTACATTTAAGCAGCACAAGGCGGCAACTACCTGACTCAACGTTCGGTGTTTGCCACGACGCAAGCTCAATCCGGAAAAGAGCACTAACCCCGCCTTGACCCAAACCAAGAACGTCACTGCTCCCATGATCACCAACAACACGCCGCCGACCATGAAACCGCCGGCCGCCACATCCGCTGCCGGCGTCGTCGTTCCGCTCGCCGTGGCTGCCAGGCTCGTCACTAACCCCACGCCAAACAACACCATCACAACGGGCACCAATCCTCCAAAGGCCAGCAAGGCTGCGTATGCATAATGACAAATCGCCAGAGTCTTCAGATCGCTCTGATCGCTGGCCGTAAAGCTTCCCACCAAATTGGCACCTGAATTCACCCAGCCGATTCTGCCCCGGAACAATCTCGAGCCCAACTCCTTAACGCAGCAGTGGGGCGGTATGCGGAAACGCAGCGGTGGGGCGGAAGCGAGTACGCGGAAACGCAGCGGGTGGCGAGGTAGCGAGGCTCGCAGAAACGCTGCGGTGGCGAGGTGGCGAGGGATGCGGAAAGGCAGCGGTGGGGCGGAAGCAAGTATGCGGAACGTAGCGGTGGCGAGGTATGCGGAAAGTCAGCGGTGGCGCGGAAGCGAGTATGCGGAACGAAGCGGTGGCGAAGGATGGGAAAGGCAGCGGTGGGGCGGAAGCGAGTATGCGGAACGTAGCGGTGGGGAGGTATGCGGAAAGTCAGCGGTGGGGCGGAAGCGAGTACGCGGAAACGCAGGGTGGCGAGGTAGCGAGGTGGCGAGGCTCGCGGAAACGCAGCGGCGACGTGGCATGCGGAGGCGGCGCGAAGGAAGGCCTCGATGGTCGCGTTTTTTTGTTGGGGGTCGGGTAGAAATGGTGGGGGGTCGCGCGTCATTGGGGCAACGGGACCGGAAGTTCCGCTAAGGATGAATGAAAATGCGATTCATGATGCTGATTCACCACGATGAAGCCGCTTTGGCGGCGGCTCCGAAGGAGCTTTGGGCCGAGTATGCTGCGTTCAATGAGGCGCTTGCCAAGGCGGAGGGTTCGTCGGCGGGCGAGCGTTTGAAGCCGAGTTCCGCGGCGACGACTGTGCGGCAGCATGAAGGCAAGACGGATGTGCTGGACGGGCCGTATGCCGACACCAAGGAGCAATTTGCGGGGTATTTTTTCGTGGAGGCTCCGAGTTTGGACGAAGCCATCGCTTGGGCGAAGCGTTGTCCTTCGAGTAAGTACGGCTCCATCGAGATTCGCCCGGTGATGGCCGTTGAGAACTGGAAGCGTTGATATGGTCGACGAGGCGGGTCGCATTGCTGAGCGCGTAGCGCGCGAGAGCTACGGTCGCCTCGTCGCCTTTCTTGCTGTCGATAGTCGCGATGTCGCGGGTGCGGAGGATGCCTTGAGCGAAGCATTCGCCGCCGCCCTGCGGGTGTGGCCGATCGAGGGGGTGCCGGACAATCCGGATGCTTGGCTTCTCACTGCGGCGCGGCGTCGGCAGGCGGATGTGCGGCGCCGCAAGCAGACACGCCGGGCCGGGCAAGAGCACCTCGTGTTACTCGGTGAGGAGCACGATGAGCTTGCGGGCGGCGGTGAGGCGATCCCCGATCGCCGGCTTGCACTCATGTTCGCGTGTGCGCACACCGCGATCGAACGCAGCTTGCGCGCGCCGCTGATTCTTCAAACCATTCTTGGCCTCACCGCCGAAGACATTGCCGCCGCCTTTCTCGTTCCACCGGGCACGATGGGGCAGCGCCTCTCGCGCGCGAAAATCCGCATTCGCGACGCGGGCATTCCCTTTCGCGTGCCGGAGGCCGAAGAGCTTCCCGAGCGGCTCGCGGCGGTGCTCGATGCGATTTATGCGGCGTACACCAAAGGCTGGAACGAAGTTGCGGACGACGGCGGTCCCGAGCTGGTTGACGAAGCGATCTGGCTCGGCCACTTGCTCGTGGAGCTGCTCCCGAACGAGCCGGAAGCCAAAGGCATGCTCGCTCTGATGCTCTACACCGCCGCGCGGCGTAGAGCTCGCCGGGATGCAACAGGCGCTTACGTTCCGCTCGAAAGACAGAACATTGGCGACTGGGACACCTCGCTCATCGCGCTCGCCGAAAATCTTCTGCGGCAAGCCAACGCTGCTGGGCCGAGCGGGCGTTACCAACTCGAAGCAGCCATTCAATCTGCACATGTGTTTCGGCGTCTGACCGGCAACTCGAATTGGCCGGTCGTCGTTGCGCTCTACGATCACTTGCTCAAGCTCACCAGCTCGCCGGTGGTCATCCTCAACCGCGCGGTTGCGCGCGCTGAAGTCGACGGGGCGCGCGCTGCCCTCGCGGATCTGGCTGCGCTCGAGGCGGACAAGCGCATGCAAACATACCAACCGTATTGGGCCGCCAAGGGACACTTGCTCGCCGCCGCTGGAGACGTCGCGGCGGCGAAACAGGCACTGATCATCGCCATCGGTTTGAGCACCGACGAAGCAGTCAAAGAATATCTTCGCAGAATGCTTTCTTCGTTGCCGGACAGCTGACGATCTGCCTTCGAGTCTGCCGCCGCACAACCGACCGCACGACGGCGTGCGGGAGCCTGTGATCACGCAGTCAGAGTGTGGGCACTGCACATCAAGTGTTCGAAGTCCCACTTGAGCCAGCTCATCGGGATGCTCGAAAGCGAGTGCGGTTCTGGATGCTCGAAAAGCGAGTGCTTCGGCGGGCCCGAATCCGTCCTGGGCCAGCTCATCGGAACGCGCGAAAGCTGTCCTGAGCGTGCTGGGCCAGCCCGTGGGGACGCTCGAAAAGCGAGTGCTTCGGCGG
>JBMOMJ010000053.1:3413-71274 GCA_049324695.1 Myxococcota bacterium
GGCCGCGCTGACAGTGCTTGATGGCCGCGCTGACAGTGCTTGACGGCCGCGCTGGCAGTGCTTGATGGCCGCACGCTGGGCTACTGCAATGGGCGCTCTGGAATGTGAGGCGGGAAGGGACGTGTGCGTTCGCGGAGGTTTGGCGGGAGGCGCGTGAGGGCTTGGGTGATGTCTTGGCTCGAGTAGCGAGCCGAAAAGTGCGTGAAGACGACGTCGCGGTTTTGGAAGAGGTCGTGGCGCGCGATGACTTCGTCGAGGTGGATGTGGCCCATTTCGCGCGCTTCGGGCACGCTGACACGTTGGTCGAGGAAGCTGGTTTCGATGACGAGTGTGTCGACGTGGGAGAGTTCGGGGGTATGTTCGAGGGCTTCGATGCGAGTGTCGCCGCTGAAGGCGAGGAGTGGGAAGTCGTGAGGTTCGTCGATGGTGACGCCCTCTGCGCGGAGGCGAGCGAGTTCGGGGCCGGGAAGGTTTTGGAATTCGGCGCGCAGGCGGCGTCGGCGTTCCCAAACGGTGTAGCCCTGGCTGGGTACACGATGGAAAGTGGCGAACGGGCGTACGAAGCGGCCACCTGGAAGCGGGAAGTCTTCGCCCGGTTGTAGGGGAATTACTTCGCGCGGGATTGGGTGGCCATCGAGATCTCCGGCGGCGTTGAAGAGGCGCTCGACGATGGGGTGGATGGTATCGGGAACTAGGTAGATGCCCGGCTGCATTTTCATGAGCGCGCGGCGGGCGGCGTGTTGAGCGATGGCGCCGATGTGATCGAGGTGGCCATGGCTGAGTACGACGTAGCGTTGGTTGACCGCAGTGTTGGTGCAGCGGCCCATGTCGAGCACGAGTCGCAGGCTCGGTACTTCGATGGAGGTTTCGAGTCCGGCTACGCTGACGCCAGCAAACGTGAGGGGCTCGCGGGGCACGCGGAATGGTGGAGCGCGAGAGGGTGGGTCGCAAGTTTGCCCGTAACGTGCGCGTGTGGGCGAGGGCGGCGACCCGGGCGCTGCGAGCACGCCGTGCGGTCGTGGCGGAGGGCGTGGTGCGGGCGTGGTGCGGGCGTGGTGCGGGCGTGGTGCGGGCGCGCTTGTGGAACCTATTTGCGGTCGGACCAGGTGCCCGTTTCGACAAGTTGTGGGGAGAAGGCGGGCGACGACCAGGTTTGCTCGAGGGCGGCGGGAAAAAGGAGGTGGCTGGTGACGTCGATTTGGAGGAGGCGCTGGGCACCTTGAAAGGCGGTGACTTCAGGGCCGTCCCAGATGACGCGGGCGGCGCCAGTGAGAGAGAGGAGATCGCCTGTCGTGAAGTCGCAGGCAAGGAGTCCAGCACGCGGGTTGACTTCGATGTTGCCGAGTGTGTTGAACATGAAGTTGCCGTAGAAATCGGGCAAGGTGAGGCGGGTGAAACCGCTTTCGACAGTTTGAACGCGGATGAAGCCCGGCAATCCACCGCGGTGGGAAACATCGACGCCTTCGCGAGCGGGGTTGGTTTCGCGAGTGGCGTTGTGTTCGTGAGCGGGGTTGGTTTCGTGATTGGCGTTGTGTTCGTGAGCGGGGTTGGTTTCGTGAGTGGCGTTGTGTTCGCGAGCGGGGTTGTGTTCGCGAGCGGGGTTGGTTGCTGGAGGAGGGGCGGTGGCGTGAGCCGATGCGCTGGCGACGAAAGCGGTGTCGCAGTGTCGGAGTAGGTGGGCGGCGGGCGCGGAGAGTAGAGCGTTGCCGATGATGGGAGCTCGTGAGTCGTGGAGGCGTGTTTCGAGGGGGGAGCGCGCCTGGATGTATTGTTTGCAGTTGCCGAAGGATTGTTCGACGTGGAGTTCGAAGGCGCGTTCGTTGACCCAGCGTAGGTGGCCGTTGGCGCGGTTGCGGCGGCGGGTGGGCAGTTCGATGCCGAGAACGCCGAGCGCTGCGTGGGCGCGTAGGTTTGTGTTGAGGGGATCGCCTGGTAAAGGTTGGGCGGCGACGATGAGGGAATTGGGAGTCGGGGCGCTGATGAAGCCCGGCGCGCCCGACAGCAGTGAGGCCCAGGGGCGCGCTTCGGCGTCGAGGCTGCCGACGAGGAGGAAGGGTAGTTGTTCGAAGAAGACGCGATGTTCTTCGGGCATGAAGTCGCGAATCATGCGGCGGCCGCCGCGTTCGACGCGTTCACGTACGCCGACGCGCTGTTGCACTGCGCGTTCGCCGGCGTGAAATGGGGAATCGATCTCTTCGGGCGCCATCGCTACCTCGTCGGGCGTGGTTGCTAGCGTCCTTGCTAGCTTTGTTTGGCGCGCTGCATGGGGACGAAGCGGGGGAGGGCTTCGATGCGGGTGAGCCAGGCGCGAATGTTGGGGTAGGGCTCGAGGGAGATGTCGCCTTCGGGCGCGTGTGCGGTGTAGGCGTAGAGCGCAATGTCGGCGAGGGTTGGTGTGGCGCCGATCAGAAATGGGTGCTCGCTGAGCTCGGCATCCATGACGGTGAAGAGCGCGCTGGCGACGTTGACGGCGTGGGCGTGATCGAGGTCGCGTTTGAAGACACGAACGGCGCGGGCGTTGGCAGGGCCTTGAACGAGTTGCCCGGCTGCTACGGCGAGCCAGCGTTGGATTTGACCGCGCGTTTGTGGATCGCGCGGGAGGTAGGCGGAAGCGCTGGGAAAGCGCTCAGCTAGGTAGACGAGGATGGCGGTGCTGTCTGCCAGCGTGAAGTCGCCGTGGGTGAGAACGGGCACCTGACCGAAGCGATTTTTCTGGAGGAACGCTGGTTGCTTTTGCGCGCGCGCGGCAAGATCGACGTTGATGAGCTCACAAGAGAGGCCCGCGAGTGCAAGCAGGAGCTCGACGCGGTGGCAATGGCCCGAAAGGGGGTGGCGATGCAGGGTCAACGCGGCTTCGTTGTTCATGTGTAAAAACTTGCGCCGAGGGAGCGACAGAAACAATCGGCGCGATTGACAATTGACTATTGCTGTTCGAGGAATAATTCGTGGATCGCTTGGAGTGCATGCAGGTGTTCGTGGCGGTTGCAGAAACCAGTGGGTTTGCTGCGGCGGCGCGGCGTTTGGGTGTGTCGCCACCGGTGGTGACGCGCGCGGTGGCGAGCTTGGAGGCCCACTTGGGCGCGCGGGTGCTGACGCGCACCACGCGCAAGGTTCGTTTGACGGAGGCCGGGGCGCGTTATCTGGATGACTGCCGGCGCGTGTTGGCCGAGCTGGACGATATCGAGAGTGCGGTGGCGGGAGCTTACGCAGAGCCACGCGGGGCGCTCGCGCTGACGGCCTCGGTGATGTTCGGGCAGCTTTACGTGGCGCCCATCTTGTTGGATTTTCTGGCGCAGCACCGGCAAGTCAACGCGCGTTTTTTACTGAGCGACCGCGTGCTCGATTTGATTGACGAAGGTTTGGACTTGGCGGTTCGCATTGCGAAACTGTCGGATTCGTCGCTGACGGCCCTGCGCGTGGGTGAGGTGCGGCGCGTGGTGTGTGCGTCGCCGCGTTATCTGCGCAAGCACGGCGTGCCGAAGGTCCCGGAGGATCTCGCCGCCTTCGACGCGATAGTGTTTGGGCACGAGCGTTCCACGCCGGCTTGGTCGTTCGAGGGTAAGAAGGGCAAGTTCAATGTGCGACCGCGCGCGCAGCTTTTGGTCAACGCTTCGGAGGTGGGGATCCAGGCGGCGCTCGCCGGTCGCGGGCTGACGCGAGTGCTTTCGTACATGGTGGCAAACGACGTGCGCGCCGGGCGACTCAAGCTGGTGTTGGAGGACTACGAGCCCGAGCCGCTGCCGATTCACATCGTTTACCGCGAGGGTCGACGGGCGCCGGCGCGTGTTCGAGCTTTCGTTGATTACGCAAGCGAGCGCTTACGGGCCGACGAATTCTTGAATCCGCGCAGCAAGCATGGCAGGCGCACGAGCTGACGAGTAGCAATTCCGCCAGCGTGCCGCCGCTGGCTACGCCGCGACCAGTGAGTTATGCTGCCGGCACTCGATTCGATGCAAGCCGAGACCAAGCGCCCGAAGATCCTGGTGGTCGACGATCACGCCGAAAATCGGGCCTTGGCAAAAGCCACGTTGGAAGACGAAGACTACGAAGTCTTGCTGGCTGCATCGGGCGAGGAGGCTCTCAGCGTCTTCGAGCGTGAGCAGCCGGACTGCGTGCTGCTGGACGTGCGCATGCCCGGCATGGATGGGCTCGTCGTGTGTGAGCGCATTCGCGCCATGCCGCAAGGCTCCGAAACGCCGGTCGTATTTTTGACTGCGCTGCGCGACGTGGACACCTTCGATCAAGCGTTGCGCGCCGGGGGGGACGATTTTCTGACGAAGCCGGTGCGCCCGACGGAACTTTTGGTGCGCGTGCAGGCAGCGCTCAAGCTTCGTCGGATGAGCGACGAGCTGCGCGAAAATTACGTGCTCGTTCGGCGTCAGCGCGACGACTTGATGCGCCTTCAGCTTCAGAAAGAGCGCCTGATGGCGTTCGTGGTGCACGACCTCAAAAATCCGGTCAACGCCATGGATCTGCACGCCCAGCTCTTGCTGCGTGACGCCAGCCTGCCGCCGCGCGTGCGTGAATCGCTGCAGGACATTCGCGAAGAGGTGCGCTCTCTGTTGCGGCTGGTGCTGAACTTGCTCGACATCAGCAAGAGTGAGGAGGGGCAGCTTTCACCGCGTATGGCCGACGTGGACTTGGCGGAGCTCTGTCGCGGCGTGCTGGATGCAATGCAGGTGAAGGCCAAAGCCGCCAACGTGACGCTCGAGCACTCGCTGGGTGCACAACGTGTCACGGCGGATGCTGATCTCTTGCGTCGCGTTCTGGAGAACCTGCTCGACAATGCACTTCGGCACGCGCCCGAAAACAGCGTGGTGCGGCTGATTAGCCTGCGGCGTGACCAGGGCGCGGAAATTCGCGTTCAGGACGCTGGCAGTGGGATCGCCGAGGACATGCGCCAGAGGATTTTCGAGCGCTTCGTGCAGATCGAAAGTGGGGCGCGCATCGTGACACGTAGCGGGCGCGGCCTAGGGCTGGCTTTCTGCAAGCTCGCCGTGGAAGCGCATGGCGGCACGATTTGGATCGAAGACGGCAAGCCGGGAGCAGTGTTCTGCTTCAGCTTGCCGGATCGAGCTTAGTCTGCCTTGCTGCGGCTCGGTTTGGTCAAGCCGTACTCGTGCAGGCGATACTGAATCGTGCGCACGCTGATGTCGAGGATTTCGGCGGCGCGCACGGTGGAACCGTCTACGGCTTCCAACGTTCTCAGAATCGCGAACTTCTCGAGTTCGGCCATGGTGGAGCCAGGGATTGCCACGCCATCGAGTGAAGGCGTCGTGCTTCCTCCGTGCGGCAGATGCTCCTCTTGGATTAGGTCCTCTTCGCAGAGCACCACCGCGCGCTCGATGGCGTTTTCGAGCTCGCGCACGTTGCCGGGCCAGCGGTAGCCGCGAATCTTGGCTTTAGCTCGCTCGCTGAAGCCTTCGATCGCCTTGTGATTCTCGAGCGCGAAGCGTTGCAGGAAGTGGCTTGCCAACACCAGCATGTCGCCGCCACGTAAACGCAGCGGAGGCATCTCGATGCCGACCACGTTGAGGCGGTAGAATAGATCTTCACGGAAGCTTCCGTTTTGGACGTCGGCGGCGAGATCGCGGTGCGTGGCAGCGATGATACGCACATCGACGGGGATCGGTTCGTTGCCACCCACGCGCTCGATCTTGCGCTCTTGCAAGACGGTGAGCAGCTTCACCTGCGTGGCTGCCGGAATTTCGCCGATTTCGTCGAGGAACAGCGTTCCGCCGCTGGCTTGTTCGAAGCGGCCGATGCGACGCCGATCGGCGCCAGTGAACGAGCCACGTTCGTGCCCGAAAAGCTCGCTTTCGAGCAGGGTTTCGGCGAGCGACGCACAATGCACCGACACGAAAGGCTTGTGCGAGCGCGGGCTCAACGCATGAACGGCGCGCGCCAGTTCACCTTTGCCGGTGCCGCTTTCACCCGTGACCAGCACTGTCGCCCGAGAAGGAGCTACTTGGCGCGCCAGCCGATACACCTTCTGCATCGCCGGGCTCGTACCGAGCAGGCCTTGGATGCCTTCGCCGTGCTGTTCGCGCAGTTGGCGCCGCAGGTTCTCGTTTTCGACGCGGATATCGCGTTGCTCGACCGCGCGATTTACCGAAAGCAACACGGCGTCGAAGTCGATGGGCTTGGTGATGTAGTCCGTGGCTCCGGCGCGCATCGCGGCGACGGCGGGGGCGAGCTCGCTCGCCGACGTAATCATGATCACCGGGATGCTGCGGTCGCGCTCGCGAATCCCCTGCAGCAAGCCCAAGCCGTCGAGCTCTGGCATGTGCAAATCGGTCACCACGACATCCGGCGGTAGCTCGAGGTAACGCTCGAGCGCCTGCTTGCCGTCGGATGCGACGTCTACTTCGAAGTTCTGAGATTCGAAGAGCTTCTTCAGCGCCGAACGCGCGGAGGCGTCGTCATCGACGACCAGGATTCGGAGCGGGGTGGCCATGTGGTCTTCTAGTCTCACAGAGTCGAACCTTTCCGCAAGTCGCGCTCGGCGTCGTACTCGACAGCGAGCAAATTCATGCGCACATAGGCGAACTCGCCGTTCGGTAGTGCCCAGGACGCCTCTCCGTAGCTTGCGACGCGGCGGCCCTGGAAGTCACGGTAAGCGCGGACTGGCGTGGACCAGCGAGCCTTTTGATAGCGCTTGCCGTCGCTACTCAGGTAGCGGTCCTCGGAGGTGAAGTTTTCGAGCTCGCCTGCGTCGTTGAACCACAGCAGCGCCGAAACACTTTGCCCGGCGAGGCGAAGCGTGCCGCGCAATCGCTTCGCGTCGAGCTCCTGCCACTCGATCGGAGCGCCGACCAACGACGCCGGCGCCAAGAGGCACATATCGTTGAAGAGCGTGACCGTTTCGCTCTGGTCCATCTCAGGCCCGCGCGCATCGACGACGTTCAGGAGTGCGGCGGCCTTGGCGCGCATGGTTGCATGCCCGTCGCTATATACGTGCAAGGCATCGAACGGCACGCCGTACGTCTTCGCGCGCAGGTAGAAGAGCCGCGCTGGCCGATCGAAGAAGTCGTACTGCTCCGCTTCGAAAGGCATCCAATTCGCGTCGACGCTGCGGCGAATTTCTCCGCGCATGCGCACACGCACGTTCGTTACGTGTCCGAAATCGCTAGCACCCGTGACTTGCAGATACTTTCGCAGCGAAGGCGGCAATGCCGCGAGCTCACCTTCGGAAAATGCATGCGACGTTGGCCTGGTTGCGATTCGCGTTGCGACCTGGTCGGCATACTGTGCGCGATAGCTCGAAGGCGCGCGATCCAGCATGGCGACGAGCAGCGGGAGCACGATCACTGCGTTCGCCAGCGAGCCGTACTTGGCGTCGGAAAATACGCTCAGGATCAAACCCTGCGAGAGCAGAAGCGCGGGCAGCAGCAGCCACCACCAGGATCCCCAGCCGATCACGATCGCGATCGCGGCCGTTAGAAACAGCAGCGCCCCGAGCAACCACAGTAAGCCGAGCGGACGCGAAATCGCATGCTGCAATGGGAGCGACCGAGCGCCGAAAGCCTTCGCAACACCAAGCAGGTGAATGGTGCCGTGAAGCGCAACGAGCGCACCGAACAACAAGCGCATGACGATGGACACCGCCCTTCGCAAGTCTCATGCCGCCAATAGCGTGCGAAATTGAGGCATTGCAAGCGGGTTGATCTGCGCAGAATCTGCGTTGTGCGTAAAATCTGCGCCTATTCATCGATTTTTGCGCTCGAACTCGAGCCGCACGCTTCGCGAATGGAATCGCGCGGCTCGAACGCGCCGTGCTCATTATTGCTTCGCGATTTGCGCGCGCAGACGCTCGTCCCGGGCTTGTAGTTCCGGCGTGTACTCCGCTCCGAAGTCACTGGCTTCGAACACCGGACGAATTTCAATCGTGCACTCGGGCTCACCGGGATGCGGCTCCGGAATGCGCTTGGCCCACTCCACTGCTTCCTCGATCGAGCGCACCTGCCAGAGCCAAAAGCCTGCCACGAGCTCCTTGGTTTCGGTGAACGGACCATCGACCACGTTGCGTTTGCCGTGCGAAATCACGACGCGCTTGGCCTTGCTGCTCGGGTGCAGTCCCTCGCCGGCCAACATCACGCCAGCCTTCACCAGCTCCTCGTTGAACTTGCCCATCGCGGCGAGCAGTTCGGTGCTCGGGAGCTTGCCGGCCTCTGAATCCTTGGTCGCCTTGATGATAACCATTACTCGCATGGGTCTATCTCCTGGTGGGGACGGGTCGGCCGAGCATTGTGCTCACCTCGACTCCGTCTGTCTGCCAGGGCGACGAACGAAGCTGCCCGGGATCGACACGGCTTCGCGATTTTTCTCTTCGGGGGTTTTGGTTGGGTGGAAAATACTAACGGTTCTGGTAGCTTACCTAAGCAGCTTGGCGGCAAGCACCAACCGCGCGCGACAAGCGAGCCACCGCTTCGTCGATTTGGTCCTCGGGGATGTTGCAGGGGCAGAGCCTCATTGCGCAGGGAGCTTTGGTGTCTTCCTCAGCCTGGAACATGCGACCAGGATCGAAGCAGGTACCGTGCGCCGTCGCCATCTCGAGCAGCTTCACTTCGTCGAGACCCGGCTCGCTGCTCTGGATGAACAGATTGAAGCCACCTTCTGGTTCGATGAACGAGAAGCCCGGCAGCCAGCGCCGCACGCTCCGCATCAGGCGAGTCAGGCGCGTGACGTAGGCTTCGCGCGCCTGCTTCAGATGTGCTTGCCAGTCTAGCTTGGGCAGGACACGCGATGCCAGCGCCTGGGTCAGAGTCGGCGCTTGCAAGTCGGCATCTCGTTTGGCTTCGAGCAGCGCGTCGCGAAATTCGGGGGGCGCGATCAACCAACCGACACGCAAGCCAGGGCACAAAGCCTTCGACAGCGTTCCGACGTGAAAGACTCGATCGGAAGCGTCTGCGAGCAAAGGTCGCTCCGGCAGGCCATCAAAGCGTAACTCGGCGTACGCTTCGTCGACGATGAGCGGGACGTTGCCGGCGAGCAACTGGTGACGGCGACGCGAGTCGAGCCCCAAGCCGAGCGGATTGCTGGCGCCTGGAACGACGTAGCGTGCACGCGCGGGCCCTTCTGTTACGAGGCGCACCTCGGCGTGCCGGAATAGGTCGATGGCGCCGGGATACGTGAGCGGATCGGTACACAAACGCTCGCGGGCGAGGCCGAGTGCTCCGACCAGCAGCGAAAGCGCCTGTTGCGCCCCGTTTGTGATCAGGACGTCACTGGCTTCGACGTGCGCGCCGCGCGCTTGCAGGTTCTTGGCCACCCAATCGCGCAGCACCTCACTGCCTTCTGGCCAACTGTACTGCAATGCTTCGCTCTCATCGAGCTCGGTTGCCGCGCCGAGCAACTCTTCGGCGCGAAACAGCGATGCCAGCGGGAGCCCACCGGCGAGCGAAAGCGATTGTCGTTGTTGTGCCGCCTCACGTTGCAAACGCTCGATTCGCAAGTCCATCGTGGGTTCTTTCGTGGCTCGAACACTGAAGCAAACGACATGCCGTCACGCAGAGTTTGCACGCGCTCCTCGCTCGGCTGGATACTGCGGCATTTCTCCCCGGCATCGCCTCGCTGAGGCAGTGTTGTGCGTCGCGCGAACCGTCATCGAGTGCAAAGCGCGCCCGGGCGCCGTTTTGCGAACCGCACTACGAGTCCGCGCAAGTTTTGCGGCGGGTGAGGCAACTCGACGCCCGAGTGTCGACGGAAACGCCGACAGAAAAGCGCGATTCTCCGCTGGCGGCACCTGGCATGCGCACTGCACGACACCTGCGCAAACCGTTGTCCTTCGGAGCCGTTACTGCCGTCGGGCGCTTTCAGCGCAAACCTAGGTTCGCGCTCGGCGCCGCGAGAAGTGCCGCGATTGGGCTCGCCGCCGTGGCGACCTTGACGGTTACCGAGCTGCACGCCGAACCCTCGCCCACCGTTTCGCTCGAGACGCGCTGCCAACAATGCTTCATCGACTTGGATGAGAAGCCGAGCAACTTCGATGCCGTACATCACGCCTGGTTTTCATCCGACGTGAGAAAGCCGCGCTACTTTCTGGCTGCCCTCGAGATGCTCAGCGTGTTGGGCGCAGGCACCGCGTACTACTGGATTCGCCCGAGCCTGAACCGTATGGACTGGGATTTCCCGAGCGCGACTACGCGCCTTCAGTATCTCGAGGCTGCGTTCGACAATAACAAATTCAAAACCAACCACGTGCTTCATCCCGTCGCGGGCGGCGCATATTATGGCCTCGCTCGAGAATGTGACCTGTCGCCGTTGGCTGCGGCTGCTTACTCCACGGCAAGCTCAGCGTTCTTCGAATTCGTGCTCGAATGGTTGGAGAAGGTCAGTTACAACGACCTAGTTTTCACTCCAGCAGCCGGTGTGCCCGCCGGTGAGTTCGTGTTTCAGCTATCGCAGTACTTGAACAGTACTCACGGCTCGCACTCGACAGGGGACTACATTGCGGAATACAGCTTGGGTCTGCCGGGCAAGCTCCATGGCGATCCAGAAGGGTTGCGCAGCCGCCAACGCATGCCGAAGGATGAGCTCGGCTTCAGCTCGGCCTTTTGGCATCGTTTTCACCTCGCGTTCGGCGTGGGCCTCACGTCGTCCGGCGGCGAGTCTGTGGTGTTCGAGCGCTTCGCGGCCGAGGGCGAGCTCATCTCGCTGCCTGGCGTCCTGCGGCCGGGTCACTTCGCCACGGCTTTCACGCAAGCGAACTTCAATGAGGCGCGCCTCCGCTACAGTTACGGCATGCGTGATCTGGAGGCGGACGCGGCCTTTCAGACGACGTTGGCAGGCTACTACGTGCAGGATTTCGAGACTGACGGCCGCGGCTTGCACGGCCACGCCGCGATGGTCGGCGCCAGCATGGGCTACCGCTATCACGACTCGCAGCCGGCGGGCAGCATCGATCAGTGGGCATTCGTCGATTTGGTTGGTCCTCACACGAAGCTCTGGCTTGCCCTGGGCAAGGCGTTACTGCGACTCGACAGCGACATTCACTACGATTTTGGTGCCGCTTACGCGCTTGCCTATCCGCAATACAAGCGTGTTTATCCGCCCGACGAGACCAAGTCGGTGCTGAAGGAACAAGGTTATCAGTTCGTTCACGGTGGCTCGGCGCGTGTGGCGCTCTCGCTCGAGCTTTCGGGACTGGAGCTCGGGGCTCGGCGCGGCTACGGGCGATACTTTTCGATTCAAGGCGCCGATCGCTTCCAGAGCGATATCGCTCACGACGTGACGGCAACCGACGACATTTCGGAAACCGACGTTTGGCTGCGGGCTTACGCGCCCCCGCCGCTACCCATCGAACTTCGGGTCGACTACAACGCAAATCGGCACATCAATCGCATGCCGCCGTTCTCAGCGCAGCGAAGTGAACAGCGCATGACCTTCTCTTTGGGATTTAGGTTGTGAGTCGAGTGATGTCGCTACCCCGTTTGGCAACTCTCGGCATTGCAGCCACAAGCGTCGGCTGCGCGCCCGTGGCCATGATGCGCCCGCCCGGCGTGCTCGAGCCGGACCAGCGCTTCGAGGTCGGCGCCGGCGTGGCGCGTTTGAGTTCGCGCCCTTACGTGGACGAGTCGGCGCGCTACACCGGTCAAGCTTGGTTTAGCGCCGACGTTCGGCGCTGGTTATCGCTTTCGGGCATCGTGGCCTTCGACACCTCTGCCGCAGCGGCCGGCGCTGCAACACGCTGGAATGCGTTGCGCACGTATCGCGTCACGCTGGGTCCGGAGCTCGAGTTTGGTTACGCGTGGGTCGCGGCTGCAGTTCCGGTGAGCGTGCGAGTCTTTGAACGAAACTTCGTGTATGCAGCGCCGCGCGTTGGCAGCTTCGGTTCGCGTTGGACCGGCGGCGTGCCAGTGGGAATCAGCGTCGATCTGACGCACGGCTTCGCCTTGCGCGCAGAAGCGCAGCTCAGCTGGCAGGAGTTCATGTACTACAATCGCCGCCTGCACTTGGCAGCTGGCGTCGCTTACGATTTCTAACGACTCAGGGCGCCGTAGGATCGAAGGCTGGCCAGGGCTTGCTCACCTCGAAGTGCGCAACCACTGGGATGTGATCCGAGTTGCCTTGGTTGATGACGTAGGCGTTCAACGGCTCGACCCAGTTGTCGAACAGCACGTGATCGAGAGCTTCGTTGAACTGCCCCGCGAGCGACGCGTGCCGCCACGTGTATTGGCCTGGACGAAACAACGGCAGAGCGTCGGTCAAGCCCAGGCGCGCCATGTAGTCCACGGCGTCGCCGTTCTCGTCTTCGTTGAAGTCACCCAGCACCATGCGCGGCAGCGAACTCACGACTTCTTCTTTTCCACTGCTCGTCACGACCGACTCGAGCTGCGTCACGTGGTCGGAGCCCCAAGTCAGATAGTCGCTGATCAGGCCCTTTTTCGCGGCGTAGAGCGAGCGCAGATGCACGTTCAGAAGGCTGAACCAGCCGGCTTCGGTCTCCGCAAACAGTGACCAGCTCGGGTGCCCACCGGCCTCACCCGGGTACACCTCACGACTCACCAGGCGGCGCTTCGACAGCACCGCGAGCGCACCGGTGCCACCCGGCACGAACAGCATGTGCGGGTACTCCGTTGCGTAGCGTTGCTTGATCACTTCGACCCAGCCCGGGCCGGTCTCCTGCAAGCAAATCAGATCGGCTTTGGTTGCGCCGATCGCCTCCACCGTGCTCGCGTCTGTTTCCTTGCCGTCTTCGACATTGAACGTTGCGACTGTGAAGTGCACGCGCCCTGGAGTTGGTTCGCGCGGCTCGAGCGGACGCTCTCCGCAGGCGGGCAAGGCGAGTAGTAGGCAGGCACACATTGCGCGCGCGGGCGCGAACCCCGAGACAGCACTCTTTTGGATCATGCAGCCTTCGCAGTGTGACCGCCCAACGCACTACTGCAAGGACTTGTATCATGCCGCGGCGCGGCGCCCTCCGCGCTGGCGATCCCGCCGCTTCTCAGGCGCGCCGCTTTTCAGGATTGGAAGATCATTGCGCGGCTGCCGTGATCGCTGCCTCCGACGGCTCTGCCGCGCGCTGCGGTGTGGCGACTTTTGCCTCGAAGCTGGCGTGTGTTTCGAGCGCACGATTCAGCGTGGCGCGTTCGTCGGCGCTGAGCGCGTCGGGATCGCGCTGAGTCCAGCGTGTCGCGTAGTCGAGCCAGTAACGTGCGCGCTTCGAATCGCCGAGCGAAAGCAGCGTCATGCCGCGATACAGCCCATACCGCGCGCGCTCGGCGCCGCTCGCGTTGGCCAAACGCGGCTCGTTGTGCTCGAATAGTTCGTCGGCTTCCACGTAGTCGTGACTCGCGTACAGCGCGGCACCGCGGTCTACATACGAAGCACGACAACCGAACGCCGCGCAGGCTGCGAGCGCGAGCAGCAACTGACGCATGTAGCCGCAAGACCAAGCCATTTGCTAATCTCCGAGTGAATAAACCTCGGTGATTGCAAGGCTGGTGCCGCATCTTGATGGCCGTCAAAATGCGAGCAGCGCGCGGACAGCAATGAATTCTGTCCGCGCCTGCCTGACAAACTGAGGCGTCCTTGCGACGCTCGCTCTCAGCCATCCGTCGGCGGTTCGCCGCTCGGCATCGTATCGGGTGGTGTGACATCGCCTTCCGGACTTTCCGCGTCCGGCATCGGCGCCTCGGCATCGCCTGGTGCAAGCTCCGCTTGCGAAAACCGCGCGGAGCAAGCGCTCGGATCGCCAGTGCTCGCGACTACCTCACAGCGTTGGCCGCCCACACCGTCTCCGGGGCAGTCGCGCACGATGCGGAACGTCGACGCCAGCCCGGCGCTCCAGCATTCGCTCACGACCCAAACGTTGCTCGCTGGAATGTCGCCGCCGCTCAAGCGCAGATCGGCGCGCCCGCCTTCACCTCGCTGGTGGCGTACACGTGCGAGTACGAGCTCGGGCGCAGCCGTCGCTGTCTCCGGTAGGTTCCCATAGAATGCCAGGCGCACGCGGTTGCTTCCGCCCTTCAAGTGCACGCCTTGCACGAGAGCGTTTACAGGTGTTGCCAGCGCGCGCGCCGTGAAGTCGCGCAAACGATAGCCCACGATATCGCCCGCGGCTCCATGAGCGAAACGCGCAAACAGCGCGCCACGCGCCACCAGCGTAGGATCGACGCTTCCGAGCGCATCCAGATCGATACCGATGCTGCCGCGGCCACGGCGCGGAGCGAAACCGAGTGTGATGCCGCCGGCGGCTACGGTCGTGAAAGCGTCGTCACTTCCGGCCACACGTGCTTCGAGTAGCCAGCCATAGTGGCGCAACGTGCCGTGGCGTAGCGTGAAACGAAACTCCGTGTGGCCGCGCGTGAGCGGTCCCCACACTTTCACGCGACCGAAAGTCGACGTGGGCTCGTTGTCGCGCACCAACGCGACGATTGGCTCCATGAAGCTGCGCAGCGCCTGGTTCAAGTCGCGCACCGCGCCGCGGCAATTGACGAGCTCGGCGGCCACGTCAGCATTCACTGCTTGCGAGACAGCGTCGAGCGCGCTCGTGACCTCGGCAGCTGCAGGATCGATGGCATCGGCGTCGCTGGCAGTTGCCTCGCTGTCGACATCATCGGTGAGGCTCAGCTGAAACGCGGCGTGTTCCGGCACTGCGTCCGAATCCGAGTTGGTGTTGGATTGAGAGCCGCACGCGCCGAGGAGCAACGTGCAAAGTACGAGCGGATACGTGTGAAAGCGACGGATATTCATGGTTCTGTTCCTTTCGATGCGGTACGAAGGTTCGAGGATGGAGCTCGAGCCGCAGGCAGCGCAGAGCTCCGCAGTCTCACGCGCTGAACGAGCGTGAGTTGGAGTGACGTTCGAGTGATGAAGGTGTGTTAGTCGGCGTCTTCGACGCCTGCGCCGAGCACTTGTTCGCGTTCGTCGCTGTCGATCACGCTGTTGTCGTTCGAATCCGCGTAGAGCGTGCTGCGCCCAGCCAAGCGCATGCGAATCCGTGCGTAGAGCAACGGATGCCGGTCGACATCGATCACGATGGCGCGCGCTCCATCCAGTAGCTCACTTTCCGCCATGTCGAGCTCTGCGCGGGTGAGCCAGCGGCGAGGCCGGAACGCCCACAGCAGATGCGGCGTGCGCTCGGCGCTCCAGCTGGTGCCAGGGGCGGCGCGCAGCCGAAGTATCGCTTGCATGTTCGCGTACACCAAGAAGCGCGTGCCGTCCGCGCGGACACCGTCGAAGTAGAGCGAGCGCCCGACCAACGCGGGCGGTTGCCGCGCAGGGCCGAGCGGCGCGTCGATCCCACAATATCCACCTTCTACATCTGGAATTGGCGGAATGTCGCGCATGAAGGGTGGCTCGTGCAGAGTTACCGTGAACGGCCCGCGCACGACCTGCATGCGCTGACTGGTGTCGCAAGGAAGGAAGTGAAGCCGTTCAAGCACGAGCACGGCATGTAAGACCTGACCGCGCGCGAGCGGAACGTCGTCGTCGCTGCCAGAGCTTCCCGCCGCTGCCGCCTCACCAGCACTGCCACCATTTGTGGCTCCGGCTTCAGTTGAAGTCGCGCCGCCGGTCGCTTCTGCACCCCCGGCTGCGACATCGTCATCCACGTCGTCGTTGACGGTGACCAGTGAGAAACTCGCTTTGGGGTTGCCCACGCCAGTGGAGCTCGATGGTCCACACGCCCACACCAGAGCCGCGAGCCATAGCCACACTCGCGCGTTCACGATTTGCCCCCTTCGCTCGACGCAGACATTGGGAACCATTGCACATTGAGTTGATACACCACTTTTCCTCGCGAATCGGAGTCGCACAGCTGGGTGAGGGCCTCGCGAAACTCGTGAATACGCTGCTTCACGATGGCCGCGGTTTCTGGGCTCACGCACACGGTGAGCGCGCAGAAATCGCGTTGCTCACGTGGAACCAACTCGATGGCTTGCCCGGCTCGTTCCAACATTTGGCGATGGAAAGCAGCTGCGCCGAGCGAGCGCACCTCATGCTCGGTGGTCAAGGTTGGTTCCCCGCGCACGACGCGCCCGCTTGCCGGATCGCGCACCAAGAGGCCGAGCGAGAGCAACAGCTTCATGGCCTCCGCAGCTTCGACCGGTGTGATGCGCGGCAATAGCTGCGCCGCAATCCAGCGCGGGTCCTCTTGAAAATCTTGGCGCGCGGCGAGCTCGCGCACGGCTGGGTTGTACCAGTGCGACAAGTACGCGAAGAGTTCGCCGTCGATGCGCCGCGCTTGCCGAAAGCGCCGCGAAGCCGCGATGCGCTCGAACGCACGATTCTTCTCGGCCATATCCTCCGCTTGCCCGAACGCCACCAGGTCAGCGAAAAACTCTGCTTCGCGTGCTGCGAGACCCAGCGCGCCGGCGAAGCGCGCAATCGAGTCGGCTCCCAAGTTGCGCTCGCCATCCATCACCAGCTTTAGAAAGTTGGGCGACTTGAGACCAGCCAGCTTGGAGAAGAGCCGAAATGAAAAGCTGGGACGCGCGCGCTTGGCAGCCGCGTAGTACGCTCGCAGGTACGCGCGGAAATCGAGGAAGTCGTAAACACTGACTCCGACATCCTTGTTTGCCTTGGGCGCGCGTCGGGCTGCCATCGCCAAACAGTCTGAGGCAGCGACGGACCCCGTTCAACCCTTCCGCGGACGATTCAGTATACAGAGTGAATACGACCGCGGCTAAATTGGCGCCAAAACTGAGCAGATCTTGCGCCAAGTGGTGCATTTCAGAATACAGCGGGCGCAGTACGACAGCCCGGACTCCGCCGCATGCGGTGCGGCGCGCCGGACCTGGCCGTCTGGGACCAAATGCGTTAATTCAGGGGGGCGAGGAGGATGTGTGACCTGCATTGCGTATGTTCTGCCCTTGCACGGCGATGGCGACGTCGCTGTGGCTCGGCGTAGGGTTCGTGAGCTCGCAGAAGGCAGTGCGCTCACGACTCAAGCGGTAGAAGACTTCGCGACCGCGGTCTCCGCACTGGCGCGCAACGTGATCGCCCACACGCGCCGCGGCGAAATCCTGCTCGGAACGGCGCTGGAAGATGATCGCGTCGGCTTGATCGCGATAGCCAAAGACGACGGGGCTAACACGCAGCTCGAGCGGAGCCCACGCGGAGCCGCTCCGAAAGTCAGCCCTGAGTTGGAGAGCGCCCGTGCGCTCGCGGACGAAGTCGATGTGCAGTCGACACCATTCGAGGGCACCACGGTGACGCTCGTGAAATGGGCGAAGGCTGGGCGAGCGAGCACGCCGCTCGCGAAGTGAACCGCGCGCACAGCCGCGCGTCTTCTGCGACACGTGAGGATTCGACGTCCATCGTGTCAGCCACATTGCAAGTGTCGCTGGCATCGCATTTGCCGACCCGCTGAAACGCGAGCGCGGCGTTCGATTGCCTAAATGCCTCAATGTAAAGATGCTTGCGCGTGCCTCTTGCCGAACTCCGTGTGTCGGAAATCGCTTGGCTCGCTGGAGAGGGATCAGTATCCATCTTGGTTGGGAGTGTTTGGCCAGCTTGGCCCAGGAGGAAACCCAATGAATGTTACGCGAAGGACGCTGCTCGGTCTGCTCGCCGCCGGAGGAGCCGGCTTGCTTTCGAAACCGGAGATCGCCCATGCAGCTCCGCCCAAGTACGTATTCAAACTCGGCACGACGTTCGCGCCGGGGCACATCTTGGTCGACGCTGCGCAGAAATTCAAAGAGCTAATCGAAGCGGAAACGTACGGCAGAATCGAGATTCAGATCACCACTCAGGCGGATACCGAAGATAACGTCAATATCCAAACCTCTCAAGGAATTTGGGACATTCAAGCAACGGGTGGCCCGCCGCTCCAGGTCTTCGCGCCGCAGTACTTCTTCTTCAACGGGCCCTACGTCATTCGTGACTATGCGCATTTTCAACGGGTCTGGGCAGGGTCACTCGGCGATGAAGCGCGGGACTTGATCGAAGCCAACGGCAACATGCTTTCGCTCGGCACGGTGTATCGCGGCTTCCGTCAAATGACCTCGAACAAGCCGATCCTGGGTCCCGCAGATTTGGTCGGGCTCAAGCTACGTTTGCCCAATGTGCCGACGTGGGTTGCCGTGTGGAAGGCGCTCGAAACCGTTCCGACGGTGGTGGCTCTCGGTGATCTCTACGCCAGGCTCGCGGATGGAACCGTGGAGGCATCGGAAGGGGATCTGTCTCAGATTTCGTCGCTGAAACTGTACGAAGTGCAGAGTGATCTCACCCTCACCAATCACCTGGTTGGTGTCGGCTGGATGTTCGTGAACAAGACCTCATTTGAGCGGCTGCCGCGCGCGTATCAATGGCGGATGGCGTGTGCCATGCGCAAGGCCACGGCGTTTGCCACGCAGAAGATGGTCGACAATGAGTCGTCGCTCTTGATCACGCTGGCGGACGCTGGCATGGCCGTGGGTGTGCCCGATGCCGACGCCATTCGGCAAAAGGCGAAGCCCGCAGTGGATCAGCTGTTCGCCACGTCGTGGCCGGTCACGACCTGGGACGAGGTGCTCGCTCAGTAGCGTTCCGCGCGTGGCGAGGCGCTCGAAGCGCGATCACTGCACGATGCGGTCGATGCGCTCGAGCGCCTCTTCGCGGACCTGGAAATGTTCGCGCGTCCAGGCAAGGTCCACGACGGTTTGAATCGAGAGCGGGAGCTCGACCGGCTCCTTCTCGGCATTCCAGCCCTGCTCTGCCAGCTTGAATATCAGGTTGGCGGTCTGTACGCCGAGAGCTGCATGATCGGGCAGCATGGCAAAAGAGCCGAAGTGCAGGCGTTGGTCGACCAAGCTGCCGACGCCGACGACGACGAGCACCGGGTTCTTGTGCAGCATCGTGAGCCAGCCCTTGGCGATGAGTTCGGGTTCGAGCAATACGTTGTCGTTCAGAACCCAGATCGCGTCGACCTTGTCACGGTTAATCAAGCGATCGATGGCGCGACGAATTTCGTAAGGTCCGGGGGCGCTGCCAACTTCGGCGCGCACGATTTGAACCTGTTCCACCGAAGCTAGGCGTGACTGCCGTTCGACGTAGTTCGAAAACAGCGGGCGGTGAATGACGCCAACACGACGAACCGGTTGGTAGACGAACGAACGCAAGCTCACGAAGGTCGTGATCCCGGGGATTTCGTAGGAAATTCCGGTCGTATTCTTGAACAAGCCGCGCTGCTGTTCGAAGAAGGAGGCCATCACCACCAGCGCTGGCGGGAAGCTCTGACCTGGGTGCCTGCGCTGATACTCCAGGTACAGGTTCATCGCCAAGTTGCCCATCAGCACGACGCCGCGCGGCTTGGTCGCTTCGATCTCACGGCGGACGAAGCTCTCGTCCGAGTCCTCGCCCACTACTCGCGTGAGGACGTCGAAATCGTTGGCCAGCTCGTCCTTGAGCGTCCCCCATGCCTCACGTGTGTGGGGCGACTCTGGCAAGAATACGAGCACGGCGTCCACGCCGGCGCGCCGAGGTGCATCCTTCACCACGACTCGCGAGGTGGGGGCGTTGCTGACGCTCGACGGAGCGCACGCGAAGAGCGTGAACACGCTCAGCAGCAGGACGCGCAGCCCGTCGCGGAGCAGCGAGTTCAGCGCCATGTGTCCACCCCCAGCCGGCGTTTGGTGTCGGCGTCGAGCCCTTCGACAGCCGTGCGCACGATGCGGCGCCCCGCCTCGCTACGCAACGACAAGGCTGGCAGGCCCAGGCGCGTTGCGAGCGGCAAAACGCGGAGATCCAGCTTGCTGAGCGCCTTCAGGTGCTGGGCTTCTTGCTCCGACAGCACTACGGCATTGGCGGATCCGAACTGAAGCAAAGGCAACAGGTCTTCCGATTTGGTGACGTACTTGAGGTCCGGCGGCGTGGACAAACCGAGCAACGTAGCGATCAACCTGCCGGTGCGTTCACGACCTAGCAGATCGACGGCTCCTACCACCAGCTTCGAGAACTGAGATTTGTCTGGGCTGCTACCGACGCTGAGCAGCACGTAAGGCTCAGTGTCGGATCCGCCACGGTAACCCTTCACGTCCACTGGTAAACCCTGGGCCTCGAGCACGACCTGGAGCGCGAGCGCCGCATCGAAGCCGCGCTCGACCTCGCGCACGAAGTCGCGGTGACGACTGCAGACGATGACGTCTACCAGTGGCATCTGACGCTCCAAACTCGCCTCAATCGTGCGAGCTCGCGTACTGGTTTGTACGTACACCACGAGCCGAGGGCGCTCCTGGGCTAGCGCCCTCGCACTCGATACTCCGAATGCGACGGCGAGGAGGCCTTTTAGGCAGGAACTACGGGAAATCCTAAGCACGCAACACGTCGTTACGTATACTCACACGGCCTTGGTTTTGCTTCGAGCGCGCAGCGCCGCGCGTACCGTAGACACCAATGTGGTTCTGGCATCTGCCTTGCACACGACGGCATCTGCTTTCACGCGCGCAGCGATCTCCTGCAGCAGGTCGATATTGGAGCTCGAAATCAAAACGATCGCAAGGTCGGCGAGTCGGCTATTCTCGCGTAGCATCTTGGCCGACTTGTCACCGTCCATATCCGGCATGAACACGTCGAGCACCACCGCTTCGATCCTCTCGCTGAGAATCGTGCGGGTCGCACCGATCGGCGATGGCAGCTCGAATACTTCGTGGCCAGCGTCGCGCAGTAAGCCGGCCAGGAACTCGCGAGCAATATCGTCGTCGTCGATCAGTAGGACACGCGCAACCATTCTTCTTCCACCTTGAGCCAATCAGGTAGCAGAAGCTAGCCTGTCACGGATACAGTAAGAACCGAGACCTGCGATGCGCAAGGGAAGGACACTTAGGGCAAGGCTCCTTCAAATCGTGGTGACTACTATGCTGCTCACGGGCATCGTGTCGCTCTCGGCAGTAGCTTGGGTCAGTTATGTCGTGGAAGGTGAGCGCCTCGACGACATTAAGAATCATATCGAAAGCGCGATTTCCGGCAAAGCATCAACGCTCGTTGCCAGTCACGCACTTGCATTGAAGGGCCTGGTTTCCGATAACGTCTTCAGTGATGTGCGGGAACTCGTTTCGAACGCCGTACATCAGGATCCGGACGTCACCTACGGCTTCTTCGTTGCCGCGCCGGACGAGAAGCCGTGGGCGTTTGTGTCACCTAGGCATCCGAACGTAGAGGAGCCAGCGGGCGAAGCCGAAGTTCAGGAGGTGGTCGTGGCACCGGGACGACCGGTCGACCGCCTCTCGGATCGACGTCTTCGGTTGTTCGGGGAGGACATTCACGAGTTCTCGGCGCCAGTGATTAGCAGCGACGGCCAACACTTGGGTTTGATCGTTTATGGCTTCAGCAATAAGCGCACGCAGCGCACTGTGGCTGCAGCTGCCGAGCGATCGCGCAAGGCGTTGACTCAAGGTTTGCTCGGCGCTGGCGCAGTGGGTCTCGTGAGCTTGGTCGTAGGGATCGCCTCGGTACTGCGCTCGGCCAAGCGTGTCACAGAGCCGCTGGCCGGCCTCACAACTGCCGCCAACGAGATCGCCGCCGGAAACCGCCATCTTCGCGTCGCCATTCGCAGCGGTGATGAGATCGAGCTGCTCGCTTCGGCCTTCAATCAAATGCTCGAGGCCAACGAGGAGGCGATGAAGAAGCTCGAGGCGACGACCGAGCGCGCACTCGCAGCCGATCGCATGAAGAGCGAATTCTTGGCGAACACGAGCCACGAGATCCGCACACCCATGAACGGCGTGCTCGGCATGCTGCGGCTGATCCGCGCGATGCCGTTGAATGCCAAGCTGCGGCGGTACGTCGACACCATCGATACCTCCGCGAACGCGTTGCTCACGATCATCAACGACATCTTGGACTTCTCCAAGATGGAAGCCGGAAAGTACACGCTGCAGTCGCAGCCGTTCGAGCCGAGCCTGGTGTTGCAAGAGGTTACGGAGCTCTTGGCTAGCCGCGCGCACGATAAGGGTCTCGATCTCGTTTTGCGCACGGCACCAGACCTTCCAGAGACTGTGGTGGGTGACGCCGATCGTTTTCGTCAGGTGCTGAACAACTTGGTCGGCAACGCCATCAAGTTCACCGACCACGGCGAGGTCTACGTGCACGCGCGCCTGCAGCAGTGGGACGCGGATTCGATTGTGCTCAGCGTGGCCGTGCGCGATACGGGCATCGGCATCGAGGCGGATGATCTGCCGAAGCTATACAAAGCATTCAGCCAGGTGGATGGCTCGATGTTGCGGCGTCACGGCGGAACAGGGCTTGGTCTCGCGATTTCGCAGCGCCTCGCGCACATGATGGGGGGCGAGATTGCAGTGGAGAGCCAAGCCGGGCAAGGCAGCACGTTTACGTTCAGCGCCCGCTTTCAGCTGCCCGCCGAGATCACGGAGCGCCGCGAGAAGCCGCCCAGCCCGGTGGCTCGCAACGTGCTCGTGCTGGAGCCCAGCCAACATTGGCGCGAAGCCATCGAGGAGCAGCTCGCCGCCTGGCAGATGCGATGCACGAGCGTCGATTCAGCGGCGGAAGTAGTTCCCGCACTGCGAGCTGCCATTCAGAGTCGCGCTCCGATTACGGCGTTGATCCTCAGCGCCAAGCCGCGGGACGAGGACCTACGCGAGCTCGTTGCGGCGTTGGCGCTGGCTGGCAAGCCTTCGTACGTGCTGGTGACACCCTTCGGTAGCGACGCGGCAGGCGAGACACTCGCCTATCCGCCGCTCGCACAGCTGAACAAGCCCCTCCGTTATAGGGACCTGCTGGCTGCCTTGAACGGTACACTGGGCGCGGGCAGCGAACGCGGCTTGCTGCGCGCGGACGCACCGGATCGTAACCAGATTTCCACACGCAGGCCTATTTTGGTCGTAGACGACAACGACGTGAACCGATTCGTGGCGGTGGAGGAGCTGAGTCAATACGGCTACTCCACGGAGGAAGCCGAGAACGGAGCCGAGGCGCTGCAGAAGGTCTCGACGCGCGAGTACCTATGCGTGCTCATGGACTGCCAGATGCCCGTGATGGACGGCTATGAAGCAACGCGTGCGATTCGTGAGCTCGAGCGCCGTGAATCACGCGAGCGAACTCCGATCATCGCGCTGACCGCACACGCGCTGGTCGGCGAACGCGAGCGTGTGCTGGGGGCTGGTATGGACGACTTCTTGTCCAAGCCGTTCCGGCCGAGCTCGCTCGAGAAGCTGCTGCAACGCTACGCGCGGAGGAGCGGCGCGCCTCAGCGCAGCGAACGCGACTTGGATCCCGGCGCCAAGCGCTCGCACAAGCTGATTCGACTTTTTCTGGAGCGTATGCCAGAGCAGCTGAGCTCGTTGCGCAGCGCCTTCGAAGCGGCAGACGCCGGGCAGGTGCGAGCCCTCGCGCATCGCATCAAGGGAAGCGCCTTGGCTTTGGCCGCCGAGCGTATGAGCGAGAGCGCCGAGGCTCTACAACGCGCGGCGGAGAGCGGCGCGCTGAGCGCTGGCGAAGCACCGCTAAAACAGTTGGAACGCCAGTACCAAACCGTTGCCGCGCTGCTCGAGCAAGAGCTGGCGCAGGCGTCGCAGCAGGGAGTCGGTTAGTCGCGATGGGTTCTTTGCAACGCTGGTTCGACGCGCTCATGACCTGCTGCTTGCTGGCTTCGCTCGCGCCCACGGTGCGTGCGGCAGACGGCAAGCCTGCCGACACGCCAACCACCAAGGAGGACGATCTCGTTTCGCAGGTGCTGGACGCGCGTGGCGCTTCAGAGCTTTCTTTGGAGCGCCTGCTCGACTTGCCGGTGGTCACGGCGTCCGGTAAGTCCGAGGAACGTTCGCTGGCGTCGGCGAACGTATTCATCGTCACCCGCGAACAAATCGAACGGCATGGCTACCGCTCGCTGGGCGAAATCCTGCGCCGCGTCCCGGGGCTCTATCTGACGTACGACTACGTCAATTACTCGGTTGGTGTACGCGAGGTAACTGGCGGCTATCGCGGCGGTACGCGCATCGTCAAGATCATGGTCGACGGCTTTCCGGTCAGCTTTCGTCCGGATTTGGAAGCGTTCCTCGGCTCCGAGTTCATTCCAGTCGAGGCCATCGAGCGGGTCGAAGTTGCCAAGGGCCCGCTCTCGGCGTTGTACGGCGCCAATGCGTTCCTAGCCACCGTCAACGTGATCACGCGCGAGCCAGAGAATCGCGAAGTCGAGGTGGCGCAGCGCTACACGGTGGTCAACGGCAACTCCGGTGTCGGTACCTCCGCGGTGGCGAGTTACGGAGGCATCGATACACAACTGTTGCTCGCCGTCAGCACCGATCGCACCGATCGATCGGGCGCTCAGTCGCGCCCTTCGTATCGCTACCAGGAGCTCACTAGCGCCGCGCTGCAGGAGCCCAGCGCGCGCGACTTGAGCCTGCCGGTGAGTGCCTTCGGGCGGCTCGACTACCACCACGATAAGCTCGGCGACTTCAGGTTGGAGGGCTCGTATCAGGAGCTCGACGCGAAGACCGAGTTCTACTTGAACTCACTGGTGACGCACCGCTCGCGCGTCAACGTGCGCAATCAGTACGGCGTGCTGCACTGGCAACGCAAGTTGCAAAGCTTGACGTTGCGCGGCTACGCGGGCGTTTCGCATGGCTCACCGACGCACGACTACCAGCTATTTTTGACGCGCAACCCGACGTCGAGCTACCGGCCGCGATTCCATTACACCGCGCTCAACGCCAAGCTCGAAGCCAGTTACGACTTCGGGCACCTGCTGCAAGCCGATCTAGGCGGCGACATCGAGCTCGCCAACGAAGGGGTGCTCTATTACACGCAAACGTTCTACGACAAGGACGCCCAGCGCAGCTCTTTCCAGCAAACGGATCTGATCACCGCCGGCAACGCGCGTGACTACAACTACCGGCAGATCGGCGGCTACCTGCAGCTCCACAGCGCTCCCATCGCAAGCTTGCCAGACTTGCGTTTGACTGCCGCTGGGCGCATCGACGCCATCGAATTCGGGCCGCTCAGCTATCCCGTCGAAGCCAGCTTTCGCGGCGCCGTGGCCTATCGCTTCGGTCCACGCCTGACTGCTCGTCTGATTGGCGGGCGCGCATTTCAGACGCCATCGGGTACGCTGCTGTTTGCGCACGGCGGTTTCGGCAACCAGCAGAACTTGCAAGGTACCGAGCGGCTCTCGAATCCGTTCCCATTGCGGCCGCAGGTGGTGACCTCTGCCGAGCTCGTGGCAAGCACGCAAATTTCTGAGTTTTTGTCGGTTGAAGCCAGCGTTTTTTACCAAGACCTGAACGACGCGATTCGCTTCAATCAGGCAGGCCAGCTGATCTTCGCCAAGAACGGCGGGCAGGTTTCGACGGCGGGCGGCGAGCTCATCGTGCACGCTCAGTTCGGCCGCGTGCATCCGTACGCGGCGATCAGCGCTTCACGACAACTAGCGCACGAGTTGCCTCGCGACTTGCGTGGCATCGCGAGCTTCAGCGGTTCGCCTTCCATGTACCCACGTTGGTTCGGCTATGCGGGTTTCGACGTGGAGCTCTTGCGTGCGCGTCTGTTCGTGAACGCCGAGCTGTTTTGGTCTGGTCAGCGTGGCGCCTCACAGGAGAACTACTACCAAAACGCCTCGCAGCCGTACTCACTCCCGGCGTATCACACCTTGGATCTCACTCTCTCCACCGGTGCGCTACCGCTCTTGGGCCGGGAGCTCGGCACTCGCTTCCTGACTTCCGTACGCAACGTATTCGCTGAGGACTATTTGGAGCCCGGCTTCTCCGGTGTCGATATCCCACAGCCTGCCACGTCGCTCTTGTTCCAAATCCGCCAGACAATGTAATTCGATCTCTCCATCCAAACTGTTTTATGTTTGGAGACTCAGCTGTGCTGAACTCCATCGATTGAGGATGTGGGAATCGAACATGATCAGAAACTTGTGTATTTCGAGTCTGGTTTCGTTTGCGCTTTTGGGTTGCTCGTCGTCGGACGACAAGGGTTCGTCCGCTACCACGATCTGGCTGTCTGCAGCCTTCTCCAAGACGGGTGTTTCGGCAGTCACGACTTGGAACGACGCGCTTTTGTTGGCGGCTGACGACGCCAGTGAAGGCCTGGAAAAGGCGGGTTTCCCAGGCGGTGTGCGCGTGAAATTCGACGTCGTTCCGGTTGCAGATACCAAGAACGATCCAGCCATCACTGTCGCGCGCGCGCAGGAGATGGTGAAAACGAACGGCGCGAAGATCGTCATCAACGGCACCTCGTCGGATACGGTTGCGCTCGGGAAGCTCGCGTACGACGACGACCCCAGTAACGACCTCAATGTTCCCATCGCGTGCGTCGCTTGCAGCTCGCCGGCCCTTCACAATCCAAACGCCACGCATATGGATCCGGCCGTGCAAGGTGCCAATCGCAACACACAGAAGTGGATCTTCGGGCTCGCCATGTCGAGCGTGCCGCAGAGCCGCGTGCTCTGGAACATTCTGGTCGACTCGACTCCGGCGGGGAATGAACCCGGCGATCTCAACGGCGACGGCGTTGTGAAGATTTCGACGATCGCGCTCGACGACGCGTTCGGCACCGGCTTTCAAGATGCGATGCTGAACGTCGTCACCGCGGCGAGCCCAGCGGCAATCTACGAGCGCACCAAACACCCGCGCGACGCGAATTTGAACGAGTACGACTGGGCTTCCGCGGTCGAGCTCCTCAGCGACGATCAGACCGATGGCGTGCAAGATGCCAAACCCGACGTCATCATCGAGTTCACCTTCCCGCAGTTCTCGCTGGCCCTAGTCAAAGCGTACGCGAGCGACATTCCTTTCTTGCACACGCACAGCATGCGCGAAAAGACAGTCGTGCTTTCTGCTGAGAACAAGCTCGAGGGTCAGGAAGGTACATCCTACATTCCGAGCGACGGTGTCTCCGGTCAGATGTTCGATGCTCGCTTCCGTGACGTGCTGAAGATCGCGCGCCAGAGCCAATGGGACTCCGACGTGTACGACGCCGGGTTCTTGTTCGCCCTCGGCACCGTCAAGGCGGCGCAAGGCATGGCGGATCCATCACTCCTCACCGGCGCTCAGATCCGGGATGCAATGTTGCAGCTGAACGAGCCGGGCGGTGAAGTGATTCGCGTTGGTCCGGACGAGTTTGCGAAAGGTGCGCAAGCCATCGTAGCCGGGCGCGCCATCAACTACGAAGGAGCCTCAGGGCCGTGCGATTTCGACGCCTACGGTCGCGCGCGCAATCGCATCTCTCATTGGCAGGTCAAAAATGGCGAAGTGGTGGATTTAGCCACGTACGATTGCATCGCCGATGATGCCTGCCCGCGCCAATGAACAGTAGACTGAGCGGATAGCCGGTCACGAAAATGCCGTGACCGGCTCAGAAAGCGCAATTGGGTGGGAGCTGGTGGCGTCGCGAACCACACCTCGAACTCTGCCCAACGATAAAAATCGGTCCCCATCCCCACTAAAGACAACGCCATGTCCAAAGCCATTCTTTTTCGCACTGGATTGTTTTCGGTCTTATTCGCAGTTTTGGCTGCAGCTTGCGGAGGTGACGACGACGAGGGCAGCGAAGCCATGAAGCGTGGCGTCGGCTCTGAGTGCAAATCCGATGCAGATTGCACCGAGGCTGGCCAGCGTTGCTTGCCGTTCAAAGGTGGGTACTGCGGGGTGGCAGATTGCAAGGTAGACACGGATTGCCCGCAAGGATCGGCCTGTGTCACCCACGACGACAGCAAGAACTACTGCTTTTTGATCTGTCTAGAAAAGTTCGAGTGCAACCGCTATCGCTCGCTCGAGTTCGAATCGAACTGCTCGTCGAACATCACGTTCGTCAGCGGGGACAAGACTCACAAAGCGTGCGTGCCGCCGACTGGTTGAGCTGTTCTCAGCGTTTTGCGCGCCGCACCGCGCGCACTTTGCCGCTGGTCGCGCCGCCGCAATAGAAGCCGTCGCGGCGATCGGACTCGAGCCCGGACACCTTCATGCCCTCCGGTAGCGTCAGTCGCTCGAGCACTTCGCCGGAATCGCTGTTCACGCGGCGTAGATCGCACACATCGTCTTCCCAGGTGCCATACCAAAGCTCGTCGTCGTGCCAGGTAACACCGGTCACGAAACGGGCTGCCTCTAGGCTACGCAGCAGCTTGCCGCTGCTCGCATCGATTTGGTGCAGTTTGCGGGCGCGATATTGCCCCAGCCACAGCTTGCCTTCGGCCCATGTGAGGCCAGAGCAATCGTCCGCGGGCACCGGCAACGGCAACTTGGCTACGAGTTTGCCACTCTTCAGTTCCAGCTTGTGGATCTGACCGCCCACGATTTGGTACAGGTGCCGACCGTCGAACGCGCTGCCTGCTCTCCCGGGCACGTCCAGTCGAGCCGTGGCTTGGCCGCTCACCGGGTCGAAGGCTTGTAAATGGGTGCCGGCCGCGAACCAGACATTTTCCCCGTCGAATGTGACGCCGTGAACATCGCCGGCGTTCGGGAACGGGCCGTATTCACGCACGATTTCGGCGGGTGAGCTCTGTGGGGCGGCGGCTTCTTTCTGCATACCGAGAGCAGATTAGCCCTCGATGGGCGTACTCGCGAGCAACAAAGGTGTCGCGAAAGCGTTGGCAGGAGAGCGCAGCCAACGTCGCGCGCGACCTTCGCCTACAGCGCGCACGACGCCGCGTGCGACCAAGCCGGCCAAAATCCGCTGCACGCTGCGCTGGCTTTTGCGCAGGGCCGCGGCAAGGTTCGACGTAGCCCAGGCTTCGCCGTCGTCGAGTAGCGCAAGCAACGCACTGCTCTCGTCGACAACGGGTGGTAGCAGTACCACCACCTCGCGCTGTTTGCTCGGCACCAAGCGAAAACCGGCTCTCAGCGCCTCGATGTTGCCGAACGGGCTCAGGAGCCTGCGCAGCCTGGCGAGCTCGACACGCAGGCGCGCTCGCAACGAGTCGCTGCTGCGACGCATGCCAAATGCTTCCAGCAGCAGGCTTTGGCGTGTGGCGCTGGCTGGAAACGCGAGCCCTAGTTGAAGCAGCAGCGCGAACAAAACGGGCCGCGAGCCGAGCTCCAGGCTTTTACCGCCAGCCAGCAGGCGCTTGTCGCGCGCGTCGATGACCAGTTCGGGGCCACACAGCAGCGCTTGGACCTCCTGCATGCGCAGCGAACGTTCTTCACCGTGAGCAATGGCGCGAGCTAGGGGTAACTCGAGCTTGCGTTCGGCTTCGCGAATCTCGTTCAAGAGAGGAGCGACGCGCGCGAGCTTGGCGTGGCGATACGCGCGAGCGAGCGCGGCGCGCGCTTTGTCGGCGTAGAGCTCACGCAGCGCAATCTCGGCGCGAATGAGCTCCGCCAGCGCTTTCACGCGTGGGGCTGCTTTGCGCAGATCTAGGCGCAGCAGCAGTCGAGTTGCAGCTGGGGACTGACCGAGCAGAGTAAATAGGCGCGCCAATTGAAGACGACTGAATGCGGCGTTGGCGCTGTCGCCGTGGCTCTCCAAAATGCGCGCCGCTTGCTCGAGCTCACGTTGCGCCGAGCGCGCGTCGCGGCTTGCCAGCGCAATTTCGGCGCTTGCCGCGAGGCAGCGCGCTTGCGCCAGCGGTCGCGTCTCACCGAACTCCCGCGCCGCGCGCCGTAGAAGCTTGCGAGCGCTCTCGAACTCGCCCAATTGTGCCAGCGCAATGCCGCGCAGCGCCAGCGCGGGTGCGTCGTTGCGCAACGCGATGCCATCGAGCGCCGCCAACGGCTCGAACACCGCGACCGCATTGGCGGCGTGTCGCAAAACCGGATCGGCGCGTTGGTTCATCGAATCACGACGGAGTTGTAACTCCCCGTGTACGCGGACGCAGCGTTATTCGTTTCGTATCGGCGCCGCGCAGCGCCGAGTCGAAAGGAAATCAGCTCGCCATGAACCAACCAGCCATCAGCAGCACGCACGCGTTCTCCGGTCCTGAGCGAGGAAGGCGCTTGGCCTCAGGTTCACTCGCCGCGGGTTCGCTTGGCAGCGCGGCTCTCGCGTTGCTGGCTCCAAAGTGCCCTTTGTGTTTGGCCGCCATCCTTTCTGGGCTTGGGCTGGGTGCGGGCGCTGCGGCCGCATTGGCTCCGTATCTGCGCCCGCTAACCTACGCTTCGGCGCTATTCGCGTTCGTCGCGCTGATCGTCATCGAACGACGCCGTGCGTCCCGCCGGCGCGCTCAGGGCGCAGCTTGCTCGGCGTGCAGCCAGCTGAGCGCACTCGGCAGATAATTGGCGAAGCTCGGCGTGAAATTGTGGCCCGCTCGTCCCAGGCCGAGAAAGCGCGCGGCGAAGCCCCGACGAGCTAGCAAGCGCGTCTGTTGCTGCATGTGGGCGTTCATCATGTCCCAATCACCTGCTGCGAGGAGCAGCCGTTCGACGCCGTTGCGAGTCAGCTCGCGTGCATTGGGATAAATCTTGGCGCCAATGAGCATGACGCGCGGGTAGCGTCCATCGGCGGCTTCTGCGAGATCCAAGGCGCGAAATGCGCCGAGCGAGTAGCCGATCAATGTGCGGGGGGCGTTTGCATCGACGCGAGCTGCGAGCGCGGAGAGCGCACGTTGCACCGCTGCTTCGATGTCGCTTGCAAAACGCGTGTGGGGCCAGATCGAGCCACCGCCTTGGCAACGCTGTCGCGCGCGGGGGCACACCAAATGCTCTTGCTCCGTCACCCGTTCCGCGAAATGGCTACAAGCATTCTGGGGTTCGCTGCACATGCCGTGCAGCAAGACGGTGATGCGACGCGTCCCCGACGCACGCGACGGATACACGATGACTCCCGGTTCAGTGCTGGTTTCGGCGAGTAAAAACGGCTCCAACTCTGCGCGAGCGCTTCCGATCCGCACCAATGAGCAGAAACAGCCGATCACAAGACACACGATCGCCCTGACGCCCCACGGGCGTACACGCAACTGCGGCATGCATAGCTCCTCCTCGGCTCAGCCGAGAGCGACGAGCGCGAGCTCGCACTGCCTCTTCACGACAATCGTGAGGAGCTTCGCAGTGCTGCGCGCTTCATCGACTCATCGTGCGAGTCGGGCGGAGTGTGACGCGCGCGCGTTCGAGTCGACTACTTCTGGTCCGTGCCCCAGTCGCTGGGAAAAGGGGCTTCGCTAGTAACGCGTGGCACTTTGCTCGAAGGCGTGCGTGCGCGCGCCGAAGTCGAGGGGACCGGCAACGGAGTTACGCGCACGCGCGGCGTTGGCTTCGGCGACGACTCGAGCGTCGACGAGGTCGGAACCGTCTTCGGTGTGCTGGTCTCGGAAGTGTTGGTAGGCACCGGTGAAGGAGCCATCGAAGGCTCTGGCACCGGCGCCAAACGATCCGCGGCAGCGCGCCGCGCAGCGACCACATCGGGCGCGGCATCGCCAGCGAGATCGAGCGCCTTGGCTCGATCCAGCTCTTCCAGGCACATACGCGCGTCGCCGAAACGGCAGCGTTCCAGCGCGCCGCGCCGTAGCTCGCGGGCAAGCTCCAGCGGGGTCTTCTCGCGTCGCTCTTCCGGCATCGCGCGCTCATCCGGCATCACGTGCTCATCCCGCGAGCGCGAAACGTAAACGTAGACGCCGAGCGTGATCAGCGCGCCCCCCAACAACAACTCCGCGGCCCAATGCTGACGCAAAAAGCGCCGTAGCCGCGAGACACGTTTTCGCACGCGCGGCGCAGGCAAGTTGGCGTCGCGCGCGATGTGCTCGAGCTTTTCGCCTTCCCCCTCACGCAACATCCACTCGAGCGTGTCCTTCGACTCCGCGTCGGGAAGCTTTCCCTCGGCCCAACGTAAAATGTCCCGCGCGGAGAGCGGCTCAGGCGCTTGCTCCGGCTCGTCCATCGCCTCGCTCGGCACTTCGCGAGCTCGACGCCGGAAGTGGTCGAACACCTTGTGACGCGCCACCCCGAACACATAACGGCGAAATTCCTCTGCATCCGTGGGCACTTCGATCGCCTGCAGCACATCCGCCCAGGTCGCCTGCACCACGTCGTTGGCCTCGTCGCCGCGCACGCGACGCCGGACGGCCACCTCTACTTCCCGCATCAACTGCGGGTTGGCCAAGCGTCGATTCCGCTCCGAAGCACCCAAACTCACCGGCACCGCCATGGCTCGCCAACATCCATCGCGGCGAGACGGCAGAGTGTGACAGACTCGGCCGCCATTTTCAGGCGTGGGGCAGCCGCCCCCAAGTAACCCGGCTGAATTTCGCGGCCGGCAGGCTGTTACGTACGCGCTCCGAGCGCCTGCGGTTCTGGTTCGGAAGCCTCACCCAAACGCTCTATGGCCCGGCGAGCCACCGCCTGCAGCGCCTTCACTGCCAGCGCACGCGCAGCCCCTTTGATTGCACCGCGCAACGCGCTGTTCTCGCGCGGCGGCTCGCCGAGCCAGCGTTCCAGGAAATACTGCGGAGAACGACGCCGACGTCGCTCCGCGTTGATGTAAACAACGGCTCCCACGATCACTGCCGCGCCCGCGATACCAAGCGCCAACGGCAACGCGCGTTTGGTTTGCGCACGCAGCTCGGAAGCCACGTTGACCAACTCGTGCCCGCGGCGGTCGAGCGTATCCAGCCGGCGCAAAAATCGGTTACGCAGTAGGTTCGCGCGACGCTCCAGGTGTTCACGCGTGGCCTTGTCGTCGCTCGCTACGCTGCTGAGAGTGCTGTCATCCGCTACGCGATTCATGCTGTGTGCTCCCGTAGGCGCTTGATGTCGTCCTTCAGTCGTTCACGCGTTTGATCGAGTGGTGCTTTGGGCACTGTCGAGTATGCGTATGCAGCCGCAGCGCCACCCGCCAAGAGCAAGACGCCAGCGACCGCCAGCGCATAAACCGCCGCAACGCCGATCGCGAGAATAATGGCCGTAACGCACGCGCTCAGCCCGAGCAGTACCAGGGCGAACGCCACGCCGCCCGCGATGGCCGCGCTCTTCACTCGCTTCAGCTCTTCGCGAGCCTCGACTTTCGCAAGTTGTATCTCGAGCTCGAGGAGCTCTTTTGCTTCCGTCAGAGCCTGCTTGGCAAGCTCGACCGTAGATACCTGTTCTTCGAGCGGCGGCTCGACGATGTTCGGCTGGTTCATGACAGCTTCCTTATGCGTCGCTCGAATGCATGCAGGATGCCACCGCGTACGCAGGCACAAATTCCGTTCGTCCACTTGCGATCGAGCGCACGCGTCGTGCAGCCCTGTCGCGCGTGTGCGCAACCTTCTAGCCAATATTTTTGATGGTGGCGCCTCACCGCAGCTCACTTGCGCACAAGCGATGCACGCTAGGTGCCGCTCTACGGCCGCGAAACCATGTTGCGGAAACGTCCAACGCCCACGCCCGGCGAAATGCGATCGAAGCGCAAATGCGCACCACCAACTGCAAAACGGACACATCAAAGAGGTCACGGGCGAACGCGCGACCGGATCGGCCACGTGAAATCGGGGCAAAAAGCCTCTCTGCACACGCTTGTCCGCGAATGGCACGTCGTGTGCAGTAAGACTGGCAGTTTTCGGCAACTTCGTGACTCAGATCCGGAGTTGCCGCTGCCGATCGAACAGGGAGTCCCCATGAAGCGATTCGTTTCAGCTGCGCCCGCGCCGATCGAAATGGAATGGCGCGTCGTTTCGGAAATTCGTCCGTGCCCGGTCTGCGGTGGAAATACCGACTGCAAGACGCACGCCTTGGACGATTTCGCGTCGTGTACACGTCAACCTTCGGAATGGCCCCTCACCAACGGCGCTTGGCTGCACCGTGTGAACAGCGAGAGCGTCACGACTCCGACAGTGACGACGATCACTCGAATTCGTAGCGAGGTTGGCGCGGAAACTCTGGCTTTCTCTGAACAGTCGTGACGGAGCCGAAGCCGAACGCGGGCGAGGTCGGCGAAGATCACGCGCACGGCGGCCGACGTAGCCTCTATTCACTGTGCCCCGGTCTCAAAGAAAACCAACATTGGGACCGGCCCGAGGCGCTGCGGGGAGAGCTCTATACCGAAGAGCGCCTGGCCGAGCACGCCGTCGAGCTCGCGCGTGCTCATGGCCAGCCCGTCGTGCGCTCCACCGCGGGCCCGCTGCGGCAACGCTTCAGCGCCGCTAAAGCCCGCATTCGCGAAGCCTACGAAATCCTGGCGCGCGACGAGCGTAGCCGGCGTGACCCATCGCCCGCCGAAGAGTGGCTGCTCGACAACTCGCACGTAGTCGACGACCAAATCCGCGAGATCCACGAAGACCTGCCGTGGGGTTATCTCGTCCAGTTGCCGCGGCTGACTTCTGGCGCCATGCGCGGCTACCCGCGCGTGTACGGACTGTGTCTAGACTACCTGCGCCACACCGACGCGCATCTCGATCTCTCCACGTTGGCGTCGTACGTGCGCGCGTACCAAACCGTCAGCGATCTCACCATCGGTGAACTGTGGGCCGTGCCGATCATGCTGCGGCTCGGCTTGATTCTGACGGTAGGCGCCCTTGCGTCGTCGGAAGCCAGCGCTCGCGATCGCGCGCGCGCCGACGCCTTCGCGGATCGTTTGCTGGAGAGCGCTGCGTCGCCAGAAGGTGTGCGTCCGGCATTGGCGAGGCTCGAGCGCGACGAACGCGTGGCCAGCGACGCCTTCTTGGTGCAGCTGCTTCGGCGCTTGCGCGAACACGATTCGCCCTCCAACGATGTGACCGATTGGATCCGCGCGCAGTGCGCCCGCAAAGACACCACGCCAGAGGATTTGGCGCGCAAGCAGCATCTGCGGCAAGCCGCGGATCAAGTTTCGGTCGGTAATGCCATCACCAGCATGCGCCAGATCGCGGCGCTCGACTGGAGCAAGTTCTTCGAGCAGGTGAGCAAGGTCGAGGCCCTGCTCGGCGAGGACCCCAGCGGCGCGCATCGTGAGAGCGACGCAGCTACGCGAGATCGCTGCCGCCACGCGGTGGAGAAGCTCGCTCGTCGGAGTCGCAAAACAGAATCCGAAGTGGCGCGCACGGCGCTCGATCTGGCGCGTGCTGCTCGCGCGCGTGGCGACGATGTCGCGCAAACCCACGTCGGCTACTATTTGGTGGACGCCGGTCGGCGTGAACTCGAACGCCGCATTCGTTACCGCCTGAGCCCTACCGAGTGGTTCACGCGGCCCTTGCTCACGTACCCGACGTTCTTCTATTTGGGCACGCTGGCGCTCATTACGGCGGTGTTGACCTGGTTGGTGTGGCGCGCCGCCATCGGCGCAAACTCTCAGCTGTGGTGGGCTCTCGCGCTGCTCGCGCTGGTGCCCGCGAGTGAGGTCGCGCTCTCGTGCGTGAATGCGCTGGTCATCGCGCTGTTGCCGCCGCGCTTGTTACCGAAGCTCGCGCTGGAGAAGGGCATCCCAGCCGAGTACACCACGTTGGTAGTGGTGCCATCGCTGCTCGAAAGCGAAGCCACGATTCGCGCTTTGCTCGAAGACTTGGAGGTTCGTTCGCTGGCGAACCCCGAGAAGAATCTGTACTTCGCGCTGCTCACGGACTTTACCGACGCAACCACGGCGATCCGCGACGGAGACGCCGAGCTCCTGCAGCTAGCCGAGTCGGGGATTCGCGCGTTGAATGCGCGTCACTCCGGCTCCGACGAACACCGTTTTTGGCTGTTGCACCGCGAGCGCCGCTACAACCCGGTGGAACGCAGGTTCATGGGTTGGGAACGCAAGCGCGGAAAGCTCGAAGAGCTGAACCGCTTGCTGCGCGGCGCCGGCGAGACCTCGTTCAGCGTGGTAACGGGGCCGCGCGAGCTTTTGCGCAAGGTGCGCTACGTAATCACGCTCGACGCCGATACGGAGCTGCCGCGCGACGTAGCGCGCAAGCTGATTGGCACGTTGGCACATCCCCTGAATCAAGCGGTCATCGAGCCGAACCGGCGCTGCGTCGTGCGCGGCCACGGCATTTTGCAGCCGCGCGTGGGCACGCTGCCATTGAGCTCGCGGCGCTCCCGCTTTGCGCGCATCTTTGCTGGTCCGCCCGGCATCGATCCTTATACGACCGCCGTCTCCGACGTGTACCAGGATCTGTTCGGCGAAGGTTCGTTCGTCGGCAAAGGCATTTACGACGTCGACGCCTTTCGAGACGTGCTCGCCGGTCGCACTCCCGAAAACAAGCTACTCAGCCACGACTTGTTCGAAGGCAACTTGGCGCGCTCGGCGCTGGTTACCGACCTCGAAGTGCTCGATGAACAGCCCGGATCGTACGCCGTGGTTGCCTCACGCCAACACCGCTGGATGCGTGGCGATTGGCAGCTTCTGCCGTGGCTCCTGCCGCGCGTGCCGGCCCTCAAAGGGAGCGCCAAGAATCCGTTCCGCGTCATCCACCTTTGGAAGTTCGTCGACAACTTGCGGCGCAGCTTGCTACCGCCGACGCTGTTCGCCTTCGCATTGCTCGCCTGGCTCCACGGCGGCGCTCTGGCTTGGATTGGCTCGCTGGCGCTGGGCGCGGTCTTCCTGGCGCCGCTTCTGTGCCGTCTCGTGCTGGACGCGCTGCGCGGCGGCAGTCGTTCGCAGTCGCGCCTCGGTGCGCTGGGCGGTGATCTGAAGGCGAACGCGCAACAACTGGTGCTGAACGTCGCGTTCCTCGTCGATCAAGCTCTGCTCTCGCTCGATGCGATCGGCCGCACGCTGTTCCGCCTTTTGATTTCACGCCGCGCGCTGCTCGAATGGACGACGATGAGCCAGGCCAGCCAGCGCTGGCGGCGTGTCGCGCGTTTGGAACCGCGTACCTGGCTCGCGTTGGGTGTCTCCCTGGTGGCGGTTGCAGTCTTGGCTTGGCAACAGCCGTCGGGGCTGCGCTCGGCCTTGCCGGCGTTCCTGTTGTGGTGTGCGGCTCCGTTTTTGGCATGGTGGCTCAGCGCGCCGGAACCAGCGCGCGACAAGGCTGCCGAGCTCAACGCCAGCGATCGGCGCTTGTTGCGCAGCGTGGCGCGCAAAACGTGGCGTTTCTTCGACGTATTCGTGACGGCGGAAGACAACTATCTGCCCCCGGACAACTATCAGGAGGATCCGCGCGGCGTTGTCGCGCATCGCACGTCGCCGACCAATATCGGGCTCTACCTGTTGTCCGTAGTGGCGGCACGCGACTTCGGCTTCATTTGCTTGGCCGATCTCATCGAGCGACTCGAGCACACGCTGACGACGATTGAACGCTTGGAGAAGCGGAACGGTCACATTCTCAACTGGTACGAAACCACCAGCTTGCGTCCCCTCGAGCCGCAATACGTTTCGACGGTTGATAGCGGCAACCTCGCCGGTTACCTGTGGACCCTGCGTGAAGCCGCCGCCGATCTAGCGCGTACGCCCTTGCTCGGCGTGAGCGCGCTGGAGGCCGCGCGCGATGCTCTGCACATCGCCGTGCAGCAGATCGGCAAGAGCAAAACTCGCGACGGAGAGCTGACTCGCCGCATCGCTGGTATGGATCGGCGCCTCGAAGAAGCCATCCAGCGTAGCGGCGCCGAACCGTCGGGCGACTATGCGCTCCTGTGTGAGCTTTCGACCGCCATCGCGCTGCTTCACTCCGTCAGCGCGCGCGACCTCGAAGTCGAAGTGCGTTATTGGCTAGAGCAGGCCGAAGCGGCGCTCGAGCAGAGTCGGCGTGAAATCGATCGGTTTGCTCCGTTCCTGAAGCAGCTGGCTGCTGCTCCGCCGCTTTTGAAGTCGGGTTCGCTGGGCCCGGCCTGGATGGCTCTTTGCGTCGCGCTCGAACGTTCGCTTTCGCTCGAAGCCATCGTAAACCTCAGCGTCGACACGCTGCCCCGGCTGCAGGCGTTGCGCGCCAGCGTGGACGCTGCTCCTGCGGGTCTTGCCGAACGAGCCGCGGCGCAAGTCTTCCTGCAAGAGCTCGAACACTCCATCGATCAAGCGCGGCAGGTTGCAGCCAAGTCGAAGGAAGCGCTTGCGCTGGTCGCTGCACGCGCCGGTGCGCTGGGCGACGGTATGGATTTTCGCTTCCTGTTCGACGAAGAGCGCAGCCTATTTTCGATTGGCTACAACGTCGGCGCCATGCGCCTGGACGGCTCGCACTACGATCTGCTGGCGTCCGAGGCGCGCCTGGCGAGCCTCTTGGCAGTCGCCAAAGGCGATGCGCCGCAGGAGCATTGGTTCCGCGCAGGGCGCCCGCGCACCGTCGTCGATTCGCGCGGTGTGCTGCTCTCCTGGAGCGGCTCGATGTTCGAGTATCTGATGCCGCTGCTCGTGACGCACAGTTACTCCGACACGCTGCTCGATGAAACTTGCACCACCTGCGTTCATGCTCAGCGCAAGTACGGTGGGGAGAAGGGCGTGCCCTGGGGGATCTCCGAGGCCGCCTACAACGTCATGGATCTGAGCATGACGTATCAGTACCGAGCGTTCGGCGTGCCGGGGCTCGGCTTGAAAGCAGGGCTAGGCGAAGATTTGGTGGTGGCGCCGTATGCGACGGCGCTCGCTGCGTTGGTCGAACCGAAAGCGGCAACTCAAAACTTCCGGGCGCTGTCCAAGGAAGGGCTGGAAGGTTCGTACGGCTTTTACGAAGCCATCGACTACACTCCGCAACACCTGCCCCCCGGGCGCCGCGGCGTGATCGTGAAGGCCTACATGGCTCACCACCAGGGTATGGCCTTGGTCGCGCTCGACAACGTCTTGAACGGCATGCTCATGCCGCGTCGCTTCCACAGCGAACCGCGCATCAAGGCGAGCGCGCTCCTACTCGAGGAGCGGCTACCCACCACCGCACCGGTGGTGGAAGTGCGCGCTACGCAAATCGCCGCGCCGCCCTTGGCAGAGCCCGAAGTGTATACGGCTGAACACGTGGGCGTCTCCAGCGGCGAGGGCCCGCGTGTGCATCTGCTCGGGCACGGCGAGCTCTCGACCTTGCTCACGGCCACGGGCTCGGGTTTCACCACCTGGAAGACCCTCGACGTCACGCGTTTTCGCGAGGATTCATCGCTCGATGCGGGTGGCATTTACATCTACGTGCGCGACCATGCTCGGCACACGATGTGGTCGGCCGCGCACGCACCCACCGCGCGCACGCCGGACTTCTACGACGCGGCCTTTCACATCGATCGCGTCGCTTTCCATCGCCGCGACGGCGCCATCGAAACCCTCACCGAAATCGTGGCTTCGCCCGAACACCCAGCAGAGGTGCGCCGCATCACGCTCACCAATCACGGTGAGCAAGATACCGAGATCGACATCACGACTTATACCGAAGTCGTGCTCGCGCCGCGCGTTGCGGACATGGCGCACCCAGCTTTCAGCAGCATGTTCATCGAGACCGAAGCGCTGCCCACACGCGGAGCCCTGCTGGCCCGTCGCCGCCCGCGCTCCGGAAGTGAAGCTTCGGTCTGGATGGTGCAGGTATTGTCGCCTGCTCAGGAGGGCTTCAGCGAGCTGGAATACGACACGTCGCGTTCGGATTTCATCGGTCGCGGTGGCTCGCTGGCAGAACCGCGTGCGATGGCGTTCGGAACCGAGCTCGGCGGCACGCTGGGATGCGTACTCGATCCGGCGTTCGCGTTGCGTCGGCGGGTGCGCCTGGCCGGCGGCGCGCGTGCGAGCTTGACGTTGACCACCGCGCTGGCGTCTTCACGCGAGCAGGCGCTGGAGCTCGTCGAGATTCACTCGGCGCCTCATCACGCCGAGCGCACCTTCGGCCTGGCGTTCGCCGATGCGCGCGTCGAACTCAAGCACCTGGGTATTACCGCAACGCAGTCGCATCGCTTCCAGCGGCTCCTGTCGGCGGTGCTGTTCCCGCTTCAGGCGCTGCGCGCCAATCCGGAGCCGTCCACGTTGCGCGGCAAAGGGCGCAGCGCGCTGTGGGCGCAGGGAATTTCCGGCGATCTGCCGATCGTCGTGTTGCGCATCGACGACGCTGATTTCGCGGAGCTCTGTCGTGAACTCTTGCTGGCGCATGAATTCTTCCGGCTGAATGGCGTGAGCGTGGATCTGGTGCTTCTGAACGAGGAGCCCAGCGGCTACTTGCTCCCGATGCAAGACGCCGTGCTCGATCTAGTTCGTGGCAGCCCAGCGCAGGCGCATTTGGACCAGCGTGGCGGCGTGTTCGTGCGCCGATCGGCGCTGCTGAACGACGAGGACCGCACGTTGCTGTTGTGCGCTGCGCGCGTGGTGCTGCGCGCTTCGCAAGGCACGCTGGCTCAGCAACTGCGCAGAGCGGCGCTCGGTTCGCGACCGCTGCCGCAGCGACTCACTCCGCTTCGCGCTGCCCGCCCGATCCGTCCGGCTCCGCGCCGTCACCTCGAACGCGACTTCGACAACGGCATCGGTGGCTTCAGCCGCGATGGACGCGAGTACATCATGCTGCTGGATGCCACGCGCCGAACACCCGCGCCGTGGTGCAACGTGATGGCCAATCCCAGCTTCGGCGCGCTCGTAACCGAGAGCGGCAGCAGCTGCAGCTGGTTTGGCAATAGCCAGCGCCATCGGCTCACGCCGTGGAGCAACGACGCCGTGCGCGATCCCAGCGGTGAGGTTCTGTACCTTCGCGATGAAGAGGACGGCACCAGCTGGTCACTCACGCCCGCGCCGGCAGGGCGCGAGGTGGAGTTCGTGGTGCGCCACGGGGCTGGCTACACGCATTTCGAACATCAGCGCGGCGATCTCGTACAGCAGCTGACCATATTCGTGAGCGCGAAGGATCCGCTGAAGTTCTTCCGTCTCAAACTGGTGAACCGCGGAACCCAAGCGCGGCGCTTCTCGTTGTACGGCGTCGTCGAGTGGGTGCTGGGCGGAACGCGCGAGGCGTCGCGCTTGATGACCGTGACGCAGTGGGAGCCCGCTGAGCGTAGCCTCTTGGCTTTCAATCCGTGGGCGGTTTACCCGGAGCATCGCGCGCTATTTTTCAGTACGCACCCTGTCAGCAGCGTCACGGGCGATCGGAAAGAATGGTTTGGTCGCTTCGGTTCGCGCGAGCGGCCAGTCGCGCTCGAGCGCGTGAGTCTCTCTGGTCACGTGGGCATCGGCTTGGATCCCTGCGGCGTGCTGCAGGTTCCGTTGGAGCTCGCGCCGGGCCAAGAGCTCGAGGTAGCTTTTGGGCTCGGTAACGCCGAAAATGCCGATCACGCCCGCAGCCTGGCCGAGCGCTACGCAAGTGTGGCCAAGGTGAATCGAGCATGGGAGGAGCTGAACGAGCACTGGGACGGCATCTTGGGCGCGCTCGAGGTTCGCACTCCAGATCCCGCCTTCAACCTGATGAGCAACCGCTGGCTGCTCTATCAAGCTTTGTCTTGTCGCATTTGGGCGCGCACGGCATTTTACCAGTCGAGCGGCGCGTACGGCTATCGCGACCAAGTGCAAGACGTGTTGGCGCTGCTCCTGGCCAAGCCGGAAATCGCGCGAGAGCACCTGCTGCGGGCCGCGGCGCGTCAGTTCGCCGAAGGTGACGTGCAACACTGGTGGCATCCCGAAACGGGAGAGGGCATTCGCTCGCGTTGCTCGGACGATCTCTTGTGGTTGCCGTACGCCACGGCACAGTACGTGCTCAGCACTGGCGATCTAGGTATTTTACAAGAGCGCGTGCCGGTGCTCGAAGAGCGGCAGCTCGGCCCGAATGAAGACGACCTGTTTGGTTCGCCCGCCGCGTCGCGCGAAGGCATTCCACTCTACGACCATTGCGTGCGCGCGTTGACCCGCGGCTGCACCGAAGGTCCGCACGGCTTGCCCACGATGCGCGGCGGGGACTGGAATGACGGCATGAATCGCGTGGGCCGCGAAGGTAAGGGTGAGAGTGTCTGGCTCGCCTGGTTCCTGGGCAAGACGCTGCGCGACTTCTCGCTGGTGGCGAAGCAACAAGGCGACGCTGTGCGCGTCGCGTGGTGCACCCAGCAAGCAGCGCGACTCGGCCAAGCCATCGACGCACACGCCTGGGATGGCGCCTGGTATCGGCGCGCCTTCTTCGACGACGGCACCCCGCTCGGTTCGTCGGGCAACAGCGAGTGTCAAATCGACGCCATCGCGCAGTCATGGGCCGTCATCTCCGGGATTGGAGACGAGCGGCGTGCGGCTCAAGCCCTGCGCAGCGCCGAACAACGCTTGATCGACGAAGACGGGCAACTCATGCTGCTGCTCACGCCGCCGTTCGAGCGCGCCGAGCCCGATCCTGGCTACATTCGCTCCTACCCCGCGGGTATTCGCGAAAACGGCGGGCAGTACACACACGGCGTGTTGTGGACGGTGGTGGCGTTGTGCCTGCAAGGTGAAGGGGATCGCGCGTACCGTTTGATGAGCCTTTTGAACCCCGTCCATCACGGCAGCACTCGCGAAGCGTTGCTGCGCTACAAGGTAGAGCCTTACGTCGTTGCGGCCGATGTGTACTCGTCCCCGGAGCATCACGGTCGCGGCGGCTGGACTTGGTATACGGGCTCTGCTTCGTGGATGTATCGCGACATGGTCGAGAGCATCCTCGGTATTCGCTTGGAGGGCGGCCGCTTGCGCATCGCTCCGTGCATTCCGAGCGCCTGGGCCGGCTTCGAAGCGACCTATCGTTATGGCAAGAGCGAGCTCGACATCAAGGTGGAGAACCCCGATCGTGTCGCGAACGGCATCGTAGAGCTCAGCGTGGACGACGCACCGGAGCCCAGTGGTACGGTTGCTCTCAACGATGACGGCCGTCGGCATCGCGTGCGTGCGGTCTTGCGACGGCCGATGGAGCAAGCGCGCCGGCGCGTTTCCGGAAGCTAAAAACGTTTGCTACGCCGGGCGGAACGCTTCTGCCGCGAGCTCCGTGTCCACATCCAGCGCCCCGGCAGGCCATTCGACGCGCTCGAGACGCGGCATTTCACGCAGAATGCGCGACGCTCCCTGATCACCTTCCAGCCGGCTCAGCGCGTCGTAACAGCTCGCGGGCAGGAGCGCCGGAGCACCAACCGTGCTCGCGTAGGCCGAGGCGACCGCAGTGCCATGCAGCCGATAACGCGCGCACAAACGTTCCAGGTGCTGAGGCTGCAAGTAGGGCTGATCGCTGAGCAGCAGTAGCAGCGCTTCGCATTGCTGAATGCGCGCCCAGCTCACCGCGAGGCGAATCGAGGAGGCGATGCCCTCGCTCCAAAATAGGTTCTCCACCAGCTCGACGTCCAGCCCGCGCAAGCTATTGCGCACCGCACTCGAGTGACAGCCGACTACGACGGCCACGCGCTCCGCGCCACGCAAGGCGCATTCCGCGGCGTGACGCACGAACGTGACGCCGTTCACCTTCAACAACTGCTTGGGCACACCGAGGCGCCGCGAGGCGCCGGCTGCCAGCACTGTCGCGCCGATCATTCTGCTGCCTCCGGTGCCGTGCCGCGATGATCGGGCAGGAGTGTATCGTGAATGGCTGGTTTGTCGCGTAGCGCGTGGGCGTCGGCCCTACGCAGCGCTGCTTGGGCCTCGGCCACGATCGCGAGCGCGATCTCGGCTGGAGTTTCCGCGCCGATGTTCAAGCCGACCGGCGCGTGAATGCGGGCGAGCGCACCGAGCGTGCTTCCGCCGGCTTTTTCGATGTCGATCAGCATGCGTTGCGTTCGCGCCAACGGACCGAGCACGCCGATGTAGCGCGCCCGCGAATCCAGGAGCGCCGCCAGCGCGCGCTGGTCAGCGTTGTAGTCGTGCGCCATCACGACCGCCAAGCCGCGCACGCTGCGATTCAACGAACGCACAGCGGCTTCGGCCGAACACACCACATAGCGGCAAACAAGGGCGAAACGCGCGCGCTCCGAGGGACGATCGTGTCCACTCACCACCGTGATGTCCCAGCCGAGTCCAGCGGCGTACGTCACCAGCGGCAGCACGTCGGTGCCGGCTCCGAACACGAACAGACGCGGCGACGGCTGGAGCACCTCGAGCAGCAGCTCGACAGCCCCGCGACGCACATAACGGGTTCGCGTCGAGGGGGCTTCCAGCGCTTCCTTGGCCATCAGCTCCAGCTCGCTTTCCAACTCCAGAGTGCATCCCGTGCTGAAGCTCCGGTTGCCCGCGCGCGCGACGCGAGCACCGAGCTTGCAGGTTGGTGAATCAGAGTGAATCACCGTAACGAGGGCCAGGCGCTGCTGCTGCGAAAGCGCCGCTTCGATGAAGGTGAGCGCTTCGTGGCAACCGCCGGTCACGGGCTCGACCAAAACGTCCATGTTGCCGCCGCAGCCGCTGCCGATCGCGTCGGGCTCCTCATCATCCGGTCGCGATGCCTCGTACGTGCATATGCAAGCATCGGTGTTTGCGTGAAAGGAGCCACTCCGCACGAGCTCTGCTTCTACGCAGCCGGCGCTGATGCAGCCTGCACATGCCTGTTCGCGCGTGAACAGGATGCGAGCGCCTGGTCTGCGATAGGCCGAACCGCGCACGCGAACAATCGTCCCGAGCCAGCAACGTTCTTCAGCTCGCGCTAGCAGCGCGGCGCTCTTACAGATGTTCTCGATTTCGTTCACGGATGCCTCACAGTAACTTGTCGAGTGTTATTGGGAGCTCGCGCACTCGCTTGCCGGTCGCGTGGTAGACCGCGTTTGCGATGGCTCCGGCCATGCCAGTAATGCCAATCTCGCCGATGCCTTTGCAGCCGAGTTCGTTGACGTATTCGTCGATCTCATCCACCAAAATCACATCGAGCTCGGGCACATCCGCGTGCACGGGCACGTGGTAGTCAGCCAAGTCACGCGTGACCACCCTGCCGCTGCGTGGATCGCGCACGGTGTGCTCTTCCAGCGCGAAGCCGATCCCCCACACCATTCCGCCCATGTATTGGCTGCGCGCCGTCTTCTGATTGAGGATCTTGCCGGCTGCAAACGCCGATACGCAACGCGCCACGCGGATCTGCGCGGTGTAGGGGTCTACTTTCACTTCCACGAAATGGGTGCCGAAGGAGTGACAAGAGCGCGACTTGCGTTCGGGCTTCTCCGCGCTCTTCACTTCGGCCTCGAGCTCGTCGCTCGGAGCTCGTGCCAACAGGGTCTCATAGCTTTGGGCCTGCTTGGCTTTGCCACGCACCCTGAGTCCGGCATCAGCGACTTCGATGCTGTCGCGCGCCGCAGAGAACAGCGGCGACTCCCGATCGTTCAGCGCGAGCTCGATGAGCTTTTGCTTGAGCTCGAGCGCTGCCAGCTTCACCGCGGAACCGGTGCTGGACGCCGTTTGCGAGCCACCCGAGACGGGAGTTTCGGGCAACGCGGTGTCGCCAATCTCGCAGCGTACGCGCTCGAGCGGAACTCCCAGCACGTCCGCGGCGATCTGCGAGAAGATCGTGTAGGTGCCGGTGCCGAGATCCTGACTACCCGCTTGGACGACCACGCTGCCGTCGCGTTTGATCTTCACGCGTGCCGAGGCCCCGCTTTGCCGCGCTGGGTACGTTGCCGTCGCCATGCCCCAACCGACCAACCAATTGCCGTCGCGCATGCTGCGCGGCTCCGGCTTGCGGCGCGCCCAACCAAAGCGTTCGGCGGCGCGCCGATAGCACTCGCGCAGCGATTTGCTGGACCACGGCTTGTCCTCTTCGGGGTCGCGCTCCGCATAGTTGCGCAAGCGAAGCTCCAGCGGATCGAGGCGAAGCTCGCCAGCGAGCTCATCCAAGGCCACCTCGAGCGCGAACGTTCCGCTCGCTTCGCCCGGTGCGCGCATGAACGTCGGCGCTGGCGTGTCGAGGCGAACCAAACGGTGGCTGGTGGCTACGTTGGGGCATGCGTACAGCATGCGAGTCTGGAGCGCGCTCGGTTCCGAAAACTCGTCGAAGCGCGACGTGGAGGACACCACATCGTGCTTCATTGCCAAAAGCTTTCCATCGCGGCTCGCAGCCAGAACGACGTGCTGTATCGTTTCCGGGCGATGCCCTACGAGCGAAAACATTTGCTGCCGCGTCAGCACTAGGCGCACTGGGCGGCCTGCGACGCGAGCGGCCATCGCGCACAACACCACGTGCGACCAGGGAGTGCCTTTGCAGCCAAACCCACCACCGACGTAGTGCGAGATCACGCGTACGGCAGATGTGTCGAGCCCGAACAACGCCGCGATCTTCTTTCTTACCCCAAAGATCCCCTGAGTGGTGTCGTACAGCGTGAGCGCGTCTTTGCCTTGCCAGCTCGCCGTTACAGCGTGCGTCTCCATCGGATTGTGATTCTGTGCGGGAGTCTTGTAGGTGCCCTCGACTTTTACGGCGGCGTTCGCCAGCGCTTGTTCCACGTCGCCACGTGACGAGTCCGGCTTGGCGCGCGGCCCCGCAGTTCTCGGCGTGTAGGCATCCCAGGTGCTGGCTGCCAAATCGACGTTCACACTGGCGGTCGTGTACTTGATTTGCAGTAGCTCACCCGCTTCGCGCGCACGCTCCGAGGTGTCTGCCACAACTACTGCGATGGGCTGGTCGTTGTAGAGCAGCTCGGCATCCTGCAAAAGCTGTAGGATTCGATCGTTCGGCTCCTTGCGGCGAGTGGCGCCGGGCAACTTCGGAGAGTTCGCATGCGTGATTACGGCCAGCACACCCGGAGCTCGCTGGGCGATGCTGGTATCGATAGCTTCGACACGACCGCGCGCGACGCTGCTCGTCACGATGACTGCGTGCGCGACGTTGGCCACCGGCACGTCCGCCGCGTATTCGACCGCACCGCTGACTTTGCCGCGTCCGTCCGAACGCTCGATGGCTTTGCCCAAAACCGCGTGGTTCATGCGCGTTTCCAGGCGCGACGCAGCGCGCTCAGTACCACCCGCTCCGTGAGCGTGCGTTTGAAGTCGTTGTCTGGTCGGGTGCGAGCGCCGTTCGCGGCGAGCTTGGCGGCGCTCTGAAAAGCCTCTTCGCTGGCAGGACCGCCCAACAGCGCGGCCTCGGTCTCTGCTGCGCGCCATGGCTTGGTAGCAACGCCGCCGAGGGCCACACGCACAGCGCGGATCGTGCCGCCATCGAGCTCCAACGCAACCGCCGCCGATGCGAGCGCGAAGGCGAACGACGCGCGATCTCGCGCCTTCACGTAGGCCGAACGCTTCGAGTAAGGCCGGCGCGGAACTTCGATGTATGTGACGATCTCGCCGGGGACGAGGACGCTTTCGATTTGCGGCTGGTCACCGGGCAACGTGTGTAGCTCGGCGATCGGTATGCTGCGCGTGCCTTGCGGTCCTTGAGTGAGCACCGTTGCATCCAAGGCGAGCAGCGCCACGCACATATCGGACGGGTGCGCGGCGATACAGCGATCACTACCGCCCAGAATCGCATGCATGCGCGTGAAGCCGGCTAACGCAGCGCAGCCAGCGCCTGGCGAACGCTTGTTGCATTCGCGCACTGCGCTGTCGCGGAAGTACGCGCAGCGCGTGCGCTGCAGCAGATTGCCACCAACGCTCGCCATATTGCGAATCTGCGGCGACGCGCCGGAGAGCAGGGCTTCTGACAGCGCCGGGTAGTCGAGCTTGACGCGCTCGTGATGTGCGAGCTCACTGTTGCGCGCCAGCGCGCCGATGCGCAGCAGGTTCTCCTCCACGCGAATCTCGCTGGATAGCGCCTGATTCAGGTCTACTACCAGCTCAGGTCGCTCGACATTCAAACGCAACAGGTCCACGAGCAATGTGCCGCCCGCGATGAACCGTGCGTGCTGTGCGCTGCCGTGACGAGCAGCGTCTTCTACCGACTTGGCCAGCACGTAGTCGAAATCCTTCATGCTGGTAGCCCTGTCTTGCGTACGAGTTGAATGGCGCGAACGATGTTGGGGTACGCGCCGCAACGACAGATATTGCCGCTCATGTGCTCGCGCACGTCATCGTCTTCCAGTGCGTAGCCCTCCTGCAGCAAGCCGAGCGCGCTCATGATTTGTCCCGGTGTGCAGTAGCCGCACTGCAGCGCGTCTTCACTCACGAACGCTTGCTGTAACGGGTGTAGTTGCGTACCGTTGGCGAGCCCCTCGATGGTGGTAATGGCTTTGCCTTCGGCCATCACCGCCAAGGTCAAACAGGCGTTCACGCGGCGGCCTTCGAGCAGGACGGTGCAGGCGCCGCACTGCCCGTGATCACAGCCCTTCTTGGTTCCCGTGAGTCCGAGGCGTTCACGCAGGGCGTCGAGTAACGAAACCCGTGGCTCTAGCTTCAAGCGCCGTTCGGCGCCGTTCACACGAAGCATCACCTCGCGCTCGTGCGTCGCCACGGCCGGTGCGACTTCTTTTTTCGCGGGCTTGCCTGAAGGAGATTTGCAGCCTTCGGCTAGCATCGCAGACAGCGCGGCAGCCAGGCACAGGACGACACTTTCACGTCGTGAAAAGCGGATCCGAGCTTGCCCGTCGAGCACCGCAGCTTCGCTAGGTTCTGCCGACAGCGCCGCCTTTCCAGCGTGAGAGAGCGCTTCGAGCAGCGTCGATGCAAGCTCCGGTGTTGCTTTCGATGTCGTACGCCAGCGCTCGCGACCGCTGTCATCGAGCAGCACGAGCCTCAGGCTGCCAGCGTTCGGCAACTCCAGAGCAAACTCGGAGAACAGCGCGTCGCGCGCGCGTGATATTCCGGCGTCATCCAGCGCGAAGCTCTCGAGCTCATCATCAGGACGAAACCAGAACAACGCAGTGCGCGACGCGACCAGCATCGCAGCGCCCAAGCCGCGTAGCTCTGCTCGAAGCTGCTTGAGCAGAGACTCTTCCGGAAGCGACCACTCACCGACCGCAACGAGCACGAGTGGCCGTCCGCGATGGCTCGTTGACCACAGTCCCGAGCCCGCGCTCATTCCGGCGAAGGACATTCGCGCAGGCCATTCAAGAAACATACCCCCGCGAACAACCGTACGCGGCAACGAACACGACACAAATCACTGAGAAATGTCCACGTACGCGAATGTGTGGGGCGCGCACAATCGCTGCAGCGACGCCCCGCTGGGGCGAGAGTGGCTTTGCATTTTCGCGCAATGGGGCGTGCTCGTGCGACGCCCTCCACGCGATTACTGGGTGTCGAAGATCGGCCAGGGCTGAGGTCGCGCTCCAGCAGCCCAGTTGTTGTGGCGGCCGTCCCAGTAAAGGACATTCCAACTGGCGATGTCCGCGTCATCGAGGCAGTTGCAGTTCACTGATACGTACTCGCCGCCGAGCACGTCGAGATGACCGCGCGCGAAGCAATGCACCCCGCAGTGCTTGCAGAAATAGCGCTGCGAGATGCGTCCGCCCCATTCGTATTGCGACAGCGCTTCCTCTCCCGCCAGCAACCTGAAGGCACCGGGCTTCACGATCACACCGGTATTGGCGATCTTCGAGCACACGCTGCAATTGCAGCGTGCAGCACCTTTCGATGCGTCGAGTTCGACCTCGAAGCGAACTTTTCCACAGTGGCAGCTGCCGACGTGCGTGGCGATTCCTGACGAGCCGTTTCGCGAGTTGGTCATTCCGCTTCTCCCTGTTGAGAACGAAGGCATCATGCGCGAGCGAGTTGACAGCATATTGTCAGTGTATCTCTGTCGTCTAAAAAATCTCTGTAATTATGGATAGTTGGACATGGTTGAATCGCTTGAACGGACAGACTCGAGAGCGCCACCAAAGAAGCTTCAGGGCGTCGCTCCAGCCATCGGAAGCGGCCATCAGGAGGACTCATGCTTCGCAAGCTATCCGCTCTGCTTTCGCTGTCAGCGCTAATCACTGCCTGCGCCGCGCCCGACACGACAGAATCCAGCGTTGCGCGCGAGTCGTTCGACGTACTGCGAACGCCGAGCCCGCACGCGGCGTCTCCCGCTGTGCGATCGCTGCTCGTTCGCGCCGGCAATCGCATCTGCGATCTGGCTGCGGATCTAGCTGGTGATCCAGCGCACAATGGACTCAGCGATGACGATCCGGATGATGGAGGTTGGGATTGGGTGCTTGCGCCGAGCAGCGCTGAACATACCGTTCAGCCGAGCCCAGAGAACCTGTACGGTGCGGTTGCGTTGGCGCCCTGGGCAGCTCTGCGGGGCACGGGTTCTCCACTGCGATTTCGAGCGACGCTCGAGAACGTTTACTTGGGAGCTAGCCTCAATCCAGTGGTGGACTCACCTCCAGACTTCGTGCTGCTCACTCTGATGAGCGATACGTTTCATCGCGCGCGCTACGCGCAGCTCGCACGAGAGCGCTACGACGCGCGTGTAGCAGCTGCAGGCGGCGCTGGCGCCCTTGCTCTCGAAGTGAGCGCCGGTCGCCAAGCGAACGCGGCGGACGGACTGGTTGCCTATGATCTGGCTTGGTTTGCGCTGGCAGCGCTCGCCCTCAGCGAATCCTTTCCCCGCGCCGGTTACCGCGATGACTTCGCCGCTTTCACGCAGCCAGTGCTCGAAGACTTGAACTCGCCGACGCCCGTCTTCGACTACCGTAACCCAGCCGAGCCGTTCTACGCGCAAGGGCTCGCCTGGTCGGTGCTGGTTGCATCTTGGTCGCGCGCGTCGTTCGATCTCTTGGCCGACTTGCGAGCGCGTTTACTTTCGCTCCAGTTAGACAACGGCGCCTGGGGCTACAACGCCGATGCCCCCGAGGCTCACCTACAAGCAACCGCCCACGCGCTGATGGCCCTGGCGCTGATCCCCCGCGGCTACCAACGGCCGCACTCCGCGATGCATGCGGCGTCGGCATGGCTCATGGCCCAACAAGCCGAAAACGGAGGTTGGGTCTACGCGAGCGAAGAATACCCACTGCTGGATGCGGAGATTGCGCTCGCGATCTACCTGGCCGAAACGCCACATGGTTCGCATCGGGGTCTGACGCCAACCGGCTCGGTGCGCGCGGCGCTCAGCGAACCCGGTGCTCCCGCCCGGGCCCCGCTTTCCGCGCCGGAGCCGTGAAAGCGGTGGTAGCGACGGATTACGCGCATGTCTTGGACAGCATATGCAGTCAAAGGTATACTGATGCCATGTTCGAGATCATCGTGGACGACGCGTTCGCGCGTTGGTTTGAGACGCTGAGCCCCTACGAAGCGGAGCGTGTGGCGGGAGCCCTCGAGCTCTTGCGAGCGCGTGGTCCTGCGCTCGATCCGCTGCACCAGAGCCGGCTGCTCTTGTGGTTCGATGGGTCTTGGGGCGTCGAGAGTCTGGCCGAGCTCGGTTTTCAGATCGCGCCGCCAGAGGGGTGGCTCGAGCGCTACCGGGAGGTGCTGGGTTGGCAGCAGCAAGCGCTCAGATGCTTGGAGGCGCCCGAATTTGCGGCGGCGCTTCAACGCGTCGATGCAGCCAGCGCTTCACGCGCGTTGGCTTGTGTGGCGGCGCTGCGGTCGCTGATCGCTGTGACGCGCAAAGGGTTGGCTTCGCCCAGCTTGTTGCGTTCGTCGACGTTGTCGCGGGGCTCCGCGGTGCTTGCGCTCGACGCGAGCCTGGCGTCTCGAGCCGCTAGTCTAAAGCAAACGCTCGTGCACCTATGCGCTGATCTGGGTCTCAATCTGGAAGAGATTGTCGATAGCGCGAGCGAGCTGCGAGAGCTCACGCTGGATGAGCTTTCGCCGAGGTTGCGCGTGCTGTACGGCTTCGACGTCAAAAACCGAAAGCTGTTGGCCTTGCTCGGCGAGGCGCTGAACCGCGCGTACTACGGTGACGCGGTGCGCTGGGCGGAGCGCCGCTGGCAGTCGTATCGTTTGCGCGAATGGCTGGCACCGCTGACGGCGAGCGGCGAGCGATGAAGAAGAGCTGGAGAGCGCTCAAACAAGCGCGGTTATCGCCCGAGGCCGAGGCACGTGTGCAAGCGCGGGTAGCGGCCGAGCTACGCGAGACGACCTTGAAGGCCTTGCGGCAAGAGCTGTCGCTCACGCAGGTGGAGGTGGGCCGCGCTTTGTCGATGACCCAATCGGAGCTGTCACGCCTCGAGAGCCGAAGCGATCACCTGACGTCCACGCTGCGCCGCTATGTCGAAGCGTTGGGCGGCGAGCTGGAGGTCACGGCGGTGTTCGGCAAGCGTCGGGTCAAGCTCAGCGACGCATAGTGCGCCAGAGAGAGCCTTCTGTCGCGCCGAGCGGCTGCTCAGCTTCACGCCTGCGGTCTTGCGTTGACCCAGGTTGCGGCCTTCACCACGAGCTCCGCCGAGCTCTCGATGCCTAGCTTCTCCTTGATGCGCGCGCGGTGTGTCTCCACGGTCTTGGGACTAATGTGCAGGTTGTCTGCGATTTGCGAACTGCTGAGCCCGCTGCCCACCAAGCGGAACACCTCGAGCTCACGATTCGACAATCGCTCGAAGCCGAGGCTCACCTTGCCGCGTGAACTCGAGGCGAGCGAACGCAAGATCGCATCGGTCACGCTCTGACTCACGAACATGCCACCGGCGAGCACCTGCCGGATCGCGGTCAACACCGTGCCCAGCGGAGTTTGCTTGTTCAGGTAACCATTGGCGCCCAAGCACAGTACACGCTCGGCATACAGAGCCTCCGGGTGCATCGACAACACCAGGATGGGTACGTCGCTCGGAAGTGATCGCACGCGGGAAATCAAATCAAGCCCATTTTCGCCGCCAAGCGAGATATCGACCAGCAAAATGTCCGGTGCGTGTGTACTCAGCGCCTGCATGGCCTCGGCGATACTGCCGGCTTCCGCACAAACGCGCAGGTCGCTCTCGCGCTCGAGCAACGTGCGTAGACCCTCACGGATGAGGGGATGGTCGTCGACCAGCAGCAACTTCTTCGTTGGCGTGAGCATTGGATGGCACGCTCTCGAGTGGCGAAGCGTCGCGTGCTGTGGCGACACGCGAGACTGCCGAGATTACAACGAGAGGCTCGCTGTGACATCGGGGTTTTCCTGACCCGGCACAGGCTAGGACCCGACGCGTGTTCCAGTGCACGCCGCCTTGTTTGCAGAGCTCGGCGCGGGTAGCGTGCACGGTTCCGAAGGGTGCTCGAAGCCGGTTGCTGGGACGAGGCGAGCATTGGCGAACTTGCAGACAGCGGCGGAACTCCACCTGTCCGATCTCGCCGGCGACACGGTGCGAGTACTGGTGGTCGATGACGACAGCGTGTTGGCGCGCGCAATTCAGCGCGTGTTGTGTGTGCGCGGCTTCGACGTCGATACGGCGCTGGACGGTCACGCAGCGCTCGATCGTCTAGAGCGTCAACGCTACGACGTGATGCTACTCGACATGCAGATGGCCGATATGGACGGCATGGAGGTGTTCCGCGCTGCCAACGAGCGCAACGCGCCGCCGGCGACGATCATTCATTCCGCTCACATCGATGTCCGCACCGCCGTGATGGCGACGCGCGCTGGTGTGCACGAGGTCATGCAAAAGCCCGTGGCAGAAGAGATTCTGGCTGCGCGGATCCGTGAGCTGGCCGTCGAGCGCCGCATTGGCCACGCTGGAGCACGGGCCAAAGCCCTAGGGCCGCCCGATACATCCGAAGCCCTGCTGCGGTTGGTGGGTGGCAGCAGCGCGACCAACGAACTTCGCGAACACATCCGGCGCGTGGCTCACTTTCGCGATCTGTCCGTGTTGGTGCAGGGACCGACTGGCACCGGCAAGGAGCTCGTGGCTCAAGCAATTCATGCGGTTACCTGTCCCGGTGAGCCCTTCGTGAGCGTCAATTGCGCAGCGGTTCCCGAAGAGTTGTTCGAGAGTGAGCTGTTTGGGCACGAAGCAGGTGCGTTCACCAACGCGAAGGCGTGTCGCGTCGGCCTGTTCGAAGAAGCTGGCAAGGGCACGTTGTTTTTGGACGAGATCGGCGAGATGCCACTCTCTTTGCAAGCGAAGTTGCTGCGCGTTCTCGAAATTAGACAATTTCGACGTTTGGGCGGCACGCGCACGCGTGTGTTGGCGGCGCGTATCATCAGCGCGACGAATCGCGCCACGTTCGATCTGCGTAGCAGCATGCGCGCGGATCTGTTCTTTCGCTTGGCAGGTTACACCATCCGAACACCCGCGCTGACCGAGCACGTTTCGGACATCCCCGAGCTGGCACGTCACTTTCTGTACGAGTTCGAGAAGCGGCATCACGTGGGCAACAAGCGCTTTGCGCCGAGCGCCCTGGCGGCCCTGCTATCGTACACATGGCCCGGCAACGTGCGTGAGCTGCGCGGCGTCGTGGAGAATGCCTGCATTCTGGCGCGTAACGGCGTGATCGAGCGACGTGAAATCGAAGCCGCGCTGCAGGCTCGCAGCGACTTTGCGGAGCCAGGTCGCGATTCGGAGCGAGCCCTGCAAATTGCGCTGCAGAGCGCACCTCCGCCTGCCGTGCCGGAGAGCAGCGAAGCTTCGCCGTCCTCTGCGCGCGAGCCCGTTGCATTGCCGAGTTACGCTTCGTTGCCGGCCTTGCAACGCGACGTCATTCTGCGAGCGTTCGAAGACTCTAATCGCAACCTTACACGCGCGGCGCTTCAGCTCGGTATTCCACGCACCACCTTGAGGGCGCGCCTCAAGCGCTACGGCGTGCGCTGAGCATCACGTGGCGCCCCGCCAGCGCTGCCAGGGTCGATGTGGCTTCGGCGCGCGGCAACGAAGCGCTCGGTTTCGATGCGCGTCATGACCAAGTTCGTTTCTTTGGGTGAGAACACGGCCAGCGCGAAAGTGCGCGCTTCCGCATCCAGCGGCCGCATCAGTTCACACTGGGTTTTCATCGCAATCACCAGCTCCTCCGGCTCGTGAACACCGCATAGCGCGAACGTCGCGAGCGCTTGACGCAGCAGCTGCGCAGCCGTGGCCGCCACCTCCTCGAGAGCGAACTCTGCCCGGCGGGTGCCACCCAGAAGCTGTCCCGTAGCAGTGTCGACAAAGACCAGTGCGTGCACGCCGACGGGAAGGCGTGCGCCATCGAGCTCGAGCGCGGCCGGTCGCAAGCTGCCGCGCATCGCCGGCGCGGGCCGCTCCGAGCGCAGCGGTCGTCGACGCGACTCTTCATCATGCACGCGCATGGCTTCCATCACGATGAAACCCAACGAAGTCTCGATCACGCGCGGGCGAGCACCTCGATCGCGACTGATGGAAATGTTGGGGTGTGGCCAGCTGATGATCTCCATCGCTGCCGCTTCGCCCGCCAAGCTGCCGCTGCGAGCATCCACGAGTTGGCCCTGGTTTAGAAACAGAACGCCCGTGTTTTCATGACAACGAACCGTGAGGCTGCACGTTTTGCGTTCCATCTCCATCAGCTGGAGCAATGAGGCCAGGCTCACGTTGTTGAGCTGCCCCTCCACCATCTGAGCAAAGGCGTCATCGAGCTTGGACAGCAGCGCCTGCACGTCAACAGGCTTCCTGAAACACTCGAGCGCACCGAGCTCCTCCAACCGGCGCTCGGCATCGGCATCGCCGTTCACGGACATGGTGAACACCGGCAACGCCGGCTCGTTGGCAGCGAGCCAAAGCAGGAAGTCACGACCTTGAGGTTCTGCGCTTCCGACGTCGGTCAAGACTGCGTCCACTGCATGCTTGCGAACCGCCTCGATCGCGGCGGCACCCGTGCTAGCGCTGAGAAAGGTCAGTTCGGGACGGCGCCGTCCGAGCGTGCGCGCCAGCAAGTCTGCTTGCTTCTCGTCGTCGACGACCAACACCTTCATCCCGCAAGGCCTTCCCGCGCCCGATCCAGGCGCCGGGCGCCAAACGAGGACCTCTCGCGCTGAGTCAAGGCACTCAGCACGCGCGCTGCGGCGGCGCGCGAAGCACAGAACAATAGGTAGTGGACGCCCTCGTCACGAAACGCGACCAACGCAGTCTGAGAGCAGCACGTAGCGCGCACCACCCGCACGTGCGGATCGAACGTGTCTACCACGTCGAACAGGCTGATTACGCGCGCGACGACATCGATTAGCTCGGTGAGCGGCATGTTGCAGCTCGGGTCGACGGCGACGGGCAGCGCGCTTGCAGCTGCATCAGTGCGCACGAAGGCCACGCTCCAAACCTCTGGCAAACGCAGCTCCGCGAGCGTCGTGCTTGCGCGCATGGCGAGCTCCGGAGCGCTGGCGCTGCCCCACAACACCAGCATCTCGGTGGTCGAGAAGGCGAAGCGCGGATCGTAACCGGTGCGTGCGTCGGCGAAGCTCCGCGGTGTCGCAAGCGCCTGCGCCAGCTCCCGCAGCGCCTCGGCGTGGTGCTCAGCTAGCGCTTGCCGCAGCCCTGCCTGCGAAACGAGCCCATCGGCCATCAGCCCTTCGGTCAACGTCTGCCCGCGTTCGCGACAAGCTCGATACACCCCGCGTACCTGTTCACGCGAAGGCCGACCGCCCGCGCACAGAATGTCGGTGAAGCTTTCGCGAACGCGGTTCGACACCGCCCAGCAGATGCGACGCTGGTCGACCAAGATCGCGCCCTGCTCCCCGAAGCTCAGCGAACCGGTGGCGCCGCTGGGCAGCGCGTCGACGAAGGCGAGCAGCCTGATGAGCGAGGGAACCAGCCATGGTTCGGCTGGGTCGGTCGGCAAAACCAGGCACTCTTGCGACTCCATGACCCCGCTACTCCGTATCGAGCTCCGCTACGGTCGCATGAACGTCCGAGAGAATCTTGCCCATGCTGTTCGTGGTCGCACTCACACTCACCAACGCGAGATCTTCTCGCTTCTCGAACGGCCGCACGACGTAAACGTGTTCTTCCGAGACTAGCACCAGCTCCACCGCGGAGACACCGGCGGAGCTTTCTAATTGCTCCGAGATACGTTGGCGGCACGCGTCGTCCAACGCGCCGCACAGCTCTGGCAGCGTTGCACTCAGCGCCTCGAGGCGCTCGCGAACTTCGCCGCTCAACGCGCAATCCATCAGCTCACCTCGAGACGGTGAAGCCAATCCGAAATCGAGTGGGGCGCGAGCGTACTCACCGCTCCGCTCTGAACCTCCGCGCGATGCGCTCATTCGCCCTCCTCACACGCTGGTAGGTAGATCGCGAAACACGCGCCCGTGTCAGATTCGGCGAGTAGCAGCCGTCCCTCCAAGCTCTCCGCGGCTTGCCGCGCGATCACGAGGCCGAGGCCCAACCTATGTTGCTTGGTGGTGAAGAATGGGTCGAAAATGAAATCGCGCACGGCAGCGGGAATACCTGGACCATCGTCCCACACGCGGATGCACACGTGTGACGACGCGGAGCTTGCACGAGCTCCTGGCAAAGCAGCGCGGAAGGCGGTTACCACCACGACCTCGGCACTGGGTATCGTCTCCAGGCTGTTGATGAGCAAGTTGATGAAGATTTGTTCGATTACGATCGGATTTCCGCGCACCCACTCGGCGTTGGGCGCGATCTCGACGCGCAGACGTTGGAGCTCGTTCCGCTGATGTGCGTTCAAGAAGATGCTGACGCGCCCTAATACGTCTCGAATTCGCACAGGAACAGACACGCTGGGCCCGAGCCGCGCATAGTCGAGCAACGCATCGATGGTGAGCTGCAAGCCGCGGCTCGCCTTGCTGATGTCTTGCAGTGTCTCCCCGAGCACGTCTGCGCGCAGGGTGTTGCGGCTCGCGGCGAGGAAATCGACGCTGTAGACTATGCTCGCAACCGAACCACGTACGTCGTGCGCGATACTCGTCACCAAGCGCTCAGTGCTTTCGATGCGTTGGCGATTCAGTGACTCCGAAAGCGCGAGGTGTTTCGCCGATACTTCGCGCATCAGCAAAAGATACGTCCCCGCTGCAGCAAAGTAGCGCGTGCAGCCGAGCACGTCCTCGCGCGTTCCTGGCGGTCGCCACTCCACGGCTTCGCCCGCCGGACTGCTCTCGAGCAGCTGCCACAGCGCTGCGGGCAGCGTCTCGTCGCCTTCGTCGAGTACCGCCAGGCGTCCGAGCAAGACGCGCGCGCTTTTGGTCGCAAACTCTACGTGGCCGGTGCTCGAGCAGAGCGCAATCGGAGCTTCGGCTTCTTGCATGTCGAGCCAGGACGAGATGGCGCGCTCGGAACGATCCTGTGTGCGCTCTTCGGCCATCGCGCGTCGTCGAAGCAAGATCGGCACCAGTAGGTAGCGTCATCTGACGCGTCGCTTTCGCTTCGTAGCTACTGCGCGTCGGGATCGGTCACGGCCGATTCGAACGACCAACACGGCCGATTCGGTCGCTCAACGGCCGATTCGGCCAGCGCTGGCTGCGCACTCTCGGAATCGCTGCCGTCTCGCCGCTGGCGCGCACGTTGCAGTGCGTCGCAACGCGATTCGAAGAGTCGCGTCGAGCGAGCCGCCCGAAGCGGTTGGCACTGCAAGCAAGTGGAGGAGGCAGCCTTGTCGAACGTAAAAGACTCACTCACCAAAGTCATGCAGCTAGACGGCGCCGTTGGCGCCTGCGTCGTCGACAGTAACAGCGGCATGATGCTCGGCGCCGAAGGTGGCGGTGGCGGCATCAACCTCGAGGTCGCCGCTGCAGGAAATACCGAGGTCGTGCGCGCGAAGCGCAAAACGATGAAGGCCTTGAACATCAAAGACGACATCGAAGACATCCTGATCACGCTGCGCAACCAGTATCACCTGATTCGCCCGCTATCGACCAACGACGCGCTGTTCATCTACCTCGTGCTCGACAAGACGCGAGGCAATCTCGCCATGTCGCGGCATCAGCTGGCCACCATCGAGAAGGATCTCAGTATCTGACCAGGGAGTTTACATGGCTACGGAAAAGCAATTGAATGAAGTGCTCGACAAGATCGCGAATGACACCAATGGTTTCATCGCGGCTTCCCTAGTCGACTTGGACTCGGGCATGACTCTCGCCGTGAAGTCCGCGCGGTCCGATTTCGACCTCACGGCTGCCAGCGCTTACAACAGCGAGCTCGTGAAGCAGAAGCTCAAGATCATGAAGACCCTCGGCCTCGCCGGCACCATCGAAGATATGCTCATCTCTCTGCAGGATCAGATCCATCTCATCAAGTTGCTCGGCAACAACACCTTCTTGTATCTGGCCGTGGACAAGAAGTTATCCAACCTCGCCATCGTGCGCACGACCGTGCAACGACACATGCAAGGGCTCACCTAGTGCTCCGTCCGGATGGCGACGATCGACGATAACCGCGGCGTGCTGGTCGTTCGAATCGTCTACGATGGCCCCGCCTTGTCCGGAAAGACGACGAGCTTGCTGGCGTTGGGACGCGGCGTGGGCAAGGAAGTGCATTCTCTCGCGGAAAGGGACGGTCGCACACTCTTTTTCGATTGGATTGACTATGTGGGCGGGCTGTTCGAAGGCCGCCAAATTCGCTGCCAGATCATCAGTGTGCCTGGGCAACGAGAGCTCGCGCACCGCCGCGAGTTGCTGCTCGACAGCGCCGACGCGGTGGTGCTCGTGCTCGATACGCGTGAACACGAGTGGCAGTTTGGGCTGCGCTGGCTACAAGACACGTTGCGGCGCTGCCGTGCGCGCGAGCCGAGCGCCGGTGTCGTGCTGCAGGCCAACAAGCGCGACGCGCCCGACGCCGTGCCGCGGGAGCTGCTGCGCGAGTCGCTGCGCGAGCTGCCGCCGGTCGCCGTCGTAGAATCCAGCGCGACATCGGGTGACGGCATTCGCGAAGCATTCGTGCTTGCGGTGCGGCTCGCGCTGGACCGCGTGCGTGCGCTGGCAGCTGCGGGCGAGCTCGGCTATGGGCGCGCGGAGGAAGACGCACCCGAGGAACTCCTTTCCAAGCTGCTGGCCGAAGAAGGCAACTCGACCAAGCTCAACGGCTCGTTCGTCGAGTCCGCGGGCGCCGCGATTCACGCCGAATTCGGTCACGTCACGCGCGGACACCGCGGCAGTGAGACGGCACGACCGCGCGAAGACGAGATCCCATTCGTGCCCGATCCGATGATGCCCGGTGGCATGATTTGGCCACCCGTCGACGGTCGCGTGCTGTTACACGAAGTGGCAGCTCACCAGATTCGCCCGACTCGCACGGCGCGCGCCGATTGGTGGGGTGCCGAATCTGGCTTTCGCTTCCATTCGGCGAAGAGCTCCATTTTCGAAGATCCGCGGGATGCGCGCAACGAGCTGATTGAATGGGCGCGCCTGCACGCCGCGAACGCCGCGCATCTTTCACCCGGACGCGCAGTGATCCTCGCCGACGCAGGTCGGGGCCGCCTTCGGCTTTGGCAAATCTTGCGTGCCGAGGCCACCTTGCGCGAGCGCTTGTCCGCTGCCGTAGCATTGCCGGAGGCTTCTGCGGTAGCGCGCGAGCTATTGGCGCTCGCACATCAGCTGACACGCTCGCGCGAGGCGTTTCGATCGGCCACGGTGCCGCTGCCCTGCACGCTGTGGACACTTGGCTCGAACGAAACAGGTCGTCCCTGCTTCGTTGGCCTAATGCCACTCTGCGATCACCATCCGCCGAGTGAGCTCGAGGGTGGTGAGCTCGTCGCGCGCGAGCTCGTGCCGCATTTGCGCGAGCTCCGTCGCACGCGCGTCGACTATCGCGACGTCGTCCGTGAAGTCGTAGCGCTGGCGCCGCGAGCGCCCCACGCCGGCACAGCCAAGGCGCTGGTGGAGCTTTTCGAAGAAGTCTGCAGCTGAGGGGCGCGAATGACCCGTATCGCTCGTCAGGCTCTTCGCCGGCGAGGCAGGCGCTTGGGTTCGGAACTGGTCGCTGGCGCGGTCGAAGGCTTGAGGACTCGCCGTGCCACGTCGATGAAGGCGCGCAGTTTCGGTTGCACGCCTGCGCGGCGGGGAAAATAGAGGAAGAACCCGGGCACGCTCACAGCGTAGTCAGCGAGCACCACCTCGAGCTCGCCGCGCTGGACTAAAGGCCGAATGGCTTGCTCGTGAATGTAAACCAGACCGAGCCCGGACACCGCGGCGTTCAACATCGTGAGCCCGTCGTTGCAGGAAAAGCGCCCGTTGACGGCGACCGAGAACTCTCGTCCGCGCCGCTCGAATTCCCAAGCGTAGAAAGCACCGGTCGAGCCCATGCGGTAGTTGATGCACTCGTGCGCGACGAGCTCGCTGGGTGAATGCGGGCGTGGACGCTTCGCGAAGTAGCTAGGAGCTCCCGCCACGAGCAGCCGAAACGGCGGCGTGAGGCGCACCACCGTGAAGTCCGGTTGAATTGCTTCGTTCAAGCGGACGCCAGCGTCGAAACCGAGCTCCACGATATCCACGAAGCGATCATCGATCGACAGTTCGACAGACAACTTCGGGTGCTCGCGCAGCAACGCGGGCAGCACCGGCTCGATCACGAGTGGCACCGTGAGCCGCCCTGCCGTGAGGCGCAACGTGCCTTGCGCAACGTCGAGGGACGCGCGCGCTTCCTCGAGCGCTGCTTCCGTCTCGCGCAGCGCGGGGCGCAATCGCTCGAACAAGCGCTGCCCCGCTTCGGTCAGGTTCACGCTGCGGGTACTGCGTGCAAACAGTGGGACGCCGACGCGCTCTTCCAGGGCTCGCACCGATTGGCTCAACGCCGAAGCCGTCACGCCCAGCGTTCGCGCCGCGCCGCTGAAACTGCGCTGTTCGGCGACGGCCACGAAGGCCGTGACACCACGGGTTTCCTGCATTTGTTAGAAATTCTTAATAGCGCATCGCCGATTCGATAGCTACCGCGGCGCGCCGCCAGGCCCGAAACTCAGCCGTGCAAAGGAGATTCGCCATGAGACTCGACGATTACGTGATGCTCGGCCGCTCGGGATTGCGCGTGAGCCCGCTGTGCTTGGGAACCATGACTTTCGGTACCGATTGGGGCTGGGGCGCAGACGAAACCCAAGCGCGGAGCTTGTTCGATCATTATCTCGAGCGCGGCGGCAACTTCATCGACACGGCTGATGGCTACACGGGCGGTCGCAGCGAGACCTGGCTCGGCAAGATGATCAAGGATCGCGGCGTTCGCGATCGGGTCGTGCTCGCCACCAAGTTCACCTTCAGCGGCGAGCAAGGCAACCCCAACGCCGGCGGCAACGGCCGAAAGAACATCTATCGCGCGTTGGAGGGCTCCTTGCGCCGCCTGGATACGGACTACATCGACTTGTACTGGTTGCATTGCTGGGACATGCACACGCCCATCGAAGAAGTCGCCTCTACGCTTACGGATCTCGTGCGAGCTGGCAAAGTGCGCAACATTGGGCTCTCGGACGTGCCCGCCTGGTACGCGGCGCGCTACCAAACATTGGCGGAGAAGAACGGTTGGGAACGCATAGCCGCGCTACAGCTCGAATACTCGTTGATCGAGCGCAGCATCGAGCGCGAGCATGTTCCCATGGCGCGCGAACTCGGCATCGCGGTGATGCCGTGGAGCCCGCTCGCGAGCGGATTTTTGGCTGGAAAGTACCAGCGCGGCAGTACTGGGACGAGCGGCGATGGCCGCATCGAGAAAATGAGGGGGAGCAACAACCCCGTCTTCGAGAGGCTTGCCAACCCGAGCGAAAAGAGCTGGCGAACCTTGGAAACCGCACGCGCCATCGCCGAGGAGCTGGGCCGCTCAGTGGCAGAGGTATCTCTTGCTTGGGTGCGTAGCCAAGCGGGGATCACCAGCACCATCATCGGGGCGACGAAGCTGACGCAACTCGAAAGCAACGTGAGCTCGCTCGAGATCGAGCTCAGCCCTGGGCAACTTGCACGCCTCGACGAGGTGAGCGCGCTCGAGAGCGTACACCCGTACATGTATTTCGGCCACGTGTTTCAGGGCATGATTCACGGCGGAGCGCGAGTGCGCGCATTTCGGAGTTGAGGGCCGCGCAAGGTCTGCGCCTACCTCGCTTCAGCGTGCTCGATCGGTGAAGCCGACGCCGAGCCGCAAGCCGCTGGTGATACGATCGTAGGTGCCTAGCGTTTCTCCGTAGCCCGTGAAGGCCTGGAACCAGACGAATGGCGCGAACTTCCAGGCTTTGCCGAACAAGCGTTGATAGGTGGGCCGCCAGCGTGCATCCAACGTCAAGTTGCCTTTGCGGAGCTCGCGGCTCGCCCCTTTGCGCACGGCCAACGTGATCAGCCCGTTCATGTGTGAAGCGTCGTGATCTAGGCCCACGCCGAACATTAGTTCGCCGTAGCCGAGCGTCTCCGCCACGTCCTCGTTGCCCTCGAGCCCCAGCGGGTACCACAGACGCAGGCCCAGCATGCCGTACAGCGGCTGCCCATGACAGGTCGCCTCCACGTTGACGAAGATGCGGTTCCAGCTGCGCGAAGCATCGTTGCCTTCACCGTTCGACTCGTGCTCGAACCCCACTTGCTCCGAGAACAGCCCGCAACCCGGATTCGGCCGTCCGTGAATCTCGGAATGAAAGTGCGAGTAGAACAGCTCGGGCGCGTAGTTCGACTCGCGAAATGGAGAAGACTGTTGGTACAAGTCCCACAACGACTTCTGCGTGTAGCCGAAGTACACGGTGTGGTGACTCGTGCTCGGCCAAAAGTCGTACTTGATGCTGAATTGAAACTTGACCTGCGTCCGCTGCGTGAAGCCTGAAACGATGTAGTTCGAGCGATGGAACGTCAGCACGTCTAGCTCTGGCTCGTCCTTCGACTTGCTGGGTGCGGGCTCACTAGCCGCTTCGTTCGCGCCGCTCTTGCGCTCGTCGGCCACGCTCGATGCGGGCGCGGCGCTTTCAGCAAGGCCGCTTCGCGACAGCAGAGCGCAGCTGAGTGCTACCCACGCTGACTGGCAAGCCCTGCCTGCGCGGGCGACTCCCGTCCTGCGCGCCATTCAGTCTTGTATACATCGCCTGCCGCGGAAACATACCGCTCGAATCAGCCCTCAAAAGTGCCTCACCTTCACGCCAAACAACTCCCAGTTTGCGCAAGGCCTGTGGCATCATGCGCGCGTGAAAAAAGCTGCAACCACGACTCGAGCCAAGAAAAAGACCTCACCTGCCAGCACCCTAGCGATGGCGTCCACCAAGCCAGCCGAGAAAAGCAAGCCGGTCGCGACAGCCAAGTCGGTCTCGAAAACCAAACCTGTAGCGAAAACCAAACCCGCTGCGAAATCTAAGCCCGTCGCGAGAACCAAGCTCGCCTCCCGAGGAGCCAAGAAGGCATCCACGCAAAGCGCCAAAGGCGCTGGCGAGAAAGCAAAGAAACCCAGCACGCCTGCGCGTGGCAGTGGCGCCATGGCTCCGCGTCGCGCCGATTACGGCGCTCCCATCGAAGGCTTCTTTCAGAAGCACAGCGGCGATCAACGCGAGCTCTTGGACAAGCTGCGTTCCATCGTCGAGTCTACCGCGCCCAACGCGACGGCATCCTTGAAGTGGGGCATGCCCTTCTACACCATCGGCGGCGAAACCTACTGCGCCATCGCGGCCCACAAGTCCCACGTGAACCTGATCTTGCCCGGAGGCCCAGGCACCTTTTCGGATCCGGACGGCTTGCTAGAAGGCGAGGGCAAGACCGGTCAGCACCTCAAGCTGCGCACGCTCGATGACATGCCCGAAAAGGAAATACGCGCTTGGCTCAAAGTTGCTGCCAAGAACGCCCGCGTCGCGAGCACCTGAACCAAGCGCTTTGAGGATAGCGGCGGCCTAGGCTACGCGTGGCCGCGCCGTTTCTCGCCGAGCGCGCGACGCCGGTAGGTCGCTGCAGTTTGCTCGGCGACGGCGTGGCCCAAGGTCGTGATCAAATCCCGAACAGCTGAAGAGTCGAGTCTGAGCGTGAGAGCGCCGATGTGCACGTGCATCATGCCGCAGTCGCACAGATCGACGGCGGCGATGTTGCCTTCGGCGATGCGTTCGGGGCCGCTGTGAGTATCGGAAGAATTCAGGTGGTCGACGTATTTCATGAGAGCCTTCGGGTAGCGATTCGATAGGAGAGCTTGACGCGTGAAGCGTTCGAGAAGCGGCGCTTGCGGGCGTCGTGAGACTTTCTTGCGGGTTGGAGCTCAGCTCGCCGGGTTCCTCGCCCTAGAATTCTGCCGGTTCCGATCCCAATCAGTACAGCCAACAACACCAACTCCATGCGTGGGCGCTGGTGCGCAGGCGCAAATCGCAGCGAGCAGGCGCCGTAGTCAGCGCGACTCTGCGGCAAAGGCAGTAGCGTCCCGAGATTAGTGCGAGCATCGTGCGGCACCAGCCCGGCGACGTCAGCGCGTGCGCTGCGCGATACTAGCGTTGCGATGTCAGCGCGAGCACTGCGCGGCAGCAAGAGTGTGAGCACGATAAGAACGACGCGCACGAACGGCAGCAATGCAACACGCGCGAACGATTGCGCGCTCACGAACACTGTCTGCCGCTGCGCAACGCGCCGCTGCAGAGAGCTTTCGAGTTGCACGGGTTCAAGCGTTGCCACGCCACCGATCTACGCCCGTTGCCGATAAATGAAAATGAAAATCATATTCGTTTTCATAACGAGGTAAAGAAATCGCATGAGCAAATAGATTGATCAATAATTTCGGTATGTTATGGCCACTGTGGGCACTCACTTTGGCGAGTGCGCCGCGTCGAACTTCGGCGGGTGTTGGCCCCGGTCGCATCCGAGCCGCGTATGCCTGGCTCGGATGCATCGGGAGGTATGTCGAAGCGCTCGCTTGTGTTCACCGCGCTCCACGCCGGCGTGGAGTGATGCGCAGAGCTGCACTGTCACGGCAGGTTGCGTTGGGTCCGCGCGCAGAACCGGCCTAACGGCGCGTCTTCGGAAGCCGTTTCCATGGAGTTGTACGTATCGTGATCGTGAACACCAAGCCGCGCGCCTTCATGTCGCTCTGCAAGCAGCAGGGCTGGAACCTGTGTAGCTACTCCGGTTGTGCGCAGAAGCGTGTCTGGAGATGACACGGCCGCGCGTTATCGCCTTGTTGATGAACGATGCCGGTCTTGGTGACTACTACCAAGGCGAGTTGAGGCGCGGCGCAGAGCGAGTCTGTCGGGAAAAAGGCATCGTGCTGTGGGTTTACGGCGGGCGCGTGGACTGGACTCCGGCGGGCTCGATTCAGCGGCAAGTGTTCGACCTGGTGCATCCGAGCCGCATCGACGGCATCGTGCTCGCAGCGGGCTGCATCGCTTCCTACGCACCCCTCGATGACGTGTTGCAGCGCTTGCGCGATCGCTGTTCGGCACCGATCTGTGCGGTCGGGGGGTATTGCCCAGATGTGCCGAGCCTGCTCATCGACAACTACTCGGGTGCGGCGCGAGTCGTCGATCACTTGGTGCGTGAGCATGGTCGTCGCAGATTCGCGTACATCGCGGGACCTGCTGGTCACGAAGAGTCGGACGAACGCTTGGAGGGAACGCGCGCAGCGCTGGCTCGCTACGGGCTCACCTTACCGGCGAACGCTGTTGCACACGGCAATTTCGCGCCTTACACGGGTCGAGAAATCACGCAGCGATGGCTCGACGAAGGGATCAGTTTCGACGCGATTGTCTCCGCAAACGACGAGATGGCAGTGGGTGCGCTCGAAACATTGCGCGCAGCGGGCATCGATTGTCCTCGTCAGGTTGCACTCGCCGGCTTCGATGATTCGGCGAGCGCGCGCTTCTGCGAACCGGCGCTGACCACCGTGCGTCAGCCTGTTACGGCGTTGGGCGCGGCAGCGATCACGCTGCTATCGGATTTGTGGGACGGCTGTCCTCCCAGTGAACTACACAAGTTGCAGACCGACCTAGTCGTGCGTGAATCTTGCGGCTGCCATGCTGCGCCAGGTTCGAGAGTGCAAGGCGTCGGCGTGGACTTGCTACGTTCGCCGGAAGCTGAGCTGGTCGAGCTGCTCACGCCAGTGCTCGACGCCGAGAGCGAGCGTGAATCGTGGGCGCAAAAGTTGCTCGCAGCCGTCGCTGCCGAGCGTGCCGGTACGCGGGATGCGCTGGCGCAAGCATTCACTGGGCTGTTGGCGGCGTTGACGTTGCCGCAGGTGCACGTCGAAGAGCTCCAACGCGCGATCACAGCTCTGCGAGCCCGCGCAGCCCAGCAAAATCCCGACGACGTCCCTGAGAACGCCTTTCACGCGGCGCGCACATTGGTGAGCGCACACACCTCGCGGACGGCGGGCGAGCGGAACCTTCAAGCTAGTTGGCTACTTCGGGAGTTGCGCCGCGGCTACGAACGCCTGGGAACGGCTTTGACCCTCGGCGTGCTCAAAGAAGCGTTGGCCTTTCAGCTGCCGAAACTCGGTGTCAAGAACGCGCTGGTCTCGCTGTATTCTCCAGGTACCCTAAACTCGCTCGAGCCACTGGTGTGCTTGGAAAATGGCGTCGCGGTCGAGGTGGCCGAAGCTAGCTATCCTTCTGCGCAGCTCATTCCCGAGAGTCGTCTGGAGCTTGGTCGTTGCCCCTCGCTCACGGTGCTGCCGCTAAGCTTCCGGCTCGAGCAGCTCGGCGTAGTCGTGCTCGAGATCCCGCTGCGCCTCGAGCTCTATGCGATTTTGCGCGAGCAGATCGGCAGCGCCATCAAGACCGTACAGTACCATCAAGAGGTGCTCACGCGTCAGCGCCAGCACGCAGAAGCCCAGGAAGAAAAGCGAGCCACCACCGAGCGCTTGAAGTCCTTGAGTGTCATCGCTGGTGGCGTGGCGCACGACTTGAACAACGTGCTCGGGCCGCTGTTGGCATTGCCACAAACGATTCGTCAGGAGCTCGAACGCAAGGGCGCTGGCGCCGTGTCCGCCGAGGTCATGGAAGATCTAGAGACCATCCAAGAAGCTGGACAGCGCGCCGCCTACACCATTCACGATCTACTCGCCTTGGGCCGCGTCGACGAAATCCCGAAGACGTCGATTGATTTGAACGAGCTACTCGAGAGCGAACGGCGCACGTTCCTGGATGTGTGCCGAAACACGTCACGAGTCAGCTTGAGGGTGACACTCAGCAGCGAGCCGTTGGCCGTACGCGGCTCCCGCTCCCATCTTCTGCGCGCGATTTCGAACCTCGTCATCAACGCGATCGATGCCATCGACCGCAACGGCAACATCGAAGTGCGCGCTTGCTGCCGCCGGGTGTGCGAGCGAACGCCTGGGGCGACGGGCATCGAGCCAGGCGACTATGCCGTCATCGAAGTGGAAGACAACGGTGCCGGCATTCCCAAAGACCGACTCGCGCACATCTTCGAACCTTTCTTCAGCGCCAAGCGCGGCTCGGGCACACCCGGAACCGGCCTGGGACTGGCCATCGTGCGACGCATCGTGCAGGATTGCGGCGGCTACGTTCACGTCGAAAGTGCGATTGGACGCGGCACGATCTTTTCGCTGTTTTTCCCGCGGCAAGCGGAGGCGATCGCGCCCGAGCGCCGCTCCGTGCAAGAGCGTATCCGCTTCACGCCACCGTGTAGCGAATGCGGCGTGAGCGGCCAGGCTGACGCGCATGACGAAGAGCGAAGTGTGGCGTGAGCGGGTAGCAGCGTGGAGAGCCAGCGGAAAGAGCGCGGCGGAGT
>JBMOMJ010000054.1:0-68397 GCA_049324695.1 Myxococcota bacterium
CCCAGCGCGACTCGGGAGGAAATGTTGCGCGTGGCGCTCCGGGTGCTCACGGCCTAGCACCGGCCTTCGTCCATTCGAGCGACAGGAGCGCCCAGCCTCCACGAGATGTGATGAATCCTCAGCCCACCAGGGCGTCTGCCTGACGCTGCATTGTTGCCTGTTTCCTCTCCCGTCTCGCCCGCTTGCTTTTGCTAGTTCAACGCTTGCCGCTTGCCATCACTAGTTCAAACGAATCGTGCGAGCGCGGAGCACCGCGTCGCCATCCGTTCGCAAGTCGACCCCACCATGCTGAGCTCGGAGCTCAATCGTGTCGGCCGTGAGGCGCAGGGTGCGCGCTGCCTTGAGCTCTACGTTGCCTGTGCCGAGCTGAAGCTCTGGCCCATCCACGCCCTGGCGAACGGTGATCAACTGCGTGCCGTCGTGGCTCACGATGCGCACGGCCTGCCCCGGCTCGAGTCGCAGCTCGGGAGTATCAACACCTAGCGCGTGCCTGAATGCTCTGTAGCTCTAACTGCGGACCAGCGCCGCGACTCACTCAGTCCTTGCGATGCTCGAAGCGGTAAACGTCCAAAGGCGGAGGCCCTACTTGAGCCAACACCAAACCATCGGCGTCGTTCCTGCCCTGCAAGCCTCGCGTGCCCCAGGCGCTGCGAAGCGCGATCTCCAACTTGCCGTCGGCGCCCGTTCTCAGCGGGCCGCGCCACTCGGCCTTCTTCTCCACGTCCGATCGGGTGAGCTCCTCGTCTTGCGGTCGCGCCGTGCAACGAACCTCCCCGCTTGGATAAACAATCATCCACAACCGGAGGATCGCCGAATCCTCTGAGCTTGCCTCGGGATGATGAGTTGGATCGCTCACGAACACGCCGTCGGTAGCCAGGGGAACGTTGGTTGCAGTTGGCTCGGGGACCCTCAACCACGGTCCCCAGTCGAGCACGACGTACTCGTTTTCATAGGTCAGAATGACGAGATCTTCGGCGAGCCCGTCTTGGCGTCGACATCGCTCGCCGTCCGCATCCAGTTCGATTTCCATCTCGAGCACGGGATCGAGCGCCTCGTCGTACAGCCGATGCCAGAACTCCTGCGGCTCATTCGGGTCAACGTCATACGTCATCAACGTCAGCGCACCGTTACCCAGCATGCTGCCAATGCCGGTGAACGCGATCTGAGGTTCGACGTCCTCATCCATCCACTCCGGACGCGAGAAGGTTTGCTTGTCCATCGTGAAGCCACCCGGCAACGCTCGGGTCAGCACTCCCCGCTCCGTCCGGTACGAAGCGCCTGTTGCGTCCATGCCCAACGCTACGACACCTGCTGCGTAGCCTTTGTGCGCCACCAGAACGATCGTGTTTCCATCTCGTCGAACGAGCGACAGATCTGTGTCCGTGGCTGACGACTCCATAAGCAGCACCTCGTCGCGAGGATGCACGCGATGCAAATGCGACGTGGTCGACTCGCTCGGGATGGACAGCATGCCTAGCAGCGTGCTCGTCGCTACATCGACTGCCGCTACTCGGTTGTCACCGGCCCCTTCGAAGCTCAGCCACAGCGTCGCACCCGAAGCAGAGAAGCTCACGGCGGCGCACTGCCCCCAATTCTTGCTCAGCGCACAGCCGCCCACGCGCGTTCCCGAAGCGTCGATCAGGCTGCAATCCGGCCCGGTCACGATAGCCACGAGCTGTCCACTCGGCGCCAGCGCCGCGATCCCCCAGTGATTCGGTAGCGGCACGCTGCGCGAAGAGAGCGTAGCGACCCCGTCTTGTGTGCGCATGATGGATCGAATCTCGATCGGACCCTTGTATGGCAGGAGCCCGAAGTGCCACCCACCGGGCGCTACGAGCAAAAGCGAGTCGCCGCGATCGATAGTCTCGACGAGGGTCGCGCTCTTCTGTGAATACCGGTGCACTGTGCGCTGCTCCGATCAGGCGTAACGGTCGCGGCCTTCGAGAACCCAAGGTAACAACGTGACTCGCATGACCTCGAAAGCTTGTTCCTCACTCTTGTTGATGAACTTCTTCAGAAACTCGTGCAGCGCCTTTTCGAGCTCGGCACCCGTCAGCTCTCGCAGTTCAATGATTTGCAGAAGCTCGTCCGGAAACTCTTCGACCTTCTTCGCGAGCTCCTTGGCCTTGTCGCGGTCTTTGGCTTTGCCACTCTGAAGCCACTTCGTGATCGCAACGAACGCCTTGTGCTCGGCCGAACCCTTCGGCGCATCGTGCGCGTACCCTTGATGAAAACGCGCGGAGCTCTCCTCATCCCAAACCAGGCCCAGCACAGCGCGCACGGCGGCACCGCCGCCCAACGCCGCAATGGCCGAGACCACCTGTTCGCGGTCGGCGGTCGCCGGAGGCTTGCTACTCAGTGCAATAGCCGCCGGTTCATAGCCCAATGCAGCGGCGAGCTGCACGCCCTCGCGAGACGTCTTTCCGCTCTCGAGGCGGTCACGCACCAAGCGGGCGTCGTCCTCCAGGCCCCAGGTGTCGCCGAGCGCGCCGGGGTCGATTGCATAGAAGTGCGAGTCTCGGGGAGTGCCCAACTTACCGCCGCGCTGAGCGCTGAGCCGCAGCAGCCGGCCATCATCCAGGATGGCTGCCACATCAACCAGAGCATCTTCCCCGCTCTTGTCGCCGTATGTCCATTTACTCGTCCACTTGAACTCGGCTTTGTCCTCCGTCGCTTCCCAGATCAACTGCGAACGAGACCTCTCCCGAGGTGGATGCGCCGACTCCCAAGTCAGGAGCTCGAAGTCTCTCTTTTCCTTCACGAGAAACCTGGCGGCTTCGTGCGTCAGCACACCGAAGGAAACGGTACCTCGCACCCCAGTCCCATCCTCGCGTAGCAGCATGCAGTTCGACCACGCGCCGCTGTCTTCTCGGTAAACGCCATCACTTCTGAGCATGTGCCAAGCTCCTCAGCTTCATAACTGTGTTACCAGCCTAGACCGTTCTAGCCCATGCCGGGCGGCTTTCCTTGCATGTCGGCGGGGATCTTGTCCAAGTTGCCACTGTCCTTCAGTGCCTGGTGACAACCCGGACAGCACTCCTTCGAGGCAGCCATGGCAGTCACCTCTTCGTCACGTCCCTCTGCACCGCGAACCATGCGTTGTTCTGCGTGATGCTCGGTGCTGCCCTCAGCGTCGGCGTCTTTTCGCAGCTCGGAGGTACTGGCCTTGTCGTAAGGCTCCTCCCCAACGACTTTCCCGTCCTCGTCTCGGATGATGCGTCGGCTGCCTTCCTCTCGCTCGTCCACCATGATGGGCTTGTTGTTCTTATCGCGCTTGATGTTGCCGTCCTTGTCCGTGGCCGGAACCTGCTTGCCAGTCTTCACACTCGGTCCGTACACCATTCTTCGTCTCGTTGCCGAATGCGGCGATGACATGACGAAGTGGCCAACCGTAAAGCACTTCACGTCGTGGCTGACTTTGGCGCCGGGAAACAAGATTTCTGGCGGCAAGCTGTTGAGCTCGAAGACGCGGCGCTCGTCAAATCGCGCAGCGACACTCCTGCGGATCGCGGCTGTCAACGTTGGCAGGTCGGCCACGGCTCTTGGCGCCTTCTATCGCCGGCTCGCTGCGCGAACCGGCAAGGCGAAGGCTGTGACTGCAACAGCGCGCAAGTTGGCCGTTCTCTTTTACAACGCCGTACGATTCGGACTGAAGTACACCGACCCGGGCGCGAACTACTACGAAGAACGCTATCGCCAGCGCGTGCTTCACAACCTGCGTCGCAAGGCGGAGCATCTCGGGTACACCCTCGTGGAAGCACAGTCGCCAAATGGAGTTTCTTAGGAAAGCCGCTGCCCTCTTCGCGAAGGAAGTGAAGTAGCCATGTACGAGCTTATTCACGCGGAGAGGGAGAAGATTCCGGTGGCTCGAGCTTGTCGAGTTCTCGGCGTGGCGGCAGTGGCTACTACAGGTGGCTGCACGCCGAGCCAAGCACGCGAGTCATCGATGACGCCGTGCTCGCTGCCGAGGTCAAGGAGGTCTTCGACAAGCATCGTGGCCGCTATGGGGCCCCTCGTGTGCGCCGTGCGCTCCGACGGCATGGGCCGAGGCCCAGCAAGAAGCGCATCGCGCGAATGATGCGGAGTCTCGGCCTTCGTGCGCATGTGCCGCGCCGCTTCCGAAAGACAACAGACTCTCGGCACACGAAGCGCATCGCGCCGAATCTCCTCGATCGCAACTTTACAGTCCGCGCCCCCAACCGAGCTCTAGCCGGCGACATCACGTACATCGCAACGACCGACGGCTGGTTGTACCTCGCCGTCCTCCTCGACCTGTACTCACGGCGCGTGGTGGGCTGGGCGATGTCGGACCGCATCGACACTGAGCTTGCTCTCGCTGCGCTGCGCATGACCGCGGCTACGCGGGCACTCGAACCAAACTGGATCCATCATACGGATCGCGTTTGTCGGTACGGCAGCGACGACTACCTCGCCGCGCTCTATCAACTCGGTGCGCGCCCGAGCATGAGTCGCAAGGCTGACTGTTGGGACAACGCCGTCTCAGAGTCGTTTTTTGCTACGCTCGAGAAGGAGCTCCTGGCGCTGCAGCCGTTGCAAAGTCGCAGCGAGACGCGGCAGCGGGTGGCGGACTACATCGACAACTACTACAACCTCGTCAGGCTCCACTCCCACCTCGACTACGTGTCGCCCATCCAGTTCGAGACCAACGCACCAAGCTGATTCAAGCAGTCAAATCTGTCCGCCAAATCGGGGCAACTCCAATGGCTCCCGAGGAGGCCGTTGGCGACACCGATCTGCGACCCCGCGTAGCGCGGGCGACCCAGGTTCGCGACTGTACGGGGCGCGCCACACTTGGCTGATAGAGGCGGCGAAGCAGCCGTCTGAGTCAGTCTGCAATTGTTAACGCGCCTACCGGCTGATCCTCCCTGCGTGCTGCCGTCGCCGACTGCGTAAGGTGCATCTGGACGAAGCAACCCTCGCGAAAATTGAACTCAAATCACACGCGGCGCACTAGATCCTCGTATAGCTCCACGTTTCGCCGCTCTGCACGTTGGTGCAGGTGACGCTATCGAAAAAGCCGGACTTCTCATCGTCGAGCAACTCCCCCATGCATACCGAGCGCAACAGGTAGGCCATGCGATAGCGATCGACGACCATGTCTGGGAGGAACTTGGCCGCAATCTTGCGCTTGGCCGGGTCGAGATCGCTGAACACCCCGACGCGACCGACGACTCGTCCCCCTTTGCGTGGTTGCACCACCGCGACTTCGAACGGGCCGTTGGTGTTCGGCTTAGGGCTCGCGGCGGTGCGCATCGCTTCGTATTCGAACCGAGCTGGAGCGATGAGAGTTGAACGCAGTGCTTCGAGCGCGAGCGCGCAGGCTTCTTCGGGCGATGTCACGGCCGCGGTCTCGATGACGCGTCGCAGCCACTGCCTCCAGTAGGCGATAGGATCCTTGCGATAGTGCGCGATGGTATTAATCGCTATGCGTAGGGCCTCGAAGTCCACGGCTGGCGCGTGAAGCGGGTGTTTCAAGCGCACTTGGGCCTTGGCGATGAACGTCAAGATCACGGTCGTCGCGTTGTGTGTCGCGCTAGTTAGTGAACGAGCTCGGGTAGCCTGGAGCGGCGGAGTCGGGGAAACCGCGACGATGGAATCAGCAAGAGCTCGCGCATCCGGGATGGCAAGCTGCGGCCAGACAGCGATATCGGCGAGTGCGGTCCATCCCATCGCAAGGATTTGCTCATCAGTGAGAGTCTTCTGCAGTTGGGAAAAGGCACGCGGGCGGAGATCGCCGACCTTCACATCCCCGGCTTCGACCTCGATGTCGTCAGGCTCGCGAACGACATACTGCAGACCGGTGCGAAGACCGCGGTGCCAATCCGGAAGCATTACCAGACCTTTTTCGCGGCCTCGACGCCGCGGTACACGAGTTCGTTCATAAGCTTGAGCGCGGCATCCACGGTGAGAGGCTTCGTTTGGCCAGCGAACGTCGCCTCGAGTATATCGTTGCCTCTGTCATTCGTGAGAGTCACGCGCTCGCGTTCCCAATTTTCGAACTCCACAACGCCGCCGTCACGAGGCATTTGTTCAATGTCCCGCACCGTGCTCTCGTATGTTGCGACAGCCAGGTATTCAGCGGAGCGTTGCCCAGTCTGTTTATGGTACCGGCCAAAGATCACGGGAGTGATGTCGCGCGCGAAATCCGACAAGCGTGCGTGCTTCTTCCGAACGATTGCTTCGGCTTCGGTCTCATCGCCGGCAAACTCGATATGGTTGATGGCGTAGCATTCGGAAGTGCGAGTCTTCAGGAACGTGCTGCCGCCGATGACGATATTGGCGATGCTGGGCCCTAGCGCGAGAAACGTATCGAACTTGGGACTTTCCGACTCGAATGGCTCGATACGAGTCACTAGCTCTCCTTGAATGTTTGCGAGGTGCTGAGTACCAAAATCCAACAGCCGGGCGGCGTGTGCGACGGCTCGCTCGGGGGGCACGTTCATACTCGACGCTTTTAGAACAACGTCTTCTGCTACCGGACGAACGAAGTGGATGATGTTTTCCTTGGAAAAAGGAACCTCATTCATGAAGGTTCCCGACATGTTCGGTACCGGCTTGATGCCCTTCAACTGCGAAATTTTGTCAGCGAGCTCTTGCTGGTTCATTGCTGGCCTTTCGGTTTAGCTTAGGCTCGATGTCGATTTCTCGGAACCACGTCTTGGCGTACGGTGGCGGCGTCTTGCTGATCAAGTCGAGGGCCTTCATTTGCCAATCCGCTTCCTCGACAAGATGCGCGTCGCTCTCCTTATCATCGGAGGCGTCGCCTCGGGCCGCATCTTGAGCCTGGAGTGTCGGATCGAAAGAGTTCTCGGCTTCCGGCTCGTAGGTTGACCTGAGCGCATAGATCACGGTGTTCACGGCGGCCAAGGTGCAACCTCGCTGATCATCGGCGTTGAGTAGATCCACCTTCGCGTCACATTCTGCGAACACCTCCTTGTTCACTGCTACGTCCACAGGTTCACCGGCCGCGAAACACCAACAGAGGTTCAGAGCTCTTTCAAACAGTTCTGTGTTCCCGAAGTGATTGGACAAGATCGGCATTATTCGTGAAACGCATGCAGCTGCTAAAGGTGGGCGCGCCTGGCGCGAAAGCCTTGGAATCTCCTCCTTCAGGCGCTTGAATTGCTGTCTTCCAGCGAGAACGTCCACGTTCAGGCTTCCTTTGGGTTGGCTGCTTCTTCTGACGGTCGACGGGTATCTTGTGAATTGGCTACTCGTTGGTCGTCGGATTGGGCTGGCCAAGCGCATTCTGGCAGCCCGGGCAGCACGGCTGAGAGGGCGACTGAGCCACGACCTTTTCGCCTTCTCCAGGAGGCACTCATGCGCAAGCGGTCACTCAGCGCGAATCGGTCGGCAGAACTCGCGGCACGAGCGTGTGCAATGCGAACGGCGCCAACCGTGTCGGAGCAGAAGCTCTGGGCAGCGCTTCGAGGCGGTCGCGTCGGCGGAGTCGCGTTTCGGCGCCAGGTTATCATCGAGCAACGCATCGTTGATTTCGTGGCGCCAGCGGCGAAGTTGGTGATAGAAGTCGACGGTGCCTACCACGCCCAGCGCGCGAGCGCCGATGCTCGGCGCGATGCGGAGCTCGCGCGAGTAGGATACCGCGTGTTGCGCATCGAGGCGGAGCTGGTCATGCGGAACTTCGCGGAGGCCGTCGCGAGGATTGAGATGGCGCTTCAGCGAAAGTAGTAGCGGCCAAGACAAATTCTGCTCGGCGGCGCCGGGCTTGGTTGGTGAGATGTTCACTAGCGTCGCCCCGCGCCTAGGCTCTCGCAGGTCCTTCCCAATCGAGCCGGACGCGCTCCTCGCTCACGATTAGCGAGCCGTCCCCCGCTCCGAGTAGTCGGGGCGCTCCAAGAATGCTTGCTCGGGCTGCTCTGGGTGGCCCTGTACGCCCAACAGGGCACAGCGTATAAAGCTGGTGTGATCCAACGAGAGGTTGCTGAAGTCGCAGCCAATTAGGTTCGTATCAACGAAGCTCGCCCGCTCAGGGTTCGCTCGTGAGAAGTTGCAGGCGGGGATCTTGCACGAGCTAAAGTCAGCGCGTTTCAGCTTGCTTGCTTCGAATGTCGTTTTCAGAAATGAACAACGCAGGAACGCAGCCTTGTAGAGGTTCGTATGGGAAAGGTCGAGGTCGACGAAGGCCGAATCCACCACGTCCCAGCTCGGGATCTCGCATCCAGCCAAGGTTCCCTTCTGGAAAGTGCTGTTCTTGATTAGTGCATCCTGCAACGTGCAGTCTTTGAAGACGCAGTCGATGAACGTGCACTGCGATAGTTTTACACCGTTTAGGTCGACGCTTCTGAACGTGACCCCGGTGAAACGGCAATCCACGAACTCGGCGCCGATCAGGTTTACCTCTTGCACCGTGCCGGTGCTGACGTCAGCACTCCTTCCGCGCAGTTGGACACCGCCCGGCGCGCGTACGATCCACTTTTGGTGTTGTGCTAAAACGACTTTGTCAAATGTCTCGGGCATTGGACACACTCTCATGGTTCGATGAAAGTTACGGGAATCGGATCGTGACCATCGTTGACCAGTGATTGATTCACGGAGTTCGCGTGCTGCTGCATTAGCACTTTATCAAATCAGGGACGGAATGCAGCTCGGAGTAGGTGCTCGTGCAGGCGCGGTTGCGCCGAGAAAGGTCCCTATGAAACGAGTCAGCAGCTACTTGAAGATGCGTGTGCTGGGCGCGATCGAGTCCGCGCCAGGCGAAACCATCGTGGCCCGCATTCGCTACGTGAGCGAGCAGTCGTTCCTCGATGAAGATGGTCAACGTTTTTCGCTTCACCTGGCGCACGATCCAAACTTGGTATTCGCGCTACAAGAAGGACGGCACCACGAGCGTGCTCGCGAAGCCTCGCTCGGACAAAGGCAAAACCCGGAAAATGACGCCCGAGGAAGTGCACGAAGCGATCGAGCAAGTGCGCGGCCAGTTTCATGGCGCATACAACGTCAGCTCCGTGTACCGAGCGTGCGTCGAGCGCGGCCTGCTTCAACGCGAGCACATCGCGCCCAACACATTCCACCGCATCATCAAGGCGTACGAGCTGCTCAAGCCCGACGCCGAAGTGGCGAGCAAACGCCGGCTGGCATTCGCCAAAGCGCACGTGAACGAGCTCTGGCAAGCCGACACCATGGTCGGGCCCTACGTACAACAGGGCGCCGGGCGAGTGCAGGCGCGGCTCATCGCGTTTCTCGACGACGCGAGTCGAGTTGTCTGCCACGGCGAATTCTTCCTCGCCGACAACACCGAGGCGCTACTCTCGTGCTTCAAGACGGCGCTCTACAAGCGTGGCCTTTGCGAGTGCTTGTACGTAGATAATGGCAGCAACTACTCGTCGCTAGAAATCTCGCAGGTGTGCCAGCGCCTCGGCACCATTCTTTGCCACACGCCCGTGCGCGATGGCGCTGCAAAAGGGAAGATCGAGCGATTCTTTCGCACGGTCCGCGAAAGCTTCCTCATTCGAAAGCTCGACCTCGCAAGCCTCGGCGCACTGAATCGCGGATTCGCCAGCTGGGTCGAGGACGAGTACCACCAACGCGAGCACAGCTCGCTCGGCATGAAACCGCTCGACCGCTTCGCGCTCGACATCGCGCGACTGCGCTTCTTGTCGCCGGGCGATGTCAGCGACGAACTCTTCTTCGTCGAGCAAGACAGAACGGTCCTCGCCGACAACACCTTCTCCCTCAAGAACACCCGCTTCGAAGTCCCACGCAATCTCTCTGGTCGTAAGGTCCAAATTCGTTTCGATCGCTTGAAATTCGATCGTGCGATCGTGTATTTCAAAGGCGAGCGCATGGGCGAAGCGCGCCCTGTCGACTTCATTGCCAATGATCGGAAACCCTCTCGCAAGTCCACGACGCCGACGCATTCCTACGATGTCAGCGAGGTGGAGACATGACCTCGCACGGATCCGTGGCGGCGGGAGGGCGGTCATGATCCGCGCGCACTTCGGCCTCGCAAAAGACCCGTTTTCCTCGGAGAGCATCACGCTTTTGCCCTACCAGCGCGAGGTGCTCGACATCCTGCGCGTCCACTGCCAGCAGGGTGGTTTCTGCCTCATCGTCGGTGAACCCGGCACCGGCAAGAGCGTCATCAAACGAGCCCTGTGCGAGTACGACCCCAAGCGCTTGATGACACCGGTCGTCAATCGCACACTCCACACCTACCACTCGACACTGCGCATCCTCTGCGAGGCCTTTCAGATCGAAGCTGAAGGCCACGACGTGCGTTGCGAACGGCGCCTCATCGCCGAAGCACGGCGCCTGCACACCGCCGGCAAGATGCTCGCACCCATCATCGACGACGCGCACCTGATGAGCGTGGCGGCGCTGCGAAAAATCCGCCTGCTCTTCGAGGACTTCCCCAAAAACCACTGCCTCGTCCTCGTCGCCCAGCCCGAACTCCTTACGAACCTCGCCCTCACCGTCAACGAAGACCTCAAAAACCGCGTTACCTACTCCGTTTTGCTCAAGAAACTCGCTCCCGACAGCGTCGCCGACTTCATCCACGCTGAGCTCGACAAGGCCGCTCTCGCGCACAACACCTTCAGCGACGACGCCCTCAGCCTCATCGTCCGCTCGTCCGAAGGCGGCCTGCGCCGCACCAGAAACCTCTGCCTCGGCGCCCTGCTCGAAGCCGTCCGCGACCGCACCAAAACCGTCGACCTCAAGCACGTCAACCGCGTCCTGCTTCAGCCCCACTGGCGCAATGAGGTCGACCTGCCCCATTAGCTCGTACTCCCAAATTCAGTCTCCCAACGCCGTCGTAGCGCCACACGCCTACGACGGCGTTGGCCATTTGAGCGCGGCGAGTCGCGTCTTCTGGCTACGATGATTTTGGCCCAAAATTGCGATGTCAGCGCGACATTTCGGCGCAACCTCTACGACGTCAATTCTGCGAAGCTCTACGATATCAATTCGGCACTCAACACCTTCGTGCCGGTCTGTCCGATTGCACGTGGAGTTGACCACCCGTTTGCAACGAAGTTGACCACCCCTAATCAGGGAAGTTGACCACCCGGTTCCACGGGAAGTTGACCGGGCAAGATCAGCGAAGTTGACCACCAGTTGCAGGGTGGTCAGCTTCGCGGGCCGAAGGGAGTCGGCGGCGCGCACAAGACCCCCTGGGCATGGCACTGGTGCCGGCCATGGCCAGAGACAGGAAGACCGCGCGTATGCAAGAGCAGATTAAGGTGTTGTTGAGTCAGGGCCTCTCAATTCGGAAGGTGGCTCTGGCGCTCGGGATATCGCGTCAGACGGTTCGCAAGTTCGGCGTGGATCAGCCTGCCGAAGCGAGTGTTGGTGGCGCTGCTGCTAGTCAGCTGGCTTGGGATGCGGCTATCGACTGGCAAGACGTGGCCAAGCAGGCCGCGGGCGGCGCTACGATCAAACAACTGCACAGCGAGCTCGCGCCTGAAGCGAGCTACTCGCGCTTTCGACGCCGGCTGATGGCGATGGCGTCGCGACCGATGGCCGCGACCATGCGCCTCGAGCACAGGCCCGGCGAGCAGGTGCAAATCGACTACTGCGATGGCATCGAGATCGTCGACAGGGTGACCGGCGAGTGCCGCAAGACGCATCTGTTCTGCGCGGTCTTGCCGTTCAGCTCGTACACGTTCGGTGAGTTTGCGTGGAGCCAAAATCTCGCCTCTTTCATTGAGTCTCATGAGCGGATGTGGGCTTTTTTCGGGGGCGTGGCGCCGTACGTCGTGATCGACAACCTCAAGTCCGGAGTGCGCGCCGCGCATCGCTATGACCCCGACGTCAATCCAACATACTGCGAGTACGGCAATCATCAAGGGTTCGCCGTGCTGCCGGCGCGCCCATACAAGCCTCGCGATAAGGCCACCGTCGAAGCCACGATCGGCGCGATTCAGCGCGGCTTCTTCCAGGAAGTGCGAAAGCGGGTCTTCTACTCGTTGGCGGAGCTGAATGCTGCGTTCCGCGCATATCTCGAGCGATTCAACGACGGCGTGATGAAGGACCATGGGAGCAGCCGTCGCGAGCGGTTCGCACAGGAGCAACCGTTGTTGCGCGCCCTGCCCCAGAGCCGCTTCGAGCTGTTCGACTGGCGCACAGCGAAGGTGCACCCCGACTGCCACGTCCAGGTCGACAAGAATTTCTACTCCGCGCCACATCGCATGATCGGGCAAACCGTTCGAGTGCGCCTCGGCGCAAAGCTGGTCGAGCTGTTCACCGCCGATCACGAGCGCCTCACCGCTCACGCTCGGCTTTCCGGAACAGGAAAATTCTCGACCGATGAGCAACATTACCCGGACGGGAAGCTGAGTGTTCGGCGCTTCGAGGTGCGCTCGGCGCAGGCCGAAGCCGAGCGGATCGGCCCCAAGACGCTCGCGCTGGTGCAATCACTGATCCATTCGAGTCACCCGCTGCGTTACCTGCGCCGTGTGCAAGGCATCCTCCGTTTGCCGCAAAGCAACGGCGTCACGCGCGAGGCACTCGAGTACGCCGCGGACAAGGCGCTGACGTTCAAGAAGCCACGGCTCGCTTACATCAAGGCCTGCGCCGAGCACTATGACGCCAACGGTGCTCGACTCGTGCTCGTCAAGCCCAGGCGCGATGGCGAGGACTTGTACCTTCATCGCCAAACCGACAGCGCCGACGCGAGCGGAGGTGAATCATGATTTCTGAGCAAACGAGACTGCTCGCCCATCAGCTTCGACTGTTCGGCATTCACGCTCAGATGGAGCGCCGTGCTGCGGAAGCCCTCGCCAGCCAGATGCACCCCCTCGAATTCCTGCGGCTGCTGCTCGAGGACGAAGCCCTGTTCCGCAAGGACCGCGTTGCCAAAACCCTCGCCACGCGTGCCGGATTCCGTTCCCAAGCCGCCATCGAGGACTGGGACGCGACGTACGATCGCGGCATCGCCAAAGCGAAACTCAAGGAGCTCGCAACACTCGCCTTCTTCACCGGCAAGGAGAATCTGCTGCTCTTCGGCAAGACCGGCGAGGGCAAGACTCACTTGGCGGTCGCGCTCGGCAGGCGCCTGTGCGCTGAGGGGATCTCGACCACGTTCGTGCCGGTGAACTTGCTCTTCGAAGAAATCGCCGCAGCGAAGGCCGCAGGCAAATACCTGCAGCTGCTCCAGCAACTCAACAGAGCCAAAGTCCTCATCCTCGACGACTTCGGCCTGCGTTCGTACACACACGAGGAGGCCACCGCACTGGTCGATCTACTCGAGGAACGCTACCAACGCAGCATCGTGATCATCACGTCGCAAGTCGACAATCGGGGATGGACGAAGCTGTTCGAAGATCCCGTCGTTGCCGAAGCCATTGTCGACCGACTCGTTCACCCGAGCCAGCGCGTTGTCCTCAAGGGCGGCTCGTACCGAGAGCGCTTGGCCAACGCTAAGAAGCCCACCTGAGCGTCGCTGCGCTCCGAACTTGACCACTGCAAACTTGGCCCTCTCGAGGGCATTTTCATAAAACTCAGTTTCGAAGATTCGGCACTCGCGTCGCTCACGCTCCGGCCCGGCCAGTTCCGTTCGGCCAGGGTGGTCAACTTCAGCGCAAACGGGTGGGTAACTCCGCTGCAAACGGGCAGCCGGTCACCGCTCGAACAGTCGACAGGCTTCCTCCGAGCTTCATCCCGGACCAACAACTGGAGCCCGGTTTCGATGACGTCCCTACGCTTTCGACACTTCATCGGCGGTTTACTTTCATTCGTCTTCCCAGTGCTCACCTGACGGGTTTATCCCGCCTTTTCCGTCTCGCTCACCACCCTGGTCATTGGACCAGAGCTGGGCGCAACTCCAAATTCATGCTCGGCGCTTCGCGCCTGCGCGTGAATGGAGGAGACGCGTCGGCGAGAGTCTGTGAGCCGCGACGCCGCGGCTACGAGGACTTCTTTTGTTGGTTCCAGAGGCGCGTGTACTCGAGGTCGGTGTCGAGTTCCTTGTAGTCCAAGTGTTCGACGCGGCCGAGGTAGCGATCGCGGCGCACCCCTTGCACGATGAGCATCGTGATGAGGCGGCTATGGTCCTGAATCGTCAGCTGGTAGTCTAGGGCGCGGAAGCTGATCGAGACCCGATCCGGCTCGCGCGGATCTTCGGTGATGTCCACGACGCGCACGGACTCGGTGCCGTCATCGAGCCGGCGAATGGAATACTCAGTGCCGCCCAACGCTTCGACGCGATAGTTCTCGACTCCGAAGCGCGTGCTGGAGACGGCCTTGTTGGGGCGCTTGATGTACACGTAGGTAAGGCGCTGCGGACCGGTGAAGTCGTCGCCGTCGAAATCGAAGTGGAGCTCGGTCTCACCGATCGTCACGGCTCGCGCATGGTGCTTCGGCGTCTTGCCGGCCTGCTTTTGTGGCCACGCCAGCTCCGCTCGACTGTCGCGGGGAAGAAGCGGCGTGAGCGCCGTGTTCGGTTCAGTCGCGTAGAGGCCATGTGGCGTGAGCGAAAATGTGAGGTCGTCGTGGCTTCGATGCGTGGGGACGTCGAACACTATCTTCTCGAACACGTCCGAGTTCGTCGCTACGTAGCGGCGCTCGGGGGAGCTAGGATCGTATGCCTGCGGAAGCAGTTCCACGTCGAGCGCTCGCGCGACGCTCGGGGGATCCCAAATCGCCAAGTTGCCGAGCAACGAGAGTCGCTCTACGAGCCGTCGATACGGGTCGCCGGACAGCGGCTGGGGCCGAAAGATGCTGACCGGCAGAAATGCTGAATCAAAACCTGGTCTCGGTGGAGGAGGCGCGGGCTTACGGCGCCCCGAGCCTGAGTAACTGATGCGCACCGCGTCGACGCGTTCGCGCGCTTCATCCACATAGCGCGTGCGGGCGTTCACGAAGAGCAAGTAGCGCGCATTGCGATAACAGTGGACGTACTCGTCCGATGCCTCGGCGACCCAGTCGTTTTCGAGCTGCGGGAGCAAGCTTTGGCAGAAGTCGTCGTCGGTTAGGCGGACGGTTCTTCCTGATTGCTGGAACTCCCAGCGAAGCGCATCTCTTTCCACCTTTAGATCGAAGGTTTCTGCGCGCTCGGCGTTTATTGTAACCTTCCCTCTCCAGTCGAGCTTGAGCTCCTCGAAGTCCTCAACCGCAGCAATCAGTATGACGCATCTTTGCCCCGACTCGCTGCACTCGATGCGGGGGGCGTGCGCAGGGTTACTCGCGTCAACGGGCTGGGCCAAGCCAAGGGCGTAGCCCGTTGATGGCTCCTCGAGCCCGGCATATCGTTCATGAAAGTCCAGCCAAACGTCGAAGCACGGCTGCCCGCTTTCAGCGAACCAACGCTTAATGTCCTCGAGTGGAACGCTGGGACCGCGTTTCAAAGTCGCCAGATATTGCTGTGCGCGTTGAGTTAGCATGGTTGCCTCCACTCGCAGGTGCTCGTCCCCGTTGGGGACTGCGCGCCTGCGGTCTCCTCCAAATTCATGCTCGGCCGAGGCCGGCCTGCGCGTGAATGGAGGAGACACGTCGGCGAGAGTCTGTGAGCCGCGACGCCGGGTTACGAGGAGTTTCCTTGTTGGTTCCAAAGTCTCGTATACTCGAGATCGGTGTCGACTTCCGTGTAGTCCAAGTATTCGACGCGCCCGAGATACCGATCGCGCCGCACGCCTTGGACGATGAGCATCGTGATGAGGCGGCTGCAGTCCTGAATCGTCATCTGGTAGTCTAGGGCGCGGAAGCTGATCGAGACGCGATCCGGCTCGCGCGGATCTTCAGTGATGTCGACCACGCGCACGGACTCGGTGCCGTCGTCGACGCGGCGAATCGAGTATTTGTTATCGCCCAACGCTTCGACGCGATAGTTCTCGACTCCGAAGTGCGTGCTGGAGACCGCCTTGTTGGGGCGCTTGATGTACACGTAGGTGAGGCGCTGCGGCCCCGTGAAATCGTCGCCCGCGAAAGAGAAGTCGAGCTCGGTCTCACCAATCGTCGCGGCTCGGGTGTGGCGCTTTGGCGTCTTGCCGGCTTGCTTTTGTGGCCACGCCAGCTCCGCTCGACTGTCGCGTGGAAGGAGCGGTGCGAGCGCCGTGTTCGGTTCGGTCACGTACAGGCCATGTGGTGTGAGCGAAAATGTGAGATCGTAGTGGCTTCGATGCGTAGGGACATCGAACACGATCTTCTCGAACACGTCCGAGTTGGTCGCGACGTAGCGGCGCTCGGGGGAGCTGGGATCGTATGCCTGCGGAAGCAGTTCCACGTCGAACGCTCGCGCCACGCTCGGGGGATCCCAAATCGCCAAGTTGCCCAGCAAGGAGAGTCGCTCCACCAGCCGTCGATACGGGTCGCCGGACAGCGGCTGCGGCCGAAAGATGCTGGCCGGCAGAAATGCTGGATCAAAACCTGGTCTCGCTGGAGGGGGCGCGGGCTTACGGCGCCCCGAGGCTGAGTAACTGATGCGCACCGCGTCGATGCATTCATGTGCTTCATCCACAGCGCCCGTGCGGGCGTGCAAGAAGAGCAAGTAGCGCGCATTGCGATAACAGTCGATGTACTCGTCCGACGCCTCCGCGACCCAGTCGTTTTCGAGCTGCGGGAGCAAGCTTAGGCAGAAGTCGTCATCGGTTAGGGACTTCGTTCTCCCTGCTTGCTGGAACTCCCAGCGCAGCGCATCTCTTTCGAGCTTGAGCTCGAAGGTCTCCGCGCGCTCGGCGTTTATTGTAACTTTTCCTCTCCAGTCGAGCTCGATCTCCTCGAATCCCTCAACAGCGGCGATCACTATCTTGCATCCTTGCCCCCAGTCGTCACACTTGATGCGTGGGGCGTGCGCAGGGTCACTCGCGTCAACGGGCTGGGCCAAGCCAAGGGCGTGGCCCGTTGATCGCTCCTCTAGCCCGGCATATCGTTCGTGAAAGTCCAGCCAAACGTCGAAGCAAGGCTGCCCGCTTTCAGCGAACCAGCGCTTGATGTCTTCGAGTGGAACGCTGGGACGGCGTTTCAAGGTCGCCAGATATTGCTGCGCGCGTCGAGTTAGCATGGTGGGCGTCTATTCGGGGGCGGGAGGTTTCCACACTTCGGGAGGGTCGGTCACTGGTGAGGAAGGTTTTCCGTCACCCTTTGGCACGGAGGGGTTTCCGTCTTCTCCCTTAAGATGGTTCGTTCCGCTGGCTTGATCGCTGCCGTGCGTGATGTAGGAGCAGTTGGGGCAGCAAGGCATATCATCCTTCGTTTTGGTGGGGTCCGCAGGCGGTGGTCTATCAGGGTCCAGGTCGCGCGGCTGCTGCACGGTCGTCAAATCGGGTAGCGCTTCTTTTCCTTCGGGCAGCTTGTCGTCCGCCGGTCGGGTCTTGTTCTGTTCCGCCCGGTCCTGCAGCGCGCCATTGGTGCTGTGAACCTCGGCGTGGGCGCCGGGGTTGGACATCGGCTTCCCGTCCTTGGTGCGCTCGCGGGGGTTGTCGTTCAGGTGCTCGACACGCGGCGCCAGATCCGGATGCAGGTTGTCCGGCGGCTTGCCGTCGTGTTTGGCGCCCACTCGGTCCTTGGTGTCACTGGTTGCTGGACGACGGTCGTTATGACCATGGTGGACCTCGCCCGTCTCCCGGTCCATCGTGGCCGAGATGCAGGGCCCCTGTTTCTTCCTTAGCTCCTCCTGTTGCTTGGGGTTTTCTTTACAGTTGGCCAGGTCTTCGTCCATGTGCTTTCGCCGCGCTGCCAGGAGTCGCTCACATTCCTCCTTCGCGGCTTTCTTGGTGATCTTTCCCTCCTCAGGATGGCCCTTCGGGTAACGCTCTAGATCTTTCCTCGGAGTGAGTTCCTCCTGACGCTTGGCGATGACCTTAGGATCAGTGGCTTCGCCAGTCGGTCGTTTGGAGCCGTTTTGCTTCTCCATAGGTACTTTCTGTACCTTCTTGTGAGCAAGGCCCCGCAGATCGACGAACACGACGGGGTTTGAGGCATAGGCATAAAGGTTGATGCCGCCCGCGTGACCGAGCGGATCGGGTTGTAGGTAGCGACCGAGACCCGGGTCGTAGTCGCGGAAGCGATTGTAGAAGAGCTCGGTGTGCTCGTCGTAGAAGTGACCAGCGAAGCGCAGGCGAACGTCGACCTGCGCGTCGTCGGCGATGGTTACGGCGCCATACGCATCGACGCGCGTCGCCTGCCAGACGATTTCACGGTGCTGGTTTTCGACGCGCAGGGGCATGCCGGTCGGGGCAAAGAACAAGTAGAAGGGCTTACCGCTCGCTGGGTCGGCGTCGACGCTTCCGTAGTCGAGCCACATGAACGGGCAGAGCGCGTCTTCGTTGGCGTAGACATAGACGCGCAGGGTGGCATCGGGTGCGACTTCGGCCGCGAGGCGATCGCCGTCCCAGTAGAACTCGGTGCGCCTCCCGCCATACTCCCGCCAAAGGCGACGACTGAGGCCGTCATAGCCCGCGCGCCACACATCCGCGCAATCACTGAAGCGCACTTCGACGAGTTGTCCGAGGCTGTCGTAGCGATAGCTCACGCTGCGTCCGTCGTGTCGCTCCCTCCGGGCGAGCCGCGCGCGCTCGTCGTATTCGAAGCGCTCGCTGTGGCTGTGTGAGACTAGGTTGCCGGGCGCGATGGCAATGTGCTGGTGGCTCGGCGTGAAGCTCAGGTTGTTCGCGTGGTCGTAGCGGTAGTGACTTTGTGACCCATCGGGGTTGTGTTGGGTAACCAAGCGGCTGTCGGCGTCGTAGTCGTACTGTGTCGGTCCTGAGCGGCTGTCGATGGCGCGCAACAGCTCGCCCGCTGCGTTGTAGACGTATCGAGTCTCCCAATGAGGAACGTCGCTGTCGTCACGCCAGCAAACGCGCCCCGCAAGCCGGTCATTCGAGTCGAACACAGTCGCCTCGTACGTGCCGTTGCCAGTTTTCTGGACTACTGTCGCTGCATCCAATAACCAAAACGCGTGCTCGGAACCATCCGGGGTCTTGACGCGTAGCGTGCCGTTTTCTGCCGAGTAGTGAACGGCGAAGCGGTCGAACAGAGTCGTTGTTGCGAGACGGTCTTTGCGGAACGAATGCTCGACGCCCCGCCCGTCTCGAAAGTCATGCGTGCGACGGCGTCTGCGATGCTGTTGAGTGACTGCGTGCTGCGACGATGAGGCGTTGCTGAAGTTGCCGAACTGGTCGTACTCGTAACGGTACTGGTCGCCATCGGCCAGTTTCGCCGAGGTGTGAAGGCCGAGCTCGTTGGTTTTGTACGTGACTAGGTTTTTGCCCTGACCATCCCGCTCTTCTAGGACGCTGCCGTGAGCGTCGCGAATGTACGTGACGTGCGACGCGTCGTTGATGACAATGGCGCTGACGCGCTGAGTCTTGTCGCGCACGTACTGTGCGCGATTCCCGTTTCCGTCGACAATTTGTGTAACTCGCTCGTTATGCGAGTAGCCGTACTGTGTCCGATATCCTGTGGCGCTGCGCTGGACTCCGATCTTGTTCCAAGAAGTGATGTCGTTGGCGCGCCAATTGCCCTTGATACCTTGATAGACAACGAGGTTCCCCTCCGCATCGTACTGAAAGCGCTCGACGCTCCCGTCAGCGTGGGATTGCTCGGTGATACGGCCGAGGACGTCCCGTGCCGGCGCGCGCTCTGGCGTGCCGCGCGCCGCGGCCGGGCGCGCGTCCTGCACTGACCTGAGAACGCCTGGGCCAATCGGTGGCTGACGGAAACCTGCGCGCAACAGCGGTCGTCCATGCAGCCACTCGAGCTGAGTTTCTGGCCCGTCGTAGCCAAGCGGATTCGGAGGGTTGGGTTCTAGGTCCTCCGGCGGGGACCAGTATCCGAACGCATCTCGGCGCCCGGTATGTTTGCCGTCGACGTCGTAGAGCCACGTGTACTCAAAGCCGCCGGGCAAGCGTTGCAACACGATGCGTCCGCTCTCGTCTTGGACGTACTCGGTAACGCCGCCGTCTGGATCGATGATGTGCGAAACGGTGCCGTCGGAGTAGTGTTTGAAGCACCACTCACCACCATCGGCTTCCTTAAAGATGGATCGCAGCCCTTCGTACGTTGCTTCGACGCCCCATAGACCGTCGTCGCCATGGCTCTTGATGCAACGCCCAGACTTGGGGTCGTACTGCCAGTGAAAGCTGTAGCCGCGACGGTCCGTATCCTGAACCAAGCGGCGTGCCGCATCGAAGCGAGAGCGCGCAACAGCGCCCATAGCGTCGTGCCACTCGACGATGCAGCCGTCTAGATAGACATAGCGTGAAATGGTTTGCGACTGTTGGCCGCGCGGCCCCCGCTGGACTTGCTCGATGCAGCCATGGGACCCGTAGGTCAGGTGTGTATCAATTGCGAGACCGGGCGAGAACTCCGTGAGAGCTCGCAGTCGCCCGCTTGCATCGTAGAAGAGCGCGATGTCGAGCTTCTCGCGCCTATAGCGAACGAGTCGAGCGCTCGGTGGACTTGTTTGAGGGATGACCTCGAAGTCCAGAATCTCGTCGCGATCGGAAGCGAGCTCGAAGTGTTGACCGTCACCCTTCAGGCGAAAGCCTGAGTTCGTAACGAAGGTTCCGTCTGCCCGTCGCTCCAGCGCCACGACCTCATTGTCGTGGCTCTCGTAGATTGCGCGTCTGCGCAGGAGGGTGAGGGTGCGCTGATAGAAGTGACGATAGCCGTAACCGAGCGGCCCATTCTGCGTATTCCAACCGCTGCGGTAATGCCGCTCCCAAACGAACGCGCTTTCGCTCGCGTGGTAGTCGAGGAAGTCGTTGTAGACCTCACCAGTAAAAGTATTGATGGGTTCGCCGGGGTCGTTGCAATACCCGACCTTGTTCAGCAGCTTCCCAAACCCCTTACTCTTCGCGATCGCCTTCCCCAAACACTTCAACCCATGCATCAACGCATCGAGCGGATTGGGCAGGTTGGGGCAAGGGAAACCACCAATGAGAACGTTCGGTGCGCCCATCATCAGAGCGCCCATCGCTGGCGGGATGCCGGGATCTTTTCCGAGCAGCGCGCTCATCGCGGCGGCGGCGAGGTCGGCTGCGATTTGAGCGACGGCGCCCATGACAGGGCCGCCTCCAACGGCGTCTGCGATGACGCCGACTGCGCCGACGGCTGCGCTGAAGAGGGCGGCGCCGCGGCTGACGGCGAGGGCGGCGCTGGCGGGGTTGCAGTGGCGCGTCATGTCGGTCATGCGCGCGGCACGGTTGCCTGCGATGAAGGTGTTGCTGGAGCCGAGGAAGACGTCGAAGGCGGGCGCGAGGCTGCCGCAGGTGACGGCCAAGCCGAGATCGCCGCAGCGACCGGCGGGCATGCCGCCGATGAGGACGCCGACGCCGCCGGCGAGCATGAGTGTGCCGATGCTCGGCAGTGGCACTGGGGGCGCGGGCGGAATGAGGCTCGGCGGATGCGTGTGCGCGTGGGGCATGCCGATGTGCGGCACGGTCAAGTACGCGGCGGGGAAGGCCGGCATCATGGCGGCGATGCCAGCAGTGGCCATCGCGAAGCCGGTGTTCATCAGCTCCATGCCGACGTTCTGCACGCCCATGACGGCGCCGATGGCTTGATTGACGACGCCGATGGCGCCTTGTTCGGGTGGAGGCGCGTTGTGAAATGGAGCGAGGGCGTTGTTGAAGACGTCGCCCATCGCGTCGAGTTTGGCGTTGCCGCTGTCTGGGATTTCGAGGGACTTGAGTTGATTGGCTAGGCGTGCGCGACCGCGACCGATCGCTCCGCTGATTCCGCCGCCTTCGCTCGAACCGCCGCCTGCTCCGTTGCCGCCTGCACCGCCGCCAGCACCGCCTCCGCTCGAGCCGCCGCCACCGCCGCCTGCTCCGCCGCCAGCGCCCGCGCCACCACCGGCTCCTGCGCCGCCGCCTGCAGCGCCGCCAGAACCAGCTCCGCCGCCAGCAGCACCGCCGCCTGAACCTCCGTAGCCGGACCCGGGGTTATACACCATGCGACGCTCCCGATGAGCCGTTGGTTCCGGGCGCTGCTGCGGGTCCTGCGGCTCTCGCGATCTCGGCCGCGAACTCTGCCTTCTCTTGTTCGTAGGCGGCGGCTTCGCGTGGCCTGTTGCAGATGCGGTACATCGCGATCAGGCGGTCGAGCATGGAGTTGACGTGGTCGACGTCGGCGAATTGTTTTGCGAGGTCTTTGCCGGTGACCCAGGTCTCTTGAGCTTCAGCGACTTTGCCGAGGCGCCATTGGGCTTCGCCTTGTTTTTCGAGGGCGTCGCACTTGGTCCATGGGTTGCAGAGCTTGCCGGAGACGTCGCTCGAGTGTTTGAAGTAGCCTTCGGCTTCTTCGTTTTTGCCGAGGTCGAGTGACGTGGTGCCGGCGCTGTGGAGGCCCTGCTGGAGGGTGGTGAGGTTGGCGTCTTGCAGCGAGAGGGCGATGGAGCGCTGGAAGAACTTGAGTGCCTCGAGTGGCTGGCCCGCGTAGGCCATGGTGTCGCCCGCACCCTTCAGGCACAGGGATGCGAGCGGTTTGACGCCTTTGGCGTCGTAGTAGTTGTAGCAGGCGCCGTACTTCTCCAGCGCTTCGGCGTAGCGCTTGTAGGCGAAGTCGATGGCTGCCAATTGGAAGAAGGCGAACACGCGGTCGTCGTGAGACAGGGATTTGTCGAGCGCCGTGGCGTGCAACTCGCGCTCGGCGGTCTCGTTGCTGAAGTCGAGCTCCATCACCAGCACGCGGTCGTTCTTGGCTTGGTAAAGCTCGGGAATGATCAGCGCGGTCGGCAGTGGGTCGCGCACGATGAAGCGGTGACGATCCATCCACGGTGGCACGGCTTCCGGCGCCAGCAGCGGGGTCACCATGGCTTTGAAGCCTTGCGGATCCTTGATTTCCGTCGGCAGGAGGCCCCACACGATTTCGTCCGGGCCTGGCAGGTGCTGTCCGCAATGCTCGATGGCGGCTTGGAGGCGACGCGCGGGGGGGCACCGGGAATCTTGCACTTCGAGCGGCCAATTCGGGAGCGGCTCGACTTGGCGTCGCACGAGCTCGGCGTTGAGGGTTTCGAGCTGCGTGGCGAGCGCTTGCGCGATGGCGTCCATGTACTCGCCGGCGCTGGGACACGCGTTCGGGAAGAGCAGGAAGTAGTGATCTTCGTCTTCCTGACTGAAGGAGAGCAATGTGCGGTTCGGCAGAGCGACCGCCGCGTCGTCACAGCCGAGCACGAGTGTCGGGAAATCTGGTTGTTTGATGAATTCCCGAAGCGTACCCACCAGGGCGTCTGCCTGACGCTGCATTGTTGCCTGTTCCTCTCCCGTCTCGCCCGCTTGCTTTTGCTAGTTCAACGCTTGCTGCCGCTAATTCAAGACTTGCTACGGCTAGTTCAACGCTTGCCGCTTGCCATCACTAGTTCAAACGAATCGTGCGAGCGCGGAGCACCGCGTCGCCATCCGTTCGCAAGTCGACCCCACCATGCTGAGCTCGGAGCTCAATCGTGTCGGCCGTGAGGCGCAGGGTGCGCGCTGCCTTGAGCTCTACGTTGCCTGTGCCGAGCTGAAGCTCTGGCCCATCCACGCCCTGGCGAACGGTGATCAACTGCGTGCCGTCGTGGCTCACGATGCGCACGGCCTGCCCCGGCTCGAGTCGCAGCTCGGGAGTATCCTCGGCCGCCTCGGGGACAGCGGCGGGCGAGAGGTCGCGACCGAGCGCGCCCGTCACGATCCACTGCTGAAAACCGGTTGGCAGCGTGAGCAGCACGCGGTCACCCTTGCGCAACTTGAGGTGCCGCTCCGCCTGGACCCACAACTCTACCTTCTTTTGCTCGGCGTCGAGCCAGCGCACGAAGACGCGTCCGGGCAAATGTGGGTTGTGCGTGTCGAGCACCTCGCCGACGATGCAGCCCGAGTTGGGTGTGCCTTGGCTCGCGGCAGCCGCAGCTTGGCCTTCGAGCGCGGCTTCGATGAGTTCCTGAAAGGTCTTGCCGTCCGGAGTCGTGTTCTTCATGGCGTGAATTCCTGCCGAGCTCCTCGCGCTTCTGCCCGGCGCACTCGTGCTTCAGCCGATCTTGACCATTGGGCCGCCGATCGAGACGACGCCCTTGCCGTTGACGTTGACTTGATTACCCGCGAGATCTGCGCTGGCTGCGTTGAGAGCAATGGTGGAACCACCACCGTCGAGCCCCGCTTCGGTGTCGCCTTTGCCGGTGAGCTTCGCGCCGTGCAGGCTAACCGTGCCGCTGGTGGTGAGCGCGGCGTCACCGTCGAGTAGCATTTGGCTCTTGCCGTTCGACTGGGCACACACGTTGGCGTCGAGCAGCATGCTGCCGCCGCCATTCGCTTTTACGAAGGCGTTGGCGTCGAGCATGATCTGAGCCTTGCCATTCGATTGAGAGAAGATGTTGGCGTCAATCGCGATGGTGGAGCCAGCCGTGGTCAGCGTGATCTTGCCCGGCACCATGTTGATGACGCTGTCTCCACACGTGAGCGTGATCCTGTTCGGCGCTTGAATGTCGATGCTGTCGGAAGCGTCGATTCGGTGTGCGCCGGTCACGCCAAGAGAGCTCTTGACCGGCTTGCTCTTGTCCGGGTTGCTCTTCTCCGTCACGCCCTCGACGATCATCGACAGGTTGCCGTGAATCTTGATGAACTGATCACCCGTGATGTTCAGGGTATCATTGCGAAGGATCGTTGTCGTTCGATCGTGCTTGATCAGCGTCGACATGTCCTTCTCCGCCTGCACGTGGAGCTCTTCTTCGCCCTTCTTGTCTTCGAAGCGAATCTCGTTGAAGTTGCTATCCGTGCCCTTGGTGACGCTGCGGCTCTTGATGCCGCTCTGGGTCTTGTTGTCCGGCAACGCGTAGGGCGGCATGTTGTTTTCGTTGTAGACGCGGCCCGTTACAATCGGCCGATCGGGATCGCCCTCCAGAAACTCGACGATGACTTCTTGATCGATGCGGGGGATGTGGATGCCGCCGAAGCCCGTGCCGGCCCACAGCTGCGCCACGCGCACGGTGCACGAAGGCTCACCTGCCGCTGCGTTGAGGCGATCCCAATGAAATAGGATGTGCACGCGACCGTAGTTGTCCGTCGAAATCTCGGCTGACTCCTCACCTTTTAGGCCCACGACCTTGGCCGTCTGCGGACCCTCGACGCGCGGCTTGGGGGTGACACGCGGCGGGCGGTATTGGCGCTTCGCGTCGATGGCTGAGAAGGTGACGGAGTAGTCGGGCGGATCCCCTTCTTGCTGGCCTGACTCGTAACCGCTGACACGCACGATGTACGTGACATCAGTGAGCAGGTAGTCCTTGTTCTGGTCGTCGCGCGGGTAGTTATCCAGCTTGAAAATGGCGCCGGCGGTCAAGCCGCGCGCGTTGCCCCTTCCGCGCACGGTATCGTGGTCGACCTGCAGCTCTTCGAGGCGCACGTGGGTCTGGGCTTCTCCTTCGCTCGAGACCACGAACTCGCCCGGGTAGTCGTAGACCTCGTGCCGTGAGTGAGCGTGCTCGTTGAAGTTATCGAGCGTCACGTGCATGGGCTTCGTCGGCGCGGTGAAGTTAAAGTCGCGAGCCGTGTACGTACCGGGACGGATTTGCCGGGTCGCGAACCAAGCGTCGATGTGATCGCGCTCGCGCCGCTCCTTCTGTTGCGGCGGGTAGTACGGCACCTCTTCGTAGCCCCTTGTCTTTTCGTGCGAGCTCGGCGAGTCAGACAACACGAGCGTGTGCTTACCGCCCTCGTGCTTGAAGAAGTAGTAGATGCCCTCTTGCTCGAGGATGCGCGAAATGAAGTTGAAGTCGCTCTCGTTGTATTGAAACAGGTATTCCCACGTGCGATACGATTCGCTCATCAACGACTCCGAAAAGTCGCTGAAGCCGTGCTCGCGAAAGATCTCCTTCACGATCGCGGGCACGGTCTTGTTCTTGAAAATGCGCGAGTTGCGGCCCTGCCCGAGGAGCCAGAACCAGGGCCGCGCCAGTACCTGATAACGCGCGTAGCGCCCCAGCTCACCCGTGAGAGAGAAGTGCGTGACGATGCCGTTGAACTCGCGGTACGAAAAGTCCGCGAGCTGCAATCTGACCCGGATCGGTTCACCGAGAAGCTTCGACAGATCGATCGCCTCGTCCGTGCTCAGCAGATCCATCTCGTAGAGAAAGGGGCGGCCGAGCGTCTCGCGCGCCGTCATCGAGTAGAGCAACAGCTTGTTGTCCCCAAGCGTCGTATCCACCACTGCCGTGCGTTCGTCCCAACCCATCTCTCATGTCTCCCGACGCGGTCCGACCGTACGCGCTATGCACACGGCAAGCCCACCTTCCCAACCAGCTCCATTACTCGACCAAGTTTTTAGCGGCGGGCGAACACCGTCAAGTAGTTTCTGCACTTGCTCTGTCCACTCTGCTCCGCTCGCGGCGGACTGTGCCGGATCTTGGCGGCGGCGTCACGACCTCCGCGCGGCCCATGCCGGGCAGGAGCACTTTCGGTCAAGAAAAGGTCCCAAGCCTGGATCGCGCGGGCGCCACGCTTCCCCCCTCATCGCGCGCGCCGGGCGCAACCCGCGTGCGAATAACCCCCACGAGAGAGTGTGGGTCCAGATTCGGCGTTTCGCTCGTCGCAGCAACGGAACGCTCGAGAATGTCATCGACTATGACGAGCTGAGTTGCGCCGCTGCCTGAAGCCGTGCACCGATTGCGAGCGCCTCAACGAGACCGACTTGCCCTCGATCGCGTCGGGCGCTATCGGGGGCCTCATTCACAGCATCACCACCCTCGGGCGCATCACGAACTTCCAGTTCAGCCGCCATGGGCAGCAACGCTTCACCTAGGGGCGCAGGCGGTCAACGCGTCACCGTGCACAGCGACACTCCAAAAGGCGAACGCGTTAGCGGCGATGGCCGCACTTACGACGGCTACATGCGCGATGGCTACGGCCACTACTACGATGCCGTCAACGGATCCAAACCGTAATCAGAAGGCTCGACAGATGTCTCCCATCGAAGAACTGATCCACACCATCGATCGGATCCGCAGCATTCCCGCGTGGGAGCCGGCCGCGATCAACGCCGCCCTCGCAGTCGAACTCCAGCGTATGCCGACGACGACTCCTAGGTACAAGTTGTATCAGGCGACTCTGGCGGCGCCGTTCACACGAGTACGCTTGGACCGACCCGTTCAAGCCGGGCCGACGAAGTGGTCCGTATCGATCTCGATTCACCAAGACGTGAGCATTGGCTTCAAAGAACTCAGGCCGAGGCTCCCCGCGATCGATAAGCTTGTCCCGCCGATGATGCCGACCCCAGGAGGGCCGCCCATCTGGTCCCATTCGGTACTAGTCTCGTATCCCGAATGCGGAGGCAGCTTCCGCTTCGAAGCCGTACACGATTTGGCCAACGATCGCCTCGTCGAGTTCGCACTCGCTCGCCCCGCGCCAGCCGAAGCCCCCGACCACTACGCGCCCAAGCACTTCCGCGCCTACCGTATCGCAGAGGGTGCCGACGAACACTTCGTCATCGAACGCACCGGTTCCCACTCAGAAACACTGCGTGTCAGCGAGCTCAAGCTTTCGCAGCGCACGCTGAGTGTGCCTTTTCTGATCAAAGACATCGCGCTCGGCGACGAGGCTGCCCAAGTTCTCATCAAAGAAGTGCTGCTCAAAGGCATGCTGAACGAACGCTTTGCAGGCAACGTCGACCAAATCGTGTTCACCGACACGGAGATTGGCGCGACGGAGACGGCGAGCTGGTAAAGTCGGCCGTTCGCGAATACTCGACCATGCATCGAGCGACTAGCTCGCTTTCCGCCCGACCCTAACCTGAGCGGCGTCGCCAGCGGATCTGGGTTGCAACTTGCCGGGATCGGTCTCGCACTTTACGTTTGAGTGTGTGCACTGCTTACTCGTTGCCGTCGTTTGCGGGCTCCTGTGCTCGCTTGCTAGCTCAAAGCGTGCAACCTGGCTGACGGCGACGGCATCGATGCTCGGTTTCTGGCTGGCGGTAGCAGCGGTTGCGTTTCAACCGCGCGGCGCGGCGCTATCCCCGCGCGTGCATTCGTTTTGCGCTTTCGCGGGGGCATGGGCGGCAATCGCGATACCCGTGATCTTGCTCGTTGTGCGAGTCACGCGAGGCCGAGTACTGGGAGGACCCACTCTGCTCGTCGGCTGCGGCTTCGTGGCAGCGTTTTTGTCTGGTCTGAGTTTGTGGGGCGCCTCTCCGAGCGATGAGGCGGGGGTGCTCGGTTTCGCACTCGGCGTAGTCATGACGGCGTTGGGTTCGGCTGCCGCAGTCATTTTGCTTCGCTGCCTGCCGCCTGCCGAGCTGCGCGTCAACGCGGTCGCGCTGCTCTTCGGGTGCGTTTCGGTTGGGCTTGGAGCGATGGTCGTTTCAGAGACTGATGCGCGACGGGTCGTGCCAGCGCATGCGCATCGAGGATGGTAGTTGAGCGGGTGCGGCGGACCGCATGCGCAAGTATTCGCCGCGTTCCGGGGAATGGGCTTCAAGGAGCGCGAGCGTCGAACGGCGTTGGAGCGTTGCGCGGTGACGATTGCTCCCAGCGCGGCTCGGGAGGAAGTACCGCGCGCGGCGGCGCTCCAGGTGCTCACGACGTTAGCGTCGACCTCTGTTTCCGCGCCGGTGCGTCTCCTCCATTCACGCGCAGGCGCGAAGGGCCGAGCATGAATTTGGAGGAGACCGCAGGCGCGCAAGGGCGCAACGCGCCCGAGCACCTGCGAGTGGAGGCACCCTTGGATCAGTGAGGTTTGTCCGGCGATTGCCGCTTGGGTGGTGTGCGACCGCGGCGGATTCTGTTTTGCCAGGGCTGGCGGGCGTGCACGAGTTGAGCAGGGCGCGCTGGATTTTGGTTGCACTAGTTGCGCAAACGACGGGAGGCGAAGGGCGCACCCACCCAAAGGGCAGGTGCCGGTGCACTTAGTACTGAGCGCTTTTGTGAGTGGCGCGGTTGGTTCGTGAGTAGTGCGTGTCAGCGGTCTGATAGTTGCAGCGTCACGACGCGTGGCGCGGTTCGAGGTTTTATCGATGAAAAGGACGCTGGTTTGGGTCGCGTTAATGTGCGGAGTTGCGCTCGGTTGCAGCAGCGGTTCTGGCGAGGGTGATCCGACGATCGGTAGCGGCGGCGGCATCATGGTTGGTGCCGGCGGGGGTAATGTGGGCGGCGACGGCGGGCGCGGGGGGTTTGGGTTGGGCAGCGGCGGGCGCAGCGGCAGCGGTGGCGGTGCGGCAAGTTGTGTTCCGACGGCGGACGATACGGGATGTGTTGGTGAGCAGTACGAAGGTGAAAGCCTGCCGTTGGATGTGTACGTGCTGTTCGATCAGTCGTGTTCGATGTCGTGCCCGATCTCTCGGGGTGGTCCGGGGCAGTGCTGCATGGGGGATCCGAATGGGCGCATTTTGCCGGTGCGCGAGGCGATGGATTTGTTTCTTCACGATCCTCAAAGCGCGGGGATTGGTTTCGGACTGGGTTACTTCGGCTACATGCCCCTCGGTTCCACGAGTTGTAATCCGCAGGATTATGACAGTCCTGCCGTGCCGCTCGGCAATGGCACCGCGGACGCAATCGCGAGCTCCCTGCGCAATGCGCAGCCGACCGGCGAAACACCGACGGGTGCAGCGATCCGTGGCACGTGCGAATATGTGCGGCAGGCGAAAGCTCAGCGTCCGGGTCGCTCCACGGTGATTTTGTTGGTTACCGACGGCATTCCGGAGACGCCCGTCAGCGGTTGTGGAGCGACGTTGCAGGATGCGGTCGCCGCAGCGAACGATTGCGCAGGGCACAGCAGCGATCCAACGAAGATTTATGTGCTCGGCGTTGGCCAGGCGTTGCAAAATCTGAATCAGATCGCGGTGGCGGGCAGGACCGAAAAGGCGTACCTCGTCGAAGGGGGCGACGTGGCGCAGTCTGTGCTCGCCGCGCTCAACGCGATCCGTGGAGCGGCGTCGATCCCGTGTGAGCTGCAAATCCCGACGCCATCGAGTGGCGACACACTCGACTACAATCGCGTCAACTTGGGGATCTGCGACGCGGGCGGACAGAACCAACCAACTTACCGCGTGCAGAACAACACGGAGTGTGGCGGAAAGCCTGGTTGGTACTACGACGATCCAGCGAACCCGCAGAAGATTGTGCTGTGCGATGCGAGCTGCGAGACAGTCAGCGTGCCCGGGGCACGGCTACACTATGCGGTGGGTTGCGCGACGCGCGTCACCATCAAGTGAGCGAAGCCGAGTCGGAGGCGGCGTTTACGGCGCGCGAACCACGGCGATGAGGGGACCGAAGTCGCCACCGCGGTCGAAGCGTTCGAGCGGCGGGGAGTACATTTTCGAGACGAAGCCGTCGAGGTAGAGGGCATCGTCGCAGCCGAGTTCGCGAAACGCCAGGATGAGTTCGTAGTAGGTGACGGGAGCGCGCGAGATGATGAATACGGCGCCGACGGGTGAGACGCCGACAGCGTTGCGGATGTGTCGGTTGTTGGAATCGGGGCGTACTGCGGGGTGGGGATTGCCGGCTGAGAGGAGGAGTGGGCCGGACTGGGTTGCGAACTGTACGTCGGCGCGCGGGAGGTGTTGGTAGTTTTCACTGGATACGATGCGCACGTCGCCGTTGCGCAGCACCACGAAGACGCCGTTGGGCTTGAGGTAGAAGTTGCCTTCTCCGTCGGCGAGGTCGATCGGCGCTTGTTCGCGGCCGTTGGTTACGAGGAGGCCCACGGGTGCATGCGTTGGACTGAACATTCCCGCGTTCATGCCAAGGAGGAGGGTGCGACCTTCGCTCGCGACTTCAGCTTCCAATGCGTCGAGCGTCGCGAGGCGCTGGCCGTTGCGGGCCAAGTAGCGAACTTCAATGGCCGGTATGCCGCGGCGGGTGACGAGTGCGTCGAAATCTACCGAATTGATCCGTAGGTGGCGGACGAGGATGCTCGGTTCGTTGGGGAGAACACGCGGGTCGAGGACTGCTTTGCAGAGGGCGCCTTGTTTGCGTACGTGCAGCCACTCGGTAAGCCGGTTTTTGAAGGATTGGGAGCGTTCGTTGCTGACGGCAACGATGTGAGGCGCTTCGCATTCGGCGCGGGCCAGGCGCAACTCCAACCTCAAGCTGGAGCTGCGATAGCCGACGAGCTTGCCGAGCGCCGGTCGCTCCAGCTCGAGCCGCTCCGTCAGGAGTAGGCGGGCTTCGTGGATGCCAGCCGCGTGAATTGCGGCGAGGGCGCGCTCGACGTTTTCGACTGGCTCGCTGGGCGCGACGTCGAGCAACACTGAGGCGAAACCTGCGTTGGAGTGCACGTAGCGAGAGAGGTCGCGGAGATCTCGGAGTGATTGCGTCAACTCACTGAGCGAGATTGCTGCGGTGCCATTGATTTTCACTGCCCCGCCGCGCACGCGCACGAGCGGCGCGTCCACGACGGAGTCCGGTCCGCTGCCGATGTTGAGTGGTGGCTCCCAGATGCACAGCGAACAATTGGCGAACTGGTGATTGATGGACAACGGCACTGCGGCTTCCGCGACGAGTGGCTGTGTTGCGCGCCACAACATGACGCTAGCTGCCAGGCTCGCGAGTAGTGCCCCTCTCTGCGCCCAAAGTTTGCTGCGCGAAAGAGGCCGCGCCGGCTTCTGCGCGTGGCGCGCGAGGACGCACAGCGTTCCCCCCAACCCAAAACAGGCGCCCAACGCGAAAAACGCCGTCTTCAGCGCTCCTCGCGAAGCATCGAAATGTTGCGTCCAAATTGCGCCCTTGCCGATGTCTTCGATGCGCAAGGCGGCGAACGTGAGCAATGCTTCGCGCGCCCAACAGCTAGCGGCAAGGCAAGACAACGCCACCGCGACGATGACGCCCACGCGAACCCACCAGCGGAGCGAAGGTCCCCGTGGCAGCAAGAAGGCCGACCCCAACGCGAGCGCCCAAGCTCCGAGCAGCGGCAGCCTCTCGCCCAGCTTGATTAACACGTCGCGCTCGGCCGCTAGGGTTGCGCCGATCACCACGAAGTAGCGGGCCCGCGCTTCACTCCGCAACTCGGCGAGAGTGAGCAGAGGCAAAGCGAATGCGACCAGCGCGGCGAGTGTCGCGAGGAAGGCAAGCCAGCGACCGCCAGTGGCGCGCGCTGCTTCTCCTTTTCTGCTGTCGCGAAACGCGACCCATAGCCCATGAGCGAGCCACGCCATCACCAAAATCCAGGCACACGCTTGCGCCGCGCGCGACAGCGCTTGTGAAACGGACCAGCCCAATACACCGCTCATGTACCCAGCCAGAGCCGAACCAACTGCTCGTACACGGCCACTGAATAGAGCACGTAGCGAATTGCCAGCACGCCGAACAGCACCAACGAAAGCCTGAGACCACTCCCCACGAGCGACTCACTCATCTACCCAGTGCTAGCGCTCCGCGCGGAGCAGTGCACGAACAACCCGTTTCGTCCGCCGCGAGACCCGCCCCGCAAATCGGCGAGGGCGTCAGGCCATGCAACTCGCCTTCACTCGGCGGAGCGGTGCAAAATGTACAGACGGAGCACGCGGGCTTGCTCCATCAGGCTGAGCCCTTCTCCTCTGGATTCGAGCGCGCCGATGTAAGTGCGCAGCAAGGGAGCATCAAAACCCTTCCCCTTTGGAGCTAACGCAGCAGCCTCGATTGCAGCCAGCGCGTCCTCACTCAGAACTCGGCGGATCGCGAGATGCAGCTCGATCACGTAGTCGATCCAGGCGGGATTCTCGGTCCACGCGAAGAGCTGCATGGCTTGACGCGAGGCCTCCTCGACCAGGCTGGGGATCGCGTCGATGCTTCCAGTCGTGATCCCCCACAGCACCTGGTGCAAGTGAGCTGACAGCACGCGCGTCGCATCGGCAGACTTGCCTGCGCGCTTGAAGCGCTCGGCCAGGCGACTCACCAATTCGCCGACATCCGCGCGATCGGTAGGCGGAATTTGTTCTGACGCAACCAGCGTACGGGCTACGGATCCTGGTGGAAGAACTCGCGGCGTCGCTTCTTCCGATCGCATCTTCAGCGATCGCACGTTGCCCCCACTGAAAAAACTCAGCTCGTGCGTTCCAATCAAAACGCGATCGCCTTCGCGCAGGCGTTGCGCTGCAGGCGGCAACCGGATGCCGTCCATGTACACGCCGTTGGTGCTATTCAAGTCTTCGATTACCACGCCGTCATCGCGCACCACCACGCGTGCATGAAAGCGCGAAACCAGCGCGTCCTCGATCACGAAATCTGCGTTCGGGCTACGACCGACGGTCAACGAACCCTGAACGAGCTCATGTTGCTGATCGGCCGCAACGATGGTCACGGGTCCCTTGAGGAACGGCGCCTTGGGAGATGATCCCGTCGCGTGTCGGGTTGGCTTCGGATTTGACGCCGGAGGAGTCGGCCGCGGGGACTCGGACATCTGATTTATGAAGAATATCGCATACAGTGGGAGAAGGTGCGAAATCGATGATCAATCGATTGCGCGCTGCGTCCGTTTAGAGTCCTGACGAATTTGAGACGGGTCGACGAAATGTGGCAAGCGCGAGAAATTTGAGAGAGACGATTCCGGACATGGGCGCGTTTCCGGGCGATTGCCGAGGAGACTCAGAGAGCCCTGAGAATCTGGGGCGGCGTGCTCACAGTTCGCCGCGTTGTCCGACGGCGAAGGTGTCGCATTGGCGCGCGTCGCCGCCTTCGAAGCCGCGGCGGAACCAGCGCATGCGTTGCGCGCTGCTGCCATGGGTATAGTCGTCTCGATTGGAGTGGCCGAGTGTGTCATCGCCGATGGCGTGGGCGGCGTTGACGGCTTCTTTGAGATCTTCGTCGTTGATGGCGAGCGAGGAGCGCGCGGTGTGTCCCCAGACGCCTGCGAGGCAGTCGGCTTGAAGTTCGACGCGCACGGAGACTTGGTTTTGAGTCTCGCCTTTGACGCGCAGACTGGTAGAGCCGATGAGGTTTTGGATGTGGTGACCCACCTCGTGCGCAATGACGTACGCCTGCGCAAAGTCGCCCGGCGCCTTGAGGCGTTGCTCCATGACGTCGTAAAAGCCAGGGTCGATGTAGAGTTTTCGGTCGCCGGGGCAGTAGAAGGGTCCGACCGCGGAGGTGGCGCTTCCGCAACCGCCTGTGCTGACTGCGTTGGCAAATACGACGAGCGTGGGTGGTTGGTAGGCGCTGATAGTTTTTCCGTAAGTAGGTAGAGCTTGGCGTTGGAAGTGCTCGGCCCAAACGTCTTCAGTGGACGCGAGGACCGCGCGCGAGAAGTCGCACGCTTTTGCGTTCTTCTGAGAGGCGTCGCAAACCTTGCCGCCACCGGCAGTCGAACTCGTAGTTTGCCCGCCGGTGAGCGCGCGCAGAAGTTGCTGCTTGAGGCCCGACGGGAGCACGAAGTATCCAACGCCAGCGATCGCTGCCACAATCACGGTGCCTTTGGGCCCGAGAATGCGAAATAAAGAGCTGATGGCTTGGATGGGTACGCCGCCGCCACCGCCGCCTCGGCCAGCGCCGCGATCCTCGAAGTTGGTTGAACGCCGACGGCCTTCGATTTCCATGGAGCCATCTTAGCGCGTCTTCGCGCGCCGTGGGCCGGCTCGTCGAAGAACGCGGCGACGGCAAAATGTTCACAGCTTCTCGCGGGCTAAGTTGGCGTGGCTCGCAGCTATTCGATCACGACCTCGGCGAGCCCCGGGTTGCCGTCGTGTGCCTCGTCAATGACGACCCGCAATTGCGACACGGTTCTGGGCTCGAACGTAACGAGCGTCGGTGCGTTGAGTTTGTCGTCGACGACACCGAAGGGCACGTTGGGCGATCCGTCGGAAAATTCGAGGTGGCCGCGGTGGACGAACTCGTCGCAAGCGCGATCGTAGAGGGTCACCTGTTTTATGCTTCTCGGCGTAGCAAAGTAGAAGTCGGCATAGGCGCTGGCCGCGGAAAAGGCCCACTCGTTGTCGTTGCAGCTGCCGTACACGCCGTCGAGCAAGTACTCGCACCATCCGCTGCTGTAGCTCTCGCTGCACGAGACGGCGGTCCCGTCGTGGAGCCGGATGCGGCGATCGTCAGCGTGCGTGCTGAGGCGCCACCAATCCTTGAGGTGCCCGTTTTGGTCGACGCCACTCAGCTTGGGGAGGTGCATCAACCAATAGCGACGATAGTCGAACTCGTTGCAGAACCATTCGCTGCAGCTCGTCGGGCGTGCCTGCGATACGATCGGCGTCGTGAATGGGTCATCGAGGTAGACGGCGCAGTACGACGAGACCGCGCGCGTATCGTCGAAAATAGTGTCTTCCTGCGCGTTGGGCGCACGCAGCGATGTGCCGCAGCCGCTGGGGCCGCCGGCGGCGTTGCGCGTGAAACCTCGAAACGGGCTGTCGTCGCCGTCGCGCTCGAAGACCTTGGCGAGCACCGCTTCGCTGCGCTGCTGCATCGTCGCAAGGAATCCGTTGAGCCCTGCTGGCCAATTGATAGCGAGGACGTCGATGTCGCGATGGCAATCGGCGTCCAGGTTTTGCCATGCGGGTAGGCCTAGGCCTTCAGGAACTACCAGCCACACCTCATCATACTGTTCGCCAGCCACATGCGAGCACAGCTGGTTGCGTTGCTCGATGTCCCGCAAGTCGAGCATGGCCGGCAGCTCGTCAATCAGGCTAATCACCGGCGGCCGATAGTGCACATGCCCGTTACTCAATGTTTGGAGCGCACGCAGGCCACGTTTGACTAAGTTAGTGGGCGGTTCGACGTCAAGTGTGTCAGACAGACGGCGCTGCCCGTCGATTTGCGGATCGAAAATCAGAACACGCAGGCGCACCTCGACTCCAGCGGGCTTGCAGGCGACCGACGTTGCGTTGAAGTCCTCGCGCACGTCGTGTTGGAGGAAGACGTTCAGCGCTGGCTCGCCACAAAAGGAGAATTGAGGGTGGCTCGGCTCGACGAGGTAGTACCCGGCGCACAGGTTTCGAAACGCATAGGCGCCATTCACGTCCGTCGTGGTCTCTGCAGAAAACGAGCCGCTGAGCGTGAGCTTCACGTTTGGAACCGGCGCACCGGAAGGCGTGGTCACGCGGCCGCCGACGATCAGGGTTTTCTCACACGGGTTCGACGTCGCGCCGGCATCACCACCGCTCGAAACCGCGCCGCCAGAACTAGCCAGGGTGCCGCCATCGGCAACGCTACCGCCCATCGCAGCGGTGTGCCCAGCCGCAGGAGAAGCTCCGCCCATCGCAGCTGCGCCGCCCATGGCCAGAGCGCCGCCTGCCGTGAATCCGCCGTTGGGGGGAGCGCCGCCCGCGATGCCACCAACGCCATCGTTGTGGCCGCCAGCAGCGGGAAAACCTGCGTGTGAACCGACGCCACCAAACGACCCACCGCTGCCGAGCGTTGAACCGCCGCCGCCTTCACTGCCGATTTGGACTTCGCCGCATGCCAGCGCCGCCACGATCGAAGCCGCAAACGGAAGCTTCACGGAGCGCACCGCCGCCGCAACGGCTCGAGCCGCGACGCGTGCACGCCGGCTTCGCTCGCACGTTGGATGGCTTCCATCGCGGCATCGCAAGCGCCGCGCGCAGCAAGCAGCTCGGCGCGCAGCGCTTGCAGATCGCCACCGCGTTCGTTTCCGAGCGGACCGCTGAGCGCGGCGTCGATGGCCTCGAGTGCCGCGACGCTGCGCCCGCTGCGGCTCAAAAGCTCGATGCGTGTGATCCCAACTTCGGTGGCGAGCACACCACGTGGAAAGCGTCGCGCATGTTCATCGAGTGTACGGAGTGCATCGGCCGGGCGATTCAGTGCCTTGGCTTCGATGCGAGCCTTTTCGTAGAGCGCCAGTTCGGAAGTCATGCCGCCGCTCTGCGCGCTCTCACCGTAACAGCGCGCCGCGTCTTCGTACTTGCCTTCACGAGCGAGGTTGGCGCAGCCATCGGCGGCCGCAGCGCTCGCCTTCGGCTTCACCGACGTGCTTCTCGGCTTGGCGCTGGGGACGGGAGCCGGTGCGGGCGGCGTCACCTCCATACGCGGTGCCACTACGGCCGGCGCCGGTTGAGCGCGCGCCACTGGGCGTTCCGCGTGCACGCTCGGCTCGACAGAGCGGGGTCGCACCCACACGAGCAAAGCGATGACGACGACCAGCACCGAAACGAGAGCGAGCACCAGCGGCGGAGATCGGCGAACACGGGCGCGTCGCTGCAACAACGCGTCGAAGTTGCGCGCTTCGTTCGGCGCCCACATGGGTTCATCGAGTGAGGCGCGTACCAGCTCGGCGAGCGCACCTTGCTCCTCTACGAGGCGACGCGGAAAAGACTGGCGATTCACAGCGCCTCCTCTCCCAACGCTCGCTTGAAGTGCTTGCGCGCGTGGTGCAGGCGCCGGAACACACTCGCCTCAGTGCAGCCAACGATTTCGGAAATCTCCCGACCACTCAAGCCTTCGAGCTCGAACAGCACGAACACGGCACGCTCGGCTTCGGAGAGTGACTCCAATGCCATCCCGAGTTGACGATTGGCGCGCCCCTCCTCGAACGGATCCTCGGCAGGTTCATCGGCGCCGCTCGCAAACAAGCTCTCGAGAATGCGCACGACTTTCGCGCGCCGGCGAGCCACCCGCGCGCGACCAACGCAAATACGATAGAGCCAGGTGCGAAAATCAGCTTCGTGCCGGAAACCCGGCAACGAGCGAAACACGTCGAGGAAAACCTCCTGGCAGCAATCCTCGAGCTGCGCTGGCGCAACCCCCAGGCGCCGCAACACGTAAATCGCCGTTCGGTAGTACCGCGCGTGAAGTCCGCGCCAAGCCGCTTCTTCGCCCGCTACGCAGCGGTCGAGCAGCAGGGCTACCGACTCAACGGCCGAACCCGCGTGGAGATCCATTCGGGCAAGTTAGTGTCTCGCGGCGTGCCCGACCTTCGCTGCCCGATTTCAAAGTAGAGTACGAATTCCAAATCCGACTCCCAAAACCCAGGTGGGAGGCTCCGCCACCTCGCGCGAATCGACGAGGAACCGGCGGCCTGCGGCGCCGAGCAGCAGGAGTGCGTTCACGTCCAAAAACGGCCGCGGACGAGCGCGAGCCAGCGGGAAATCCAGAGCGAAACGCGCCCCGAGTCCGGGAACGATACGCGAGCTGCTGCTCGAAACCGGTAGCCCGGACACGGCCGCGTGTTCGTAGAGTCCCACGAATTCCAAAGCGAGACTCGTCGCGAGTTGGTTTCCGCTGGTTACCTCGCGCGCGAGTGAAACGGCGATCGGAACGCGCCTCAAACGCAGCCAACCGCTCCCCTGACGGTCTTCATGGTCCCGAAGGTCGAAGCCAAGGCGCGCTTCCAAACGATAGGCGCCGCGCTCGAAGCCTCCCCCGAGCGATGGGCCTACCCACGCGGTCGTGACGTTCAGGCCAGCGCCGAGCAATGCGCGAGTTGGCGTAACACTTTCGGCAGCTGCGGTTGATCGCATCGTCGGAGCCGCGTCGGCGACGGGCAGCGGCGCTCGCTGCGCCGGCTCACTGAAAGACTCACTTTCGACCTCCTCTGGCGGCGCCTCTTGAGTGCTGCTCGCTGGCACAGGCTCCGCTTCGGGACGCATGAAGAAGCGCTCCAGCACTAGCGCGATGACCTGACCCAAAGTCGCGCACGAATTGCCTTGCGCCGGCAGCTCACGTTCGAGCCGCAGCGTTCCTTGTGGATCGCGCAGCGTGAGCGCGATGAAGTCGCCGTGAGCGCGGTGCACGAGTACGTAACTTGCGCGCCACGTGCCTTCGAGATCGAGTTCACCGAGGCGCGCCCGCACGAATTCGCGCGTGGGTTCGAGTGGTGGACACAACGCGTCTGGACTCGGTGTTTCGACGACCAGCCCGCCCGCACCGAGCAACATCAAATGAAGGGTGGATAACAATCCCAAGAGTGGTCGAGGAGCATAGTCGAAACAGCGAACATGCCAGCAGGGCCGGTACGCCTATTTTCTTTCCCGAAAACGAGCACTTGGCCGGCTGCTCAAAAAAAGCATCGGGGCGCCGGCGAAGATTCAGCGCTCCACCGTACACGAACCAGCCCGAGAAACGCCGATGCACCAGGCTCCGCAACGACGCGGTCGGCCGACGTGTGTGCGCATCTCGGAAGGGTGAATACCATCAATGAAACGATTCATCGGATTTTCGCGCACCGCCTCGGGGCTGTCGCTCCTACCGCTGTGCTTGCTTGCGTGCAGCGCAGCGCAAGGCACTGAAGCAGAAGCAGAGCCGGTTGGTGAGAACGGCGCAGCGCTCACGGGCACGTTGCAGGTTCATGGCCGCGTCACCTCGCCCACTGGCGCCCCCATCGCGGGGGTCACGTTGACGTTGAGCGGCGCCGCATGGAAGACCACCACCACCGACTCGGCTGGCAAGTACACATTCTCCAATCTGGCAGCCGGCTCGTATACCGTTACGCCCAGCAAGTCAGGCCTGCAGTTTTGCAGCGCTTCTGCCAGCTTGCCGAAGCTTCGCCGCAACACGTTCGAAGACTTCTCGGCTTCGACCAGCGGCTGCCAGATGCCGACTCACACGAAGAAGGTGAGCGTCCTCATCTACGATCCGAACATCACCAAGCCCGACGGCACAACCGCAAAGCTCTCGGTGTACAAAGGCTGGGACGATCCCGCACAACTCGCGGATCAGTTCCGTCGCTCGTTCGAGTCGATGACGCACGGCCGCGTGAAGTACAATATCGTGAAGAGCAAGATCCTCAACGACTTCCCAGTGAAGGAGGACGGCTTCGACTACACCGGCGCAAGCTACTTGAATTGCCTCGCAAACACGGCAAATTGCCACGCGGCGGACACAGCCAACTATCTCTCGATCCTCTCGAGTGAAGGAGTGTGCAACGCCGTGAATGCCGGCAGCGTCGACGAGCTCTGGATCTTCGGTGGCCCTTACTTCGGCTTCTATGAATCGCGCCTGACCGGTCCCAAAGCGTTCGAGTACAACTCGCCGCCGCTCGGAGGGAGCACTTGCAACAAGTTGTTACCGATCATGGGCTTCAACTACGAGCGCCAACTCGGTGAAATGGTACACGACATGTTGCACCGCACCGAAGCAACGATGGCGCGAGTGTACGGCAGCTGGTCCCAGAACCGCACTGCCACCAACTGGGATCGCTTCGGGTTGATCGCAGCTCAATCGCCGAACTTCGGCTATAGCGGCTGTGGTACCGCGCACTACGCGCCCAACTCCACCAGCGATTACGACTACGCAAACACGCGTAGCATTTCGAGCAATTGCGACGACTTTTACAACTACCCAAACCTGCGCTCACCGGCGCCGCTCAGCAGTGTTACCTGCTCGGCATGGGGCTGCGAAGAGCTCGGCTACTACCGCTACTTCTTCCAGCACCTGCCCAAGGCCGGCGGCATCGCTCCCGATACGAAGTTCTCGGATTGGTGGCGTTACCTGATGAGCCCGAACGATGTCTTTCTGACGGAGCCGACCGTGACCTGCAGCTCCGAATACGCTTCGGGCTGGTGCCAAAAGGTCATCGACGGCGTGAAAGGTTCTTGCAACGACGGCGAATGGTCCACGGCATCGCTGCCTACCGGTTGGGTAAAGATCCAATTCCCCAGTGCGCGCGCCGTGTCTTCGCTCAGCGTTTACGATCGTGCCTGCGACGAGCGCGTCCTCGCCGGCCACCTCGAGTTCTCTGATGGATCCGCCAACATCGCTTTCGGCGCTCTCGAAAACACTGGTACCAGCGGTACGACGCTCACCTTTCCCACAAAAAACCTGAGCTGGGTCAAGCTGGTCATCGACCAGAGCAGCGGAGTCAATCCGGGCATCGGTGAAATCGTGATTCGCTGAGTCGCGAGGCCGTCACGTCTTGGAAGTTGCGGAGCTCGTCGGGGGTCACGCCTGCCGAGCTCCGCGGCTTGCCTGTGAGCGTGCACTCACGTAGCCTCTGAGCCGGAGGCAATTGGGCGAGATGAAATGGGTGTATACACTCGGACGTGCAGGGGCGACATTCTGTCTCTTGCTCGTGACGGCAAGCTGTGGAAGGACCACACAGTCGAGCGGCGCGGGCGGTAACTCGGGGCAATCGTCCACGCAAAGTGGCGGAGCGAAGGCGAACGGTTTCGGGGGCGCGTCGAGCGGAGCAGGCGGAAACGGAGCCGCGGGCGCACCGACCAACGTGTACGTTGATGAGGTGCGCGCCCAGCGTGCCGACAAGATCGACCTTCTCTTCATGATCGACAATTCGATTTCGATGGCGGACAAGCAGGCCGTCTTGGGTGACGCCGTGGGTGCACTGCTGAACCGACTCGTGACCCCGCTTTGCTTGCACGACGGCACACCCACCGGGACCGCTGCCGATGCAAATGGTGTTTGCCCGATTGGAGCGCCGGAGTTTCAGCCCGTTCGAGACATCCACATCGGCGTGGTGAGCTCGAGCTTGGGCGGGCACGGCAGCCAAACTTGCTCAGACCCGCAAGGCGATGATCACGGCCAATTGCTCCCGTTGCTGCGACCAGACCCGATGTATCCGATTGCAACCTGGGACAAAAGCGGATTTCTTTACTGGGATCCGGGCGCGAAGGGAACGCCAGCGGGCGCCAGCAACGTAACTCAGTTGCAGACAGACTTCCGCAACATGATCCTCGCCGTCGGGCAGACAGGCTGTGGCTTCGAATCAAGCCTGGAAGGTTGGTACCGCTTTCTCGTCGATCCGCAGCCGATCATTTCGACGCCTCAGGTCACCGATGCGACGGTGACGCGACCTGTGTATAGCGCTGACCTGACTTCGAACCCAGTGCTGCAACAGCGCGCGCGCTTCTTGCGGCCGGACTCGATGGTCGTCGTCGTGATGCTGTCGGACGAAAACGACTGCTCTATCATCGACAGTGGGCAGGGCTGGCTGGTGGGGCAGCAGACGCTCAACGGCCAAAGCTTCCGTTTTCCCAATGCGACCAGCGTGTGTGAGACGAACCCGAACGACAGGTGTTGCAGTTCGTGTCTTGCGCAGCCTATGGCGGGTTGTCCCAGCCCGATCGACGACATGAGCTGCCAGCAGGCCAGGTACCTGACTGCCCCTGAAGACGCGCTCAACCTTCGCTGCTATCGTCAGAAGGAGCGCTTCGGTGTCGATCTGTTGTACCCAATCCAGCGCTACATCGAGGGGCTGACCAGCTCCGAGATCACTAACCGAGACGGCGCACTCGTGAAAAACCCGCTGTTCTCGAGCACGAGCGGCATCTCACGCGACCGCTCTCTCGTTTACTTGGTCGGTATCGTCGGCGTGCCCTGGCAAGACATCGCAGTGGACGTAAACGCCGCCAGCCTTCGATACAAGAGCTACGCCGATATCGATTGGGACCTCTTGCTGGGCGCGCCCGGGAACGCGAACACACCGCCAACTCCTCCCGGGGACAAGCTCATGTTCGAGACCAGCACCGACCGCACGCAGCTGTTCGGCGCAGCTCTCCACCCCGTCATCGGCGCTCTCGGGGCGCTTGTACCTTCCAGCGCGGTGGGCCGCCCCAACCTCATCAACGGGCACGAGACTAACATCAAAAGGAACGACGACCTGCAATACGCGTGCATTTTTCAACTGCCTACGCCACGCCCGAACTGCACGGGCGCCGGCTGCGACTGCGACGTCGACGGCCAAGACTACAATCGCTCCGTGTGCGACGGCAGCACGCAGGTGTACGCGAAAGCTTACCCGGGCGTGCGCGAACTCGAAGTGCTCAAGGGCTTCGGCGCGCTGAGCGGTGGCAACTCGGTGGTTGCCTCCATCTGTCCGAAGATCTTGAGCGGAAGCAAAACTGACCCGAGCTACGGCTACAACCCGGCTATCTCCGCCGTCGTGGATCGTTTGAAGGAGCGGCTGAGTCCACGTTGTATGCCGCGCACCCTAACCAAGGAGCCGACAGGGCAAATTGCCTGTGCCGTACTGGAAGTGAAGGCGGCGACCTTGGGCCAAGCGTGCACATGTGACGCGACAGCGCGACGGGGCTTACCCGCGGAATCGACCCGCGCCGTGGTCCTGCGTCAGCTGCAGAACGACGGATACTGCGGAGGGACCGTGCCGACTTCCTGCGAACAGATGTGCGTGTGCGAAATCGAGCAATACGCTGCAGACGAGCTACGCGTCTGCCAAACCGTGCCGAACGAGCCAGCCGACATGCCGCCTGGCTTCTGCTACGTCGATCCAGCGCAGGCGAGCGATGCCGCGGATGCCGCGGCAGAAGCGGCTTTGGTGGCGAACTGCCCTGCCGGCCAGAAGCGACTCTTACGCTTTCTCGGGGCCGAAACTCCGGCGAGCGGCGCGGTCACGATGATCGCGTGTGAGTCCCTCGGGCCATGATCAGCACACGAGAAATCATCGTCTGCGAAACTTCGCGGCGGCTTGCTCGAGGATACCGTTCGGGCTCCCCAACGGGTCACTCGCTCGCAAGTCGAAGCTGTAGCCGGGGATGCGCCAGTCGGGATAGTAGTCATAGACCAAAGCACCGACGAAGCCGTGGTCATAAGCGGCGTCGAGCTTTGCGCTGAAACGCGCGGCCCGCCGTGAAAGTGCGGCCGAGCTCTGGTCTTCGAGCTCGGCCGCCATTGCTCCGATGAAAATCGGCTTCCCCAGAGTACGCGCGATCTCGTAGCTCGTCCGCTCGAAATCCGTGAGCGCTTGGTCGGCTGCGCCGAAGTCGTGCACGTCGACCAAGTCAACGGTGGAATGGGTGTGGAGCTGGGCGTAGTTGGAGTTGGTGCCCTGATTGTTTGTGGCGCGTGAGTAGCCATTGTTGACACCGATCGCAATGAGGTGGTTCGGGTCGTGCACGCGAATCAGGGTCGTCATTTGGCGAACGAACGCATCTAGCGAGGCGAAATCCTCCGAGCCAGCCTCGTGCAGGAGTTCCCACGCCAAGATGGTCGGTTCGTTCTGGAAGTGCTCCACGAGTCGCTCCACGTATTCGGAGTAGGACAGCTCGTAGCCGTTGTACGGGGCCAGGTACCCGGACTTGAACCAGTCGTCATTGCGGCCGCCGCGAGTGCAGTCGGGGTGTTGGTTCTCGAGCACGAAAATCAGGCGAACACCAGCGCGTCGCGCATGCGTAACCAGTCGACTAAAGGCGCTATACTCGACTCCGCTGGAACCCGCGTAACTCTGGAATGCCCACACGCGCAGCACACCGACGCCGAGTGTAGCCATGTCATCGAAAATGCGTGTTGCCGCGCTTTCGCCATCGGGAAGCTCGGAAATTTTGCAGCCATCGGGTGCCCAGGCCGCGCCCCAGCTGTTGGTCCCGGCGAAGCGATAAGGCTGATTGCGCAACGACAACGCTGGGCCCGTCCGGCGCACGAAGGGATCTCCGTTGGTGCATGAGATGGCTGGACAGTTCGGGTCTTCGGACACACACCCGACGCGATTCGGTTGTACGCTGCAGGAGTTCTGCATATCGGCGCGACAGTCTTCTTCGCTGGTCCACGCCGCGCAGGGATCACTCGCACTGCTCCCATCGCGCGGCGCTCCGATGGGATCGGCAAATTGCTCGCTGCAGCCGAGTGCGAGGAGGCACAGCGCGACACTGAGCCAGCGAATCGTGTTCATGGCGACCACTCCAAACCCAACGCGGCGTTCAGGCTCGGCTGCCCCACGCGAGTGATTTCACGCCCGGCGAACCGCACGGTGGTATCGGGTAGAGACCAGCCGAGCGTGAACGTGGCCAAAACGCGCAAATTCGTGTTCAAACGCAGCGCACCGCCTGCGCGTAACCACGGGCCCCAAGTCCAGCGCCGCGACGCCTGACTCAAGTACGGCTGCTCGGCGTAGCCACGGAGCCACACGTGTTCGAGCTGCGCGCCCACCCCCACCCCCGCGCTGAAACGTCGACTGCGCAACGACTCGAGCCACGACCCAGCGCGGTAGGAGTTCATCGAAACATCCACCGCGCCTTCGCTGCGCCGCAAGGTGCCTGCGGATACCGGCCGCGAAATCTCCGCCAGCAGCGACCAGTGCTCGTGCATGTGCCAACCGGCGGAAACCCAGCCTGCGGTTCCCAAACCAAAAGGCGGAGAGCTGGCGAGCGCAAAACCTCCGGTCAGCACCGCCTTCGAAGCTCGACGCTCCATTCCTGCCGCTTCCGAAGCGACCAACTCTGCACGAGCTTGCCGATGTACTGGGGCGCTCTGCCCCTCGCGCGCAGCCTGAAGCTCCAGACGCGCGGCGCGCAGGAGCTCCACCGTTCGCGTGGCGACCAACTCTGCGGAAGCAGGGTCTTGTCGCGCTTCGATTGGTAAACTCTGATGAATCAGATCTGGACTGCGCGCACCGACGATGACGAGATCGACTTGTCCCGAGCGCGCCGGGCGGATCTCGATGGCTGCGATCGCGTGCGGCTCGCGCAACTCTTCAGCCAGCGCTCGCTTGGGGTTCTCGCTACGGATTTGGACGTCGAAGCCCAGCGCTTCGAGCTCTTGTTGCAAACGCCGCGCTAACGCAGAACCTTCCGGATCCACGAGCACGACAGTGGGATTGGCTGGATTTGTGGGATTCTGACGTGCTGGTTCAGCAACATCGGCTTGTGCTGCGGCACGATTTGGTAGGAAGCAAGTTGCGAGCTGCAAGGCTGCAAGGAATGCCCAACGCTTGCGTACGCGACCGTCGCAGTCGCTGCTAGGGCAACAGGGACCGTGCGAGCGCCGCATGCGGTCCGTCAGGATAGCGCGCTAGATAATCGCGCGCTGCTCTTTCCGTGGCAACGCGATCACCAGCTGCACGCACCGATTCGATGTAACGACCCGCTGCTTCGCGCGCCAAACTCCCGTTGGGTCGTTCACGCATACTGGTGGAGAACCAGCGCGCCGCCTCGGCATACGCGTGCTTTTGATCGAATGCCACCTTACCAAGGGCAAATGCGGCCGCCGAACTTCTAGCGTCACGCGGAAAACGTCGACGCAGCGAGAGCAACGCTTCGTTCACGCGCTCCGGCCGATTCGACACACGCGCAGCATCACCCAGCGCAAGCAGCTCCGCGGCACTCGCCATGTCGCACACTTTTTTGAAGCCAACACGTTCAGCGTTTGCAAACGCCGCCCGCAGTTCCCCGCGCTTCAGCAGCTCTTTCCAATCGGGGGCCGCTCTCACCGCGCTCACATCGATGGCGGCCGGCGCGGGCGCTAAATTCTGCGCGAGCGGCAACGCTTCACGCGCGTCATCCATCTCGAGCGCGACCGCTTGTTCGCGCGTCACGGCACTCACGTGATTGGGCGCGCTGGTCAGCTCCAGCCGATTGTCCGAGACCGAAACCAGCAACCTTTCACCAGCGCCAACCGCTCGCTCCGAACCCGCAATCGAGCCGGAAACCCGCACACTTCCTTCGCTGACCGCGATCGAGAACTCTTCGTTCAGCGGATTCCAGCTCATGTCGAAGCGCGTGCCGGTGACACGCACACTCAGAGGCCCCGCAACCATGAACCAAGCGCTGTGGCCGGTATGCACCACGTCGGCGTGCAAGCTGCCACTTTCCAAAGCGATGCGGGCACCTTCACGACTGACGTCGACCACGCGCGCCTTGGAGGATCGCTCTAACCGCAACGCCGTGCCATCCGAAAAATTCAACGACACCGGCTTGGTACCAGCAGCAAGCCAGGCGTCGACTCCGCCGTCTCTGCCATTTACGGTGAACGTGAGGCGCCCCCAGTCGCGAGAACCGATGAGCAACACGAGCACAGCCATCACGCCGCATGCTGCAGCCCACCCCCAATGCCAATGAGCTTTGCCCGGCGCGGCCGCGTTCTCCAAGAAAGCTCGCCTTGCTTGCTCAACGGCTCTCTGGCGCCCCGCGCTCGCCCGATCGAGCGTTTGCGCGACTTCATGCCCCAAGCGCTCGATGGTTTCTACTGGCTCTTCCATCGTCCACCTCTTTCAAGCCAATCAGCCAGCATCGGATTTTGTTTTGCCGCGGCTACGAAGCGCGTCTGTGCGCGCAATATTCGGCGTTTGGCCGTAGACAGCGAAACGCCGAGCACCTCAGCCACCTCGATGAGCTCCATCGCTTCGATGAAGCGCAACGTAAACGCTACCCGTTGCTCACTCGGAAAGCGCTCCAAAATTGCGTACACAGCGCGCACGGCGTGCGCAGCCTGCGGATCGATCCCTGCCGCGATTGGTTCGTTGCGCGACTCGTCGGCTTCATCCACGAAGGGACGTAGCCACGCGCGGCGCGCACGAGCACGCAACACCTTGTGCGCCGTGCGAGACGCCACACCGAACAACCACTGCTTGAGCGCGCTCGGTTCGTTCAACGTGTGGAGTGACGCAAACGCGCGCGTGTACGTCTCCTGCAAAATGTCGGCAAAATCGCGATCGAAGCCTAAAATGTGAGTAAGCAAGCGCTCCACGTCGTTCACATAACGATTGAAGAACTCGGCTTTCGCACCGGGTCGACCTTCGCGAACCGCGGCAACCAAGGCGGCGTCGTCACCAGAGAACGCAACCGGCAGCACCACGAGAGAAGATGCCGACGTCCTGCCGTGATTGAAGCGCATGAACTCGTGTTCTGAAACGACAAGGCACGTTGGTGCAACATCAGTCCCCACTCGCGATCGGCGAGGCTCACTTTTTTTGCGAGCGGTTGAAGGTTATCGTGATCTCTGATCCACGCAGAATTCAGATCCGCGCAGAATTCAGCGGCAGCTACTGCGTGAGCGCAGAGACACAACTGCCAATGAGTTCAATTGTGTGAGCCGTGTGCGCGACATGCGGGGACTAGTGTCTCGCCGCGGTCGTGTTCTCACCCGCGGGCTCGATCGTCAGCCATCGAGATCGAGCGTTTCGGAAAGGACGCACATGCTGAATTCAGCGCGCGCATTGCTCCGCCAGCACTCTTCGTACGCACTCGTTCTCGCCTGCATGGCGTCCGCCTGCGCTGCAGAGATCGTCGATGACTCGAATTCTCGACCGGGCGCAAGCGGTGGATCGGCCGGCAAATCGAGCGGCTCCAGCAGCGGTGGCTCAAACAACCCCGGCGCGGGGGGCAGCAGCAACCCCAGCAACGCGGGGATGGGCAACGGCAATGGCGGGAACAACACGGGCAGCGGAGGCACCACCAACAACAACGGCAGCGGAGGTAACGCTGGTGTGCCCAATACGCCGGCGTGCACTCCGCCCGCCAACGTGCCGTTTCGTGTCATGACGCGACTGAATCGCGCCGAGTACGACAACACCGTGCGCGACCTGCTTGGCGATACCAGCCACTTGGCACTCACCGCGCTGCCGGCGGACTACGGTGATGGCGCGTTCGACAACAACGCCGCCGCACTCACGATTGACCCCGCTCGCGTCGAAAAGTACGCGGACTTGGCGCAAACGCTGGCTGAACGTGCACTCGCCGCGAATAGCCCGGGGCGCAAGTTGGTGCTCACCTGCACCACGACGGACGACTCCTGTGCCCGACAGATTGCGACGAACTTCGGCGCGCGCGCCTGGCGACGTCCGCTCACCTCCAGCGAAGTCGACGGCCTATTCGGGCTGTACAGCACCGCACGCAGCAAAGGATTCTCCTTCGATCAGGGCATCGAAGCGTTGGTCTCGGGCGCACTAATGGCACCCGACTTCTTGTTCCGGCCGGAGATCGATCCAACGCTCGACTCGCCACAGACACACGATGTGTCTCCCTACGAGCTGGCGTCGCGCCTCTCCTACTTCTTGTGGAGCACCATGCCGGATGCGACGCTGATCAGCGCGGCCGCCAATGGTCAGCTCGCAACCGCAGATCAGGTGCGCCAGCAAGCGCAACGCATGTGGGCGGACGGCAAGGCCGAAGCTTTCGTGGCGCGTTTTCCCGGGCTGTGGTTGCGCACCGGCAACGTCACCATCGCGAAGGAACCTGGAGAAGACGTGTACCCGGAGTTCGACGCAGCGCTCAAGTCGGCGATGGAGGCCGAAACCGCGCGCTTCATGCGCGACATGGTCACCGGCGACGTCGATTTCCTCAACCTGCTCGACGCCAAGTACACGTACGTGAATCAGCGTCTGGCGACGTTCTACGGAATTTCAGGCCAATTCGGCAGTGATCTGACGCGCGTCGAATTGACGAACAACACGCAACGCGGTGGCATTCTGACCCACGCCTCGATGCTGACGGTGACCTCGCCGTCCGAGCGCACGTCCCCAGTACTTCGCGGGCAATGGGTGCTCTCGCGCCTCCTCGCGACACCAGCGCCGCCGCCGCCCGAAGACGTCCCGCAGATCGATGCCACCCCCAGCAGCGGTCAGCAATCGATGCGTCAGCGACTCGCGCTGCACCGCGCCGATCCGGTGTGCGCGGGCTGCCACAACATGATGGATCCGATCGGCCTCGGCCTCGAGAACTACGACGGCATCGGCAAGTGGCGCACGCTCGATAACGGTGTAGCCATCGACGCATCGGGCAAACTCACGACCGGCGAATCCTTCAACGGCGCGCTTCAACTTGCGAGCATCCTCAAAACCGATGCCCGCGTGCCACGTGCGATCGTGCAGTACCTGGTGTCCTACGCGCTCGGCCGCGAGGTGGGCGCTGACGACCAGTGCCTGATCGATTCGCTCACACAAGGTTTTCAGCAAGACAATCGCCGCTTGCCGGCATTGGTTTTGCGTGTTGCCACGATTGATTGGATGCGCAAGCGACGCGGCGCGCAGTGAGCATCACGCAGCCCTTTGGAGCTTCAATGAAGAATACGACTCAACGCTGGGCAGATACACACCTCACGCGCTTCGGACGTCGCTGGTTCCTCACCACGGCGGGTGTTGCGATAGCATTGCCGTGCCTCGAAACTCTGGATCCGCAACAGGCACGGGCACAGACGGCAACCGGTGCCAAGCGACTGTTTTTATTCCATATGCCAGCCGGCGTGAACGTTAGCACCTGGGTGCCGTCGGGCAGTGGAACCAACTTCACGTTTGGCCAGGCGATGACGCCCGTCACCGACGCCAACTTGAAAGCGAAGGTGACGGTTGTCACCGGAACCAGTGCTATCGGCGGCCCGCGCGGCCACACTTGCGGCATCTCGGGCGTGCTCACCGGCGTGCAATGCCAGGGCAACACCAGTTCGAACGCCATCTCATTCGATCAGGTGGTGGCGCAAGCCTGGTCCGGCAAAACCCGCTTCTCGAGCTTGGAGCTCGGTACCTCGCACAACACCGAGAACCCCAACGCCGAGTCCGGCTACAGCACCGTAATCAAGGACAACCTGAATTGGTCGAACGCCACCACCCCGTTGTCCCGCGAAGTCGAGCCGCTGAAGGCGTTCAACCGCTTATTCTCTGGGATTGCCACCACGCCCGGAGGCCCTGCGCCCACCTTGGCGTTCAAGGACGCCATGAAGAAGAGCGTGCTCGACTACGCGCTCGCGCAAGGTGACGCGCTCAGCAAGCGACTGAGCAAGCTGGATCGCGCCAAGCTCGATCAGTATCTGAGCGGGATCCGCGATCTGGAGCGGACCATTCAAAACACGCCGACCATGGGTCAAACCGGCGAATGCACCCCGGGCGCAGCGCCGAGCGCAGGCAGGCCCTCCGACATTCAAGCGCACGTGAAGCTGATGCTCGACATCATCGTGCAAGCCTTCAAGTGTGATCTGACGCGCGTTGCTACCTTCGCCTACGAGCACACCACCACCGAGATTCGTCACACATTCTTGAACGTGAGCGCCGGCTGGCATAGCGGCGTCACTCACCACGGCAACGCCGCTGGCGCGCTCGCCAACTACACCACCGTCAATCGCTGGATGGTGAGCCAATACGTGTACGTGCTGAAGCAACTCGACGCAATCTCGGACGGCACCGGCACCATGCTCGACAATTCGGCATGCATGCTGTTCAGCGAGCTCAGCGACGGCAATTCGCACAGCAACCAAAACATGCCCGTCCTACTCGCTGGTTCGGCGGGTGGTCGCTTGCAAACCGGTCGCGCCGTGGCCGGCAGTGGTGTCATCGAGCAGGTGCACCTCGCGATGATGCAGGCTCTCGGCCTGTCCGCGACTACCTTCGGCCGAGCCCGAGGCCCATTGCCGGGCTTGCTCGCGTAGTTGCGTCAGCGCTCGATGCCTTCACTCGCACGCGGCGCATTCTTCCTCGTCCTGCTGCTAACCGCACCGGCGAGCGCGCGCCGCAATGGCATCGTCACGCAAGGCTGCCAGGCATGCCACGGCGACAGCGCTCAATCGACGTTGTCGATCACTGCGGATCCACCGAGCTTCGGGCCCGGCGAGCTCGTAACGTTCACCGCAATGATCCAGCGTTCGGGCGTAGCCGTGGGAGGAATTTACGTGGCCACCCCCGAGCTCGGCACTTTACGCACGATCTCCGGCGAAGGATTGTCGCTCGTCACCGGCGGGCTAACTCACAACGCGCCGAAGCCGGCGCAAAGCGGGCGCGTCAGTTTTCGCTTTCAATGGCAGGCTCCTGCGAGCGCCGGTGCAATCCAGCTCGCCGCCTACGGCCTCGCAGCAAACGGCGACGGCCAATCAACAGGCGATGCTCCGGGTTCCAGCGTCTTTTCGTTTCCGTTCGGCTGCAGCGCACAAACCTACTACTTCGACGCCGATGGTGATGGCTACGGCGGCACGCAGTTCCCCGCCATTCAGGCGTGTGCGGGCAAACCTCCGAAAACCTACTCCGCCAATGCCGACGATTGCGATGACGGCCGCGACAGTGTGCACCCAGGCGCCACCGAACTTTGCAACAAGCGCGACGACAACTGCGACGGCCGCGCCGACGAAGACGCACAACCCGAGCCTCTCTGGCCCGATCCGGATGGTGATGGCTACTACGCTAGCGGAGCCGGCCCATCGCAAATAGGTTGCCTGCCTCTCGCTGGCTACGCGCGCGAACCCGGCGATTGCGCGGCAAGCGACGCCGCTCGCCATCCCGGCGCGAGCGAAACCTGCAACCAACTCGATGACAACTGCGACGGCCGCATCGACGAAGGATTGCGACCCCAATGCGGCCTCGGGTGGTGCCGCCGCGAAAGCCTCACCTGTCGCAGCGAAGACTGCGTGCCCGGCGTGCCCACGTTAGAGATGTGCAACGGCATCGATGACGATTGCGATGGCAGCATCGACGAAGGCGTTTGCGGCTCGACTGGCGGCGCGACTTCGCTCGGCGGTTCAACTTCGCAGGGCGGAGCATCGCGCGGCGGCGCTAGCTCGCTGGGCGGTTCGCTCAGTGGTGGAACATCGAGCGCTGGTCGCGCACCGTTCGCAGGTTCGCCGTCGAGCGGCGGCGCCGCAACCACAGGTGGTTGGCAGAACGGCTCCGCAACTGCATCCGGCGGCACAGCGCAAACCAACGACGATATAGCGACCAGCGGCTGCTCGCTCGCCGCGCGCCCAACGAACGCGCGATTGAACTACCTGGCAGCGCTCCTGCTCGCGCTCACTCTTCGTCGGGCACGCCGCCGGTGCGCGCCAAATCCTCACTGCGAATCTTCTCGACGTTCATGCCGCGAGCGCGTTTCGTCATTGTCTTGAGCAACTCGTCGAAGCTCGGCAGCTCACCTTTGATGAAGCGCAGCGGGTTCACGCGCGCCACCACGAAGGTTTTGAGGTAAGGGCTCGTCAAGCCGCGTTCCTTGAGCTTGGCTACGGCTTCGTTCACGGCGTCGTCGAGCTCGAGCAGCGCTTTCGCCCGCCGTTCGCGCTCTTCCACGGCTTGGCTCAATTTGCCGCCAATCCAGCCGTCGACTTTGCGAATCGCGGGATGATAGGCGCCGCCTGCGAAGCGCCCGCGTTGTTCGTAGGCGAAGCCGAGCGTTACCAACGCGGGCTCTTCGAACTCGAGCTCGTAAGTGCTCTCGGTTTCAGTCGGTCCTTTGACGAGCTCGCGATACATTCTCACGACCTCGAGCGCTCGCTCTCGGAGCGCGTGCGCCTTCTCGATATTCAGCGCCAGGATGTGATACGCGACCTCCGCTTCGGGCACGAGCAGCGCGACGATTGCTTTCGCGCCGAGCTCGCGCAACGCCGTCAGGCGATGATTGCCGTTCGGCGTCCAAAATCTATCTTCGTGCCGCACCGCGATGATCGGGTCCAAAAAGCGCTTGGTCTTGTCCATCGCGCGCGTCAGCTTGAGCACGTGTGAGTCGCTCACATCGCGCTGAAACGGCGTCGGCTCCACAGCGGTGAGTGGCAGCGCCGCAAGGATCACGGAGTGGCCGCCGAGCGGCTCCCGATAGCGCGCCAGCACGCTGCCTCCCGCCGCGTCCACCGCCGCCGCGAGTTCGTTCAGAGCGTCCGATTCAGTCACGGTTCCGAGCTCGGCGGCTTCGAGCTCAGTCGGTTTGAGCTTCACTCCACGACGCTTGCGCGTCCCCGGAGCCCTGGCTTTCGTAGCTTTTTTCTTGGCAGCCACACCCCCCTGAGTACGCCGAAACTTGCACCAACGCGAACACATTTCGAGCGCTCGCACTCTCGAGTTGACCTGTCAGCACCAGATCGTCATGCTACTCCGCATGAGGGTTGTTCTTAGCTTAGGGTTGTGTGCGTTTTTGTCACTGGCGCTCAGCGGGTGCTTGAATGACGGCGATGACTGCGCTGATCCCGCTGCGCAACGGCAATGGCGGCTCGATCAAGCTGGTGGTGGCGGCGGTGTTGGTGGAATCGGCGGAGCAAGCTCGACGGGCGGCAAAACCGCCACCGGCGGCTTCCCCAGCGGCTGCTGAAGCGCGCCGACTGAGCACCGTGCAGCGCGCCAGCGAGCGACGCGGCGATTCGTGAGTGCGCGCCCTACTCGAACTGAAAATAGTCGAGGTTCAAGAGCGATCCAGCTGTGCTTCCAGCGAAGCGCAAGTACACGTCGTGTACACCCGAAGTTGGAGCGATGTCGCAGCTGACGTCGCTCCACACCTGCCATCCCCCGGTTGGCTTTACCTGACACGCGCCGATACGAATCCCTGGCAGGTTCGTGAACATGTCGCTGCCATCGATCCAAACTTGAATGTCTCCGCCGGCAGAAGCGTCCGCCGCAACGCGTGCGCGAACCTTCGTGGCGCCACTTCCGAAATCGACCCGTGAATAGCCAATCCAGTCCTGATCGTCGATTTGCGTGACGGTCACACCTGCGTGGACACCGGCTTGCTCCACCAAGCCGACCTCGATGCCGCGATGATCGGCGAAGGTTTCGGCTTCCATCCGTGAGAAGGCATCCAGATTGCGGAGCTGCAGGACCTCGCCGCGACGCACTGGAATCGGCACGATGCTGCCGTCATCGGCGTACGTCAGATGATCGAGTGTGATGCTGCGTTGAAAGTCCGACTTTTTCTCACGCCGCGCAAGAACCCGATTGTGAAAGAAAAAGTACGAGTTCCCCTCGTACTCGACGACTGAATGATGGTGGTTGTTGTTGAAGTTGCCGACTGGGTTCTCCTGGATCGTCCCCGCGTAAACGAAGCCGGTCATCGGGTTATCGCTCACCATGTAATCGATCTTCGCGGACCCGCTCGCAAACGTCGTCGAGTACGAGAAGTAGTACTTGCCCGCGTGTTTATGCAGGAAGGAGGCTTCGAAGAAGTCCGGAGCCACAATCGTCGTCGCGCTCTCATCAGCCAAACTCACCATGTCCGCCCCGAGGCGAATCACACGCGCATTATCGCCAGTGCCAGGCATACCACCGCCGAAGTACAAATAGGCCTGGCCATCATCGTCCACGAAACACGTCGGATCGAAAATCCATTCGACATCCTCGACACCCGGTGTCAGTCGCGTGATCAGCGGCTTGCCGAGCGCGTCTACGAACGGCCCGGACGGACTGTCCGATACGGCAACCCCAATGTTGGATCCGCCGTTGGGAAAGTAGAGATAGTACTTCCCGGTTGCCGGGCTGTAAGCGCAATCGGGCGCATACAAGAGACTCGCCCATGACGTTTGTGCTTTGTCGAAAGCGACTCCATGATCCTGCCAATTCACGAGATCGTTCGACGAGAACACGTGATAGTCCGTCATCTTGTAGCCATCCTGGTCGTCCAGGTCGTGCGACGCGTACACGTAAATCCTTCCTTCGAAGGCGCGCGCCGAAGGATCTGCCGTGAACACATGGCCGATGATCGGATTGCGAGCGCGCCCGTTCAGCCCTTCGTATTCCATGGCCTGCGCAGGCGCACCGCCGCTCGCCGTACCGCCGTGGCCACCGTGACCACTCGCTGCCCCGTTGCCACCTTCGTCGGAGCTACTCGATCCATTGCAGCCCAAAACGCTCGCACCAACGCCAGCCAAAACAATCAAAAGAGCTCGTGTTCCCATGCGCCTCGACGCTCATGGTTGCAGCCTTCGCGAGCGTTCAGTTCAACAAAGCCCGCGTGCGACAAAGATTGAGCGGAAAGCGAAGATCCGCCTTCGCGAATTCGAATCGGCGAACGCGCCGGAACCGATGCGTACTTTTGGATTTGGGATTTGGGATTTTGGGGGCCATCCCTGCGCGGCCATGGACGCGTCCCGACACGCCGCGAGACAACGCGAACCAACGCTGCCGACCAACTCGCAGCTCCGCTCCCACGTGGCGCACGCCGCTCGACTCAGCGTGCCTCCCGACACGCCGCGAGACAGCGCTAGCGCTCGCAATGCGCGCATTCCTGCGTACGACTGACGGCGCGGTTGCTCTCCGCGCGAGGGCACTTCGAAGGGCGACGGGGTGCGCGGCGCTCCCAGTGAAGGAACGCCGCGCTCGACCGATCGCGGTCTACTTCTCGGTGCGGGGCGCCTTGGCTTTGCTGGGCCGGCGCGGCGGAACGGGGTTGCCTTCCACGAACTCGATCAACGACATCGGCGCATTGTCGCCGCGGCGACGACCGAGCTTGATGATGCGCGTGTAACCGCCGGGGCGGCCGCTGAAACGAATCGAGAGATCGACGAACACCTTCTCGAGCAGATCGATCTTCTGATCCTGGCCGTCCTTCTGCACCACCGCGAAGCGGCGCAGGAAACGCGCGACCTGCTGCTGAGCAGCTTGGCGACGTGCGCGGTCAGCCGGGCTCAGATCGTCGAAGGGGGTGTAGGCGATGGGCCCGAGGCGCGCAGCGCGCGTGATGAGGCGCTCGGCAACGCGACGGAGTTCCTTCGCCTTGGCGTCGGTGGTCTCGATGCGCTCGTGCGCCACGAGGTTCGCCGCCAACGCGCGGAACATCGCGCGACGGTGGCTGGTATTACGGCCGAATTGTCGGCCAGCCTTTTTGTGCCTCATGATTCAGCCCTGTTGCTGCTGCTGCTTCCAGCGCTCGAGCATGCCCTGCCAGTTGTCGAACTTCATGCCGAGGCCGAGGCCCATGGTCGCGAGGATCTCTTTGATTTCCTTGAGCGACTTGCGGCCGAAGTTCTTGGTCTTCAGCATGTCTTGCTCGGTCTTCTGAACCAGCTCGCCGATCAGCGTGATGTTGGCGTTCTGCAAGCAGTTCGCCGAGCGCACGCTGAGCTCGAGCTCGTCCACCGAGCGGAAGAGGTTTTCGTTGAGCGGCTGATCGTCGCCGCCCGGCATCTGGTACGGGCTCTCTTCGGTCTCTTCGAAGTTGATCCAGATGGAGAGCTGCTCCTTCAGGATCTTGGCCGCGTAGGCGACGGCGTCGACGGGGCGCACAGCGCCGTTGGTCCACACCTCGAGCACGAGACGATCGTAGTCGGTGACCTGACCAACGCGCGCGTTCTGCACGGTGTAGTTCACCTTGCGAATCGGCGAAAACAGCGCGTCGATGGCGATGGTGCCGAGCGGCATCGTTGGGCTCTTGTTGCGCTCGGCGGGCACGTAGCCACGGCCAACGCTCACGGTGAGCTCCATCGACAGCGGGCCCTTCTTGTCGAGCGTCGCGATCGGATGATCAGGGTTCAGCACAGTCAGGCCGTCCACGACTTTGATGTCGCCAGCGGTGACCACGCCCGGGCCCTCTTTCTCGAGGCGCACCGTGTACGTGCGAGGCGACTCGACCTTGAACACCACCTCTTTGAGGTTGAGGATGATGTCGGTCACGTCCTCGACGACGTCCGGAATCGCGGTGAACTCGTGCACCGCGCTGTCCATGCGCACCGCCGAGATGGCGGCGCCCTGGAGCGAAGCCAGCAGCACGCGACGCAGCGAGTTGCCGATGGTGATTCCGAAGCCACGCTCGAGAGGCTCGCACGTGAACTTGCCGTAGAAATCGCTGTTCGACTCGAGGTCGAGCTGGATCGCCTTCGGGCGGATCAGGTCGCGCCAGTTGCGGCTCATGATTTGTGTGACCATGCGTTACCTCTCTGTTGGCTTCGGGTTCGCGCGGCCGTCCCGAGCCATCGAGGGAACCCGCTCCGCTCGACGGCTCCGCGGCCTGCCCGCGTCGTCGACGGCGCCCTATGCAGCACCGTTCGACTAAAGTTCTACTGCAAGATTGCTTAGCGAGAGTAGTACTCGACGACGTACTGCTCGCGAATCATCGGCTCGTTGAGCTCGTCGCGGACGGGCATCGTCTTCACGGTGCCGCTCAGATTGTCCTTGTCGACCTCGACCCAGCTCGGGCGCTGACGGTTCTCCGCGGCAGCCAGGGCTGCGGCGATGTAACCGATCTTCTTGCTGCGCTCGTGGATCGAAACCTTGTCCTCCGGGCTCACGCGGAAGCTCGGAATGTTGACGTGCTTGCCGTTCACCAGCACGTGGCTGTGACGCACGAGCTGACGCGCCTGAGCGCGGCTCGAAGCGAAGCCCATGCGGTACACGACGTTGTCGAGACGACGCTCGATCAGCCCGAGCATCTCTTCACCGGAACGACCGGGGAGGTGCGCGGCAGTCGTGTAGTAGCTAGCGAACTGGGCCTCCAAGAGACCATAGATGCGACGCATCTTCTGCTTCTCGCGCAAGCGCAAGCCGTACTCGCTGAGCTTGATGCGAGCCTGGCCGTGCTGGCCGGGCGGGTACGGGCGCCGCGTAACGGCGCATTTATCAGTGAAGCAACGCTCCCCCTTCAGGTAGAGCTTGTTGCCTTCACGACGGCAGAGTTTGCAAACCGGACCGATATAGCGAGCCATCCGAATACTCCGTCAAACGCGACGCCGCTTGGGTGGCCGGCATCCGTTGTGCGGGATGGGGGTCACGTCGCGGATCAGCGTGACCTTGAAGCCAACTTGCTGCAGAGCGCGCAGCGCGCTTTCGCGGCCGGCGCCTGGACCTCGAACGAACACGGCGACCGAACGCACGCCGTGCTCCATCGCGCGTCGTCCTGCCTCTTCGGCGGCGAGCTGCGCCGCAAACGGCGTGCTCTTGCGCGAACCCTTGAAGCCGCGCGAACCAGCGCTCGCCCACGAGATGGTGGCGCCGTTCACATCGGTAATGGTGACGATGGTGTTGTTGAAGGTGGACTGAATGTGCGCGATGCCGGCGAAGATGTTCTTCTTCACCACTTTCTTCTGGGTCGTGCGCGCTTTCGGGGTTGCCATGTGTCTTCCTCAGGTTCCTTCAACGAAAATCAGACGCGGCGTCCGGCACCACGGCGCGGACCCTTGCGCGTACGCGCGTTGGTACGAGTGCGCTGACCGTTGACGGGCAGGCCCTTCCTGTGACGCAGGCCGCGGAAGCAGCCGAGATCCATCAAGCGCTTGACGTTGGCTTGCACGTCACGACGTGCGTCGCCTTCAACCTTGACGTTGGCTTCAATCGCGTCGCGGATGGCCTTCACCTCGGCTTCGCTCAGCTCTTCCACCCGCTTGGTCTCGGGGATGTTGGCGAGCGCGCACAGGCGCTTCGCCGTGGCGTGCCCGATCCCGTAGATGTACGGGAGCGCGTAGAGAATGTGCTTTCTGCGGGGAAGATCGACGCCGGAGATGCGTGCCATGTTCTTACTCTCAGCCCTGACGCTGCTTGTGGCGGGGGTTATTGCAGATCACGCGCAGGACGCCGGCGCGCTTCACGATCTTGCACTTGTCGCAAATTTTCTTGACGCTGGGTCGCACCTTCATGTCCTGCCTCACAACTTCTGAATGATCTTGCCCCGGTTGGGGTCGTGCTTGGCGAGCTCGACTAGGACCTTGGTTCCCGCAATCAATCGAACCACGACGCGCCGAAGTTCCGTCGATGCCCCCGCGCTCACTGTGCGCCCATCTGCGAGCCGCACTTTGAAGAGCGCGTTTGGCATCACTTCTTCGATCACGCCTTTGCGGGTCTCATCCGTCGTCGTTCGCCTCCGTTCACTCTTTGCCGAGCGCGCGTAGAATGCGCTCAGTGATCTCTTGGGGTGTTCCCACTCCGTGCACCTGACAGAGCAGGTTCAAGTCCGCGTAGTGCGGGCTCAGCGCGGCGGTCATCGCGTCGTACTCGTCGAGCCGCTTTTTGACCGTCTCCTCCTGGTCGTCGGCCCGGTGTTCGAGCTCGGCGTCTGGGGGGGGTGGGTTATACTTCAGGTGGTAGATCTGTCCAGTCCGTTTGTCCGTCCGGCGCAGGGTCGCCCGCTCCACCAGTTGATTGCGCGGGACGTCGATTTGGACGACGTTGTTCAGGCGCAGACCCTTTTCGGCGAGCATCGCGTCGAGGGCTTCAGCCTGAGCGACTGTTCGGGGGAATCCGTCCAGAATGAAACCCTCGGTGGCGTCCGGCAGCGAAATGCGCTCGGCGACCAAGCCGATCACGACGCTGTCCGGCACCAACAGGCCCTGCTTCATGAACTTCTCGGCTTCCTTGCCGAGGGGCGTGCCGGCTTTGAGCGCCGCACGCAGCATGTCGCCGGTGGAAATTTTGGGAACGCCGAGCTTCTCAGACAAGAAGGCGGCTTGGGTGCCTTTGCCGCTAGCGGGTGCGCCGAGCAGAACGAGTCTCACGTGGTCCTCCGCCCGCTCAGGCGGGTCATGCGCGGGCCGGTAAGCCCTTCGTAGCTGCGCGTGATGAGGTGCGCTTCGATCTGGTTGACGGTCTCGAGCGCAACGCCCACGACAATCATCAAGCTCGTGCCACCGAATTGGAACGGAATGCGCATCGACATCGCAATCACCGAGGGGACTACGCAAATCGCTGCGACGTAAATCGAGCCGGCAACCGTGAGCCGCGACAGCACGCCGTCGATGTATTCGGCGGTTTGCTTACCGGGACGAATGCCGGGAATGTTGGCCTGCTGCTTCTTCAGGTTCTCCGCGACGTCGACCGGCTGAAACGTGACCGACGTGTAGAAGAAGGAGAAGAAGATGCAAAGCATCGCGAACATCAACTGGAAGACCCAGTCGCCGCGATTCAAGACCGCGCTGAGCGCCTGCATGCCGGGGATGTTGAAGCCAGCCAGAGTGGCCGGGAACATCAGCAAGCTCGAAGCGAAGATGGCCGGAATCATGCTGGCCATGTTCACCTTGAGCGGCAGATGCGCGCGCTGCTCGCCATAGACGTGAGCGCGTTGAGCACCGTACATCTGCCGGCCCACTTGCCGGCGCGAGTACTGAATGGGGATGCGGCGATGCGCGCGCTCGAAGAACACGACGCACGCGATGCTGAGCACCACCACTGCGCCCAACAAGGTGAGCGTCAGCGGTTGAATGTCGCCCTGATGACCTTGCCAGTAGCTGGTGATGCCGCTGGGAATGCCGCTCACGATGCTGGCGAAGATGATCATCGACGTGCCGTTGCCGATGCCACGCTCCGTCGCCTGCTCGCCGAGCCACATCAAGAGGCCGGTGCCGGTCGTGAGCGTGATGATCGTCATCAGGCGAAAACCCCAACCGGGATCGCCGACGACGTCACCAAAGCGACCACCACCCATGTCGGAGTTGTTCATGCCTTCGAGCATCATCGCGACGCCGAAGGACTGGAACACGCTGAGCACGATGGTGCCGTAACGGGTCCACTGCTCGATGCGACGCCGGCCGGCTTCGCCTTCCTTACGCATCTCTTCGACCTGCTTACTAACCAGGCCGAGGAGCTGGAAGATGATGCTGGCCGACACGTACGGCATGATGCCGAGCGCGAAGATGGAAAGGTTCTGAAGCGCGCCGCCCGAAAACAGGTTGATGAAGCCGAGCAGACCGCCCTGCGTCTTCACGATGTTGCGCATCACCGAGCGGTCGACGCCCGGAGTCGTGATGAACACACCGATGCGATAGATCGCGACGACGCCAAGCGTGAATAGGATGCGTTGCCGGAGCTCCGGCACCTTCCCGATGTTGGAGAAGCCCTGGAAAACCGCCATCCTATGCTCGACTTGCCCTCGGAAAAGCTCAGCCCGCAGCGGGAGCTTCGGCAGCTTCCGGCACGACCTTGACGACGACCACCGAGCCGCCGGCTTTTTCGATCTTTTCCTGGGCAGATTTGCTGAAGCCGTGCGCGTGCACAACTAGCTTCTTGGTGAGGTCACCCTCGCCCAAAACCTTGATGCGCACGTCGCGGCCTTGAACCAGCCGCGCTTCACGCAGGGCCGCCTCGTCGACGGTGCTGCCGGCCGCAAAGCCTTCCAGATCGGCCACGTTGATGGCAACGGTGTGAATCGGGAAGGGCACGCGGAAGCCGCGCTTGGGCAGGCGGCGCTGGAGCGGAGTCTGACCGCCCTGGAAGTGCAGCTTGCCGAAGTCGCCGCCGTGGCGAGCCTTCTGGCCTTTTTGGCCCTTGCCGCAGGTCTTGCCCAGACCCGAGCCGATGCCGCGCCCGAGACGCTTCTCGTTGTGGCGCGCGCCTTCTGGCGGGTTGAGCCGCGAGAGAACGGAACTCATGACTTCTTCTCCTCGACCTGAACGAGGTGCAGAACCTTCTTGATCATGCCGCGGAAGGAGGGCGTGTTATCCACGACCACCACCGAGCCCGGTCCGCGCAGACCGAGACCGCGCAGCACGCGACGCTGCGGGTGGGGGCGACCAATCTCGCTCACCACCTGCTTGACCTCGAGACGAACCGCGGTGCTCATCCTGCGCCTCCGGCGGCGTGAGTGCTCGCCACGATCGAAGCTGCGGTGCTGGCTTGAGCCGAAGCAGCCGCCACCGGGTAATCCGCGGCGACGTGCTCGATATCCTTGCCGCGAGCTTCTGCCACGCGCTCGGCCGACCGCAGCTTGCGCAGCGCTTCGACGGTCGCGTGAACGACGTTGTACTTGTTGGAGGAGCCGAGGCACTTGCTCAAGATGTCGTGGATGCCCGCCGACTCGACGACGGCGCGCACGGCACCACCAGCGATAACGCCGGTACCCGGAGCTGCCGGACGCAAGAGGACGCGGCCCGAGCCGAACTCGCCCGTCACGTCGTGCGGCACGGTCGCACCGACCATGGGCACCTTGAACATGTTCTTGCGAGCCTGATCGTTGCCCTTGCGAATCGCCTCGGGGACCTCGTTGGCCTTGCCGAGACCTACGCCGACGTGACCGGCTTCGTCACCAACCACGACCAGCGCGGAGAAGCTGAAGCGACGCCCGCCCTTCACGACCTTGGCGACGCGGTTGATGTGAATGACGCGCTCTTTGAGCTTCTCGTCGTCGATGTGTTCCATGCGCTTGGTCCTTAGAACTGGAGGCCAGCTTCGCGAGCCGCTTCTGCGAGCGCCTTGACGCGCCCGTGATAGAGATAGCCGTTGCGGTCGAACACGACCTTTTCGATGTTCTTCGCCAGGCACATCTTGGCGATGAGCGCGCCCACCTTGCGAGCGGCGTCACTCTTGTTGTCCTCGCCCAGCGTGCCCTTCAGGTCGCGCGAGAGCGTGGAGGCCAACGCCAAAGTGCGGCCCTCGGTGTCGAGCACGACCTGAGCGTAGATGTGGCGGCCCGAGCGGAACACGGAGAGGCGCGGACGCTCCTCGGTCCCGGTGATCCGGCTGCGAATGCGGAGCTTGCGGCGCTCCCGACCTTCAAGCTTTACACCCATGTTCGAAGCTCCGACTACTTGCCCTTGCCCTTGGCGGCCTTACCGGCCTTGCGACGAATGTTCTCTCCGCGGTAGCGGATGCCTTTGCCGCCGTACGGCTCTGGCGGGCGAATGCCGCGAATCGTGGCGGCAACCTGGCCGAGCGTAGCCTTATCGGCCGAGCTCAAGACCAGCATCGTGCCCTTGGAATCGGGCGGCACGTTGCCGGTGACACCCGGGGGCAGCTGGATCGACGTCGGGTGCGAAAGACCAACAGTCAGCGTGACCACCGTGCCCTTCACCTCGCAGCGATAGCCGGTGCCGACCAGCTCGAGCTGACGCTCGTAACCTTCGGCGGCGCCTTTCACGCGGCTCGCAATGAGCGCGCGCGCGAGGCCTTGCAGACGTGCACCGTCGCGGCCCGTCGCAGAAGACTCGACGAGCAGCTTCTCGCCGTCCTTCTTGCAGACGACCTGCGGCGGAAGGTCGAGCGAGAGCTTGCCCTTCGGGCCCTGAATCTCGATGCGCGAGCCGGCGATGTTCGCATTGACGCCCTTCGGCAGCGCCACAGGGCGCTTACCGACGCGCGACAAACGCTTCGGCTCAGTTTGCGGCGTAGACATCACCAAACCTCACACAGAAGTTCGCCGCCGAGCTTGCGCTGACGCGCTTCACGGTCGGTCATGAGCCCGTGCGACGTGCTCAGGATCGAAACCCCGAGGCCCGACAGCACGCGCGGAATCTGGTCGTGGCGCACGTACACGCGGCGGCCCGGGCGAGACACGCGGCGCATGCCTTCGAACGCGCTGTGACGCTCCTTGTACTTGAGCACGATCGTGAGCGTCTGACGCTTCTGGGGGCCCCACTCCTCTTGGCGCACGTCGGCGACGTAGCCTTCGGCCTTGAGCAGCTCCGCGATGCCGCGCTTCAACTTGCTCGCGGGCAAGCGGGTGAGTTCATGACGGGCCAGCGACGCGTTGCGGATGCGCGCCAGCATGTCCGAGACGGGATCGTTGACGGTAGCCATCACCAGCTCGCTTTCGTAACACCTGGCAGCTCACCCTTGAGCGCCAGGCCGCGGAAGCACAGACGGCACAAGCCGAAGTCGCGGTAGAAAGCGCGCGCGCGGCCACAGGTGCGGCAGCGGTTGACGATGCGGGTCGAGAACTTGGCTGGGCGGTTCAACTTCGCCCACTGAGAAGCGCGTGCCATCTGACTCAGCTCCTGAACGGCATGCCCAACGACCCGAGGAGCTCTTTGGCTTCCTCGTCGGTCTCGGCGCTGGTTACGAAGGTAATGTTCATGCCCTTGACCTTGTCGACCTTGTCGAAATCGATCTCGGGGAAAACGATCTGCTCTTTGAGGCCGAGCGTGTAGTTGCCGGCTCCATCGAAGCCGCGCGGGCTGGTTCCGCGGAAGTCGCGCACGCGGGGCAACGCCAGCGTGACGAGACGATCCAGGAACTCCCACATGCGCTCGCGGCGTAGCGTGACCTTGACGCCGATCGGCATGCCCTCACGCAGCTTGAACGTCGCGATCGACTTCTTGGCGCGGGTAACCACCGGCTTCTGACCGGTGATGGCGGTGACTTCGGCGACTGCCGAGTCGATGAGCTTCGGGTTCGAAGCTGCCTCGCCCAAGCCAACGTTGACCACGATGGTGTTCAGGCGCGGCACCTGCATCGGGTTCTTGTAGTTGAAGCGCTTCATCAGCGCCGGAACCACTTCTTTCTTGTACTTCTCGCGCAAGCGAGGCTCGATGGCGTCTGACATCGGCTTCACTTCTCCCCGGCGGGGATCTGGGCGCCGCTCTTGGCGACGCGGACCTTCTTGCCGTTTTCGATCTTGAATTTCACTCGCGTGGGCTTGCCGCCCTCCGGGTCGACCAGCATCACTTTGCTGACCGGGATGGGCGCCTCCACGTCGAGGATGCCGCCCGGGCGCTGCGGAGTCGCCTTGATGTGGCGCTTCACGCTGTTCACGCCCTCGACCACGACCAAGCCGCGGTCGGGCAGCACGCGCGTAACCTTGCCGCGCTTGCCCTTGTCCTCGCCACGAATGACGACGACGGTGTCACCGTTCTGAATGCGTTCCATCACAGCACCTCGGGTGCGAGCGAGATGATCTTCATGAAGCGCTTGGCACGCAGCTCACGAGCGACCGGGCCGAAGATACGGGTACCGACCGGCTCTTGCTGAGCGTTGATCAGCACAGCGCTGTTCTCGTCGAACTTGATGTAGCTGCCATCCTGACGGCGGTACTCGCGCTTGGTGCGAACGACCACGGCCTTGGCCGTATCGCCCTTCTTCACCTTGCTACCGGGAAGCGCTTCTTTGATGCTGACCACGATGATGTCACCGAGGCCGGCGTAGCGACGGCGCGACCCGCCCAGCACCTTGATGCACTGCACGAGCTTGGCGCCGGAGTTGTCGGCCACTTCGAGGAACGTCTGCATCTGGATCATGACGAGATGCTCCTCTCAGGAAAGCTCGCTCGCGGGACGCGAGATGAGGCGGCTGACTGCCCAGCGCTTCTCGCGCGAGAGCGGACGATGCTCGATGATCTCCACGCGATCACCGACCTTGTATTCGTTCTTCTCGTCGTGCGCCTTGTAGCGTTTCCGCACGCGCACGTACTTCTGGTAGACGGCGTCGCGCTTGAAGCGAACGACTTCCACCACCACCGTCTTTTCCATCTTGTCGCTAGCAACGCGACCGATGAGCTTGCGGCGGGCGAGCTCTCCAGCTTGGGCACTCACGGCTTGACTCCTTCTTTCGCTGCGCGCTCACGCAGAATCGTCTCGACGCGCGCGATGTCACGGCGGGTCTTGCTGAGCAAGCTCGTGTCCTCGAGCTGGTCGGTGTAGTTCTTCATGCGGTACGAGAAGAGGTCCTTCAACAAGCTGGCTTTCAGCGTGTTGAGGTCCTCGAGCGACCGCTCGCGCAAATCCGAAGCTTTCATTCGGCACCTCGCGCGAGGAACTTGGTCTCGATCGGCAGCTTGGAAGCCGCCAGACGGAACGCTTCGCGCGCATCCTTCTCCGGCACGCCGGCAATCTCGAACAACACGCGACCGGGCTTCACCACGGCCACCCAACCTTCGACGCCGCCCTTACCGGAACCCATGCGGACTTCGAGAGGCTTCTTGGTGATGGGCTTGTCCGGGAAGATGCGGATCCACAACTTGCCGGCGCGCTTCACGTGGCGCTGAATCGCCATACGGCCCGCCTCGATCTGACGCGAGGTGATGAAGCTGCGACCCACGGCCTGCAGCGCGAAGTCACCGAAAGACACATCCGAACCGCGCCAGGCGATGCCGCGGTTCTTGCCCTTCTGCTGCTTCCTGAATTTCGTGCGTTTGGGGGAAAGCTGCGACATGACTCACTCCGGGATGCGACGCGCCTTGCGCTGAAGCACCTCGCCCTTGAAAATCCAAACCTTGACGCCGATGACGCCGTAGGTGGTGCGGGCTTCGGCCAAACCAAAGTCGACGTCGGCGCGCAGGGTGTGCAGCGGCACGCGACCTTCACGATACGTCTCGACGCGACCCATTTCGGCGCCGCCCAAGCGACCCGCGCAACGAATGCGCACGCCCTTGGCGCCAAACTTCATGGCCGTCGTCAGCGCCTTCTTCATGGCGCGGCGGAACGCGATGCGGCGCTCCAGCTGGGTGGCGATGTTCTCGGCCACGAGCTGCGCGTTGGTCTCCGCCTTGCGCACCTCTTGAACGTCGATGAACACCTCGTTCTGCGTGAACGACTGCACGCCGGGGAAGCGCGCCTCGCCCTTGCCAGCCGAGTCGAGATTGCCCGTCTTCAGGATCTCGATGCCCTTGCCGCCCTTGCCGATCACCATGCCGGGGCGCGCGGTGTAGACGATTACCTTCGCCTTGTTGGCGGCGCGCTCGACCTCAACACTCGCGACGTTCGCGTTGTAAAGGTAGTCCTTTACGGCGCGCTTGATGCTGATGTCCTCGTGCAACCACTGCTGGTACTGACGGTCTTCGTACCACTTGCTCGTCCACGTCTTGATGACGCCGAGCCGAAAGCCATACGGATGAGTTTTTTGTCCCATAGGTCTCTACCGTGCCTATCGATCAGCGTTGATCGAGCTCGATGGTGATGTGGCTAACGCCCTTTTGAATGCGCGTCGCGCGGCCTTGCGCGCGGGGGCGCCAGCGACGGAGCTGCGCGTTCGGCGCCTTATCGACGGCGCACGCGCTGATGTACAGCGACTCGGCGTCGACGTCGGGACGCTTCTGCTTAGCGTTCGCGACCGCACTAGCGATCAACTTCTTCACGAAGGGCGCTGCGCTCTTGAACGTGAAGTCCAGGAGCTGCAAGGCTTCGGAGGCGTCACGGCCTCGAACGAAGTTGATGACCATCCGCGCCTTACGCGGACTAATCCTCTGAAAACGAGCGCAAGCAGTAGCAATCATGACGACAGTTTCCTCGTGAGACCCGTCGGCCCCCGGAGCGTCGAATGTCGGCGCCCCGACATCCGTCTCCTGGTGGCCGCGGTGATTCCTGGAAAGCCTTTCGGCTCTAGGAGCCGCACCGCGCGCCGCCGGGGGCGGCTGGCGAAACCCGTGTCTCACGCAAGGTGAGCTCAGGTCTGCAAGGGGACCGGCCTTCTAGCAAAGCGAACCCTCGTAAGCAAGCTCACGGACGCTTTCCATCAGCGACTTTTTTCGAGCAGCACTGCACAGATTCGCAGCGCCTGCGCGTCGCCGACTCCTATAAAGGAGAACCGTCGCCAGAAAAACACCGCAACCGCATGTCACAGCGACCGACCTCGCCGCATGCACTTTCGGTGGATTCTAGGGTTCTGGGCGCTGGGCCTCACGACGGGCTGCTCCTTCGTATCACTTCGATCTCCGCCCGACTCGCCCGGAGACGCCCGAGGCTCTGTTCGAGAGGGCTGCGGTGGCAAGTACCATCCCGCACTCTTCCCCCTGGCAGACGCGACGTGGGTCGCCGGCGGAGCCATCAATGTGGTCAGGGCCAACTCGGAGCTCGAGCACGAACGCGACCCCAGCACGCAGTCCTGGCTCAAAGTACAACGCGCGTTCGGTTGGGGAAGCATCCTCGTTGCAGCGCCCTCGATGATCTACGGCATCATCGTCGCGGCCGAGTGCGCAGCACACAAGCGGCGTATGACTGACCAACGCCACCCGCCTCCGAGCCCAGCTGGGCGCACCTTTCCAATTGCTGTGCTCGACTATCGCTTCGGAACCGACCCGAAGGATGCGGAACGTGTATGCCGAGCGACAGGCGACACTTGGCTCAGCGCTACCGCTACCAAGCCCGAATGCCAAAGCGCCGACCCAAACTCCAAACCCAGCCTTCGCTTCAAGTTCGAACTCGGAGCGCTCGACGAAATCGTCGTCATCTATCGTCCCAGCGCCCAATACATGAACCGGCTCTTCGACGACCTCGAAAACAGCCTGCGCGCGTCCTTGGGTGATCCCAGCGTTCCCCGCCGCGCTATCAACTCCGACTGCGCCGCCTCGCTCGCCAACTGCTTGCTCGAAGGCGAACGCCCGCCGGGGCCGCGCTGGCACTGGTCAAACGGAACCATCGAACTATCGCCCGCCATCGACAACGAGGAACCCGTCCTCACCATTCGCTACGCCCGCGCTGACCCCGTCCCGTCCGATTAGCGCGATCCCTAAGCAGCGTTCGGCGGCGCGTGCGCGATCCGACCCGCTCCGCCGCGCTTGCGCGACCCTCGCTCCGCCGCGCTTGCGCGACCCGACCCGCTCCGCCGCGCTTGCGCGACCCGACCCGCTCCGCCGCGCTTGCGCGACCCGACCCGCTCCGCCGCGCTTGCGCGA
>JBMOMJ010000054.1:68497-265954 GCA_049324695.1 Myxococcota bacterium
CGCTCCGCCGCGCTTGCGCGACCCGACCCGCTCCGCCGCGCTTGCGCGACCCGACCCGCTCCGCCGCGCTTGCGCGACCCGACCCGCTCCGCCGCGCTTGCGCGATGCTTGAGTGCTCGCAAAGTTTTGTGAAGTACCCGATTTGGACCGATGATTTCTCTTGACGCGATTTCGGGCGACGCCGCGTCTCAGATGACGAGTCTCACGAATCTTTGGTGTTGCGAGTGCTAGCAGCCGCAATGAGTCGCGAGTGACGATCGATAGGCGTTCGAAGTCATCTTATTGGGCGAAACGCGCGCTACGGGGCGCGCGCGAGATCGAAAATGTGCGTGCTATTCAGTAGCGCATGCGATTCGATGCATCACTCTCGAGTGCTGAGTTATTGGCGCGTATGCCCGTGTTGGCAAGTTGCGAACGCGGCAGCATGGCGGATGTGATCGAGCACCTGATGGAAATCGATCGCCGCAAATTGTACTTGGGCCAGGCGTGTTCCTCGTTGAGCGCGTACTGTCGCGAGCGGCTTGGCTACTCCGAAGACGAGGCGGGCAAGCGGGTGCGCGTGGCGCGCCTGGCCCGAGACGTGCCGCAAGTGTTGGATGAGCTTCGCACTGGGCGCATTCACCTGACAGGGCTCTTCTTGCTGTCGTCGCACATGACTGACGAAAATGCGGACGAGCTACTCGGTGGCGCGCGCGGGAAGTCGCGACGCGAAATCGAGCGGCTACTCGCAGCGCTGTTCCCGCGGCCTGACACGCAAGAGAGCGTCACGTACACGAACACAGGCGCCGGCCGCCTGAAGCCTCTCTCCGCGTCGTCGGTTTTGGTGCAGTTCACCGCCTCGAGCGAGCTCTACGCTAAGATCGAGCGCGCACGGGAATTGCTCAGTCATTCGATTCCGGGAGGCGAGTTGGCAGCGGTCTTGGAGCGTGCCGTGGACGAGTTAATTCAACGCGAGGAGAAACGCCGCTTCGGAGCGGGCGTGCCGCGGAGACGTCGCGCTCTCAAGGAGGGCTCGCGGCATGTTCCGGTGGAAGTCGCGCGCGCCGTGTGGCAGCGCGACGGCGCGCAATGCAGTTTCATCGATGCGGAGGGCCGGCGTTGCAGCGAGCGGCGCTTCATCACCATCGAACATAAGTTGCCGTTTGCCCGTGGTGGCGCTCCAACGGTCGAAAACTTGTGCCTTCTCTGTTCGCCCCACAATTCCTACACGGCTGAGTTGGCGTTCGGCGCGGAACTCGTCCAACAAAGAAGGACGAGAGGCGACATAGGCGGGCGCAGAAGGAACAGCGAGTCGCAGGTGCGAAGCTGTCTCCAGGTGCGAAGCTGATGCCGGGCCCGGAGCAGGTGGAGAACAGGCAAGCCGACGACCGTGCGCGAGTGCTCGCTGCGCTGTGCGGGATGGGATTTGGTCGGCGGGAGGTGGTGCGGGCGCTCCGACAGTTTGGTGATTGCGCCGAGAATGATTCTGCGCTGCTGCGTCGCGCCTTGGACCTGCTCGTACCGCGTACGACCGCCGCGCCCCGTGTGTGAGCTAGCGTACGCGAGCCAGCTCGAGGGGCAGCACTAAGACGATTTGGCCGGTCCACACGGCAGCAACGCGCCAAAATCAGCTCGCGACGCGACAGAATTCACGATGCGCTAGATTGGAGGGATGCCCTCGGAGCCCGATACGCTCACCTTCAAGTGCCCAAACTGTGGCGCACCCGTTTCGGGCAATGAGCGCACCTGCGGCTACTGTCGCGCCGCGCTCGCCAGCCGCCGCTGCGTCCACTGCTTCAACCACGATCTCCACGACGCGCGTCATTGTTCCGCTTGTGGGCGCGAACACGGCCTCGAACCAATCGGCGAAGCTTCGCCCCTCACCTGCCCCGCATGCCGCGCAACCCTTTCGGCCTTCGAGGAGCCAGCCGGCACCGTCTTCGATTGCGCCCGCTGCTGCGGCCACTTCGTCGAGCACGCACTACTTCGCTCCCTCATCGAACAACGCGCCGAGCTGGCACGCAGCGTTCCCGCTCGCCCCATAGCACGCAACAATCCGTTCGGCGCCAAGGTGAGCTACCGCTCCTGCCCACGCTGCCAAGCGCTCATGCACCGAAAAAACTTCGCTGGCAGCAGCGGAGTCGTCGTCGACGTGTGCACCAAACATGGAATCTGGTTCGACGCCGGTGAGCTCCCCACCATCCTCGCGTTCGTCGAAAGCGGCGGCCTCGAACGCGAGCGCCTGCGCGCCGAAGAACGCGCTCGCCAAGCCAAAGTCGAACAACGCCTCGCCGCAACGCCGCCAGCCATGGCCAACGCGCAGTCCAGCGCAACGACTGACATCGACCTCTTCGACATCGTCAACGAACTGCTCGACTTAGTGCGCAAAGTTCTGAGATAAAAGCGCGATGAGGAAGCTGGTTTGGTTGGGGGTTGCGATCCTGAGCACAGCGTGTGCACCGGCAGCGCGCGTTCCAACGCAAACAGCGCCGAAGCCAGAGCCGCCCGGGCCAAAGCCACCCGCGACGGTTGCAACCTTGACGCTACCGTCTTGGATCGAAAACCGCCTCGACGGGCCGGCGCGTGTCACGGCCTATGTGGTGACCATTCCGCACCCTCTCGAACGGCCTCTCACGTTCGACAAGCTCGACGAATCGCGTTGGCAGTTTGCCGAGCAGCGCTGGAGCGCCGACGAATGGATACCGCAGCGGTCTGGCGCACGCTCTCTGCTCGCACAACTAGTTGCTGGCTTTCATAACCGCTTGCACCCCGTCTTTTACGACGAGTACCTGAAATCGCTTCCCGCCTCTGATCCCGGCCCGCAAACGGAGAATGCCTTGCCCGCTCAGGATCTACATGGCCGAATTCGCTTCGAGCTCTCTTCAACTGGCAAGCTCGCGCGGATCGGCATTCAGCGGTCCAGCGGGGACACCCAGTTCGACCTCGCAATGCTGGAGTCGCTGCTGCTGGCAGCTCCCCTAACCGCGCCGCCGGATGTCGCCCCAGCGCTCGAGAACCTCGCATTCGAATGGGAGTTCCATCGCGACGCCGCGATTGGCTGCACCACTTACAACCTCAGAACTTTGCTCGTAGACCCAGTGGCGGGCGCCCGCTGCCAGCGTGGATGCTGGAGTTACTAAAGGAGCGCTCACAATGACCCAACGCCGCGCCCTGATTCTCGCAGCGTTGGCCACAGTGGCGGGCATGCTCCTTTTCGCCGGTGGCGTGCTCTGGTTCCTGTTCGGCGTCGGCGACGATCTGTGCGCGAACTCGCTGCTGAGCGAGTACCCATCGCCCGACGGTGGTCGGAAGCTGGTCGTCTTCCAACGCGACTGCGGCGCCACTACGGGATTCAGCACGCAGGTTTCGTTGCTCGACGCGAACGATGCGTTGCCCAACGCGGGCGGCAACGTGTTCAGCGCCGACACGAATCATGGCGAGGCCGAATCGGGCGCAGGTGGAGGCCCCCGCATCTCGGTGCGCTGGACCTCAACAGATAGTGTCACCATCGAGCATTCATCGAAGGTGCGCATGTTCACTCAGCATGAGCGCTTCGATGGGGTTACGATCCATTACGCTCCGTCGAATTGAAGTGGCTCACCAGGGATGCGACTGGCGACGCGATGCGACTGGCGACGCGACGTGAGGTAACCTGGTCCCCGTCCCTGGTCCCCGTCCCTGGTCGATTGGCTTCGGAGGCGGTACGTCCTCGTACTTGGGGTACGGGTCAATCGGCAGAGGCTCGTAGCCGGGTTTCGGTTCGACGGGTGGCTCTGGATCTGGGAGCGGACGCGGTAGATCCGGCGGCGTGGGAAGATTGGGCTGGTTTGGCTGGGATGCCCACTTGGAACCATGCGAAAGGGATGGGTGCGATGCTGAAATGGCCATGCTCTTGCACGTGCATCGCCAATGCCAGTTCTGAGCGCTGAAAACCGACGGCGCATCTGCTGCTCGAAAGCCCAGCAGTCGCCATCGCTGGCCTCCGCAAGTAAGACCCGCCCCACGCTGGGCGTGCAAGCAGTGTGTCAGGCGCGCGTGCATTGACGCTTCTTCAAATCCGATCACGAGGAACTCGACAGCAACGCGGACGTTCCTTGATTGAGGCCGCCGCTCGTTGCGTCAGCTGCGCGAGCATGCTCGAGTAAGTGATCGAGCGCGTGATGATTGGAGGAGCCATGGAGAGCTTTAGGAACATCGTCACCTTGGTAGACTTTTCGCCGGCGTCGGCTCACGCGGTAGCTCTCGGTGCTGACCTGGCCCGTCGTTACGCTGCGAGCCTGATGCTGGTGCACGTGTACGATCCATTGCCGTTTGCGTTGCCAGAAGCTCCATGGCTCTACACGGCCGAGCAGCAGTTGCGTTTGATTTCGGAGCTCGAGAAGAGCTTGAGCGCTCAGCAGCGAGAGGCCGAAGCAGTGGGCGCTGCTCACGTGTCGACACGTTTGCTGCAGGGTCCGCCCGCCGCGACCATTGCGGAATTCATCGACTCGAATCACATAGATTTGGTTGTCATGGGCTCACACGGCCGCACCGGACTGAAACGCCTACTTCTCGGCTCCGTTGCCGAAAGCGTAGCGCGCGCCGTGAGCTGCTCCGTTGTCATCGCGCGTTCGCGAGCTCGCCCGTGATTCCGAGCCATCGAGTAGCTCGCGAGCTTATGACTACGCATAGACTTCGCGTGTCTCCCGCGCGAAGCGAGTCGTGGCGGCGTTTCGATTTCGCTACACCAGCTTGCCTTGATCAGAACTGCCACCCCAGCCGCACCACGTAAAAGAAGAAGACGAGGCGCGGGATGCGGCAGAGTGAAAGCACCAAGAACACGCGCAGTGGCAAGCCGTTCAGGCCCGACAGGTAGCAGAGCACGGAGTAGGGCACGGGCAGAAACGTCGCGAGCACCGCGGCCATGTAACCGTAACGACCGAAGAGGCGGTCGGCGCTAGCACGCGAGCGTTCCAAGCGCTTGGCGACAGTTTGGACACGTGCGAGACGGCCCGAGAACTTGTAGCCAGCAAAACCGCCGAGGAGCGAACCGAGCGTGATGGCACCGAGGGCGGCCGCCTGCGACACGCCCGACGTGACGGCGAGCAGCATGTAGAACTGCGGGGGGATCGGGAAGTGAAAGCCGTCAGCGATGAAGGTACCGAAGGCCATACCCGGATAGCCGGCGCGCTCGACGAAGGCGCGTCCAAGTCGCTCGAGCGGCTCACGAAAATGCGCGCTGAGCGCGATCATCAGCGCGAGCAGCGCAAGCACCCCAACTAGCCAACGTAGCGTGAGCAACACGAGGTCACGACCCGAAAAGCCCGAACTCGCTTCAGCGCTCACTCCAACACCTTGGCACGGAATCACCGCGCACGAAGTGAGGCACAAATGTGCCCACTAGACAAGGCGCGGGCGTAGACGAACATTGCGGTCGATCGGCGTACGCTCGATGTCGGAGCTTCAACTTAGCCTCATGCGGCACGCGCGAGTGATGACCTACAACGTGCATGGGTTCGTGGGTACGGACGGTGCATGTGATCCCGAACGCATCGCGAGCGTGATCGAGCAAGACGGTCCGGATTTGGTGGCTCTGCAAGAAGTGGAGTTCGGCCACAACGAGCGTTCGCAGCATGCCATGTGCGAGTGGCTAGCAAAGCGCCTCGGCATGCACTGCCACTTCACCTTGACTCGGCCTGGGCTCACTGGTGGGCAGTTTGGCAACGCCGTGCTCAGTCGCCACGCTTTTGATTTGATCTCGGAGGGCTCTTTGCCACGCCGCGGCGGCGAGCCACGAGCAGTTCAGTGGCTGCGCATTCGCGCTCCGCATCAAGATTTTTACCTGATGAATACGCATCTTGGCGTGTGGTTTTGGGAGCGCCAGGTGCAGGTGCGTGCACTGCTCGGTGCCGAGTGGCTCGTGCGCGCTGGTACGGATTTGCCGCTAATCGTGTGCGGAGATTTCAACGCGACGCCATTGTCACTGGTTTATCGCGGGTTGGCGCGCGACTTGCTCGATGTTCAGCGCTGCAGGTCCACCCGACTGGCCACGTGGCCCTCGGCGAGACCTCTCTTGCGAATCGATCACATGTTCGTCAGCAAAGAATTCCGGGTTCATTCGTGCACTGTAACGCGCGACGCTTTGAGTCGCGTCGCGTCGGATCATCTCCCACTGGTAGCCGTGCTCGAGTGGGGGCACGAAGCCGCCGAGCAACTCACGAACTCTCCGGCAGTAAAGAGCGCACGGGCCGAGGCTGCGGTCACGCCTAGCGCCGAAGGCAGGCTTGCATGAGCCTCTCCTTAGAACAGGGCCGTCACTACTTTCGTTCAGCCAGCGTGGAGCAAAGCGCAGCGATCGTGGATGCGCGCGCCTACTACCAGTCGTTTTATCGCGCCGCGCTGAACGCGAAGCAGTACATGCTGCTCGCTGGTTGGCAGTTCGACACAGAGGTCGCGCTGCTGCGCGGCGAGGATGCGCGCAACGCGAACCTGCCGGTCACGTTCCTGCCGTTCCTGGAAGCGCTGTGCCAACGCCGGCCGGAGCTACGCATCTATATCCTCGCCTGGGATTTCAGCTTCGTGTATGCGCTCGAGCGCGAGTGGCTGCAAGACCTGAAGTTTGCGACGCAAACCTCCGATGCGATCCGCTTCGAATTCGATACGCATCCGCGCTACTACGCGAGCCACCATCAGAAGTTCGTCGTGGTAGACGGCGTGCTCGGCTTCGTCGGTGGCATGGACATCTGCGACGAGCGCTGGGACGACCGCAGCCATGTCGCCGGCGATCCGCTGCGCCTCAATGCGGCGGGAGAGCCGTGCCGTCCGAATCACGAGGTGCAATCTGCGGTCGTGGGCGATGCTGCTGGCGTGTTGAGCGAACTGTTTTGTCAGCGCTGGCACGCAGCCTGCGGAGAGCAGCTGTTGCTCCCCGCCCCGACGCCGGGCGCTTCGTCCGATTTCGATTTGGCGGAACTCAGCGGAGGCGTGGCGCTGCCGCTTCGCGCCAAAGAGGTAATGCTGAGCCGAACCGCGGTGAACGACGACGGATCGGTGTTACCGGAGATTCGCACTGCTTACGAAGAAGCCCTGCGCTCCGCGCAGCGCCTGATTTACGTGGAGACACAGTATTTCACGTCGCGCTCCATCGCTGCGGCGCTGCTCGCTCGTTTGCGCGACAGCTCCAAGCCGAAGCTCGAGGTGATCGTGGTTTTGCCGCGCGGCGCCGACAGCTCCAAAGAGAAATTCGCGCTCGGTGAAACCCAGAACATGGTGCTGGCTGCGCTCGAAGAAACTGCCAAAACGTGCGGACACGAGCTTCGCTTCTTGTGCAGCGCAATCAATGGCGATGAAGGCAACGGCGTGACCTTCATTCATTCTAAAGTGTTGATCATCGACGACGAATTCTTGAGCATCGGCTCTGCCAACCTGACCGAGCGCAGCATGGGGTTCGACACAGAGCTTGCTGTGTTCTGGCAGGCGCACGGCGACACAAAGCTCGCCGCCGACATCGGCTGGGTGCGCGCATCGTTGCTGGCAGAGCACGCTGGCCAAGAGCCGGAAGACGTACGTTCGCCCCGAGCCTTCATGCGGTGCGTTGATAGTTGGATCGCCGGTTCGGCCTCTCGCCTGCGCTGCTGCCACTTCCACTCGCAGACGCCCAACGTACTCAAGACAGTGATCTTCGATCCCGGCGGTCCAGCTACGCTTCCCAGCGAGCTAGCTCCCGCCGCCGCGGCATTCCCTCGTGAAGTCGACATCGACGACGCTTCAGTCGCCGAAGATCGTGAGCGCCTGGCGCGCGGCAGCAGCTGGCTTCGACGCGAGCTAGCGCGCCGCTCCGTGCCACCTGCCGCTGATACAGCCGACGTTAGCGACCGCGTTTAGCCCGTGCGCCGCAGCAGCCATACCGTCAGATCCGCAAGTCGTCGGAAACCAGCCCGTTCGGCACCCGACAACGCAGCCCCGCGTTCGTAACCAACCAACGCCAGGCCGGGATACAGCTCGTGCGCCAGGCGAGCGCACCCGGGATAGAGCGGACCTACATCGGCCACCGCACTGAACACGTTGCACAGACCAACGACGTCGCCCGTGCGAAGTAGGGCGGCCGTTGCAACCGTAACACCCTGCCGCTCACCACTGAGAAATGTCACGCCCGAACGCAGCAGAGACGCCGGGAAGACTCGCTCACTAGGCGCGTCTTCGTTGGCTGAGCTGCCACGCCAGGCGTGCTCCCACGCAGCAAGCTCGCTTTCGTCCCGCACCGGCGACCAGCTGAGCCGCTCGGCAGAATCTCGAGGAACATCCGAAACATCGCGCTGAATCCAGCTCGCCCGAAACAACTCTTCGAACCCCAAGCTCCCCAAATCCAAACTTTGGAAAGCGTCCTTCACACTGAAACCCTGCGCTCGGTCTCGCTTCATCAACTCTCGAATCGCTTCGAGCTGCGCTGCACGCTGTCCGTCATTCAACGCGATCAGCTTGGATGTATACGCCGGCACCTTTCCCCAATTCACCCAATAGCCGTCGTGGAACTCCCCCGGAACACCGTGAGCAGAACACACTGCTTCACACCACGCTGCGTTGTTCGCTACCGCTGCGAGTACCGGGTCGTGCATCGTTCGAGTCCTGCCGAAGTCGGAAATGGCCACGAGTGGTTCGAGTTTACGTCAACTCGCACTTCGCGGAATGTGTACTTGCGAAGCTCATTGGCAGGCGCATACTGCCTAGCGTAACGCGCTCGGCACTCTCGCGCGTCAGCATGGCCGCCACGGCTCTCGCCCTCGCTTCCGCGTGCGGCACAAGGAGGAATTCATGGCTCATGCAATCGATCGAGACGATCCAGATCATGTGATCGCGGTCCTCAATCGCAACCGCCAGCTCAAAATGATCGGAGTCGTTGCGGGCATCGTGCTCGCGCTCGGCACCCTGCTCTTCGCCAGCGCCGCGATGTACTCGGGTGATCCGGCGACGAACGCGGGCGTGACCGTTCCCAAGTAAGCCGCATTGCCTCGTTTCGGCGCGGCGAGTTGACCGCCGCGCCAGTTGCCCCGAAGCTTGGCCAGTGAAGCCGAGTACACTCAACAAGCTCGCCAACGCCATCGCTCTCTTCGCGCTGCTCGAATTCGTCGTGTGGCTCGGCTACGGCTGCTATCGCTTCACGCACACGTATCGCTATGAGCGGTTGGTACAGCGAGTACTCGGCTAACCCACTGCGCTAGTGAGATGCTGCAGGTTTGGGAGCGGGCGGAGCTGCGCTCGGCGCAGGAGGAGTTGCACTCGGAGCACCGGCACCTGCGCTGCCCGCGGGTGCACCGCTGACAACGGCGCCGACCGGCGCGGCGGGCGCGGCGGCCGTTCCAATTGCGCCGCCCAAAACCAACACCTGACCCTGCCGCGCGTAGTCGATGGCTTCGCCGAGCACACGTGCAGCCTCCTGCGGCGCGTGGAAGCCCATGCTGTTCTCTGCGGCGATGAAATCCAAGCGCCATTGCGAGCGTCGCTGCGCCAGCAACGCTGCGTCAATCGCCGCTGGCGCCGCTCCCTTGGCTTTCGCTGCTTGAATCGCTTCGATCAAATCCACGATGGCAACGCCGGCTCGCTGCATCAAATCGTAGTTTCGCTGCTGAATTGCGTCGACCCGGCTCTTCATCTCTTCTTCGGACGCGCGGTGGCACGTCTGACACGCGCGATTCACGTTTAAGAGCGGGCTGCGCACCCAGTGGTCGCTGATCTTGGCGGCACCTTCACGCATGTAGGGCATGTGGCAATCCGCGCACGAAACGCCGCTCCTCGCGTGAATGCCCTGATTCCACAACTCGAACTCGGGGTGCTGCGCCTTCAGCACCTGAGCGCCGGTTTCCTTGTGCACGTAGTCCGAAAATGGCTCGCCATTCGGAAACTTGGTTGTGTCCCAGAACGCCTCGATTTGCTCCGCCTTCAAGCCCTTTCCCCACGGAAACGTGAGCGGCATCTTGGTGGCGCAGTAGTACTCGACGTGGCACTGGCCACACACGAACGAGCGCATCTCGTTGCGCGTGGCATCGCGATTCGGGTCGTACGGTGTATCGCGCCGACCTTCGCGCCATTGCTGCACACTGGGCAACGCCGGCACGCTAGCGTCCGAAGCTGCCAGAGCCTGAATGCCTTTGATGAACCCGGGGCGCGTCACTCGCAACGTCATCGATGAGGACTCGTGGCAGTCCACGCAGCTCACCGGGTGCGCGTGCCCGGAATCGTGAAGCTTCTTGTTCAAGTCCTGATAGCTGAACTTGTAGCTCTCCTCGAAGCCCTTCATTGCGTCGCCGTTCCCGAGTTCACGGTACAGCGGCATGATCGAGGCGTGACAATGCAAACACGAACCCGACTGCGGCTTGGTCAAGCGCTTGGTCGCCTCTTGATCGTGCAACATGTACGCGTGCCCGCGCCGATCGCGGTAATCGATCGAAAATGCGTAGCCCGCGAACATGCGCTTGAGCCAGGGGTCGCGCGCGATCTTCTCTTCGGGTAACGCCTCACTGCCCTGGTGCCCGCCAAAGCGAGTGCGCGTGAGCAACGACGTGCGCTGATAAGCATCGAACTGCTTCGGCCAGTTTTTTCCCCACTTAGCGGGATCCGTATCGTTCTCGCCCACTTCGACCAGCCGCACGTACGGCGCGCGTTGCTCCGCCTTGCGCTCGGCGATGTTCATCAACAGCGCCGTCGCGCCCGCGGCCACGATGGCCACCACGGCGATCGCCACGAGATAGCCCGTCCGGCTCTGCATGAAACTCTTGAACGATGCCATGACTCACTTCATCTCCTTGAGCTCAGACGCCTTCAACGGACCACCAACGCCAGTCTTTTCGCCGTGACCCACGGTCGAGTGGCAATGCGTGCACACCAGCTGCTCTCCGCGAGCAGACGGCGCCTGTGCAACTTCGTGCACCAAGCCAGCGTGGCAGCGCACGCAGTTCGCCTGCAAAATCTCTCGCCCCTGCTTCTGCACCACAATCGGCTCGACGAAGTTCTGCGTCGTGAAGCGCTCCCCGTGGCGCCAACCGTTCTCGGCTTTCGCGATGTACTTCGGAATGAACGACTGTGGCAAATGGCAGTCCACGCATACCGCAACCTGATGATGGCTGGCCTTCTGCCAGGCGTCGTACTGGGGCTGCATGATGTGGCAGTTCACGCATGCCTTCGGATCCGTCTTGAAGTACGACAAACCGTGGGCGTAGCGAAACGTGTATGCCCCAATTCCGCCCGCAACACCGATCATCACTGCCAACACGAGCGGCAGCACCCCTGTCCCGCCGCCGCGCGTGAGCGGTTCTGGCGCGGCCGATCTAGATGAGGGTTCTTCCGGCATGGCAGTTCGGGCTTCAGCGCGCTTGCACGATGCGTGCTCAACGATTCACTATCGAGTTTCCGCCACTCATTCGCAACCGACGCACACGATCACGTGGTGCACCGGTTGGCCGAAAGAGCGTCGGCGTTGCTCTGAACATATCGAATCGCGGAGTATCAGTAATCGAAACACCGGTCAACGTAACTACCTGTCGGCATTCTGACGGAATACACACCTCGACGCGCAAAGCTTGCGAACGCAACGGCTCCACGCAATTGCTGCGCGAAAGCCCTACGCCAAATTGCCTCGACAGGTTTGGGGCGCCACACTGTAACGGGCGCGCAACTAAGGCAACTTCACCCGTGAGCGCAGACTCCGCGCGGCGCTGCGCCCACTACACCGCGCACGCGCCCCACCGAAAAGGGGGAAGCATCACGCGCAATCACGCAGACGTTGGCTGCGTGTGTATGCCGTCCATCAAAACAAGTCGCCCACGGCGACTCTCGCCAGCGTTTCCCAACACAAGTCGCGGCACAGTTCGACTCGAACGCTTGCTCAGTTTTCGTGAAAAATCAAAAACTCGTCTACCAAACTCTCCCACTCGGCTTCGAGCGACGTGTCGACCTCTTTCTGACCAGCCTCGCGGTACCAAAAACGCGCGTTCTCCAAATCGCCTTCCTTGCGATGCAAGTACGCATGCAGGCGCGCTCCGTTCGACGACTCGATCTCCTGCGCCAGCTCGTGCGCCGCCTCCCAATCACCCTTTGCATCGAGCCACAGCACGCGAAGCTCGTCACTGAGCTTCGCCGGCGGCTGACCTGTCGCGACCGAACTCGAAAATTCCTCGCGTGTCATCGACGCAAACCTACTCCCAAGCGCGAGCGGAGTCGAAGCGAGAACCACCGCGTTGCTCGACCCACGAAGAGGCTGGCCGTCGTGGGCCGCGTGGCATGCACGCCCACAGCGCGGCGCACGCGTGACAATCTTGCACGTGCCACTCTGCCACTCGCGCCGCCGTGAAATTCTACGCGACGCCCTCGCCGTGAAGGCACTCAATCGGACGAGCTGTCGTCGTCGCTGCCGCCCGTTGCGATCCCAACTGCCGCTCCCGCGACGCGTAGCCACATGTCCGTGCGATCTTCCTCACGACCTTCCACCACATGGTCCACGGCTGTGCTGGCAAGCTCGAGTACGGTGGCGCCAAACGCCTCGGCCATCGCTGGAATGCCGCGGGCGTAAGGGCTCGCATGTGGCTTCGCCAACAGCGCCGCGATTTCCGCGCGATCGACGTGAGCTTTCACGTAGGCACGTGCAACGCGCTCGAGCTCGCCGGTGTCGAACCAAGTGCCGTGTTGCGTACAGGCATCGACGTGAAGCTGCGCAGCCGGCACCCAAGTCGTCGCGAGCCGCGTAGCGCACACGGGGCAAGCGATGGCATCGCGTGGGTCGTGCAATGGAGGCGCAGTTCCTTCGAAAGCCCCTATTTCGCGTACCACGATGTCCGGCAACTTGGCTTGAACGATACGTTGAGCAGCTACGTTGTTGGCCCACACGCCATGTCGACTGCCACAGCGAAGCAGGCTGATCTCGCCGTCATCGTACTTGACCAGAGCTTCGCCACAACGCGGGCACCCCGGGCCGTCCACGCTGGCACGAATGCGCGCAGGAGTGGGCGGCGGCGGCGAAGCCACGACGCGGGTCGCGAGCCCAGGAGGAGCCACGAACGCAGGTGCAACACTCGCCGTTGCGATCTCGGACGAAACCAGCGCTGCATCTTCGCTCGCGGCCGCGGGTCGGCGCAGAGAGTCGTAGACCAACACATCGAGCAACGCGAGACGAACGCGATTGTCGAGCTGCCAGCGAAGCAAACCGTAGCGCTGCAGCGCATCGAAGTAAGCACGAAACGATACCTTCAGGGTAGCGAACAGCATCCCTTGCGTGAGGCGATAGCTCGTCACGAGCGCGCGCCAAGGTGGCGCATTCTCATCGAGCATCACGAACTCCGCAAATCGCAAGCGCAGATAAATGATGAAGGCGAACGGCCCCGCGAACACGGCGAGCAGCATCGTCACGACAAAACGCGCGGCACCCAGCACACCGAAGCTCAAGGCGCGGTGCGCGTACGACACGAACACGCGCTTCGGCATCTCTTCGCCGCGGGCCGCTGCGAGCGTCCCTGCCACCAAACCCGGCGCACAAAACAGTGCCGGCGCACTGAACAGCGCCAACTGCGCGAGTGCGAGCGGACGGCTGTAGTCGCGAGTGAACTGTGCCGCCACAACGCCAGCAAGGCCCAACAGCGACGTGCCGCGCAGCGCCCAGGCCCGCAGCTTGAATAGGTCGCGGCCATGTGAAGCAAAACGCGCCGAAGCAAGCTCCAGCAGGCCGGCCAACTCCACGTCATGGAGCGGCATCGTCCTGGTCAACGAGCTTGTCCCTTGCTCAACGCTGTCCTCCACCGAGCACCCTCGCAAAGCCTAGCGCAGTTTGTACGACGGGGTGGCGCTCCTCCAAAAACACCGCCTTCCGCGTAGATTTCCAGCGGTCCCGCCGCACCCACCAAGACGAGGCGCCCCGCGCGCGGTTCAATGCAGTTGCTACCTAGTGCCGGGTCTCAAAGTAAAATCGTTTTGGGGTTGGGCCCCCAAACCCGGGTCCCCAACGAGCACTAGCCTTCGCTGACGGTTACGCGTATCTGGATGGCGTCCTTCGCAACGGGGCATTGGGCAGCATTTCCTTTAGGTGACCGGTCACGCCGTGTTTCTGTTTTTCCCTCCAGGTTCACTTCTGAGCATGCGTGCGCTGCGAATCGCATTTTTGGCTCTGTTCTTTGGTTTTGCGCTGCTGCCCTTCGTCAATCAGCGCTTCGTCATCATCCCGGACGTCGTGCTGCTCGGCGTCACCGATCCCCCGACGGAAGTTCCGTTCAGTTGGGGCGCGTACTGGAGCAACCGCTTCCAGCCTTCGTACGAAGCGCGTTACGACGCCGAGCTCAGCTTGCGCGGCCGCTTCGTACGCGCCGACAACGAGCTCAACCTACGCGCTTTTCATCAAGTTGGGCTGAACCCGCGCACGTCACTCATCATCGGTAAGGACGATTATCTCTTCGAGCGCAGCTACGTCGACGCTTTCAATCGTCACGATGAAGTGCCGAGCTCAGCGATGGAGCCCAAGGTCGAGCGGCTAGCTTTGCTCCAAAAATACCTGGAGAGCCGAGGCTCCATGCTGCTGTTGGTGATCACGCCCAGCAAACCCTTGCTGTACCCGGAGTACTTGCCACCGCGCTACGTCTTCAAAGAGCGGCATAGTGTACCCACGAACTACGAGAAATTCGTGCCGCTTCTGAACAAACACGGAATTTATACTGTGGATGGGCAAGCCTATTTGCAGGAGCGCAAACCCCAAGTTCCGTTCACGTTCTTCGGCAACTCGAGCACCCACTGGAACGAAGTGGGCGCCTGTGAAGTCACGGCGCTCGCGATGGACGCCATCGCACGTCAACTCAAGCAGCCGCTGCCCGCGCTGCGCTGCCACCCTCACTCCGCGAGCATGCGCCAACGGAAGCGCGACATCGACATCCTGCAGTTGTGTAACCTCTGGTACGAGGATCGGCTGTATCAGCCAGTGTACCGCCCGCGTGCGCGCCCAGCTTCACGCAGCGCCGTACCAATGCCGAGCCTGCTCGTGATCGGCGGCAGCTTCTCGTTCCACATGGCCGACTACTTTCGCATGTATCACATCGATCATACGATTTATCGCTACTACTCGACTCAGTACTATCGAAACCGCAAGACGCCGATCGTTCGCGAAGCCATTGACTGGGAAAAAGACGTGTTCTCGAAGCAAATCGTGCTGGTGGAGGTCAACGCGGAAATCGTGCACAATGTCGGCTTCGGATTTTTGGAAGATGCGGAGCGAGTCATCGCGGCGCAGCATCATTAGAGGCTAGAGGCAGATGCGGCTCTTCGAGCTCAGCGCCACGGAACTTGCGCGCGCGATTCGGGCGCGTGAAGTATCGTGCCGCGAGGTGATGGAGGCGCACCTCGCTCGCATCGAGCAATTCAATGCCTATCTAGGCGCTGTCACGCTCGTGCTCCGTGAAAGCGCGCTCGCTGCGGCCGACAGCTGCGATCGCAGTGAACCGCGCGGGCCTCTGCATGGTGTCCCGTTCACAGTCAAAGAGAACATCGATTGTCTCGGTTCGGCAACGACGCACGGCTTGCCACTTCTCCGCAATGCTCTGCCTTACGGTGATGCACCGGCGGTTTTACGCCTGAAGGCAGCCGGCGCCATTCCCATCGCACGCACCAACCTGTCCGAGATGGGCTTACGCCTCTGCAGCGTGAACCCACTGCATGGTCGTACGTTGAACCCTTACGATCGCAAGTTAACAGTCGGCGGCTCGAGCGGCGGTGACGCTGCCGCGGTTGCGACGGGCATGGCGCCGCTCGGCCTCGGTGGAGACATTGGAGGCTCGTTGCGCATTCCAGCGCAATGCTGCGGCGTCGCGGCGCTCAAACCAACGACGGGCCGCATCGCGATCGCCTCGTCACTCGAACCCCAAGATTTGGGTCCGGCGAGCCAAGCCATGCTCGCGCTCGGCCCGCTGGCGCGCACCGTTGCGGATCTGCGAGCAAGCTTTGCGATCCTGGCGGGTCGCGATGTGCGCGATCCACGCTCCGTCGACGCACCGTTGCAAGGCCCGGCACCACCCACGTTGCGCGCCGGCTTGGTGACTGAGCTGCCTGGCGCACCGCTCGAACCGAACACGCTCGACGCGATCCAGCGCGCCGGGCGTGCACTGATGTCCGCTGGTTGGGAGGTAGAAACGGTTACGCCACCCGAGCTCGCACGCGTGAACGACCTCTTTGGAAGGCTGCTCGCGAGTGATCTAGCAATCGTGACGCGCAAGATGCAGCCCTTCATCTCGCAGGTTTTGTACGAGCATTTGTGGCGGCTGTGCCAGGCGAACCAGCCCGAGTGGTCGCATCATCGTTTGTACACCGAGCGATCTCGGCTGATGCGCGCGTGGTCTCGCTTCTTCGCGGACTGTCCCGTACTCGTCGGCCCCAATTGGGCGCATGCCATCTGGCCCGTGGATGCCGACATCGATCCAAACGCCGGTGTCGACCTGCTCAAGGAGACGGTGCGCTTCGTGACGCCCGGAAATGCGCTCGGGCTACCGAGCTTGGCACTACCGATGGGGCTGCGAGACAACTTGCCGACCAGCGTGCTCGTCTACGCCGATCTGTGGCGCGAAGATCTGTGCTTGCAGGCGGCCGAAATCATCGAAGCAAGCGTCGAGCATGTCTCGCCCATCGATCCGCGTTCTCCGTAGCGTGACGCGGCGACGCCGCAGGCCCTTCCGTGATACTTTGGCGCCGACATGACCGAGGACGCATTCGCACGAACGTACGGCGTCGAGCTCTTGTGCGAGAGTTCACCGAACATCGAAAAGGCAGCCCTACTCGAAGCCGTGAAGCGTTATTGCCCCGACGCGAAGCTCCTCGATCCCAACCCGGCGACACCCCTGCTCGCGTTGGTGCACCCGAAGCACCACGTGCGCCTGGCCGACGCCGTGGTCCCCGCCCAAACTCTGATTGCCCAGGCGGACAAGCCGCTCAAGCGCGAGACCTGCGAGCAGGCACTGAACCAAACTTGGGAGTTTGCCGATGCGCGCGCGAAGGTGGAGATCTCCACCACGTCGGTGCTCGTCACCGATGTGATGTCGTCGTCGCTGGAGTACCGCCAACGTCTAGCCCTGTTTCATGATTGTTTGCGCGGCGTGCTCGACTACGTACCCTGCGCAGCCATTCATTGGCGTCCCTCCGGGCGCATCGTGGATCCCAGCGCTTGGCGGCGCGATTACGACGCCGGTGATCCCGCACAACGGTTCTTCGCCGGAGCCGTCAACGTACGGCTCTTCAACGTGCAGAACGAAGCCGGCAAGAGCCCAGGCGAACTCGTGATGGATACGCTCGGGTTAGCCGCGCTCGGGCTCGTCGATCTTCAGTGCCATTTTCAAGGGCTGGATCCGGGCGACGTCGCGCGCGTGCTCTACAATACCGCTTGGTACCTGTTTTGCGAAGGTGACGTCATCGCCGACGGCCACACTGTGCAGGGAGTTCGGGCTGGTTCCAAATGGCGCTGTCAGCACGAAAAATCGCTGGTTGGCCCCGAACGCGTCGTACTCGATTTGAATCCTGGCCCGGCTCACGCCACGGGTAGCCGGGCGAACTGATACGCACTGAAGCTGGATGGCGAGCCTTGGACACGTAGCGGTCGGTATGGCAGCAGCGCGCGCGAGCGGCCGTGTTCGGCACAAGGTTTGGCTGGCGGTGCTGCTCAGCGCAGTTTCGCTGCTCCCCGACGCGGACGTAATCGGATTTGCGTTCGGGGTGCGTTACGGTGCACCCTGGGGCCATCGCGGTGCGACGCACTCATTCGTGTTCGCGCTACTCGTGGCGCTGGTCGTAAGCCAGGCCGCGTCTCTATTCGGAGTCTCCAAACTTCGGCTCTTCGTTATCGCCGCCTGCGTCGCTGCAAGCCACGGCCTACTGGACGCTCTCACCGACGGCGGACGCGGAATCGCTCTTTTGTGGCCGTTCACCACCAAGCGCTATTTCGCACCCTGGCGACCAATCCCCGTTGCGCCTATCGGCCTTCGATTTTTGAGTCCTCGCGGAATCTTCGTTGCCGTTGCCGAACTAGTCCTATTTGCGCCACTTTTCCTGTACGCGCTGTGGCCACGCCGCGCACTCAAGCAGCAACGCTGAGCGCGGCTGCGAACCGAGAGTGAGCGGGACCCATACCGCCTCGCTCAGCGCCTAGGCGTGACGATCACGACGTCGAGCTTCGGCTGTTCGCCGCGCTGGGCGGCTAGGCCCAGGCGGAAGCTACCCGGCTGGCGCGGCTTGGTCTCGAAATCGTTGGGATTGAGGCTAGCGCGAATGCCATCCTTCCAGAAGCGCACGAAACAGCGATGCTTCGCGACCAACTCGAGCGCTGGGCGCTCGGGAACCAAAGCAAAATCCTCTCCGCTGAAGACGAAGTTCACCGGCACGCGATCACCCGCTTGGAATTCAACGACTAGGGGTGCGCGGCCATCGAACGGATTGGCGAGCTTGCCGCTACCCAAATCGGCATAGCGCACGTGATGCGCGGGTGGCGTACTGGCACAGCCAAAGACGAGAAGACACAGGACGCAGCGCTGCCACATCATTTCGAATTGCTCCTTTGCTGCGCGATACGAGCGCAGCCTTCAGTTGCCGAGAAATACCGAGCTGGTGACGAGAGTGACCAATCCGATCCAAACGAGCGCGTGGAGCAATGCCCGACGCCACCTACGCGCTAGGGAGCGCGGCCTGAGAAGGTGCTCGACGCGTTCGCGCAGCACATGCTCAGTGAGCGACAGCGTCATCGCAACACGCGACGGCGCCATTTGCTCAGCGACGCTGACGAGCGCGTTCGCCAGCACTTCGGGTGCGACTCCGCGACGTACCGCCCGCTGATCGGCGCAAAACTCAATTTCGGCGAGCACACGTCGCGCGAGCCAGGCTCTTCCGGGCAAGAACCAGAATACGTCACAGAAGAGTAGAAGAGCCGCAATCAGGGCTGGATCATGGCGATCCAGATGAGAGAGTTCGTGACTCAGAGCTGCGTCGCGTGCGTCGGCGTCGAGCTCGCTCCACGCTCGTTGCGAGAACAACACGAATGGGTGCACGACGCCTGCCGCGAACGGTGGGCCAGCATGCTCGGCGCTAACGTACACCGTGACGTTGCGGCCCCAGCTGCGCGCCGTCGAAAGTGGCGTTGCACGGGTCAGCCATTTGCGAGCTTCACGACGAAACTGAAGAGTCAGCCGCCAGCGCCGCCCCAGGCGCCAGAAGGTCACAGAAAGCAGCGCGACTACGACGCACGCCGGCGCCCAAGGCGAAACCTTGTGCTCGAGCGCGCGATACAAAATATCCGCTGCGCTTTGCGGGTAGCTGATACCGCTCGAATGCGCGTTCAGCACCGCGTGAATGCGCGGAGTCGGGCCGAGCCCAACACCGACCATGAATGAACCGATGTCTTGCTTGGCGCCGACGGCGTGCACCCAAACGAAGGAGCTCGCAGGAATGCCACGCAGCAAATCCCACAGCACCTTGACGAAGGGCAATAGCCACAACGATAGCCGCAAGTTTCCCGGTGGGATCCGCACGAGCCAAAGCACGCCTGCCACCAACGCGAGCGTCGGCAAAAACGAGCCGACGGCGTTCAGCAGCAGGTTGAACGTAGCTGCAACGAACGTGTTCACCGCTTGCGCTCCTTGAGCTTGGCGTCCACCAGGGCGCGCAGCGCTTTCAGCTCTTCGGTGGTGAGCTCGTCTTCCTCGATGAGCGCAGCAATCGGGCGGGTGCGCACGGCGTTGAACAACGTGCGATGAATTCGCTCGACGATGCTGCTGGTGCGAGCCGGTGCTTGCGCCGAAAGTGAGTACAAAAAGCGCTTTCCCTCGCGGCGCCGTGTGAGCACCCCTTTTTCGTACAGGCGCGACAGCACGGTCATCACCGTCGTGTAGGCTGGTTCTTCGCCGAGCTCGCGCAGCCGCTCTTGAATCTCGCCGACGCTCGCCGCCGCGCGGCCTTCGAATAGGCCTACCACCTTCATTTCGAGGGGGCCCAGCGCATGGCTCGAGGTCACGAGCCCAACCTACTACAGGCGTAGTAATTGTCAAATCGTCGAATCGCCGCGCGACAACCGGCGTCAGCTAGCGTCAGCCAGCGTCAGGGAAGCTCTCGACATTGCCGCTCCGTCGTGCGAAAACGGCCGCCCATGTTGTTCATGGTAATCGAGCGATTTCGCGATAACGACATGGTTCCCATCTACCAGCGCCTGCGCGACGAAGGTCGCAACTTCCCGGCGGAGCTCAAGTACATCGGCAGCTGGATCGAGCCGAACTTCTCGCGCTGCTTCCAGCTGATGGAGTGCGACGATCTGCGCTTGTTTCAGCGCTGGGTGCTGGCCAATCGCGGCTCGGGCGTCACGCTCGAAATCGTTCCGGTGGTCAGCAGCCAGGAAACGCAAGAGGTCGTCGCGCCGTTCTTGCGCTGAGCGCGTCATTCTTGCGCAACGCGCCGCGCGCCGGAGCGATTTTTTACGCTACTTGCGTAGATGCGAATCGCGAACAGCGCTCCAACGAACAGCGCATACGTAATCGGTAGGCTGTGATCCGCCTTCACCCGCAGGTAGAAGTGAATCAACGCCAACAGCACCACGACGTAGACCAGTCGATGCAAACGCTTCCAGCGTGTGAACCCCAAACGCTGTAACGATCGCTTCGTGGAGGTGAGTGCCAGCGGCAAGAGCCCGAGCAGCGCGAGTGCGCCGACCAGAATGAAAGGCCGCTTGATCACATCCGCCCAGAGCGCGGAAAGTGAAAAGCGCTGATCCAGCGCCAGGTACACGAAGAAGTGCAAAAGTGCCGTGAAAAACGCGAACAAACCGAGCGTTTTACGAATCCGCATCGGCCAGTTCCAGCCGAACACCAGCTTCAGCGGAGTGCAGCTCAGCGATGCACACAAGAACACGAGCGCCAACAGACCGAGCTGATTCAACGCAGCCGCAACGGGGTTCGCTCCGAGCAGGTGTTGCCGCGCGCGCCAGGCCATCGACGCGAACGGCACCAGCGAGCCAGTCACGACTGCTGGAACCAAAAAGGAGTAACGCGACGCTGGCATCAGAAGTTTTTGACCAGGTCCATCCCTGTGTACAAGCCGGCAACTTGCTCGGCGTAGCCGTTGAACGAAAGCGTTGGGCGTCGCTCGAGCTCACCGATGCGGCGCTCGCTGGCTTGGCTCCAACGTGGATGATCTACCTCTGGGTTCACATTGGCGTAGAACCCGTACTCGTCGGGAGCGGCGCTGCTCCAAGTAGTCTTGGGAAGGTGCGCGAGGAAGCGTAACGCCACGATCGATTTGACGCCCTTAAAGCCGTATTTCCATGGCACCACCAGCCGCAACGGCGCCCCGTTTTGGCCCGGTAGCGGCGCACCGTAAAGACCCAGCGCCATCAAGGTCAGTGGGTGCATGGCCTCGTCCATGCGTAGCCCCTCGACGTAGGGCCATGGCAGAACGCGGCTCTCTTGGTTCGGCAACTGCTCCGGATCCAGCAAGGTCGTGAATTCGACGAACTTGGCGCGCGAAGTCGGCGCGAGCCGTTCGATCAACGCCGCGAGTGGAAAGCCGAGCCATGGAATCACCATCGACCAGGCTTCTACGCAGCGCATGCGGTAGACGCGCTCTTCGAGCGGAAACCAACGAATCAACGTGTCGATGTCGATCGTGCGCGGCTCGGCGACTTCACCGCTCACGCGTAGCGTCCACGGACGCGGCCGAATACGAAAGCCGAGCTTCGCGGGCTCCGACTTCGACACACCGAGCTCGTAGTAGTTGTTGTAGGTAGTGACGTCGGCATAAGGCGTGAGCTCATCCGGCAGCGTGTAACGGCCGCGCTCCGCGATACGCCACGCGGCGCCGCTCGGCAGTACGCTGGGCACGGGCGGTGGCACGGCAGGCGCATCGGCGCTGCCCATGCTGGAGAGCTCGACCAAGCCCTTACCGAGCAGCGCGCTGGTCCCCACGTAGAGCGCGCCCTGTTTGATGAACTCGCGACGCCTTTGATACGTGCGCTCCGGCGTGATTTCCGAAGCGCTCGGCTCAGGCGGGAGGTTGCGACGCCGCATCCGCGCAGTTTACCAGAGGCAAAGCAGCGCGCGCTCGCGCACCGATTCAGCTCGGCACGCGCGTCTTCAGGCTGTCTACGGCGTGAACGGGGGCCAAATCGCCGTTCATCAGGTGGGCGATGGCGCTGTACACCAGACGATGGCTCTCCAGCGTGCTCTTGCCAGCGAACACGCTGGAAACCACCTGAATCGTGAAGTGTCCGCCACCGCCGCTCACCTCGGCTTCCGCATCCGGAATCTGCGCGATGATGGCCGCCTTGATGGCGTCGATGACATTGCCTTGGAAGTTCGTGGGATGCGACGACATGGTTACTCGTTGGGCCGGCGTTCAGTAGCGGGGAACGCTAGGGTCCACCAGTTGGGACCAAGCCTCGATACCGCCACGCAGGTTGTACACGTTGCGGAAGCCTTCGCCGAGCATTTGTTGGGCAGCGGCCTGGCTGCGAAAGCCGTGGTGGCAGTGAAATGCGATGGGGGTGTTGCGATCGAGCCCGCGCAAATACTCCTGCCCCTTCGCGTCGAGCGAGTGCGCCTGAGCAATGCTGGCCAGATCACGCTCGTGTGACGGCCGCACGTCGAACAATACGATTTCGCCACGATCGAGGCGCGCTTTCAGCTCCGGCGCATCGAGCTCCTTCACCTTAGCTGGCTCCTCAGGGCTCTCGATTTTGAAGCCGCCGCTCGGCCCCTCCAAGAAATCGATGTTCACCAGCGACACGCGGCGCGCACTGGCGGGGTCGAAAAAGAAGCTCGGTCCATTGCTAGTCGCTTCGACGTCGCTCGACTTGCGAGGACCAACGAACAAGTCGTACTCGAAGCGCGGACCTACTTCCAGGTGCAGCACGTCGTTCTCGGCGTCGGCGAGCGCGGCGTTCAGTGCTTCGAGCGCCCGCGCGCTGAGCGAAACGCGCGGCGGCGCCGGCGCTTCGAGCGTGACGCCGAGCAAGCTTTGCAGCTCGTTCGAAGCCGACATCTCACGCACGATGTCGCAGCCGCCCACGAACTTGCCGTCGATGAAAAGCTGCGGAATCGTGGGCCAGTTTGAAAACTCTTTGATGCCGTCGCGCACCGCGGGGGATGCCAGCACATCCACGACTTCGTAAGTCGGCAAGAAGTCGTCCAGAATGCGCACCACCTCCGCCGAAAAACCGCATTGGGGCGCGCGGCGCGTGCCCTTCATGAAGAGCACCACGCGGTTCTTCGTAATCAGATCCGTGAACTGTTGGCGGAGAGCCTCACTGAGAGCCATGCGACGATTCCGTTTTGGGCTGCGCTGGGAGCCACGCTGAGCGGGCGGCTCGTTTTAGCGCTACTCGGCTCGCCTGGCGATCGGCTACTTTACGAATTTCGAGAGCAGGCGAATATACGCTACCTGATAGCCGTCGCTCGGCTCGGTTACGCTCCACGAGTTCAGCGGCCAGTTGGCGTTGAAGTCCTTGTAGGCCTTCTGGGCGGGTTGGCCCTTCGGCGGTGAGGGAGCGGCGCTACCGCACAGCGCGTTGTTCCCGGCGCTGCCGCAGCCATTGGGACAGCAGGCGTCCCAGTCGTAGCTCGGGTTCGGACCGCCGGCGAGAAAGCCCGGAGGCGGTCCGTACGTCGAGGTGCCAACGCGATCCCACTTGGCGCTGCCGTCGCTGAACCACGAATGGTAGATCTCATTCACGGAGTTCTCGGCACCGTGCTCGTTCATGTTGGTGAGGTACACGAGCGAGAGCGGGTTCACGCCGTGAATGTAGTGAACGTAGCGCGCCGCAGCGAGTGCAAACTCCGGCCCTGCCGCGCTGTCGAGATCAAACGCGACCACGTTGTAAAGCGCGATGCCGGTGTTCGACTTCGTAGCGTTGCTGCCCCACACGTAATCCTTCATGTACGAAAGGTAGGGATCTCTGTCGCCGGTGATCGCGCCGAGATTGCCGCTGCTGCTCGCCCCCGCCAAGTAGGCATCACGAATTGCCTTCACTACGCTGGCTGTCGCGCCGGCCGCCTGCGTGTAGTCGAGCAGCGCGTCTTGCGCGGCGGTATCCCAAGGCGAAACGTAGTTGCTGTAAGCGAACAGGTGCGCCTTCGTGTAGTTCGCATCGACGTAGGTCTTGTAGCTAGCTTCGCCGGTTGCTGCGAAGAGCTGAATAGCGGCGTCGAGCTTGAACATGCTGCGCCCGAAGTCGTCGACCTCTTGTTGCCCCGAACCCAAGCCAGCCGAGCCGCTCGCGTTATCGTTGTTGCGGAAGATGACGCTCGGGTTCTGCTCTGCCCAGGCGTAGGCCTTTTTCGCTCGCGCCAGCAAATCGGCCGCGTACGCAGCGCTACCGAGCTCGAGGAAGACACGCGCGCCGTACGCGAAAGCCGCTGCGCCAGCCAACGTGCCGGACGTGTTGGGGCTACCGTACAAGCTCTGCCCCGTCGCCGCCGAGGGCGGGCTCGCAGCCGCTTCACCGACGATGCTAACCAGTGAGCCGTCCGCGTTCTGCAGACGAATCAGGTAGTCCATACCCCACTTGGCTTCATCCACGATATCGGGCACACCGTTCCCCGATTCAGGGATCTGATAGTCGTCCCCGAATGCCGGCTTGTTCTCGACGTAGGCGCGCAACAGGCTCTGAACGTAGCCCGCGGTCCAGCTCGTGTACTTGTTGAGATCGCCGGCGTCGTACCAGCCGCCCCACAAGTCCTTCTCGGTCGCGGCGTTGCTCTTGTCGTTGTACAAACGCGCGTTGTGATCCTGGAGTGGGCCAACGTGGCTCGCTTTGTCTGCCCAACCAACACCAGCCAGCGCCGCCGTCTTTTCTAGACCTGCACGCTGATAGTAGAACGTGCGCACAGCTTGCTTGAGCACATCACGATAGACGTCATCCGCAATACGAAACACGGGTGAACGCACCATCTGATCGACATCGAGAACGTAGTAGTCGCCGACGCCAGTGCTCTTGCTGAAATCGAAGCGATACGCCTTATCGCCCGACGACGTGTCGGTAGCCCCAGCATTCCAAGCGACTGGCGCGCCCGTTGCGATTTGCTCTCCCGTGCTGGCGTTGACCAGCGCGTAGCTCTTCCCCGGCGTGAACGACTCGTCAGCGTCGAAGCCGGTCTGCGGATCGCGAATCACCGCGATCTTCTCGGCGTTCTGCAAGTAACCAAACTGATCGACGACGATGTACTTGCTGACCGCGGGCAGTTGAGCTCCACCGCCAACACCGCTACCGCCGTTTGCAGGCGCAGCTCCGCCAAACGCGTTCGCAGCCCCACCAAGGCCATTGCCGCCGCTCGAGCTCTTGGCGCCGCCCGCCGAGCTCATGCTCCCGCCGGCGTTGCCACTAGTGCCACCCGAACTGCTGCTACTTCCGCCCGAATTGGCTCCCGCATCACTTCCGCCCGACGCAGAGTTCGTGCCGCCGCTCCCCGCACCAGAGCGATCCGACCCACTGCACGCGAGCGCCGAGCCCATCACCAAAAATAAGATACTCGCGCTAGGCGCGCTCAGAAAAAGACTAGATGTTCTCACCACCGGCGAGCGTAGCACGCGCCCCTGCTCCGAGCCGGCACAACCCTCGCCTGTTTCACGACATCAGCCCTTTCGACTAAGCTCGCTCCCATGGCCGAACCTCTCTTCGTTGCTCGCGCAGGTAAAGCGGACCTGACGTTGCTGCCCGCGCTCGCGAACCGGCACGGCTGCATCACTGGTGCAACCGGAACAGGCAAGACCGTCACGTTGCAGCGTTTGGCCGAAGAATTTTCACGCATCGGCGTGCCCGTTTTCCTCGCCGACGTAAAGGGCGATCTCAGCGGGCTTGCGGCTCCAGGTGTGCCGTCGACCAAGTTGAACGAGCGCCTCGCGCTTCTAGGCCTGGAAGCGCCGAACTTTGCCAGCAAACCCGTCACGCTTTGGGATGTTTGGGGGGAGCAGGGTCACCCAGTGCGTGCAACCGTCTCGGATCTCGGGCCGCTGCTTCTCGCGCGCCTTTTGAACCTGAACGACACGCAGGAAGGTGTTCTCAGCGTTGGCTTCAAGGTGGCCGACGACAACGGGCTGCTCTTGCTCGACTCCAAAGACTTGCGCGCGCTGCTCGAATTTTTGGCGCAGAACCAAGGCAGCATCAAAACCCAGTACGGCAACGTCTCGGCCGCTTCGATCGGCGCGATTCAGCGAGCGCTTACCCAAATCGAACAGCAGGGTGGAGATCGCTTTTTTGGCGAGCCAATGCTCGACGTCAACGATCTGTTGCAAACCGATGCGTCGGGCCAAGGCGTGATCAACATCTTGGCTGCAGACAAGCTCTTGCAAACGCCGCGCGTCTACGCCGGTTTCTTGCTCTGGCTCCTGGCCGAGCTCTTCGAGCAGCTGCCCGAAGCGGGTGATCTCGAAAAGCCGAAGCTCGTCTTCTTCTTCGACGAAGCTCACCTACTCTTCAAGGAAGCGCCGAAGGTATTGCTCGAGAAAATCGAGCAGGTCGTGCGCCTGATTCGCTCCAAAGGTGTTGGCGTGTACTTCGTCACACAGAGCCCGCTCGACATTCCCGATGTCGTGCTCGGTCAGCTGGGCAACCGCGTGCAACACGCGCTCCGGGCCTTCACACCGCGCGACCAAAAAGCCGTGAAAGCCGTGGCAGACACGCTGCGACCCAATCCCGCGCTCGACGTGCGCGCTGCAATCACTGAACTCGCGGTCGGCGAAGCGTTGGTCTCGTTCTTGGATGAACACGGCACTCCGACCGTCACCGAACGAGCGCTGATCGTGCCGCCCACGAGCCGCATCGGCCCGCTCACCCCCGCAGAACGCGTCGCGCTGATGCAAAGCTCCGTGGTAGCCGGCGTTTACGAGCAAGCCATCGATCGCGAGTCGGCATTCGAGCGCCTCAAGCAACGCGCGGACGCGGTACAGCCGCAGCGCCGCGACGCTCCAGCGAAAGCGCCCGCGCAGGCGGAAAGTGGCGGCACTCTCAACGAGATTCTGTTCGGACGCACCGGGCCACGCGGTGGCCGTCACCCCGGCATTTTGGACACCTTCGCGAAGAGTGCCGCGCGTTCGGTTGGTTCCTCTATCGCGCGAGAAATCACGCGCGGCATCTTCGGCTCACTGCTCGGCGGCAAGCGGCGCTGATGGCCGGCACTTAACCTCACAACTTGGCCTTCGTGCCCGCCGTCGCTGTGTTGGGGCCACCACCCTCGAGGAAAATGAACATCACTGCGTATTGTCCCCACGCGCCGCCGCGCGCTCGGTAGTGGGTGACGCCGATCTGCACCTCCGTCGAATTCGAGCGCAGCAATTCGTCAGGAAACTCGAGGTGGTGCAAATCGCTCGTCTCGAACACATAGCCGCTCACGCCACGCGAACGCTCCTGCGCGATACGCCGCATGGCCTCCTGCAACGCCGCATCGCTCGGCAGCGCATTGTTCGCGACCTGCGTCAGAGCCGACAGCAATGCGCCATCTTTAATCACCAGCCTTGGCGGGGGAACGCCGTGCGCCCGCCGCGCCTTATCGAACTCTTGGAACACCTTGGCTTCGTCCGCACGATGGTCCTGCGAGTCGAAGAACGCGTACGTGGTGATCAGCGCCATCGCGCCGGACGGCTCGAGCGCGCCGGCTCCAATCGCGACCCGCGTCATTTCAGGCTCGAGCAGCACCCAGCGAGCAAACGGGCTCTTCAGTGCGTCCGCCAAAAAGCGCCCCGGATTGCGCGAGCTCGACGACACGGAAGAGAAGATGCCGCCCGTGCGGATCATGCCGTTGACGTCCCAGCCCGCGAGCAAGCCGAGCCCAATCTCCTCGATCATCCATTCATTGCCTTTGAACGCGTTGTCGAAAAAGTGCGGCAGCAGGCGCTCGTTGGTCGATGATTGCGCGGCTTCGAAGCCAAGCTCCGGAATTCCAACTTCCTTCCGTACCTGATTCAGCCCTGCCAGAAACGCCTGACCAAACGCGCGCGGTTCGGACAATGTCTCATTCCGGCCGATCGCAAGCCCCTCATAAGCCAGGCCAGCGTTTGCATCGCGACGCAGCTGTGCGCGCGCGGCTAAGTGCCAAAAGAGTTGATTGGGTTTGCCCGTAACTAACTCCACCGTAACTTCGGCGTCGCTCTCGGCAATCGGGCACTCCAAGCGAAATGCCGGCATCTTCAAGCGCCGATCCGGCTCGCAGAACTTCACGCCGTATCCACCGTTGCTCACGAAACCGGTTACGAAACCCGCGTCACGCGCTTCGCCTTGGAGCACAGCGCTCGAACCCGCAATGGTCGGCGTAAAACCATTCAAGCGCAGCGGAGGCTTCGCCGAGAGCGCCACCAACGTGGCGCGACCATTGGCACTCGCAAAGCCCAGCCCCAGCTCACTCGCCTGAGATAACTGCTTGATGAGCTCTTTCGCCGATTTATCGAAGCCGCTCTCGATGGCCGCTTCGGTCGTGCCCGGCGGCACGTCGCCAAACATGGTTTGAATCTGCCCAACAGGCGCCGTGCTACCGCAGCGCAGGAGCAGAAACGCACGCAGCGAATCATCTGGATACGCCCCGTGCTGCACGTAGAAACGCGCCGCCTCACGAGCGGCACAACGCAGCTCCGCCGAGGCCCTCACCTCCGAGCGCCCATCGAGCGAGCTCAGCAACAGCTCGTCCCAATGGTTCTCGCGCGGATATGTCGCGCCCGGCGCCGGCACGTTCGTTTCCATCTGCCAGCGATCGACCGTCAGCGTCTTCAACGTCGACTTCGGCGTGGCCGGTCGCGCGGCAACTTCCTCGAGCTTTGCTTTGGAGGGAAACTGCGCAACCGGCTGCCCCACGCGTCCACCCGAACCGCAGCCCACCGCGGCCAAAAACAACCAGCCCAAGCCCATTCGACTTTGCACTGCGCGCTTCCTTTCGCCGTGTCCCGGCGTGTTCGCCTTGTCAATGCCGCAGGCGGCGCGCAATAGTCAATTGTTTAGTTCCGTCCGAGAGGCTCTCTCCCAAGAACTGACATATGCGTGAACACCGACGCTCCGCGTTGCCGCAACACAGTGTCTCGCACATCTCATTATGGCGCGAAACCCGGCGCGCCGAGTTCGTGCTCTGTACGACGCGGTTGGGGACGTGAACCTAAAACAGGCTGAGCTGTTCGGAACGCTTGCGACCGCTCTTAGCAGGCTTCTCTTTGGCAGCTTCTGCCTTGTCCGCACGGCGTGACTTCGTTGCCTTTTCCGCACGAACCGATTTTCCGCCGCGCACGGCCTTCTCGGCTACAGGCTTGCGTGCACCGCGCGCGCTCGCCTTTTCAGCGCGTGCAGGCGTGGCCTTTTCAGCGCGTGCAGGTGCCGCTTTCTCAGCGCGTCCAGCCGCCGCCTTGCTGCGACGCGTTGCCTTCTTCTCCGCTGTGGCCGCTTTTTTGGAAACGCGCGACGACTTCGCCGCCGGCGCTGCCTTGCTCTTGCGAACAGGTTTCTCGCGTGCCGGAGCCCGTGAGGGTTTAGGGCGCATCGAGCGCGCCGGCTTCTCTGCTTCCGTGGGCGCTTCAGCTTCCGCGGCTTCCACGATTTCACTCACCGCTTCTTCGTTCGCGGTGGGCTCGACCGGTGCTTCGAGCTCACGTTTGGCTGCGCGCCGGCCTCGAGTGCGACGCCCGAGCCCGCCCTGCAGTGAGAAAGCTCGCTCCACGGCTTGCTCGACCTGTCCCTGAATGATGGCAGCGAAGTCGACGACGAAACGCTCTATGGCGCGATCGAGAGACGAGCTGGGCGCTTTCATGACGGCTGGCTATCCCTCGTCGAACCAGGATTTCGCGTCAAGTGGGTGCTCCGCGGCCCTACCGAAAGCACCAAAAGCGCCGCGCGAGCGTTGCGCGTAGACCCTCGTCGCCGAGTCGTTGCGCAGGCTTTTCGGAGCGTTCGCACGCGCGCCGCCTGCGCTGGCTACAAGCATAGCCGCACTCGGAGGTCGCCGACATGAAGCAAGGCGTTTTGGTCAGCTCGTTGGTCGCAATGGCAACGTTCATTGCCTGCGCAAGTCCCATCGCTCCGCAAGACAAAAGCGAAGTCGCATCCAAGCAAGCTGCACTCGACACGGCGGCTGCCCATGCTTGCGGCGACCACGCCGATGACGACGACGCGCAACCAGCAGACACACGCGAGGCCGCAGCAAAGCCCGTGAGCTGGCGCAAGAAGGGCGAAAAGAAGGGCCGCGTCGTTCAGGCCAAGGTGCTCGGCTTCAATGACTTCCACGGCCAACTACCGGAAGGACGCCTCGTCGCCGGGCGCCCCGTGGGTGGCGCCGCCGTACTCGCCTCCTACTTGAAGAGCGCCGCGCAAGGCTTCGACGGACGCGCGCTCATCATTCACGCCGGCGATCATGTCGGAGCCTCGCCTCCCGAGTCCGCGCTGCTCCAAGATGAGCCCGCCATACAATTCTTGAACACGCTCACCAACGCGGAGTGCGACGGTCCAACCAAGGGCGATCGCGAGTGCAACGTGATCGGCACCCTCGGCAACCACGAGTTCGACGAAGGCAAAGACGAACTCTTGCGCCTAATTTTCGGCGGAAATCACGCCAGCGGCCCCTTCCTCCAGAACCCCTACCGCGGCGCACGCTTCCCCTACGTCAACGCCAACGTCGTCGTGCAGGGCAAAAAGCGCGACAAGAACCTAATCCTTCCGTACGTCATTCGCAAACTCGACGGCGTGCGCGTCGGCGTCATCGGCGCAGTCTTGAAAGAGACACCCACCATCGTCACCCCGACTGGCGTCGCCGGCCTCAGCTTCTTGGACGAAGCCACGGCCATCAACGAGCAGGTCGCCGAACTCAAATGCAAAGGCGTACACACCATCATCGTCACCATTCACCAAGGCGCGCCGCAATCACCCTCGTACACCACACCCACCGATCCCGCCGCAAGCGTCGGCGCTCCTATCAGCACCATCGTTTCGAAGCTCGACGATGAAGTCGACCTCGTCATCTCCGGACACTCCCACGCCTTCACCAACGCCCTGGTCCCCACCGCGAGTGGCCACCAAATCCTCGTCACCCAAGCATTCTCCGCCAGCACCGCCTACGCCGACATCGACCTCGAACTCGATCGCGCAAGCGGCGACGTGCTCAGCAAAACCGCTCGCATCGTCACCACCTACAGCGACCAAGCGCCTGGAAACGTGCGCGATCCTGCGGTGCAAGCCATCGTCGAGCAAGCCAAAGCCCTCACCGCACCGCTCGTCAACCGCCCCATCGCAAACTTCAGCGCCGACGTCACGCGCACTCAAACCACGGCAGGTGAATCTGCGCTCGGCAACCTCATCGCCGACGCACAACGCGCGGCCATGGGTACCGACTTCGCATTCATGAACCCCGGCGGCATCCGCGCCGATCTCCTCTACGCCAAATCCGCCAACAACCCTGCCGACGCTGATGGCGTCGCCTTGTGGGGCGAACTCTTCACCATCCAACCCTTTGGCAACAGCCTCGTCCGCCTCAACATGACCGGACAGCAAATCTACGATCTTTTAAACCAACAATTCGCCGTCAATCGCTTCCTCCAAATCTCCGGCCTCACCTACACGTGGGACGCCAGCCTCCCCGCAGCCAACCGCATCGTCGAAGTGCGCAAAGACGGCTCGCCCATCGACCGCGCCGCCATCTACACCGTCACGGCCAACAACTTCATCGCGGCTGGCGGCGACGGCTTCACCACCTTCCTCAGCGGCACCGGAAACGTCGGCGGCCTCATCGATCTCGATGCGTTCATCGACTACCTCTCCACCTTGCCGCAACCCTTCACACCACCCGCGCTCGGTCGCATCACACGCCTGAACTAAATCTGCGCGGCGCTGCGCGTTTTCTCCTGGTTTTGGCGCAGCGCTGAAAAGGGCGCGACTCCGCAGCGACGTCGCGCCCTTGGCCTGCGACGCGTGACAACGCGCGGGTCCAGAGCCGCGCACGGCGCGCCCTGTTTGTTGTTTACGGCCAATCGCTCATGGCCGCGCGTTGCGCCCACGCTCCTTGCGAGTCGCGCGCGCCACGTGTTCTCATCGCACCATGGTGCAAGGCGCAACCGAGCGAGCTCCAACCTCGAGCGACGACACAACCATCCTCGGCAGCGCCGTACTCACTGAAGAAGACTTCAAGCGCGCCTGGTCTTCGCTTCCACAAATGCGTGCCATGGTGGTTTACCTAGCCTTCCTGGTAGTCACGCTCTGCGTGTTCCTTGGCTACCGCTTCTTCGACGGCACCAACGCCCTGCCACTCACACTCGGCACCAGCGTCATTGCAGCCGGCGCCATTGGTTTGGGGATCTATCGCGGCCGCTCACGCTGGGCGCGCACTGCAACTGAACAGCTCCGCGGCGGCGCCGTCGAGTATCGCCTCGACCAGCAAGGCATCGCAACCCGCTCTCCAGGCACGGAAGCGCGCGTCGATTGGAACACCGTTCATCGCTTCGTCGAAGCCCCCAGCGCCTTCCTCATCTACACGACTCCTGCCTACGCCGTAATCATGCCGAAGCGCGCGTTCTCGGAGCGCGACCACCAACCAATCCGCGAGCTTCTCGGCCGACGCATCCAACCGCGTCCCAAAGATCGCTCTCTGTTGCGCAGAGCAATCCTACTTTGGGCTGCGCTGATCGTATGTTTCCTCTCCATCTGGCAATTCTTGGCAACCAAGTGAGCGCAATTCACCTCGCCTGCCCCACGGGGTTTTCGTCCACGCCCGACGGGCGCGTGTACGCAGACGTTCGCTTGGGCCACGGCGATTTCGAACCGGTGTGGGCGTCAACGCCTCGCGAGCGCTCCGAACTATTCGGGCGTGTACTCGAACACATCGAACGCTTGCAGCGCTCGCGCAAAGCCGGCCGCCGTGAACGCAGCGAAGCCGCCCACGACGACGACTGACTTGCAAACCGCGCCGTTCGCGAAGTGAGGCTAAGGCACCGGCGTGATGTTCGGATTCTTCGTGGCCCACAGGGGGCCAAGCTCGAGCTCAATGGCATCGAAGGGCGGAATGCGCACCGAAACTTCTCCCGCCCAAGCGCCACGGCGCACCCAAGCACCATCGCGCAACTGGTACGCCTCGATCATGTTTTCGATGGGCTCGACCAACCACAGGTACTCAACGCCCACCCGCGCATAGAGATCGGCTTTAGGTCCTCGATCCAACGTGGCGCTGCTGGGCGAAACGATTTCGCAAACCCAGATCGGAGCGACAGTGAAATACTTTGCCTCCGCTTCCGGCGGGTTCTCGACGCGCCACGCGGCGAGGTCTGGTACGAGCACATCCGAACCGAGGTGAAGCTCGGGTTCGAAGACGATGATCCAGCCACCGGGTCCACCTCGCCCGCGCTGGAACGGGTTGCCAATATCCATGCTCAGGCCACTCGCCGCAATCGCGTGAGGGCCTGCCGGGCGTGGCTGTAGGTGGAGCTCACCCTGGACGATCTGAGCAATCGCGTGAGGCGGTGCTGTCAGAATGTCTTGGTAGGTTGCGATGCGTCTGGCCGCAGAAGCCACCTGAGCAGGGTACCGCACTCCTCACCCGCGCGCGAGCAGTCACAAATTCCGCTGAAATGAGCAACGCCCGCGCACCTCACTCGAAAGTGAGGCGGCGGGCGTCGTATTGGGGGCCGAGATGGCGTCGCGCTTGGCGAGGCCGGTTCTCAGCGCTTGCCGGCGGGCGCAGCGGGCTTGGGCGGCGGCTTGGAAGCGCCGGCCGCAGCCTTCTTGTCGCCTGCGTGGCCGTGGAAGGTACGCGTCGGCGCGAACTCGCCCAGCTTGTGACCCACCATGTTTTCGGTGACGAACACCGGCACGAACTTGCGACCGTTGTGCACGGCGAAGGTCAGGCCAACGGCCTCCGGAATGATGGTGGAGCGGCGCGACCAGGTCTTGATGACCTTCTTGTTGCCCGCGGTGCCCTGAGCGTCTTCGATCTTCTTGAGTAGGTGGCCGTCGATGAACGGACCCTTCTTGATACTGCGCGCCATGTTTAGCCCTTCGCCTTACGGTGCTTCACGATCATGCCGTCGGTGCGCTTGTTGTTGCGGGTCTTGAGACCCTTCGACAGCTGGCCCCACGGTGAGCAGGGGTGACGACCACCGCTCGTGCGACCTTCACCACCACCCATCGGATGATCGACGGGGTTCATGGTGACGCCGCGGTTGTGCGGGCGACGACCAAGCCAGCGCTTGCGACCGGCCTTGCCCAAGCTGATGTTCTGGTGCTCGAGGTTCGAGACCTGACCGACGGTGGCGCGGCACTGGATGTGAACCTTGCGCACCTCGCCGCTCGGGAGCTTCACCTGAGCGTAGTCGCCGTCCTTCGCCATGAGCGTACCGGCGGAGCCAGCGGAGCGCACGAGCTGACCGCCCTTGCCCTTCCGCATTTCGATGTTGTGAATCATCGTGCCCGCGGGGATCTCGCTGAGCGGCAGGCTGTTGCCCGGACGAATGTCGGCGTTGCGGCTCGACAACACTGCGTCGCCCTGCTTCAAGCCGTCCGGCGCGAGGATGTAAGCCTTGTCGCCGTCAGCGTAGTGAAGCAGCGCGATGCGCGCGGTGCGGTTGGGATCGTACTCGATGTGAGCGACCTTGGCCGGCACGCCGATCTTCTGGCGCTTGAAGTCGATGACGCGGTACTTCTGCTTGTGACCGCCGCCACGGAAGCGCGACGTGATGCGCCCGTAGTGGTTGCGCCCGCCGGTGCTGTGCTTGGTTTCCACCAAGTTGCGCTCGGGGGTGTCACGAGTGATCTCGTTGAAGTCGGCGACCGTGTAGAAACGGCGACCGGCCGAAGTGGGTTTGAATGCACGCATTCCCATGGGTCAGCCCTTGGTCTCGTCGAAGAATTGGATGTCGTCGCCTTCGCGCAGCGTGACGACCGCCTTCTTCCAGTTGCGACGCTTGGCGAGGTCGCGACCCATGCGCTTCATCTTGCCGCGCTGAATCAGCGTGTTGACCTCGGTCACCTTGACCGAGAACAACGCCTCGATGGCGTTCCGAATCTGAATCTTGTTGGCTTCTTGAGCGACCTCGAACACCACCTTGTTCTGCTCCTTCAGGCGAGCAGCTTTTTCGGTGAGCGCGATCGGGCGCTTGATGATGTCCTGGTGCTTCATGACTTCTTCTCCAGGCAGCGTGCCTCGAGCGCCTTGGCGGCTGCCTTCGATACGATCAGGTGATCGTGACGCAACAGGTCGTACACGTTCACGCCCTCGGGGGGCAGGAACAGGTTGTCTTCCATGTTGCGGATCGAGAGCTTGAGGTTCTGGTTCTCGCGCGCGTCGACCACCAGGTTCTTCTTGCCGGCCTGCAGCGCCGAGAGCACGCCCGCAAGCTTCTTGGTCTTGATCTCGCCGAGGTCGATGTTCTCGACCACGATGAGGCGACCTTCCTTGACCAGCAAGCTGAGCGCCGAGCGCAGCGCGCCCACGCGCACGCGGCGCGGCGGACGGTAGCTGAAGTCTTGGGGCTTCGGCGGGTGAGCACGACCGCCACCCACGAAGATCGGCGCGCGGATGCTGCCGTGACGTGCTTGGCCGGTGCCCTTCTGCTTGTAGATCTTCTTGCTCGACCCCGAGACCGCAGCGCGCTCCTTGGCGGCATGCGTGCCCGCGCGCCGCGAGGCGAGCTGGGCGGTCACGACATCGTGAAACAGGTGCTCTTTCACCTCGGCGGCGAACACCTCGTCAGCGAGCTCGAGCTCACCGACCTTCTCGCGCTTGAGGTTGAATACGTCGACTTTTGCCATTTTACGGCACCTCAGCTCTTGATTTCGACGTCGACGCCCGCCGAAAGGTCGAGCTTCATCAACGCGTCGAGGGTCTGCGGCGTGGGTTCCAAGATGTCGATGAGACGCTTGTGAGTGCGCACCTCGAACTGCTCTCGGGACTTCTTGTCGACGTGCGGGCCGCGCAGCACCGTGTACCGGCGGATCGACGTCGGCAGCGGGATCGGACCTGCTACGCGAGCGCCAGTGCGGCGCGCGGTTTCGACGATGTCCGTCGTCGATTTGTCGAGGAGTTGATGATCGAACGCCTTCAAGCGGATTCGAATCTTGGTCGCTTCAGCCATTGCTGTTTCCGTGCTGGGAACGGTTCGCTCGCCGGGTGAGAGCCACGCTGTGCGACCCTCACCCAAACGAACGGCGCGTTACTCGATGATCTTGGTGACGACGCCGGCGCCGACGGTCTTGCCGCCCTCGCGGATGGCGAAACGCATCTGCTCTTCCAGAGCGACGGTGGTGATGAGCTCGACTTCCACCGTGACGTTGTCGCCCGGCATCACCATCTTGACGCCTTCGGGCAACGCCACGCTGCCAGTCACGTCCGTGGTGCGGATGTAGAACTGCGGGCGGTAGTTCGCGAAGAACGGCGTGTGACGGCCGCCCTCTTCCTTCTTCAGGACGTACACCTCGCCCATGAACTTCTTGTGCGGCTTGATGCTGCCCGGCTTGGCCAAGACCTGCCCGCGCTCGATGCCTTCCTTCTCAACACCGCGCAGCAGACACCCGACGTTGTCGCCAGCCTGACCCTCGTCGAGCTGCTTACGGAACATCTCGACCCCGGTCACAACCGTCTTGTTGCTCTTGTCGAAGCCGATGATCTCGACTTCGTCGTTCACGTGAACCTTCCCGCGCTCGATTCGACCCGTCGCCACCGTGCCGCGGCCCTTGATCGAGAACACGTCTTCGACCGCCATCAAGAACGGCTTGTCGACCTCGCGCGTCGGCTCCGGAATCTCAGAGTCCAAAGCCGCCAGGAGGTTACCAATCGTCTCCTCCCACTTCGCCTCGCCCTGCAGCGCAGGCAACGCAGCGCCGCGGATCACCTTCCCGTTGTCGCCGTCGAACTTGTACTTGTTCAACAGCTCGCGGACTTCCATCTCCACCAGCTCGAGCATCTCTTGATCCTCGACGGCGTCGCACTTGTTCAAGAACACCACGATGTGGTTCAGACCCACCTGACGCGCGAGCAGCACGTGCTCACGGGTCTGCGGCATCACGCTGTCCAAAGCGCTCACCACCAGAATCGCGCCGTCCATCTGCGCAGCCCCGGTGATCATGTTCTTGATGTAGTCAGCGTGGCCCGGGCAATCGACGTGCGCGTAGTGACGCGTCGCCGTCTCGTACTCCACGTGGCTCACCGCGATCGTCACGGTCTTCGTCTCGTCACGGACGATGCCGCCCTTGGCGATGTCGGAGTACTTGATCTCCTTCGCCAGGTTCTTCTTCGACTGAACCTTGACCAGCGCTGCGGTCAGAGTCGTCTTGCCGTGGTCGATGTGACCGATCGTCCCGACGTTGATGTGGGGCTTGCTACGTACGAATTTCTCTTTGGCCATTGGAACCCTCGCCTCAATCCCTTGAGTCTAAGTCTTTCTTACCTGGTGCTGGTACCGCGGACTTTGGCGACCACCTGCTCCTGAACCGAGTTCGGGACCGCCTCGTAGTGCGAAAACTGCATGGTGTAAACGGCTCTGCCCTGGGTCCTGCTGCGCAGGTCAGTTGCATAACCGAACATGGTGGCGAGCGGCACCTCCGCGTCGATCACTTGCGTGTCGCGCCCGCGCTGGGCCATGCCGAGAATCTTTCCGCGCCGGGAGTTGAGGTCGCCGATCACGTCGCCCATGTTGGCTTCGGGCGTCACGACCTCGACCTTCATCACCGGCTCGAGCAGGTGCAAACCGGCGCGCTTACAGCCGTCTTGCACCGCCATAGACGCTGCAATTTCGAAGGCCGGACCCGACGAATCGACTTCGTGGAAGCTGCCGTCATAAAGGCGAACCTTCACATCGATGACTTGGTAGCCCGCGAGAATGCCGCGTAGCAGCGCGTCCCGAGCACCCTTTTCGATGGAGGGAATGAACTCCTTCGGGATCACGCCGCCGACGATGGCGTTCTCGAAAACGTAGCCGGAGCCGCGCGCGCCCGGCTCCACCTCGAGCTTTACGTGACCGTACTGGCCATGACCACCCGTCTGGCGCACGAACTTGCCCTCGGCGTCCGTCTTTTTGGCGATGGCTTCGCGATACGCCACCTCGGGCTTACCGACGTTGGCCTCCACCTTGAACTCGCGCTTCAGGCGGTCGACGATGATTTCGAGGTGCAGCTCGCCCATGCCGGCGATGATGGTCTGCCCGGTCTCTTCGTTCGTAAACGTGCGGAACGAAGGGTCTTCGTACGCGAGCTTCTGCAAGCTGAGACCAAGCTTGTCGAGATCGGCTTGAGTGCGCGGCTCGATGGCGATCGAAATCACCGGGTCCGGAAACACCATGCGCTCGAGCACGATGGGCGACTTGTCGTCACACAGCGTGTCACCGGTGCGCGTGTCACGTAGGCCGACTGCCGCGTAGATGTTCCCGGCGTTGCACTCCTTCAGCTCCTCGCGCTTATTGGCGTGCATGCGCAGAATGCGCCCGATGCGCTCGCGCTTGCCACGCGTCGAGTTCAGCACCGCCGTGCCGCTCGTGAGCGTGCCGGAGTAGATCCGGAAGAACGTCAGGTTCCCCACGAAGGGGTCGTTCATGATCTTGAACGCGAGCGCCGCGAACGGCTGGTCGTCATCTGCCTTGCGAGTGAGCTTCTTGGTCTCGTCGTCAGGGCTCACGCCGGTGACAGGCGGGATGTCCACCGGCGACGGCAAGAAGTTCACCACCGCGTCCAGCAAGAGCTGTACGCCCTTGTTCTTGAATGCAGAACCACACACCACCGGCACGAACTTGAACGAGCAGGTGCCCTTGCGGAGCGCCGCGTAGATCTCTTCTTGCGTGACCTCGTCGATCTTACCGGCGAGGAACTTATCCATGATGCCGTCGTCGACGTCCGCGCAGGCTTCGATCATGCTCTCGCGAAGCTCTGCGCACTTGTCCTTCAAGTCAGCGGGAATCGGCTCCCAGCTGTACTTCGAGCCCATCGTGTCGTCGTCGAAGATGGCCGCTTGCATGCGAACCAAGTCGACCATGCCGCGATGCTCGTCTTCTTGACCGACGGGCCACTGAATCGGCACCGGAACGCAGCCAAGGCGCTCCTTCATCGAATCCAGGTTCATCTGGAAGTCCGCACCGACCTTGTCCATCTTGTTGATGAACGCGATGCGCGGCACGTTGTAGCGATCCGCCTGGCGCCAAACAGTTTCGCTCTGCGGTTCGACACCATTGCCGCCGTCGAACACCGCTACGGCACCGTCGAGCACGCGCAGGCTGCGCTCCACCTCGATGGTGAAGTCCACGTGGCCGGGCGTGTCGATGATGTTGATGCGATGCTTCTTGCCCTCGTTGGGACCAGCGTTCGGCGTCCAGAAGCAGTTCGTGGCAGCGCTGGTGATGGTGATGCCGCGCTCCTGCTCCTGCTCCATCCAGTCCATGGTCGCCGCCCCCTCGTGCACCTCACCAATCTTGTAGTTGATGCCGGTGTAGAAGAGGATCCGCTCGGTACACGTCGTCTTGCCGGCATCGATGTGGGCCATGATGCCGATGTTGCGCGTGCGTTCGAGTGTGATTTCGCGAGCCATGGGTGGGGTCTGGTGTGCCGGGTCGACTGACGGAAAAAACCCCCTCCGGCCCTTGGCATCCCCTCTGTTTGGGGAGCGCTGTTACTGCCGGAAGGGGCTCGGGGTGCGTTGGCTTCCGCCTTTCGGCGGGACGCTGGGGAAACGTTCCCAGCGTCTGCTCGCAACCCGGTCCTTATGTCGACTTGGTCATTTCGTCGTCGAGTGCTCCTGAGGTCCTGCTCAACCGCAGCTTGGTAGCGACTACCAGCGGTAGTGGGCGAACGCCTTGTTGGCGTCGGCCATCTTGTGCGTGTCGTCCTTCTTCTTCACGGCGTTGCCGCGCATCTGCGAAGCATCCACCAGCTCCGAAGCCAAACGCTCGCGCATGGTCTTCTCGCCGCGATCACGCGAGTAGATGACGAGCCAGCGCATGGCCAGGGCCACGCGACGCTCCGGACGAACTTCGACCGGCACCTGGTACGTGGCACCACCGACGCGGCGGCTCTTCACTTCGAGCTTCGGCTTGATGTTGTCGAGCGCCTTGCGGAACACCTCGAGGGGGTCTTCCTTGAAGCGCTGCTGAATGACGTCGAACGCGCCGTACAGGATACCTTCGGCCGTCGACTTCTTGCCACCCAACATCAAGCTGTTGGTGAACTTGGCGACGAGCTTGTCCTTGTACTTGGGGTCCGGGAGAATCTTACGCTTCGGTACATCACGGCGGCGGGGCATGACTTACTCCTTGTCCTCTTCCGTCACTGCTTCGGCCGCTTGACGCCGTACTTCGAGCGCTTGCGGTTGCGGTTGGCTTTATTGGTGCTGCTGGGGCCAATGGCGCCCGACGCATCGAGCGTGCCACGCACGACGTGGTAGCGAACGCCCGGGAGATCCTTCACGCGGCCACCACGGATGAGCACAACGCTGTGCTCCTGCAGGTTGTGACCTTCACCGGGGATGTAGCCGATGACTTCCATGCCGTTGGTCAGACGAACGCGGCACACCTTGCGCAACGCGGAGTTCGGCTTCTTCGGCGTGGTGGTGTAAACGCGCAAGCACACGCCGCGCTTTTGCGGGCACGAGCGCAGTGCGGGAGACGCAGTGCGTGTTGCCAGCACTTCCCTTCCGGAGCGAATGAGCTGCTGAATCGTCGGCATCGAAGAAGAATTTCCGCTGTTAACTAGGGGATCCCGGTTTTTGGGGAACGGGAGGGTAGCCGCCGGCCGCCCCGTGTCAAGTGTCTGGGGAAGCGGGGGCCACGGACCTGAACACCCGCACATCCTCGAGCGATCGAGGTTCGCGGGGGGCGCGTCCATTACTCCGCTCTTGGGATTTTCGCACGCGTTAAAGATGGAATCAGCGAAACAGCGGCGAACAGGGCCAAAACCACGAGCATCGGGAAGAGCGCCTGCCAGCCGAAGCTCTGGCTCACGCGGGGCACGGCCAGTCCCTCGAGGATGGCTCCCAGCGAACCAATGCCGTTCACCATACCAGTGGCCAGCGCAGCGGCTCGAGGTCCGCCTGCGTCTTGGGCGGCGGCGCCGGACAGCAGCGCGTCGGGCCCGAACAGCAGTGCGCCGATGCACGCCAAGCCGAACACGTTGGCAGCTACTCCCCACTGCGCGAGCTTCGTATAGAGGAACAGCGCGCCGGCAAGCCCGAGCAGCGACAAGAGCGACAACGCGGGCCGCGAGAAGCGCCGCGTTCGATCCGACAGCACGCCGATCGCGACGACACCGACGATGCCGCCGAACTCGAAGGCGCTGGCTACGCTCGCGGCGAGATCAGCGCGATAAGCGAGCGTCGTCGAAAGGTAGTACGGCAACCAGAACAGCAGCGTGTAGCGGATGAATTTGATCCAGAAGTAGCTCGCGCCGTAAGACCACAAAGGCGCGTGCCGCAAGAGCTCGCGCTGCGCCGCACCAACGCCGCCGTCGCCCACGGCCACTGCGCTCGTGCCAGCGCTCGGCGTGGGTTCGCTTTCTGGCAACGGTTCCGGCACGGCGAACCAAAACACGATGGCCATCGTGGTCAGGAACAGCGCCGGCACCCAGAACGCGGAGCGCCAACCGAAGTGCACCAGCAGCCAGCCGCACAATAGGTTCGCGCCAATGCCGCCGACTTGATAGCAAGTGCACCACACTGCCATCACACCGCCGCGATTCTTCACGTTGGTGAAGTCGGCCATCACGCGCGTCGTGCCTGGCCAACCCGTAGCCTGAAACAAGCCGTTTACGGCGTACGCCAGCCCGAGCGCAAGCGCCGTGTGGAACGACCCGAACGCGGAGCACGCCAGCGCGGAGCCGAGCAGCCCGATGCTCACGATGCGGCGACCGCCCAAGCGATCGCCGAGCACGCCGCTCACGAATTGGGAGAGCGCGTAGGCGCTCAGATAGATCGCGTCGATGCCACCGAGTGCGGTCTCGCTGAGCCCCTCTTCGCGCACCAAGGTCTTCTTGGAAACCGCAAAGCCTTTACGACCGAGATAGTAGATCGCGTAGGCAACGAAGCTAAGCGCCCAGGCGCGAAACACCAGCCGGCGCCGATCCGTCGACACCTCACGACGAGAGCGCTTCCACAAGCCCTCGTCAAGCTCAGGCGGGATCCAAGCTGCGCCCGCCGAGGTTCGCGACCACGCTGGTGAGCGCCGCAGGTTCTACTGGCTTCACGACGTGCCTTTGAAAGCCGGCCACGAACGCGCGCTGCACGTCTTGCGGGCGCGCATAAGCAGTCAGCGCCACCGCCGGCGTGCGCCCACCGCTCTCGACGGATCGGGCGCGCACCTTGCGAATGAACGAGTAGCCGTCCTCATCCGGCATACCGATATCACTCACCAGCACGTCGGGCTTCACCTCGGTGAAGCGCTCGAGGGCTTCGTTTGCGGAGCCTGCGGTGTGCACCTCGGCTCCCTGCTCACTCAGCACCTCACGCACGAGTGCGAGCGCATCGGGCTCGTCATCCACGATCAGGACGCGCAAACCGGCGAGCAGCTGCGGACGCGGCGCGGCCGCCACGAGACTGTCCGGCGCCGCCGTCGGCTCTCCTTCTTGCAACACCGCGACGCCAGCGTGCATCGGTATGCGCACCGTGAACGTCGCGCCGCGCCCTGGCCCGTCGCTCGCCGCTTGCACCGAGCCGCCGTGCGCCGTGACGAGTTGCTTCACGATCGAAAGGCCCAACCCGAGCCCTCCGTGGCGGCGAGTGGTGGAAGCGTCGGCTTGCTTGAATGGCTCGAAGATGAGCGGCAGCACGTCACTGCGAATGCCCTCACCAGTGTCGCGCACGACGATACACACGTCCGAACCTTCGTGGCGCATGCTGAGCGAAACCTCGCCTGCCTTGGGCGTGAACTTGACCGCGTTCGAAAGCAGGTTCCACACGATTTGCTGGAGCCGATCCGGGTCCGCGGAGATGACCAGCTCTTGCTCCGGTATGTCCACCGAAAGCGTGATGTTCTTGGCCTGCGCAGCCGGCATTACGGTGTCGACGCTCTTGCGCACGGTGGCGTTCACGTTCGTGGGAGCCAGGTTGAGCGCCAGCTTGCCGCTGATGATGCGCGAGACGTCCAGCACATCATCTATGAGCTTGGATTGCGAACGTGCGTTGCGCTCGATCACTGCCAGCGCCCGCTCGATGTCTTCCGGAGGTTTGCGGCCACGCAACGTGACGGCCCAGCCCAGAATCGCGTTCAGCGGCGTGCGCAGCTCGTGCGACACGGTGGCCAAGAACTCGTCTTTCGCGCGATTGGCTCCTTCGGCTTCGGCGCGCAACCATCGTTCGAGAGCACGCGCCTCGTCGGCTTCACGTAGAGCCAGAGAGTTCTCGATCGCCATCGCCGCGCGGCGCGCGAGGTCCTCGGCGAAGCCGAGATCTTCTTCGCCGTAGAGCCGTCCCGACTCCGCGTACACGAAGGTCATTGCGCCAAACGTGCGGCCGCGTGTGCGCAGCGGGACCACCATCGCGGAGCGCAGCTTGAGCTCGCGGATGATTCGCATGTGCTCTTCATCGACGGCGGCTGCCTCCAACAGCTTTTCCGGGATTTCACGATACAGCTCCGACTTTCCGCTGCGCACCACTTCGTGCAGGCCGCGCGGCGCATTTGGATCGGGCGGGTAGCGCTCTCCGAGCTCGCGCGCGAAAGCCACCTTGGCAGGGTCGACGTGAGCGACAGCGACCTGCTTCAAAACACCGCTGCCAGGTTCGATTAAGTCGACGGCGCACCAGTCGGCGAGCTGCGGCACGGCAAACCTCGCCACGGTCGCGAGCGTCACTCGGTAGTCGAGTGACGAGACCAGTGCTTCGCCGGCCTTGGCCAAAAACTCGTTGCGCAACTCGCTTCGCTTCTTCTCGCTCACGTCGCGGAACACCAACACCACACCAACGATCTGACCCGCCTCGTTGCGAATCGGCGCGCCGCTGTCGTCAATCGGAACCTCTGCGCCATTACGGTTGCGCAGCAGAGTGTGATTGGCGAGCCCGACCACTTTGCCTTCACGCAGGACTTTGGCCACGGGGCTCTCGACGGGTGCACGCGTCGCCTCCGAGAAGATCTGAAAGACTTCCTCGAGCTGCCTGCCCACCGCTTGGCGCTCTTCGTAGCCAGTGAGGCGCTCCGCGATCGGATTGATGAAGGTGACGAGCCCTTCGGCATCCGTGGCAATCACCGCGTCACCGATGCTACGCAGCGTGGTCACGAACCAGCGCCGCGCAGCTTCTTCGGCTTCGAGGCGCGAGGCTCGCAGCAGCGCCTGCGCACATTGATGCGCCAGCGTGTCGACGAAAGCGCGTTCGTCTTTGGAGAACGCACGCGGCTCATAGAAGCCGACGCCCAACAGGCCGAGAGCGCGCCCCTCGACCATCAGCGGTACGCTCCAGAACGCCTTAGGACGAGCGCCATCCACTTTGAGCTTGGCGAGCTCCGGATAAACTTCGGCGTACTGCTCGGGGGTCTCCACCCACAGCGACTTGCCGCTCTTCATGTTGCGGAAGATCGCGGCGTCTCCCTCCGTGGCGCTGATGCGGCGCAGCTTTTGGATGACTGCTTCACTCACTCCGCGCGCGCCGAGCAGCTGCAGCTCTGTCTCCGCAGCGTTCAACATGTAAAGGCTGCAAGTATCTCCCCCGGCCGCCTGCAGACCGTGCTCGACGATTACGTCGGCGACCTCTTGAGCGGTGCGTGTCGCCGACAAAGCGGCGGCGAGCTCCGACAGCACCTTCAGTCGGCTCCGCGCGTCGCGCGCCAGGCTGGAGACCAGTTGTTCGTGTATCACTTCACGTCGCCAAGCGAAGATCAACAGGGCGAGTGACACTAGCGCCAGCACCCCGGCGCCGATGACCATCAGCCCAGCGCGTGAGTCGGCGTGCAAGCGCCGATCGTGGAGCAGGTGAGCTTCTTCGATGCGAACCTGCCGCGCCAAGTCGCGAAACTCGTTCACCAGCTGACGATCGTCGCCCAGAGTGAGCGCGCGCAACGCTTCGTCGCGATGACCAGCTTCAACGCGTAGCACCTGAGCTTGCATGCGATCCAACGCCGCATTTGCAACGCGCTTGGCACCCGCGACGTTGCCCACTTGCTGCTGATTTTCCTCGACCAGCGCGCTGAGCGCAGCGGCATGCCCGCGCGCAACTTCAGACGCGCGCCGGAAGCGATCCAACGCTTCTACGCCACCGTTTCGAACGTAGTCGTCGACGCCCTCCTGCGCCCGCAGCAGAGCTGAAATCCAATGATCGAGCTCGAGCTGCACACGCAGCGTGTGATCAACCCAGCGCGTCGCCGCGGCGTAACCCAACGCCGAGGTCGTGCACAGCACGATGGTTGCCGCCAGCGTGAGCGCGCCTCCTAAGAATAACCAGCTCGTGCGCGGTCGAGCTGGAACGGAGCGAGGCATATTTGCAAAGCGTAGCCGCTCGCACGTCGCGTGTACACCCGCTGCGCGCAGGAATTACGCGGCATTCTTCGGCAATTCTGCCACACCCCGAGCAGCGTTACCGCCAGCGCTCGTCGCCCTCGATGAACCATTGCCAGTTCTCGCGCACGACTTCCGCGACCTCGCCGTCGTAGCTGTGCCCGGCTTTTGCGCTACCGCCCACGCGAGTTGGCAAGCCCGCGCGCTCCAAAGCCGGAGCCATGCGCTTCACGCGTCCGAGGCAATCGGCTTGACCACAGGCCAAAATCAAACGTTGCCCGCCCGCCGCAGCAAATTTCTTCGCCGTGTGCGGCGTCCAAGCCGAGAGACCACCCTCGATGAAGACCACCCGCGTAAAGCGCTGCGGCTCGCGCTGTACCAGCGGAGCACCGTAGATTGCGCCAAGCGAGAAACCAATGAACACCACCGGGCCTTCTGCCACGAACGCTGCGTAACGTTCGCGCAACGCAGCAAGCGCAGCGTCGACTTCGCTGGCCACCGCTTTCGCCGATGCGTATTCCCACCGATCCAAAGATGCGGGCGCATCGCGACGCGGAATGCCGCGTGGACACAAGATGAACGCCCCATCGCGCACGATGCTCTGCCACACGCCGCATTGCCATTCGGGACGATCGAAGTTGCCGTGCAACGCCACCACCACTGGCCGCGGCCGAGTAGCTCCCACGGGAACGACGAGCGTTGCAGGACGGAAGCTAGGCACGTCGAGCTCCACCACGCTCGGACCGTCGAGTGTGGGCGAAGCCGGGGGCGTCGGCGCTTTGGCCGCGGCGCTAGGCGTGGCCGCCACTCGAGCCGCCTCGGTGGCGGCAGCCGCAACTTGCCTCACTGGTGCGCGCGAGCTCTGGGGAGCCTCCGAGCGCGTGCACCCGCTCGCCAAGTACGTGCTCAACGCCAGCGCGAATCTGAGGCGATGAGCCAAGACCATTGCTTTTCGATAACGCTCGCCACGTCCGCGTCGAGCCCTTGTCCGCGTTCTACTCTAACCAAACGCGATTCGACGCCGCCGGGGCGTAGCGATTGAACGCGCAGATCCGTATCTGCCTCACACGCCCCAGGGCCGCACACGGCGAGCACGCGCTTGCCACCCAACTGGCCGAAGCGGGTGGCGAAGGCCGGCGTCAGGCGCGCGAAGGATCCGTTCACGAGCACGAGATGAGAAAAGAAGCTGGGCTCTTCCAAGGCGAGCGCGAGCGCGTGGTCCACACCAGGTCCAAGCGCCGCAAGCACCACGGAGCCACGCGCCAAGTGCTTGCCGAACTTGGCCTTCAACGCTGCGACCGCCGCGCGCAACTCGCGCGCGCTGTCTTCAGGGCTACCCAATGTGAACACCTCAGCCTGAGGCACGCCCGCAGGACACAGAATGAAGGAGCGACCATGCGTGATGCCTCGGTAGCTGCCGCACTGCCACTCCGGCCTGTCGTGCGCGCCGTGAATCGCAATCAGCAGGGGACGCGCACTCTGCGCGCCTAACGGCACCGCAACACGCGACTCTGCGAAGCCCGTGACCGAGAGCGGGACGAGCCAACTCGGCGCACTGAGCGATGCCAGCGCCGCCCCAGGCTTTGGTGCTTTGCGCTTCGAGCTACACCCGAGCGCGAGCCCGAAAGTGATTGCCGAGATGCCGCAGTGCCGCCAGATGCGCCGCATTCCAGACATTGTCGACGAGCGCGGGCCAATCCGACAAGCTTTGTGCGCCCCGCGCTCAAAAGCGCTGCGCGCCGCTCTGGATCCGTTCGAACGCTGCCACATCGAGCCGCCGGTATTCGTCGCCGTCGCGAAAGTAGAGCGCGTCTGCGGTCCTGCTTGGGTCGACGCCCTGCAACGCAAAGGCCGATTTTTTGTATTTGAGCGACGGTGTGAGCGCGATGCGTTCGGTGACGCGCACGAAGCAGGGGCGCATCGCGCGTGGAAGAGCAGCAGCGCGCGCAGCGAACTCGGCCATCGAAAAGCTGGGCGTCGCTTCCAACACGGCGAGCCCGAGCTTCCCGTCGAACGCAGGCAGCCGCACGCCGACGACAACCAAAGAGTTCACGCCGGGCAAACCTGCCAGCGCGTCCTCTACTTCTCGCGTGGAAACGTTTTCGCTCTTGAAGCGGAAAGTGTCGCCGAGGCGGTCGACGAAAAAGAAGTGACCGCCGCGATCACGTCGCAAGAGGTCGCCCGAGCGGCAGTAGACGTCGCCAGGCTCGAACACATCGCGCACAATGCGCTCGCCCGCAGCGGACTCGCCGACGTAGCCGAGGTAATCGCCGGTGGGTCGCTCTCGCGAAGGTCGCAGCCGCAGCAGCAGCTCGCCCGGCTCGTCATCGGCGCACTCGATCGCGCGACCGTGCGCGTCGCGAACAACCGCTCCCGTGTCGGCATCGACGCGCACCAGACGATATCCGCGCCAGCGCCCGAACGGCAAATGTCCGACGCTGCCGAGTTCATTGGTAATGTTCACGATGGCGCCAGGAAACTCGCTTGCAGCGTAGAACTCACGCACGTGCGGAATCGCGAAGCGTTCACGCAGCGACGCCCACACGCGCGCATTCATACCGTTGCCCACCAGAACGCGTAACGTGTGCTTGCGATCCTCGGGCGAAGTCGGTTGAGATAACCAGGCACGCCCGAGCTCTCCCACATACAGCATCACCGTGGCCCCGTACGCTCGAATATCCGAAAGCAATGCGCTAGCGCTGAAGCGCGTGCGCAACGCGAAGGTAGCGCCGGCAACCATGCTGGCACCCAAGCCGAGCAAAAGCGGGCTCGCGTGGTACAGCGGCAATGGGCAGTAGAGTACGTCGCTCGCGCGCAGGCCGTGAACCAGCCGTGAAAACACGGTCGCCGACAGCCGCGCGCGCCGGTGACTCACGCGGCACGCCTTCGACAGGCCCGTAGTTCCTGAACTGTAAACGTAGGCGAAGTCCGCTTCGCTCGCTGTTGGCAACGGCGCTTGCGGCTTCGCGGCACCGGTCGCCAGCGCCGCGCGCCACGCCTCGTCACCATAGACGATGCAGGCGCCGTCGAAGCTCGCATCGATGCGCGTAGCGAGCGCCGGTGCCACGACCACTGCACGACAGCCTGCCGTGACGAGGGCGCGCTGCAGCAGCTGCCCGTCGAGCTCCACACTGGGGAGCGCTGCGGCTGCACCCAGCCGTGACAATGCGAACAAGATCGTTACGTACTCGATAGAGTTTTCACCGAGTAGCGCAACGACGTCTGCTTGACGCACGCCGCTGCGTTCGAGGTGCGCGGCGACACGCTCGATGCGCGCCTCCAATTCGCCGTACGTGCAGCGCTCGTCACCACAAATCAGTGCAACCTGCGAGGCTCGCCGTTTGGACTGCGCGTATACGGCGTGCAGCAGTGACTCCTGCGAGCGCATGCGAGCACCGACCAACTCGGGCACGACGCGAAACGCGAGTGTGGTCGCTCGAGCCAGCTCCGCTCGACGCTGACGCAACCCGGAAGGCAGTGACATGCCGCCGGGGTTTAGCCCGTCTCAGCTTCGCCCGCCCCGAACCGGCTCCCGAACCTCGCCCGAAAACGCTTCCAGCGCCTGCCGGGGGAAGAAAAATCTTCTCCCAAAGTGCACGAACGTCCCGCTTTCGGCCCGGGCCATGTGACGCGCACGAAGGACTACTTCGCGAAGGCGCTCAGACCCGGAAGGTGCTAAATAAGGCCGTAAGCGTTGCGTACAGGACTTGGAGGCGCGGGGCCTCCCCTCGACAGGGTCACACTCAATCGAGCGCAGTTACCGTGCAGCTGTCACGCAACGAATAGCTGTGCCTTGAGGCCCGCTTAGTCCTTTGCAACACTCAAACCAAACTCCAGTGACTTCGGCGCTCGAAGCTGCCCCGGTGAAAATGTCCGGGATGGTCGCCCCGGGACAAGTGCTTGGGCGTTACGAGCTGCTCATGCCGGTAGCCGCTGGAGGCATGGCGATGGTTTGGGCTGCTCGTCTGAAGGGCAGCCGTGGGTTTCAGAAAATAGTCGCCGTAAAGACTATGTTGCCGAAGCTGAGCGAAGAGGTTCAGTTCGAGCAAATGTTTCTCGACGAGGCCTCGCTCGCCTCGCAAATCCGCCACCCCCACGTGGTGGAGATCCTCGATCTGGGTGAGCAGGACGGTGTGCTGTTCCTGGTCATGGAGTGGATCGATGGCATGCCGCTCAACCAATTGATGAAGGCGGCCAAAGCCGCCGGCGGTATGCCACTGCCAATCGCGACGCGCATCGTGATGCAAGCGTGCGCGGGCCTGCATGCGGCGCACGAACTGCGGGACGGCAAGGGCGAGCTCGTGGGCTTGGTTCATCGCGACGTTTCGCCGCAAAACATCCTGGTTACGTATGACGGCGTAACGAAGGTGGTGGACTTCGGCGTCGCCAAGGCGACCGCTCTGGGTGGCGGTTCCACATCGGCCGGTCAGATCAAAGGCAAGGTCGGTTACATGGCGCCCGAGCAGATCGAGGGCGAGGAGGACATGGATCGGCGCGCCGACGTGTTCGCCCTCGGCATCGTGCTCTACGCGCTCACGACTGGGAAGCATCCTTTCCGACGCGAGTCGGACGCGGCCACGATGTACAACATCTGCTCGCCGCAGGCGGTCTTGCCTCCGCGCAAGTTCCTGCCGAACTATCCGGAATCGCTGGAGCGCGTGCTGCTGAAGGCGCTCGCGAAGTCGCCAGCGGATCGTTACCAAACCGCGAGCGAGATGTTACGCGATTTGGATCAGGCTTTGCCGCCTCAGCAACGCGTGATTACCGACGAGGAAGTAGCGCATTTCGTGCGCAAGCTCGTGGGTGACAAGCTGCAAGAGCGGCGCGCCACGTTGAGCGATGCGCTGCTGCGCGCGGATCGTAACTCGGTTTCGCCCTTGCGCGACGCTGACCTGAGCTCCGCGACCGGCTCGGTGTCGAACGGTGGCGGCATGTCGGTGTCGAACGGCGGCGCCATGTCGCAAAGCTTGGTGCCGCTCGACAACAACGCGACCACGACGGAGCTCTCGGGGCTCGGGCGAGATCGCAAGAAGACGTTCATCATCGGTGGCGCGGCAGTACTGCTCGGCTTGTCGGCGCTCACCATCGCGTTGGCCACGCGCTCGCCGGAGCCGGCGACCGCTCCCGCAGCGGCCGCTCCGCTTCCAACGCCAGCCGAGGTGGCCGAGCCCAAACCTGCCGAGCCAGCCGCGCCGCGCACCGACTTGAGTTCACTCGCGGTGGAGCCAACGCCGGCACCCGCGAAGCCCACTCCGGCGAGCCCGCCGACGCGCGTCGTACGCACGCCGATCGCGGCACCGCCCGCTGCGTCCGCCAAAGTGCCGCCGAAGAACTGGCGTCAGGATCCCGGCTTCTAAAAGGCCCGCGAGCTCAGAAGCGAACCACCGCGCTCGCACCCGCGATCTGCGGCGAGATCATCGGCACCACGCTGACGCTCGTCGTTTGCTGTTCTTCCTGCTTCTTTTTGCGCGCGTCGAGCACAAACAGCACCGCAGCCGTGCCGACCGCGGCGGCACCGACGCCGAACGTCACGATCGAAGCGTAGTGATAGGTCTTCAATCGATCGTACGCGCCGCGCTCCGACGTGGGGCAAACATCGTTTTTGCAGGCGTCCTCGAGGCCGGAAAGCGTGCTCTGACGAAGCACGAAGAAAACGCCCGAGGCGAGAAGCGTCGCTGCGCCGGCTCCGCCCACCGCGTACGGCACGATGTTGATCTTCTTCGGTGGAGGCGTTGCGGGCTGATCCGGGGGCGGCGCTGGTGGCAGCGGCTCCATCACGATCTCGACGGTTTGGCGCTCGCCCTCGGCCAACGTCACCGTGCTCTCGAATGGTTTGTAGCCGGGCGCTTTGGCGGTCACGGCGTGCGGGCCAGGATCTTGCGGCACGTCCACCCCGATGGAGCTCTCACCGACCGAAACACCGTTCAATTCGATCAGCGCAGCGTCCGCACCTTCACCACGCTTCAACACCAACTTCGGAATGCGCTCTCGCAAGCGATTCACGTTGCTCTGCACTTCGCTGCGAAAGTCAGGACCAACCGCGTCCGCATCGGCCAGCGCGAGTTCGTAACCGCCTAACGCCGCAACCAAGCGCCCGAGCTTCTCTTCGCAGAGCGCAATATGAAAGCGCACCTGCGGCGTCATGCGCACCTGCCCGACTTCGCGAAAGCGCTGCACCGCCGCGGCCCAGTTGCCTGCCTGCTCCAGCTCGATGGCTTGCTGGAAAGCGGCGCGCGCGCGTGTGAGCTCTGCGGCGTCCTGAGCTCGAGCTGGCGCGCACACTGCCATGGCTGCGAGCAGAGCAAGCCCAGTGACTGCGGGCCTCGCCCGAACGAAAACCGGCGCGCTGACGGGCGCTGGGCCGAAACGCATACCCGCCAGTGTACACCGCGCCCGTGCTCCGCGGCCACGGCTCCGGCGCGGGACCACACTCGCGCACCTTTCTAGGCCGGCTTTGCATCTTCGCCGTGCGCTCGGGATAGGCTCGACGGCGAGGTCGCATGGAAATGGGTTCGATCGCGTTCGAATACGCCTTCGATGGCCTGGTTGGTCCCACGCACCACTATGCCGGCTTGAGCCTCGGCAACTTGGCGAGCACCCATCACGCCGGCCGACTCGGCAACCCGCGCGCGGCCGCGCTGCAAGGCCTCGCCAAGATGCAGCGGGTGCACTCACTGGGCGGCGGCCAAGCCGTACTCCCACCTCAAGAGCGCCCGTATCTGCCCTGGCTACGCCGACTCGGCTTCAGCGGCTCCGACGCCGACGTGCTCGATCAAGCCTATCGCGCCGATCCCGCGCTGCTCAGCACCGCCAGCAGCGCGTCGGCAATGTGGGCCGCCAACGCAGCGACCGTCGCCGCCAGCGCCGACACACACGACGAACGCGTGCACTTCACCGCCGCCAATCTCGTGTCGATGCTGCATCGCAGCCTCGAAGCCGAAACCACCACGCGCGTGCTACGCGCCCTGTTTGGGGACACCGGTCGCTTCGTCGTGCACGATGCGCTGCCGCCGCACGCCGAATTTTCCGACGAGGGTGCCGCCAATCACACGCGGCTCGTTTGCGATGGTCGTGCGCTCAATCTCTTCGCCTGGGGACGCGCGCCCGACGTGAAGAACGCGCCGGTTCACTTCCCGGCTCGCCAAGCGCGCGCCGCGAGCGAAGCCGTCATTCGTTTGCACCAACTGCACGAGAGCCGTGTGCTCACTTGGCAGCAAGATCCGCAAGGCATCGACGCCGGCGCGTTTCACACCGATGTACTCGCCGTGGGCAGCGGCAGCTTTTTCATGCTGCACGAGCGCGCTTTCGTGAACCACGAAGCGCTGCTCGGCGAGCTCCGCGCGCGCCTCGGCGAAGCCCTGAGCGTAACGTTTGCGGCCGAAAGCGAACTTCCCGTCGCCGACGCAGTCGCTTGCTATCCCTTCAATTCTTCGTTGGTTCCAGTGCGCGATGGCAGCCTGGTGCTCGTCGCGCCCGAAGAGAGCCAAGCCAACCTTCGCACACGCGCGTTCCTCGACCGCGTGCTGGCGGAGCAGAACCCTGTGCAACGCATCGTCTACGTCAACGTCAATGACTCGATGCGCAACGGCGGCGGCCCTGCATGCTTACGATTACGTGTGCCGTTGACCGATTCAGAGCGCCGAGCGGTCGTAGCCAACGTCTTCTTCGACACGGCTCTCGAGACAGCACTCACGGCGTGGGTCGAGAAGCATTACCGCGACCGCCTTGCTCAGCGCGACCTCACCGATCCGCAATTCTTGAAGGAATCGCGCGAAGCGCTGGATGCGCTCACGCAGCTCCTCGGGCTCGGTAGTGTCTACGACTTCCAACGAGCGTAGTGACCCGACTCAGCCGAGTGCGGCGCGTTCGCTGGTGGCCACCACGCGATACGAGCGCACCGATTGGTCCATTGCGCTGAGCAACGCGCCAACCAGGCCGACGCGGTCGCCGAGAGCGCCCGGAACGATGCGCACGTTCTTGCCGCGCAGGGTGTGCTTGGCCATCGATTCGCGAGCTGCCTCGATGATGTGATCGGCGGCCGACATCACGCCGCCGCCGAGCACGACCATCTCCGGATCGAGCAGGTTCACCAGCGTGGAGATCCCCATGCCGATGTAACCGCCGACGTCCGCCAAGATGCGTTGCGCAATCGCGTCGCCGGCGCGAGCAGCTTCGGCGACCGAGCGCGCGTCACGAGCGCAAGCCGGATCTGCGAGCAACGTCGTGTCACCGCGTGCCACGGCCGCTTCGGCCGAACGATTGATGGCCCAACCAGAAGCAACGGCTTCGAGGCAACCACGCAAGCCACAGCTGCACACGGGGCCTTCGGCAACGACCGGGCAATGACCAATCTCTCCGCTGAACCCGGCGTGACCCTGGAACACTTGGCCGTCGATTACGATGCCTGCGCCGACGCCCGTACCCACGTAAACCCAAACGAAAGAGCGCACGCCGCGCGCCGCACCGCAACGCGCCTCGGCCAAGGCGCCCGCGTGGGTATCGTTCACGACGGCGACGGGTAACCCCAAGCTCTGCCGCACGATGTTGCGCACAGGCACCTGCTTCCAATGCAGGTTCGGTGCGAGCTCCACGATGCCGGTGCTCTGCGAAACCAAACCCGGGATCGCAACGCCGGCCGCTTGCAAACGTTCACGCGGAACGTTGGCTTCCTCCAACAAGCTATCGACGACGGCGAGCGCATCTTGAATGCCGCGCTCTGGGTCCGACGGCGAGCTCTGGATCTCACGCACTGCGCGCAAGCCACCGCGCGCGTCGGCCACACCAATCGCGGTAGTGCGAACACCAAAGCGCAATCCGAGGTACGCTGCGGAAGCGTCATTGAACTCGAGTAAGCGGGCGCGCCGGCCACCGCCGCCTACGGTTTTCCCGTAGCCGACCTCTTGAACGATGCCGCGAGCGAGAAGATCTTCGACGATGGCGGACACGGTTGGCTTGGTCAGCGCCGAGCGCTTCGCCAAATCGGTGCGCGACACCTTGCCGCCCCGACGGATGATGTCGAGCACGATGGAACGGTTGATCTCACGCATCGCGCGACTATCGACTTTTCCCTGAACGCCTTGCATCCCTTGCATCGGTTACCTCTTTGGCGCGGAGCCAGAGAGCAAGTGGTTTGGGAGGGCTGGAACGGCCCATGAAAATTGAGCCGATCTTTCCGATTCGAAGCGCCCTACAACTTTGTTTAGTTATTGGGGTTGTTGGCCCCCGCCGTGCGGCGCCGCCAAAAAGCCCGACGAATCTCGCCGGCTTAGCTAGCCTGTGCTCACGCGCTGCGCGCTTCCACGGGATCGAGCGCGCTCACGAACTGCCGGTACATGTGAGCGTATTTGCCCATGTTCGCGAGCAGCTCCGCGTGCGTACCGCGCTCGATGATGCGGCCGTGATCGAGCACGACCACTTGCGATGCGTGACGAATCGTACTGAGGCGATGCGCAACTACGATGCTGGTTCTTCCCGCCAGCAAACGTAACAACGCTTCCTGAATTCGCGCTTCGGTCATGGTGTCGACAGAGCTCGTGGCTTCATCGAGCAGCAAGATCTTGGGATCGCGCAGCATGGCGCGCGCAAAGCAAACGACTTGGCGCTGACCGAGCGATAGCCCAGCGCCCTTTTCACCGACCTGCGTCGCGAGCCCACGCGGCAAGTCGTTGATCAAGTCCATCACGTCGAGCGCCACGAGCGCGCGCCGCACATCCTCGTCGGTTGCGTCCGAGCGACCCACGCGAATGTTCTCGAGCACGCTGCCTTTGAAAAGGAAGTTCTCCTGCGTTACGCAGGCGATTTGGGCGTGCAACGAAGGGCCGGAAATCGTGCGGATTTCACGACCGTCGATGAACAGTTGCCCGCTGGTAGGCAAGAGCAGCTTCGCGACCAGGTTCACGATCGTGCTCTTGCCCGAGCCGGTGTGACCCACGAGCGCCAATGTTTGACCGGCTTCGACGCGCAGGTTGAGCTTGTGCAGCACTGGGCGACCCGGCTGGTACTCGAAGCTCAAGTCTTTGAGCTCTACTTTGCCCTTCAGCCCTGGCAGCTCGTGCGCGTCGTCGCTGTCTTGCCACTCCGGCTCGGTATCGAGCAGCGCGAACACACGCTCGGCGCCAGCCATGGCAGTGAGCGCCTGATTGTACTGGTTTCCAATATTCGGAATCGCCGCGAACAGAGCGTTGGACAGGAAGAAGAACTGAATCAGCGCTTCGAGCCGCACCTCGTGCATGAGCGCCTGGTAGCCGCCCGCTACCAGCAGAATCGCGAGGAACAGCTGCCCATTGAACTCGAGCAGCGGCCCGAACACCGCGCCCTGTCGCGCCGCACCCATGTTGTACCGCGAGTGATCGTAGACGAGCTGCCCGAACAAGCCGCCGTTCACGTTCTGACGCACGAAGCCTTGAATCTCCCGGATGCCGTTGACCGCCTCGGCCAGCGTCGCTGTCACGCGGCTGAAGCTCTCCTGCTGCGCGCGGTACGCGAGGCTCAACTTGCTTCGAAAGTAGCCGACGACGTACCAAAGGATCGGCGCCATCGCCAAAACGACCAAGAACAACTTGAAGTCGTAGTAGGCCATCAACAGCGCCGACACGATCAGGTTGCCGAGCTGCACCACCGTGACGAACGCCACGTCTTGCACGCCGACGCGCACCACGTCCACGTCGGAGGTAATGCGGCCGATCAGGCGCCCCACCTGCGTACGCTTGAAGAAGCTCATCGGCTGGCGCAACAAGTGTGCATAGATCCGGTTCCGCAGATCGTGCACCACGGCTTCGCCGAGCTGCAGCGCGAAGCGCGAACGATACACGAAGCAGAACTCCGTGAAGCCGGCGAACGCGATCAACGCGGCTACACCCAGCAGCGTGCCTGCTATGTCGTGGCGCGCGATGGGGCCGCTGATCACGCGCGCCGTGCCCCAGGTGACGAGCGGCAACTGAATGGCGCGCGCAAGCACCAACAACACCAGCATGTTGCGCAAACGCGAATACGCCTGTGTGAAACCCAAAAGGCGCCGGATGATTTGAAAGTCCAGCGGGCGTTGCTGCGCCTCGGAGGGCGGCGAGCTCTTCCTCATGCGTGCGCCTCTTCCAATGCGTTCAAAAGCTGCAAGCTCTCGTTGTCGGCGGCCTGCAACGACGCGGCGCGGAAGTACACGCCGCGCTCGGCCATCAATTCGGCATGTGTGCCTCGCTCCACGATGCGCCCATCATTCAAAACCAAGATTTCATCGGCACGCCTAAGCGTGGAAAGGCGGTTCGCCACTACCAAGGTGGTGCGTCCTTCCATCGCGCTATCCATGGCCGACAGCACTTCGCGCTCTGTTTCGGGATCGATCGCGGTGGTCGGGTCGTCTAGCAGCAAAATGCGCGGTTCGAGCAACAGGGCACGCGCGATGGCGATGCGCTGGCGTTGGCCGCCCGAAAGATTCACGGCGGCCTCCTCGAGCACGGTGTCGTAGCCTTGAGGCAGCTCGCGAATGAACTCATCGGCGCCAGCAATGCGCGCGGCGTGCTCGATGGCTTCCCGGCTGGCTTCGGGGTGCCCGAAGGCAATGTTTTGCGCGACCGTGTTGCGAAATAGCAAGCTCTCCTGAAATACGAGCCCGATGTTCTTGCGCAGGAAGTCGAGGTCGAGCTGCTTCACCTCCACGTCGTCGATCAGGATGCGCCCCCGGCTCGCGTCGTAGAAACGCGGAATCAAGCTGAGCAGCGTGCTCTTGCCGGCGCCGGTCAAACCCAAGATGGCGACGCAGCGCCCGGGCGCCACCTCGAAGTCGATGTCGCGCAGCACGTCGTCCCCCTCTTCGTAGGCGAAGGAGACGTGCTCGAAGCGAATACGCCCTTCGACGCGTGGCAGCACGCGCGGCTCCGGCGGGCTCTCCACCTCGAGCGGCGCGTCCAGCACTTCGAACACTCGCCGCGCGCCCGTCAGGCTCTGCTGCAAGGTGTTGATGATGCCCGCCATGCTCGAAATCTGCGCCGAGAATTGCTGCAGCAGGCCCGCAAACACCACCAAGTCACCGATAGAAAGCTGCGCCTTGGCCACCAAGTAGCCGCCATAAATCAGAAGCACGGCCACGTTCGAGTGCGTGATGAACTGCACCGTCGGGCCAAAGCGACTCACGCGCCGAAAGATCTCTTGCTGCTGCTCCAGCACGGCGTGGTTCTTGTTGCGAAAGCGCGCGAGCTCCTCCGGCTCGCGCCCGAACACCTTCGTCACCTGAATGCCGTGCACCCCTTCGGACATCGCCAGCACCATCTCGTCCGAGAGCTCACGGCTTTTGGCGTAGGCTGGCCGCGCCCAGCGTGAGAAGCGCGTCGTCAAAATCCAAATCAAAGGCGTGAGCGCCAGGCTCGCCAACGTCAAACCGGCGTGCGTGCGCAACATGTAGACCATGTACACGCTGAGCGAGAGTAACATGATCGCTCCCTGCAGCAGCACGCCATCGACGAACGAGCGCACCGACTGCACGTCGGAGGTCACACGATTGATGATCGATCCACTGGCGTTTTCGTCGAAGAAGCGAAAGCTCAAGCGCTGCAGCTTGTCGAACACGCGCGTGCGCAGCTCGGGCACGAGCTTCAAGTGAATCAAGCGACCGACGGCGACCGCGTAGCTGTAGTTCAGAATCGCGCGCGCCGCGGCCATGCCGAGCACCAGCGCGCCAATCACGAAAAGCGCGTAGCTCGGCGTCCAGTCACCGCCGGGCACGAAACCAAAGGGCCAACGCGGCGCGGGCGTGGTCGTATCCAGCGCATGGCGTGTGACGTCGATCGCGAGCCCGGTCAGGCCCAAGCCGGTCACGCCGAGCACCAACAGGACTACTTGGTAGCCAAACACCTGCAAGCAATCGCTGCGGTAGTGCGCGCTCAGCGCGAACAAACGTCGCAGCAGCTGACTTTGACCAAGCTCGGACGAAGGTGGAGGCCTCAAGCGACGCCGCTTTCTATAGCAGGATTCGTCAGCGCCACCGCTTCTGGGACCGATTCCAGTCTGACTTCAGGAGGCTGACCGCGTTCATACAGAACGGCCAGCTGAGGCGTGACTTCAGTGCGCTGCCGATCACGAGCGTCCCAGGCGATCTGCGGCCATTTCGTCGAGGCGAAATTGCTCGCGTGTCGTTTCTTTCACCAAGCGCCCATCCTCAATCCAGAAGACGCGGCTGGAGCGCGCCAGTACTTTCGGATCGTGAGTGGAGCAGACGATGGTCACGTCGTCTGCTTCGTTGAGTTCGGCGAGTAGCGCCACGATTTCGCTGCCGGTCTTGGTGTCGAGGTTGCCGGTGGGTTCGTCGGCGAGCACAACTGCGGGCCGGTTGCCGAGTGCGCGCGCAACGGCGACGCGTTGCTGCTGACCGCCCGAGAGTTCGAACGGCTTGTGCTCGAGGCGGTGGCCGAGACCCACGCGCTCCAGAATTTCCTGCGCGCGACGCTTCGCGGCAACTTCGCTTTCACCGGCGAGAATCAGCGGGAGCGCTACGTTTTGCAGCGCGCTCATTACCGGAATGAGATTGAAGGTTTGAAAGATGTAGCCGACTTTGTGGCAGCGAAACCAAGCTTGCTGCGACTCGCTCAGCTCGAACACGGACTGACCATCGAAATACACGCGGCCTTCGGTGGGACGATCGAGCGCGCCCAGCTGATTGAACAGCGTGCTCTTGCCGGAGCCGGAAGGGCCCATGATGGAGACGAACTCAGCGCGCGCGATGCTGAGCGAGACGCCTTTCAGCGCCCACACCTCTTCGTCGCCGAGGCGGTACAGCTTCTTCACGCCGTCGGCGCGGATGATGGCTTCTTCGGCGCTGGGCTCGCTCAATGGAACTCCTGCGCGTCGAAGTCGACTTCAGAGGGGCACGCGTCACGCACGATGCGCCCATCTTCGATCCACAAGATGCGATCGGACTTTTTCAGCATCTTGAGATCGTGGGTAGCCGAAATCACGGTGACGCCGAGCGTGCGCTTGAGCTCATCGAAAAGCTCGATCATCTCTTGGCCAGTGCGCTGATCTAGGTTCGCGGTGGGCTCGTCAGCGAGCACGACTTCAGGGCTGTTGGCGAGAGCGCGTGCGATGGCGACGCGCTGTTGCTGGCCGCCGGACAGCTCGCCGGGTTTGTGCAGCACGCGGTGCCCAAGCCCGACCATTTTCAGCACCGAAACGGCTTTTTCACGCGCTGGTTCGGGCTCCATACCGGCGAATGCCATCGGCAGCATCACGTTTTCGAGGCAGGTCATGACTTGGATCAGGTTGTAGGTCTGAAAGACGTAGCCCACCTTGCGGCAACGCAACCACGAGAGCTCGTTGTGATCGAGCTGGGCGATGTCGACCTGATCGATGTAAACCTTGCCGGACGTCGGCTTTTGCAGTGCGCCGATCATGTTGAACAGCGTGCTCTTGCCGGAGCCGGAGGGGCCCATGATGGACAAGTATTCGCCACGCACGACCTCGAGCGAGACGCCGCGCAGCGCGTGCGTTTTCTGCGTACCTGAGGTGTAAACCTTGTGTACGTCAACGGCGCGAATCACGCGCGGGCGGTCGTCGCCGGTCGGCGCGCGAAACAGGTTTAAAAAGCGTTCCCGCGCGGGGTCGCTAGCAGTGCTCGACGGATCCGAGTCGCTCATGGCACCTCACACGTTCGAGCGCAGCGCCGCCGCGGGCACCATGCGCGCGGCGAATTGGGCTGGATACAACGACGCCAGCACGGAGAGCGCGACGCCGAGAAGCAGCGATACCAAGCCGCCCACGGCGAGCGAACCCAGCTGCTCGGCGCTGGCGTGGAGAGTGAGCCGCGGCCCGTACACAGCCAGGGTGAGCCCCCACGCGAACACGTTGCCGAGCAGCACACCCAGTGCGCCCCCCACCACCCCCATGAATGAAGCTTCGATCAAAAAGATCCGACGAATGAAGCCCGATTCGGCGCCCAGGCACTTCATCGTCCCGATGTCGCGGAAGCGCTCGGTGACGCTCATCAACATGGAGTTGGCGATGCCAATCACGGTGACCAGCAACGAAATCGCGATGATCCACAGGCCGCGAAAGTGCTCACGCCGCTCGGCTTCGGCGAGCCGCGCGCGCTCCTCGGCCGGCAACGGTCGCGCCAGCTGCACACGTTGCACGCCGCTCGGAGCGTCCAAAACCGGCGCTCGCTCGTTGCTCAGTGCAAGCACTCGTTGACGCGCAGTGCTGAACGCTGCTTCGAAATCTAAACTCGGAAGTGCGCCACTACCCACGATCAAAATGGCGCTGGCGTCTGCGCCGAGCTCGCGCGAAGTTTGCACCCGACGCGGCTGCAAAGTGTCGAGCGCTTCGCCAACCGAGGGAGCGCCAAAGACACGCAGCTCGGCAACACCTTCACGTTCGAGTCGTGAGAGCAAACGTGACTCGACGGGCGACGGCGCGGAAACGAAAACTAAGCCAAGCTTTTTACCGAAGACGGGCCCAGTCTCCGCTGCAAGGTAGCCGTAAGCGCGACTGGCCGCTTCGCGCAAGCGATCCTCCGCGGCCACACTGCGACGCAAAGCCTGGGCACTGATAATCGAAGTGAGGAACGCCACCCCCAGCACCACCCCCGTAATCGTAACCAGCGAGCGCCCGAGCCGAATGCGAATGCCTTGCGCCACGACACCAACTGCGACGCGCAGCGGCAAACGCACTTGATTGGGAATCGCGGCGCTCACGCGTGGATCCTCGCCGAAGCGAAGCGGTACCTGCACACAATGCGCGCTGCGCCGGGTAGCTGGGCTGAGAGCGTGACGAGGTGAGCCATCAGAATGGAGCTGCCGAAACGGCGGATTTGATCAGACGCAGGGCAATGGTGGCCATGCCAATCAGGCCGACCCCGGTGAGATAGCCCGCGAGCAAGATGGGCGCGAGCCTAAGGAACCGCTCTTTGCCAAAACGTTTGTGTAGGAAACGACGCGCAAGCACGGCGCCAACGATTTCGAGCAGCATGTAGTGCGGCAGCTGACCGAAGCCGCGGAACAAGCCGTAGTAGAACACCACCGGCAAGCCAAGCGCGCTCACCAACGCGAAAGCTCCCAGCGCGCCCGCAAAGCCACCGGCCATCGCAGTCGGGTGCATCGCCTTCATGAACTCGCTTTGCGCGACGCTCGCCGCCGCTTCGGTAGAGCCAGGCGGAACGAAGGTCGAGCTGTAGAGCAGCACGGAATTTTTGGCCGCGAGCTCCCAGTTCACCTGCGCCCACGGGAACATCGCAGACGGCACCGCGTCGGCTTTCCAGATGAAAGCCCAGAACAAAAGGGACAGCACGAACAGCACCGGCACCACGACGAGCTCGGTCTTCACCAACGACCAGAAGCGCACACCCACGAGCTCGTTCACGCGAAACGCCTGCGCCTGCCAGCCGTAGTTTTCAGACGGAATCGGCGCGAGCCAAATGCCGAGGCCGCGTGCGCCCGAAAGCAAAAAGGCGCCTTCACGTACATACGGAATGTCGAAGCCCTGCCCCGCGAGCCCCAGCAAGCGTGCGTTCACGTAGGCGATGAACGGGCTGTACAAGAACGCAAAGAAGACCAAGAAGAACACCACGCCGGCCGTCAGCGGCAAGAGCCACATGCAAACACCCACGACGAGCGCGGCGGTGAGCATGTAGATGCCGAGTGCCACCCAGGGCGAGTAGTCCCCGCGACCTTCGGGCGGCGTGCCCCAGAACGATCCGATTTGGCGCTTCTGCTCACGAGCCGCCGCGCGAACTTCGGAGACGCGACGGCGGATGTCGCGCACGGTGTTGAACACGCTGACGAGCGACAGCCCGAGACCCGTTCCGATGCTGAAACTCAGCCAAAAATCAACGTTGTTGGAGAACGCCGTGTTCACGGTGTCCATGCCTGGCTGCCAGGTGTGCAGCACGCCGAAGTGATAGAGCAGCGGGTTCAATGCCAACGTGAGCAGCATGGCCACGAAGGTGCCAACCACCGTCCAGAACGGCAGCACGAAGCCCATGAACACCACCGCCAAGTCGAGAGTCACGCCGAGCGGAGTCGATGGCAACAGCGATTCGGTAACCGTGGTGGCGTCGATGAACGGCTGTGGGATGATATAAAACGGCTGACTCAGGAACAAACCAGAGAGCGTCGGCACGCCCACCATCACGAATCCGTAAACGAGGCCGAGCACCGCGCCGAGCGAGAACACACGCCGGCGCTCACCCGGACGTTCTGCGTTCGGCGAAGCGGCGCCATTGTCTGCAGGCGCTGGTGCTTCCAAATCAGCGAGGGCGGTGGTGCCGAGCGCATTCACGGACGCGAGCGGGTAGGGCAAACGCTCGACGTCGGAGGTGAGGCGAAAGAAGAAGTAGCCGAGCGTGTAGCGCTGCACGACCGCGATCACGGCCATGAACGCAACGATGATGGCTGGCACTAGCCAATCGCGGTGCAAAAGAGCGCGCTCGGCGATGGCGGCGCTGGCCGGCGCGGGCGCAAACCAGCTGGGAAATGCGCCGGCCATGCCGGCGTCGCGCACGGCTTCGGATCCCACCAAGTAAGCGCGAAACACCAGCTGCCCAAAGGGCCCACCTGGAAACATCAGGTAGGCCGCCATCATCACCGTGGCGGCATGCAGCAGCACGACCAGGTTCTGCTTCGATAGCGGACGAAACGCGCGCCGCGCGATCTCCATGAACAGAATCAACGTCACCCACGATGCGACACTGCCGATGCCAGTGCCGGTCATCAAGCCCAGGTAAATGCCTCCGGGCATCATCACGAGACCCGAAAACACGATGCCGAGCACCGTGGTCCAGCCGAAACCTTCCGAGAAGGTGCGCGGCACTTCGATCAGCGTGCGGTAGTGCTCGATGTCGTTCTCGGCGGGTTTGCCCATCAGCTGATCGCCTCCGCCGCGCGAGCCCACTCTGGATAACGTGCTTGCAAGGCAGCTTTGGCTTCCACGAAAAGCGCGTCTCGGTCCGCATTGGGCACGGCGCGCCAGTGCAAGAAGTGGCGCCGTAGCGTGGCCACGAAGCTCTGGTTCAAGCGCAGCCACGCCTCGCGTGTACCCGATTGGCGCGTGAGTACGAGGCGAGCTTTGAACTCACCGGTTTCGGCGTCGGTCGGCGTCGAAATGGCGAGTGACTGCGACACGGCCAGGTCGAGGGGCTTCAGCCAAACCATCAATTGCATTTCGGGCACGGCGCCTTGGTTCACCGGGTCGGGCTCGTTTGCGATGGCAAGCGCCGGAATGCTGGCGAAAAACGGGCCGGCGCTGCCCTCCCCGTGTTCCTTCAGCCATCGCTCGAAGAATGCCAGCACCGCCAAACGGTCACGCGCGCGGAAGTTGAACGGCAAATCGAAGGCAAGCACGTCACCGTCCGGAGCCGGCAACGACCAACCGCTGTCTTCGGCAGGCGCCGCGATCTCCATGGCCGAGCGAGCTGGGAACCACGTCGAGACGAAGACGGCCGCCACAATCGCTAGCGACGCATAGATGGTGGCGAGCGACGTGAACGTCATATTCAGCCCACCGGTGTAGCCGAGCGCCGTCAGCACACGCCCAGTGCCTTGACTCAAGATGTAGCCGAGCACGGATCCGACGACCGCGTAGACGAACGCCTCGGCAAAGAACATTGCCAGGATGTAGCGAGGCGCAATGCCAACCGCGTTGTACACGTAGATCTCACCTTTACGCTCGTACACGGAGCCGCGCATGGTGTTCAGCACCGTGAGCCCGGCGAGCAGCAACGGCACCAGCAAGTCGAGCAAACCGGCCAGCGTGAGCTTGCGCGTGCGTAAGCCGCGGTACGCGACGCCGTCGAGCCCGAAGCTCGCGGGGAGCGCGGTTTTCTCGAGATGGGCTTCGATTTCTTGCTTGGCCTGACGGAAGCCGGCTCGACTCATGTCGATGGCAACGCTGGCGACGACATCGCGCGAGAATGCGATGTTGCCGAGCTTCAAATCGCGCAGCGGAGCCAATAACACGCGTTCCGCTGGCACACGCGGTGAATCATCGGGCACGAGAAATTGATTATCGGCGGATTCGTCGACGTTGGCGACGCGCTCCATGTCGTACGGCAGCAGATCGCGCCCATCCAAATCGCGCAGCGCGTCCAGCGATTCGGCTTCGAAGATGCTCCATACGCGGAAGCGTGTGCCATTGATATCGACGTGGACCTCGCTCGCGTCGACGGCGGCTGCGACAATGCCGAGGCGCTCCGCGAGCTTGTCCGGAAGCATTAGGGGTGCTGGGCTGCTCTCGTCGCGAGCCTGCTCGGCGCTGAACCAAGCCCGCTGAGTGAGAAAGCGCAGCTTGTTACGCAGCGGCTCGTCCGCGGAGAGGCGCATGATCGAGTTGATGGTCGCGCTGCGGGCGTCCCCGTTGCCACGCGCGTTCACTTGGATGCGCGGCGTCACGCGTTTGCGCTCGTTCCAGTCGCGTTCGCCAGTGAGAAAACGCCGCTCATTCACGCTGAAGCGGTCGCCGAACTTGCTCTTCAACGCGAAGAGCTCGCTCTCGCTGAGCGGACCGAAGTTCTCGTGTTTGCTCAGCAAACCTTGGTATTCGGCGCGCCCGACGGTGACGGTCTCGTCCACCACATCGTTTTGCGTGGAGGTAAAGCAAATCATCACGAACGTGAGCAGCACCAAAGTTGCGCAGGTGAGCCCGGTGCGCACGCGACGCCGATGCATATTGTTGAGGCCCACCAGGAACGATGAGGCGATGACACCCAACGTGTTGACCTCCGCGCCCTCCACGCGGCCCTGGCGCTTGCGCAGCTCGGCCAGATTCTCACGCGCCTTGCTGGTGAAGATCAAAGTGATGCCCGTCGCGATCAATACAATCACGAAGCCCAGCAAGATCATCAAGCTGGAGCGCACCATCTGAAATGCCGGGTGCAGCAGCCGGAGCAAGCCAAACACGACCAGAAAGATCACGAGCTCGGCGGCTAGCTGGCGGCGCACATCGGCGTAACAGAAGATGAGCTTCTCGGCGAAGAAGACGAAGGGCACCAAGAGACCCAGGTACCAAAGAATGCCGACGACCGCCTCGAACACGGACTCGCGCAGCACCGGGTGGTTCAAGCCGGCGTAGCTCACGGCGTCGCGCGCCTTCAGCACGGCTTCGCGATTGGTCAGCTCGGGCTTTTTGGCTTCGTTCAAGAGCTGGCGCGTGCGCTCGTGGTACGAGTTGGTGCGCTCGTCTGCCATGCCGAAGCGGTTTTGCAGATCGAGCCGCTGCCCGTTCACGCGCAACATGGACGTTGCGGCTTCGAATGGCACATCGAGCAGGATCGGATGATCGGCAACCAGATAGCCTTCGCCTTCGATTTCGCGCGGCGCCCCCCTTTTTTGCGGTGGTGGGCCGATCAAAAACGCGCGCGTTTCTTTGACGTATTCGTTATCGGGGCGGCTCGACTGCAGGAGGATATCGGCGCGTCGATCGGGCGGCAGGAACGTAGTGATGAAACCGAGGCCCTGGAATTCACATTTTTTGGCGAAGGGCGTCAGGCCCTCCGTCGTGAGCATTTGCACGCCGGAGTAGTCCTTGAAGTTCTGCGGATTCGTGAGATCGACGATCGTCATCGGCGCAGCGCGGAACGTGACGATGCTCACGTTTTTCACTAGTTGCTCATTCGTGAGCGGCACCATCATCGAACGGAACAGTCGTTGACTCTCCTCGCCCTCGTCCTTCATGTAGGCGATGAAGCCGTCTGCGTCGTAGCCGACTGCCAGCGGTGTATAGGCGTAGCCGTCTGAGTACATACGCCACCAAACGCCGAAATCCGCGGCTTGCTCGGGTTTCTCGAAGCGGCCGTATGGGTCCGCCATGTAGAGCGGGTTTTCCCAAAAGCCGGGTTGGCTATACGCCTCCTTCTTGTCGACTGATCGCGCCGCGAGCACCGCGTGCGCCAGCGGGTAGCTCGGCACCACCGATTGACCAATGTTCGAAACGAGTACTTTTCCGCCGAACGACTTGCGTTGCCAAGGGTAGCCCTGAGGACTGCCGATGAGCCCGCTGCCGTGCGCGAGCTCGAGCAAGAGCTGGCCCGTCGCAGCAAACGAGCCAGACAGCGTTCCCAGCTGCGTCATGAACGGCGCGACCACAGGCGAAGCCCACTGCTGATACGCCGCTTGGCGGTTCAGGTTCACTAGGCCGTAGACCTGATAACCAGTGCTGTACAGCATCTGGTAGTAACTGCGCGGCGCGGGGTCGCAATTGTTCTCGATAATCTTGAGCTGTGTGCCGGGGTTCTGCGCGATTGGCTCGACATGAAAGCGCTCGCCTTCGAGACCCAGCTTGCGTGCGGTTGCCTGCAGTAGAAGATCGACGCTCTGCGTCTCACGCGCGCTCTGAGCGTGCAGCGTTATCACTTCGGATTTCGCGGCGGCGTCGACGTCCGGTGTGAAGTGCGGGCGCAGCAGCGCGAATTCTCGATAACGCGAGAAGTATTCGGCAACGCTTCGGTCTTGCGCCAAATCGTGAGCCCGCTGCTGGTGGTGCGCCAAGAGCTCCTCGAAACGAGCTTTGGCGCGCTCGCGGATGTGCGCGTCGCGCACGAAAGCGAGATTGTTTGCGAGCAGTACTGGCGCTGGGGAGCCCGCCGCGGAATTGGCGCGGTCGAGGGCCTGGCGCAACGCGAGATAGCGACGAAACTGCGGAGAATCTGCGGAGCTATCGCGCCGGCGCTCGAGTTCTAGCTTCGCCTGTAGCACCGGTTCCTGTCGCTCGAAGACGACAGTATTGAGTACGTACTGAAATTCGGAATCGAAAAAGCGACGTGCTTCGTCTTTCAGCGCGGCCAGCGCTGCGCGTGTTGGCGCCGCTTGCTGCAAAAACTCGGGCTTCGAGAAGGCGCTCAACACGGCGCGCACGCTTTCGAGGCGCGCCGCATTTTCGCTTTGTGTTCGTTCGAGGGGCGCAAGGCGCGTGGCCAGCACTGACGAAGCGCCCTGCACAGCCTTGCTCTGATCACGCTCGAACGGGGCAAAGGCATCGAACAAACGATTCGAGCGGCTCGCGAAGGTGTTGAAGGAGAGCACGCGCAGGAGCTCGTTCAGGCCATCTTCGCCCATCACGCTCGAGCCGCTGGCAACGAAGACCACATCGCGCGTCAACGTGTCACGACTGGCAGCCAACGCGCGGGCCAGGTTCAAGAGATACGCGAGGTTCACCGCTGGGATCGCGCCGGGCGCCAAATCGGGCAACACCGCCGGCGTGTCGTACGGCGCGTACACGACGATGGCTTCGTCAGCGCGCTGCTTGGCTCGCAGAACACCGAACAGGGTGCGATTGGCGCGTTCGACGAAGTCGACGCGTACGCGCACCCGCACGCGCTCGCCCAGATGTGCGAACACTTCGGGCGTGGCCGCAAGGCGCACGAAGTTGACGGGCACGCTCGACACCAGCCCGCTCGATTGCTCCCTGGCTTGCTTGGTGATGGTGCCGATATCGAGGCTTTCGATTCCGTTACGGTGCGCGATCAGGATCGCCTTGAGGCCGAGCCCAGCGTAGCGCGCCCACTGATACGCGTAGCTTGGGTCCACGTTGGCGCCAGCGTCGATCACGCCGATCACATCATGAAAATCGTGCCGATTGGCCAACGTCTCGCGATCGAGCAAGACGAGTTCGCCGCTGACGCCCTCCGCACGCGTGACCACCGGTTGTAGGTGGTTCGGCATGAAGGGATACACGTCGACATCCAGGAGCGGCTCCAGGGAGGGCTCGCTCAAGATTTCACGGCGTGCCGTGTGAGGCACTACCGTGTGTGCTGTTTGCTCGAAGAGCTCGAGGCCGAGTTCGCGGAAGCGTGCGCGAACCAGCTCCTCCGCTGCGTACATGCCGGGATGGCCCAGGTAGCGTGAGCCGAGCGCCAGGATCTTTTGTTGCTCGGCGGCGACCGCATCAGGCCGTAACCAGGCCAGCGCGGGTTGCGCGTCGAAGCTCGCAGCAGGTGGAGGCGCTGCAGCACGCCGTTCGGGCGCAAATACCCGCACGAACAACGAGCACCAAACGAAGCCTATCAAGAGGCAGCCCGCCATGAAGACGAGCGTGAAGAGCGCACGCGGCGATGGGGCAGATTGTTTTTCGGGTTTGGCTGCGCTGGTCATGTCACAGGACACCACCGAACTTCACGTTGCCCTTGCTGAAGAAGAACCAATACGCGTTCAAAAGCATGTAGAGCGCGTGAACCGAAACCGCTCCGAAGAAGATGCCGGCTGCGGCGGGCACTAGCTTCTCGCGAACCGTGCTGGCGCCGCCCAAACGCAAAACGCTGAGGCGGATCAAATAGGCCACCAACAATGAACCCCACACGCCCTGCATCATGTGAGAAGGCCCTACCAAGAAGCCAACCGGATGAAACCAAAAGCCGGGAAACCACTGACGCAGCAAGGTGATGACGGTTGCGCCGAGAGCGCCAAACCCGAGCGCAATCAGCCGGCCCGCACTGAGTGCGGCGTTCGCCGCAGGGGCGCTCCCGCTGGCCGCCGCGCTCATGGCCGACTGCGCAGCCGCGTACTCCGAGTTGAATAAGCGGAACGCGCCGATACGATCGCCGAAATCAGAAACACCGGGGAACTTGGCAGCACCGAAGCCGTACGCCGACGTGAGGTACACCCACCCCCCAATAACAATCGCGCCAATCACAGCGATGAACACGGTAAGAACCAAGTGCGATGTCTTCACGTGAAAACGCCGCCCGAGTTCGAGCAGCTCTACCTGAAGCCCCGGAACCAAAAAGAAGCCGTACGGAAGCACTACCGCCGTGATCAGCGACATGCTCAGCACCGAAGTACCGCCGAAGGCAGCCATACCGCCGAGCAATGGAACCAGCAGCATGGCCTCGAGCGGCGCGTTGTAACTTCCGGAACCGCCGAGCGGATGGTTGTGCGCCGAAAACGGCAGCCCGCACTCGGCGCGAAACTTCTGCGTGACGAAAGCCATCAACACGACCTGCCCCGAAAGCAGAGCGACGCTGTGCAGAGGCACGCCTAGCCACGTTCCCCACGAGGCAAACCCGAGCAATGCCAGCACGAACATACCGAGCCCGACGCGCTGCACCCATACCTCTTGCGAGGCGGGCCCACGGCGCAGCGCCGAACGCAAGCACTCGGCCAGGTGGCGCCGCGTGGCGATCACCAAAAGCAGCGCGTACGCCAGGTAAGCACCCAACATTTGCTGCGAAAAATAAGGAAAATCCTGATCGCCGCTGAGACCTTGTGATTGCCCGAGCCAGTACTGCATTCGAAACGCCAGGAAGCCGAGCACCAAGCTCAACAAGACGTTGAGCTCCATGAACAGCCCGAGCCCCAGAAACACAGCAACCACCTGGAACTCTGTGTTGTCCCAGGTGTGTCCCCAGAACGGATCCGACAGGTAGCTCTTCACGCTCACGTTGATGCGAAGATCCGGCAAGCTGGGGAAGTAGCCGTAGAGCACCTTGGCGACGCACCACGCGCCCGAGAGCGAGAAGCCAAGCCACAACCAGCTGTTTCTGAAAAACCGAGGCCCCAGGCCGCCGTCCGCTTCTTTCGCTCCGAGCAACACCAGGAGCACGCGCGCCATCGGCAGCGGGAACCGCTCGTTTTCGAGCCATTGCTTGCGATACACCAGCGCGAGGCCAAGCGACGCGGCGAATACCAGTAGCGCAAACGCGCCGAATGCGAGCACCGGTGCGCGCCAATCCGCAATCGGATATGCCAAGCCCGCGACGTAGCGCAGACCGTCGGCGCTGAACCAGGAGTCCGGCACTAACAACGTGTCCTGGCGTTCAGCGAGCGACAGGGCGCGGTATTCATCACGCGTGACGCGTGAGAAACCTTTGTACGCCGCCTCGATGGCGCGCACGTCGTACAGCCTGAGATCGCGAAACTGCGCCTTGCCTTTGCCTTGCAGCCCGAACTCGAAGCTCACGCTGCGCTTGGCAGAAGGAAGGCTCAGCGGGTAGAAGCCAACACGCACATAGCCATCCGGTAACAGCGGGGTGCGCTTGGCCTCTTGCCGACCGGCGATGGGTTCGAGGACGTAGCTCGCTTGGTCGTCGGCGTAGACGCGTACGAAGTAAGTCGAATCGGCGGCCAGCGCTTCGGCGCGCACCAACGCGCTCACCAAATAGGGGCGCCCTGGCACGATGCTCGCCAACGGCTGCGCCTGCTCCGAAAGCGCAAAACGTAGACGCAACGAAACGCTGCCCGTGGAATCGTTCGAAAGTGCGGCCACGCCATCGCGCACCTGCGCGTCGCCATGCGTGATGAGCGCTTGCGGCGAAACGAGCGCCTGGGCGAGCAGGTTTTCGCCGTGCGGCCACAGCTTGTCGGGCAGCGCCTCGAACTTGGTCCAATCCGACTGGCGCACGATGGTGCTGGTGCCGGCCAGCTGATAGCGCCAGAAGCCCATCGACATCAGCGGCGTGCCAATCAAGAGCGCGAACAGCACGCACACCAGCTCCGCACGGCTCAGCAAGTTGAAGCGCGACAGCGCCGCCACCCAACTCGCCGCGAACAGCAGCGGAATTGCCACCAACAGCGCCGGAATCGGCAGCGCCTCATTGCCGATCAGACTGTTCGCCGTGTCGAAGACACCCGAAATTGCGACGATGAGCGCGCAGGCGAGCAAGCCCAACGCTGTTGCCGCTAGCGAGCGCGCCGTCAGACCTGCTTGGGGCGACGCGCTCTCTGTTCTCACGGGCGCGTTCAACGCGCGGGGCTCCTATCACCAATTCGCATCTTGATCCGAACGAGCGAAGGCGTGGTTCTGCCCCACGCGGCTCGCCTCACGCGTTGACTACGGCGCTGCGCTGGTTAGCGTCGCGCGCAAAACCCTCCAACATGCGCTCCGTCGTAGCGAAGTCGACGCAGCCGTCGGTGATGCTCTGACCGTAGGTGAGCGAACGCTTGTCGCCCTTCAAATCCTGCCGACCGGCAACGATGTTGCTCTCGATCATCGCGCCGAGCACGTATTCGGAGCCAGCCCGCATCTGAGCGCCGACAGCCTCGAGCACTTCGGGCTGACGCGACGGATCCTTACTACTGTTGTCGTGGCTGCAGTCGACCAGCACCCGCGGATTGACCTTGGCGTCTTGCAGCTTCTTTACGGCTGCGCCCACCTCGGCCTCGCCGAAGTTTGGCCCGCGGCTCCCACCGCGCAGCACCAAATGGGTGTGCGGATTGCCGCTGGTGCGCACCACGCCGACGCGACCTTCGCCGTCCACGCCCAGGAAACTGTGTGGCTGCGAGGCCGCGATCATGGCGTTGATGGCAACGCCGAGTCCGCCGTCGGTTCCATTCTTGAAGCCGACCGGCATCGACAGGCCGCTCGCCATTTCGCGATGCGTCTGGCTTTCGGTCGTGCGCGCACCGATCGCCGTCCACGTTACCAGATCCGCTATGTACTGCGGAATGATGGGATCGAGCATCTCGGTCGCGGACGGCATGCCCATCTCGGCGAGATCGCGCAACAAAGAGCGGGCCACGCGGATCCCGCGCGGGATATCGAAGGTCCCGTCTAGGTTGGGGTCGTTGATGAGGCCCTTCCACCCAACGGTGGTGCGGGGCTTCTCGAAGTACACGCGCATGACGACCAATAAGTCGTCCGAGACCCGTTCGCGGAGCTCACGTAAACGACATGCATAATCAATCGCGGCCTCGGGGTCGTGAATCGAGCAGGGCCCAACGATCACCAACCGGCGCCGATCACGGCCGTGCAGCACGGCTTCGAGCTCGCGCCGCGCTTGAAAAACCAGCTCCGCCGCTCGATCGCTGAGCGGGATTTCCTGGAGGATCTGGCTGGGGCTCTGCAACACGGCAGTATCGACGACTCGGAGATTTTGGGTTTCGCGCATGACTGGGATCCAAAAGCAAAAAGCCCCCGGTGCCTTGCGGCGACCAGGGGCTCGATTTCGTTCGACCTTTTTACTTTGGCGTTAACAGGTCGGCCCTAGCCGCCGCTCAGGCGGGCGCCAGTAGCCAAACCAAAAGTAAAAACGGCCAGAACGCATTGACTCAGGTTCTCTACGCTATGGCACCGACAAACGCAAGCACCTTCAGGAAATGCGCGGAGCCAAGCGGCTTCGTTTCAAAAACGCACCTACGAATACCATTAGAGTCCCCAGCCAGTACAGCCAATCACCTGTCCACTCGTACACTGTTCTCCCCTTCAGCCAGCGCACTTCGTGACGCAGCGTTTCCTCCGTAAAGGTCTTGGTCTGCGCTAGCACGCGACCCACTGGATCGATGAACGCGCTCACACCGCTGTTGGTGGCGCGCACGAAATAGCGACGGTGCTCGATGGCGCGGAACTTCGCCAAGTGAAGATGAATCCAGGGCTCGGTGGTATCGCCGAACCACGCGTCGTTGGTGAGGTTCACGAGCAGATCCGTTTCGGGATCCGCGAGCAAACGATTGCCGAGCGACGGGCTCACGTCGTCATTGCACACCATGGCTGCGATGCGGTGCTCACCTAGCACCAGCGGTTCGGCCTTGGCACCACGGCGAAAGTTGCTCGAGTTCGGTGAAATCTCGAACAGCACCGGGAAGTCTTCGCCGAACGGCATGTGTTCGCTGAACGGCACCAGCTCCTGCTTGTCGTAGCGCCCACGAATTTCGCCCTTTGCGTCGGTGAGCAGCACGGAGTTGTAGAACGCGCGCTGGCGTGCGTCGTTCACGCGATCGAAGAGCACGGCGCCGAAGACCGTCGGCACTCCCAACCGACGCGTGAAGTAGCGCGGCAAGACGCTAGCTGCGTCCTCGGCGGGCAAGGCGTGCATCACCGAGGTCTCGCTCCACAATACAAAATCGAGCGGCTTCTCAGCTTGCAACGCGGCCGTGTGCTCCACGTGTTTCAGCAAGCCGAGCTCGTAGGCTTGGCGCTTTTCCATCAACCCCATGTTGGCTTGCACCACACCGATCTCGCCACGCGGCGCAGCAGCAGCGCGCGCATCAACCTGCCGGATGCGCACCGCTCCGTAAATCGCGGCCAGCAGCGGCGCCAGCGCGTACGGCAACAGCGGTCGCCAAGCGAGCCTTTCGCCGCGCCACCTGGCGAGCAGCGCCTCGGACACGGCCCAATTGAAGGCCAGAAATACCAGCCCTACCAAGTAGACGCCGCCGAGCTCCGCCACTTGGGTGAGCAGCGTCGCCGGGTGCGCAACCCCACCAAACGACCAAAAGAATAGAACGGGGAAGGTCAGCTCACTCGCCACGAACGCCAGCAAAAACCAGGGACCGCTGGGCCAACCGTTGCGTTCGCCGCGCACGAACAACCATGCGAAGAGCGCCATGCGGCCGCCGGTGAAAGCGTTCACCACCAACACGAAGAACACGCAGATGGGCGTCGAGAAGCCGCTGAACGCCTGCAGCATGTCCAGCATCCAGTAGAAGCCGAGCGTGACCATCGTCATGCCACTCACCCAACCAAGGAAAGCGGCACGACGTGGGGTCTGACCGATCAAGGCGATGCGCAGCGGTACCAGGGCAACCAACCCGAAGGGCCACAGATCGATGCCGGGGAACGCGAGGAAGTAGAGCACCCCGCAAGCCAGCGCGAGCAGCGTCGCCCGCGAGCGACTCAATGGGAAGGTCACGCGGCTGGCCGGCGCCAGCTCGGGCTTGGGCTCGCTCGCACTAGGAGCGATCGACTCACTGGTCTGCATCGCCGCGAAGACTATTCGCTCGTGCGCAGTCGGACCAGCGCCGCGCCGGAAGCCGGTGGATTTGCGGCTAGTTGGTGAATGCGTTCGCTTGCGGCGTGTCACGCGAGCCGCGCGAGGCCATCACGCGCACTTCTGCGCCGCGGTGCACCGGGTCGGCTCCAATCGTGCCTTCGAGGCTGGCTAGGTACGCGGGCGCGCTCACGCGTTCGAGCTCGGATTTGGCTCGAGCCAAGCGCTCCGCGATGCCGAGCCGCGCGGCTTCGTCTCGGTGGCTTGGTTGCGACAAGAATTCGCTCAATGAGCGCACGTGGCGGCGCCACAGCTCGACATCGCGCTCTTGCTTCAAAGCGAGGCGCTCCTTGTACCAATCGCTCGCAAGCAGACCTTCTCTGGTGAACAGCGCGCGCACATCCGGGTGACGTGCGTCTTTTCCTTCGAAGTGACCGTGCGCCATGATGTGGAGCAGCGCGCGCAACGGCGGGCAAGCGTCGTCGACGCTGCCGTCTGCGAAGTAAGCCTCTGCGACGCGACGCTGCGCGTCCACGATGTTGTCGATGCCGTCCACGAATACATGCAGGTCCTGAGTTTCTGGCTTGAGGATTTCTTCGGTAAGCACATCGGCTGGGTTGTCGAACACGCGACCCAAGAACGTGTGCACGAACTTCGCAGTGATGCGATAGCCAAGGCGACTGGCGAGCACCTGGCGCCCCTCGAAACTGATGTCATCCAACCGTTCGAGGTGGCCCTCAGCAATGAGCCGCTGTGGATCGCGTTCGTGCGGGAACATGCGGCACCAGACCTCCGGCACCAGCAAGCTAATGTCGTGGTCGACTTGGAACTTGGGCCCGATGAAGCCCGCCGCCGAGCTGAAGCCTGCGTAGCCGGTGATCAACATCGAAACGAGTGCGTTGTTGAGATCGGCGGTCGCGCACAGCGCGTTGAACGGCCCCTTGGTGAGCGCGCCTTCGGTGCCGGCGCCGGTCGTGCTCGGCGACTTGCCCGTGACCGAGCAGATGTAGTCCATGAAGAGCTCGGGCAGCTCTTGATAGTGAATCGGGCTGTAGACGCAGAGCGGCTTGATGGCACCGTCCGGCGGATTGTTACGACGACCCGAGAGCACGCTGATCACCGGAAAGATCACCGGCTCGGGCACCGGAATGCGCCGATACAGGCGCGCGCCCATTTCCGCCAAGTAGCGATCACGCACCTTCACGACGTCGGGGCGCACCTGCAGGTAGCGTGGATTCTTGCTGGGCTTCCCTCCGACCAGGCGCGGCCGCGCCGAGCAGATCGAGAAGCCGCTGCCGCGGCGAGCGTTCGCCGAAACGTGCTCGCGCATCGGCGACGTAAAGGCGTCGTGCATCGAAACCTCTTCCACGATTGCTTTGGCATCGCTCGCGCCGAGGGGCTGAAAGTTCGAACAAAACAGACCCAGCCCTGACATGTCCTCTTCGGTTTGTTTGTCGATGCCGGGATGAATGGCGTCGTCAGGCCGCTGAAACAGCCTGAATTCGCAGTTCTCACTGAGCTTCAAGCTGGGATGCCCGTCGTACTCGGAGGGTAGGCCATAGAGAGCGCGCGCCGGAACCACCACCGACGCGGTGATGTCGTCCTCCATCTGCACTTTGTCCGCTGCGATGAAATCTTGTCGCAGCTTGTACGTGCGCCAGGCACCGTTCGCTAGCAAACCGATGCGCAAATAGCTGCCCACCAGCTTGCGCTTGTCTTGCTTGAGCTCGTGACCGGGCGCGCCGTTGATGATGTCGACGGTGAAGTGCTTGCGCCAATCGTCACCCCAATCCGGCCGATGAAAGCGCTTGATCACGAACACGAGCGCACGAATGTAGTTCGGCAAGCTCTCGAGCCAAGCATTGTACTCGGGCGTGTAATCGACCGGGTTCGGCGTGAGCAGCTTGATCACCGAGCCCAAGGAGCGATCGCGCGAAAGCAACGGACGTGAATTGTCGACCGACGCGCGTAGCTCCGGATGTAGCGCCTGCGTGTAGTCCTTCTTGAAGATGGCTTCCACCTGCGCCATGTCGTCTTCGAAGTTCTGCACGTAGATCGGCCCGTAGATCACCGCGTCGACGAGGCTCTTACTGATCTCGGACTTACCTCCGCCCGAGACGGTGCACGGCTTGTGGCAAAAAGTGCCTTCCGCGGCGGTGCCGATCAAACGCCAGCTCGGCGCCGCAGGGTGCTTCTCCATGCGGACCTTGTAGCCGCTCGGGTGCACGTAAATCTGGTTCGGTAGAAGCTTCAGGTGGCGCTCCTCACCACGGCTCGTCCATTTGATGTCTTGCCGCTTGAGGTCGATTTCCATGTCCTCCGGCAAGTAGTGGATTTCGGGATAAAGCTTGTCGCTGGCGTAGCCAGTGGGATGCAACGTGATGCGATCCCCCAAGAGCTCCTGCACTTCAGCGAAGCGATGGCCCGACTGGCCCAGGCGCTCGGGCGCGAAGTCGTCACCGAGGCTCACGGTTGCGAACGCGAGCGCGCCACCCGCGTGCTCTTCCTCAGCCAAGCCGAACAGATTGGCGCTGAAGCTGATCTGCGTTTTGACTTCCTTCTTGCAGTAGCCGAAGTAATTATCGGCCAGGATGGTCACCATCACACCATCCATGCTGCGCGCCGTGATCTTGAAGGCGTTGCCACCATTGTAGAGCTCGGTCGGGTCTGCCCAGCACATGCCGTCACGCTTCTGAGCTTCGGTCGCTTCCGAGACGTGCGGCAGGCCTAGGTCCTTCTTGCGCAGGCGTGTCAGGTGCGGCGCCAAGACCACGCAACCGGTGTGGCCAGTCCAATGTTCTACGTCGAGTGCGGCGTCGTTCTCCGGCAAGAACGGGTCGCCGGCGTTGCCGAAAATGCTCTCCAAAAAATCCAAATTCGAAACCAAACCGCCCGGCGCAAAGAAGCGCACCTCCAGCCGCTTCTCGGGCGAGACGCGCGGCACCGCCGGGCACACCAGCGGGCGCAGCAAGAGCGACACCATGCTCTCGACCGGCTCGTGCCACTCCGCGGAAAATGGAATGCGCAGCAGATGCGCGGGCGCATGCAGCGCGTGATAAAGCAGGTGCGCGTAGGTCACGAGCGGCACGCCGATCTTGTCGCCGGGCACCGGCAGACCAATGTCCGCTACGTGAAACACACCTTGAGTCGTGCGGCGATCGTTCAGCGGATTGTGCAGCACGCCGTTGTCTAGGCGGTAGCTGCTGATCACCTCGTTGTGCCACTCGTCGGCATCGAGCGGCAGAGACAGCTCGCGCGCCAAACCGTAGCGATCGAGCAAAAAGGTGCTGCTCGGCAAGCGCACGGCAAACGGCAACTCCAAGTGCGCGAACAGTGAGTCCAAGAACGCCTGAATGCGGCGGTCCGCCGGGCACAAATGGTCCGAAAGCAAGCGCATCTGCTCGCGGTAGCGCGCGAACAAATCGCGCTCGAGATCACGCAGCTCGGGATCGGCGACGCTGTCGGGAACCTGAAATCCCATCGCGGTCAACTTCAGCGCAATCGAGCGCGCCAACGTGCGCCGATCGCGCACCACAACGGTTCCATCCGTCCTCAATCCGACGTGACGTTCGAGATCCATTCGCTGCTCCTTGCCGCGAGCTCACCATGAATACACGCGTGCGAGAAGCGCTATGCGTGCGCGCGGCGCTTGTCTCGCACGCGTGCGATTCGGCAAGAAACGTTTCCCAAACGTGCATTCGAGAGATCCCTTTCGAAACGAACTCTCTATGTCGACTGCACACCATGAACACACGGTCAGAGAGAGCATGTGTGTTCGAATGCGATCGCGCGCTCACGACCAACACGACGACAGCCGCGCTGCAGACTTCCAGGCGGCGCCCCGTGGGTGCATCGAGGCGAGCGCACAACGAAAGAGCGCGGGCTGCCGAGTGGGGAGGCCTGCCGCGTGCACTCCGGTCGACCGGCCCCGGACCGCAACACCCTTTCAACACCCTTTGGAATAACATCGTGGTGGCGAAAACCGGCGCAGGTGCCCGAGTTTGCAAGTTCCGGGCTGTTCAGCTCAGCGCTTGCGTCCATCCCCGGCCGGGGCTAAAAGCTTCGCCCACATCGTTTTCGGTAACCGCCTGGCTGCGCTCTCGCTTCGAGAGGGCGGAAAGTCGCTTGTCCGGCAGCGGCAATGTAAGGCAGCGGTTCTCGCTGCACCCGACTTTCGATTCCGCGGTTTTCTCGAGTGTCGGTCACAGGGACCCGCAGGGGCCATTCACCGCGACTGAGAAAAATACCATGAACAATCGATTGTACGTCGGGAACCTCGCCTTCCACACCACTGAAGACTCTCTGCAGCGCGCCTTCTCACAGCACGGCCAGGTCGTCGAGACCAAGGTCGTTCTCGATCGTGAGACCGGTCGCTCGCGCGGCTTCGCGTTCGTGGTGATGGGCACGGCCGAGGAGGCGCGCAAAGCCATCTCCGAGATGGACGGCGCTGACCTCGACGGCCGCCCGTTGCGCGTCAACGAGGCGGAAGAGCGCAAGCCCCGCGGCGGCGGTCCGGGTGGCGGTGGCGGCGGTTTCGGTGGTCGTTCCGGCGGTGGTCACCGCGGCAACGATCGCGGAAACCGCTGGTGAGTAACCACGCAGTGGGTGCGTCGGATGAAGCCTGTATCATGAGTGAAAACGACGCACCCGCAGCGAACGCAGGCATGCCAATGGAAACTGGGTCAGCCAACGCGCCGAGCGCAACGCCAGACGTCGTAGCAGCCGAACCAAAGCCTCTGCGCGCTAAGCCGACGCGCAAGGTCAGCGCTGCGTTGCAGCGTGCCGTCCAGAGCGCCGGCGAAACGTGGGCCGTCGACTCAGCAAACGCGCTACGCAGCGAGGGTCGCCAAGTCACCGGCGGTTGGCCGGGGACCATCAGCGAAGCTCGCCAGCGCGTACGTACCTGCGCCCTCTTGCTCGGCTCGACCATGACCAGCGAAGATCTGGAAGTTCTCACTCGCCTCGCCTACGAGACCGCCAAGAAGGTGTGGCTCGCGCACAGCGAGCGAGTCAGCGACGATTAGACGCCCAGGAGGATTCTCGTGAGTCGATTCAATCAGCGCCGAGGCGAAGTCGCCGAGAGAGTTGCCGAACGGCGACGTCGAGAAGAAGCCGCGCCGCGCCTGATCGAGCGGGTGCCCAAGCTCGAGAGCCTCAAGTTCGAAGTTCAAGAGCAGCGTGCCGGCGCCGTTATTCCGGAGTCGACCCACGTGCGTCGTATTCCCGTACCGCACGCCGCCGCTCTGTTCGAGTTCCCCTGCCTCGACAGCTTCTGCAAAGACGGCGGGCATGATCTGACGCAGACTATCTTGCGGCAGCTCGAAGCTCGCTCGCCGAAGTTCGAGGCCGAAGACGCTTGTCGCGGCCAGACCGGAAATGCCATGTGCCAGCGCGTGCTACACGTGATCGCGCACGCGACGTACTTGCCGTAGCTCCGCGTCGGCAAGTATCGCGATCGCGAGGTGAACTCGGCCTCGCACGTCACGTCTTTGGGGTGCGCTGTGTCCTGCCGTTAGGTTTGGGTTGGGGGCCCAAACTGGAATGGTGACTGGCCCTACGGCGTTAGCAGGTCGGAGACGGGACGAAATGAGACGGTGGGATCTACTCGGTCAATTGTTGGCGTGCGTCCTGTGCACGTCGGCCGTTCAGGCTCAGTCGCAAAAGCTCAGCTTTCCACGCCGTGGCGAAACGCCGGAAGTGTTCGTGCCTGCTGGCTGGAGCAGCGAATCGAGCCTGGCAGGTGACCTCGACGCTGACGGCGTAGAAGACTTGGTGCAGGTGCTGCTTCAAAACGAGAGGCCCGAGGGCGGCGACCGCGAACGCGCACTCGTGATCTTGTTGCGCCGTGGCGACCGCTTCGTGCTCGGTGGCAGCAATAGTGGGCTACTCACCTGCTTCGAATGCGCCGGTGTCAAAGGCGGAACCGGCGCGCCCGATCTCGAAATCAAGCGCGGCGTGCTGCTCGTGAGTCAAATGGGCGGCTCGCGCCAATTCAGCATCACGCTCGATCGCTTCCGCTGGAGCCGAGCTCGCCAGCGTTTCGAGCTCATCGGCGCAGACGTCTCTTACCACGATGCCCTCACCGGCGAATCCGCCGAGACCAGTTGCAACCTACTCACTGGCGAGTGCATCGAGACCACCACGCCTGCCCAAGTCGATGACGAAGGCAATCCGCGTGAGCGACCGCCGAAGACGCGCCACTGGAAGACGGGAAAGAAGCCTTTGCAGCCACTCGAGCGAGTCAGAGCAGCGCAAGACTAGGCGATTTCTCACCCCTGACTTCGCGGTCACTTGTCGCGGGAAGACGCGGCGATCTGCCCCTAAAAGCGAGGAGCAAACGCGAACGCCCGGAGCCTTGCAAGCTCTGGGCGTTCCGCGCTGCGCTGGCGCCGCTACATGACGCTTAGGGAGCGATATAGATGCGGTCCACTCTGAACGAGCCACTCGTCACGGTGGCTTGGTCAGAAGGATCGAGGCGTAGGCGCCTCAGGGTTTGGTTGGTCCAACCCGGAACTGCAGACATATCGACGGTGTACGTCGTGTAGCCGGAGTTGGGGGTGATCGCGAAGGTCTTCGACTTGGGTTCGTTCCAAGTCGTATCGCTATTCGTGATGAAGTACACGTGCGCGACCGTCGCTGCCGACGTGTTCTTCATCCTAATCGTGATCTTGTTGGCGTTGCCGAGCGGCACCTTCAGGTTGTCCGCCGAGATGATGCGCGAATCGTTGCCGGTGATGTTTCCACCAATCGCTCGAATGCCGCCGTCGTTGACCCAACCAAATGAACCAACGTGAAGCGGCGCCGTCCAGAACACGGTGTCGACGTCAAAACCCCAGTTTTTTGCGACGTCGTCGCCGCCGATGTCGAACTCACGCAAAGAAATGCGCTCGATGCCTGGATTGCCTTGCTCCGTTATCGCGAAGTTTACGATGCCCGAGTCGGTGTAGCGCTGCTGGTCGACGAAAGCAGGCCCGTCGCCGAGAGTGTCCGATACGCCCGGCAGCAGATCATCGATGCCCCAGTTCGGCCAGTTGTTGGTGGGCGAAGCTTCCGCGGTGCGGAGCTCTTGCCCAGCTTGAAACTCCCAGCCTTTCGTGACCTTGCCCGCGGCATCGGTCAAGCGAATGTAATCGATGCTCACCGAGTCGCCGGGATCGGCGGTGCCGAAGTGCACGGGGCAAATCTCGAGCATGCGCAACGTGCCGGTCCAATTCGGGTTGGCTGACATGTCGAACACGTAGTCCTTGTAAGTCGCGTCGCGCGCAGTAATCGGGAACGTCTGCGTCAATGCGATTTCGCCGTCTGGATTTGTATCGGTGGTGAACGAGAACCAAATCGTGGTGTCGTCCGTATTGTTCTTCATGCGCACGCGGATTTGCTTGGTACCGCTCGCGCTGATGGGAATTCCCAAGTACTCCGTGGTGTCGATGCAAGTGAGCGAAGAGTGCTGCTGCACATCCATGAATTCGCCGCCTTGCCAAGTCACGTTCCTGTTCGGCAGCTCAACTTGTTTGTAAGGATCGGTGTTGTACGGAGCCCAGCCGAACTCGTTCACACCATAAACTACGTAGGCGCCGTCACCCCGGTCGAACATGAGCTCTGGCCAGCTGACCGCCGCGCGCCCCGCAGACGCAGGCTCGATGAATTGTGAGTACCACGCACCATTCGACGTGCGCCAAACGTGCTTGAGCCGATACTTCACCTTCAAGCCATCGGTCAATTGCGCATCTGACATCGTCAACATGACATGGGGCTGGTTGTTCGAGTCGAGCCGCATCGACCCGGTCAGAAACCAATTCCCAGCAGGAATCGACAGCGCGATGGCGCTCGTGTCGTTCACGACCAGTGGGTCCGATCCAGAAGTGGCGATTACAACGCCGTCGTTCTTCCTCCAAGTGACGCCGTAGTCGTCGCTGTAGACGTACAGGAGATCGTGCTGCGCCCACAGACCTCTGTACCCCGTCGGAAAGCCGCCGCTCCAGCTGGTCACGTGCTCGCGCCAGGTGAACATCATGTGCAAGCGGTCGTTCTTGTCGAACTGCGGGGGCCCACTCACGTAGACACCGCGTTCTTGTGCTGGCTGTGCTGGTCCTGCACCGTCTGGATCGAAAACACCTGCGGGATCGCCAGCTGTGCGCCCATGAATGATCATGCCGAGCGATGTCCAGCTGCCTGCCGCGTCCGCGTTGTACTTGTTGAGATACTGGTCGCTACGTGCGGACGCATCGAAGCGATACGTGAAGTACAGCCGGCCACTCTGATCGTTGAAGTAGTTCGGATAGGTGAGCTTGCCTTCGTGTGTCGAGTCGGCCTGGAAGTTCCGCATCGTAAAGCTGCAGCTCGAAAACGTGCCCTGACTCAGGCAACCAGCGCTGGAGATCCAATAGTGATGCGGCCGGCTATTTCCGTGCGGGCTCCAGCTGATGTGAATTCTGCCGTCGCTCCCGCTGAGGCCAAACGCGAGGGCGCTGTGACCGTCGTTCACGTTGTTCAACGTGTCCGCCAACGTGATCGATTGCAGATTGTTGTCCGAAAGGCGACGCCGCGTGATCTTCAAGCTGGCATCGGAATCCCAGAACACCATGTACTGGAAGTTGCCGAACGTGCGCACTTGCACCTGATTCCAATCGTGCGCATTCGCATCGATGGTCAGCGCAGTGTCAGTTCCGAGATCGAAGCTGGTCGCACCCGCCGACGCAACGAACAACGCGGGAATTGCGACCAGCGCTGCGATTCGAACAACCCCTAACTTTTGCTTGCCTCGTTTCATACGCACTCCCTTCAACGAGCCGTCGTTACGACCCGCGCGAAAGCCTACGCGGCGGGAGCGCGCGCGCCGTCAGACGCGCGTTAGACTTTCGTTAGCGCGTGCAGTCTTTTTCCAGCGACGAGCTTCCTCCACGGCGCGCGCAGCCCGAAGGGCGAGCACGATGTCGGGGGGAAGCACGAAGCGCGCAGCCCGAAGGGCGAGCACTGCAGGATGGGGGCAACCCAAGCTCGACCGGAGCGCACGAAACGCGAACGCCCAGAGCCTTTCGAGCTCCGGGCGTTTCGCTGCGTGCTTGGCGCGTTGCCTTCGGCTTATTCTTCGCCGACGGCTGCCAGCTCGGCTTGAACGACGCGGACCGGCGCGGGGGGCGCGTAGGTCGGCGCTTTTTCGTCGAGCACGATCGAGAGGCGCTTGTACGGCGGCAGGCCGGTGCCCGCCGGGATCAAGCGACCCATGATGACGTTCTCCTTGATGCCGCGCAGATCGTCCGTCTTGCCGCAGATGGCCGCTTCGGTGAGCACCTTGGTGGTCTCCTGGAACGACGAGGCGCTGATGAACGACTCGGTCGAGAGAGACGCCTTGGTGATACCGAGCAGCATCGGCTCGGCGACGGAGGGCTGGCCGCCGCGCTCCATCACTCGCGCGTTTTCACGCTCGAAGATGTGTTTCTCGACCTGCTCGTCGACGAGGAAGTTGGTGTCGCCGACTTCCTTGATGCGCACGCGGCGCAGCATCTGACGCACGATCACTTCGATGTGCTTGTCGTTGATGCCCACGCCCTGGAGCCGGTAAACCTGCTGGATTTCGTTCACCAACCAGGCCGCCAGTTCCTTCTCGCCCTTGACGCGCAAGATGTCGTGCGGGTTCGCCGGACCGTCCTGCAGCGGATCGCCTGCGCGCATGTGATCGCCCGGCTGCACCTGGATGTGCTTGCCCTTGGGGATCAGGTATTCGCGCGATTGATCGGGCTGCGGCGCGCCGTCGATGCCGAACGGCGTGATCAGCACCTTGCGCTTGCCCTTGGTGTCCTTGCCGAACGAAACCTGGCCGTCGATCTCGCTGATGATGGCGTGATCTTTCGGCTTGCGGGCTTCGAACAGCTCGGCGACGCGGGGCAAACCACCGGTGATGTCCTGCACCTTGGTGGTGTCGCGCGGAATCTTCGCGATGGCTTCACCGGGGGTGATGTGTTCACCCTCGATTGCGACGATGTTGGCGCCCACCGGAAGCAGGTAGCGAGCGTCGAGATCCGTTCCCGGAATCTTCATCGGCTCGCTGGTCTCCGGATCGATGATGCTGATGCGGGGACGGAGATCGGCCGCGCGCGACTCGATCACGATCTTGCGCGAGAGGCCGGTGACTTCGTCCACCTTTTCGATGGAGGTGACGCCTTCGACGAGGTCGGCGTACTGGATGATGCCGCCCACCTCGGTGAGGATCGGCGAGGCGAAGGGATCCCACTCGGCCACGATTTGGCCCGCCGCAACGCGGGTGCCATCGACGGCCTTGAGCACGGCGCCGTACACCAGGCGGTGATGCTCACGCTCACGACCGGTGTCGTCCATGATCACGAGCTCACCGTGGCGGTTCATCACGACGACCGAGCCGTCGCGCTTCTTGACGGTCTGCGTGTTGCGCAGGTGGACCGTGCCTTCGGTGCGCGTTTCGAGAGCGCTCTGCTCGATCTTGCCACGAGCCGCCGCGCCACCGATGTGGAACGTGCGCATCGTGAGCTGCGTGCCGGGCTCGCCGATTGACTGCGCTGCGATGATGCCGATGGCTTCACCGATGTTGACGCGGTAGCCACGCGCGAGGTCACGGCCGTAGCAGTGAGCGCACACGCCGCGGCGCGTCTGGCAGGTGAGCACCGAGCGAATCACGACCTCTTCGATGCCCGCGTCCTCGATTTGAGCAACGCGGTCCTCGTCGAGCTCGGTGTTCGCTTCGACAATCACTTCGCCGGTGAGCGGATCGACCACGTCTTCTAGCGAGACGCGGCCGAGGATGCGCTCGCCGAGCGGCTGAATGACTTCGCCCGCTTCTTCGAGCTTGGTCACGCGGATGCCGTCGAGCGTGCCGCAATCGAACTCGGCCACCACGGCGTCCTGCGCGACGTCGACGAGACGCCGCGTGAGGTAACCGGAGTTCGCCGTCTTCAAGGCGGTGTCGGCCAGACCCTTGCGTGCGCCGTGGGTCGACACGAAGTACTGCATCACCGTGAGGCCTTCGCGGAAGTTCGCGGTGATGGGCGTCTCGATGATTTCGCCCGACGGCTTCGCCATCAGCCCGCGCATGGCGGCGAGCTGGCGCATCTGCTGTGGCGAACCGCGCGCGCCGGAGTCGGCCATGATGTAGATCGGGTTGAAGCTCGATTCCTCGGCTTTTTCCCCGGTCTCGGGATCGACAATCACTTCTTTGCCGATGCCGGCCATCATCTCTTCGGCGACGCGATCGGCGACGCCTGCCCAGATGTCGACGACCTTGTTGTAACGCTCGCCGTCGGTGATGAGACCTTCCTGGTACTGGTCGACGACGCGCTCGAGCTCCTTCTGAGCGACGTCCACCAGCTCCTTCTTCTTCGGCGGGATAACCATGTTATCCATGCACACCGAGCAGCCGGCGGTCGTGCCGAACTGGAAGCCGAGTGTGCGCAGCCGGTCGGCGAGCAGCACCGTCTCCTTGTTCTTGTGCTTGCGGTAGCAGACGTCGATCAGCGCCGAAAGCGCCTTCTTCGTCATCACCTTGTTGGCGTACTCGAAGGGGATGTCCTTCGGCAGCACCTCGCTCACCAGCACGCGACCCACGGTGGTCGCAACGGTGCGCTTGGCCTTGTTGCCGTTCTCGTCCTCGTCCTCGATGCGCACGCGAATGCCTGCGTGCAGGTCGACGATGCCGTTGTCATACGCCATGCGCACTTCCTCGATCGAGGCGTACACACCGCGCAGATAACCTTCGAGCTGACCCGACTTCTCGTCGAACTTGAGCGAATTCTCGCGCAGGCTGCCCTTCGCGAAGCGGCGCATGCGCGTCGCGTAGTAGAGCCCGAGCACGATGTCCTGCGTCGGGTTGATGATGGGGCGTCCGCTGGCCGGCGAGAGGATGTTGTTGGTGCTCATCATGAGCACGCGCGCTTCCATCTGCGCTTCGATCGAGAGCGGCACGTGCACGGCCATCTGGTCGCCGTCGAAGTCGGCGTTGAACGCCGCGCAAACCAGCGGGTGCAGCTGGATTGCCTTACCTTCGATCAGCACCGGCTCGAACGCCTGAATACCGAGGCGGTGCAGCGTTGGTGCGCGGTTCAACAGAACCGGGTGCTCGCTAATCACCTCGTCGAGGATGTCCCACACCTCGGGACGCTCCTTCTCCACCATCTTCTTCGCGCTCTTGATGGTGTTGACGTAACCGCGCTCTTCCAGCTTGTTGTAGATGAACGGCTTGAAGAGCTCGAGCGCCATCTTCTTGGGAAGACCGCACTGATGCAGCTTCAAGGTGGGGCCCACCACGATCACGGAGCGGCCCGAGTAGTCGACGCGCTTGCCGAGCAGGTTCTGACGGAAGCGACCCTGCTTGCCCTTGAGCATGTCGCTCAAGCTCTTGAGCGGGCGCTTGTTGGGACCGGTGATGGTCTTACCGCGGCGGCCGTTGTCGAACAGAGCGTCGACCGCTTCTTGCAGCATGCGGCGCTCGTTGCGGATGATGATTTCCGGCGCGTTCAACTCGAGCAAGCGCTTGAGGCGGTTGTTGCGGTTGATCACGCGGCGGTAGAGGTCGTTCAAGTCGCTGGTGGCGAAACGGCCGCCATCGAGCGGAACGAGCGGGCGCAGATCCGGCGGCAGCACCGGAATTACGCTGAGCATCATCCACTCCGGGCGGTTGCCTGACCCGCGGAAGGCTTCGACTACCTTCAAGCGCTTCGAGTACTTCTTGCGCTTGGCCTCGCTGGTCGAGGTCTTCATGTCGTGGCGAAGCTGCTCGCTGAGCGCGTGCACGTCGACGCGCTTGAGCATCTCGAGCACCGCTTCGCCGCCCATACCGGCTTCGAAAGCTTCCTCGCCGTACTCTTCGACGAGCTGCGCGTAGCGCTCTTCACCGAGGAGCTCGCCCTTTTCGAGGCTTGTGCTCTTGCCGTCGATGACGATGTACGCCTCGCAGTAGAGAACCTTTTCGAGGTCCTTCAGCGTGATGTCGAGGATGTTGCCGATGCGGGACGGCAGGCTCTTCAAGAACCAGATGTGCGCGACCGGCGTGGCCAAGCTGATGTGGCCGAGGCGCTCGCGACGCACCTTCGACTGAATCACCTCGACGCCGCACTTCTCGCACACGATGCCGCGGTGCTTCATGCGCTTGTACTTGCCGCAGATGCACTCGTAATCCTTCACGGGGCCGAAGATCTTCGCGCAGAACAGACCGTCGCGCTCCGGCTTGAAGGTGCGGTAGTTGATGGTCTCCGGCTTCTTCACCTCGCCGTGCGACCACTCCCGGATCTTCTCGGGACTGGCGAGCGAGATGCGCATCGCCGAGAAAGACAGCGGATCCTTGGGCTTCTCGAAGAACGAAAAGATGTCACGCATGAGAGCCTCCTAAAACGGCCGACTAGAAATCAGATCGTTGCCAACACGCGAGCGAGTCCCACCGGCAAAGGAACCTTCCTCGCCCGAGCCTTCGCTGCTGTCTGTTGGCACATGAAAGAAATCGTGGATTCTCTTGGTTTTTGGGGGTGAGTTCTGGGCCGGAGCCGTTTCGCCCCGGCCCATGCTGCTCAGTCTTCGGCCGCTGTGGGCTGGGCGCTGCCGGGACCCTCGATGAGCTCGACGTTCAAGCACAAGGACTGAAGCTCCTTGATGAGAACGTTGAAGCTCTCCGGGAGGCCGGCTTCGAGCGCGTATTCGCCCTTCACGATCGACTCGTACATACGAGTACGACCCTGGACGTCGTCGCTCTTCACCGTGAGGAACTCCTGCAGCGCGTAGGCCGCGCCGTAGGCTTCCATTGCCCACACTTCCATTTCGCCGAGACGCTGACCGCCGAACTGCGCCTTACCACCCAGCGGCTGCTGAGTGACGAGCGAGTACGGCCCGATCGAACGCGCGTGGATCTTGTCGTCGACCAAGTGGTGGAGCTTCAGCATGTACATGATGCCCACCGTAACGTCCTGATCGAACGGCTCGCCTGTGCGACCGTCGAACAGAATCGCCTGGCCCGAAGGTGAACGACCCGCGAGCTCGAGCGTCGACTTGATCATCGACTCCGGAGCACCGTCGAACACCGGCGACGCGAAGAACACACCCGACTTGACCTTGCGCGCGAGCGCGAGAGCGTCCGCGTCGCTGAGGCCCTTCACCACCTTCGCGAACTTGGTGTCGTACTCGTAGTACTGCGCCAAGCGCTGGCGGATCTTATCGGGTCCGAACTTCTCCTCCATCATCGCGGAGATCTGGCGGCCGAGCTCACGCGCACCCCAACCGAGGTGGGTCTCCAGAATCTGCCCGACGTTCATGCGGCTCGGCACGCCGAGCGGATTGAGCACGATGTCGACCGGAGTACCGTCCTCGAGATACGGCATGTCCTCTTCCGGGAGAATCCGGGAGACGACACCCTTGTTTCCGTGGCGACCGGCCATCTTGTCGCCGACCTGGAGCTTCCTCTTGATGGCGATGTAGACCTTCACCATCTTGATGACGCCCGGAGGCAACTCGTCGCCGCGGCTCAGGCGGTCGATCTTCTCGTTGTAGTGCTCCTCGCGGCCGCGAACCATGCCTTCGAGCTCGCTCAAGAGCTCCCGCACGGTGTCGCCCGCTTCGTCGACCGGAATCTCGCCCCAGTACTTTTGCGGTACTTCGGCGAGGGCGGCGTCGTCGAGCGTGGCGCCCTTGTTCAACAGCACCTTGCCCTTGTCGTCGACGAGCTTACCGCTCGTGGTCTTGCCGTTGAGCACGCGGCGAATCTTGCGGAAGTGCGAGTCGCGAAGGATCTTCACTTCCTCATCGCGCGTGCGCTCGAGCTTCTGACGCTCTTGCTCTTCGATGGTCTTGGCGCGCTCGTCCTTGTCGGTGCCTTTGCGCGAGAAGATGCGCGCATTGATCACGATGCCGCTCACGCCCGGCGGGACCTTGAGCGAGCTGTCGCGCACGTCGCCGGCCTTTTCGCCGAAGATCGCGCGGAGCAGCTTCTCTTCAGGGGAGAGCTGGCTCTCGCCCTTGGGAGTGATCTTGCCGACCAGGATGTCGCCGGGCTTCACCTCGGCGCCGATGCGCACCACGCCTGCGTCGTCGAGGTCCTTGAGAGCTTCCTCGCCGACGTTCGGGATGTCCTTCGTGATCTCTTCCTTGCCGAGCTTGGTGTCACGCGCGACGCACTCGAACTCCTCGATGTGAACCGAGGTGTAAACGTCGTCCTTGACGATGCGCTCGCTGACGAGGATCGAGTCTTCGAAGTTGTAGCCCTGCCAGGGCATGAACGCGACGAGCACGTTCTGACCGAGCGCGAGCTCACCCATGTCCGTCGCGGGACCATCCGCGAGCACGTCGCCCTTCTTCACCACCTCACCACGTCGAACGACGGGCTTCTGGTTGTAACAGGTGCTCTGGTTGGAGCGCTGATACTTCGAGAGGTGGTAAATATCGGGGATTTCGTCGCCGTCACTCTCGGCCGGGCGCACCACGATGCGCTCGGCGTCGACGCTCTCGATGGTGCCGCCGCGGCGTGCCACCACGCACACACCGGAGTCGATCGCGACGCGCAGTTCCATACCGGTACCAACCAGCGGCGCTTCGGTGCGCACCAGAGGCACGGCTTGACGCTGCATGTTCGCGCCCATGAGTGCGCGGTTCGCGTCGTCGTGCTCGAGGAAGGGCACCAGCGCAGCCGCGACGCTCACCATTTGGTTCGGCGCGACGTCCATCAACTCGATCTGGTCGCGCAGCGCCATACGGAATTCACCGTTGTAGTGCGTCGAAACCAGGTTCTCCTTGAAGCGGCGCTTCTCGTCGACATCAGCAGATGCTTGGGCGACGTACTTGCCCTCTTCTTCGAGCGCGCTGAACCACTGCACCTCGTCCTTCAAGGCGCCGTCGCTGATCGTGCGGTACGGCGTCTCGATGAAGCCGTACTCGTTGACGCGCGCGAAGGTCGAAAGCGAAGCGATGAGGCCGATGTTCGGACCTTCAGGCGTCTCGATCGGGCAGATGCGGCCGTAGTGCGTGGCGTGAACGTCGCGCACCTCGAAGCCTGCGCGCTCACGGGTGAGACCGCCGGGACCCAGCGCCGAGAGGCGACGCTTGTGCGTGACCTCGCTGAGCGGGTTGGTCTGGTCCATGAACTGCGAGAGCTGCGAGCTGCCGAAGTACTCCTTCACCACCGCGCCAACGGGCTTGGCGTTGATGAGGTCGTGCGGCATCAACGTGTCGATCTCTTGCGACACGCTCATGCGCTCCTTGATGGCGCGAGCCATGCGCACGAGGCCGATGCGATACTGATTTTCCATCAGCTCGCCGACGGCGCGCACGCGGCGGTTGCCGAGGTGATCGATGTCGTCCACCGAGCCACGGCCGTTCTTCAACTCGATCAGGTGGCGCACCGTCTCGAGGATGTCGTTCTTCGAGAGGATGGTCTGGTCGAGGCCGGGGCGCTGATCCTCCGGCATGTCGCGGTAGAACTTGTAGTTCAGCTTGAGGCGACCGACGACGCTGAGATCGTAGCGCTCCGGGTTGAAGAACAGGTTCTGGAATAGCTGCTTGGCGGTCTCGAGCGTGGGCGGATCACCGGGGCGCAGGCGCCGGTAGATCTCCATGATCGCGTCCTCGCCGGTCTTCACCTTGTCGGCGATCAACGTGTCACGCAGGTACGAACCGACATTGAGGCCGTCGATGAACAGCACCTTGAACTCGGCGACGCCGGCGTCGCGCAAGCGGTTCAGCGTGACTTCGGTGACCTCCTCGTTGCACTCGAGCAGGACCTCGCCGGTCTCCTTATCGACCACGTCTTCCGCGCTGACCTTGCCGATCAGATCGGGCGACTCCACCGGGAGGCGATCGAGGTTCGCTTCCTTGAGCTTCTTGATCGCCGCGCGGGTGAACTTGGTGTTCTTCTTGACGACGACTTCGTTGCCCGCCTTCACGTCGCGCGTCGCGCGCTGACCGGGAAGCAGATCGAACTCGATGCTCTTGCTGAACTTGCCACCCTTCTCGATGAAAACGGTTTCCGTCGAGTAGAAGTAGTTCAGCAGCTCTTGCGTGCCGAAGCCGAGAGCGCGCAGCAGCACGGTCGCGTGCATCTTCCGGCGGCGGTCGATGCGCACGTACATGATGTCCTTGTGGTCGAACTCGAAGTCGAGCCACGAACCGCTGTACGGGATGATGCGCGCCGAATAGAGCAGCTTGCCGCTCGAGTGCGTCTTGCCCTTGTCGTGATCGAAGAACACGCCCGGGCTACGATGCAGCTGCGAAACGACGACGCGCTCCGTGCCGTTGATGATGAAGGTGCCGGTCTCCGTCATCAGCGGGATTTCGCCGAAGTAGACCTCTTGCTCCTTGATGTCGCGCACGATGCGCTCGCCACCCTCGCGGGTGTCGTAGACCATGAGCTGGGTCGTCACCTTGATCGGAGCCGCGTACGTCATGCCGCGTTGGCGGCACTCATCGACGTCGTACTTCGGCTTCTCGAGGTTATAGGAGACGTAAACGAGTTCGCTGGTTCCGTCGAAGTCCTTGATCGGGAACACGCTGCGGAACACGGCTTCGAGCCCGGTCTCCTTGCGCTCGCGCGGCGACACTTCGGACTGCAGGAACTTGTCGTAGCTACTCTTCTGGATGTCGATCAGGTTCGGGATCTCGACGATCGACTCGACGCGACCGAGATTCATCCGATGCCGGAAGTTCGACTGGACGGTGGACGCCATTTGGGTGCCTCCCAACGAGCAGAGCTGAGAACTTAGAGAAGCGGGGGCGCGACTAGGCCGCGCAAAGATCGGGCAATAAGAAAACGCGACAGCGCGGGAACGGCACACTCGTGCCGCCCCGCGTGCCGTTCGGGCCGCAAACTGTCACGGGCGCCGCAGCGTTCGAACTGCGGCGCCTGTTCGGGACTATTGGCGTAACTACAGGGCAAGCGATTACTTGACCTCGACCTTGGCGCCGGCCGCCTCGAGCTTCTTCTTGATGTCCTCGGCCTCGTCCTTGCCGACGCCTTCCTTGACGGGCTTGGGCGCGCCTTCGACGAGGTCCTTGGCTTCCTTCAAGCCGAGGCCGGTGATCTCGCGGACCACCTTGATGGCGTTGATCTTGTTGGCGCCTGCGTCGGCGAGGATGACGTTGAACTCCGTCTTCTCCTCGGCTGCCGGAGCCGCAGCACCACCGCCGCCGGTTGCTGCCACCGCGACCGGAGCCGCGCTGACGCCCCACTTCGTCTCGAGCTCTTTCACGAGCTCGGCGATTTGAATGACGGGGAGGTTAGAAAGGTAATCGACGACCTGGTCTCGCGTGATCTCAGCCATGACTGTCTCCAATACGGTCCCAACGACGAGAGGCGACCTCTCTCATTTGGGCGGTTAGTTTCTTCGTTCTATTTCTGGATTCGTTCTCGATATTCGCGCTGCGCCGGCTTTCGCCTCTCGCTGCGGCTCGCGGTCTCGAGGCCCCGCGAACTTTTGGGTGAAGTTTGAGTGGTGTGGCGGGCGACCCGTAGCCGCCCAGAGCGGCAAAGCCGGGCTTGCCTAGCCGCCGCCTTCCTTGCGCTCCTTCGCGGCGAGGACGCCGACGAAGTTGCGAGCCGGAGCGTTGAGCAGCATCACGAAGCGCTGCGCAGGTGCCATCAGAGTCGCGAGCAACATGGCGCGCGCCTCGTCCTTGTTCGGCAAGCTGGCGAGCTGCTCTTCCACAGCCGCGCCGTTCAAGATCTGGCCTTCGAGGAGCCCAGCTTTGATCTTGAGCTTCTCGTTCTCCTTCTTGAACTCTTTGACGACGCGGGCAGCAGCGCTCGGCTCTTCGAAGCTCCACGCCACGCCAGTCATGCCGGCGAGCACGCTGTCGAGCCCGGAAACCCACGGCTTGTCCGCGAGCGCCTTGTTCACCAGCGTGTTCTTGACGACCTTGTACTCGACGCCCTTCTCGCGCAGCTTCACGCGGAGCTTCGACACCTCTTCGACGGTCATCCCCGTGAAATCGAGGAACACCGCCGACGACATGCGATCGAAGCGCGCCTTGATCTCGTTGATTTGCTCGGCTTTTTGAGCGCGTTCCATCAGCCTTCCTCCTCCGAGCTGGCGACCACCGAAGCCGTATCGACGCGAACGCCGAGGCCCATGGTGCTCGAGAGCGTGATGCTACGAAGGTAGATGCCCTTCGCAGTGGACGGCTTCTTCTGGATCAGCTCGGTGATGAGCGCGTGTGCATTCTCGCTGAGCTTGCTCGGCTCGAACGACTTGCGGCCGATGCGGCAGTGCACCACGCCGGCTTTGTCGACGCGGTACTCCACCTTGCCCGCCTTGGCTTCGCGCACGGCGTTCTTCAAATCGAACGTCACCGTACCGACCTTGGGGTTCGGCATCAAACCGCGCGGACCCAGCACGCGGCCGAGCTTACCGACGGCGCCCATCATGTCGGGCGTCGCGATCACGCGATCGAAATCGAGGAACCCGTCGAGCACGCGCTGGGCGAGCTCATCGCCGCCAGCAACGTCCGCGCCGGCGTCGAGTGCCTCTCTTTCCTTTTCACCCCGCGCGAACACGAGCACGCGAATGCTCTTGCCCGTACCGTGGGGCAGCACGATGGCGCCACGCACCATCTGATCGGCGTGCTTTGGATTCACGCCGAGCCGCACAGCGATGTCGACGCTTTCGTCGAACTTCGCGTATGCGCTGTCCTTCACGAGCTTCACAGCGTCCTCGACCGTGTAGCGCTTGGCTACATCGACCTTGGCGACCGCTGCCGCTCTATTCTTGGCTAGCTTGGTTGGCATTAGTTGCGTCTTTCGACTCCTGGGAGGCGGCCGCCCGTTGGCAGGGAATGCCGCTCCAGTATCCTCATGCGGGCTGATCGGCGGCGCTTCGCGCCGGCCTCGGCCTCGCTTCTTTCCTCTCATTCGCGACGTGAAAGATCGACGAAGAAGAGTTCTCGCCGCTTTGGCTGCGGAAGAGTGGATCCGATGCTTTTGTTCCTGTGGTTTTTGGGGCCCCGGCCCGTTGGGATTTTGGTTGGGGCGTCCAGAAACCCGTCCTCTCGTTCGCAACCGGAAAGATCGGCGAGGAAGCGTTCCCGCCGCTTTGGCTGCGAAAGAGTGGATCCGACGCTTTCATTTCTATGGTTTTTGGGGCCCCAGCCCCAAAAACGGCAACCTGAAAGCTCTCGCCGAAGGCTTGATGGGTCGTTCCGGCGTTGCGAGAAGCCACCACCGTGAACAGATGGCGGCGCGCGGGAAGCGGCGCAAGGTGAGCCCCGGCGCGCGAGCTCGCAACCTGGCCGAACGGAGGGGATCCGTTGGGGAGGTTGCGAGTTGGGGAGCCGAGGCTTTGCATGGTTTTTCCGGAAGCGAGCGGAGCGCGAGCGATCAGACGACGTCGACGCCCATGCTGCGGGCGGTGCCGGCGATGGACTTGGCGGCGGCTTCGATGTCGTTGGCGTTCATGTCCTGGAGCTTCTGCTTCGCGATTTCGCGAATTTGATCCCAGGTGAGCTGGCCCACCTTGGTCTTGTTCGGCTCCTTGGAACCCGAGCCCGGCTTCTTTGCCGAGGGCAGGCCGCATGCCTTCTTGATAAGGACGCTGGCCGGCGGCGACTTCATCACGAAGGAGAACGAACGGTCGCCGTAGACGGTGATCACCACTGGGATGATCGTGTCGCCGAGCGGTGCGCTCTTCGCGTTGAAGTCCTTGCAGAACTGCATGATGTTGACCCCGTGCTGGCCGAGCGCGGGGCCGACGGGCGGCGAGGGATTCGCCTTGCCGGCAGGCAGCTGCAACTTGATGTACCCGGTGATTTTCTTCTTGGCGCTCATCGCTTCTCAACGTGGGAAAAATCGAGCTCGACCGGAGTCGGACGCCCGAAAATGCTGACCATGACCTTGAGCTTCTGCTTGTCCGGCTTGACCTCTTGCACGGTCCCGGAAAAGTTGGCGAACGCCCCCACCACCACGCGCACTTCGTCGCCTTCTTGAAAGCGGTGCCGAGGCTTCGGCTTCACGGCGCCTTCGACGATGCCCTTGCGCAGGTCTTCGATGTGCGGGCTCTTCACCTCTTGCGGCCGCTGGTTCCCAATGAACCCAGTGACCTTCGGAGTGTCCTTCACCAAGTGCCAGGCGTTCTCGCTCATCTCCATTTCGATGAAGACGTAGCCGGGGAAGCTGGTCTTGGTTTTGACCCGCTGCTTGCCGTCCTTATTGGTGTCGGAGACGGTTTCAGAGGGGATCAAGATCTCGCCGAACTTATCCTCCATTCGATACTGGCGAATCCGCTCCTGCAGGGCGGACTTCACCTTGTTCTCGAACCCGGAGTAGGTCGTGATCACGAACCACTTTTTGCTGGGGGCGGCAGTTTCCACGGTGTCCTCGCCTAGGTCCCGTACACCAGTTGGGTGAGGAAGCTCCAAAAACGATCCAGAATCGCCACATAAACAGTGGCAATCGCGCTCGCGATCACCACCACCAACGTTCCGTTTACGACCGTTTCGCGATTGGGCCAGGTCACCTTGCTGAGCTCGGAGGCCACATCGTCCGCCCAGTGGCGAATGGCTTCCTTGCGGTAGACCTGAACCACGGAAGCGATGCCGAGCACGGCACCAGCTGCCATGGTGAACTGCTCCCGCTCGTCTTCTGGAATGCTGACGAGCTGCGGCACCGCGCGTGCCGCGGGCGTCCAGTCCGCCAGTTCGCTCCAGGCGGCACCGAGTATTTTGCTTGCCACGTAGGCGATCAGGATGCCCGCGACAAAGAACGCGGCGTGCACGTAGCGCTGCGAACCAAGCTGCCCCGTCGGTGCGGCGGTTTCCGTTGCGTCGGTGGGCGCGATCGCCTCCGACGACATGGATTCCTCCGCGCCCGGCTCCGCCGTGCTCGGCTTCTCGTCTTGGTCGCTCTGAATCGCCATGAGGTCTTTCGTTTGATGAACTCTGCAGGGGCGGAGAGACTCGAACTCCCGGCCCGCGGATTTGGAATCCGCTGCTCTACCGACTGAGCTACGCCCCTAGGGGCGGGTGCGCGCTACTCGCGAACCCGGATATCTGTTCAGGTCACTTACCTTCGATGTGAACCGTGTGCTGATTGCAGTGGCTGCAAAACTTCTTCAGGCTGAGCGGGCTGCCCTCGCGGAGGCTCTTGGTGCTCTTGTAATTGCGGGCTCCGCAAACGGAACACGCGAGGGCAATCCTGATGCGGCCGGGCGCCACCTGCGAATCGGATGAGGCGCGCCTGGCCGCCATGAAAAACTACTCGATGATCTTGGTGACGACGCCGGCGCCGACGGTCTTGCCGCCCTCGCGGATGGCGAAACGCATCTGCTCTTCCAGAGCGACGGTGGTGATGAGCTCGACTTCCACCGTGACGTTGTCGCCCGGCATCACCATCTTGACGCCTTCGGGCAACGCCACGCTGCCAGTCACGTCCGTGGTGCGGATGTAGAACTGCGGGCGGTAGTTCGCGAAGAACGGCGTGTGACGGCCGCCCTCTTCCTTCTTCAGGACGTACACCTCGCCCATGAACTTCTTGTGCGGCTTGATGCTGCCCGGCTTGGCCAAGACCTGCCCGCGCTCGATGCCTTCCTTCTCAACACCGCGCAGCAGACACCCGACGTTGTCGCCAGCCTGACCCTCGTCGAGCTGCTTACGGAACATCTCGACCCCGGTCACAACCGTCTTGTTGCTCTTGTCGAAGCCGATGATCTCGACTTCGTCGTTCACGTGAACCTTCCCGCGCTCGATTCGACCCGTCGCCACCGTGCCGCGGCCCTTGATCGAGAACACGTCTTCGACCGCCATCAAGAACGGCTTGTCGACCTCGCGCGTCGGCTCCGGAATCTCAGAGTCCAAAGCCGCCAGGAGGTTACCAATCGTCTCCTCCCACTTCGCCTCGCCCTGCAGCGCAGGCAACGCAGCGCCGCGGATCACCTTCCCGTTGTCGCCGTCGAACTTGTACTTGTTCAACAGCTCGCGGACTTCCATCTCCACCAGCTCGAGCATCTCTTGATCCTCGACGGCGTCGCACTTGTTCAAGAACACCACGATGTGGTTCAGACCCACCTGACGCGCGAGCAGCACGTGCTCACGGGTCTGCGGCATCACGCTGTCCAAAGCGCTCACCACCAGAATCGCGCCGTCCATCTGCGCAGCCCCGGTGATCATGTTCTTGATGTAGTCAGCGTGGCCCGGGCAATCGACGTGCGCGTAGTGACGCGTCGCCGTCTCGTACTCCACGTGGCTCACCGCGATCGTCACGGTCTTCGTCTCGTCACGGACGATGCCGCCCTTGGCGATGTCGGAGTACTTGATCTCCTTCGCCAGCTGCTTCTTCGACTGAACCTTCACTAGCGCCGCGGTCAGAGTCGTCTTGCCGTGGTCGATGTGACCGATCGTCCCGACGTTCACGTGGGGCTTGGTGCGAACGAATTTCTCCTTGGCCATGGCAACCTTTCAGAAGGAACTACTTGTCGATGTTCGGTACGCTAGAGAGACGATTTGCTCGAGCCCACAACCAGGATTGAACTGGTGACCTCGTCCTTACCAAGGACGCGCTCTGCCATCTGAGCTATGTGGGCAAGGGGAATCCGAGGGGGGCGGAGCCTTGCACGCCGCGGGCGCGTTGCAACCCCCTTACTGCTTGCTTGGCTCTTCCCGCCAAACTGAAACCAAGCACATCGAGAATTGGAGAGCGGGAGATGGGACTCGAACCCACGACGTTCAGCTTGGAAGGCTGACGCTCTACCAACTGAGCTACTCCCGCAATCTGCTTCCGACTCGAGACGAAGGCCGGCCATTGACTGCCGACCTTCGCTCGTGAGCTCGCCCAGTGGCCTCGGCTCGAGACCACTGAACGGGTGGAGGGTGCTGGATTCGAACCAGCGTAGGCGTGAGCCGGCAGGTTTACAGCCTGCTCCCTTTGGCCGCTCGGGCAACCCTCCGAAAAGTTAGGTTCAGCGCGCGTCGCCTCCTCTTTAGTCGAGAATGCGAAACTCGCCTCGTCTTTAGTAGAAGACGCGAATGTCGCCTCCTCGTTAGAGGACGCGAACGCGGAGCTAGCGAGGGGACTTGAACCCCTAACCACCTGTTTACAAAACAGGTGCTCTACCGATTGAGCTACGCCAGCGGAGCCTCGACGGACGTACCCCTCGCGCACGCCCACGAGCCTGGTGGGGCGGCTTTTCGGCGACACTCTGAGAGAGCCGTTAGCCTGCATGAGCAAGTTCCGACGGGAGAATCGATGCGGAGCCGGCAAGCGCCGCGAGTGCGACGCCGCTCAAAAGGGGCACCCCACCCTTCCTCCATCCGCCAGAGCCGGCGCATGGGCCGACAAGACAGTAAAGGATCAGTGGGGACCGACGAGGACCGCGCTCTGGTAGCGCCAGCCCCCTGGGGTGTCAAGCATAATTCATACCGACCCCGGGGCAGCTTGGCCAACTCCGTGCAGCACATCAGGTTTAATCAGCAGTTACAACGACTTAGGCAGCTCTCTCTCCGCCTCGTCTTCAACGCGAATTCGTCGATTTTTTGGGGTTGGTGGGCCCCCACCGGGCGGCATCTCGCTGCATCCCGAGCAAGTCGCGCTGCAACGCGAACCCGCAGCGCTACTTGTAAGGATTCCCTGCTTCTGGAGCGTGACGCCGCTGAAGCATGTCGAGCGCGTGCTGCAGGGTCGCGCGCGAGTACGGCAGCGCAGCGAGCGCCGCGTCTTCGCGTTTCATGGCTTGCTCGATACTGGCCTTCGCTTTTTCGGATTTCTCGACCCACGCCGAATGTTCGCCGGTGCGCGCCGCCATCGCCAGCGTGTGCTCCATCATCTTCAGCGCTTTCTCCAGCAAGATCGCGTAACGCAAGCGCATCGCGCCCTCGAACAGCTGCCGCTTCTGTAACGTATCTGCGCTCGCTGGCGGTGTGACGCGCATCAAGTCTTCGTGCAGCTTCTCGTAGAGCTCGCCCACGCGATAACCAGCCATCGTGGACCAGTGCGCGTCGTAAGCGCGCATTGAGTCGGAATAGGCACTCTCCGCGTCCAACAACAACTGACAGCGTTGCTCGAGAACCGCTGCGAAATTCGGCGGCGTCGGCTGAAACACGATGCGCTCCGCGCGACGCCGCCGCAGCTCGCCGAGTGCAAAGTACAGCGCCGAGAGGTCTCGCGAAATGCGTCCAGCCGCGGCGAGTTGATGTGCATCAATCACTTCGCGGCCTTTTTCGATCAACGCCTGCGCACCCTGCTCATCGTCCTGATCGAGACGCGAAAGCGCGCTCGCGCCGTAGAGCACTACACGCTCGAATGGCCCGAGCTCGACTTTCTCGCTGAGCACGTGCTGCGCGAGTTCGCCCGCATCGCGAAAACTTTCGACATGCGCGAGAAGCCGCGTGGCTCGCACGAGCGCCGCGGTCCGTAGCTCGCTCTCCGGATAACGCCGCGCGAGTTGCTTGTACGCGGCGGCCGCGTCCGTGAAAGCGCCTGCTTCATCGTGCTCGGAGCCGGCCTGGAAGAGGGCGTCGTCGGCGAGTTCACCGCTGGGGTCGAGGCTTACGATGCGCGCGAATTCCCGCGCTGCTTCGGCGTGCTGGCCCTTCTGCGCCAAGTCGGTGGCGCGCGCGTAGAGTTCGGGAATACTGCTAGCGCTCTCGGGTGTTACGACCGTACGCGGCACTTCGATGTGCTCGCTCGTAACCGGTTTCGCCGCCCCCGCCGTCGTCGCCGCTTGCCCACACGCGCATATCCAACACGCAGAAAGCATTGCCGTTGCACGGCAAGCGCACGCGAGTGACTTGCGAAAACTCAACATTCTCGCTCATGTTTCCACGAACGCGCCGAGCCCGCACGGCGTTGCCCACACTCGGCGCAAAACGCGGCGGATCTCGCCTCGGCGTGGCGCGCGCCTCACAACTGTGGCTCGCAACCAGCGCACACACGCTGTTCGATAAGCAGCGCAATCTCGAACGGAAATCACACGTGCGTGATTACGCGAAACACTTTCAGCGCCGCACGCGTGTCGAAGTTGCACAAGGTGCCGGGAAACTTCCAGGAAAACTCGAGCCCCAATCGGTCCAACAAATTACACGCCCTTGCTCGCTAACTATTGACGTAGCGAGTGAGGAGTTTAGTCTACATCGAGTGCTGAGAGCGCTTCCGCGAGAGACTCCACGAATCAAGGGGACTCGTGAACTTTCATCGCTGATTGCGCTCGCGTAAGGAGGTAATGCGAAGATGAACGCTGTCGTGACGGAGCGCATCCGGGAGCTCGAGCTTTTGCATCGCAACCTCGACCAGGCGGTGACACGCCTTGGCCGGCGTGCCTTCCTCACGCCAGGGGAACAACAAGAGTTCGCCCAACTCAAAAAGCAGAAGTTGATGACGAAAGATCAATTGATGGCGCTGAAGCGCTGATTCATTTCCTGAAATCCTGTTGGCGCGAACGAAGAGAGAGCGTCGAGTAGTCAGAGCTCGGCGCTCTCTGTTTTTTGTGCATTCCCGCCGCACGCCCTCGATGCAACGGCGAGACTTGCCCGGGAGGCGATGACTTCCGTGACCTCGATATGGCGTCGCCAGGAACTGGGAGACCTGCTCGAGCGGCAATGACTTCGATGATGCGCCGCGCGCTCCGGGCGGCGCCCCGACAAATCTCCACGGAAGCGCGGAACGTTGGCCATTCACTCCAGCGTCACCCGTTGGAGATTTGATGCGATCTGCGCGCCGCGAATTTTTCACGCTTGCCTTCGGTCTTGCCATGTTCGTCAGCGCGTGCGGAGGCAACGACGCTGGATCCGATACGGAAGCACGAGGTGGCGCCGTTTCTACGTCATCCGCGGGGGTGAACTCGTCGGGCGGCGCTGTCTCGCAAGGAGGCAACAATGGCAACTCGCAGGGCGGCGCAACCGCGCAAGGCGGCGCGAGTGCTCAGGGCGGTGCGCCGAACGCAGGCGGCACGACGAACAACGCAGGCGGTACGACGAGCAACGCAGGCGGCACAACCAGCGGTGGCAAAGCTGCGGGTGGCAATACTTCAGGCGGCGCGCCATCGAGCGGAGGTTCGACCGCAAGCGGCGGATCGAACTCGAGCGGCGGGGCTTCGAAAGGCGGGGCAACGTCGAACAGTGGTGGCAAGGCGAACGGCGGGTCGAGCTCCGGCGGAGCTGCGAGCGGCGGTGCTACTTCGAGTGGAGGCTCCACCGCGAGCGGCGGCGCTTTCACGCTCGATTGCGGTCCCAATGGTTGGGCCGTGGAAGCGCACGGTCCTCCGGAGAACCGCGTAAACTACGCGATTCTCGGCGATGGCTATCAAGCGGCGGACCTCGTGGCGGGCGGCCTGTTCGAGCAGCACATCAACAAGGCAATGGCGAAGCGTTTCAGCATTCCCATTGGCGAGCCTTACAGTCGCTATCGCAAGTTCGTGAACATCTGCGCGATCAAGTTGGTGAGCACCGGCGCGATCTGCTCCGGAAGCAGCGCACTCGGGTGCTGCGGCGACGACGACAGTCGCCTCGCAAGTTGCAACAATACTGCTGCCAACAACGCGTTCAAAGCCAACCTGCCAGCTAGCTTCGTGCTCGACTGGCGCGCCGTAGTGCTCAACGGCAAGAGCTGGTGGAACACGGGCTCCGCGTTGATGTTGTGGTCCGGCGCTCACGCAGAAGCCGCAGGCGCCGCGCTGCACGAAGGCGGCCACGGCTTTCATCAGCTGGCAGACGAATACGGCGGAACCGGCAGCGGCTGCAGCACGGAGCGCGCGGAAGTGAACTCGACTACAAACGCCACCACCACTGCCGGTAAATGGGACTTGTGGCTGAGGTACACACAAACTGGCGCCACGGGCTTGCAAACGACGATAGAAGGCAGCCGCTATTGTGACGCCGGTCAGTACCGTCCGTCATCGAACTCGATGATGAACCTGCTGTTCGGCAACGATCCCAACACCAGCTTCAACTCGGTCTCGCGCGAGCAAGCCATCTTCACGATTTGGCGCGCGGTGGTGCCCATCGATTCCACGAATCCACCTGCGGGCGCAGTGAACAATCCCAGCACGCTCAGCGTGAAGGTGATCGACCCAGCGGTGATCGACGTCGATTGGTCGGTGGACGGCACAGTCGTGGCGGCGAAGGGCGGCGAAGTATTCAACGTCGCCGCGCGTTCGCTGTCGTCGGGCACCCACACCATCAACGCCAAGGCGTACGACAACGCCAGCGAGGATTGGGTGCGCTACCGCAGCGGCAGCTGCCCGAGCTCGGTCACAGGTAACTATTGTGCACGCAGCGCGTGGAGCCGCTCGCAGCAAACGGTGACCTGGAGCGTGACTGTGCCGTGATGGAGAAACGCAAGCTCGCCATCGTCGGTGTGTTGTTCTGCATCGGCGTGCTGGTGTTGCGATCCGCAACGCGTGACGAGCCGCGCAGAGCCGTGGCGCTCGAAGCGAGCCAACCAGCGCGCGAGCCGGCCGTCGTCATCCAGGCGGCGGTTGCACGCGGCGTCGCTCCCACGGCGCAGCGCCCCCACATCGAGCTCGCTTCCGACGGGTTACCCATCTTGCAAGCCAACGGCGACGACACGTCGCGCGAGCCGAAGCATCCGCACCCAATCACGCCGGCGCACGCGCGCATCTTCCGAGAAAACGAGCTACTCGCGTCGTTGAACGGCGCGGTAGACATTGCGTCCGCCAGCGCGCTGCGCGCTCTCAACCAAAAATACCGCGCGGAGTATCCCGAAGATGACCATGCCGTGCAATCCGGGTACGACCTCATCACCGACTGTCTCGAGCAACGCAACGCCGCCACGCGAGCGCGCGCCGAACAGTACTTTCGTGAAGAGCGCGGCTCGGTTCTGCGACGCTACGTCAAGCGGCACTGCCTAGACTAGCGGACACCGCCAACATCTGCGGGCGAGACTCCAGCAAATCGACTATCGTCGGGCTGGCCCGGTCGAGACCAGCGAAGCGGGCTTTGGCCATGCGACGTTGGTTGGTGCTCGCTCTGCTATCGCTCACACCGCGCGCATTGGCCCAAGCTGAGAACGCGTTGCCGATCGAGCTCACTTGGAGCGGGCCACCCGAATGTACCGATGCGGGCAATGTACTCGCACAAGTAGAAGCCATGCTGGGCGGCAGCGTGACGACGCCGGATCGAGAACCGATTCGAGCGGAGGTCAGCTTGCGCAAGCCCGATGCCGGCGGCTTCGAGCTGATTTTGGATACGAGCTCGCGCGCAGGCCGTGGTCAGCGGCGACTCACGGTCAGCGATTGCACGGAGGCACGCCACACGACGGCTCTTCTGCTGGCGCTCTTGATCAATCCACGCGCCAACCTCTCCGCCGAAACACCAGAGCCGAGCGGCGCTGCGTCACCTGCAGCGAGTGCATCTCCAGCTTCTCGACGAGAGCGAGCGCCGGAACCAACAACGCCAGCGCCCACATCGCAGCCAGCTCGCGTTGACTCTCCGGGTCCAACGTTTTCCGTCGCGCTCGCCGGCGCACTCGATCACGGGAATTTGCCCAATCTCGGGGCCGGCGCCGCACTCACTTTGGGCCTACAGCATCGCCAGTGGTCGCTGCGAGCGCGCGCCGCAGGTTGGTTCAAAAACCGTGCGGCCAGCAGCGAACTGCCTGGAGCCGGCGGTGACTTCAGCCTGTACGACGTGGGACTACTCGGTTGCCTTCACTTCTGGGCTCGCCCGCCGCTCGCGCCGCGAGCCTGCGTGGGTGCGAACGCGCTTTATCTGCGTGCGGAAGGTTACGGCGTCAGCGATCCGGGTGCGGCTGGTGGTTTTTACGCAGCAGCAGTGGCCGAGCTAGCACTCGAACTAGCGGTGACGCGCTCGTGGTCGTTCTGGTTGGCGTCCGACCTCTTGCTGATCGCGCCCCGTCCGAAATTTGCACTCCAGAACGTCGGGCAGGTGCACCAACCGAATCCCTGGGCAGGGCGGCTCCTGCTAGGAACTGGGTGGACCTTCTGAGACGCAGCACTAGATTGTGACTTCACCACGGATTCGCATGGCAGCGGCCAATCACACGAGATCGCGCCATGAGTTCGGCCGTTAGAAGCGTGCAAGTGGAAGTGGAAGCGTCCGAGCTTGACGCTCCGGCGGCCGACCATGGCGAAGACCTCTACACGAATCATTTCAATTTCGTGTGGCGCAATTTGCGGCGCCTGGGAGTGCCGGCGCCCCAGCTGGAAGACGCGGCACAAGACGTATTTCTGACGGCGCATCGGCGGTGGGACAGCTACGACAGCCAGCGCGCGTCCCCGCAGTCCTGGTTGTTCGGCATCGCGCTGCGGGTCGCACGCGACTACCGGCGCACCTTCCGCCGGCGCTTGGCGCGGCTGGTCTCACTCGGCGAAGGACGGGAAGCCGAAGCAAGCAGCGAAATCGAGAGCCCTGCCGCCATCGTCGAACGGCGGCAGTCACTGGTTTTACTGGATCGAATTCTGGAGACGATCGACGAGGACAAGCGCGCGGTGTTGCTGCTCGTAGATGTCGAAGAGCTCTCGGTGACCGAAGCCGCGGACGTATTGGGAGTAAACCTGAATACGCTCTACTGGCGTCTGCGAGTCGCGCGGCAAAGCTTTCAGCGCGGCGTTGAGCGACTGCGGCTTACCGAAGCGCGCACGCAGGGAGGGGCTCTCCGATGAAACCGAGCGACGATCTCGACCGCGCCGCGCGTGACATCATTCGCGAAGGTCGCAAGGCGCTCGATCCACCACCTGCCATTCGCGACCGCGTGCGGCAACGGGTGCTGCTCGAACTCGCGGTTTCGGCTGCGACGACTTCAGTCGCACGTACGCTGCTGGCTCAGTACGGCAAGTGGGTCGCAGCGACAGCGCTGCTCGGCACGACCGCAGGCGCTGTTGCATATTGGCAAAGCACTCCCGAAGCCGAAAGCCCACGCATTCTCTCGACGAGTGTAACCAAGCCGGCGCTCTCGGTGCGGCCGCCTCCACCAGCGCCGGATGCGAGCGCGGAGCCAGAGCGCGCTGCTCTTCCGCCCCAAGCGGCCAATAGTGCAGCGCCTGCTCGCAGCGCTGCTCAAGCGCCGAAACGTGCATCCGACCTCGCGCGTGAAGTCGAACTCTTGGCGGCCGCCAACGCCGCCCTCAACCGTGGTGATCACACGCGCGCACGCAAGCTACTCAGCGAGTACGACAAGAGCTTCGGGGCCGGCGTGCTCCGCGAAGAGCGAGCGGCTGCCGAAACGCTACTCATCTGCGCTGCCGGCGATGTCACTCGCTCCAACAACGCCGCCGCACGCTTCATCAAGCGCTGGCCCAGCTCGCCACTCAAGCTTCGTATCGAACGCGCCTGTCTTGGAGTGAACTAGCCTTGCAAGCTGGGCTGCCGCGCGCAACGTTGCTCGCGACGCTCGGGGTCCGGGCGCTCCGAACATTCACGACACTCGGAGCACTCGCCACGCTCGGATGCAACACCGGTGACACGCTCTACATCGGCGTGCACTCGCCACCCATTTCCGACGACGCCGCCTGCAACAAGCCGCCGAGCGTGCCACCGACAGAGCTAAAACTCGACGCCTTCTATCGCAAGTACATCGACGCTCGCGGTATCCCCGTACTCGCTTCCGAGAGCGTCGACGATCGAGCCCTCCAGAAAGCCTGCGCGATGGTGACTCACATGCAACCGCGCGATCCACGCATATGGGACGCGATGATCGCGCGCAAACTGCGCGTCAGCATACTCGCCCGCGCCGAACCCCTCACCCGCATCCCCGAATACGCCGATCTCTACGTCTTCTTCCCCGACCGCGACTGGGACTCCATGCGCGGCGTGGGTGCCACATCCGAACGTCCCGTCAGCTCCGTCGGCGAAGAAAACCTCCTCTGCGACGCGAACGATCGCTTCGCGGGAGAATTCATCTTGGCGTCGAGCTTCTCGCACGGCCTGCGCGCGCTCGGCATCAGCCCCGTCGACCCAACGTTTCCACAGCGGCTCAGCGACGCCTTCGACGATGCCCGCCGCGCAGGACTCTGGGATGGAACCTTCGCCGGCAGCAACCCCGCCCAATACTTCGCGGAAGGCGTCCAAGACTGGTTCGACGCCAATGCCGAAGCCACGCCCGCCGACGGCCTTCACAACTCCATCAACACTCGCAGCGAACTCAAGAGCTACGACCCCACCCTCGCCGCTCTCATCGCCGAGCACCTCCCCGACGACACCTGGCGACCGAGTTGTCCGTAACGCCGCATTGACCCGCTTGCGAAGCGCGACCCGCGACGGCGTTGGGAAGTGTCTCGCAATGCCGTCGCGAAGCGCGACTCACCGCGGCTTTGCGAGTGCTGGCAACGCGGTGTGTTCAGCGCTCGTAGGCGCCGAGATCTGGTGCGCTACCGTTGTAGGGCAGTTGGACGTCGACGCCCTTATCGATGAGATCGCTGCCAGCCGTAAGGCGCGCGAAGCCATTGTTGGGGAGGCTCCCATCCGCCTGGCGCGGCGCTTGAGCCGCTGTTTCCGACAGGTCGACGAAGTCGCTGGCGTCCGCGGTTACGGGGAGTTGCCAGCTATTGTTGCGGAGGACGGATCCCGAAGAGAATTCCATGCCGAGGGAGGTGCCGGGCGCGAAGGAGACATTGTTGATGAATTCGTTGGCGCTGCCGGACTCGGCGTCTTCTTCGAACATGAAGTTGTAGCCGTTGCCCCAAGCCACAGAGTTGATGACGCGCACACCGCCCTTGTGGCTGTTTTGATCAAAGCCTTTTTTGGAACGGAAGTTGTTGTTGAAAGCGACGCTGTTGCGGACGACGTGTGTGCCCTTCGAGCTGCCGCCAGCACCGTTGCCGCCAAGTTTGATACCGTTGCCGTTTCCGGAGAACGAGCTCATCTTCACGCCCATTTTCTGGAGGTAGATGGCATCGAAGTCGGTTTGGTCTCCGTTGTGCCAGCTCCAGCAGTTGTCGATTTCAACGGGCCAGTCGGTTTCGTAGAGATCCCAACCGTCGTCGGAGTTGTGCCAGGCGCGACAACCACGGAATACGTTGCCTTTGCCGTTGTGCATTTTGCAGGCGAAGCCGTCCGCGTCGCCGCCTTTGCCGTCGAAGTCGAAGTTCAGGTACGAGTCGCAGTTGATGACTTCGTTGTAGGAGCAGAGTTCGCCGTTGGGATTGACGTCATCGTGCCCGAAGCCGAGCTGGATGCCGCTGTCACCGTTGTGATGCAGCACGCAGCGTTCGATGCGGTTGTGGCTGCCTTCGATCTTGATGCCGTTGTCACCCGCGTAACAAATCTCGAGGCCCTGAATCTGCCAGTAGTTGCCGGTCAGCAAGATTCCGCGTTGCTCTGCGGCGTACGGTTGCTCGGAGAAGTCCAAGATTGGCTTTTCGTCTTTGTAGGCGAGAACCCGCGTGGGAGCGGACGCACTTCCGGAAGCAGAAAGCGGAATGGTTGCCTTGTATTTGAAGGTGCCGCCGCGCACGTAGATCGTGCCGCCCGCTTGCACGCGGCTGACCGCCACGCTCAGTGAATACAGCGGTTGCTCGATCGTTCCGGAGTTCGTATCTGCGCCCGTGGGAGATACGTACAACGCGCCGCTCACAATCGGCGCGCCGCCGCTGCCGGAACCACCGTTGCTGGACGTCGTGCCCCCGCTGCTCGAACCGTCGCCGCCGGAAGTCGCAGCGTTGCCTCCCGCTGAGCTGCCTCCACGATTGGTTGTGCCGCCGTTGGCACCGCCTCCCGCCTTTCCGCCGTTCGTGGCGCCGCCGTTCGTGCTGCCGCCGTTCGCGTTGTTCGCACCGCCGCTGGAAACGCCGCCATTCGTGTTCCCGCCACTCGATGCAGCGGAGCCGCCGGTCGCATTCGCAGAAGCCCCGTTCGAGCTAGACGTACCGCCGCTGCCCGTCATGGAGCCGCCTTGGTTTGCGCTGGCGCCGCCCTTCGCGCTGGTTCCGCCCTTCGCGCTGGTTCCGCCACTGCCCTCGTCAGGGCCATTCGATGTGGACTCGGAGCTGCAGGCGAACAGAAGGCACACGAACAGCGAGCTTGCGACGCGCTTCGACATTGCAATTAGCGATAACGATCACGCACGTCGAGATCGACATTTACTTCCCGCGTTAAGATCGTTGCTCATTCGCTTCGCCGCCACGAGCTAAAAAACTACGAGCACGGCAGAACTACAGCGCGCCGGAATGACATGCTGAATACAAGAGCCTCCCGTGCACAGGCTGCACGCAGTCGCTTGCGCCCCTTCGCGGCACCGCACGCATTGTCACGCCGAACGTCGCTGCACTCGTTGCACTCGTTGCACACGCACCGCACGCGCTGCACGCGCACCGCACACGCCGAACGTCGCTGCACTCGCTGCACACGCACCGCACGCGCTGCACGCGCCGCACGCATTGCCTATGCTGCGCGAGGCGCATGACCTCTCAGCGCGCTCTCCTCACGCCCCGACTTGGCACGCTCCTAGACAGGCGCTTTGGTCGCGCAGCAGGCCGCGTGATGCTGGCTTTTTTTCAGTGTCGAGGCGTGTGCTTTGGTAGTCGAGCGTAGGCAATGAGCGGCGCTATGGAGGCATCGTTTGGCGTGCTAACGTGGGAACACAAATGGGGAACATGTACGAAGACCCGGCGCACGGTGGAGGCGCTTACCCCGCTGGGTTTCCGGCGCAGTACCCAGGGGCGTATCAGCAGGGCGGCGGCGAATCGCGTCAGAAGATTATCGATGACGAGCAGCTGCGCTTGCTGCGCATCGGGTACTTCATCTCTGCGGGGCAAACAGCGATCTTCATCCCGTTCGGCTTGCTGTACGCGGGAATGGGAGTGATGTTTTCGGCGATCCCCTCGACGGCCGGAGGAACGCCGCCGCCACCCGAAGTGAGCTGGATATTCGGGATTTTGGGAGCGGTGTTTGCAGGGCTCGCCACGTTGGGCACGGTGCTGAAGTTACTCACGGCGATCCGACTGAAGGAGCGCCGCTCGCGTGTGCTGTGCCTGGTTACCGCGGCGTTGTCGTGCATCGAGATTCCTTACGGAACCGCGCTGGGCATCATGACCTTCGTGGTGTTGAGTCGCTACAGCGTGCGGCAGCAGTTCGAGGGAGATTCGCCGTAGATCTGGCGAAGACCTGGGCTGATCTCAGCGCACCGGCGTGGCTACAACGCACGATCTGCACTCGGGCTTTGCCCGGCGCTCGCAGGGAGCGGTGTGAAGCGGCGGCTTTACGGCGTGGGCGGTGGAGCGTCAGGGAGTGTTGCGCTGGTGGCAGGCGCAGCACTGTTGGCGGGTGCGCTGGTGGCCGGCGTTGCGCCGTTGGCGTTGGCGTCGGCCGCTGTCTCGCTCGAACTACCGCCGTAGACCTCTTTGTTGAGTTCGTCGAGGGACTTGGCGAGGCGTTCTTGCCACTCGGGAGCGAGGCCACCGGGATGCTCTTGTTCGGTGGCTTTGGCGATAGCAAGCCAGTGACGCGCGTCGGCGCGGAAGCCGAGGCGATAATCGGTCATGCCACGGAGGTAGGCGTAGCGCGCTTGGTCGTTGAAGCTGAGCGAGTCAGTGTCGTGCTCGAGAGAGCGCCAGATGGCGAGGGCGTGTTCGTATTGGTTCTCTTCGTAGAGTCGCTGGCCTCGATTGAGATCTTCGCGGTAGGTGGCACAAGCAACCACGGCGAGTGAAGCAAGGAGTGAGAAGAGAGCCCGAGCTCGCATCGGCGATGAGGCTATCGTGAGGGCGCTTACACAAGCAAGCGTGGGGCGCGCGCGGCTGCGGACCCGGGCATTGCGCGCTGAGGCACCTGTCGTCGGAAGAAGCCGGCTTTCGCGCACTTTTCAGCGTTCCCCCCAAACCCAAGCACTCGGGTTGATGCGAGCTTGGCTTGGCGCGAGCAGCGGCGGGCGCTGCGAGGATGGCGCGACGCGCGGCGAGTGAGGACGAGGGTGGTGTTAACGTCGTCGGTAGTGGAGGCGGTGGATGGGGAGGCCGTCTTGGATGGCGCGGTGCTCGCGAGGGCTGCGCGCTTGGAATGGGTTTTCTTCGACGCGGGCGCTGGGGCCGAAGGGTTCGAAGCCGGGATGGGTAAGGAAGAGTTCGGCGAAGCCTTCGGCGCGCTCGGCGACGTCGGTTTGCAAGAAGACTTGCCCGCCGGGCCGCACCGTTCGAAAAAGCTGTTCGAGGATGGTCTCTCCCATCACGAGTCGTTTTTTGTGTCGTTTTTTCCACCAGGGATCTGGGAAGTGAACGAACACGGCGTCGAGGCAGGCTTCTGGAAAGCGAGCGACGGCGGCGCGGGCGTCTTCGGCGAATACGCGAGCGCGGGGTGCGAGGCCGCGTTCGCGCAGGCGGCGATCGACGATGGTGGCCCACTTCAGCCGAATCTCGAGTCCGATGATGCAGATGTCGGGAGCAGCTTGGAGGCGTTCGAAGATGAAGCCGCCGCGACCTGGACCGATTTCGAGTTCGAGGGGGCGGCCGTTGGTTTCGACGAGGGTGCGCGGATCGAGGATTTCACCTTCGGGCAAGCGCGGTGCGTCGGCGGCGTAGGGATGGTGCTTCATGGCAGCGTGACCAAGGGCGGCAGGGCTGATAGCGGCAGGGCTGATAGCAGCGTGACCAAGGGCGGCAGGGCTGATAGCGGCAGGGCCGAGGGCGGCGTAGCTGAGGGTCGGCGGCGTGGGTGAGGTTGGGAAGCGGAGTTTGGGGCGGCGCCTTGTAGCATTGCCGGGAGGGCTGCGCGCGTTGGCCGGGGTGCGTGCGCTGCGGGGCTCATGGCCAATCGTGGTGGGTACGCTGGTTTTGGCTTGGCTGTCGGTGCGCGCGATTTTGGAGAAGACAGGCGGAGTTGCGGCGGTTCCGCTGGACGATGCGTATATTCATTTTCAGTACGCACGTGGGTTCGCGGAGGGGAAGCCGCTCGTGTATTCGCCTGGCTCGGGAGCGGTGGGAGGCGCAACGAGCCTCTTGTGGCCGCTGTTGTTGGCGCCTGGGTATTTGCTGGGGCTGCGCGAGCACACGATTGTTTGGGCGGCGTGGTTTTTCGGTTTCTTCGCGTTGGGGCTGTTGGCGTACGAGGCGGAGCGCGCAGCGCGGCGATTGACGACTCCGGTGGGCGCGGCGGGCGCGGCGTTGTTGGTATTGGCGTTCGGCGCGAATACTTGGTTCGCGGCGAGCGGGATGGAGGTGGTGCCGCTGGCTTGGTTGATGTTGCGCGCAGTGCGACGTGCGGCGGAGTGGTGTGAGGGCGAGACGGATGGGGCAGTGCGCACGCGGCGCTTGGTGGAGTTGTGTGTGCTGGGATTGTTGTTGCCGTTGATGCGCCCGGAGGGTGCGCTGGCGAGTGTTTTGGTCGCGGTGGGGATTGTGTGGGTGCCACGCGGGCGAACGCGTTTGGTTGCGATCGTGCCGTTGTTGGGGATCGGCTTGCCGGCGTTGTTGAACTATTTGTTGACGCACGATTTTGCGTCGACGACGGCGCGTTCGAAGTGGTTGCCGTTGAGCCCGTACGCTAGCTTTGGATCTTTGCGCGCAGCGTTCGAGGGTTATTTGCTGACCTTGGTGACGACGCTGCTGAACGGTGAGGTTTGGAGCGCGCTGTTTTTGCCGAAAGGGAGCGCTCCGGTTGCGCTGGCTTCGCTGTTTGCTTTGCCGGTCGTTGGCTTGCGGAGCCGTGCCAAGCAGCGTGGTTTTTTGTTGTTCGCGCTGGGCCTCGGGATTTTGATTCCGGGCACATACGATTGTCCGCTGTGTAATCGCTTGCGTTATCTGTGGCCGTTTTTCCCGGCCTGGTTCGTCGGTACGGCAGCGTTGTGTGGGTTCGTGGTGGAAGAGTTCGGTCGGCGCCGCACCAACATGGCAGGTTTTGGTTACCTGGCAGTGGGGACCTTGGCAGGCGCGTTGATGGGTTATTTGCCAATGGCGATCGACGACTTGGCGGCGAGCGCCGCGGCGATTTACAAGCAGCAGGTGTCGCTCGGTTTGTGGGCGCGCACTCGGCTTCCCGAGACGGCACGCATCGGCGTGAACGACACGGGCGCAATCACTTACTTTTCGGGTCGCCAAACTTTCGATGTGGTGGGGCTCACGACTGCCAGCGAGGCGCGCTATTGGACGGCAGGGCCCGGCTCGCGTTTCGAGCACTATGAGCGTTTGGGTGTGAAGCAATTGCCAACACACTTCATCGTGTACCCTGAGTGGTTCGCGATCGACGACTTATTGGGGCGTGAGCTGACTGAGCGCGATGTGCCGGGCGCATCGATTTTGGGGGGGCAACGCATGGTGGCGTACGTCGCCGATTACAGCTTGCTCGGTTCGGGCGAGAGCCCAAGGCTCGCGGAGGTGCGCGACTGGAAGCTGATCGATCGGCTCGATGTCGCCGATCTGGAGAGTGAACGCGCGCACAATTATCAGCTGCTCGGCGGTAACCAGCGGCAGAACTATGTCGCGCGCTCGGGCGAGAGCCTCGACGGCGCCCGCGCGGAGCGGCAACGTGACGATTTCGATCTGTTGGTGGCACCGCGCGGTGCGCTGGTGCTGCGTGTAGCAGCTGACGCTTCCACCACGTTGCGAGTTCGCGTCGGGACGCACAACGTGAAAGTCGATCTCCCGCCTACGAGCTGGCACGAGGCCTTGGTGGAGCTACCGTCGGAGCTCGCCGCGGGCCGTCGACCGGTGACGATCCAAAGCGAAGGCGGACGCTTCACCAGCCTGCATTATTTCTCGCTCGCGCGGCGAGAGTGACGTTTGCCCGCAGAAGCGCGCGCGTTGCGGTCGACCTCTGGCACCGCGGGCCGCGCCGCTGCTATACCCGTCTGGATGCGCAAGCGGCCGCTCGGCAAGACGTCTCTCGAAGTGAGCGAGCTCGCTCTGGGTACTTGGGGTTTGTCCGGCGATGGTTACGGTCCGGTTGCCGAAGCTGAGCAGGATCGCGTCATCGATCGCGCTCTGGCGATGGGCATCACGGTGTTCGAAACGGCAGACTGCTACGGCGAAGGTCGCATGGAGCAGCGCCTGGGTGAGCGCCTGCCGAAGCAAGGCGCGTTGGTCGTGACAAAGCTCGGCACGCGGCGCGACGCCAGCGTGCCGCGCAAGGACTTCTCAGTGGAGTACCTGCGCGACGCCTTCGCACGTTCACAGGAGCGGCTACGGCGTGATGTGGTCGACTGCGTGCTGCTGCATAACCCTTCGCGCCAAGCGCTCGAGAACCCTGCGCTCGCTGAATTCATGAAGAGCCTTCAAGCCGACGGCAAGGTGCGCACCTGGGGCGTCAGCGTCGGCAGCTCCGAGGCCGGTCGCGCGGCAATTCAAGCCGGTGCGCCCGTGCTGTCGCTCGCGTACAACGTGCTCCACACGCAGGAGTACACAGAGCTCGAGATCGAGATCCGCGAAAAACAAATCGGAGTGCTGGCGCGCTCGGTGCTCGCTCACGGGCTCTTGTGCGGCTTGTGGCCACCGACCAAAGATTTCCCGAGCGGCGATCATCGTGGTGAGCGCTGGAGCATCGACGAGCTGCGTCGACGCACGCTGCAACTGAACGCATTGCGCACTTTGCTCTCGCAGAAGCTGCCGTCGTTGCGCAGCATCGCGTTGCGCTTCGTGCTCACGAGCGAGATCGTGAACACGGCGGTGCTCGGGCCGCGCAGCACCTTACAACTCGATCAGCTCGTGCGCGAAGCGGGCAAGGAGCCACCTTATTTGGAGCCGGGCAACTTGGTCGACCTGCGCGAGCGCTTGATCACGGTGGGAGTTTACCTGTGACCCCCGAAGAGCTCGCGACACTGGTCGGCATTGCTGCCGAAGCCGCCGAAGTGGTGTTCCGCGTCTACCAGACGCCGTTCGAAGTCGAGTACAAGGGTCCACGCGACCCAGTTACCGAAGCCGATCGCCTCGCGAACACGCTGATTTGCGAGCGCCTGCAGACGGGCTTCCCCGGGGTGCCCGTGGTGGCGGAAGAGAGCCCGCCCGACGCGTTTGCTGGCTACCAAAGCGCCGAACGCATTTTCTTCGTCGACCCGGTGGACGGCACGCGCGAGTTCGTGCTGAGAAACGGCGAGTTCGTGGTGATGATCGGCGTGGTGGAAGGCGCGCGCGCCGTGGCTTCCGTGATTCATGCGCCTGCGACTGGCGTTGCTTGGGTGGGCCTCGAAGGGCACGGCGCGTTTCGTTTGAGCGCCGACGAGGGGCGTGTACCAATTCACGTTTCGAACGTCAGCGAGCTCGCTCAGGTGCGCGCGGTGGCGTCGCGTTCACATCGCACCGCCACGGTGGAGCGAGCATTGAATGAGCTCGGAGTGGGCTCCATCGTGCAGCAGGGCAGCGCTGGACTGAAAGGCGCGCGCGTCGCCGAAGCAGCTGCCGATGCCTACGTGGCGCCGTTTCACGCCGGGCAACGCTGGGACATCTGCGCGTGTGATGCGCTGGTGAGCGCCGCCGGCGGCCGCGTCACCGATGCGTACGGCGCGCCAATCGATTACCGCGCTGCGAGCCTGGCGCAGGACACTGGTGTGGTGGTCTCGAACGGCTTGATTCACGACGCTCTGCTGGAAAAACTCGATAACTTCCGCGCCCGCCTGGGCAGTTAGCTAGCTCATGCGAACGAGCGCCGACGTCGTGGTGATCGGGGGCGGCATCATGGGGCTGTCGCTCGCGTACAACCTGGCGTGTATCGAGCCCGCGCGCGTGATTACCGTGCTGGAAGCGTCGTATCTATGCAGCGGTGCCAGCGGACGTAATGGCGGCGGCGTGCGCGCGCAATGGGCGAACGAGCTCTCGGTGCGCCTGATGCAAGAGAGCCTGCAAGAGTTTCGCGGCTTCGCGCGTAAGCACCGCATCAACACGTGGTTTCGTCAGGGCGGCTATTTGTTCCTGGCGCGCAACGCCGAGAGAGCCGCCGAGCTCGAGCGCAGCGTCGGTGTGCAACGTCGCTGCGGGCTCGACACGGAGCTGTGTGACGCGAGCCGCATCGCCGAAATTGCACCCGAGATTTCGAGCGAAGGCGTGCTGCTGGCGAGCTACAACGCGAACGACGCCGTGGTATTCCCGTGGCCCTTCGTGTGGGGCTACGCTGAAGGGGCGCGCTCGCTCGGCGTGGAAATCGAAACCTTCACACGCGTCGTCGGCATCGACGTCGAGAACGGTAGTGTGCGGCGCGTGCACACGGATCGCGGCAGCATCACGACATCGGTCGTGGTCGTAGCGTGCGGCGCGTTGAGCCCGGAGGTCACACGCATGGCAGGCGTCGAACTGCCAACGCATCCGCATCGCCACGAGATTTGTTCGACGGAGCCGTTGAAGCCGTTTCTCACGCCGTTGGTCGCCGATCTTACGGACGGGCTTTACTTCTCGCAGTCGACGCGCGGCGAAATCGTGGGCGGCATCTCCGATCCGAAAACGCCGCCCGGTGCACGCCAGGATTCGTCCGCGCGCTTTTTGGCTTTGTATGCGCGAGCACTCGTGTCCTGTTGCCCGCGCCTAGCAGCCGTCGGGGTCTTACGGCAGTGGGCGGGCTTGTACGACATTTCCCCCGATCAAGGTCCCATCCTCGGCCGAGTCGATTCGCCCGACGGGCTCTTCGTGACGAGCGGCTTCATGGGCCACGGCTTCATGATGGCGCCGGTCGTAGGTAAGCGACTTGCCGCGTTGATCGCGAAGGGAACATCGAGCGCCGAACTCGATGCGTGGCGCCTCGCCCGTTTCCGCGAAGGGCGCCCTCTCGCACCCGACATGATTATTGGTTGACGAACTCGCGATGGCCGGTCCTCCGGTCGCGGTTGTTCGAGCTGACGCGACGCAGCAGCTTTCTCGCATTCGTTGACAGAAAGGAGCCTCGCAGCGTACTTTCCGCTGCGACGGGAAATCTCACTGACGGTGCCGTGCTGGCCCGTCGAGAGCTTCCTCGCCCCCTGTCGTTGTCTTCGTCATTCGCCTGGGAGGACTCTCCAATGCTGCGCTCTTCACGAAGAGTTGCGTCCTTGATCGGCGCACTCGTGCTCGGATCCGCCACGCCCGCCGCCGTTAGCATCACCGTACTCACGGCTACTGGATGCAAAGACGAGAGTCAGCCCGAGTACTGGGTCGACAAGCTCAGTGAATCGAGCTGGCGCGCGCGTGCGGTCAATCGCTTCGAGCAATTTTTCGAGGACGCTCTGACGCGCTCGAACAAGAACTTGAAGGCGGCGGAAGTGCAGGAGCTCATCAACAAGACCGTCGAGCCTTTGACGAAAACCTACGTCGAAGCCGGTGACACGCTCGACCCCAAGAGCCGCGTTGCACTGATCAAGCTGCTCTCTGGCTACCGCGACAAGCGGGCAAATCCCGCCTACAAAAAGGCGTTCGACGACTTCGCGAAGAGCCCGAAGACCAACAAGGACGACCAGGACATCAAGTGGGCGGCGATCGCCGTCGGCGACATGAAGGAAGAGTCGCTGGCGGGCCCGATGCTCGAGGCGTTCCTGAAGCTGCGAGCCAACACCATGCTCGGCGGCGTCGTCTACAAGGACTACAACGCCGCGATGCTGCAGATGCCCAGCAAGTCGTGGGCAGGCCCGCTCATCAAGAAGCTCGAGGCGGAAGTCACGCGCCCGGGTCCGGCACAGAAGAAGGACAAGGACGCCATCGAGGATTACATGGACCAGCAGTTCTGGCAGACGACCGCTGCCTCACTGCTCGGCAAGATTGGTGATCCGGCCGCCGTCGAGCCGCTCATCAAGGTGATTTTGGATCCGGCCAAAGTCGACTTCCACCAAACCGCCATGGTGGCGCTAATCGAGCTTGGAAAGCCGTCTACCGACGCAGCCATCAAGCTGCTGAAGGGGCAGGACGAGAAGCTCGAATCCTACTGTAAGACGCGCATCAAGGACACCGGCGGAGACCCCACCAAGGGCAAGCCCTGCGTGCAAAGCGCCGCGGTCATTCTCGGATCGATCGGGCGCGTCGACGCGGTGGGCCCAATGGTGGAAGTGCTGAAGGGGGAGAACGACGACTCGACGAAGGCTGTCCTCGCGCGCGAGTTGCCGAAGCTGCCTGCCACGCCAGAGTCGATCGCGGCATTCAAGGCCGTGTACGACGGGCTGCCGCTCAACGCGCAGATCCCTCCAGGCCAACCGGCGCTCGAAGCGCTCACCGAGGCCGCGGGGCAGTTCTTCGATCCGAGCTTGGTGGATTGGCTGATTCGTCGCGCCGACACCATCAAGGCCGGCGCCGACGAGAAGGATGAGAAGCAAGGCTTGCAGCAGGCAATCACTGTGACCGTCATCAAGCTGGCCAAGCCCGATCAGCTCGCTGCGGTGAAGAAAGCCGCGAACTCCTACGGTACACAGCTCGAGAAGGATCTATTGGCGCAAGCCGAAGGTTTGTTGAAGGCGTGTGGCGATCGCGCTGCCTGCTACGTGGAAGCGCTGAGCAAACGCGAGAATCAGGATCGTAAGACGCAGTTCACGGGCATCAAGGCGGGCTACATGGCCGTGATCTTCGGAAATGACCAGACGCGGGACGAGATCGTCAGCAAGCTCGACGGCATCGACAACGCCGCCGTGCGCTACGTGTCTTCGTTGGCCATCGACCGACTGTCACCCAAGGGTTCGAAGTCGGCCGTCGACAAGATGGGCGCCATCATCGAAAAGAACGCCAAGTCGCCGGACCGCGACAAGGCCATGGGCGACGCACCGCTGAAGCAGGTGATGTATCGCCTGGCAGCGCGCGGCGGCTGAGCCCAAAAATCAGGCTCGCTGGGCCTGTCTCCACCTCGGCTCTCGTCGGGGCTTCGATGCACGCTATGCTGTGGCACTGGGATGGCACATGTTGCGATCGAAGTCCTGACGGGTGCAGCGAGCGGCCGTGTTTTACGCTCAGATGCCGACGTAATCCGCATCGGGCGTAGCGCCACGGCTGACGTCGACCTACCCGAGGCGCACGTCTCCGCCAATCACGCACGCCTACTGGTGGGTAGCGACCAGGTGGTGTTGGAGGATCTGGAGAGCAGCAATGGGACTTGGGTGCTGCGCGGTGGTGCACGCATTCGTGTTGGTGAGGGAGCCAGCCGACTCATCGTGCAAGACGGTGACGAGCTCGAGTTCGGCGGCGAAGGCAGCCAGGGCACACGCGCGCGCTTGCGGGTCGAGCCGGATCGCGAGACCGGGCAGCTGCTAGCGGTACGCCCGGTCTCGGAAGTGGAGACACGCGCGGCGCTGCTCGATGAAGCGCCGCGGCTGCGCGCCTTGCTCGCCGAGCTCCGCAACGTCGGCCAGAGCGACGACCTCGGCCAAACCGTCGGCGCAATCGCCGACGCAGCGCTCGCGCTGGTGCCGCGCGCCACGCACGCCGCCGTCTTGCTACGCGACGATAGCGTGCCCGCCGGCGAGACAGTCACGCACGGGCTCGTGCCCGAAGCGCGCCGCGTGCGCAGCTCCGGCGGCAGCTCGATTCAACCACCGGAGCCTTTCGTGATTCCACGCAGCATTCTGCGCAAGGTGCTGCGCGAACGCGCCGCCGTGGTGGTGGCGGACGCACCCAACGAAGCCATGAGCTCGGAGTCGCTGCTCGGCGCCAGCATCTACAGCACGATGGGGATCCCGCTGTGGAAGGGCAGCGAAGTGTTGGGCGTGATTCAAGTCGATAGCCGCGGCGCGCCAGCGATGTTCAACGCCAACGACGTGGATTGGCTGTGTGCGCTCGCCAGCCACGCATCTCTCGCCATCGCTCACACCCGATTGATTCGCAAGCTCTCGATGGCCGAGCAGGATCTCAAGAAAGAGAATTCGTTTTTGAAGCGACGCGAGCGCGCGCGCAGCCCAGGCGTCGAAATCGTAGGGAAGAGCCGCGCGATGAGTGAGCTATCGCGACAGCTCGACAAGGTGGTGGACACGCGCGTGAGCGTGTTGATTCAGGGTGAGACCGGCACTGGCAAGGAGCTGATCGCAGCGGCGCTGCATTCACGCAGCAAGCGCCGTGAGAAGCTGTTCGTGGCGCAGAACTGTGCAGCCTTTCCGGAGAACCTGCTGGAGAGCGAGCTCTTCGGTCACAAGCGCGGCGCGTTCACTGGCGCGAGCGAAGACAAGAAGGGTCTGTTCGAAGTCGCCGACGGCGGCACACTGTTCCTCGACGAAATCGGTGAGATGCCGCTCAGCCTGCAGGCGAAGCTGCTGCGCGCGCTGCAAGAGGGTGAAGTGCGGCCGCTGGGTGCGACCGCCGCGCGCAAAGTCGACGTGCGCATCGTGGCCGCCACCAATCGCGATCTCGAAGCCGAAGTAGCCGCCGGCCGCTTCCGCGAAGACTTGCTATATCGCCTGAAGGTGTTCCCAGTGCGCGTGCCGCCGTTGCGCGAACGGCGCGACGATGTGCCACTTTTGGCAGAACACTTTCTGCAGCGCTACACGCGCGAATTCGGCAAACCGGTGCGCGGCTTCACGCCGGAAGCGCTCGCCCTACTCTCGGCCCACGACTGGCCAGGCAACGTGCGCGAGCTCGAAAACGAAGTGCAACGCCTGGTGATTCAAGCCGAGCCCGACGAAAGCATCGGCGCGGAACTGGTGAGCGCCCGCATCCGCCAAGTCGAAGGGCTGGTGCTCGGTGCCGCCGCTGCGAAGGGAACCTTGCGTGAGATGGTCGATCAAGTCGAACGCCAGATTCTGATCGAAACCTTGCGCGACCACGGCAATAACAAGACTGCCGCCGCCAAGACGCTGGGAATTACGCGCGAAGGCTTGCACAAGAAGCTAAAGCAGCTCGGCATTGGCTAAGGTCCCGCGCTACAGTTCCGCTGTGGCAAACCGAAGGGTCGTAACCGCGCTCGGCGCAATAGTGGTGTTCGTGGCCTGCGGCGGCGCAGTGGACAGCCGCGGCGGCTCCGGCGGCAACGCGGGCGCCAGGGTTGGCGGAGCACCGAATGTCGCGGCAGCCGGTGCCGGCAACGACAGCTTCGGTAACGGCGGAGCTACTTTTGCGAACGGCGGCGCAACGCTCGCAGCGGGTGGTGTGACGTTCGGAACGGGCGGCGCAACGCTTGAGCTCGGTGGGCGCACCGCTTCCGGCGGTAGAGTCGGCAAGGTCGACTTTGCTGCGGCGGGCGAAGCGGGCGCGTCGGCTTGTGAGAGCTACAGCGCGTGCGGCTGTGGTTGCTGTTCCCCGCAGTCGATGACCGCAACCGATTGCTACTACCCCGAATACGGAGAGCACCTGAGCGACATCATCGCGCAAGACCGACTCGCCGCCGCGGACGCAACGTGCGCAAACGCGGGCTGCTCGTCACCGAGAAATTACGCGTGCTGCGTGAGCGCGCCGCAGGAGCGTCAGGACGAGGCCAAGTACACGTGGACGACGCTACCGAATGCGGTGATTCGTATCAACAAGCAAGAGGGCCGGGGCATGTGCGCAGGCCTGACGCTGCGAGCGAACGCGCCGCATCGCGCTTCGGTGATCAGCTATGTGTTCGATTGGGACGAAGACGGCTCGTATGCGCCGTGTGCGCACGCCGCAGAGACCTACAGTGCAATCGGTATCGAAGGCACTGTGTACGACTATGTTGGGCCGAACGGCTGCGTGCTCAACGTGCACGTTACTCTATTCATCGCGCTGCCGAACGGCGATGTTCTGCCGGTGCGCTTCGACGTCGACGGCATCGAGACGCAATTGTCGGGGATCTGCCATCGCGGTATTTGACGTTTACTGAATACCGTACTCGCGCAGGCGACGATAAAAGGTGCGCCGCGGAATGCCAGTGAGCTCGGCGGCCTTCACGCGGTTCCAATTGCAGGCGCGCAGCGCTTCCAAGATGCGCTCGCGCTCGCCGCGCAAATGCTCGGAGGTGGTGCCCTTCGGACCTACCCGTCGTTGACCGGGCGTTTCGACGGGAGGTGCAGCAACGCGCGCACCCGTAAGCTCGGGAAGATCGAAGTCTTCGGGCATGAGCTCGTCTTCTTCACTCATGACCCAAGCATTGAGCAGCACGTTTTCGAGTTGGCGCACGTTGCCAGGCCAGTCGTGGTCGGAGAGCATGCGCAGCGCCTCGCGCGACACGGCGTTTTTCTCGCGCTTGTAGCGTGCCGAGAAGATCCCCAGGAAATGGTCGACGAGCTGCGGAATGTCTTCGGCGCGTTCGCGTAGCGACGGCAGGCGCACCTCCACCACGTGAATGCGATAGTAGAGATCTTCGCGAAACTTGCCCTCGCGCACCATCGTCTTGAGGTCGCGGTTGGTGGCGCAAACCACGCGAACGTCGACTGGCTGCTCTTGGCTGCCACCGACGGGCCGCACGGTGCGCTCTTGCAGAACGCGCAGCAAGCCCGCCTGCATCTTGATCGGTGTTTCACCAATTTCATCGAGCAAGATGGTGCCGCCGTCGCATTCACGGAACAGGCCGCGGCGTTCGCGATCTGCGCCGGTAAAAGCGCCGCGCACATGCCCGAACAGCTCACTTTCGAGCAGGTTTTCCGGGATGGCGCCGCAATTGACGCCGAGCATCTTGGCTTTCGCGCGCGGCGAGGTTTCGTGAATCGCGCGCGCCACCATCTCTTTGCCGGTGCCGCTCTCACCGGTGATGAGCACGGGCACATCGGTGTCTTTGACTCGCTCGATCAACGCGTACACGCGGCGCATGGCGGCGCTGGTGCCGACCAAGCCATGATAACCAAAGTGTCCGTAAAGAGTTTCACGTGCGTCCTTCAAGCGACGCCGGGCGCGCTTGAGTTGCTCGGTGCGATCTCCGAGCAGCTCCCGTAGGCGTTCCTGCGCCTCTTCCAGGCTCTTATTGGCGCGTTCGAGCTCGTCGGTGCGCTTGAGGTTCTCCTCCAAGAGACGCGTGTTCTCGAGGGCAATGGCGACTTGATCTGCGAACGCGCGCAACGTCGGCAATTCGCGTTCGAAGTGGGAGCCCTTGCGTAAGCGGGTCTCGACGTAGAGCGCCCCGATGGCATGACCGTCGGGCGAGAGAATCGGTACACAGGCAACCGATTCGACGGAGAGCTGATGCACGGAACGATAGTTCGCCATGCGCGCATCGTTGCGCGCGCTCAAAGCCACCACCGGCTTGTGTGAATCCATCACCTCTTCGGCGATGGAGCGCGAGAACTCTGCGTCGGGCTGATCGGCGCCGCGCGAGCGTGAGCTCTTGATGCCGAGGGTACCGTCCGCGTTGCGCAGCAGCACCAAGCCGCGCTCGGCGCGCGCGAGCTCTACGGCGTAGTCGGTGATGCGAGCCGTGAGCCGCTCCAACTCGTGCTCGCGGGCGAGCTCGGCGTTGACCTCCAATAAGCGCGACAAGCGTCGCTCCAACGGCGTCGTCGACAGCTGTGAAAGATTGGTAGTGCGGCTCGAGGTGTTGGGAGCTTTGAGCTCTGGCAAGGTGCCGCTGCTGAACTGCGCGAACTCGGCTGGGCTTGCGTGCACGCTGGGCACGCTGCCGCGCAGCTGGCTGCGGCGTGCGTCGTCCCAGTACACTTCGCGCAAATCGCGCGGCAACCGGGCACCGATTTCTTCGAGCACGGCCACGGCTTCTTCGCGGTCGCGGCGCGCCAACAGCGGCTGCCCGCCGGTCTCTTCGAGCTCGGCGCGAGCTGCCAGAGATCGCCAGAGCCACTCGCGCTGGCCGGCTTCGCGCGCAGCAACGAGCGCTTCGTCGAGCCGCGCCCGTGCTTCCAGCTCGTCACCCACGACGGTGGCGAGGCCGGCGGCGGCGAGCAACAAGAGTGGCCGGTGCGCCTTGGTGTCGCCCAAGCCCGTGCGACCGAGCTCGAAGCTACGACGCAGCTCCTGCACGTCCGGGCTCGGCAAGCGCACGGCGGCGAGCACCCCTTCCAAGCGCGCTTCGGAAGCATCCACCGACAAGCCGAGCGCGTCGTATTCACGCGCAGTGGCTTCGTATTCGGCGACGGCGCGCTCGATGGCACCCTCTTTCAACAAGAGCTCCGCGCTGAGCCCGGTGATCTGAGCGCGCATGACCTGAGGCAACTGCGCACGCTGCTCTTCGAGCGCTTCGATGCGAGCACGCGCGCGCGCAATGCGACCCAGGTACACGTCGAGGTTGGCGAGGTTGAGCAACGCCTGGCGCGCGGTTTGACGCCTTCCGGAGCGCCTGCCCATGTCGAGCGCCGCTTCGAATTGCTCGATGGCGCCGGCGATGTCGCCGCGCACTTTGAGCAAACCGGCGAGGTTGGCGCGCACCAGCGCCAAGGTGCCGACATCGCCCGCGCGCTCAGCGGCGCCGATGGCCGCTTCATAAGCCGCGCGCGCTTCATCGGTCCGGTCGGCGCGCTGCTCCACCAAACCTTGCGAAGCCAAGGTCACGGCTTCCGAGCGAGCATCGCCGAGCGAACGCGCACGCGCCACGGCAGCGTTGACCGCCGCACGCGCTTCGTCTTGCCTGCCGACCAACGACTGCGCCAAACCAGTAAACGCCAACGCTTCGGCACCGAGCGGTGTCTCTTTCTCTGCCACCGGCGCGAGGATGGTCAGCGCGCCCGCGTAGTCGCTGGTACCGAGCTTGGCGCGCCCCCAGTACAACATCAAATCGTCGCGCGGCTTGGCTTCCGGATCTTCGAGATATGGCGCGAGCTTCTGGTGCGCCGCCTCGGCTTCCCCCAGGCCCAAGTCGAGCCGCGCGCGCGCGACGGCGACGTCCACGACGCGCTCACCGGGATCCTCTTGCAGCTGATCGAGCGCGCTCGCGGCGTCGATGTAGCGGCCGCGTGCGAGAAAAAACATGGCACGATCCAGAGGATCGGCGGGTAGATCCAGCGACGCCTCGGTGCTGCCCACCAACCGGTCGACGTCGGCGGTGGAAGCCACGGCCTCGCTCGCAATCAGCCGCACGATGCGCTGCAGCTCGCCGGGACGCCCACCGGAGAGCTCCACCACACGCGACAAAATCGCGTCGCCGAGCGACGGAATCGCACGCCGCACCAGGTCACGCGCCGCGTGCGAGTTCAACGGCGGCACTTCGATCTCGCGGTCACGCGCGCCGAGCTCCGCCGCACCCACCGCAATCAAGCGAGCACCTTTGGTGCGCGCGTCGCGCAATCGCCCGAGCGCTGCGCCGTCGAAACTCTCGGCGTCGTCGATCAGCACGAACACGCCCGACAAGCGTGGGTACGCTGCGAGCTCCTTGTCTACTTCCTCGGCGCTCGCGGGCGAGTCGAAGTACACCACGGGCTCGCCCTGAGCACCCAGCGACCATGAAAGGCGCCGCAGCAAGGCCGTACGTCCCGATCCAGCGCCGCCCGTGAGAACCAACAAGCCAGAATCCGAGAGCGTGACGGCGGCTTTCAGCAGCTGCGCCGAAACCGCGTCGATCCCCACCACTGGCCAGAGCGCCTTGCTCTCGGCGGATTCTTCACTGCTCGGCTGCATGCCGGCGGCGCGCCGCAACGCGCTGGCGAATTCGTCGGCGGACGGATGGCGATCCGATGGGCTGACGTTGGTAGCGTGCGCAGCCACGCGGGTGAGCTCGCTGCGAGCCGACTCCGACACGGTTCCGTCTCGCGTCTCGAGCAGCTCCTGCAACGTGACACCGAGCGCGTACACCTCCGCGCGAGCGGTGAGCGGCTTGCCTTCGAAGAGCTCCGGCGCCGCGTAACGCGGACTCAAGCCTTCGGCGATGGCTCCCCCTTCACGCCACGGCGCTGCCAACCCCAAATCCACGAAGGTTGCGCTACCATCGGCTTGCACGATGATGTTGGCTGGCTTCACGTCGCCGTGCAGCAAACCCGCGCGATGTAAGCGCGTGAGCTGATCCGACGCGCTCGCCAACGCGCGCAGAGCGCTCTCCAAACTGGCGCCGGACGAGGTCCACACATCGAGGCCGACGCCTTCGACGAGCTCGCGCAACATGAACGCGCGCCCGGTGCGAGGCAGGCGCCCGAAGCCTTGCACTCGCGGTACACCGAGCCCCTCGAGGCCAGACAGCGCCGCCGCTTCGCGCACGAGCGCAGCCATTTCGCGATCGCTTGCGTCTTCGGCCAGGACCTTCAGAGCGTAAACGCCGCCCCCGGCTCGATCCCGAACGGCCCAAACTTCGCCACCGCCACCCTGCCCCAAGCGGCGCACTGCCTCGTAGCGAGCTGGCAGCTCGGGATCGCTGACCGATGATGATTTCACTGCGCTCAAGAAACACCCACCCGCGACGCCGCGCTCAGAGACCGTAGTCAGCGCCGAGACCGAAGAAGAAGCCGCTCAAACCGAAGCCGGTATCGAAGCGCGCCACGAACTTACGGTGCGGCTTGTAGCGAAGACCCGTTTGCAGAGCGAGCCACGGGAACAGAATCGGCTTCGAACCGCCGCTCGTCCAAGCGGGCTCTTCGTAGTTGCCGTAGTGATTGTTGTCGTTACCGCACACTGGTTGAAAGCCAACCGACGGGCACTTCTGGAAGCCGCCACCAGAGCGATATGCCTGGTTGCGATTCAATGGTCCCCACACGAAGCCGATGCCCGCGCCCATGCCGTAGTTGAGTGCAAGCTGCGGTGAGAACGAGTGACTCCAGAGGAAGTCGGAGGTGAGGTAGAGCACCTTGATGTTGCTCGCCACGAGCTCCCAAGCGTCCTCACCGTCGGTCTTCGCCTTGAACGGCGTTGGATCCATGCCGTAGCCGGCAAGCCAGAGCGCGAAGTTGAACTCGAAGCCGGCCTTGCGAACGCCGAACTCCGGACCGCCAGCGTGTACGGCAACGGTCGTTCCACCATCGGCGAACATGCTGATGATGAACTTGGGAACGACGATCAGCCGGTAGCGCGCACCCACGAAGTTATAGGTCTTGCCTGCATCTTCGACCGGTGAGTCGCTGTTGTCCTCGGCGGGCGCAACCTTGGCTTCGCCCTCCTTCTCCTTGGCGTCGTCCTTTGCCTTCTCGCCTTCCGAGTCGGCGTCGCTCTTCGTGTCAGCGTCGGCGTCGGTTTTGCTCTCGGCCGAGTCAGCCGCATCCGACTTGTCTTGTGCCATCGCGGGCGCCGCGGTGAGCACGCCTCCCAAGATCAACAGGGCGAGAAGCCCAAAGCGCTTAGCCATCGTCGCAAGTCCTCCGAAGTCCTTCAGCTCAACAGGGCCAAAAAGCGCCGTGCCACTGGTCCCGCGAGCGGTGCGCCATGTTGGCACGCAGCTGTGCCAAATAGCAAAGGCCTTGAAAAGACGATGCAATGACGCGTTCTGGCACAACTCTGCCAAGGGCAGTCACGATTCTGCAACGGTCCTTACGATTACGCGCTGCGCCGTGCGAGGAGTGGGCGCGTGGCGCTGCCTACCCACTGAAGCCCACTGCCCGCCACAACAAGCGCGCGAAATTCCTTCACTTAAAGAGGTGGCGCGGCTGGCAGCAGCTCTGGCCCGAAGTTACCCTCATGCTGTGAGGTTAGGCGTAGTCCCACTGCTCGTCGCTGCTCTGTCCTGCGGCTGTGCCAGTCGCTACGTGACACGCGGCGCGGATCTTTATGCTGGTGGGCACTACATAGAAGCCGCTGAGGTCTTCGAGCGCACTGAGGCGCGCCTGCCGGGCGCCTCGCGTGCCGAGCGCGCGCGTTACGGGTTGTATCGCGGCGCCACATTGCTGGCTCTGGGGGACACGATGCGCGCCGGCACCTGGCTCGGCTACACCGTGGAGATCGTGCGCACGGATCCGAGCGCTCTCACCGACGAGGAAAACACCATGCTACGCCGAGCGCTGGCACTGGCGAGCGCACCGAGAACGGTGCGGCCGACTACCAACGAAGGCGCAGCAGTTGCTGCAGGTCGGACCCCGGCGATCCCCGCCAATTAGTGTCTGCGACGCAGCGCTCAATCGGCTTGTTGCGCAGTGCCGGTCTTCGAAACGTTGAAGGCGAACGAGCGCTTCGGCCCACTCACGGTCACGCGAATGGTGTCGCCGTCCACGCGCGAAAAAGCCAGCTTCAGACTCGCGTTGAACGGCGTGCTCAGCGTGTAGCTTCCTGCCTGCGGCACCGGATCGCTCCAGCGCATTTCGACCCCGGCAATCGCTAGATCCCAGCCGCCGCGCTGCCCTTGCCAGCTGCGTTCACCGTCGACGCGAATGCCCTGGGTGAGATCGCCGTTCAATGCGGATTGCGTGCGGTTGCCGCTGCCGTGCGCGACGCGACCGCTGGCTAGATGCGTCCACGTCGTATCGTGTTGCACGTTGCGCGTGAGTGCCTTGCCATCCCAAGTAACATGCGCGCTGCCGGTCAATGAGACGAAGCCGTTGCTGAGTTCGGTCCATTCGTGGTCGACGACGACTTGGCCAGCGTCGTTCTTCGAAACGGTGATCTCGGTGGTGCCCGAGAACTGATGTCCGCGATACGCGCAGCTGCCAGCCTTAGCTGCGTAAACGATCGTCAACGTTTGACCGGCGACGCTGACGTCTGCACACGGCAGCTGTGATGCCACGAAGCTCTTCACTTCCGTCAGCGCTTGTTCGACTCCCTTTCCAATCGTGAAGCTCGTCGAGATATCGACGTTCACCGCGGTGAGACCTTCGGCCTGCGATGCTGCGGTCGCTTCCTCGAGCGCTTGGCTAGCTTCATCGAGTGTGAGCGCTTGTTCACGGTCCTTCGGGCAAGCAGTTAACAGCAGGGGGACGCACAGCGCGAAAAGGCGGCTCTTCATGGGCATCAAGTCTCCTCACGGAAGCATGATGCAGTGCACGTGCCAATCGGCGTGTGCGTCGCTCGGCACGAATCCGTTTTCCGCAATGTGCGGCGACTTCCTAACCGTTTGTCGCGCTAGGGATTGTAATGTAGTTCGCTGATCGAGAGCGTTGCATTGCCGCTGGAGAGTGCGCGCACACGAACCTCAATCTGGTCCACTGGTGTTCCAACGTAGGGTCCCGCGCCGAGCTCCCAACACGTATCCGGAATCGAGGACAACGAGCTTCCAACGATTGGGTAGATGCAGCCGTTCGCGCCGTTGTCGCTGACGAGTGCAACTTCGAGCGAACCGCCGCTGCCACCGACGCTCATACCCAGCAGGCTGATGGTCGTGGGTTGCGACAACTTGAAGAAGATCCCGCCGACCTGGTCGTACGTGGTGAAGCGGAATGCAGCGCCGGCCGAAGTTGCATCGGCGCTGAACGAGGTCACGGCTGTTGCGGTGATGTCGTTGTACAACGTGTCGAGCGCGTAGACGCCGGTCGTCGTGCAGCAGCTCGTACACGTCGAGATGATGCCGCAGCCCTCAGGTTTGGGCGGAAAAGGATCGAGCATGCCACCGCTGCCACCGCTGCCCGCTGTGCCTCCCGCGCCACCCGAGGCTTTGCCGCCGCTGCCTCCTGCGCCCGTAGTACCGCCGCTTCCCCCGTTTCCGCCGGTGCCACTCGATTCAGGACCGTTCATCATCTCGTCGATCACGATCGGCGCGTGCCCATTGAGCACTGACGCAGTCCAGCCGCCATCGACCGGCGCGGTCTGATCCTTGAACATGCAGCTGCTGTCTTTGCAGCCATCGAGCTTCCACGCCGTCCAGCTGATCATGTTCGTGTCGAGCCAGTCGTGCCAGGCGCGCGCTTCGGCTTCGCAAACCAAGCCGTCCACGCCACCATCGGCATGGGTTGCTCCCCATTCGGTGACGAACATGGGAAGGCCACGGCTGCGCGCGGTTTGCGCCTTGGCACGGATCGCCGCCTGATGTGTGCAGGCATAGAAATGCAGCGCGTACATCAGGTTCGACCCAGTGACGGGACTGCTCGCAGCCACGTCGACGTCCTGGTCCCAATTCGGTGTTCCCAAGATGATCACGTTGTCGGGATCGTTCTCGCGGATCGCGGCGACCAACGCCTGGTGATAGGGTTTGAGCTGCGTCGACCAATTCAGCTGTAGCGGCTCGTTGAACACCTCGTAGAGCACGTTCGGGTAACCGCCCCACTTCATCGACATTTCGCGGAAGAAGGCTTCGGCTTCTGCGCGATGGGCCAACGCTTCGTGATCGTGCCAATCGATGATGACGTACACGCCCGCATCAATCGCGTTCTGCACGATTCGATTCACTTGCTCCTTGTACTTGGCAGGATTTCCAAGGTACGCGCCGTTCGGCTCCGACTCGGGCGCAATTCCCATCGCCACGCGGAACACACGCAGCTTCCAGTTATCGCGCATCCATGCCAGGCCCGCCGCGCTCTGGGCGTAACCGGCTGCGTCCCAGTTCAGCCACATGCTGCTCATACCTTCGAGCTTCACGCGGGCGCCGCTCGCGTCCACCAGGTTTGCTCCCGAGACCGATAGCTTGCCGTACACGGATACCGGTGTAGGGTTCGCCGGGGGCACACCGCCGCTCGCATTGCCGCCCGCGCTGGTGACGCCGCCCATCGCGCCGAGCTTACCGCCCACGCCGCCTTGATTGTTCGCTCCCCCCAGGCTCGTCGAGCCGCCCCCCGCGACGTTCACAGCGCCGCCGCTGCCACCCGCGCTCATGGTGTTCGCGCCAGCGCACGAGGCTCCCTCACAAGTCGAATCATCCGACTTCTTTCCTCCACCGCATGCGCTCACCACGAAACACGACAGCGCTCCCAATACCTGCCAACGACTCCAGCTCGTTCCCAACATCTCGCTTTGCTCCACGCCAGGCGGACACATCCACCTCGCGCAAAGCTGCCTTCAGCAACCAGTGTGCCTGCGAGCAATCGCGCCAAAACCCGCTGAATCCGCGCAAGATCGTGCAACGCGGACGCAATTTGGACGTCCGCGGACGTCCAGCGCGGCAACAACGTGCAATACGCGCAGATTGCGCTCCCACACACTCCTCGAACGAACTTCTTGGTGGGGCACAGTGCTGAGAAGCGGGCAAAACGCGGCAACACCCGACCTCAGCACACACTCCGAACTCACCTCACGTCGCTCCACCACGCCCGCGCCGCTCCGAAAATGCCGCATCTCCGCGAAGCCGAACGGCGCCGGCTTCGCGGAGAGATTTTGGGTGAGCGCAACCCGCTTTGGCTAAGGGTCCGCGAATGATTAAGTCAGTCGCGAGCGGGTCGAGACCGCAGCGAGGCGGGCGCGTGAGGAGAGAGCACCGCAGGCCTGCTGAAGCCGCTGAAGCAGGTCGAGGAGCGCAGCGACGAGCCCGCCCGCCGCAGCAAGAGGATCGGGCCGCGCAGTAGGACTTAACCGTTCGCGGGCCCTAAGCTCACCGCAACGGACGTCGGCTCAGCCCTTGGCGTCGCCGCGTGCGAAGATGGAGGCGACGTAGTTGAGCACGTCGGTCGCGCTGACTTCGTTGTAACCGAAGTAGCGCATCAGACGCGACTTGATGATGTCGATCTTTTCCTGCGTCTCTTTGTCGACCACGGCAGAGACGAGCGTCTTGAGCTTGATGCTGTCCTTTTGATCTTCGAACAGCTTGAGCTCGAGGGCGCGGCGCAGGCGATCGTTGGTCTGCCAATCGAAGCGTTTGCCTTCGACAGCCTTGGCGCCGATGAAGTTCATGATTTCGCGCCGGAAGTCGTCCTTGCGGTTCTCCGGTACTTCGATCTTCTCTTCGATCGAACGCATCAAGCGCTCATCCGGCTCTTCGTCTTGGCCGGTGTAGCGGTTCTTGACCTTCTCTTTGAGGGTGTAGGCCTTGATGTTGTCGATGTAGTTGGCGGCGAGCTTGGCGATGGCTTCTTCGTCGGCGCTGATGGCGCGCTGAACTTCGTTCTTGACGATTTCCTCGTACTCGCGTTTCACGACACCAATCGATTCGCGGTAGCGCTTGCGCTGCTCCTCGCTGGTGATCAGCGAGTGATGCGTGAGGCCCTTCTCGAGCTCGTTCAGGACCATGAAGGGGTTGATGGTGCCTTCACCGGCGTCGCTCACCAGCGCGTTGGAGATCTTGTCCTGCACGTAGCGCGGGCTGATGCCTTCCATGCCTTCGCGCTTCGACTCCTTGCGCAGCTCCTTCACTGTGTCCTGCGTGTAGCCGGGGAGCACCTTGCCGTCGTACAGCTTCATTTTCTGCAGCACGGCGAGGTTGTGCTTCTTCGGCTCTTCCAGGCGCGTGAGCACAGCCCACATGGAAGCGACCTCTAGGGTGTGCGGCGCGACGTGCTTGCCGCGCACCTTTTCCTGATTGAAATCCTTCTCGTAAATACGGATCTCGTCGGACAGGCGCGTGATGTAGGGCACATCGATCTTGATGGTGCGGTCACGCAAGGCTTCCATGAACTCGTTGTTCAACAGGCGCTTGTACTCGGCCTCGTTGGTGTGGCCGATGATGACCTCGTCGATGTCCGTCTGCGCGAACTTCTTCGGCTTGATGCGATGCTCTTGGGAAGCACCGAGCAAGTCGTAGAGGAACGCGACGTCGAGCTTGAGCACCTCGACGAACTCCACGATGCCGCGGTTCGCGATGTTGAACTCGCCATCGAAGTTGAAGGCGCGCGGATCCGAGTCCGAGCCGTACTCGGCGATCTTGCGGTAGTTGATGTCGCCGGTGAGCTCCGTCGAGTCCTGGTTCTTCTCGTCTTTCGGTTGGAAGGTGCCGATACCGACGCGATCTTTTTCGCTCAGCAAGAGGCGCTTCACGCGGATGTGATTGGCGACGACCTTGCCCCAGTCGCCTTTGTATTGCTGAAGGAGGCCGTTGAAGATGAAGCGGCTCGCGGGGTCGAGGTCGCCTTCGACGCGCACGCGGAACTTGTCATTCGAAAGCCCCAGCTTCTCGATGGCCTTCTCGCGCCACTCCTGCGGAATCAGCCGCAGCGGCTCTTCGTGCATGGGCGAGTCGAAGGTGTCGGCGCCGCCACTCGCGAGGCCACTTTCCGCCAGGTTCACCCACTTGAAGGTGAACAGGGCGCCCTCCGTCGTCTGCGAGTAGCGTTCGAGGCCCTTTTTGAGCAGGCGAGCAATCGTCGACTTCGAGGAGCCGACGGGTCCGTGCAAAAGGATCACGCGGCGCTCTGGACCGTAACCCTCGGAGGCGGCTTTCAACACGTTCATCAACCGCATGAGCGGGATGTCGAGCCCGAACACCGCGTCCTTGCCCTCGTCGATCTCGTCCCGGAAGAAGTTGTAGCGAATCAGCTTCTTCTTATTGTCGATGTACTCTTCGGTGCCGTACGAAATCACCATGTCGTAGACACGCTGAAAAGCGTTTCGCGTCACCTGCGGGCGCTCGCGCACAATCTGCAGGTAGTCTTCGAAGCTGCCCTCCCAGGCTAGGTCGCGATATCGGTCGTAGTCCTGCATGGACGCGATGAGCGAAACCATGCTGCCTGCGGTTGACTCTGTGCGACCACTCGTACCCGATTGATCCATGGTGTTTTCCGCCTCGGTTGAACGAGAACTAAACCACATCGGCAGGGGATCGTCACGCCGACTGTCGCGTTCTGGCGCTTGGCGGATGTTCACCCACACGGCGTGGCAAGCGCGCTTTGCCCAACACTCGCACGCAACGCTTCGCGTGAAGCAGCGCGAGTTTGGCTGAATCGCAGACATTTCGGCGATGCACGGAGCCGTACGTCGCCTTGCGGCCCGCCGACCGCCACACGCCTCAGCAAACATCCCATGCCTTCGCGACGTCGAGGCTTGCGCAGGAGTCGTCGCGCTCCACCCTTCGCGTCCGCGCGAGCTTCGCGATTGCTAGTGACGAGATCAGCAGCGCGCGACAGGCGAGGAAGCGCGGGAGCGCGAGACCAGTGGCGCGAAAATAGCAAGCCCTTCTTCTGGACTCGGCCGTGACGAATATGTGACGAGTAGCGACGCCTTTCGCCCAGGACGATTACGACAGCGCGCACGGAGTTAGGATGAGCGCCTCGAAAACAGCACCCATGTCTTCTCCTGAGCCGAGTCGCGTCGATACCAGTCGCGCCCCCATCAGCTTGCCGAGCGAGACGCCGGTTGGCGTCGTTCCAACGCGTCTCGACGATCCGTCTTTGTATTTGAACCGCGAGCTTTCGTGGCTCGAGTTCAACGCGCGCGTGCTCGCCGAAGCCGCCGATCCCGGCGTGCCTCTTTACGAGCGGCTCAAGTTCCTCGCCATCTTCTCGACAAACCTCGACGAGTTCTTCATGGTGCGCGCCGCGGGCCTGCAGGCGCAGCTCTATAGCGAAGTGGAAGAGGTGACGCCGGACGGGCTCACGCCGGAACAACAGCTCACCTCGATTGGCAACCGCGTGCACGAGCTGGTGCGCGACAACTACGCGGTTTGGAACTCGACGTTGCGCAAGGAGCTGCGCGCCGTGGGGCTCGCGTTGGTGACGCCCGAAGAGCTCAGTCCAAAGGAGCAGGCCGCGCTGGATGAGCACTTCGTAAAAAACATCTATCCGGTGCTCACGCCGATCGCGATCGACCCGGTGCACCCGTTTCCGCACGTGCGCAACAAGAGCATCAACGTTGGGCTGATGTTCGAAAAGCGCCTGCATTCGACGGAGCCGTCGTTTGGGCTGGTGCAGGTGCCCACCATGTTGCCGCGCCTAATCCGCGTGCCAATGGAAGGCACACGCCGCGCCTTCGTCGCGCTGGAAGATCTGATCTTCCGCCACACGCGCATGATTTATCCGCAGCTGAAGGTGATCGGCCAGTATGCGTTCCGCGTCACGCGCAACTTCGATATCGAGCTCGACGAGGAAGAGGGCGAAGACTTGCTGCTCACTTTACAAGCCGAGCTGCGTCGTCGCGAGCGCGGGCACGCCGTGCGGCTCGAGGTGAGCGGCAACGCGCCGGAAGAGTCGATCCAATGGTTGTGCCGCGAGCTCGACCTCAATTCGACGCGCGACGTGTATCTGGTGGACGGCCCGTTATTCCTCGGAGACATGACGGTGCTCACCTCGGGTGACGAGCGCCGCGATCTGCGCGACGAAGCGTTCACGCCGCAGTACGTGCCTCCGCTGCGCGACACGGACGACTTCTTCGAGTCGATCTCCGAGCGGGACGTGCTCCTGCACCATCCGTACGAATCGTTCGAAGCGGTCATCGATTTCTTGTGGCAGGCCGCAGAGGATCCGCGAGTTTTAGCCATCAAGCAGACTCTGTACCGCACGGGTGGCGAGTCCCCGCTGGTCAAGGCGCTGCAGCGCGCGGCCGAGCTCGGCAAGCAGGTCACGGCGCTGGTCGAACTGAAAGCGCGCTTCGACGAGGAGAGCAACATCCAGTGGGCGCGCGCGCTGGAACGCTCGGGCGTCAATGTGATGTACGGCCTGCTCGGCTTCAAGACGCACGCCAAAGTGCTGATGGTGGTGCGGCGCGAACGCAACGGGCTGCGCCGCTACGTGCACCTCGCCACTGGCAATTACAACCAGCAAACAGCGCGTCTATACGAAGACATTTCACTGTTCACTGCGCGCGAGGACTACGGCGAGGACGCGACTGCGTTCTTCAACATGCTGACCGGCTACAGCGCGCCGATGCGCTGGAATCACTGGATCGTGGCGCCGCTCGGCTTGCACGAAGCCGTGCTCGGGCTCATCGCACGTGAAACCGCGCACGCTCTCAATGGGCGCCCAGCGCAAATCGTCGCAAAGATGAACTCGCTGGTCGACGCTGACGTGATCGCTGCGCTTTATGCCGCGTCCCAGGCCGGCGTGGAAGTGGACCTTTTGGTGCGCGGGATTTGCTGCTTGCGCCCTGGCGTGCCGGGCATCAGCGAGCGCATTCGCGTTAAAGCGGTCATCGACCGCTTCCTCGAGCACGCGCGCATCTTTTATTTCAAGAACGGCGGCAGTGAAGAGGTCTACTGCTCGAGCGCCGACTGGATGCCGCGCAATTTCCGGCGACGCGTCGAGGTGATGTTCCCGGTGTGTGACAGCGCGCTCAAGACGCGCGTCGTTACCGAGATTCTGCAGACCATGCGCGAAGACAGCGCGAAGAGCTGGGTGCTGCGCGACAAAGGGAACTACGAGCGGGAGCGCGCGCCTGAAGGCGGCGGAGTTCGCAGCCAGCAACGCTTCATCGAAATGGCGCGCGAGCGCGCGCGCGGCAACGAGGCGATTCTCGGCCTGTCGAAAGCCGTCCAAGCTCCGACGCCGCGTGCTTTGGACAAATTGAGACGCCGTGCTGGCAAGAAGCGTAAGCGTCGTCATCGCGAAGAACCGCAGTAAACAACTGCGATCACTTCATTAACTCTGAAGCGCAACGCGACTCGCCGGTTTTCGCCGCCGCATGCGTAACACTGCCTGCATGCCTCATGTGTCGTAACACTGACGAAGTGTCGGCCGCCTGACAGCGCAGCAGCTGCGCTTTTCCCGCATTTTACGCAAAGCGCGCGTGAAAGTCTGCAGGCATACTTAATGCTGAATGAGCGCAACCATGACTGCCCCTGCATCATCGATGGGCAATCGCCGCACGTGTCGCCGCGCAGAGCTGGACGCCCCCGTGCTGCTCGATGCCGAGAGCTCCTACTACACGGCGCGCTGTCGCGATGTCTCCCAGGCCGGACTCGGAGTGGAAACACAAGCCGAATTGAAGATCGGCACCTGGCTCGACGTGTACTTCGAGCTGCCGACCGGCGTCGCCGTCGAGGCGCGCGCGCAAGTGACGCGCGTCGCCTCCAATCGAATCGGCATCGCGTTTCGCGAGATCCGGCAGGACTGCGCCGCGGCCTTACGCGAGTACTGCGAGGGCTGGCGCACGCAGCTTCTTCAGAGCTGCGCGGCGCGGGCCGCCTCGGCGCGCAACGTGCGCATCGTTTCACAGCCTCCGCCCAGCGCGGTGCGCGCGCCTTCTCAGCGGGCGCCGTTCGATCCCACGGAATACAAGAGCGAAGTGCGCGTGCGTGTCGCTCCGATCATTCCGGTGACGGGCGAGCGCAAAGCCTAGGAAGCACACCGTAACGTCAGCGTGACCACAGCGACCAGGCTCCGCGCCGTTCGAGGACATGGAAGCCTGCCACCGATGGCGCGCTGCGCGCGAGCACATAGTCATAAAAGCCCAAGTCACGCTCGGTATCTACTCGGTGAGGTAGCCACTCCCAGCGTGGGGGCACGCGCGGCGGTCGATTGTCTTCGCGAAAACGAAACGGCGACGCCGGGAAGTCGGCGAACGTGAACATCACCGCACCACCACGCTCAGCTTGCACCCAAGCAACCGCATGCAGATACGGCGAGAAGCGTAGCCAACGGGAGCTCGGATCGTACACCAGGCCCACGACACGCGAGCCAACTGGCACACGTTGAACGACTTCGCCGAGGCCAGCGTACTCACGTTGTGAACACGCCTCGAACGCCGTTGCTAGCGCTCGCGTTTGAAACAAACCCAACCCGAGTGCGCCGAGTGCCACCAGCGCGCGCAGCGGTTCCGCAACGCGCGGCAAAATCGGAATCAAAAACAGAAGCGCCAATACGGCGAAGCGCGCGTTGATCGGCCAGATGAACTGATACGACGCCGGCAGCAGGAAGTAGAAAAACCAGCAGCACGGCGCGAGCACACCGAGCCGCAACCACAACCCCTGTGGGCGCTGCCTTCGCAGCAGGGCAGCCGCGGCGAGCGCGCTCAGCAGTAACCCGAAGCCAGCCAGCACGAGCTCGTCTTCATCGCTCCACAACACGTCCGTGAGCCAAAACGGAACGTCACGAGCTCGCTCGACCATCGGCTCGCCCGCCGCAAGCAGCGCGCCTCCCGCGGATAGCGCGGAGAACGCCTGGCCCGCCGGGCTCGTCGCTGTCCAAATCAGCGCGCAGCCGAGCGACGGAAGCAGCGGCAGCAATGTGCGCAGCGTGAGCCGCACATCGCGTGATACAGCAAGCGCCGCGCTGCCCACCAGCAGCATGCCGTATGGAACCACGTGGGCGAAGAAGCACGCCGTTGCCACCAGCGCGAACAACCCGCCGAGGCGCCGCTCTGGCAGCGCGCGGAATCGTGAGGCGAGCGCGAGCCCCCAGAACATGAGCGGCAAACCCAAGCTGAAATTCAAAAACCCGAGCACGACCTGCGTGTTGTAAAGCAACGGCAAGCTGAGCAGCGCGTAGCTAGCCGGGCGCTGATGCGCGCTGAGCAAGGCGCGCAAGGCGTAAGGCAGTGATACGAGCGACGCGGCCAGCACGAGCTTGGTCGCGACGACCACGTCGAACACGTAGGCGAGCAAGTGCGCGAGCACGTAGACGCCCAGGTATTGCGTCGAGCCGAGGCTGAGCTCGAAGAAGCGCTCGAAGCCGAACGCCGCCGTTCGGAAGTCGTGCAGCACGCGCACGGCGGCGACGTGCTGCGGCAGATCTTGAATCGGCACGTAGCGCGCCACGAACAGCGGCCACGCGCTCGTCAGCGCGCCCAACGCGAACGCCGCTTCGAAAGCGATGCGGCGCGCTCTTGGCGTGCTCAGAAACCGCAATCCCGGGAGTGCGCCGCGAGCGAGGAGCGCCGCGGGACCCTCGCTCACGGGCTACTCGGAACCAGCTCGAATGGACGCGACGGCGCGCCTTCGTGCACGGCGCCACCGCCTACCCAATACACATAGGAAGACGCGCACCAATCATCGAGCAAGACATCGATGCGAATGCCAGTTCCTGGCGCGGTGTCGAACCAGAACCCGTCGAAGTCGTAGTCGGTGTAGGAGACCATTTGCACGCCGTCTTCGCCGAACAGCGACACCGAATCATCGGCTTCGAGATCGTCACCGGCGGCGCCCAGAATTCCGCCCGTACCAACGGCGTGCACCACCACGTCGAACAAGCAGTCCTTGCGGGACACGTTGGAGTCGCACGAGGCGAAGACGTGCCAATGACCGCCCGCCGTGTATTCGACGAATACGCCCACGCCCTCAGCTGCCTCCACATCGATCAAGCCGTCGGTATCGATGGAGCCCTGGCGCACGGGCCCCCCACATTCAGGCCCCTCCACGTAACCAGAGTTATCCGTCGAACTATGATGGTCTCCGTAAGTACAGCCGGAGGCCAAAGCCATTGCACACAAAGCGAAGCCCAAGAGCGAACCAGCGCGCAACATTTACTAACCTCTCTCCTCAATAGCCGTCAGCGACGGCCACCACCACCGAAGCTTGGACGCGAACCGCCGCCACCGCCAAAGCTCGGGCGTGAACCGCCAAAGCTCGGCCCCCCACCACCAAAACTCGGACGCGAGCCACCGCCGCCACCAAAGCTCGGGCGTGAACCGCCAAAGCTTGGTCGCGAACCTTCGAAGCTGCGCGACCCACCCCAACTCGGACGCGACCCGCTGAAGCTCGGGCGCGAACCCTCGTAGCTGCGCGACCCACCAAAGCTCGGACGCGACCCGCCGTCATATGAGCGCGCAGGCGCGCGGCGGCCCCAGCTTTCGGTGCTCGGGCGCGACCCAGGGTCCGAACGGAAGCGCTCGGCGCGGAAGCGTTCAGGCGACGGAGTCGAGCGGAAGCGTTCGCCGCCCTCGGAGCGCCGGAAGTCCGGACGCGCGCGGTCGACACGCGAGGGATCCGAGAAGTGCTCGGCACGCCCGCGCGGCACTGCCCCCGCCATCTGCGAGGAAGCGCGAACCCGCGTTGGAGCGACACCATTCGCCGGCACGCGCGCCGCCGCAAGCGATGGGCTTGCGGTGTACAACGACGAGCGCCCCGTCACGGCGCGCGGCTGAGCCGCAGTGTAGACGCGCGTCTGGCTGCCAAGCCGATCGACCAGCGCGCGATCACGCACGACGTAGTAGTTCACGGAGTGGTGGAACAAGTACGAGCTGGGGCAGTAGACCCAAGGCCGATAGCCGCCGTACCAGTAGGAAACCGCGTAGCCGTTGAACCACAAATAGCTCGGCCCGAGCGGCGCCCAGCCAACGTAGGCGTACGAGCCGACTGGCACGCGCCAGCTCACCCAGGCGGGTGCGTAGCGATAACCGGGGATCCACGCCCAACCGGTTCCCCCAATCCACACCCAACGGCCGTAGTGGAACACAACGCGACCGAACGAGAAGTCGCTAACCCAAATCCAATTGCTGCCTTCGTCGAGCGCCCAATGACCCGAGCTCACATAGGGATAGAAGCCGGTGCCGACCACCGACGAGCTTGGTACCCATACAGTGCCGTACGTCGGGTGTTGCAACCACGTGCCATACGGATCGAGCTGACTGCGAAACTCGGAGAGTGCACGGGGATTCGTCTCTTCCGGATCGGGCGCTGATTGCGTCGTGCTCGAAGCTTGCGCGCTCGAGCCGCGATCCAAGAGCGGGGACGGTGCGAGCGAAGGCAACTCACGCCCGTCTCCCGGCGCCGGCTTGCTCTCGGCTGGCGGCGGCGTGGCTGGTGCACCCGCTGTCGACGCAGCAGAAGGAGTTTGAGGATCGAACCATCCGCTGTCTGCCGCAGGAGTCTCCGCGGCGCGCGCGATTTGCGCCGGAACCCCCGTGAACACCACAGCCAGCAGGAGGAAGTGCCGAACGAACGCACGCGCAGTCGACATCGGAGCAATCATGGGCCTTACCTCGCTCGAGAGCAAACGGTATGCCGGTTAGACGCATGAACCCGCGGGGAGCTTCACGCCGGCAGCAGAGCGCGCGTCATTGGTTCGAGAAAAAGTCAGATGCTTCGTGCGGCGGGAATAGACAACACCGCGCACCGAGCGGACGAATGGTACGCTGCGGCCAGAATGTTGAACTTTTTCGAGGCGCGACAACGGATCCTGGCAGCTGCTCGTCCGCTCGCCCGCGAATCCATCGAGCTTTATCGGGCGCATGGGCGGGTCCTGGCGGAGGACCTGGTAGCGCATGAAGCGTTGCCGCCCTTCGATTATTCCGCGATGGACGGTTATGCGGCCCGCGCTGACGATGTGAACGAACGGTCACGCGAGGGGCTTCCGGTAGTTGGCGAGTGTCGCGCGGGAGATACGCAGCAAGAGCTCGCGGCCGGCACCGCCCTGCGCATCTTTACGGGCGCTCCGCTGCCGCGTGGTGCCGACTGCGTGGTCATCCAGGAGAACAGCGAGCGACGAGGAAGCCAGGTTTACTTCAACCAGAGCGCCCGCAGGTACGACAACGTGCGTCGTGCGGGAGACGACATCGCCCGAGGCGCGCTGGCGCTCGGCAGAGGGACACGCCTCGGGCCGTTTCAACTCGGCCTAGCAGCGGCGCTCGATCGTGCGAGCGTTGTGGTTTCACGGCGACCCCGCGTGAAGTTGGTGGCAACCGGCAGCGAATTGAGACCGCCCGGGAGCACGCCCGTCGCCGGAACTATTCCGGAATCGAACGGAGTTGCACTAGCGGCACTGGCCACATTGGCCGGAGCAGAAGTCAGCATGGAAGCAGCCCTGGCAGACGATCTGCCAACGACTACCGCAAGCTTCGCGCGCAACTTCGGTAGCTGCGACGTACTCATCACCATCGGCGGCGTGAGCGTCGGCGATCACGACTTGGTTCGGCCTGCGTTGGAAGCCGCAGGCGCCTCCCTGAACTTTTGGAAAGTAGCGATCAAGCCAGGCAAGCCGCTCACCTTCGGTTCTGCCGGCGACACCCTAATCTTGGGATTACCCGGCAACCCCGTCTCCGCGCAAATTACGTTCGCGTTATTCGGCGTTCCCCTGTTGCGCTCCCTGCAGGGTGACAAGAATCCATTACCGCCATTCACGCGCGTTCGCCTCGCAGCCCCCTTCTCCCAAAAACCAGGACGCCTCGGTTTGTACCGCGCGCACCTCGACGGACAACGGGCGTTCATCGCCGAAAATCAAGCCTCCGGCTCCACACTCTCGTTGGCTCACGCCGACGCCCTGGTGTGTGTCCCCGCCGACGTCAGCGAGTGCGCCGCCGACAGCGAACTCGACGCAATTCGCCTCCAGGATCTCTAGTTTGTGGGGGGGCACGCGCCGCCCCCCACGCGGGTACTTCTGCACCAGTTCGTTTTCCGCTCTTGTGCGGGCGGCACGCGCCGCCCCCCTCTTCCGAAGTGAATTCGGAAGAGACTCCCCCCACGCGGGTACTCTGCGATGACAAAGCACCTGAAGCCATGAGCCTGCGCGTCGGCATCTTCGTAGGCGGACGCGGCGCCCGCATGGGCGGCGCCGCCAAAGGCTTGCTCGAACTCCCGAGCGGCGAGCGCCTGCTCGATCGCCTCGTCGCCGAAACACGCGCCGCGCTACCCGACGCGAACATCGTGCTCGTCGGTGCCGCCGACGCGTACAGCAACGCGCGCCTGCCTGCGCTCGCGGATCAACCCGCTGGCATCGGTCCACTCGGTGGCCTCGCCGCGCTCCTCGCCGACGCCAACAACGCCGCCGACGCCCACAAAGCTGGCGACGCCGCAGCCATCGCACTCGCCTGCGACCTCCCCTACGTGAGCCGCGCACTCATCACTCGCCTCGCCCACGAAACTCCGCACGCCCTTGCTCTCGCGCCACGTCGCGGCAACGTTTGGGAACCGCTGTGCGCGCGCTACGCCGTCGCTGCGCTGCCTCACGTGCAAGCTGCGATTCAAGCCAACCAGCGTTCACTCCAACGCCTCTTCGAACGCCTCGCAAGCGACGCACACGAACTTCCGATCAACGAAACGGAAGCGCGCGAACTCTTCGATTGGGACACACCCGAAGACATGCGCGCGCCGCGCGACATCTGACAGCCGTCCACATACGATGCGCGCCGTGCGCGGCACCGGACCCGCTCAGCACGCGCCGCGCAAGCCCTGCTCCGCGCACCGAATTCAGTCGCGCCCTTTTCGACGCATGCGCCAAATCCCGACGCTCGCCGCCCGATTTGTTGGGCGCCAGCGACGAAAAGAGCGCGACTTTCCTGCAGCGGTAGACGTTGGCTCAACATCGTCGCGCGCCGCGCGGGTCTGGGACCGCGCACGGCGCCCGTTGTTTGTTCACGGCCAAGCCGGCGTCGGGCCGCCCCCAACAGATTTATAGCAACCGCGCCGGCGATCGTGCCGACCAGCAGCAATCAACGCTTCCGATCCACGCGGTGGCGTGCGAGCCATGGCCGAGCACGATAACTTCTTCAAGTGGGCAATGCGGCTACCCGAGCATGCGGCGGGAGAGTTCCTAGCAATTCTCCCGTCTGAGCTCCTCGAAGCCTTGGACCTGAGCTCGCTCACGCTACTGCAAAGCGATATTGTGAGCCAGCAACTGAACGAGCGCTTCAGCGACGCTCTCTTCCGGGCAAACTTTCGCGGAACGGCCGGGTATCTGTGGTTGCTGCTCGAGCACCAGAGCGAGTCGGACCGCTTCATGGTTCTGCGTGTATTAGAATACTTGGTCAGGTCTTGGATCGAGCTGTTGCGGCGCGAGCCGGCGCGCAAGACTTTGCCACCCTTCGCGTGTGTGGTTGTGCACCATGGAGAGTCGGGCTGGCGGCACCCAACTCGCTTGCACGATCTGGTCGAGGGATTGTCGGAGTTGCCTGCGCTTCGGCGCTTCGTGCCAAACTTCGAGATCCTGGTAGACGATCTGGTGGAACAAACGGACGACGCTCTGAAAGCGCGCCCGCTCGGCACCCTACCGCGTGTCGCACTGTGGGTGCTACGCGATGCACGCACAATTCAACGATTTTTCGCTCACTTGAAAGCGTGGACCGACGATCTCGCCCGCCTAGCAGTAGAAGCGCCGGAGGACGCAGAGACCGTGATGCGCTACATAATCAAGACAGCTGGCGATGAATCGTTCGAACGGCTCCGAAGCGAACTTTCACGAGCCGCTCCCACGTTGGAGGCAACCTTGATCACATTTGAAGAACAAATTCTTCAGCGGGGGCGAGCCCAAGGCGTGGCTGAGGGCAGAGCCCAAGGCGTGGCTGAGGGCAAAGCCCAAGGAGTCGTCGCCGGGCGCGCCGAAGGCATGGCTCAGGCGTTGCTCGCGGTGTTGAGCGCGCGCGGGCTAACGGTGGGAGAGAGCGAGCGCGCTTTGATTTGCGCATGTGATGACATCGCGCAGCTCGAACGCTGGTTGCAGCGAGTAACGCGCGTGAGCTCGGTTGCTGAGCTGCTGGCGAGTTAGCGCTCTGTCCCAGAAGTGACGATCGTTCCTTCTGGGACAGAGCTTAAAATTCGATGCGGCAGATGCGCCAGTCGGGGAGGACTTTGGCGCCGAAGCGCTCATAGAAGGCGATGGCGTTTTCGTTCCAATCGAGCACGGACCATTCGAAGCGGCCGCAGGAGCGCGAGAGGGCGATGTCTCGCACGGCGCTGATGAGGGCTTTGCCGATGCCGAATTTGCGGAACTGTTCGAGGACGAAGAGGTCTTCGAGATAGAGGCCAGGGCGAGTGAGGAAGGTGGAGTAGGTGGTGAAGTAGAGGGCGAAGCCGACGGGTTGTTGTTGCACTTCGGCGATGAGCGCTTCGGCAACGGGTTTGGGGCCGAAGAGGTGGTCGCGAAGTGCCTCGGCGCTGCCGGTCATGCGATGTTCGAGGTGTTCGAAACGGGCGAGTTCGCGGATGAGTTCGAAGAGGGCGATCTCGTCACCAGCGCGGACGGGGCGAATCGAAAAGGATTGGGAATCGGCAGAGTCTGTGGGCATTTTAACTGGCTTCGCTCGTTGCAGGGACGCGGGCATCTTCCCAGTTGACCCAGTAGGGGCCTTCGGCGGTGCGTTCGCGCTTCCAGATGGGGACGCGGGCTTTGACGCGGTCGATGAGGAGGCGCGCGGCGCGAAAGGCTTCGTCGCGGTGCGCGGCGCTGGCGGCGCATAGGACGGCGACGTCGCCGACGCGGAGTAAACCGGTGCGGTGTAGGGCGCAGAGTTTGACGCCCGGCATTTCGCGTTCGATCTCTTCGCCGATGCGCACGAGCTCTTTGAGGGCCATGCTGGCGTAAGCTTCGTATTCGAGTTCGCTCACGGAGTGGCCGGCGTTGTGATCGCGCACGACGCCAGAGAAGAGGACTGCGGCGCCCGCTTCGGGGCGCGCGACGGCGGCGAGAGCACGCTCGACGCTCAGCGGCGCGGCGCTGAGCGCAAAGCGCTCCGCGGAGTTGGCGGCCAGGTCGGCGTTGGCAGCGACAACGGCGTCGCGTCGGTAGTCGCTGCGACCGCCGCTCTTCTCGAGAAGGAAGGTGGGACCGATTTGCATGGCACGGTCGAAGGCCTTGAGCATGTCGTAAACGGTGAGGGCTGCGGCGGAAGCAGCGGCTAGAGCTTCCATTTCGACGCCGGTGCGATCGAAGGCCTCGACCGTGGCGCGGATCGAAACGCTGCGGACAGAGGGTTCGAGTGAGAGGGCGACGTCGACGCGCGTGAGTGATAGCGGATGACACAGCGGGATTAGGTCCGAAGCGCGTTTGGCGCCTTGAATCCCGGCAATGCGCGCGGTGCCGAGCACGTCGCCTTTGGGCGCGTCGGCGCGTTCGAGGCGCGCGAAGGCCTCGGCGTTCATGGTCACTCGGCTCTGGGCAACGGCGCGGCGAGCGGTTGCTACTTTGTCGGACACCGAGACCATGCGTGCGGCGCCGCGCGCGTCGAGGTGCGGTGCTTCGGCGCTGACTCCGACGATTTCGGCGTACGCGACGGCGATGCGTTCGGCGCGAGCTTTGCTGGTGACCTTGAGCAACGCGTAGCGCTCGAGAGGCGTGAGTCCGCCCCACACGGAGGGGCTGAGCGGGCGGGTAGCGCCGAGCGCAGCGAGCAGCGCTTCGGGAGCGGCGTTGGCGGGCGGTTCTTGCAATGGCGCGATGGTTTCTGGCGTCGGCGTCGCGCGCGCCAAGATTTCGCGAGTGCTCGCCGTATCGACTGCCGCGCGCGAACCGATTTCGGCAAGCTTGCGACGATCCGAGACGGCGAGGCTACGCCACGCGCCCAGGGATGGCTTGAGACCGCTGACGTCCGCCGCACGGCGCGCCGCGAGCGGCATGAGATCGAGATCGTCTCCAATTTCTTCGAACGCGAACACGAGCATCGCGCGCCCAGGCTATCACCCGGCGCGCGGAGAGCGAGCCGCCAGCTCAGGGGGTGGGGCAGTTCATGCCAGTGACCACACCACCGATGCACAAACACACTGTGCTTCCCGCGCAGAAGCCGTCCGGCCCAGTGCAGGTAGCGCCGACCACCGCCGCCGAGCACGCGGTTGTTGCGCTGCCACCACCGGTCCCACCGCTGGCCGCGCCGCCGCTCGCCGTACCGCCGGTGCCAGGAGCACCAGCGTTCGACGCACCGCCCGCTCCGGCAGCTCCACCAGCGTCTTCGCCACCAGAACCGGCAACGGGAACTTCACCGCCGCTGCCGGCATCATTTGCGCCGCCAACACCGGTCGCTCCGCCGTTGCTGATGGTGCCGCCCGCGCCGGTCGCGCCACCGCTGCTGGGAGTGAGACCGAAGCAGTTCCATGTGAGGGCACCGGTTTGTTGCGCGCCGCCACGACCCTGGTTGTTGCGACCACCGCCAGTGCCGGCTGCACCGCCCGTGCCGCTCGCGGCCTGACGCTCGCACAAGCACAACACGCCCGACTCGGAGTTGCAGACGAGACCATCACGGTTGCAAGACGCTTTGTCGACAGGCGCAGCGATGCCAGCACACTGGTTGCCGCCAGCACCTGCCGCGTTGCGACCGCCCGTACCCGCAGCGCGGCCACCCGAGCCCATATTGCTGGAGCCGCCCGACATACCGGTAGCTCCACCTTTGGAGCCCGATTTACCGGAAATGCCTACGTCCGTGCCGCCTTCGTCGCTGCTGCACGCCGGAACCAAGCCGAAGCTAGACAAAAATAGCCCAAGAAAGAGATGCCTCGACTGGTCGCGCGTCACGTTGGGTGCTCCTTTTTCAGGATATACACTTCGAAGGCGGGTGAATAGTAGTCTCCCGAAGCGCTGCTCGCCAGTCAGCGCACGCTTCGCAATCGCTGGTTGTCATGTAGTGGGGAGTGCCTCGGGGCGCTGGACAACGGCGAAATCGGTTTTTCGGAAGCGCCACGACACGAGCGATGAGTGCATTGCGCACGCGCACTGGAACATTCCAGCAGCGAACGGCACGCTCAATCACCAGGCGAATCCGCGCGCAACGAGCGCTCAATCGCCGAAGCGACTGCGCGCGCGACGAGGCGCTCAACCGCCGATGTAACTCATCTCGATGCGCGGCAAACTGCGGGTGCGTTCCGAGCGCTGCTCCGAGTACCGATCGGCGCGGTCGCGCCACAGTTGTGCCAGCGATTGCGAGATGCTTTCGTCGCTTTCGCCGGCGCGCAGGCGGGCTCTCAAGTCGTGACCTGTCCGCGCGAACAAGCAAGTGTAGAGCTTGCCTTCCGACGACAGGCGTAAGCGTTGGCAAGCGCCGCAAAAGGGTTGCGTCACACTGGCGATCACACCGATTTCACCAGCGCCGTCGCGATAACGGAAGCGCCGCGCCACTTCGCCGGGGTAGTTCTGATCGACCGCCACGAGCTCGAACTCGCGCGAGATTTGCTCGACGATTTCGCGTGCGCTCACCACCTCTTCGAGGCGCCAGCCGTTGGTGATGCCAACGTCCATGTATTCGATGAAGCGCACGATGTGGCCGCTGCCGCGAAAGTGGCGCGCGAGCAGCACGATCTCGGCGTCGTTCATGCCACGACGAATCACGCAGTTGATTTTCACGGGGCCGAGACCGGCGCGCGCAGCGGCATCGATTCCGCCGAGCACGTCGTCCACGGAATACGGTGCATCAGCCATGCGCTGGAACACTTCGGGTGTGATGGCGTCGAGACTGACGGTGACGCGATTCAAGCCGGCGTCCGCCAGAGCCTTTGCATACCGAGTGAGCAGCGAGCCATTCGTGGTCAGCGCCAAGTCGACGTTCGGAATCGCGGCAAGCTGCGTTACCAAGCGCGGTAACTCGGAGCGCAGCAACGGCTCCCCACCAGTCAAACGCAGTTTGCGCACACCGAGGTCCGCGGCGATGCGCGCCACTCGCCCAATCTCTTCGAACGAGAGAAGCTCGCTGCGCTGCAAAAAGACGTGGTCCTTGCCGAAGTGCGCTCGCGGCATGCAGTAGCCACACCGAAAGTTGCAACGGTCGGTCACGCTGATGCGCAGATCGCCGAGAGGACGACCACGAGCATCGGAGAGCGGCGCAACGGGACGAGGGAGCACCCCTCCCACTTAGCACAGCCCTGTCTCACGGGCTGACGCTTGCACACCAGGGCGGAATTCAGGCCGGTTCGTGGTGCAAGAGCTCGCGCTCGCGTGCGACCCCTTCGAGCTGAATCGCAGCACGCTCCGCGAGCTCGATGCCATCGAGCTCACTGTCGAGCAAGGTAGGCCCAGCGTGCAGCGCGCGTTCGAACTTGCGAAGTAGACGCTCAGCTACCACCCAATCTTGATACGGCAGGTCCGCGTTGTTGAGCTCGCGGTAGAGTTGACGCAAGCGCTGGCCGAGGCGAGGCGCGGCTTGCTCAGGGAAAGCGTGCATCCGCCAGACTCCCCACAAGCGAGCCAGCTCGTCCTGAATGGCCTGAGCGCGCGGTGCCTCGACGAGATAGGCAAAGCGATCGATTTCAGTGCGGCTCAGCATGGCGCGCATTCGGCTCAAACGCTTCGGCTCACCACGCAGCAGCAAGTCGGACGGATACAGGTACGCTTCGATCCCATCGCCGACCAGACGCTGCGGCTCGTCCGGCAAGATGGGGCGCAGCGCACTCTTGGCGAACCAGTTCAGAACCTTGGAAGCGAGGCTCATACGCCAGGGGATCTCCTGGCGCTCAGGCACGAGACCGCTGAGCGCAAACGCCTCCGCGATGGCGTGCACGGTGTGATCGTATTCTCCCCCGCGCGGACGAATGTAAACGTGGTCGTCGGACCAACGTTTGGCGAGCGCCGCGAGCTTCGCCACTGGCACCGTCAGAATCGTGATCACCAGCGCCATAAAGTAGCCAACTGTCAGCGGATAGCCGGCAGCGAGGGTTCGCAACATGCCGCCACGCAACGTGCGCGTCTCGGCTGCGAAGCGTGTGAGCGAGCCCACCGCGATCGGCACGACTACTGCGAGCGCTGCCCACACGATGCGCAGCACATCGTCACTCATCCACTTGTGCAGGGGGAGGAAGGCGAGCGCCCAGGCGGCCGCCGCAGGGAACACCGTGCCGACTACCAAAAGCGGCCACACCGCCGACAACACGAGTGTTACCGAAACGGCAATTTGTTTGCTGCGCTCCAAGCGACCAAACAGCGCTGTAACGGACCAGCCGAAGAGCGCCTGCACCAAGGAGCCGAGCCGACGCATGAGCGCGCTGAGCAAAGCAGAAACGAGGGCCACGCGGAGGCTCGATGCAGGGAAGATGCCAGCGCGCCGCCGCTGCAGTGCGGCCTACGCGCGAGGCGGCGTAACGGCTAAACACAACAAGCGTGACACACGCACGCGAGCGCTGAGGCGTTCTTGATGTCTGTGCGCCGCTCGCACCAAAGCTCGCTAGAGTGAGTCGTCTCGCTCAAAGCCGTGACCGACCTCCAACCCGCCCCTCGAGTCAGCCACCGCATCGTGCTGGTGCCGGGCTTCTTCGGATTCAGTAACTTTGGTCAATTGGCTTACTTCAACGGGGTGCGCGAAGCGTTGGTCGCGGCCTTCGCCCAGCGCGGCGTCGAGCTCGCGGTGACCTACGTGACGACGTTGCCGACGGCATCAATCCGGGTGCGTGCGGCGCGAGTGTTGGATACGCTGGCGGCCGCCGCTGCCGAAGGCGAAGGACCAATTCACGTAATCGGCCACTCCACGGGCGGCCTCGACGCGCGGCTTGCCATCGCGCCCACGGCAAGTCTTCCCACAGATTCAGGCAAGCACTTCGACTACGGTCGCGTGCGCACGTTGGTCAGCGTGTGCGCGCCGCACTTCGGGACGCCGGTCGCGACATTCTTCAGCAGCGCCCTAGGCAAGCCGCTGCTCAAAGCCTTCGCGCGCTACTGGGCCTGGGCGCTCGAACGCGGCCGCATTCCTGTCGCGATTCTGCTGCGGTTGGGTTACGTCATCGTGCGGCTGCGCGATCCGTTTCGACGCCGGCGCAGCACTTTCGACGAGCTCTATGAAAAGCTCTTGAATGATCTGCGTGATGAACGGCGCCGCGAGCTCATCCAGTTTCTACGTGCAGTATCCTCCGACCAGTCGTTGATGTTTCAGCTGACTCCGGCTGGCTGCGACTTGCTCAACGCCTGCACCGGCGACCCCGCGGTGCGCTACGGCTCGGTGGTGGCGCGCGCCAAGCTCGCGAGCTTTCGCAGCCTGGTGCGCAGCGCTTGGGATCTTTACACCCAGATCATGCACCCGATTTACGCCTTGCTGCATTTCATCGCTGCGCGCGGAGATAGCTCGATGGTGCCGCCGCCGGTGCCTTCGCAGAGTGAACGCTTGCTCGCGTCGTACGGCGAGTTGCCGAGCCAACGCGACAACGACGGCATCGTGCCAACCAACTCGCAGGTCTGGGGAGAGCTAATCTATGCCACGCGCGCTGACCACCTGGATGTGGTGGGCCAGTTCGGCCGCACCGACGTCGAGAGCTGGTCCGGCGACTGGATTCCTAGCTACTCCGGCTTCACCAGCAGCGAATTCGAAGCGTTGTGGAATGCCGTCACGGAATTCATCTTGCGTGACGAGCAGCAGCCGAAGCAAACGGTGGGGTCGGAACGCACCGAGCGCGACATGTTGAACGATTCGTAGCCGCGAAAGCGCGCGCTATGCTCGCCGCATGTTCGCTCACCACGCCGAAACGATTCAGCGCGTTACCGACCACTTCGCAAACGATGGGACCGTGAACGGGCTCTTGCTGGCGGGCTCCATCGCGCACGGCTTTGCCACCGCGAGCTCGGACGTCGACATCTTGATCATCGTTTCCGATGAAGAGCAAATCCGCCGCTCGCGCGGTGCACAGAGTTGTTTCTTCAGCCGCGAGCTCTGCACTTACGAGGGCGGTTACGTAGACGGCAAGTACGTCTCCGAAGGCTTCATGCGCGAGGTTGCCGCGCGTGGTAGCGAGCCTGCTCGCTTCGCATTTCGAGATGCGCGCATTCTCTTCGCGCGAAGCTCCGGCGTGAGCGAGCTACTCGCGCAGATTGCACGCTACCCAAAGGAGGAAAAGGCTTCACGCGTGTGGCGCTTCCAGGCGCAATTCGAGGCGTGGCACTGGTACTGCGATCAAGCCTTGAAACAAGAGAACCTGCCGCTCCTACGCATGGCTGTCGCGAAGCTAACGCTGTTCGGAGGACGTTTGGTGCTCGCGCACAACGAACTTCTGTATCCGTATCACAAGTGGTTCCTGCGCGTACTCGCGGCGGCTCCCGAAAAGCCTGCGCAGCTGCTCGATCAGATCGAGCTTCTCGCGCGTGAACCGAGCCGCCCTGCGATTGACGCTTTCGCAGCTTCCATACGCGGTTTTCGACCGTGGCAAGCCGATCAAGCGAGCTGGCCTGCGCAATTCATGCAAGACAGCGAGCTGACCTGGTTGCACGGCGGCGGCGCACCGGTAGACGATATCTAACGCCGCCTCGAAGATCGCCATACGATCTGACAGCAGCGGATCGTTGAAGGACGCGCAGACTCTAAAACGAAATACATTTGACTTACCAAACTTCGTACATCGCATTTGCCTGACTCGCGTGTGAAAGTGGCACCCGCAAGCAGATAGCGCTCGCGTTTGTATGCTACGTTCGTGCTTTGGAAGGCTGCTGAGATGCGGAGTCTGACGACTGCCAGTGTGCTCATCGGGTGTGGTGTCTCGTTCGCCAGTGCCGTCATGGGCTGCGCCACCGCCGATCCGGTGCTCGACCAACGCTCCAACGATGAAGAGGGGGGCGCGTCCGCAACTAGCGGTGGAATGGCCACGAGCGGCGGCGGCAGCGTGAACACTGCGCAGGGCGGTGCACCCGGCAGCGGTGGCAGCGGCAACGGTGGCTCACCCGGTTCGGGCGGCTCAACCAGCGCGGGCGGTGCCACCGGGAGCGGCGGTAGCGCGAAAGGTGGCAGCACTGGGTCGGGAGGCTCGACGGTGTCCAGCATGGGCGGCGCGAAGTCCTCGGGATCGAGCGGCACTCAGCTGTTCCTTGATGACTTCGAAGACGGCGACTACACGGCGCCGCCGGATCAAAATTGGATTCCAGCAGACACCTACGGCACGTGGTCGGTCGCCACCCAAGACAGCAGCAAGGCACTCACCGTTGTTGGTTCCAGCAAGGCCACCGCGGTTTCGGGCAACATCGCGTGGACGGATCAGCTGGTAACCGCGAAGGTCAAGATCGTCGCCGGCTCGAGCGCCGTTGCGTATTTGTTGGGTCGCTGGGCAGCCACGAAGAGCTACGTCGTGCTCGAATATCGCGCGGGGACTGCCAGCTCACCCGAAGGTGATCTCAAACTGCGCGAGAACGACAACGGCAGTACCACGGATCTCTGTCGGTACAAGCCGCCGTCAGCACTCGCGAGCGAGTGGCACACCATTGGTTTTTCGGTGAAGGGCGGGGCCGGTGGAACCTTGACGATCTACTTCGATGGGCAGCCGGTTACGGCAGACAAACCCTGCGTACTGGGAGCGGAAGGACCAACCGCCGGTGGGATCGCCGTGGGAGTCTCGAGTGGCACCGCAGCGTTCGACGACGTCAAAGTCGTCGTGCCGTGACGCTCGCAGCGATTAGCTCCGCCGTTGGTGCTACGCGAACGGGCGGCGAAGCTATCAAGCCTGCCCAAATCGAATTGTGGTGAGCGATGATCTGCGGTGCAGTCAGGTGCGCGCGATGGCTCACGGTGTGCGCGTCGGAAGGCACGAGCACCTGGTAGCCTCGCGACACGGCCGAGCGCACGGTGCTATCGACACAGTAGTCCGTGGCCCAACCCGCTATGGCCAACGTGCGAACCGAAGCTGCCTCGAGCTCGCTCGCGAGGGTCGTGCCGGCGAAGGCGTCGTTCAGTGTCTTGCGCACGATCACATCAGCGGGAACGCGTTCGAGCTCTGGCAGCAGCTGCCAGCCCGGCGTGTGCGGAATCAAATCTTGCTCGGGCGTGCCGTCATGCAGCACGAAGATCACCCGACCGCCGCCGGCTCGCACGCTCGTTGCCAGAGCGTTGATGCGCTCGAGCGTGGCCGGCAGGTCGTATTTGTCGCCGCGCACGAACGACGCCACTTGCAGATCGATGATCACGAGCGCGTCGATATGAAACATCTCGGCAGTGGCTTCGCTACAGCAGAGAGGGCGCGAAATCCAGTCTGACGCTCAGGGCGCTTCGCGATCGTAGATCCACGTGACGGGCACGCCGTCATGAGTGAGCATGGCGGCCGGTACTGAAGTGCCGTAGTCGACCCAGATTTGATACTCGACACGACCCATGTGCGGCTCGTGGTGATAAAGCGCGAGACTCGAACCAGTGATGGACAGGCTGGCTCGCAGATCCTCGCGCAGCCGGCCGTCGGCGCGCAGCATTTCCCAACTCGGCAGGGCCGTATCGTGAACGTAAACAGAGGCGTCCTGCGCTGCGCGCTCGTTGATGAAGTCAGCCAGCGACGCCGTGGTGTAGCCCCAGAAGGTTCGGTTCAAACCCAACGTGGCCGCCCCGGGTGCTCCACCAACCAACGGCGTATAGGCGCTGAGTCCAAAGGGGTGCACGCGCAACGCCATCACGACCGAAACCGCGCTTACACACGCCGCGCCCAGCAGCGGCAGCGAGAACTTCGTGAACTTCTTTTCGCGCGCGAACTCGGCGAGGTGCTCGGCCAGCAACTGAAAGCCGCGACCGGCGAGCAAGGCGAGAAACGGGTACGCCGTGAGCCAATGTTTGGTCCCACCGAAGATCGGCGTCGATTGCGACCACCACGGTGCGTAGCTCACGAGCACAGCCAAAATCCAAAACAGCTCTGGTGACGCAAGGATCGCTGCCGGCAGCGCCTCGGACGCACTGGGCTTCGGTGGTGGCGCCGCCGGAACTGGCGAGCGAGCGGGCGCTGGTAAGGGCGAACGCGGTGCAAGCGGCGCGCGACCCGTCCTCACGCTGCTCGTAGTCAACGCGCGCCTCGCGGGCACGACGGGCTCCGGCGGCGCTGGAGAAGGCGCGGCAGGCGCCGGCGCGCCAGGTGTGCGCGCGAAAAACCAGGCACCAACGCCGAGCAGCGCGAGCAGCAATGTTGTCGTCGGCACGGTGGCGAGCGTCATGAGCCAGGCGTAACCAGCCGGCATCGGCGGCTTCCAATACGTCTGCCCGAGAAACTCCATGTTGTAATATTCGTGCTGCGTGTGAAAGCGCACGTACTCGAGCAGCTTGTGCCATGGGTCGTACCAAAGCCACGGCCAGAGCGCGTAGAAGAGCACTGGTGCGAGCAGCGCCGTCGTAAAGAACACCTTGGGCACGTAAGGTCGCCCGCGCTTGCGATCGGCGATGTGATCTCCGAGGCGCATCAATAGCTGATGAGCCACCGGGATCGCCGGGAAGAGCCACGCATTGTGCTTGGTGTCGAGCAGCAGCGCGTAGCAGATGGCTGTGCGATAAGCCCAGGTGCTTCCACTCGGCTCGCGCTGCCCCTCGAGTGATCGCAGATAGGCGTAGCCGCACAGGAGCCACAATGCCGCAACCGGTACATCGAAGCACGCCAAGTGTGCATGAAAAAACACGCGCGGCATGAACGCGAACGCGAGCGCCGCAACGAGCCCGGCGAGGCGCCCGTAGCTGCGAGCCGCCGTGTGATGAAGCAACGCGACGGCCCCGCCCGCGATCAGCATGCTGGGAAAGCGATAGCTCACTCCCGGCGGCATCCAGCGCAACTTGCTGTGAAACAACTCGTGCGAAGCGCAAAACAGCACCTTCATGAGCGATGGGTGCTCATGATTGACGGACCAATAGCGCTCCACTTCGCCGCGCGACAGCGCGCGCAGCGGTTCGCTGAACAACAGCGCGAACCATTCGCGGTATGCGTTCGCCGAAACGAAATAGAAGCCTTCGTCGCGTGCGTAGCCAACCGCCGGCGCCGTAAAATAGAGCAATGCCACGTAACTCGCGCCAAGCAGAAACGCGATGCGCCGATCCGATCTCGGCGTCAAAACGCTCACCGCACCTCCGCTTGAAAGCAGAATTCGCGTTCGCGCGGCTCGCCGCTCTGAATCTGGAAGGTGACTTCCATCGTGGCTGCGTGCCCTGCTGGCAACGCAAATTCGAACGGCATGAAGCCGTCGGTGCTCTTGAATACGCGCCGGCCCACCTCGCGAGCGTCGACGAACACTGCAAACTCGACCGCGCCATTTACGGCATCGCGCGCTATCAAGAAGCTTTCGCCGGCGTAGCCTTTGATCTTTTTGCCGGTAGGCACACGCGGAAAACGCAGGTGCAAGTTGGCGTTGATGGGAGGGTGAGCATAGATGCAGCGACGGGGTCGGTAGCGCTGGTCGTCCACGATGGTGACGCCCACGAAGAAGGCCTCAGCGCCGCTGCAGCGAAAGCGCTCGCGTGGGTAAGCGTTGTGACCGCCGAGACCACCCGTCGAGCTGGGCGCGCGCGCCGTGAATTCACACGAACGCTCCGCTTCGCCGTTCCACTCGACCACTGCGAGCTCGCTCGGGCGCACATGGTCCACGAAGGAGTAGACGCTCGGCTCGTAGCCGGGGTTTTCGAGCGTGCGCAGCGTGAACTTGCCGTGAACCTCCGTAGCGACTTCGCGAAACTTGGCAGCGCCGAGCTCGGGCGAGCGCTCTCCGAAAAGACTGATTTCTACGGCTCGCGCGTAACCACTCACGTCAGCGCGACCCAGGTCCGAAAGCGGCATGGCTGCATCGCCCAGGGCCTGACGTGCCAGCGGCTCTGCCCAAGCGGGAGCCACTACCAACAGCGGGCGCTCATTCCCGCGCGATTCGCCCAGCGGCAGGTGCCCACCGAGTTCGACCCACTCCGAAAGCAGCGGAGCGCGCGTAGCAAAAAACAAATCGAACGCGAGCTCTGCGGCGCCAGCAAGCGGCACGAGCAGCAAGAGCAGTCGCGAGAGCTGCATGAAGCGTCTACGAGGGTGCCACAAAAGTGGTAGGCTGCGCGGCCCATGAATTTTTCGGCCGAGTTCGTGGCCCTCGCGCGACAAGCGCTGGATCAGCTCGACTGCGACAGTATCGAGCGCGTAGTGGATGAGCTGGTTCTGCTACGCGATCGCGGCGGGCGCCTGTTCGTTCTGGGTGTCGGCGGCAGCGCGGCCAATGCGTCGCATGCGGTCAACGACTTCCGTAAATTGTGCGGCGTCGAGGCTTACACACCGACCGACAACGTGGCGGAGCTCACCGCGCGCACCAACGACGAGGGTTGGGAGAGCACCTTCGCCGCGTGGTTGCGTACGAGTCGACTCAACGCGCGCGACGTGGTCATGGTGCTCAGCGTGGGCGGAGGCGATCGCGAACGCAACGTCAGCCCGAACCTCGTAGCAGCGCTCGAAGCCGCGGCGGATTCCGGTGCGCCCGTAGTTGCCATCGTCGGTCGCGATGGAGGGGCGGCCCGACGTTCGGCGCGTTGCACGGTGCTCGTGCCGACGGTTGACGCCACGCTCGTGACGCCAATCACCGAAGCGTTTCAGTCCGTGGTGCTGCACCTTCTCGTCTCGCACCCGCGCCTCCAGCGGAACGCAACCAAGTGGTGAACGAAGCGCCCGAAGTCGCGCAAGTTTCTTGACGACGGTCACGCGAAACGGCCACGCTGCGCCGGTTATTCGTGCTCGGGCGCTCAGAAGCTGCCTGACACCACGCTGAACGGTGAGATGATGAAGTCTCGACTTACGGCCTGTCTCGCTCTCGGCGGAGCGTTTGCACACGGTTCCGCATTGGCACAGGAGGCCTCGGCAACGGGAACGACCGCAGCCACCGCAGCGCCGTCGAGCACTGCGACCGAAGCGCCTCCGGCGCCGGCAGCTGCCACACCTCTTCCGCCTGCGCGCTTCGAGCTCGGCATCTTCGGAGGCTTGTTCTTCCCATCGAGCGATCACGAGCTGCTCACGCGCGGCCCGTATCAGAAGTACGAGTCGCCTGCGCCGGAGCTCGGCGGCCGGCTGTCGTTCTTGCCGCTCGAGTTCGCAGGCGTCGAAGTCGAAGGTGCGGCCATGCCAACCAAAACCGAAAGCGGCAGCGCCGGCGCCTTCTGGGCGGCGCGCGGGCACCTGATCTTACAGCTTCCGCTCTCGGGCGTGACGCCGTTTGCTGTGTTGGGCGGCGGCGCGCTCGGTGCCAGCAGCAATGCGCTCGGCTCCGACAACGATCCCGCTGTTCACTTCGGTCTCGGCGGGAAGGTCGCGCTCGACGACTTCTTGTCGTTCCGGCTCGACCTGCGCGACACCGTCACGCAAAAGCACGACGCGCCGCAAGGCGACCAGACGCATCATTTGGAAGCCACCGTCGGCCTCAGCTTCAGCCTGCGCCCTGGTAAGTCCGCGCCGCCTCCCGCTGCGCCGCCTCCTCCCCCTCCAGACACGGACGGCGATGGCGTGAGCAACGATAAGGACATCTGCCCTGTCGAAAAGGGCACCTTGCCGAACGGCTGCCCGGTGATCGACAGCGACAGCGACGGCGTGCTCGACGACAAAGACGCCTGCCCGAAAGACGCTGGGCGCGCGCCGTGTGGTTGCCCACCGGTCGACAGCGATGGTGACAAAGTGATCGACGAGCTCGATCGTTGTCCGAAGGAAGCAGGCCCCGTTGAAGGCTGCCCCGACCCCGATGCGGATCGCGACGGCGTGTCGGTGCCCGAAGATCATTGCCCCGACAAGCCCGAGACCAAGAACGGCTACGAGGACGCCGACGGCTGCCCGGACGAAGTACCCGAAGTGGTGAAGAAGTTCACCGGCGTAATTCAGGGCATCGAGTTCGACCGCGGCAAGGAAACGATTCGCCCGGTCTCGACGCCCATCTTGGACGCAGCGTTGAAGGTGCTCAGCGAGTATCCCAAGTTGCGCGTGCTCATCAGCGGGCACACCGATAGCGACGGCGCGCGCGAAACCAACGTCGACCTATCCAAGCGCCGTGCCGAATCCGTGAAGACCTACTTCGTGAGCCGCGGCATCGACGGCGCTCGCATCGAAACACGCGGTGTTGGCCCCGACGAGCCCATCGCAGACAACAAAACAGCTGCTGGCAAGCAGAAGAACCGTCGCATCGAATTCAAGCTCATCGACGAGGCCAAGAGCCCCGAGAAAGGTCAGCCGTGAACCGCGCCAGCTTTGCCTTCGGCATGGGTGTTGCGCTGCTTTCTGCAACCCCTGCCCTTGCTCAGGACGACTTGCCGAAAGGTTTGATGCAGACCAAATCGGCGTCGTCCGGCAGTGAGAACGTCTCGACGAGCGGTTTCGACGCGCCGGTAGCCAAGGCGCCTGCCGATGACGACAAGGACACCACCGAGCTCAAGATCAACGCGGGCGGTCTCGTCGCGGGCGGCAACGCGAAGTCGTTGGCTGTCACCGCGTCCAGCAAGCTGCGCGTTCGCCGCGGGAAAAATCAGCTCTCCGCCGCCGTCGCCGCCAATTACGGCGAAGCCGCTGCCAAGGGCGAGAGCGAAATGCGGACCACGGTCGAGAACTTCCAGGGCAAAGTGCGCGAAGATCGCTTTCTCGCGGAACACTTCGCGCTGTTCGTGTCCATGTCCGGCCTGCGTGATCGCTTCCTCGGCTTGCGACTACGTCTGAACCTCGATCCTGGCTTTGCCTTCTACGTGCTCGACGAACCCAAACATCGGTTCTGGGTCGAAGCCGGTTACGACTTGCAACACGACTTCAGGCGCGGCGAAGCCATTCAGACAGCTCTCGAAAAAGGCATCGTGTTGGACCGTTCCGAGGTGCGCCACAGCGGTCGCTTGTTCCTCGGCTACGACAACAGCCTGACCGAAAACATCACCTTCGATACTGGCCTCGAGTACTTGCAGGCCTTCAAGGACACCGAGAACTTCCGCATCAATTGGGATCTCGGCATCACCTCGCGCATCGGTGGAAACTTCTCCGTCGCGACCACGTTGAACCTGCGCTACGACCACAATCCGCTGCCCGGCGTAAAGACCACGGACGTCACCTCGGCGCTCAGCCTCGTCTACCAGCTGCTGTAGCGCCTGCGTGAGCGGCCCTGCTCGGCCGTGGTATCGTCGCCCCGACTTGATTTCCTCGAAGCTTCGCGTAGTGGCGCCGTTCTTCCGCGCGTTGGAAAGCTTTGGCGCGCGCATCGAAGCACTTCTCACGCGCCTCGATCCGGGTGAGGGATTGCCGGCCGCTACGCGCCTCGAACGGCGTTTCGGCCGCGCGCTCGCAGTGTGCGCCAGCGTCTGGTTCGCGCTGGTTGCGTTTTGGGAAATCGGCGCTCCGTTCGGCGCGGGGCACTACGCGGCATCGGCAGCCGTCGCGCTCGGTGGCGAAAACATGCTGCGCTTCCGCACGCTGCTGCCCATTACCGACATCCCGATTGGTACGCCCACCGCGGCCGACTGCTATTGCCATCACCCGTTTGGAACGTTTTGGACTTCGGCGGGCTTCGTGGCGCTGCTCGGGCACCACGACTTCGTGTGTCGCTTGCCGGCCGCGTTACTCAGCGCGTTCACCCCGGCCGTGCTCTACGCGCTCGGGCGCAGCTTGTGGAGCCCGCTTGCGGGCGGCGTTGCAGCGGTGGCTTTCAGCCTGACACCGATTGCACTCGCCTTTGCGAACTTCAATGCGCTCGAAGTGCCGACCATGTTCGGCGTGGCGCTCGCCTGCCTTGCCTATGTTCGTTTTTGGCAGAGTACACGCCGGCGCTTCGTGATCTTGTGCCTGGCTGCGCTGCTCTACGCGGCCAATTCGGATTTTCCTGGTTGGGTGTTCGCCGTCGAGCTGCTCGCGATAACCTTCGTGCGTGTCTTCGCGTTGGGGCGTCGCTTGGATAGCCAACGGTTTCGGCGAGGTGCTCATTTATTTGGGTGGGGGGTGGTGCTCTTCGCGGCACTGTGCGCAACGTATTTGGCGGCGTTCGTCTATTTGGAGAAGTTCGATGAGTTGCTCGCCCAAGGGCGCCTGCGCTCGGCGGGCAATCAGCGCGCGCTGCGTGAAGTGCTGGCCTCGCGCCAATACTGGCTGTGGTTGATGTTCACGCCGCTTGCGATCGCACTCGGCAAGCTGGGTGCCTTTGCGTCGCTCGTTCGCACATTCGTGAAACGCAATGAGCTCGAGCTCTTGCCGCTCGCGGTGCTCGGCATGGCGCTTTTTCAGTACCTGGTATTCGCGCAGGGCGCCGACATCCACGTCTTCTGGCCACACTACTTCGCGCTGTGCTTTGCGCTCGGGCTCGCAGCCCTCGCCCAAAGCGGTTACGACGTCGCGCACAGGTTTTCCGCGCGGCGGTCGGAGCTTGCGCTCGCCGCATTCGCGATTGCGCTGCTCGCCCCGCTGAGCATGGCGCGCGACGCAGTCGCAACCTTGGTCTACGGGCGCAAGACGGGCGGCCGCTTCAACGAAAAGGGACGCTTCATCCAATCCGACAAAGACAAGGTTGCCGCGCTCGAGTTCCTGAAACAGCGCGCCGCACCCGACGCTGTCGTGGGCCTCAACCTCAACATGAAAAAGTCGTTGTGGGTGCCCTGGGCGCTCGAGCGACCCACCAAAATCGACGGCGGCTCGCGCTTCAGCGGCGACGAACGCTACTATGTCACGGACGGGCGCTTCGCCGAAGGCACCGCGCTTCGCCAGCATTCGCGTCGTGCGTACACAACCGTGGTTGGCCCGTTTTGGATCTTCGACTACCACGGCAACCCCGAACAGCCGCTGGACGCGTTCTCCATCACGCGCCGTGAACCGAATTGGCTGGAGCGCTACTTCGTGTCCTCCACGCACGCGCTGCGCAGCGTCGAGCCCGACGCCTACGCCACCTGGGAGCTGCGTAGCCTGCTGGGCCAATCGCCAAACCCGCTACCCGAACACGAGCCGGTGGGATTCGAACAGCTTCGCGTCGCGCACAACATTGCTGTGGAGCAAAGCAATTTCGAGCGCGCTGCCGAGTTCCGCAAGCGCCTCTTGGAGGGCAGCGACCAGCGGGTATTCACCGAATACGAAGACGGCACCAGGCTGCTCGCCGCGCGCTATGAACCCGGAGCCTCTGATGTGCTCAGCGTCTACTTCGAGTCGCCTGGCCCCGACGATCAACGCTTCACGATCCGCGCGATCACCGAAAGTGCGCCGCGCGGCTCGCTCATTCCAGCCGATCCACTCGAGCGCGAGCTCGGCTTGCCCACCACGATTCCGCGTAATGCGTGGCGCAGGGCGTACCTGTACAGCTCGGTGACTGAAATTCTCAAGCGGCCCGGGCGCGAGCGCTACGTGGGCCTGTGGCTCAACACGAGCAGCGCCACCCTGCCGCTAAAAGCCAAGGGCGGCAAAAAGGACGTTACGTTGCTCGTGCTGGAGTGACGATGAGCATGCTCCCAACGATGAGCACGCTCCTCGCGGAACGCAGCGTGCGCGCCTTGCTCGTGGGAGCGCCGCTTGCGCTGGCCGCCGCCGCCGCGGGCTTGCTCCGCCTCGGCGAGCGCTGGCCGGTGTGGGCTTGGCTCGCGATCGAAAGCGCGCTGGTCGCGGCGTGCTTCGCGATTGCACTCGGATTTCAGTACCTATTGATGGCCTTGGTGCCACTCGAGCCGTGGGCACCGTTTGCTGCCACAGTGCCGCACGCGGCAGCCCTCATCGCAGTACCGGTGGCGCTGATGCCTGGGAGATGGCGCGGGCGCGGCTTGGGCGTGTACCTACTGCTATTCGTCGCGCTTTCGTTCGGCGATCTGATTTACCTGCGCTACTTCGGCAACGTCTTACCGGTACTGGCTTTCCGCAGCGGAACGCAAATTTGGGACGTGCGCGATATCGTGTTCGACTACACGCGGCGAGTCGATGCATGGCTGTTGCCAACGCTGGCGGCGGGCGCCCTGCTGACGTGGCGGTGGCCGCTGCGCGCACCTTCGCGAGGCGTGTGGCGAGGCGTCGAACTCGGCCTGTTCAGCGTTGCGCTGGCGCTGTGCGCGCTCGCGGCGTTGCCGGTGCACACAATTGTCACGAACTGGCTGGCTAGCGAACGTTCGTATCGCGTTTTGAACGGAACCGATGCCGTGCAGGACAATGGCTACGTCGTCGCACACGCCAAAGAGATTTCTCGCGCGCTGCGCAGCTTGCACGAATACGAACGGCTCTCACCCGACGCGCTTTCACGCGTGAAACGCTTCCATGAAATCCGTGCCGCCAACGAGACGCAGTCCGCAGACTTCGGCATTGCACGCGGCACGAACCTGCTCATCGTGCAAGTCGAAGGCATGCAAGAGTGGGTCATCGGCGCACGTTATCAAGGTCAGGAGCTCACGCCGTTCTTGAATCGATTGCGTGAACGCTCGCTCTACTTCGAACGCATGTTCGACGAAACCGGAGACTCGTCGACGTCTGACGCTGAGTACATGCTGTTCAATTCGCAGCTGCCATTGAACATGGGCTCGGTTGCATTCCGGCGCGCCGACAACCATTTCGTGACTTTGCTGCACGTTTTCAAGGAGGCGTCGTACACCACGTTTGCCGGGCACGCGTACGCCGCTGGTATGTGGAACCGCGCGGTGCTGTATCCCAAGTATGGCTTCGACCGCGCCGCCTTCGAGCCGGAGTTCGGCGATGGACCGAAGCTCGGTTGGGGCATCGGTGACAAGCTGTTCGTCGAGCGTGCCGTGCCGATGCTGCGCGCTCTGCCTCAGCCGTTCGTCGGTTTTCTGATCACTCTGACTTCGCATGGCCCGTTCCAGTACGTGCCCCACAGCGAACGCAAGTTACGTTTGGGCGCCATCGAAAGCACCGATTTCGGCGGCTACCTGCATTCCATGCGCTACGAGGACGAGGCCGTCGAGCTCTTGTTTCAGAAGCTCGATGCGGCCAAGTTGCTCACCAACACCAGCGTCGTGATTTATGGCGATCACGACTCGCGCCTGCGCTTTCCCGCGTTTCAAGCCGACGGTGTGGAGCTACCGAAGGGCACCTTGTTGCGCATCGCCGAACGCGACTTCACGACCAAGCGCATTCCACTGTTCGTCGTTTTGCCTGCCGACCGGGGTCGCCCAGCGGGCTCGGTCCGCACCCTGGGAGGCCTCGTCGATGTGGGCCCCACCCTACTCCACCTCTATGGTTTGCCACGACCTCGTTCGTTCATCGGGCAGAGCTTGTTGCCAGAACGAGCTGGGCACGCGTTGCGCGTCGATGGTTCAGCGGTAAACGATACACACATCTACGTGGCAGCGAATGGCGGTCGCTGCGAGAGCTTCCCCTATTTCGAAGCGCGCGCGTTCGTCGAATGCGACGCCCTGGCGCGTTCCGCGCACGAAGAGCTCGAGATCAGTTGGAGCGTGACGTTGTCGGACTCGGCCAGCGAGCTCTCCGGCAAGCGCCCAGCAAAGAGCCGCGCCGAGCGCTGAATCCGCGTAAAAAACGCCGCGTCGCGATTGACCGCCGCGCCGGGCGAGCGTCAGATTCAGTCAGCTCATGCACAGGTTCTTTGTGATCGGCGGCGCTGGCTTCATTGGTAGCCATTTGGTGGACGAGCTGGTGCAGCGCGGCGAGGTCACCGTGTTCGACAACTTGTCGGTAGGGCGCCCCGAGTTCTTGGAGGCGGCGTTGGCGCACGGCAAAGCCAAGCTGGTCGTGGGCGACGTACTCGATTCAGCGACGCTCACGCGTGCACTCGCCGGTCACGACGTCGTGTTTCACTTGGCCGCGAACCCCGAAGCGCGCAACGGTCTCACGAACACGCGGCTCGACTTGGAACAAGGCACCATCGCAACGCAGCGCGTACTCGAAGCCATGCACGAAACCGGTGTTTCGCGTGTCGTGCTGGCGTCGTCGGGCACGGTTTATGGCAACACGGCCAAACCATGTGCCGAGAGCGACTTGGGGGCGCTACCGATTTCACTGTACGGTGCGAGCAAGCTCGCTTCGGAAGCCCTCGTCAGCGCGTTCGTGGAGTGCTTCGGATTCACGGGCTACATCTTTCGCTTCGGCAACGTGGTCGGGCCGCGCGGAACCCACGGGGCGATGCTCGACTTTTTCAACAAACTGCGGCGAAACCCCGAAGAACTCGAAGTATTAGGCGACGGGCGACAATCGAAACCCTATGTGCACGTGCTGGATTGTGTGCGGGGCATGTTATTCGGCCTCGACAACGCACACGAGCGCCTGAACGTGTACAACATCGCGCCGGCTGACGTCACCAGCGTGGCGCACATCGCCGAGCTGTGCGTGCGCGCCTCACCGTACCCGGATGCACGCATTCGATTCACCGGCGGTGAACGCGGCTGGCCCGGAGATGTGCCGGTATCGCGCCTCAATCCGAGCAAGCTGGCAGAGCTTGGTTATCGTGTCAGTCACACGAGTGATCAGGCAGTTCTATCCGCGGTGCAAGCGCTGGCTGGCGAGGTGTTCGGAACGTGAACGCAGAGCTTGCGATTCTAGCGGGTGGTTTGGCGACGCGCCTCGGCGAGCGTGCGCGAAACATCCCCAAGTCGCTGGTCCCGGTACATGGTCGGCCGTTCATCGCTTGGCAACTCGAACGCATCAAAGCATGCGGTTTCGATCACGTCGTGCTGTGCGTCGGGCATCTCGGCGCGGCGCTGCGCGATTTCGTAGGCAGCGGCTCGAGCTTTGGTGTGAAGGTGAGCTACTCTGATGACGGCGACAGCCCGCTCGGCACCGGCGGCGCGTTACTGAAGGCGCTGCCACTGCTCTCCGACAGCTTCGTCGTCACCTACGGAGATAGCTATTTGCCTTTCGACTACCGGGCGCCGCTCACCGATTTGCGATTGCACCCGGACGCCGAAGGCTGCCTCGCGGTGTATCGCAATCAGGACCGCTGGGATCGCAGCAACACATGCGTTCGTGGCGAACACGTGGTCGCGTATCGCAAAGGCGCAAACGATCCCGCATTCGACTACATCGACTACGGCGCGCTGGCGCTACGCGCCGAAAGCGTGCGGGGGCACACGAAGGAGTGTCCGTTCGGGCTCGAAACGTTGCAAACCGAGCTCGCCGCCGCCGGAACTCTGCGCGCTTTCGTGAGCTGCGAACGATTCTATGAGGTTGGATCCGAGCAGGGCATTCGCGAGTTTTCGGCGTACATCGCGCGCGGCAATTGAGAGCAACAACTGGTAGCGCGGTGCGGCGCCCACGAGCTTATTGAACTCACGCGACGCGCAAACCTGAGCAATCTTCGGCGGCGGAAGACCGCCACGTGCGCCCGGGCCGGAGGGGTTCGGCGCCTACACTGGCGACGCCTGAGGCGGGGTTGCAACCTCAGATCTGCCGTGTCAGGAAACCGGTGACGCGCTCGAGGGTCTGCCGCCGCTGCTCCCCGAGCAACTTTCTCTTAGACAATCGAGGATTGAATGATTTCCGCGAGATACTTCGCTTACCTGTCGCTCGTCGCGCTGACGGCGGGTTGCAATGCCGGCCTGGATGCGGCTGCCGATCGCCCCGCGGATGGCGGCGGCAACAGGAGCAATTCAGGCAGCGGAGGTTCGAGCAACAGCAGCGGCGGGAGCTCGGGCATTCAGGTGCCGACTGCGGGAGCGAGCACGCAGGGTCAAGCGCCAATGCGCAAGTGCGACGTGTGCGAAGACTTCCCGGCGACTCCCATCGTCGTCGACGGCACACCAGCGAACGCTCCCACCATGTTCGGCGATCCCAGCAACGTGAGCACTGGTGGCGGCCTGTGCATCGCGGAGCCCGCTGACGGCACGCTGTTTCCGTACAACTGGTTGCGCCCGCGGATTCGTTGGACGGGCAGCAGCGACATCTACGAAGTTCGCTTGAAGACAGCGCGCCAGAAGAACGACTTCGTCGCGTACACCACCAAGACTGAGTACTACATCCCTCGCGAAGTGTGGCAGGGCGACAAGGAAGGCAAGAGCCAAGGTCTCGCGCGCAACAATTTCGAAGAAGACATCACGGTGACCGTGCGCGGCGTGAAAAGCAACGGCGGCACGCCGGTGGGCGCCAGCGTGAAGTTCCGCACTGCTGCCAGCGACGCTGCAGGCACGATGGTGTATTGGGCCAACGTCAAAGCGCAGACCGCCGACACCGTAGCGGAAGGCGACGCCGCAGGTTGGTTGATGGGCTTCTCCGTCGGCGACGAAGACGTGATCGAAGCGCTGCGCGTAAAAGACGTAAAGGTGCAGACACGCGGGTATGCAGCGCAATCCAAGCCAGTGACTTGCATTGGTTGCCATTCGTCGACTCCCGACGGCGAAGCCGTGAGTTTCACGGCATTTTGGCCCTGGTCGGGCGCCGTAGTCGGGATCACCAAAAACAACCGCGGGCAGTTGCCTTCCTACGTCACCCCGCCCGGCCTAGTCGCTACACAGCAGAGCTGGCTGGGTGCGTGGAGCTATTCAGCGGGTCAGTGGAAGGACGGTTACAAGATCGGCATCGCGAGCTACGGCCCGAACGTGCTCGGCTGGCCCAGCAAGCCGATGAACGATTGGAACAAGACCAACGCCGACAGCCTGCTGTGGATGAACATCGCTGCCACCGCGCCCGCGGTGCCGACAAATGATTGGGAGATCGTTCAGAACTGGTCTCCGATGGCGCAAGGCAAGGCGCTCGGCATCGTGCCTCGCAACGGCGATACACGCGCCGCGCTGATGCCGGACTTCTCCAACTCTGGCGTGAACATCGCTTACACGTCGAGCTCCACGAGCCAAGATGGGCGTATCGCTGCCATCAACGATACCGATATCTACACGGTTCCGTTCAACAACGGGTCGGGTGGTAATGCCACGCCGCTGCCGGGCGCTTCGGCCAAGGGCGTCGCAGAGTACTATCCCAACTACTCTGCGGACGATGCCTTCGTCGCGTTCAACCGCATCGACAACGTGATGAGCATCGTGAAGCCGAACGGCGGCGGCTTCGAAAATCACCTATATTACCGCCCCGAAAGCGAGATCTGGATCACACCGGTGGCACCGAACAGCATGTCTGCCGCAAGCGGCGAAACCAGCGCCGGCAGCGCGATCCGTTTGAAGGCCAACGATCCCGATACTTGCGGCGGCAAGAAGAGCCCGGGCGTGCTGAACTCGTGGGCGAAGTTCGCGCCGATCGTCAACACCGTGAACAACAAGACGTACTACTTCATGATCTTCTCTTCGACGCGCAACACGCCGGATAACCAGCGCGCGCCCATGGGGGATCAGCAGTACAAGCCAGTCGAGAACCTGTATTCGCGCCTGTTCATGGCCGCCTTCACGGTCGAAAACGGCAAGGTGACGACGTACCCTGCGGTTTACTTGTGGAACCAGGCCGAGACCTCCAACAACCTCACGCCGGCCTGGGACGCTTTCAAGATTCCGGAAGTTCCACCACCGGTGGTACCGCGCTGACAGGGCGCGCCCGTTCATGATCGTTTCGCGAGCACCGCTGCGCTTTTCGCTGGGCGGCGGTGGCAGCGATCTGCCGGCGTACTACCGGCAATTCGGCGGCTTCGTGGTGAGCGCGGCCATCGATCGCTACGTGTACGTCACCGCCAACAAGCGTTTCTACGACGACATTCGGCTCTCGTACTCAGAGACCGAAATCGTGCCGAACGTGGAAGCGATTCGACACCCAATCTTTCGTGAAGCGCTCAAGATGACCGGCATCGAGCGCGGCATCGAGCTCACCAGCGTCGCCGATTTGCCGGCCAACAGCGGGCTCGGCTCCTCGGGCGCGTTCACGGTCGCGCTGCTCAACGCTTTGCACGCCTACAATCGTAACTTCGTGTCTTCACGCCTGCTGGCGGAAGAAGCCTGCGAGCTCGAGATGGGGCGTTTGGGCGATCCGGTGGGCAAGCAAGACCAGTACATTGCCGCCTATGGCAACGTGACAACGCTCGAAATCGATCGCGAAGGCAACGTCGATGTGACACCCCTACCGGTGCGGCCCGAAGTCATCGACGAGCTCGAGCGCAACCTGCTGATCGCCTATACGGGCATCGAGCGCCCGGCGCGCGCGGTGCTGAGCGAGCAGGGCGAACGCTTCCGCAGTGGCAACGACGAGGCGCTCCGCTCCATGCATCGCATTCGCGAGCTCGGCCGCGACGTATACCGGCTGTTGGTGCGCGGCGACGTCGATTCCTACGGCGAGCTGCTGCACGAGCACTGGAGTAACAAGCGCAAGCTGGCGAACAGCGTGAGTGATGACACGATCGACAGCTACTATGAAGCCGCACGAAAAGCTGGTGCTCTGGGTGGCAAGCTGATGGGCGCCGGCGGCGGCGGATTCTTCATGTTCTACGTGCGCGCCGAAGCGCGTCGCCGCGTGTGGGAGGAGCTCGAGCGGCTCAACTTACGTCTGTTGCGCTTTCGTTTCGAGCTCGACGGCGCACGAATCGTCGCCAATATGCACCGATCCTAGCCGCGATCGTTCCGCTCGCGATGACTAGCCCTATACTCAGCAGAAAAATGGGCAGCGAGTACTTCAAAGTCCGCGGGAAGTAAGAAAACTCGATGCTGTCGCGGCCTGGCAACAAGCGCGCGGCGACGCGCCCTTCGACTTCGAGCGCTGGAGCGCCATCAGCACGCCAGCTCACGTCGTAGTTCATGTTGTAGACCACCAGCGCGCCCTCTTCAGCACCGCGAACGCGCACGCTAGCTCGGTTAGGGGTCCATTCGATGATTTCGGCGCGGCCAGGACCATCCGCCACGAAGGCGTTGCCTTCGTAGTTGGGTGCATCGGCGGCGACCGCTCCTACCTTCAACGACGGGTCGGCGCCGTAGCAACGAATCACACCGGTGTTGGCAAACATGGCGAGCAACATCGGCGCTGCCCAGTCGCGTTGCACGTACGAAACCGGCGCGTCGCGATGGTGCTCGAAAGGAAACAGCGCTGGGATGTTGTCGGGTGCACGCATCCAAAAGGCTTGCTCGAAAGGCCGTTGGTTCACGTTCACCAGATCACGCACGTACAGCGCGAGCGGTAGCAGCAGCACCAAGTCGAGCCAAGGCCGGCGCTTCAACCAGCGCTCCAAACGCGGCGCCAACGCGATCACGCAAGCGAGACCTAAAAAGAACACCATCAAGTAGTGAAAGCGCGACGGCACGTGCTGCGAAGAAAACGGGGGCAAACGATGCAACAACCTCCACGGCGCGTACGCGTGGAAGTCACCGAGACCCAGCAACAGGCAACCGATCCCGCAAATCTTGAACGCCTGCCCGCGTTGGCCGCGTGCGAACAACGCACCGAGCCCGATAAAAGCCAGCCCAGCGGTACCGACATAGATCCCCCACTCATGCCAATTGTAGGCAGGCACGCTGACTGGGCGCATGCCGTAGGCTTGATTGGGCTGCGTCAGCATCACCCAAAGCTCGCCGAGCCCGATGCGTTCGTTCGAATCGATCAAGCGCGGTGTGCCCTGCATGTAGTCGAGCACTGCCAAGAGCTTCGGCGCTGCCAAGGCCAGCGCCGCAATGCCTGCCAACGCAACAATGGGCAGCGGGCGCAGAGAGCAGGCGAACAAGGCGCGCAGCGAGGCGTACGTCACGAGGAACAGCGCCGTATGCGGCAATGGGTAGATGCCCCCTGCGTAGACCAGATACGCGAGGAGCGCGCCCGCCGTGAGCGCAAAGCGCCGCGCGGACGCCGTGAAGTCACCGCGTTCGCTCAGGGCGCGCTCGAAGCAATAAAAGACCCATGGTGTGATCGCATACTGCAAGTGCCACGTGTGCCCCACCGCGGTCTGCAACGCCCAGCGCCCATTCAAAACGAACAGCGCCGCAAAGAAGCCCGCCAACGCGCGACTGCGCGTGAAGTGCCGCGCCAAAGTGTACGCGCCAGCCAACCCAATCAGCCCATTGCCGATCACTTCAACGCGAATCGCTGCGCGAATGTCCGCCCACAAGTAGAACGGCAGATAGGGCGAAACCAGGTTCGGAGCCCCTTCGACATACCCCCAAGCGGGTACGCCGCCGCATAACCATGGATGCCACCACGGCCCCTCGCCGTACTGCCGCAAACTCAACGTCGTGATGTAGCGATACGCCGCGTGTGCATCCCAATCGTGAAACCCATACGTCGAAAAATCGCGCAACATCGGCGCGAGCAGTGCAGCGAAGGCGCCTAGTAGAATCAGCCATACGAGGACCGCCGCTGCCAACGCGAAACGCGCAGCGCGGGTAGCCAGGCCAACGCGCACCGACGCGAAAGCAGCCTGCCGCCGCGCGCGCAGTCGCTGCCACACTATTTGGTGCAGGTGCTGCGGCTGACGACCTGACTCATGTCGGCGCTGCCCGTCCAAAACGTGAGTTGATTCGCGCCGTCGGCGAGCAGATGCAAGTCGCCGAAACAAGTTCGGCCCTGTCGCACCCAATTCAGCTTGCTTTGGCAGTCGAACTGAGCGCCGGTCCATCGACCGGTGCAGCCGAACTCCGGCGTTAGGTGCGGCAGCATGGCGCCCTCGAAACGCAGCGTGACGCTCCCTCCGGACAGAATTAGCTCGTAGCTACTACCCTCGCCGAGCGGATCCGTACAGCTCCCGCTGCCAAACGTACCCAAACATTCGTAGCTACCGTCGAAAGCCGAAGCGCCGCCAGCGCCGCCTGAAGCTGCGCCTCCCGAAGCCGCGCCGCCCGTAGCCGCCCCGCCGAGGCCCACCGCACCGCCAGCTCCGCTCGAGCCGCCGCCAGCTGCCGTGCTCGCCCCGCCGTTCGCAGAGCTACCACCCTGACCGGCGTTCGAGCGAGCGTCACCACCACACGCTGACTGCCCAACAATCGGCAAAATACCTAACAACACCAACCGCCACATATTCATAGTTTACACGCATGTGGCGTGTGCCGCGTGAAGAAAACGCGAGCGCCTTGCGCCGACTTCGCTGCGAGCTACGAATTCGACAACGTGAACGCACCGTCCGCGAGCGCCGCAACATTTTACGACCGCGTGTGGAGCGACTGGGGCCACCTCGACGAACGCAGCCCCGCCGCGTTCCACCGGCGCCGCCTGTTGATCTGCCTAATACGCGAATACGCCCGCAGTAGCCGGCGCATCCTCGAAGTTGGTTGCGGCCAAGGCAACCTGCTGCGCGAACTCGCGCGCGAATTCCCAGCGGCCCTCGTGTACGGCGCCGACGTGGCCGATGAATCGCTGACACGCGCTCAAAGCCATTGCCCTCGAGCGTCGCTGTTCCGACTCGATCTCGATTCACCCTTCTTCGACGAACACGCCGCGGATAGGTTAGGGCAATTCGATCTGGTCATTTGCAGCGAAGTGCTCGAACACCTCCACGAAGATCGTCGTGCCCTCATTCGCCTCGCTGGCTTACTCGCGCCCAACGGCAAAGTCATCGTCAGCGTACCCGGCGGCAACCCAACCCGCTTCGATCGCGCTATCGGCCACCTACGTCACTACACTGAAGCCCAGCTCGAAGCGCGCCTCTGCGATGCGGGCTTTCACGTCGAACGTATTTTCGCTTGGGGCTTCCCGTTCCACACCTTCTATCGCTGGGTGGTCAAATGGGCCGCACGCGTCGCCTTGCACAATCGCGATGATTCGCGTCCCGTGACCAACAGCGCACCCAGCCCACTCATCAGCTACGGCTACGCTGCCTTCGCCCTCGCCCTGAAGCCACTCTACTACTTGAACCGCGAGCGCTGCGGCCCGCAACTCTTCGCGGTGGCGCAAAAACAAGGCGCAACGCATGGCTGATGTCACGCCTGACAACTGGAACCTCGGCGACGCCTATGAGCGGTACATGGGCCGCTGGAGTCGCCTGATCGCGGACCGCTTTCTCGAGTGGCTCGCGGCGCCACCAAGCAGCCACTGGCTCGAACTCGGCTGCGGCACCGGCGCTCTCAGCGCCGCGATCTGTGAGACCCAAAACCCAGCGTCGCTCATCGCCTGCGATCCATCACAACCGTTCATCGAATACGCACGCGCTCGCATCGACCCGACCCAGCGCGAGTGCAGCTTCCACGTTCTCTCGACCCCGGAGCTTCCACATCGGGCAGGCGGTTTCGATCTCGCCATCTCCGGCCTTGTCCTAAACTTCCTCCCGGATCCACTCGCCACTCTCCTTGCGCTCCGCAATCGCACGCGCGACGGTGGTCAAATCGCCGCGTACGTGTGGGACTACCGGGGTGGCATCGAGTTCCTGCACCACTTCTGGCAAATCGCCTGCATGCTCGATCCCGGCGCGGCGCGCCTCGACGAAAGCCGTCGCTTTGCAAACTGGCGAGAGGACAACCTCACATCCCTGTTCGTCGACGTCGGGCTCACGCACGTGCGCAGCGAGCTACTCACGATTGGCACCGACTTTCCCCACTTCGACGACTTCTGGCAGCCTTTTTTGGGTGGGGTTGGGCCCGCACCGGCTTACGCAATGTCGCTCAGCCCGACTCAACGCGAGACCTTGCGCGCCGAACTCCACGAGCGCTTGCTTCCCGACTCGAACGGGCACATTCGCCTCGCGGCACGCGCCATCGCTGTGCGCGGCCAACTAACGTAGGCACTGCGCTGCACTGCGCTCATCTCGAGCGCGACATTAGATCAGCGGAAGAGCTCAGCGACCGAGGTGACGTGCGCCGCGCGCTGCAACCAGCCATCCAGCCGCGCCATGTCGTTGCACTCACGAATGACGGCGCGCTCGCTGTCGCTCATGGCGAGCCCGCGTGCGCTGAGCACCGCAAGCAATGCCTGAGCCATGCCTTCGGCGCGGCCCTCCGCCACGCCTTGCGCTCTGCCCTCCGCTCTGCCCTCCGCGCGGCCCTGCGCTCTGCCACGCTGAATGAGTTGTTCCTCAAATGTGATCAAGGTTGCCTCCATAGCGGGAGCGGCTCTTGAAAGTTCCCTTCGAAGCCGTTCGAACGGTTCATCACCTGCTGCCTTGATTATGTAGCGCATCACGGTTGCCGCGTCTTCCGGCGCGTCGATGGCCAAGCGGGCGAGGTCATCCGCCCACGCGCTCAAGTGAGCGAAAAAGCGTTCTATTGTGCGCGCGTCGCGCAGCACCCACAGTGCCACACGCGGCAGGGTGGCCAACGGACGCGCTTTCAATGCTTCGTCCGTCTGTTCCACCAGGTCATCAACCAGGATCTCGAAGTCCGGCACGAAGCGCCGAAGCGCCGGGATTTCGGATAGCCCCTCGACCAGATCTTGCAAGCGAGTTGGCTGTCGCCAACCGGACTCACCGTGGTGCACGATGACACAAGCGAAGGGCGGTAGTGTCTTGCGCGCCGGCTCGTGCCGCAAGAGCTCGACCCAAGACCTCACCAAGTACTCCAGCACCCGAAGAACCATGAAGCGATCCGGCTCGCTCTGGTGCTCGAGTAACAGCCACAAATACCCAAGGTGCCCACGGAAGTCCGCTCGGAAAAGCGCGTCACTGAAGCGCTCGTCGAGACGCTGACTCACCAGGTCGCTTTGCAACAGCGTGAGCGAGCTGAGGTCGATGGCTTCGACGAGCTCAGGCGGCAGAATTGCTTTGAACTCACCCGCGGCGTGCTCGGGGACGCGAAGAGCCCACTTGAAAAATTTGTCGTGCTCGGCCATGGCTCGCTTGCACCCACGTGCAGGGCTGGTGCTGCTGGCTTGTGGTCGGCACGCTCGTCGCCGTAGTTGCTACGAAACTGAATCAAAGTGTGCTCGGGACGTGCAGCAGCGTCGACCGGCGGGGGCCCCCTAAAAATCAAATTCCTCGATCAGCGCTGGCAAATGTACGAAGCGAGCTTTATGACCGTGTGAGGAGGCGCAGCGAGAGGGCTGCGCAGATCTACTCCGCTAGGAGGCGTGCAACGACGTCGTCGAAGCGCGCGGCAACGATGTCGGGAGCGCCGGCGGGACCGACACGAAGCGGACAGAGCTCACAACGTTGGGTGGAGAAGACGAGCGCCGAGCGGAGGCCAAAAGCGTGGGCAGCTTCCAGATCCGCGCGCGAATCGCCGATCATCCAGCTTTCTTCACGCAGGATCCCGATGGTTTGGTCGAGCGCGTGCAGCAAGCCGGGCTTGGGTTTGCGGCAATCGCACGCGGTGATGAGGCGAGTGTCACCGTTGGGAGCGCCCGTAGGATGGTGCAGGCACACAGCGACGGCTTCGATCGGAATGCCTTCCGCGCGCAAGAGGGCAACGAGTGCGTCGTTGGTGCGTTGAACGGCTTCGCTCGAAAAATGGCCTTTGGCTGGGCCCGGCTGGTTGGTGGCAATGCCCAGCTTGAAGCCGTGCTCGACCAACGCCTGGAGGCCACTCACGACGCCAGGAAGGAGCACGAGCTGAGACGGATGGAACGCAACGTTGATGCTTCCGGTCTCCTCGTCGCGCACCACGTCGATCAAGGTGCCGTCGCGGTCCAGAATCACACACGGGTGAGCTGCCTTCAGATCCAATTGAGCCCCTTCACGTTGGCGTTAGCCATCTCCCCAGCGCTCGTAGCTGCCGCTGGGGCGGCTTCCCACCGTGAGCGTTCGCGCCAAACGCACGAAGGTCCAAGCGGTGCCGGTTAGCTTGCGCAGTTTGGAGGCGCCGACGCGCTCCTGATACTCGATGGGGATCTCGACTACGCGATAACCAGAGCGGGCGGGCCACAACAACGTGTCGATTGGCAGCGCATCGCCGCTGCCGTCGAAGGCAAAGCTGCGAATCACGCTCGAGCGATAGCCACGCATGCCGCTGTGCAAGTCCGAAATCGGCACGCCGTTCAGCGCCCGTGCGCACCACACGAAGGCCTTGTTTGCAACGTAGTTGGCGAGCGGCATGGCTTGCGGGCGAGTGCGAGTGCGCGCAGCATTGACCAGATCCGCGCCGCTCTCCAAGATCTCGCGGATCTTGACGATGTTTTCTGCGGGATAGGTGAAGTCGCAATCTAGGTAAATCAGGGCGTCGCTTTGGTTCGCGGCTTCGTACATCAAAAGCTCCATCGCAGGGCCGTGGCCACGCGGTGGCAATTGACGCAAGACGCGGGCACCTAGCTGTTCGGCGATGATCGGTGTGCGATCTTTGACGGAGCTATCCACACACAAGATTTGTGCGTCCGCCGCATAACGACGAATCTCTTCGATCATGCGCCCTACGCTGGGCTCTTCGTCCATCGTGAGCATGCCCACCGTCAGCGAAAGACGGCGTGCACGGATGCGCCGACGCATCACCAGCACGTACTGGTAGGCAAACAGAGACGGCGAAAGCGCGGCAGCGGGGCGCAACGCACGCGCCAAAAGCGGCGTCCACGCTACTTCTAGCAGCTCGAGTTCAGCGGCCGCTGCCCAGCCGCGCGCTTCGTCTAGCTCGTGAAGGTGCGGCGAGTCACCCGCGATCGCGCCAAACCCGAAGCGTTCGTCCGAAAGCCCCAGCTTGCGCGACCATGCTTCCGGGTTACGCAGCGCACACAACAGCCTGCCTTCCGGCTCCAAGAAGCTGGCAGCCTGTTTCAGCAGGCGCCCCGGCTCGGCCACGCGCTCCAAGCTCGTTGGCACCAACACCAAGTCGAAACGGCGTTCCCCCAGCGCGCGCAGCAACGCTTCTGTGTCCAAAGGATCGAGCTGGATCACTTCATCGAGCACCTGACGCGCCCGCTCAGCGAGCTCCGGATTGGCCTCGACGCCGACGACACGCGCTCCGGCGCTACGCGCGAGCATGCCGTTCGTGCCGGCACCACAACCGAGATCCAGAACCGTTCGCGGGCGTCCGAGGCGCGAGGCCAACGCCGGGTTCACTTCCGCGCTCGGGTCGAGTTCTAGGGGCTGCGCTGGCATGCGCGGCGCAGCCTAGCGCCTTTTCGCGGCAACGTGCCAGGCGCTGCGGCGGTATCCTGCCTCAGACATGCCTGAGCAGCGCGGCTACCCACTCGACTACCAGGCCCAAGACTATCGTTATATCGAGCGGCCCAATGCCGTGCTCCTCTCACTCGTCGAGGCGCATCTGCTCACGAGCGCGGCCACGCCACGCATTCTCGACGTTGGAGCCGGTGCTGGAGCCAATCTGCGCGCCATTCAACGGCTCGCACCGAGCGCGCTGCTGACGGCCGTCGAGCCCAATGCGCAAGCAGCCGCGCTCCTGAAACAAGTCTGCAACAACGTACACAACGGCACGCTGCAAAGCTTCCTCCAACAGCACGCCCATCAGCCGTTCGATGCGGTACTTCTCTCGGACGTAGTCGAGCACGTCGCCGAGCCGGTTGCGTTTCTGCGCGCGCTGCGTGATGAGCCGAGCCTGCGACGTGCGCTGTTCTTCGTCAGCATCCCCAACTACGCTGTTTGGTACAACCGGCTCGCGACCATGTTCGGACATTTCGAGTACACGTGGTCAGGCCTGTACGATCGCACGCATTTGCGCTTCTTCACGCGCGCTTCGCAAAACCGACTGTTTTCACAGCTCGGCTTCGAGCTCATCGAACAGCGCGCGACGCCGTCGCTGGCGCAATCGCTCGCACCTTGGATACGTCGCGCCTTCGAGAGCGACGTGGACGCAGGCCAGCACCTGAGCCTGCAGCGTTCGCCGAGCTATCGCGCTTACACTCGCTTCATCGAGCCGCTCGAAGCGCGCATGTGCAACGCTTGGCCGGAGCTCCTAGGCTTTCAAATCGTGAGTGCGCTGCGCGTGCGGCGCTAGTCCGCTCGAACAAAAAGGAGAACGGCGCGAGATGAGGGGAGAGACTCGCGCCGTTCGAGAGAAGCAACGACCGCAAACTTGGGGAGGATAGTTCGCAGCGTTGGGTAGAAGTGCTGGCGGCCATCCAATGGGGAGGGGGGTGACCCAGAGGCGCCGCCAGCGAACTCTGCTAGTGCAGGGCGCGTGCCGAGGACTGCGTGCCCGGGCTCCGCTCAGAATCGCGCACGTCGAGATGCACATTCGCGACCTTCGCGATCTTGGCGTTTCAGGTTTGCAAACCTCTGTCGTCGTCGCGAGACGCACGCCGGTCTCAGGCGTTTCGAATTGAGGCAACCGGACGAATCGAGCTGCGAAAACGTCACAGCGCACTTCGACGCACGCGGGCACACACGCGCTTCGAGCACACACGCGCTCAACGCGTGGTTTGAGCGAGCGCGTAGATATCGAAGTCTTCGATACGGCGACGGAACACGTACTTGGAGGACAGGAACTCGTCGAACTCGGGGAATCCAGGAATGGAATCGCGCGAGTCAAACACGTTGCCCGTGACTGCGGGGAACACATCACGTGTTTGCACTACCAGCATCTTGGGAGTGTTGCGCTTCAAGTCGCGCATCAGCTCCGTGCGCGCGTACTTCGCCTCCCATGGGCTGCGTTGAGCCACGTTGTAGATGAAGCGGCTCGATGGTTCACGCTCGGCGAGCCAATACACAGCCGGTTCAAAACCCCAAACGAACACGCTGTCGTGTGAGCTCGTGTGGCTGCGCACCTCCAACGCCACGGCGCGGTCCGCGCTCAGGTTGTAGTCGGCGACGTAGGACAACTCGCGATCCATCGCCTCGCGCGAATCGTAGGGCGGAATACGCAGCAGGTACGAAAAGCGAATCTGCGCGCGCTCCCAGAAAAACTGCGGCAAATCGCGCACGGCGTAGCGCATCGGCACGCATACCGCTACGAACGAAAAGAACGCCAGCGGTCCACCCATGCCGCCGAACAGACAACGCTTCCACAGCTTGTACAAGCCGAGGCCGGCGAGCAGCGCGATCAGCGGCAACGTTGCCCCGTAGTGATACGGAAAGAATTTGCCCTGCATCGCGATACCAGCGACGTGAATCGCGATCACCCCCAAAATCAAGAACAGCCCTTCGCGCTCGCGTTGCCCCACCGGCTGAATCGCGACTGCCGAAACCACGCCCGCCGCAGCCAACGCGGAGAACTTGAAGAAAGCCTCCTCGATTGCGTAGTAGAGCATGTCGGAGGCACGTCGCCCTTCCCACCCGAGCTTCGTGTAACCTGGCGTGAACTCGCCGAGTGTCCAATAGAAGTCGTGGTACGCGCCCTTCGCGACAAACCAGGCGACGCACAACAACGCCGGCAGCGCGCCCCCGAGCGCAACCCACGCCACCGGCTTCAGCATCGGCCACACCGCAGCGCGTCCCGCCAGCACGCCGCGCGCACGCTGCGCCAAATACGCCGCGCACACCAACGCCCCGCCTCCAAGCGGTGGCTTCAACAGCGCCGCGCAACCGAAACACAACCCGACTCCCAGCGGAATCAACCAACGCCGCTTCGACTCCTCCAACGTCAACATCAAGCCAAGCAGCGTGAAAAGCGCCCCGAACGTCTCCGGCTGCCCGGTGTGCCAAAAGTCCATTTCCGCGTGGATCAGCGCTGCAATCGCGCCGCCCAACAATCCTACCGTGCGATCCTCGAACACTTGATTCGAGAAGCGACGCATGGCCGCCACCGACCCAAACAACGCCAGCACCTCGAGCAAACGCGGCGCCATCATGTTCTTGCCGAACAGCGCCTGCGCCAGCGAGTACACGTAAAAAATCCCCGGTGGCTTGAAGTCCCACAAGTCCTTGTAGGGCACCTGCCCGCGCAACAGCCCATCGCCCACCACCGCGTAAATGCTCTGATCGCGCCCGAACGAGAACGTCAGAATCAACAGCGCGCACGCGATGATGGTCACCCACGCTACCGCCTTCAACCACAAGTCGGGGTCGCGCACGGCCTGGCGCGGCACCACCTCGGCGGCGGGCGGGGGAAACGACGAGCTCTTCATACGCGCATCCACGCTAGCGAACGCGGTACAAGCGACGCAACCCGGCTCACACAACAGGCAAAAGCGCGCGAAAACTCGAGCTCACGCCCGCAGCCGGTCGCCTGGCTCGGTTCCTTTCCCAGCGTGCCCTGCCGGCCTTCCTGCACCAGCTTGACGGCGCGACGGTTCGCGACGAAAGTCCCTTCCGCCAGCAATGGCGACGCGCCCCTAGCTCAGCTGGATAGAGCATCGGACTTCGAATCCGAGGGTCGTAGGTTCGAACCCTACGGGGCGCGCCGAGAAAACTGAATCCCGCGCGGGGAGTTTTGGCACCGCGCGTGGCAGAACCTGAATTCGGGGCAGCGCTTCGATCGGCAGCGCGCGCATCTTCGCCGTGTTGCTGAGGTAGCGCTGGTGAGCCTCGAGGCTGGCGTGCCCGGCTAGGGCCTGCGCCTGCTGAGCCGAGACGTTCGCCTCTGCCAATGCCTGGGAGAAGGCTCGGCGCCAGCTGTGGAAGTCCACCGGCTTGGTGTAAGGCGTAGGCTCGAAGAGCTCGCGCTCGCGCGCCGTCAGTGGCCTCGACTCGACCCAAACGCGCTTCGTAAGCTTCCGTCCGTTGTTGCGCACCACGACAACGGATGAGGGCACCTCAACGCCGAAAGCCCGCCTCAGATCGCGCCGGAAGGCCTCGGCGTGACTGACGCCCTTCTTCACGGCCTTGTCCTCGACCCTCTCTCCTCTGCGGACCGGGAACACCACGCCTGCGGCGGGACGGCCGTGACGTTGCCACCAATCATTCAAGATGGGTCGAAGCATCTCCGGGATCTCGAGCAGCTGCGGGCGCGCGGTCTTCTTGCGCGGCGCCCATCCGTAACCAAAGCGCCCGTCCGTCGTGTCGAGCGACTCCCAGCGCAGCTCGTGCAAGTCACCCGTGCGGAGTCCGCCAAACATTCGCGCGACGCAGGCCATCGTCTGGCGCTCAAGGACGGCCATCCCATGGTGCTCGTCCGGGTGCTCCCAAGACAGGTAGCGAGCGAGCTCTTCGTCCGTGAGCACGGCGCGCTCGCGTCGGTCCATCTTCATTGCGGGCACGCGCACGCGAGCGACCGGGTTCTCCGGCAGCGCTTCGTCGCGCCAGAGCTGGTCGAAGATAAGGTGCATGACGCGACGCACGTGAACTACCGTCCGCCGGCTCCGCCCGCTCGCCTTCACGGTCTCAAGAACGTCGCGGATATCTGAGCTCTTCACCTCGCCGACCGCGCGGGCGCCGATCTCCGGTTCGATGTGCAGCCGGAACCGAATGCGGTCGTTCTCGATGTCACGAACGCCGTCGCGCTCGATGAGAATGCGCTCCGCGGCTTCAGACACGGTCTCAGAACGCACGGCTTCCGAGGCGACGGCCTGCACCGAAGGCGCCTCGGCGTGCTGCTCGAGCAGTCGAGTGAGCTTGCGCCGCGCTGCCGGCTTCGAATCCGTGCCGAGGTCAAACCACTTCCGCACGCTCTCGCCATCCACCGTGACCGTCAGCCGCGCGTGCCAAGTCTTTCCGCGGAGCTCGAGCGAACCTTTGCGAGGGCGACCACCCTTGTTCTTACCCATGACTCTGCTTGTCCTTTCCTGGCTGCGCGCGCGGCGCTCGGTCGGAAGCGGCGAGTTCGCACACCTCGTGCACGCACCCATCGGCGTTGCGGTGCACGTCGCTGCCGCTGAATCGAATCACCGTCCAACCCGCTGCAGTGAGTCGCCGATCACGCTGTCGGTCCAGTCGGGCCTGCTCCAAAGTCCGGTCGTGAAAGTTCCTACCGTCGACCTCGATGGCCAAGAACACGCCATCGAGCGGACGAATCAACGCGAAGTCGAGCCGATACTTCGCTGCCGGCGTCGTCACCGGCAGCTGCTGCAGCAGAAGGCCGAGCGGGCCCTGACCGACGACGATGTCGGACAAGGCCCTCGCTCGTTGAAAACCCACTCGAAGAAACGCCTGCAACAGCGCTTCCTCGAGTGGTGACTCACTCGGACCAACCGGTCGCGTCAGCCGAGCCCGCTGCTCCTCGCGTTGACGTTGCCCCTCTTCGCGCGCCCACGCCCGCAGCTTGCGGTCAGCATCCACGGCCTTCTGCTCAGTCGCAAACGCAGCTCGATCACCTTCGACCTTGGCGAGACGCTCGGCTGCCCAGCGCTCGAACTCAACCTGAGGCATGAGCACTACGTAGTCCTCACGCCTCAGACTCCCGCTCACCGTCTCGCTTTGCGGCCCGCACGAGTACGGCGTGGAAGGTGGCGGTTTCGTCAACTTGAGTTCTCCGCGCCGTTCGGCTCCGCCGATTCTCTGATAGCAGCGATGGTGCTCAGTCGCTCGCTGAGACCGACTGCCGTCGCGGCCATCAGCAGCGCTTGCATTGCTGCTGCTTGGATGCCAACGACCGCGCGACGAAGGTCTGGCGGTTCGGCGTTGCCGGGCGTTGCACCGAGCTCTTCTAGGATCTCGGCGAGACCGCGCAGGCGGTCCGCACCTTCGACCAGTTGCGAGATGGCGTGCCGTACCCGAAGCTCGAGTGAGCTTTCGTGCAGCGCGATCATTCGCCACCGCCCGCCTCAGAACGCCGTTTCGGAGCACGTTCGGCCCGAGTGCCGGAATTCCGTAGCTTGCGGCGCTTGCGTTGCTTGCGTTGCCGTTCTTCCTTTTCGGCCGCTTGCGCCAGTATTCGTTCTCGCTTCCGCTGCTCGCGGACGAGGGGACGCACGGCTGACGAGTGGAGATGGGCGCGAACGACGCAGCCGATATTCTCGATATGCGGGTAGTTCTTCTTCCAGTACAGGTATTCCGATATCGAGACGACGTTGGTCTTTCGCGCGAGCTGTTCGGCACGCCAGATACGCTGATCGGATTCGAGAGCGGCTCGTTGCGCAGGCGAGAGGAAACGATTCGGGTCTCTCATGGCCGCCCCCCGACGCGCAGACGACCGCGTGCATCAGTCGATGCCCCAGCTGCATGAACTAGCCGCAACGCTTCACGTGGGGGCGGTGGTAGACACCAGGACAGTCTCGACAGGAGATAGTTCAGATCCGTACTGGCCAGAGGCTGCTCGAGTGCCTCCGCAACAGCAGCGCGGATGACGTCCTCTGGCCACGCTCCAAGAATCGCGACCGCGCGCACGGTTTTCTCCAACAGGTCTCGACGGCGCTGTTCGGCGTGCTGACTGTGCTTCATCACGGCTCACCTTGTTCAGCTGAAGCGAACTCCGCCGCTACCATCTCGCGCGCCTCGCGCCGCTCTGCCGTCTCTGGCAGGCCGAACTCGTCAACGTAGTCGGCGAGCGCAATGGCAAGGTCGATACGGTACTGCGCGCGGCAGAACGCCATGTTCAGCTCGGGCGGGGCGTTTTCGAACAGCTCGATATCGTCCCTCGCGCACAGCAAGGCCTCGAGCAGCACTTCCTTTCCGTCGGGTGAGGCCGACCCGATGCGCTCGAAGGTGCGTAGCGCCTTCGAGGCGAGGTCTCTCAGCGCCTCTACCTCAACCGCTGTGGGGAGACCGTCAGCGTCCGTCTGACCGGGATCGAAGCCCATGCGCTTTGCTGCGCGGTGAATGTCCGCGGATACGGCTTCGCCCTGGTTCTGCCCCTGAATCCGTGTTCTGTTTGCCATGTCGGATCTCCTTTCAGGTCCGGCCAGACCCGCGGCTGCTACCAACAGCGCGCGGGTCACTAACGTGCGTTCAGCGCTTCCGGCGCTTCGGTGGCTCGTCCCCGAACGTAGCGGCGTGTTCGCGGCGAATGAGCTGACGAATCTTGTCAGACGCTGAGAGTCCGTCGCGATCCGCGAGTTCCTCAAGCATCTGGCGCTCCTCCGTGCTCATTCGAAGCTGAAACTTTTCATCACGCTGGGTCGGAGCCATGTCCTCTGTTTGTCATGACATTATGAGGACACGATGTCAAGCATTTCAGCGACGGCGTACATTGAGGTGTGGGCACGGGCGAACACCTACAGCGAAATCGCGAGCACATCACTGCATGCGGTGAATGCGACACGAAGTCAGGAGTCTGACTCCGCGTCAGCGACCGCCGCATCGGCGCCGTTGTCTTCTACAAGTGCTTTTGGGGCTCGTGCAGGAAAGTTCTCGCACGTCGGATCGGCGCGATACAGTTGCGAACCAAGTGCCGAGAAAGAAGGTCACCAGTTCCACCAGTAGGGGCGCGCGGTCGAGAAGGACCAATACAGGCGCTTCGGGCCAGGGGAAGCCTGCCCCGGAGCTGGTTTTCGGCTTGGTCGGCGCAGTCGGAACGGACCTGGATGCAGTCCGCGATGCGCTCGAGACGTCGCTCGCCAGATTCGGGTATTCCAGCCAACGTATCCGAGTCAGCGATTTGATGCGTGAATTCGAGGCTGGAGCGCTTGAGCAGCTACCTGCGGACCAGCGCATCAAGCAAGGAATGGTTCGTGGAACGGAGTTCCGCAAAAAGGTGGGTAAGGGAGACGCGCTGGTTGGGCTGATCGTGGAAAGAATTGTGCGGCTTCGCGGGTCGCAAACCCCGAGAGAGTCGCAGGCCTACATTATCCGGTCCCTGAAGAACCCCGCTGAGGTGCATCGATTGAGAAGAATCTACAGGGACCACTTCTTATGCGTCGGCGTTTATTCTCCTCGTTCGACTCGCGTGGCGAGCCTGGCAGATCAGATCGCGTATTCTCGCGGAGGCCGCGCCAGCGACTATCGAGCGTCAGCTGAAGAGCTCGTTCAGCGCGACGAGAAGGAGCTCGGCACCAAGCTCGGACAGGACGTTCGAGACGCTTTCCCTCTTGCGGACTTTTTCGTCAACAGTGCCGACGTGAATCGGCTTGACGGAGCGATCGAGCGCTTCCTCGACCTTTTATTCGGTCATCCGTTCCTTACGCCGACGAGGGACGAGTTCGGCATGTTTCACGCTCGAGCGGCTGCACTGCGCTCGGCGGCACTCTCCCGACAGGTCGGCGCTTCCATCTGCAATGATGCTGGCGATCTCGTGGCGCTCGGGATGAACGAGGTGCCGAAGGCGACTGGAGGTCACTATTGGACTGATGATGTCAACGACACTCGTGACTTCAAGCGGGGACATGACCAGAACGATCGGACGAAGGAAACGATCGTTCTCGAAATTTTCGCCCAGCTCAAGGCAGAGGGCTGGCTAAGTCGAAGCTATCAATCGAAATCAACTGAGGAGCTCGCTCGCAGATCCGCGCAAAGCGGGCTATTGAAAGACACCATTCTCTCAGGTCTCACCGAATTTGGTCGCGAGGTGCATGCCGAAATGTCCGCGATTACGGCGGCTGCTCGCCTGGGCGTGTCGACTCGAGGCAATGCAATGTACGTGACGACTTTCCCTTGCCACAACTGCGCGAAACACATCATAGCGAGCGGGATCTGCAGGGTTGTGTACATCGAACCCTACCCCAAAAGTTTTGCTGCGGAGTTCCACTCGGACTCGCTAGCTATGGATGCAGATGCCAAGACTTCTGACGACAGCGTGGGTTTGCAGCCGTTCCAGGGTGTCGCTCCGCGACGGTACATGCAGTGGTTTCAGTGGGACAACCGGAAGGAGGGGGGTCTCGCGGTGCCCTGGGCCGCTTCGAAGGCCGTGCCCCGCTTCTTGGAGCTCGGCCAATTTGACGAGTCCTATCGTGATCGTGAAGACGAACACCTGGCGGAGTTTGGGAAGGATCTTAGGAAATTCGGCCTGCAGGCCCGTTAAAGCCGGGCTAATTTCGCCCTCGAACACCCGTTCAGGCTGAACGTATAGAAGGCTGTCACATGAACTCGCGCGAAGAGCTCTTAAGGCAACTCTCTCAGGCAACGGACCGCGTCGGCGCGTGGCCAGAGTGGAAGCGAATCATGTTCGAACGCTCCCGCGAAGCGGAGCGCTACTTGGAAAAGCGATCTGCGCTGACTGACACAAAGCCTACTCGAGACGAGCGCGCGGAGCGCATGAAGTAACGCGATTAGCGGAGCTTTTCGTCGGGACTGTCCGGCAGCGATCGAAATGCCGCTACGAGCTCCTCGTCGTTCCGTTTTTCCGATGCTCCGGCCTTACGTGCTCGACGGGCAGCACGGATCGACGGTAGCACAGCATCGAACAGTGCGTTGACATCCATTCCCGCCGAAATGGTTGGCAACCTCGGCGCGTCTTCCTGAGTCTCCCGAACAAATGCAGCGTGACCCGGATTGGGGACCGCGTCTCGAAATCTCCACGCGACTATACTTCGTGGACCAACACTTCGGTCGAGGGCGCTTATCCGGCAGTTCACTCGGGCCAAACGAGACGCAACCTCCTCCGGCGGGACCTTACGGCTCTCCGCCGCGCGTATGAGGCTCAAAATCTCGCGCCGTTCGCGCTGCCACCAGGCCGGAGGCCTCGCTATGAATTGAAGAGCCCCGGAACCGCCAAGGGTAATCCGCGACGGGCGCATCCGCGGTAAGGCCGTTTCCGACAGGAAGCGTCGCGTGCACCTGTATGCGTGGCCAGCGCCACCCACCACTGGCAGCAGGTCTATTGAGTACGCCCTGGGCTCCCGTCCGAAGAACGCATTCGCAAACACGATGTGTCCTTGTTGCTCTCTCGGGAATGCCTTCAAATGTGGCGGCACCTCTCGCGCGATGGCGTCACGTAGCACCGTCATCGAGTCTTCAAACGTCAAGCGCATTCCGCGCAGTACTCTCGCCATCCAATCCGAAGGTTGGTTGCCTCGCGATGTGGCCCCTAGACCCGCGTAGGTCAGGATGCCGCTCGCGTTATCTGCGCCATCGAGGAGGAATAGCTTTATTGCATCGTCCCTAATGACTCGAGCTCCGCTCGACAGGCGCCGATCGGCCATCATCCAAATTGATCGGTAACCCGTAATCCCGATGAAGAAGGTCAATGCGCAAAGCTTGGGCTGCGGATTCGCCGTGGTCAACAATAGCTGCATGAGGACTGTAGTTCGCTTCGTTGGCTTCGCGGTCCTCACCTTGGTCAGCCGCGCGAATCGAATTCGCGCACGCCCCGCGGCAACTGCCATTACTTACCTCCAGCCTTTCGGCGCGAACGCTCGCGGTAGCGTCGCTCGCGCTCCGCGGCGGACTCCCTTGTGAGCGCGTTGAGCTTGCCGCGCGCAGTCGCTTCGGCCTCGCCGGCAAGAGACAGCGCCGGCACGGTTCCGGGCTTGAACTGGTCGACTTGAGCGAGGTCTACTACGGTGCGTCCGCTGTCTGGGCTCCACCCGGTGCCCACGAATCTCCCACTTCTTCCCGGGGCCAAGTAGCACCTCGTTCTCTTTGAGAGCGCCGAGGCCGCTGGCTGGAATCCCGCTCTTCTGTTCAAGGTTCAGCAGGACGCTCGTCTTGCCAGGCGCGCGAGTGCTGAACAGACCGGCTACCGACGGTTTCGACGAAGTGCTCCAAAACGAGCGGGTTTCGATAGCGCCCCTGTCGAGCCAGTCTCGAGGCGTCTCTTCCGGCACATCGAGCCCACGTTGCACTTTGCCCGGCATCGCAAGACCCGCGTTTTCGGCGGACTCCAGAAGCGCCGAGAGCCGCGCCGCCTTATCCCTCAGAGCTGGCCGAAGCGCCTCGTCGAGGCTGGTTACCCCAGCGCCGGCGTGCCAAGTCTTTCCGCGGAGCTCGGCGTCGTGGCGCAGCAAGCTCGTTCATCCCGGCGTAATCGGCTCCGATGTAATCGTGCAGAACATCAACGTCCGGGTGAGTCTCGAGATATCTGCGAGCATCCTCGACCTGCCGAGCGCGCAGGGCTTCCTCCGCGCTCAGTACCGGCGGTGGCGCATCTGCGAACACCTTCGGCATGTCCCACGACTTGTAAACGGAAGGCACTGCCGGCGCGGACTTGATGGCCTTGGCGACCTTGCCCGCGCCTTTCTTCGCCATGCTGACGGCGGCACCAATCCCCCTCTCCGTCACCCCCCTCGATGCCGGCGCCCCCACCGTGTCGCCCCCAGCAGCGTCCAGAGCAGTCGCCGTTGGGTTCTGCGCGCGCTCTTCCGACACATAGAACCGGTAGTCGTCTGGTTTGCGGCGCTGGCAAAGCCACTCGGCATCCTCAAGCGCCTCATTCGCATCGAGGTGCGCGGCACGGTTCGGGTAGCCGAGCGCTTCAAGTCCAGCGCCGGCGAGCGTAACCGGCAACGCGGCTGTATCGAACGCATGCGCTACCGCGTTGCGCGCGAAGGCCTTCACGGGGCCGGTTTTCAGCAGCGGGCGCGCAGCATCAGCGGTCTGCTCGAGTTCGTCGAAGCGCTGAGTGTTGAGCGCCGCGTTTAGTTCCGCGTCAGTTCTAGGCAGATGCGGCTTCCTGGTGTCCACCACCACGCCAGACGGCGACGTGTCGCGGTAGAAGTCACCGAACCTGAAACCCAAACCTTTGAGGCTCCCGGGTGGCTCTTGGGTTCGGATGTCGGCGTGCGCTTCCGTTCACGGGCCTGACTTTCGTATTGATCCGCCTGCCACTGGTGCTCATCGGCGCCCTTGTTGTGAGCGCATCATCGCCTTCAATTGGTCGATCTGCCGCTGCGTGTCTGCAATCGCGCTCGTGTTCACCAGCGAGAGGCGGCCCGTGTCGATCTTCTTGATGCCATTCTCGTCCGTGTAAACGGTGCCGGCCGTAGCAGGGCTCTTCTCGAGGTCCTGCGCCATCGGCCCGACGAATTGGCCGTCACCATACGCAGCCGGGTCGATGTACTCGTACGAATATCCCTGTGCCCGGCGCAGGTCGGTGTAGGGATTGGCCTGGTCTAGCTGTGGACGCCGCAGCGGCGCTGCTCCGATCGCATATGGGTCGTAGTAGCTATCGAGCGCATCCGTATCGACGTCGCGCCGCGGAACGCCGGCCGTGGCAGGTGGGCCGCTGAGCGCCGCGAACGTGCGCCCCATGTCGGGCAGTTCGCGGATGTTCTTCTTTGCGCGCTCATCGGAAAGAAACATCAGCCCAGTCCCGAGCAGTGTCGCTCCGCCACCGATCGCACTGCCCAGCAACTGCTGCTCCTGCTGCTGATTCTGAATCGCGACGCCGGATCGAATCCCGTAGTCCTGCGTGATCATGTTTTCGCGGTTCACATCGGTAGTGTTCTGCGCTTGGTTGAACCCGAAAGCATTGAGGCCACCCTGAGACGCCGCCGATGCGCCCTGGCCAAGTAGCTGCCCTTGCAGCGCTGTGCCCTGGTTCTGCAGAGCTGCACCGGTGCCGTAAATGCCGGCGCCAGCGTTGATGCCGCCGAGACCGACCTGCGCAGCCTGCGCTTGCGCACCGAGCGCAGCTTGCTGCCCCTGCAACCCGAGACCATAGAGCTGAGAAGCGTACTGGTCGTTTGCCGACTGCTGTGCGAGTTGCGTCTGCGCGCCGAGCGCCGTCTGTTGCCCAAACTGCGTTCCAGCACCTTGGTAAATACCAGCCGCTTGGCCAAGGTTCTGTGCGCGCTGCGCGTTCCACTGCGCCGCCTCTTGTGCGCGCAGCATGGCCGCTTGGTTGCCGACCTGCTGCATCGTGGCCGCGTTCTGCTGCAGAGCTTGCGCTTGTCCCGCCGCGCTGCCGCCCCAACCGCGACCGCTTCGTGCGAGCGCAAGACTCTGCGCCATCGACTGGTTGGCGCCGCTCTGCAGCATTGCCTGCGCGCCGCTCGGCCCCTGCTGCAAGTTGGCGAGCTGGTCGGCGTAGCCCATTGAGCCACCGACCGCGCCGGTCTGCATCCCGAAGTCGAGCGTCGGTCCCTGCCGCTGATTGATGCTGCCTGCGGTGCCTAGAAGTGTATTGGAGCTCTTGCCTAGAGCGCTGGCGCCAGTGTTGATTCCCTGGGCTGCTTGCTGGCCGTAGGTTGCTGCGCCCGTGCCCATTCCCTGCAGCGTCGCGCCCGCCTGCTGCGCACTGCCGGCTTGCGCTTGGAGGCCGGCGAAGCCCTGCTGTGCAGCCTGCCCAATCGCCTGCTGCTGCGCCGCCATTTCGGACACGTAGGCCGGGTCCCGACCAATCAGGTAGTCGTAGGGGTTGCGTACCTGTGCAGTCCCCGAACTCGCCATATCGTAGAGCTTGGCGCGCTGCTCTGGCGTCAGGTTGGGATCGTTTCGTGCAGAATTGTACGCCCGAAACGGGTCATACGCGCCGCCATCCTTGTTCTCGCCAATAAACTCGTTCGCCGGGTTCGGTGCTGAATACGTCTGTGTGACCATGTCAGGCACAGGCAAACCCTGCGATTGCAGCAACTGCGCGTACCAATCCGGTGTCGTGATGCGAGATTGTGTTTGCTCAGGCGGAGCTAGATAGCCTGCGTCGCCAACACGAGGGATGTACGGATCGTAAGCCATCACACGGTCCTTTCCGTTAAGGTGGTGCCACCCTCACGCGGCACGCAGTGGCTGTTCTTGAGTGCGTTGAAAACATTGGTAGCCATTGAGACTCTCCTCAGTTGGGCTTGCTCGTGAAACTAGATGGGCTAAGGGACCGGCCGAGTGGTCGCGTTTCCAATGCGCGCGCAAGAATGTCGGCGCGAATGCGCGGAAGCGCCTCGAGGTCGCGGCGCAAGCTCTCAACGACCTCGGACGAAGTGTCGCACGTTGCCTCCATGGCGATATGGACGCCGCATGCCGTCGCGTACCTGCCGATGAGTTCTTCGAACCACGCCGGTAGCGGGAGGCCGAGAATAGGCGCTAGTTCACGTCGCAGGCGTTCGGCAACTTCCTGAGCGCGCTCACGAGCGACGAAGTGAAACTGCTGCTCCGTGGTGATGATGATGTTGCTCACCGGCCGGCTCCTCGTGATGAATCAGCCGCGGCGGAACTCTTTGATGTGGCGCGAGGCACCGGCGTCCGCGCGACGCTGTGGATGCGATGCGAAGGAATCGAAAGTTCCTCCTCTTCACTGAGCTGCACCCACCAGCTGCCGAATTGGTCTTGGTAGATCCGCTGGCAGTTCTCATTTTCGGTGTACGACCTCTCGCCCGTGATGGCGTTGAAAAGGTTCAGAGTCGTTTGCATGTTGCTCCTGTGATGGTTCGGAAAGGACGCGCGCGAAACCGCTCCGACAAGCGCGGTCACGGTCGCCTCGCCAGTCGCTCGATGAGGTCCTTCGGTTTCTCGCGCCGCTGTCTCCGTCGCCCTTCAGCGATTGCGCGCTCGCGCCAGATGGTCTGCTGGTCCGGAATAGTTTTCGGGGTCCGCGGCGCTGGGATTGGCTCGGACATGGCGAGGGCCAACGCCGGCGCGTAGTCGGCATGCCGGCCATCCGCGGTGCGAGGGAGAACGATACTCAGGCCATTCTGGGTCAGTCGCTTGCGCACACGAGACAGGTCCTCGCGGACGAGCGGCACGGGCGGAAGCTCGAGCTCACCGGCCTCGAGCCGCACGCGGAGACCTTCGAAGAGCTCGACTTTTCGAGTCGCGGTGACGTTCTCGAAGTCGAGCGAAAGGCCAACGCGGCGCGCGATATCGGCGAGGGCGTCGGCGCTCCATTGGTCGGTGCGGACTCGCCTCACTCCGTAGTGCGCGCAGACGGACGCAATCTCTCGAAGGGTCGCCTCGGGCGAGAGGGGAGCGCCACGACTACCCGTCCACTGTCGCGCGAGCACGATGGCGTGACGCCGCGTCGAACCGACGACCCCCGAGCACGTCGCAACGACCAATGTCCAGCTGTTGTTCCGCGTGGCCGGGTCCATCGCAGCCACGTAGAACTGGTTGGGGTTGCGCTCGAGCTCGGTTGGCCCAGTTCGGGTGCAACGCTCGAGAAGCTCCGACGGAAAGAGACTCGCTTCGGGGTCAGCGAACTCCCCGAGGACGTCGGTGCGGTAGGCGATGGGATCCTGTTGCTCGAGGCCGGCGCAACGTTCCGGCGTCCACCAGACCGGGTTCAACATGGGACCGGTGCCACGCAGCACGACGAGGCCGTCGGTCGGCTGTGCCCAGCGCTCGGAAACGAGGTCGTAAACCGGACCGAACGGGGCCCAGGGCGAGCCGATGTAGAGCGCTTGGGCGCCGGGTAGTAAGCGGCCGAGCACCGCGCGCCGCGCGTCATCAAGGTTCACGACACCTTCCTCGGCGCCGGCCATGCGAGGAGCCTCGTCAAAGACAACCCCTGCCGACCAGCGCGCGACGAGCCCAGCACCCGCCCTCGCGCCCGCGACGCACGCCACTTCGACGGCGCGCCCGCTCGGATGCTTGAGAGTGAGCACCTCGGAGGTCGGCTCTCCGATCACCAGGCCACGAAGCAGGTCGCTCTGGCGAACGGTCTCCGTGAGGATGCGATGCGCGACGCTCGAGGTGTCGAGCTTCAACGACACGATGCTGACGCGCGGCACTTCGCCGGGCCCGAGCCGCGAAACATCGACGGTCTGCGTCATGCGAAGGGCCGCTGCGCACGCGGTGATGGTCTTCAGCGACCGGATGCTCGCGAGGTAGACGATCTCGAGCGGTTGCACGCCGCGCTCCGAGCCGAGCCGCGCGATTGCCTCAGGGCCGCCCACGAACGCCTGCACGTCAGGGTCGTCAGCGAGCTCATCGAGAGAGAGGCCATCGATGATTCGGCACGCGGCGCGCTGGCAGGGAGACGCCGTAGTGATCCCGAACCCCGCGGGATGGGTGATGAGGCCCTCGGTCGTGATGTGCATCACGACTCGGCTCCGTTTCTCCGCACCCTCGAGGCCGCGGCGGGAGCACCGAAGGCCTGGCTTAGGCTCGCGTGCGGGTCCGGCCGCACCGCTCGGGCCTGAGCCTCCTTGGCGCAGAGCTCATGAGCAGCGAGCAGGTTCTGGCGCGAGTCGTTCGCCAGCTTCGATGCAGCCGTGAGCTTGTCGACGTCGCCGGCAGCGGTATCGAACAAGAAGCGCGAAGCGGCCAGCTGCCATGCAGCCGAAGCGATGATGCTCGAAGGTGCCGGCCCGCAATGGCCCCCGCCAACGGTCCGCGCGAGCGTCGTCACCTGCGCGCGCCGAAAGTCCGCAGCGGAGCGCTTGTAGGGCGCGAAGACCGGATCCGCGTCGAGGGACGCGAGCCCCATGCGCCGGGCGAGTCGGGTCGCGCCGGCGCGGGCTCGGCCGCCGTTCGCGCTTTCCTTGTTTCCCGGGGCAAAGCGCCCGCGGGTACCGCGCTCGTTGACGGAAGACTGACCGGCTGGCGCGGGCACACCTGCGGGCAATTCGTTGGCAGGCAAGACCTCGACACGAGGCACGCCGGCGCCGTTGCCGTGTCCGGTTCTGAGCGCCATCAGTGTAAGTCCCCCAAGAGCTGGTACGTTGCTTTGGCGACGTGGCCCTTCGCGCTCAAACCGTCCGCGCTATGCGCTCTACGGGGCAGCTCATGCTCGCGCTTGCTGCCCTGATCGGTCTGAGCTGCATAGCGTTCCTTGCTCGCATCTGGAGCATTGAGGAGCACTGCCCGCCGGACGCGGTCTGCGACGGCAAAGGCATGCTGACGGCTTTGGTCCTGTACTTCGGGCTCATGGGTTTGGCGCTCTTCGGCGGCGCCGGCGGTCTCCTGGTCTTCGCTGCCAAGCGAGCCGCAGTCTCGCGTCGGCCCGAACTCGAAGAACAACGGTCTCCCGAGTGAAAAACCCGAATTTTCACGGGGTGGGCAAAACCCATCCTGCCGAAACCATTCGCTGCCAGAGCCGAACCGAGCCGAATTGAAGCCCGGCCCGGCCATCGAGCGTCGGCTTGCGTATCCGATGCGCTCGGTCCTCGCCCCCCGTGCGCGACGGCGCTCTCCTCCAAGCTCAGCGCGCTCCGCGGGGACCGGACGCCGACGGTTCGAAAGCCCTCGCGTGAGCGTCACGTGCGCGCATGCAAGGCCGGTGCGAAAGCCTGCCCCGAAGGCTCGTTCGTCGCGAACGGTACCCGTCGAGTTCCGGGGACGATAGACAACTGTCGGTCGCCGACTCGTATCGTCCCGTCCTTCGTCCCCCCTAAAGGGTTGGGGACGATGGGACGATAGACGACGAACCGTCCCGGGGACGTTTTGGGGACGAATGGGGACGATGGGACGATTCATGGTTTTCGACCCTCCACGAGCCGGAGCTTCGGGCGGCGCTCGGACCCAACGTTGACGACCTCACCACTCGCTTCGAGCTCGGCCATCGCCGCGAAGACCGAATCCCGCTTGAGCCCAAGGCGCTCTCGAATCGCACCTTTGCCCGCCTGGTCGCCCTGTTCTCGGAAGAGGTCTCGGATTCTGTCCTTCAGCTCGTCGAGCTTGCGGCCGCCCCCGCGTGCGGAAGCTTCGGCTGCGACGGCGCTCGCGCTGACGGACAGCCCTCCGCGCGGATTGCCGTCAATCTCCACGTCAGCAATGCGCAACTCGATGTCCTCGGATGGAACGCCCGACGTGCGGGCTTTCTCGTGCATCACGCGAGTCGGTGCGCCTTTGCTCGCTTCGCAAACAAGTACCGAGCCGCACGCATCGAACAGCGCGCCCGAGCCGCGAATCGACATTTTCGCGCCGCCGGTGGCATCACGCTGCGGCTTGCGCGCGTGGTGAACGACCACGAAGGTGCACCCGGTCTTCACGGACACCCTCGTCAACATGTCGAGCACGTTCCGAGCGGCGGCGTCGTTCTCCTCAATGCTCGGACATGCGGCCTTGAGCGAATCGATGATGGCGAGGTCGTAGCCCGCGCAGCGATGAAGCATCGCCGGCTCGGCTCCGGGCGTGTCTAGATAAAGCTGCGGCATGCTCACCAGGGAGAGCCGGCCCTCGAGGTCGCTGGGGGCAACCAGCGCGGCTGCGGCGAGGCGTTGATAGCGTTCGCGCGTCAGGCGTGGTCCCTGCTCCCAATCGATGTGAAGAACGCGACCGGCGCGTGCAGAGAATGAACCCCACACGGGCAAGCCTGCGGCCAACGAGACGGCCATCGACTGCAATGCGATGGTCTTCCCGCTGAAGCCGTATCCAGCGACAAGCGTGGGCGCGCCCGGACACATGTCGAAGGGCGCAAACACGTAGTGAATGGCGTCGAGCGGCGCAAAGATCTCTGAAGCGTCGAGTTCAGGCCAGGAGCTTCGCTCGTTGTCGTTGCCGTGCGCACGAAGGTCATCGGCGAGCTGCGCGGTCCACGTTTGAACGTCGTCGATGCCGGTGCGGATTTCGATGTTTGCTCGCGCAAGGCGCTCAACCAGGGCTCGGGAGCGATAGGCCTTCTTGACGAGCCGCGCGTGCTCTGCGACATGAGCGACCGCTGGCGTTGCGTCGGAAATCTGCGCGAGATACGGCGTCCCTCCGCAACTCTCGAGGTGACCTCGCTCGCGCAAGGCACTCGCGACGGACACCACGTCGATTGCTTGACCAGCGGTGTTCAGAGAAAGAATGGTCTCGAAGATGCGGCGATTGGAGTGCGAGTAGAACTCGCGCGGCTCGAGGAGCGCTCGCACTTCCGAGAGTCGCGCTGGCTCTCGAATAATCGCGCACAGGACGGCCGCCTCAGCCTCAAGGTCGTGAGCTGGCGGCTGAACGCCCGCATGGATTGCTCGCACGGAACCGCTCATGCGCCCTCCCCTTGAGCGAAGCAAAAGCCGCCGAGCTCGAACATGCCGTGGTTCGCGGCGACGAAAGCATCAGCTTCGTCGAATGAGGAAAACGTCGCACCTGCCGAGCGCAGCGTCTGCAGGATGGATTGCTTTACATCCGTCCGAGGCACCCTCCCGAGCAGGAGCTTGCGTGCAGTCCCAATCGGCGCCGTTCGAACCTCAACGCCCGCGCGAACGAGTTCGAGACGCACCACGCCGCCAACCTCAGCGAGCGTGTGGGCCGCGGTCCGTTGCGAAAAGGCGTAGGACTCGATGAAGGCTACGCTCGCGCCGTGCATGCGAGCGAACGCGACTACTCGTGCCGCGATTGTCTCCGTGCGGCGCGCACGCTCGGCATCCGTCGCGGTACGACGCAACTTGACGCCGACGACGAGAGATCGAACCGAAGACCATCGTCCGTCCCAATCGAGCGGAACCGCGACCGCAGCCGTAGCAGTCGCGCTCAAATCGAGCCCGAGCACCGCTGTCATCCTGCCTGCCCACACCCAAGATGGGCCGTTCGCTTGTCCGCGTAGACGATGCGCTCTCCACGCTCGAAAAGCTGACCGCAGACGCAGCATTTCCCTGGGAACTTGCTGCTCAGTGGCTTTCCGATGAACGGCCGCGGCGCTCCGGGATCTGGGTCCACGTCACTTCGAATGGGTGCGGAGCCAGAAGGTCCAACACGTCCGATGATGGCGTCGAGCTGAGCTCGAAGAGCGAGCAGGTCGTCACGCAGCCCGGCCACGGCGCGCCCCCTTCTGCTTCAGCTCGAGCCGGACACCGTTCAGTCCGCGCGCAACAACGCCGCGCACGAACACGCGGTACGCAGCCTCGCTGTGCGGCTCTCCGATGTAGTCGAGCCAAACGCGGTACAGCTTCTGCACTCGCGACTGCTGGACTGCGGCAATCGGAAGTCTGACGCTGAGGGTCACAACGTTCTGCGTCGGCCTTCGATTCATGGCGTTGCTCCTCCAGCTTCCAGCCAGCGAACGACGTCCGCGAATCGGTAGCGCCAGGTATCGCCAACGCGAACTGCCGGGCAACCGGCGACACGCCAGCGGTGCACCGTCATGCGCGAGACGCTGCAGCGACGAGCTACCTCCGTTGCGGGAACAAACTCCCGTGTTTGCGCGGCGTGAGGGACGCGCTCCACCAGTGCGGCGCAAATGTGCTTGTCCAGCAGCGCTCCAAACTCCTCGTCCGTTAAAGTAAGCAGCAGCCGCGCTGAACTCTTCGGTTCAGAAGTAGCGGCGTGAGCGCCGGTGCGTCTCAACGTCGACTTCGATGAGCTCATGGCGCACCGCCCACAGCGTGCTGTTCACCACGGGCCTGGGTTGGCGCGCGGTCCATCAGTGGAACGGGGATTCCGTTCCTGAGAACGGCTCGGCGGATCCGTTCGGCAACCATGCCCCGGATCGGGCAACCGATCAGATATCGGCGAACGGTTCTCGGGTCCGCGTCCGCAGCCACTGCAAGGCGGCGCACCATTGCGGCGCGGAGCCACGGGGCGTTTGTTGAGGGCGGCATGCGGGCACCATGCCGCCCCGCGATCACCCGAACCTATCCCGATCTATCCGGGACACCTTCCCGTCTACGGCCCTGGTCGTCGAGCGCGGCGCTGGCGCAGGAATTCCTGCCAGTCCTTGCGCAGACGCTCCTCGGTAACCCTTCCAAGGCCGAGCAACTGAACGAGCGCATTGGCCATCGCCCATTTCCCCCCGCCCACGCTTCCATCATCCCGGTTCTGCTGAGATCGGCCGCCCTTCGATGGCCACTCGCGAAGCAATGTGACTATGAGAGGGAAACCCTGATCGAGCCGGCGGCCCAAACGTTCTGGGGGCATAGTACCGGCGAGCAGCCTTCGGAGCTTGGATACGACGGTACGTGCCAGCTTTTGTTCCGGAGGATCTGCGCGAATGCTCTCAGCCAATAGGGTCTTCGCCAACTCAGGCTGCGGGGGGTTCCCGAACTGTTGCGCCGAAGCTCGTCGCAAGGACGCTCGCCTGCTCTCCCGGCGTATGAGATCAATGTCTTCCTGCGCGGCATCGCCTAGGATTAGGCGGGCTGTCGCCTGGAGGTAACGCCAGTGCAGAGCGAGCAACGCTTGCCGAGCAACCTGGGCAAGCACCTGCATCCGAAGCACCGTCTCCGGTCGCATACCCGGATAAGCGCTTGAGTAAAACCGAGCGATTTCGTCTGTGAGCGCGTTCCAGCCAGGTTCGCCGGGAATCGCATCTTCAACTCGACGAGCTAGCTCGACGCAGCGAGTAGCGACCCGAAGGGCCCGGCGCATGTGAGGCAACCGGGCGCGCTGGAGTTTCCGGCGCTCATTCCAGTCGCCATCGCCTGCAGCGGCCGTCCTCTGCAAGTCGACACCGAATGCCTCGTACAGCTCGCGCCTGTCAGGAAGATACTCGTCTGCGGGCTCCTGCTCGTCGAGCTCTTCGCTCGCGTGCTCCGCTGGAGCTACGCCTAGCTTGGAGCAAGCCCCTGTATTGCGCGAGCGCCGTGTTTCGGTATCGTCTTCCACGCGGAGTGACCTTCCGCCAAAGCCCCGGCCGAGTAGAAGCGGCGCGGGGCTTCCTACTGTAACCCACGGTACCAGCGCGCGCGTGTGAAAACGCTCGCGTGACGTTGTGAGACGCTCAGCGCATCGAGTCAGCCGCGCCAGTCACTGACGTCCGGATGCATCCAGTCCGGGATGCAGGCCCCGCTCACAACGCCGTAGACCCGCGTGTCCGCCAAGCCTCTGGCCAGTTCTTAGTTAATGAATACGCGAGGTGTACGCCGGGCTCGCCGCGGCACTGGAGCTCGCCGCATCGGCTCAGAAGCTTTCTCGAACCGCATCATCGCGATCCGCGTGGATGAAGGCTGCGAAGGGGCGCCCGCTAGTTCTTCCGACACGGATTCTCCCGCCTTGGAGCTCCCACTCGAACATCGTATTCGGACCGAACGATCTCGTATCACTTGGAAGCCAAGACCCGTTTCGGTAGACGCCGAGGACCGGGGTCCCATACTTCTCTCCAACGATGCGCACCGCATCCGAATACGACGTTACAGCCAGGTGAACAGCGACCAAAGATCCGTTGAGGAACGTCAGGTCTGCACCTCCTGATGCAAACGGAACCGGTATGGGGACCGTCGGGCAGGTAAGGCTCCCCAATCCAGTGACAGGGCTCGCCGTGTATCCGGGGTAGCAGAATTCGTAGACCTGAGTGAAGCTGACCTTAAAGGGGAAACCCGCCACCTTCTCCGGAAACATGGCGGCCCGCCGCACGTTTTCGTATTCCGCGAAGACTGAGCGAGCTCTCGTCTTGGCGCTTTCGAGCCGCTCACGCGACTCGTCTGTGCCTTCAATGATGTTGTCCTCCCACGCGACAAGGAGCTGCCGCGCAGCAATTTGTCCGATCGCACCAGTGCGCGCGACCGCCTCGGCAACTTCGAGCGCCGTCTGGCGTTCCTTTTTTAGAACATCTCGCCGCGCGGTAAGTGCGCGCATGCCGTCCGCGTCGCGCTTTTCGATAGTATGGCGCATCGCTGTGCCGAACGCAGCGCCGACTCGCTCGCCCAGATCCGAGATGAAGGCACGCTCAAGCGACGGCAGTCCCGCTTCCAACTCTCGCCACCGCTTTTCGGCTTCCGGCAGTGTTTGGGCAGCAAAGACGGCTAGAGGCACGTCGCTCCGCGCGCTTCGTAGCGCGCTGAAGAGACTGCTCGCCGGCACCCCGAAATTAAGATTCTGCCCATAGGTCCTTCCGCCTTCAACGCTCGTGAGAGTGCCCGAGACCAGCCCGATCACCTCCCCGCTAGTGCTGCTGAAGATCGGCCCACCCGAGGAACCGGGCGAGATCGCAGCCGTAAACTGAATACGCGGCGAAGGTGCCGTACGCAGGTTGCTGAGAATGCCTTCCGAAACGGTGTTCTCCAATCCCAATGGCGACGAGACGACGACTACCTTCGTTCCAACGGAGAGCTTCGCCGAGGATAGTCTCAACCCTCGTCGCAGAGCGCGAGGTGCCACGCGGAGGACTGCGGCGTCATCGGATTCGCTCCAGGCCACCACTCCGATGACGACCCCCTGCCAGCCAGCGCTTCGAACCTTGACGTTCTCTCGTCCACGGACCACATGCAGGCACGTCACCACGAGATCCTCGCCAATAAAGAAGCCGCTCCCGCTCGTGCTGTCGGTCTCAACGAGAACCACGTGCGGAAGAACCGAGCCTGCGAGCTTGCTCGTTTCAATTGAGCTCTCGAGTTGCACTGACGAAGGAACGGCGGAGGAGCGTTGCACAGCTTGCCTGTCGCACGCGACCGCGAAGACAACCGGTGAGAGCACGAGAAACGCGCCGCTGAAGAACCGAAGCGAGTGCAGCATCGGGATCCCTCGACCCTATCGAGGCTACACGCACCCGCAGAAGCGCGGCAGAGATACGAACGTACAGGGGTCGGAACCGTCATGGTGCGATAGGCAGCCAATTCCTTAGTCTCCCTTCCTCGGAAGGGTGCGAGCTGCGACGGATAGATAAGCGGCTAACGCAGCATCCGCCGCGACCGAAACCCAAGTGGGATGTTTCGCCCAAACGTTTTGCCCCACCTCTCCAGAACCAGCGGTAACCGGAGGTAACGGTGCGGGGTCGCGGGTGACAGGTTCGGCGCCCTGAGCTGGGAGGTTAATTGTCGTGCGCTCTTCGAATCCGAGGGTCGTAGGTTCGAACCCTACGGGGCGCGCCAATCTACGACGTCTGCAAGAACTTCTCCCTGGCCGGGTTCGGTTCGCGCTGGCGTCGGCGCTTTGCCCGCCATCATCGCGAGCGCAACGTTCGCGCGAGCCTCAATCGTAATCTCGTCTTCA
>JBMOMJ010000055.1:0-1853 GCA_049324695.1 Myxococcota bacterium
GAGCCGTCTAGGCTGTGCGGCGCTGAAACGGAGTCGCTGAGCTCGTGCGGCACCGAAACGGAGTCGCTCGATCCGCACGGGCTCTCTTTCCCAATTGGAGATGCGCCCTAATCAAGTTGCTTCGCAGGCGAGACGTCACGACATGATATTGATTGTGTTAGCGACGATTGCACATCGTCAATTCATGTTCCTGTGTTATGATGTCTGTATTCCAATTGACGGGCGAGGTTGTCGCATGGGCGTCTGGAAATCTTCAGTTGCGCGTGGCTCTTGGGGCGGCTCACGGCAGGGTGCAGGCCGCAAGCCTGCAGATCGGCGCAGGAACGTACCGCATCGGCTGAGAACGCCGCACGATGGGGAATTTCCGGTTCACGTCGTTTTACGGACCGCATGTCGTTCACTACGGACTCAATATGTTTTCCCGACCGTCCGGGCCGCAATCGCAGCTACCAATCGTGCTCGCCCCGCTGTCTTCAGAATCTGCGAATTCTCCGTTCAGGGCGATCACATCCACCTGCTCGTCGAGGCGCAGGATGCGCGAGCTTTGACGCAGGGAATGAAGAGCCTTTGCGCTCGCCTGGCCTATCACGTGAACCGGTTGCTCTTTCGCCGAGGTCGACTCATCGTTGGTCGCTTCTTCTCCCGCGACTTGGAAACACCGCGCGACGTGCGCAACGCGCTTGCTTACGTGCTGGGCAACTTTCGCAAGCACGTCCCCGAAAAGTATCGCGCCAACTGTTCACTGGACGTCTACTCCTCCGCTCCCTACTTCCGCGGGTTTTGCGGCATGAACGGCGCATCGCCGCTGGACCGAGTCGCGAATCTCATCCCGCGAGTCCTGGCGCCACCTCTCGAACCCCCGGTGCAAGCCCCAGGCACGTGGCTGCTTTCTGTCGGCTGGCAACAAGCCGGATCCCTCTCCATGCAAGACGGGCCCAAGAACGCCCGCACGCCCTAGCCCAAGGAAAGTCTTCGTCATGCCTTGAACCTCCGCACAACGCAGGCCGCACCGCACCGGTCGAGCAAACGCGCCGCACCGCACGCCCGCGGTTGTGCATCGCGCCTGAGTGCACCGGTCTAGCGGTGCGCGAGTCGTGCTCGCGCAGGTTGTGCACCTGAGCGCACCGGTCTAACAGTGCGCCGCATGGTGCGCCCGCGGTTGTGCATTGCGCCTGAGCGCACCGGTCGAGCAAACGCGCCGCACCGCACGCCCGCGGTTGTGCATCGCGCCTGAGTGCACCGGTCTAACGGCGCGCGAGTCGTACTCGCCCAGGTTGTGCATCGCGCCTGAGCGCACCGGTCTAACGGCGCGCGAGTCGTGCTCGCGGTTGTGCATCGCGTCTGAGTGCACCGGTCTAACGGCGCGCGAGTCGTGCTCGCCCGCGGTTGTGCATCTCGCCTGAGCACACCGGTCTAACGGCGCGCGAGTCGTGCTCGCGCAGGTTGTGCATCTCGCCTGACCGCACCGGTCTAACGGCGCGCGAGTCGTGCTCGCGCAGGTTGTGCATCTCGCCTGAGCGCACCGGTCTAACGGCGCGCGAGGTCGTGCTCGCAGGTTGTGCATTGCGCCTGAGCGCACCGGTCGAGCAAACGCGCCGCACCGCACGCCCGCGGTTGTGCATCGCGCCTGGCCGCACCGGTCTAACAGTGCGCCGCATGGTGCGCACGCGGTTGTGCATCGCGCCTGAGTGCACCGGTCTAACGGCGCGCGAGTCGTGCTCGCGCAGGTTGTGCATCGCGCCTGAGTGCACCGGTCTAACGGCGCGCGAGTCGTGCTCGCGCAGGTTGTGCATCTCGCCTGACCGCACCGGTCGAGCAAACGCGCCGCATCGTACTCGCCCAGGTTGTGCATC
>JBMOMJ010000055.1:1953-4342 GCA_049324695.1 Myxococcota bacterium
GGTTGTGCATCGCGCCTGAGTGCACCGGTCTAACGGCGCGCGAGTCGTGCTCGCGCAGGTTGTGCATCTCGCCTGACCGCACCGGTCGAGCAAACGCGCCGCATCGTACTCGCCCAGGTTGTGCATCGCGCCTGAGCACACCGGTCTAACGGCGCGCGAGGTCGTGCCCGCGGTTGTGCATCGCGCCCGAGCGCACCGGTCTAACAGTGCGCCGCATCGTACTCGCCCAGGTTGTGCATCGCGCCTGAGTGCACCGGTCTAACGGCGCGCGAGTCGTGCTCGCGCAGGTTGTGCATCGCGCCTGAGCGCACCGGTCTAACAGTGCGCCGCATGGTGCGCCCGCGGTTGTGCATCGCGCCTGAGTGCGCAGGTCGAACGAGCTGGGCTGTGCCTATGGGCACGTGGGGCAAAGTGCGCGTGGCGTTGGGCCTCTTGACGTTTTGAAGAGGCGCGTGGGAGGCTTGCTGTGGGGGTACACAGCGGGCGATTTGATTGAGCGCAGCTGACTGAACGCGATAGGCAAACTGGAGGAATGATGCGAATCGTTAAGCTCTGTTCGATTTTGGCTGTGGCGGTTTCATTCTTGGGTGCGCGGGAGGCTTGTGCGCAGGAGCGTTTTGGTAGCGCTGGCAGTTTTGCGGTGAGTGCGGAGCGGTTGATGGGGTTTGTGTACGCGCGAACGAGCTCGGAGGTGTTGGGGGTCACGACCACGCGGAGCAACACGACGCTGACATTTTTGAACAGTGCGAGTTTCGACAGCGCGATGTCGGGTCCCACGACGAACTATTCGAGTGCGCGAATTGCGTTCGACTTTTTTCCGATCAACGGATTGAGCTTGGGCGGGAGTATTGGCCTCTATCACGTGTCGAGTAGCGTGGAGCAGGAGGCGAACGGCCTTAGTCAGGAGGAGGACTTGGGCTCGGGGTTGGGTTTCATCTTCACACCGCGTATTGGATACGCAGTGATGTTCACGCCGAAGGTGGGGTTATGGCCGCGTGGTGGCGTGAGTTACGCGAGCGTGCATGCTGAGAGTCCAGGAGGCAGCGAGTTGACGGCGAGCGGGGTGGCGATCACTCTCGAGTCGCCGTTTGTGATCGCGCCGGTGCCGCACGTCGCATTTTTGGTAGGCCCGAGCTTGGACCTCGGAGTTGGCGGGAGCACGGAGACGCAGGGGGCCGGCGGTACGACCGTGAGCCGCGATCGCACCGGGACGGACATCGGTGTGCACGGAGGAATGACCGCCTTCTTTTAATTCCGGACCTTTCGGGTTCCGTTTTCTTTCGCGGGTGGGTGTTTGCGGCGAGTCGCAAAGAGTTCGCGGCGGGCGGCGGTTGAGATGGCGAGGACGGCGGGGTGTTTGAGCCGTTTTTCGATGGAGATGGCGTAGAAGCGTTCTTTCACGTCTGGGATGCGGCCGACGATTTCGACGTTGTATTGGCGAATGACTTCGCGCTCTACGGCCGTGGGAGCTGGGAAGATGCCGAGGCCGTCGGCTCCAAATACTTTGAGGAGGGCGCTGTCCTCGAACTCGCCGACGAGGCGCGGGCGGACTCCAACTTCGTCGAACCATTGGTTGAGGGCTCGTCGAAGGGCGAGGTTTTCGAGGGGCAGGAGCATGGGAGCGCCATCGAGAGATCGGGGGAAGTTCTGTCGGTGGGCGCGGGCGAGGGCTTTGGTCGCGAGGAGGGTGACGCCACACTCTCCCAAGAGGTGGTTGAAGGCTTTGACTTTGCTACCTGCGGGGACGGGGGCGTCCGAAATGACGATGTCGAGCGAGTGGGAGGCGAGGTCTGCCAGAAGTTTTTCGTAGTTGTCTTCGTGGCAAACGAGGCGCACGGATTCTTGGAGTTCGAGTGCGGGCGAGAGGAGTTCACGCACCACCAGTTTTGAAACGGCGTCGACGATTCCAACGTCGAGGCGGCGCGCTTGTGCGGGTGAGCGGCCCTTGACGGCTTCGAGCATTTCTTGGCCGAGTGAGAAGATTTCCTCGGCATAGCGGTAGACGACGTGGCCGAGCTCGGTAAGTTGCAGGCGTCTGCCCGATTTCGCGAATAGCTTTTCGCCGAGAGAGTCTTCGAGAGCGTGAATCTGGGCGCTCAGGGTTGGGTGCGAGACGTGTAGTACTTTGCCGGCTGCGACGAGTCCGCCTTCTCGCGCAACCACCCAGAAGTAATGCAGGTGGTGGTAGTTGAGCCATTGCATTGCCCCGTTCTACGCTCGAGAACGCGCATTGAAAACTGGGGCGATCCAGCTGGTGGCTGCGGCGCGGCCGATCTGAACGAGGTCGCGAGAGCGCTCGCTGCGTTGGGTTCGTGTGCTGACGCGGCGTGTGCTGACGCGGCGCGTGGTGACATGGCGCGTGGGCGACGCGGCGTGTGCTGACGCGGCG
>JBMOMJ010000055.1:4442-289413 GCA_049324695.1 Myxococcota bacterium
GTGCTGACGCGGCGCGTGTGCTGACGCGGCGACTCAGCCGTTCGCGGGTCTTGCGGCGGGAGTGCTGACGCGGCGGGTGCCGGAGTCGGAGTTGCTGCGGGGAACGACGCTCCAGCGGCGTTCGAGTTTTTCTGCGAGTGCGCCGAGTTTGACGACTGGACGGGGGAAGGCGAGGCGGACGGTGGTGCCCGCGTTGGGAACGAAGCTGACGTCGACGGTGCCGCTGTTGGATTCGCAGGCTTGGCGGAGAGCGGCCATGCCGACGCCGCGTCCGGATAGGTCGGTGGCTTGTTCGCGTGAGGAGAGGCCGTCGACGAAGATGAGTTTTTCGACGGGAATGCCTTCGACGGAGACGCCTTGGCGCTCGGCTGCTTTGCGCAGCGAAGCTGTGTCGATGCCGACGCCGTCATCGCTGATTTCGATGTAGAGGGATTGGTCGTCGGCGCGGGTGGCGAGCCGAATTTGGCCGCTGCGCGGCTTGCCTTTTTCTTCGCGGGCTTCGGGCGCTTCGATGCCGTGATCGACGGCGTTGCGCACCGCGTGGACGAGGTTCGACCAGACGCGGTCGAGATAGCCCGGGGGGATGCGAATGTCGTTGTGCTCGATGTGTACGACGACGTCTTTGTTGAGGCGGCGCGCCACGTATTCGACTTGGGCACGCAGGTGGGCGAGGCGTTCAGCAGTGCGCGACCAACTCCAGGCTTCGACGCTGTTCAGGATTTCGTCATAATCGCGGCGCTTGAGCAGGCTTTCGATGAGGGCCTGGTGTTCTTCTGGCTGCACCTCGAACGCGCCGCGCCCAACGTTGGTCAGGAACTCCTGGATGCTTTGCATGCGGTTGCGCCACAGCGCCGCGAGCGCGGAGATTTCTTGCGCGCTGGGGAGCTCGCCATCCTGTTCGAGGCGGTCTTCGATGTGGTGGCAGTACTCAGCTACCGAATCGAGTCCGAAGATGGCCGAATTGCCCTTGAGCGTGTGTAGACCGCGCTTGGCCAGTGTGAGATCCGTCTGGCCGTTGAGATCCGCGATCAGCTCTTCGCAGTCTTTTACGAAGTGTTCGAAGCCGCGGCGATCCGAGAGCAGCTTGCCGATCATAATCTGCTGTTCGCGTGAGCTCTTTTCGACGTGTTCGCGCTCGACCACGGCGGTGATATCGCGTGCAATGAGCAGGAAGCTCTTTACGACGCCGTTGTCGCTCACGGGCTTGTATTCGAGGCCCAGGGTGTGCGGGCCGCGTTGGATGCGTTTAGGCAGCTGATCGACAGAGACCTCCCAAGGCAGGATGTCTTCGCTGAGCTGAGAAAAGCCGAGCTCGAAGCTCAGCGCTGCGTCGGGGGCGGAAGGGAACAGGTAGCTTGCTGCCGATTCGCCCGCTGTGGGTTTTCCGAACCAACGCTCGGCCGCGGCCGACGATTCGCCGGTGAGGCGCGCATCCTTGTCGATGCCAATCAGCGCGTCGCCCGTGCTGTCCAGCACCAAGCGCAAAGAACGTTCACGATCGGCGAGAGCCAGCGTGCGCGCGGCGACCAGGCCTTCGAGGTTCTCGTTGAGGTCGACCACCTCTTTCATGTTCCGGCGAATGCCGCGGAAGATCAGGGTGCCCATACCGAGCGCCAACAGCACCGCACCGAACGACACGTACATGAGCGTCGAGCGCGCTTTCAGGTAGGTCGTGTGCGTGTTTTCGACCTGCTGAGCCAGGCGTTTCTCGCTGAGCTTCACCAATCCGCCAATCGCAGTTTCCCAGGAGACAGGGTCCTTGGCGTGCTGCTTCGCCAGCGCGAGAGCTTCGTCCTGACTACGCTCGGCGGCCGTGCGCACGCGCCCGTGCAGCTCGATCCAGCGTTCGCGCGCGCCGCGGATGTCGCGCACCGTGGCGGCGTCAGCTTGCGGCATCGATTTCTCGTAGCGTCCGAGGTGCGTGAGTAGCTCGTTGCCGAGCGAACCCATCTTGGTGCGCATCTCGCCGCGCTCTTTCTCAGTCTTGGCCAAAATGTAGTCGCGTTCGAGCACCACCATCGAGCGGAACACGCGGCGCGCATGCGTGATCGACAGCAAGCGCTCCATGTCCTGCTTAACGACTTGCTGCAGCGCTGCGTCGAGGCGATTCAGCGCGCGTGAGCCCGATACGACGCAGGCGCCTACGGCAGCGAGCAAGGAGAGAACGAGCAACAAAAAGCGTAGAGTGAGTTTCATCGCGATGTGTGCGGATGTCGTCTGGCCGATTCGGGTCGGCTCGAATCGGTGCGAACGACCGCACACTCGTACGCTTAATCAGTCGCGTACGCCGGCGCGCGCGCACGCAGTGCCGTCGGGTTGGTGCGTTGACGAAAATCAATTGCGCTACCGAGCGTTGCGCGCTGAAAGTCTCGCGGCGACGACGCACAAAATTTCGCCGCCATCAAGCCTTGGCGCAGCGTCCGCTCGGACGAGCTCAGCTCGCTGGGACTAGGTAGCCCTTCTTGATCAGCGTTTCGATCCGCCGGGCGCTGTCGAGATCCGTGGTGTTGGCGTGGTCGAAAGCGACCTCGATGCTGGGCGAGTTCAAAACGAGCTGCAGCAGATCGAGCTCCTCCGGCCCCAAGTCGCGCAGCAATGGAGTGAGCGGCTGCGCCAGGGTAAGACGCGTGTCGAAGGGCGGGAGCTTTTCCTTGAGTGCACCCAGCTCGTCGAGTTGCCGAAAGCCTTCCATCAACACTTCCTGCGCGCTGAGATCGATCGGGTGCTCGAACTCGCGTGGATCGGGCGGATCGAGCTCGAACACGCCGCGACGCCACTCGAGCATGCGGTAGACCGCTTTGAGCGCGCCGATCTCGTCGCGTCCGTCGATTGTGACGGAGCGGATCAAGCCTTCCTTCAAGAAGATGCGACCGACTTTGCCTTCGCTGCGAACGACGAGCACGCCGCTCTTGCGAGAGCTGCCGAACAGCTGCAAGAGGTCGGGTAGTGGGATTTCCTCGAGACTGCCGCTCATGCGCGGGGCGTCTTCGGGACCACGACTGCGAGAGCGCGCTGCGCGCGCAGCGACGGCCTCGAGGCCCTCGCGCGACGCACCCTCGGAGGCCGGCACGACCTTCAGAATGCTGGTGCCGATGAGGATGCGATCGCCCTCCTTCAACACACCCTTCTGAATCTTTTCGCCATTGACGAACGTGCCGTTGGTCGAGCCCAAGTCTTCGATCGAAATGACCTGGTCTTCGAGCAGGATGCGCGCGTGACGGCGCGACACCATCTCCTCCACGAGCACCATGTCGAGATCGCTGGAACGGCCGATCACGATCTCTTGCCCGTCGATCAGCGGGAACTCACCACCTTGGTATTTCCCGGAAATGAAACGCAGGGCCAGCCGTGGCCGCCGAGGGTCCGTTAGATTGGTCGGCGCCAACTTGTTCATTCCTTGTCGCCCTTCGAAGCTTGAACGGTTACCACCGTGACCGCCACGCCGTCATTGAGCGCTGAAAATCATAGGATTTTCACCAAGATAGGGTCAAGGAATCGGCAACGCAACTGCCAATTATAGTGGTCCGACCGGCCGTTTCAGGCCTACTCCGCGGGCTTCGGAGTCAAGGCGCTCGTTTCCGGTGCCGCACGTTCGACGCTCGCCAGGCCAACCGAAAGCGGTTCTGTCGCGCGCGGCAGCACGACGGTGAAGGTCGAGCCGCTTCCTGGACGGGACGTCACTTCGATACGGCCGCCCATCTCTTCGACGACGCGCTGGCTGATGGCGAGGCCTAGGCCGGTGCCGCTCGCCTTGGTGGTGAAAAACGGCACGAACAGCTTTTCCAGCACGTGCGGAGCCATGCCGGGTCCTTGATCGCGCACGCTGACCTCCACCCACATGGAGGGCTCGCCCGCGCTCGCGCCGGGCACGCGGTCTTGCCGCACGCGGGTGCTTACCGACACCTCGCCGTTATCGCCAATCGCCTGCACGGCGTTGCGGATTAGGTTGATCAAGACTTGGCGTAGCTGCTCGGCGTCGGCACGAGCAAAAGGCAGATCGGGAGCGAGCTCGGTGCTGACCATCCAGCCCTCGGCGCGATCCGAGCCGAGCACGGTGAGCGTGCGGCGCACCACGGCGTTCACATCGACCGAACCCAGTTCGCCCTTTGAGGGTCGCGCGTAGTCGAGCACCGAACCCACCACCCGATCGAGCCGCTCGACCTCCTCCAAGATGATACCCAAGAACTCGCGCTCGGAAGCGCCGAGGCCATCTTGCGGCTCCGCGAGCAGTTGCGCTGCGCCTTTGATGGCGCCGAGCGGGTTCTTCACCTCGTGCGCAAGGCCCGCAGCCATTTGACCCAGCAACGCCAAGCGATCGCGTTCCTGCAGCTTGCGGTGCTGGCGCGAATTCTCGATCACGACACCCATCTGCACCGCCAACGATTCCAGCAGCGCGACCTCGTCCGGGGAAAAAGCATCTTGCACGCGATCGTCGACGAGGAGCAGCATTGCGGAGAGCTCGCGTTCGGCGCCGTAGACACCCAGGCATACGCCGCGCGCAAATGGCCCCAGCACCGCAGCGCTCGCCAGCAAACGTTCGTCTGCCTCGGCTTCGCGCACGAGCTCCGCGCGCCGGCGCTCCACCGCCTGGTGCGAGAGCTCTTCGAAGGCAATCGACGCAACTGCCGCCAATCGCTCGAACAATGGGTGCGCGGTGGCAAGCTCGATGCGCAGCGGCGCCACTGGACCGAACGATGCGCCGAGTTCGTAGTCTCTGCTGATCGGATCGAGCAAGTACACCGCTGCGCCCGTTGCGCGCCGCGATGCCTCCAGCGCGGATAATACGACCTGCTGCATCTCCTTCACTTCGAGCACATGCACCAGAGCTCGCCGCGCACGCGCGACGGCTCGCTCGAGATCGACGCGCTCCGGGAAGAAGAACTTGTGTGTGTAGCTTTCGGCTCGCTCGCGCAGCGGCTCGAACAACACCAAAATCACAATCGCGGCCAGAATTGCGCCGAGATACATGGTCTCGAAGCCGCCCAACAGCACCACGAACACATAGAAGATGCCCGCCATGCAGAAGGCGAGCGCTGTCGACACCAGCAGCTGACCCAGGATGTCGTACAGATCCACCAAACGCGCGCGGATCAATGACTCCGACAACGCGAACAAGAACACGATGCTGAGCACTGCGCTGACGGGTGGCAGCGGCGCGCCGATGAACCACAAGAAGTCCGCCAGGCTGAAGGCAGCTGCTAGCGCACCAATCGACACCAGAAAGCGCACACGTCGCTGGGTTGCACGGGAGCCGCTGTGCTCGCCGCGTTGCGCGAGCGCCCACAGGCCGGCAGCAATCAAGCCGAACACGTACAAGATCACCATGCCGCGTACGAGCCGGTGCGAGTGCTCGGTGAGCACCAACACGAGCATCGGGATCGCCAGCACGCCCGCCCAGCGCAGCAGCGCCGACGGCCGGCCACGGCGCGGCACGATTGAATCGAACAAGTGCAACGCGAACTGGGGTAGCAGCACTGCCAGCACCGCCGTGGAGCGCTCCCAGAAGTCAGCGCGCCCTGCATGGAACTGCCACTGGGCCAGGTACCAAAGTCCCATATCACCGGCGAGCGCTGCGAACAGGACCTGGGCTCGCCGCGGGCGGCCGCGCAACAAGATGGAGGCGGCAATGGCGAGCGCCAGCACTCCACAGAAGAGCGACGTGCGAGTGCGGAGATCCACGGCGCAAGGCTAGCACTCTTCGGGCCCGAGCCGCCGAAGCGGAGCGCTACGGTGCGCCCAATTTTTCGCGGAGTGCCCGAAGTTTTGGCTTCAACGTCGGATCGGCTTCGACCAACTCCGCTTCCTGCACCAGGGCGCGTAGCGCGGCCCACTGAGGCTGCTCTCGAGCCAAGCGCTGAACTTGCTCCAACGCGGCTTGGCGCAATGGGACCTCGCCGAATTCGAGGTAGCCGCGCAGCTCGGCCAGCGCAATCGTGACGACGCGCGAGAAAGCCACGATCGCGTCGAGGTATGGATCGCTCTGTTCACGCGGTGCCGCGTGCTTATGGTGAGCCGATGCAGAAGGAAGCGTTCGTAAACGCGCCGAAGCCATGGGTGGCGCGGCGCTCGTCGATGTTGCAGGGCTTGGCGGACGGTTCTCGAGCAGGCGCGCAACACCGGTTTCGCGCAGGGCTTCGCTGGCACGCTGGGCAGCAAGCGCCGCTTCGGCTGCGAGCCGCATACGCTCCGCATGCGAAGCCTGCATGCTGAGCGCTTGAACTCGCGAGCTGGCAGCTCGTCGTGCATCGCGGCACAGCGCGCGCTTGGTGTCGCTAGTCAGCTGCTCGTCACATGCGGGCAGTGCGCCCAGGCTTTGCCAGCTAGCGCTTGCCGCAGCGAGCGCATTGGTCAAGCGCGCACGCGGGTAGGCATTGGGGTTCGGAACGGAAGAGCTCGTTGAAGCTGGCGCGGCGCTGCGCTCGCCGCGATTGCAGGCGAGCAGCAGCGCGAACACCAGGAACCCCGTGAGCGCTAACGAACCGAAACGAGGCGTCAGTAGATGCCTCGCCAATTCGGACCGTAGAAGCCCAGCGAACCCGTGAGCGAGCGAGCAAACTCGATCACCGATTTGTAGCCCGCTAGCTTCGCCGCATAGCCCGCGTTGAGGCGCACCGGTTGCCCCACACATTGCGGTAGCCCCGGTGGGCACGTGTCGCCGGCTTTGTAGGTCGCATACGTGAACTCGCCCGTGGCTGACACGCTCTGAACCTTGTAGGCGTTCTGTGCGAGCAGGTTGGCCCATTCGAGGACACGTGCGCCGATGCCGCGATCCACGATGCGCCCGTCGAGCGTCTCCTTGCCGTAACTGCGCGCGTAATAGACCTCGCCCGAGAGCGGATCGCGGAAACCAACGCTAGCCTCACCGAGCCCAGGATCTGCGCTGGTACCGATTTGGTAGATGCGCATCAAATCGACCCAATCGCGCTTCCAGTTATCGGGCAGGTACAACAGCGAGAACAACGTGATGAACTTCTGCACCTCGAAGCCGACCTCGGGATCGATGGCTAGAGAAGTGGCAGGTTCGTTCACGTTCGCGGCACCGCTGGCGACGTCGCCGCAGCCGAGCTGTCCCGGCGCTGGCCAGCACATCTTCGGTCCCTCCTCGGGCCACCAGACACGGAAGCCGAGTGGGCTGAGCGGTAGCCGAGTGCCGGATTGCACGCGCGGCCGTGTGCCCGTTGCTGCCACGCGCCAACCGAGCAAATCAGCATCTTGCGTGAGCGCCGTTGCGACCAAGCGACGCACGCCTTCGGGGTACAGCGTGGCGAAGCTGACGTTGCGATAGCGCCCGTCGGAAAAATCGTCGCGGCTTTGGCTGATGAAGCGATCGACGGAGTCGGCCAGAAGATCCATGGCCAACGTCTTTTCGTAATACGAGCCGACCCACAGATCGTAGCGCGTGGTGTAGTAGCCCTTCGAGCCATCGAGTGCATTGTGCAGTGGGCGTCCACCAATGAAGGCCGCCGCGCCAGGGTTCTGCGTGCCATCCGAAAGCGTCAACAACGGCGCGTTGGTGGTGCCGTTCACGATCACCGCCTGATCGGTCGAGAGCAGCACTTGCTTGCCGACGGGATCGACGTCGCGCGCCAGGAAGTGGTCGCCCGAAGTGGGGCGCGTCAACATGCGCGAGAAGTGATCGAAGGTGAGGCTCGTGGCCAAAGCGTGTGCTTTGGAGAGCCCATCACGTGAGCCGATGTCCGGCACGCCGAGAGCGCTCGCGCCCGCAAAAATCTCCTGGAGCAGGGCGTACGCCTTGCCCATCTCCTTGAGTTTCTCGTGATAACGCGTGAACGATCGCATGAACGCGCCGCTCAAGGTGAAGGTGGTACGGCCGCGGCGATGATTGTCGAACGCCTGAATGTCTTCGTATTCGTTGATGAAGTACGAAGCGATCTCGTAGGCGTCAGCGCCGTTGTCGTGTCGGTACACCGCGATGTTGCCGATATCCGCGTACTCGTCGGACGCGAACATGTATGGCCTGCGCACGCGGCCGAGCTCGTCGAACTTGCGCACGGGCCCGTCGCGCGTGGTGACCGCGGTCAGATCCGAGTAGCGCACGTAGTCGGTCGGAATACCCGAGCAGGTGGTGCCGTTGACGATGTAGCCGTCGATGGTCGGATCGTAGATCCCGTCGACCTCGGTGTTCCAGTTGTCGGGAGCGCTCATACTCGCCGGCTTGCAATCGCGGATCAAATCGAGCGTCTGGTCCAGACGCGAGTAGTGAATCGCATCGTTCCAGCTCGTGAACGTGCCGTACCAAGCGCCGGTGATGCCTCCGAAGGTGTCGAGCTGATCGGCGAGCAAGCCGCCTTCCGGCGAACACGATACGTTGCTACCGCGCGGCGTGCAGTTGACGCGCGGGTCGTCCCACACGTCTGCAACATCCGTGTAGAGGAAGCGAATCGCGGCGCGATCGTAAGGACCGATGTCGAGCACGTCTTGCGTGATGTCACCGGGGTAGTCCATCACGCTGGTGTGTTGCCAGGTGGTGAGCATCCCCTCGCGTTCGGCCTCGGTCACGGGGTCATTCCAGCGCGGTCCGATGCAGTTGTTGCCATCCGCGGTCGGGCTGTCGCAGTAGGTGGTCTCTTGCTTGTCGCGTGTACGCAACTGCCAGTATTGCGGCCGAAAGTTGATGGCGTCGAACGACGATGTGAACACGTGCCGCAGCCCCATCGAGTGGCCGAACTCGTGTGCGATGACGCCGCGATTCAGGCGCGTGCGCACGTAGTTCTTCCATTTCTCGTTGCGCGCCGTGAGCGTGGCAGCGTCCACCTGCGCGGGGTTCCCCGGGACCGGGAACTTCTTGAGCATCTTCTGCGCGAGCTCGATGACGCCCCACGGTTCAGCGGCATTCAGCACGCAACTTCCCGCACGCGCGAGCAGGAGTTGGCGTTGACGTTCGAGCGCCGAGCGGTTTTGCCAGAAGCCGCCGCGCAGCGGCGAGGCCGCTTCGAGCGTAGTGGCATCCAGCGGTGCGTTGGCGTCCAGGCCCACGAGAGACAGGAACGGCGCCGTCACCAGCGACGTCTCGAGCGGCGTGCCCTTGATCGCCGTGAAGCGCGCTTGAATGGGCGCGTTGCCGAGACCGAGCACGCTGTCGCCATACATGGAGCGCGTTGCGGCGTCGGCCCAATCCAGAATCGTGGCGGCGCTGCCAGACGGGACAATCTCCGCAGCCGCGGCCGGATCGAACAGGCTCTTGTCCATGCTTTCGATACGACTCTGGACTTCGCGCGGGCTGAGCGGCGCGGGACCTCGCCACGCTGCCGTCATCGCCCTCGGAGAGGCCACCTCATTGGTGGGCTTTACGTAGTTGCCCTGCACCACGTCGTCGGTGCTGAGCTCGCCGGCGTACCAGCGCATCATGTCGACCGTGCGCTGCGCCGCCGTATCAGTCACCGCGTTCCAGATGTTCACGCTCGCGGCGACCACTTCACCGCTGGTTGGATCCACCGCGTCCGCCATGATGCCCCAGGGCGACGGCACCTGCGGCGACTGAATCACGTTGGCAATGTGGTAGCGGAGATCACCTACGCGCGCGATAAGGCCTGGTTCACCGCAGCTCGCGGCGTCACCCATTTGCACCGGGTTGTGGCAAAGCACCATGATCGGCGGCACGGCTTCGAGCGCGCCTTCCAGCGAAGTCGGGAAATCGCTCTTGCAGCTGGCGCTCGCCGGGTTCGTCACGCCGCCGCGTTCGTGCACGCACTCGGCGTAACGAGCCGTTTGCACGGCGTGACGGAAAGCGCTGTCCCAGTCGCTGGCGGCTTGGGCGGTGGAGTCGAACAAGGCGGGATCGCTGCCGGGCCCATAGTAGAAGGGGATCGCGCGCAGCTTGCGTTCGCGGTACGGCAGCGTGCACGCGCCGCGGAATGTGTCGCAGTGCTCACCGCGGTTCGTGTCGCAGCTGGCGTTGCTGGTGCACGCCTTCAAGCTGCCGTTCGCATCGTGGACGTGCGTCTGCTGCCACAGGTTGTGACGGGCGGCGAAGCGATGCCAGCGTGAGTCGACCACGCCGTAGTCACGGTCGTAGCCCAAGCGCTCTGGGCTCAACGTGCCCGTCGTGAACGCTCCGAACATTTGCATGCGCTGACCATCCCAATCGACTGGCTCGTAGTCGTTGTCGACCACGCGGCGGAACGACAGGCGAATCTTCAACTCGACCGGATTGCAGTTACCAATCGGCCCGCTGCCGTTGAAGAAGTCGGCGCTGAACAAGCACGTCGGGAATGTCCCGTACGGCGTCGACACTAGCTGCGGTTTTGCGAAGACCTTGTTGGTGATGTCGAAGTAGCCGCTCTTCGGCTCGAATACTGGGGCGTCCGGGTTTTCGGGATCTGCGACGGAGTAAGTGGCAGGCTCGTATTGAATGGCCTGATCGGCGTACATGCGCAGCGCCGCCAGCGTGTCGAGCTCGTAAGCAGACGTGACCAGGTTTTGCGACCAGTCGACGCGCATGAAATCGCGCTCGTACCAGGGTCGGTCCTGCGAATTCTCTTCGACGATGTTGAGCTCTTCGCCGGTCTGCGGGTTGTACGCTTTCTTGATGTCGAAGTGACTCGAGATCTTGAAAGCCGCGACGATCTGACCAGAGTTGTCCGGGAGCGCCCCCTTCAAGCTCGTGTTTGAGACACGCTCGTAGCCGAGACGCGCCACTAAGAGATCTTCCGTCACCTCGAAGTTCACGCGCGCAAGCGTCTGTGCATAACTTGCGGTGAATAGACCCGGCTGGCCGGCGCCGAAGTCCACGTCTACTACGGTGGGGCGGTAATAGAACTGAGGATTGTCTCCCGGATCCGAAAGGTCCTTACCCAGGAAGAACGACTTCTCGAGCGCGTGCGGTTGTACGCGATTGATCGGCGCGCGTTCGCTTGCACAACCTGGTTGCAAGCCGGCAAGCAAAGGCAGAGCCAAGAGACGCGCAAGCTTCCCGAAACGAAACATCGGCATGAATCCTCGACCCGAACGATAGCCCGAAGTTCGCTTCGAGGCGCGTGCATGTGTTTGCTGCTGGGCCGTAAAAATCCTTGCAAGCCTCGTCCGTTAGCGAAAAGACCGCACAAACATGCTGGGCTCGCGCGCGGCGGGAACCGGCGGACTGACCGATGTTTGGCAGTAGACTCGCTATCGGACGTAACGCATCGAGCGAATTCGTAACGATCCAGGGTATTGACGGATTCAAGCCGATCGGGCAGCGAGCGCGGCTGTTCCGAGCGTACGCGTGTTTCCAGCGTATGTCTGCCAGCGGACGCACTGCAGAGGCCAGCCGCCGAAAATGGGTCTACACTCGGGGCAGCGCACAGATGCCGCCCGAGGCAGTCATGGAAGACGACGACGATGACCAGATCGAGTGGGGGACTCGCAGAATCATCGATGGTCGAGCGCGCGTCTATTACGACGGTTATTGGGTGCGCGCGTACGACGTCCCCGCTGATACGTTGTCTGCGAAGAAGGCTTTGATCGAAGCGCTCACTCGGCGCCTTTTCAACCACGTGGAGCACGGTCTGAACGTGCCCGGAACGCGCCTCGCCGACGCGCGACGGGCGTTCGACAGCGAAACCGATCCGCAGCGACGCCGGGTGAAAGCCGGCATGCTGGCTGGTGCGTTGTTCAATCGTGCCGCAGACGTATTCACCAAATTGGTGGAGCTCCAGCGCCTGGGTCTCGAAATCCAACCCGACAACGCACTGATGCGCGAATGCGGAGAGTACCTTAAAGAGGCCATCACGCTCGGCAAGATGGTGATGCATCGGAGCGGCGAAGAAGGCATCGATGAACTGTGGGGCGAGCCATTCAAGGCGTTCGCGTTTCCCATCGAAGAGTTCTACAAAAGTCGCTACATCAAAATCGCGCTCGCCATGGCTGGCATCGATCGCATCGGCTCCGCGCTGGAGGCGAGCCTCGAGCCGCTTCCCCTATTCGATGGCATCGCTCCGCTGATTCGCGAATTCACGCGCGCGGCCAAGGCGAAGTGCGAGACGTTGCGCACCGACGAAGACATCTTCGACATCTGGACGTCGTTCGTGGTCGCCACCGAGCGCTTGATGGCCTTCAACCCCGTGCTGAACGATCGCCCCTCCGCCGAGAACGCGCGCGCCTGTGCCGACGCGCTGTCCTTGATCCGCGCAGCAGTGGATCTAGTGACGTCGATCACCCGCGCCCGCGTGCCGATGACGAAGAGCACGCAAGGGCTGGTGGAGCGCTGCGAAACTCATCGCCGCTTCGCCGAGCTCACGGCCACGAAACGCAGCGTGGCCTGACGCTCAGCGCTTGAGGCCGGACCTTGCCGTGATCGCAGCCGGGCAAGCCACTTCCTTGTAGACCAGCGCCGGATTGTCGGGAGCGTTGAACCACGTCAAGAACCACGTGCAACCCGCCATCAAGTCGGGCTTGTTGGCGAACACGGTTTGACACTTCTGCTGCGTGCAGGTCTTCGCCGCCGCGTGATTGAAACCGTTCTTCTTCTGGCAATCGAGGAAGAAGCCGCCGTAGCGCTCGCCCAAGTCCGACGTGCCCCACGAGCCCGAACAAGCGTCGAAGTCACCCACGCCACCGCCCGGAATCAGCAAGTCGAATTGATCGCCGCCAACGCCGCCGTTGTTGATGGCTTGCACAATCATCGTCTTGTTGGAGAGCGATTGCGAGCCCGCATCGACGCTGGCGTTGTGCGAGCCACCGGTGAATTGCAGCTGGTAACAACGCCCGCAGTAGTCGCTGCCCTTGCTCACCGCGGCGAACCCGTAGGCAAGTGTGTCGCTCACCGCCCAGGGGCTGTAGTTCTGGCACATGTACGCGGTGCCACCGCTTTCGCACGCGTTGCGCGCGTCGTAGTTCCCACCCAAGCTCTGGCCTTGCGCGTTGCAGCTCGCGACCGGTGTCGAGCCGCCCGGCACGTTGCCCTTCCAACCGCAAGCTGGCTTGCAGCAATCCCAATAACGGCTGGCCCAACCTTGCATCCCGTTTTCGATGCGCGGTGGTTGATCCACCGTACCCGTCGTGCCGCCGCTTCCGGTTCCGGTGCTGCCGCCGCTGCTGCCGGTGGTACCGCCTGCACCGCTGCCGCTGCACTTGCCGCAAGACTTCTGGCACGACGTTCCCAACCAGCTCTCTTTGCACCAGCCGTACTCGACTGCGTGCGCGCAGGTGTCGCCATTGTTGGGAGGCAGATCCGTGCAGCTCGATGCCGCGCCGCCGCTACCCGAGCCTGCGCTCGCGCCGCCAGCCGCGGCTCCGCCCGTGCTCGTGTTCGAGCTGCCTCCGCTGCTGTTCGACGCGCCGCCGGAGCCTGAGCCGCCTGCAGACGTGCTCTGGCCACCGCTGCTTTGATTGGAGCCGCCCGACCCGAGGCTGGTCTGCCCACCTTGCCCGGAGCTCACCCCGCCGCTCGTATTGACGTTGGAGCCGCCGGTGCCCTGGCTCAGGCCGCCCTGACCAACGCCGTCGTCCCCATTCTTCTGTGTATCGATGCACGAAGCGGCCGCCACCAAGGCCGTCACGCTCGTCGCCAACACGATTCCACGCCCGAAACGTTGCGCTCCAATCATCGGTGTTCGCGGATTAACATCGAGATCGCCATGGGGCGAGGGCGATCGGAAAGAAAGCTTCTCTTTTCACGCGATTTACATAAATAATCTTCATCGCATGCGGTGTTTCAGGAAAATTCCGCTGCGACGGACGCGATGAGTGCCCGCGGGCTGCGCGCGTTTCAGCGCGTGCGCACTTCGACCGCGCGGGCGTGCGCTTCGAGACCTTCGGCGCGAGCGAACGCGGCGATCGCGTCGGTCTGCGCGGCGAGAGCTTCGCGCGTGTACTCGATGACGGAGCTCCGCGAGACGAAGTCGTAGACACCGAGCGGCGCGCCAAAACGCGCAGCACCCCCGGTGGGCAACACGTGCGACGGCCCTGCCACGTAGTCGCCCGCGGCTTCCGGCGTCATCGGTCCGACGAAGAGGGCACCCGCGCGCACGATGCGAGCGCTGAGAGCCCGCGCGTTTTCGGTTTGCACGGCCACGTGCTCCGCCGCCAAGCGATTCGCGACGTCGGCGAGCGCGTTTGCGTCGTTGACGACCAAGGCTAGCCCGTTGTTGCGCAACGACGGCTCCGCGATGTTTTGGCGCGGCAACACCTTGAGTTGTCGCTCGAGCTCCGGCCGCACACGCTCGACCAAGGCTTGGCTCGTGGTGAGCAAGAGCGCGTACGCAGCTTCATCGTGCTCGGCTTGAGAGAGCAAGTCGGCAGCGACGTGACGCGGATCCGCGCTGTCGTCGGCCACAACCAAAATCTCGCTCGGCCCGGCCAGGCTATCGATATCCACCTCGCCGAACACCAAGCGCTTGGCCGCGGTCACGTACAAGTTGCCCGGACCCACGATCTTGTCGACGCGCGGCACGCTCTCGGTACCGTAAGCCAGCGCCGCGATCGCTTGAGCTCCGCCCGCGTCGACGATGCCAGTGACTCCGGCCAGGTAACACGCTGCGCGCACCGTGGCGTTCACTTGAGGACACGCCAGGTACACCTCGGCGACGCCTGCGACGCGCGCCGGTACCGCGCACATCAAAACGCTCGATGGGTACAGCGCTTTGCCGCCCGGCGCGTAGACGCCTACGCGCTCGACCGGTGTGACGCGGCTACCCAGAGTGACACCGTTCTCTTCGTACTCGAAGCCGCCGAGCTGCTTCTCGCGCTGCACCTCGTGGTAACGGCGAATGCGCGCGTGCGCGAGCTCCAGCGCCGCACGCACTTCGGGAGCAATCTCGGCGAGAGCTTCGCGCCCAGCGTATTCGCGCACGAAAAAACGCTCCGGCTTGCGCCGCTCGAACTTCTCCACGTAACGCGAAAGCCCTGCGTCCCGCTCGCTGCGCACCGCCTGCAAGATCTCACGCACGACGGGCTCGACGCGATCGAGATCGCTCTCGCCGCGATGCGCTAACCGCGAAAGCGCATCATCGAACTCCTTCGAGCCTTGAACCACACACTTGAAAAGCTCACTCATGTCCAGTGACCGGCCTTGACCGCTGCGGGATCGTACTGCCGAATCTTCGGACCCAACGACTCCCGAAAGAGCTGCTCGTCGTCCATATCCAGCCCTTCTTCGGCGAAGCCGCGTGCGACCTCCATGCTCACCGCCAGAATGCGCAAGAACATGGCAAAGCTCGACGCACACAGCTTCGGCTTCCACTGCTCGGTGCCGCTCATGGCTGTGTACACCGGACAGTCGCCTTCAGCGTCAGGGCTACCCACATCGAGAAAGTAGGGATCACCCAGCAACGTGCTGTGACCGATCAGTACCCAGCTCGGACGCCAACCGTTCGGCGCCGGGCCGCGGCGGACCTCACCCGTTTCCAACAAAGCGTGGCCGCGCTGCTCCTCGAGCAAGCGACTCGACGGGATGAGCCGCACACGCTCCGAGGGCGTACGTGTTTCGACGTCGAGCGGATCCATCGCCAGCAGAAACTCGCGATAGCGCCGGGGGACTCGCAACGTGCTGCGCAACGCTTCGACGACGCTCGGCTCTGCTTTGCCGAATCGGGCGGCTACCTGTCGCGATTCGAAGGCGTGTTTTAGGGCAGATATCGATTCCGCAAGATCGCTGTCCAAGCTCGCGACCCTCTTTCAGTCCTGCCCGCGAGGGCGAGGGACGGGACCGGACCGGATTGCCGGCCGGGAAGCCAAAACCTAGAATGGCCTCCGTTTTGGCTCGGCCCGAGGAGCGACGCAAGCCAAACTTTGCACCCCGTGCTCGACATCGAGCGCGGCCGGACCTTCAAAAGGTGTAGCGGATTCCGAGGTTTCCGAGAATGGCCAGCGGCGGCTCGTTGCTTCGCTCCCGGCGCAACCCCTGCTGATACATGCGTGCGCCTCCCGAAAGCGCGACCGAAAGATGCGGATTGGGAGCGAACCACTCGATGCCGAGGCGCCCTCCGAAATACAAATTCCAGGTGGTGGCCTGCTCGTAGCCGTAGATGGCCAGCAAATCATCGCTCACGCGCGCCATGCCGGCGCTGCCTTCGAGATAGCCGCCGAAGCGCTCACTGAACGGCAGCGAGAAGCGCAAGCCCGGACCGAAGCCATAAAGGCGATACGTTCGCGGCGGTGGCGGCTGTGCAGCGTAACTCGTATTCGAAAATACCAGGTCCCCCTCGGCAAACACCATCAGCCAGCGGAACGGCTCGTAGCCCACTTGCAGGTGAAACCAGGGCGAAGTCGGACTCACATGAGCCAGCGCACCGACATGCGTGAGCAGGCCAACGCCGGTTTCGACGTTCAGCCCATGACGCCGCGGAGGAGGTGGAGGTGCCTCCTCGGGACCGGGCGTGAGCGTGTCCACGTTCGGAGCTCCACTCGGCTTCGCCAACCAGGCTTCCACCTCTTCAGCCGAGATGGTGCGTTCGGCGTTCGTCTCGGCCGCCCAAGCTGCGCTCGTTCCACTGAGGAGGGGGAGAGCCAACAGCACGGCCAGCGCAGTTCGCACGACCTCTTCAGACTAACCGAAGACGCCCAGCGGGCGCCACGAGTCAGCCTTGGCTTGTGAGCCGGTCAGGCGTCGCGGCGCTTCTTTTTGGCTTTGGCGTGCTTGCCCAGGGCCGGTACGACGGGCGGCGGCGCCTTGGCTGCGGGTGCCGACGGCGGTTCCGATTCGAGCGGCTCGGGTTCAGAAGGAGCACTCGGCGGCGGTGGTGCCGGAGGAGCCGCTTTGACGGGCTCGAGTTTGGGGGTGGAAACGGCGGGACGCGCTGGCAGCGTGCCCCTAAGTGCCTGCCCGGCCGCGCCCGGTCGCCGCTGAGCGCTCACCAGCGGCGCTTCGCCGTCCGTGCGCACATTGCCGCGGACCAGCGCTCCGGGAGCAACGCCGATACGCGGGCTCGACAAGTCGCCCACTACACGTGCACCGCGCTCGACCAACAGCGACTCGTTGCCGCGCAGATCGCCCTGCACCGTGCCCGCGATGCTCAGTTGCGCGCCGGTGATGTTGCCGCGCACCACGGCTTCTTCGCCGAGCACCACATCGCCCGCGACCGTCACGTCGCCTTCGACGCGCCCTTGAATCTCGAGACTACTGTCGCCGCGCACATTGCCGCGCACGACCGTGCCACGACCAATGACAGAGGGTTCCGCCATTTACCGGCTCACATCTCCATGTCGACGTTGCCCTTGAACGAGGCACCGTCAGCGATCGTGAAGCGCGCCGCCTTCACGTCACCCACCAAGCGACCACCGGACTGCAAATCGACGCGCTCGCTGGCGGTCACGTCGCCCGTCACCTGCCCGGCGATGCTCACGCTGGAGCCCGACACGTCGGCCTGAACCACGCCGCTTCCGCTGATCGACACCTGATCGGTCGTCGTCAACTTCCCACGCACGTTGCCGTGAATGACCACCTCTTCGTCACTCGAGAGGTCGCCTTCGATGCTGAGTCCTTCTCCAACCACCGTGCCTGCCATGTCGCCTCTGATAATCCTTGTTAGCGTCGTTTGGGCGCAGCGCCGAGATCCAGCTCGATTTCCGTATCGAGCCGCACGGAAATTCGCGCGCCGGGCTCGATGGACACCTCGCTGCCCTTCAGCTCACCACGAACCACGGCTCCGCCGCGGATCGCAATCGGACCGCGTGCGTTCACATCGCCCTGCAGCGACCCCGTAATATCGACGGCATCGGCCTGCACATTGCCCTCCACGCTGCCGCCGCTCGCAATCTCGGCGTCGCCGTTGAGCTGCACATCGCCTCGCACCGAACCCTCGATACGCAAGCTGCCATCGCCGCTCACCCGGCCGGTCACTTTGCTGCCGGCTCCGAGCACACTCAGTTCTGTGGAATGTCTGACCATCCGAACGCGCCGGGACGCTACACTGGAGGGAGGCGTTGGGGCAACAGCTCCACGCGACCGGACGCGTGGGGGCCCTCGGCGCTGCGCGCCTTCGCTCCACGTTTGCGGGTGGTTCCGCGGGGTCTCGTTGGTGACCTGAGGCGTCGGCGGGGAAGGGGTGTGGCCGCTGGTGCTGCGGAAGGGTGGATCCGACGCTTTTTGTTTGTGTTGGTTTTTGGGGCCCCGGCCCCAAAAACGGCGACAGGAAAGGTTGGTGCTGCGGCGTGGCGACCTGACGCGTGGGGTCCTCGGCGCTGCGCGCCTTCGCTCCACGTTTGCGGGTGGTTCCGCGGGGTCTCGTTGGTGGACCTGAGGCGTCGGCGGGGTTGGGGCCCTCGGCGCTGCGCGCCTTCGCTCCACGTTTGCGGGTGGTTCCGCGGGGGTCTCGTTGGTGACCTGAGGCGTCGGCGGGCAAGGGGTGTGGCCGCTGGTGCTGCGGAAGGGTGGATCCATCGGGCACGTGCCGGAGTGGGTCGGGATGGGTCGGGTTGGGCCAGGGCCCCCGTGGTGGGAGGCGTAGACGCGCGCGAATGATTCGGATGGTGGGGTTGGCACGTGGGTTGCTGAACGGGTCGGCATGAGCGTGCGGGCAGCGTTCTGTGTTGGGCTGTTGTTGGGTTGCGGGCGGGCCGAGCAGGGTGGATTGGGGGCAAACGGTGGGAACGGGTTGGGTGCTTTGGGGAGCGGAGGAAGGTCACCGATGTCTGGTGGCTCGAGCGGTCGGAGTGAGAGTGGGGGAGGGGTTTCGCGAATCGAAGGCGGGCGCGTTGGCGTTGGCGCGGCAGAGGAGGTCGGGGGAGATGGCGGGCTTGGCGGAGCCGGTGCACCGAGTTCTGCGGGTGGGGCGCCTGCGACGTGCGGTGCTCCATCAGACGGGGGAGCTCTGTCGAATGCACCAGGCTTCTTCGCGTACGCAGGAAGCAGCAACCGTTCGCTATTTGGCGATGCTGGCGCCGGAGGAAGTGCCGGAGTGGAGACGCCGCTCATCGAGGGAGCTTGGAACGCCGAGGCTCATTTCGAATTCGTCACCGGCGGTTGGGGACTCGAGTGTCCCAATGCTCGCTTTACGTTTTATCTCAGCCCGGAGGGGGATTCGCTACGTGCGCTGCTGAGCCGCGATGGCCATGTAGTCACCGCAACGTTCACGCGCAGCGACGGCACCGCGCGCTATGTCGCGACGAAAGCGATCAACATTCCGCGTAGTCAGTCGTGCTCGACGGATTACTCTCTGAACGCCTTCGATCTCGCCGGCATTGATTCCGATGGCGACGGCAGCGCCGACGAGCTCGTAGCGAGCGGAACTGCGCAGGCGTCGTACCTGCCTCCTTACCGAGAGAGCGAGGCGCGCTTCGCAACTTACACCTTCGCATTCAGGGCGGAGCGGGACAACGAGCCGCCGAGCTTCATGGTGCCGCAAGCCAAGCACCCTCTCGGTGGTATCGATCTGGTCCCTATCGAACCCGTCACAAAACACACGCGTGTGACCCTGGTTGGCGAAGGCAAACGCATTGAGCTGACGGGTTACGATCCAGAGATGACCGGCGCCTATCGGTCGTTTCGAGGAGGAGCCATTTGGCCATTCGGCTCCGTGTGGGAGATCGAAGCTGTCGGCACCGATCTGGCGGGCTTGCCTTTCAAGCCGAGCCCGAGCGTGAAGGTGCTCACGGATCCGGGCGCCCTCGACCAGGACGGGTTCGAGACGTCTCCGAAAGGGTGGCTCGTAGCGAGCCGCCGCGTAGGCGCGATCGGCAGCGTTTCGCCTTTGTCTGGCTGCTCGTCTCTGTTGATCCCCAGCGGCGGAAGCGCAACATTTCGGCTCGAGCGTCCGGCCACGGCGACCTCGCTGCGCTTGAGCTGGCGAGCTCTCAGCAAGACGAGCAGGGCGCCATCTCTGCTTGTGGACGCGGGGACTGTCGCCCGCACTCCCGTCAAATCTTCCCAACCCGGCTCCGTTTCGAGCCTACCCGTTCAAACGGGCGATCAAGCGTGGCCGTTCGCAAGCGAGAAGATGGAGTTCAGCGCTGCTCTGCCCGCCGACGACTCCGACGTCATGCTATTGATTGAGGAAGGTAGCTATTGCGAGGCGCGGATCTGTGAAGACAAGGCCGTCCTCATCGACGACCTGCGGCTCGAATGAGTCGCGTTGTGCCAGCCGTGTGCCAGTTGCGCGATGACCGAAGCTCAAGATCGGCCGAATCAAGGGAGGTTGTCATGGCATGTACGTTGCTCTTTGTCGGACGTATGAACGAGCACTCGAAAATCAGGTGGGGGATCGCATTTGCTCTGATCGCCATTGCGTGTGGGCGCACGGCGGATGACAACGATCAAGGTAGAGGCGGCGCTACGGGCAAAGATGGCTTGGGAGGGAACGGAGGCACAGGCGCGCTCGGATCTGGCGGCACTTCCGGTTCGGGCGGCTCTGGTGTCGGCGGATGGATTGCCAACGGCGGAGCGATCCATGCGGGCGGCGCAATCGGCCTGGGTGGTGCTATCGGCGTGGGTGGCTCAATTGGCGCGGGTGGTGCTATCGGCGCCGGGGGGGCAATCGGTACCGGTGGAAATGTTGCGGCGGAGGGAGGTGCTGCTGGAGCGGGCGGCTCGAGCTCTGGCTACGTGCCGATTGGCGAGAGCTCGTGGGATATGTCGCTCGAGATTTCTGTGACGAAGGCTGTCGGCGCCCAGATCACCTGCACTGCCGCAACGCTTGCGATGCACTTCTCACCACTCATCGCCACTAACTCGCTCGCTGTGATCAATGGGCGCGACGGAACTGTACGAACTGGTCGGCTCCGTCGGAAGCTCGAGGTGGTGACGGTCTACGGTCTCTTGGATTCGCTGGGCATGGTGATCAAGGGCCCTGCTTGCAACTTGTCGACGATGGCTGTGCGCGAGATTGCGTTGCAGGGGCAAGACACTGATGGCGATGGCAGTGCTGACTCGATTAGCGCCACGGGCAAAGGGATGAGCGAGGTGTTTCGGGGCGACGTGATAGAGAGAGTCGAGCTCGATTTCAAGTTGAGCGGTGTGCCTGATAGAACCAAGCCGAGCGTCATCGTGCCAACGAATGTGCATCCTCTGGACGGCGTTACGGTGCACGCGAGCGAGCCGGTTACGCTCGACAGCGCTGTTGTCTTGAGCAGCACTGGCGCGAGCGATGTGGCGCTCACGGGCTACACGCCGGCCGACGGTGCGCTCGGCTACTTTTCGACGCCGGTGATCTTGCCGTTTGCTTCGAGCTGGAAGGTGCGCGCGACCGGTACGGATTTGGCGGCGCTCGGATTCAATACAGGCTCCGCTCCGGCTGTCTCTATGCTCGCTGACCCGGGCCTGTTCTCCCAAGATGGCTTCGAAGGCAGCTTGGCAGCCACGCTTGCGGGCGGCGCGAAGGTGGTCTCTCAAATCGGAACGTTGCCCGCGATCACCGGTACCAAGTCGTTGTTCGTGCCGCCGAACGCGTCGGTAACGCTGCACTTGGCGCGGCCTTCCGGTGCGAACACACTCCGGCTCACGACACAAGCCCTCGCTAATGTGAGCAGCACGGGCAGCGCCCCGCTTCCAATCGAAGCGGGCGTCGTGGGCGGCAAGATCCGCGTCGAGCCACCGCTGTTCTCGACGGATACGACGAGCACGAGTACGGGCGACGTCGACTGGCCCTACGCCAAAGTCAAACAGGACGTCAGCCTGACGCTCACAGAGAGCGGCGCCGACGTCGTCGTGCGCATCGCGCGGCCCGCATGTCAAGGCTTGTGCGTACCGTCGCAAGCCCTCTTGCTCGACGACTTGCGGATCGAGTGAGCGCACTTTCACCCGAAGCCCGGCGTCGCGCACGCCGGGCTTGTGCAAAGTAAACCGGTCAGAGCTTCTGCAGCGAGCCGGTGATCGACTGCGTGCAGGCGATGGTCAAGCCGCCGCCGGTGAGCTGAATCGTGCCGGAGCCGCTCACCGTCGCGACCTTGGCGTCGCTCGAGGAGAAGATCAGGCTCGAGTAGGTGAGGGTACCGGTGAAACCCGAATCGCTCACCGTGCAGTTCTGACCTCCCTGCGCCGTTGCGTTGTTGCCGCTCACGTCGAACTTGAGTGGGCAGTCGTCGAAGTTTGCGACCAGGTCAGACGTCGAACCCTTGGTGAACACCACGCTGCCCATGAGCGGGCTGGTTTCGTTGCCGCAGTCGCCACCGAGCGTCACGGTGCCGGAGGTCACGTTCCAGGTGCCGATGAACGTCTCGGGGTTGCCCCCGCTCTTCTTGTCGTCATCACCGCCGCAGCCGCTGAGCGCCAACGACAGACCGAGCAACGACCACTTCGCGATTCGAATGACTAAGTGCATGTCTCCTCCAAAATTCCCGGCATGATTGCTTGAAGTGGGCGAGCTTGGCAAGCGACGCACAAACCGCGGCGCGCGCGGATTTTCACAAGGCTGTAGGGGTTCCTTGTTTCGCGGCGAAATCAGGCAGGCTTTCGCGCGGCGACCTCTGGATAACGCGCGATGAGAAGGTCCGCGGCGCGCGGTAGACTTCGATAAAGGCCACGCGCGTAGAGTGCGCGCTTGTGTGCGAGAGCGAGGTCGCCTGCTCTCTGCTCGGTGGCGGCACTAAGTAGAACAGCGGCAGCTACGCTCACGTTCAAGCTCTCGACGAAGCCGCGCATAGGGATGCGCACGCTGTGATCAGCGGCGCGTGTGAGCTCCTCGCGGAGACCATCGTGCTCGTTACCGAGAAGGAGCGCCAAGCGCGGGACCTTCGCCAGGTCCTCTTTGGTGAGCTCGCCGCTGGGGTGCGTCGCGACCAGGGTAAAGCCCTGCGCGCGCAGAGCAGCAATCGCAGCGTTCGGATTTGCGTGAATCGTCACGTCGACCCAATGCTCGGCCCCACGCGACACCGAGCGCGCCATCAGCGGCTTTTCGGCGCGCGGCACGATGTGAATCTCGGGTAACCCAAAGGCTTCACACGTGCGAACGACGGCGGCTGCGTTGTGCGGATCGTGTGGCGCATCCATCACGACCGTCACGCTGCTGATGCGCGCACCAATCACCGACCAGAGCCGCGCTTTGCGCTCCGCAGTGACCCACGGCTCGAGAGCCTCGATGACCTGCTCGAGGCCGAGCCGCGAGTCCCAGGGGGCGCGTTCGCAATACAACTCCTCCGCGGGCAGCACACCTTCGCTGCTACGGCGCATGGCGACGCTCGCTGTTCGGCTCGCGGGCACGGGCTGGTTTAGTCATCGTGTTTCGTGCGGTACGGGCTCGGCTCATGCTGGACCGCCGGGGGGTAGCCGACCCAGCACCTTTCGCAACCGCCGAAGCGGCATTATCTTGTCCGAACTGACCTTCCCTAGGATTTTCCGGCCGGGCCGGAACCTTGCTGGCAGGCCAGCGCCACACATGGCACGGAGCAGCAGATGGCATCCAAAGACGTGCAAGTTTTCAATGATTTGAACTTCGAAACCGAGGTCCTGAGCTCGAGTGTACCGGTGCTCGTGGACTTCACGGCCACCTGGTGCGGTCCCTGCAAGCAGCTTTCGCCGATTGTCGACCAGCTGGCTACCGAGCTCGCAGGGCAGGTGAAGGTAGGCAAGCTCGACGTGGACGAATCGCCGGTGACTGCTGGCAAGTACGGCGTTCGCGGCGTTCCCACCGTGATGGTCTTCAAGAATGGCGAGCGCGCGGCGCAACACGTAGGCCTCACCACCAAGCAGAAGCTGATTGATCTCGTGAAGGTGTGAAGCATCGGCTCAGGCCCGCACGCAGGCCAGGCGTCGTCGCTCTGAGCCTCTTCGCCCTTCTCTCGTGCTCACAGCGCGACTCGAGGCCGCCTGGTTTTGCTCGGCGAGCGCCGCTCTTCGCAGAGACGGCGCTCGCGTCGGCCTACGCAACGCCGGCGCGCTTCTATTATCACCCACGTGAGCGCGCGCGTTCACGTGCGTTCCGTTCGCTGTCGGACGGCGATCAGCTTTTAGTGGGGGAGCGCGGCGAGCGCTGGCAATTTTCTCCGAAGAATCGCTGGCTGCGCCCCGGAGCGATTCTGGCGCCCGAGCCGTTGATCGCCGTCTTGGGCGAGCACGGCGCGTACTCGTTCATTGGTGCGAGCGGCACCGCTTATGTCGCTCGCGAGCCGCTGAGTGCGTTCGAACGATCGAGCGCGCCCGTGGAAGCTTTGACGTCGGTCACGGCGGCGGGTAGCAGCATCCTTGGAGTGCGTCAGTCGCGCGCGCTGTTGCGCAGCGGCGACTTCGGCGTGAGTTGGGAAGCCGTTGGGCCACGCGGCGAAGCCGTCGTGAGCGTTGCACTCGAAAGCTCGGGTCACGGCCTCGCGCTGGCAACGCCCGAGACAGTTTACGAAACTCAAGACTTCGGCGTCGTCTGGCAAAAGCTAGATGCCCCCGCTATCGGCGCCGTCGAGCTCACCACGGCTTTCGACGGCAAGGTGCGTGCGCTGACGCCGCTCGGTGAGCGCAGCTGGGATCGCACTCAGAAGCGATGGCAAACGGCTTTGCCGGTGGCCGCACCGAGCGCGAGTTGGCCGGCGCCGCCACGTGGTCCTGACGCTGCTGCGCTGGCGGAAGGGCGAGCGCTGATCAGCGGTAGTACCTACCTCGAGTTCGTTGCGGGTCCGGATCGCGGAGTGTGGGACACGGTTTCGGGCACGCTCGGAGGTCCGTTTCAGCGCAAGCCATTCCCAGCGGCGAAAGGCTGCCGCGCGCTCAGAGCTGCCGCCTTCGAACAGACGCTCGTCTTCGCGTGTTTCCGCGAAGCGGCCGACACGTTATCGCAATCGATCGAGCTGTTTCGCGGCGCGCTCGCCGGCGAACGCTTCGAGCGCATTCCCGGTCGTATCGACGGCACGCTGGTGGCGTTTCGCTTGGCGGTTGGAAGTGGCGGGCACTGGATTGCGAGCGGCGTGTGTCCGCCTGGCGTCGGTGCTTCTGGCTGCGCGGCGAGCGGCATCCAACGCGAGCGCTTGCCGGACGAACCGCTGCCGACCTCCGCGCCCTCAGCCTCCGCACAAAAGAGCGGCATGAAGCCAGCGGGCGCGCTTTCGGCTGCGCCCTCACTCGCCGACGTTGCGCTGGCTCTCAGCTTCTCGAGCGATGGCCGCATCGCGTATGCCGTTGGTCGTCGCAGCAAGACCGGGCGCTTTGCCTTATTCGTGTCGCGCGACTTCGGGCGCACGTTCGCGCCGCGGGATTTGGATTTGGGTCAGGTCGCTTCCGACGACAGCGACGACGAATTCGTGGAGCGTTCGCCAGGCACGCGCATCGAATCGCTGAGCGCCGCCGAAGATGGTGCGGTTGCGATTGGCTTCACGCACTATGGTCGACGCACGTTGGTGGTCACTGACGATCAGGGCAAGCTCCTCTCCGCTGCCGAGCCACCCGCCGAGCGCGCTCTAGTTGGTGCCAGTGGCCTGCGCGCGATCGCGATCTCGCACAAGTCACGCCAGCTCTGGGAGTCGTTGGATGGAGGCGTCACCTTCGAGCCAGCGGGCACGTTGCCGCTCGAACTCTGTCCAAACGAGGAGCAATGTGAGGTGCCAGTGCGCTGCGCACCCGCCGGTTGCATCATCGGCCGTGAACTCACGCGCGTCGGTTGGGGTGGGCAATCTGCGGAAGAAGCCGTGGTGCTGCCTCCGCCATTGCGGCCCTTGCGCCAGCCTGCCGATCGGCGCGTGAGCACACCGATTGCCTGCACGCTCGAGCCGGGCCGCTTCGTGCCCTTGCCTGGCGTGAGCGATGCACCGCGCGCTCACGAAGCTCAAATCGGCAAAGCTGCCTGGTTTGCCGTAGCGGAAGATCCTCCGCGCGCGAGCGTGAGTCTATTCGTGGCGCGCAAAGGTCGAATCGAACCTCTCTCGTTGCTCGATCCCACGCCGCACGCCGAGCAACGCGCCTACGCCGTGCTCGGCCAAGTCGAAGGCGTGGCTGCCGTGCGCTACAAGCTGCCCGAAGCAGTCGCGGGCAAAGCGATCCTCTCCGACGTGGAGGTCGTCTCGCAAAACTTCATCGAAGGCCAAACGGTGCGTGCGCGTTTGGCCGACGGTGGTCCGTACTGGCCGGGCGACTACGTCACGAACGGCACGCGCACCGCACACGCCCAACCTGACCTCGTCAGCATTGCTTCTGGGGGAGTGTATCTGCGGTTACATCACAGCGCGCGCACCGATCAGCCGACACTGTTTCTCGATGGCAAGCGCGTCGAAACCTTACCGCCCCTCGAATGGCCGCGCGACTCGCGTTACCCAGCGCGCGCCGAAATGGTGCGAGTCGGTGGCGCCCACGTACCCATGCTCTTCGTTGGCCGCGGCGCTGCGCTCGCGCGTGCGCGCCGCACAGCAACAGGGCTTTCGTTCGAAGCGTACGCTACTGGCATGATCGATCCCGCTTCGTTCGGCCTCGTCTCCTTCGATAACATCGCTTACGTCGGCGATCGCGCGGGGCTCTACCTCGAAACACAGGATGGCACCGGCGCACTCGCCAACGCGCAAATCTATCCACTGCGTGCGGACGGCGCCCTCGTCGACGCGCCGGTGCTCGTGCCAACTCAGCTCACCTTGGGCGAGCACCCTCCAGCCTGCGACGCCGAACGCAAGGCCCACACTCCGCGCATCGTAGCTGCCTACCAACCGGGCACGCGACATCCCGTCGTAGTGAGCGACAACGTCGAAGGGCCGCGCACTTTGCTCACCGCCTTCGCCGTCCTCTACGGCTCGCGTGAAGCTCCCTGCGCTGCCGCTTACGAAGCCAATGGCTTGTCACCCGATAGCGGCCAACCCACGCGCGAAAGCGCCTTGATTCTCCTCGACGACCTCGAGCACTCTGTCCTATTCCGTCGCATGCCCGGAGAAAACGCCGGCATCGGCTACCGCCACATGAGCTGCCGCTTCGACTCCGCGCTCGAAGTACCGCCCGAAGTCTATCGCGCCATGCAGTGAGCCGCGCAAATGCGCGATCTCACGACTTCGGTGCCAGGCGAGCGGCCGCGGCACGGCTATCGCGCGCTCACCGATCCCATCATGATGTGCGCCGCGAGCCCGGCCCACGTGGGATGCGTCGCGATCGGGGAGCTGTCTTCGACCCGCGTGGGATGCGTCGCGATGGACGAGCTGTTTGCGAGGCGCATGGGATTGGGACGCTCCTGGCAGCCACGCCGGACAAGGTCATACAATTGAGGACTTATCGTCCCGTAATTTCCGGACACGACATTGCGCCACATTGCTCGTCGCCGCGCTGCCGAACGCAGCGGTTGATGTCCTGCAGTTCGCATTCGGGCGCTCTTCGAGCGGTGGTGCATGAAGCAGAGAAAGGATTTGCCGTGCCGAGATGTAGACGATAAGATTCTCGATCCCCGTTCATGACAGCGTTCAAACTCACGACCTGGAGAATGCAACTCGCGCGTGGTGCACTAGCAGCTAGCGCTGCGCTCATTCTTTCTCAGGCCGGCTGTGGCTCGAATAACTCCGGCGACTCTGCTGGCGTCGGCGGTTACGTCGGCAGTGGGGGAAGCAGCGGAGCGTATTGTCCCCTAACTACGACTTGCGAATGCGACGACGGGCGGCGCGGCAGCACTCGTTGCGAGGGCGACGGCGCTGCGACGCGTTTAGTGTGCGACTGCAGCCACTGCCCACCGTTCGCGGTGAAGGCGACTAGAGGATTCGCCGCTTGCGGCTGGTCTTCCATCGGAGCGTGGCGACTGGTCAGTTATGAACTTGGCGGCGCTGTGCAGATTTCGGTGGACTCCCAAACAGGAGGGCTTCGGAATGTGGGTACCTGCTATGCGCAGGTGTCACCCTCAGGGACCGTCCAAGTCCCGTCAGGTGTGATCTACGTGCGCACCCCGGAGTTCTACGGGTTCGTTGAAACGCAGCGCCTTGTCTACGAAGCTCAAATTGCCGAAACGTGCGTGAAGCGTGCGGTGTCCCGCGTGTATGCCCTCGAACCGACATCGCCGTCCGGCTGCCTGGAACAGGAGTGCGGGCTTCTTAGCTGCGTTTTTGACGCTGCTCCAACTGACGGCCGCATGATGACTCAGCTCGGCTGCGAGTCAGGCACAACACTCACTACCTTCGATCCGTGGTCCGAAACGACTTATGTGTGGGAGTCGCTTGTGCTCGGCGCACCCGTGCCGTGCCATCTCCGGTCCGTCGAGACTTGTGAGCTAGATACGGCGAACCATACGTCGGGCTGCCACATTGGAGAGTGTCACTTTGCCGGTGCTCTTAGCGACAGCACCGGCGCACTGATGTGTCAGGAAGCGCGCGATCGTGCGAAATGTGGGGCAATTAAGAACTGCTACTGGGACACCGCGGTGTGCGCTGGAAAGGCGCCGGTGGGTTGTGTTCAGCGGGACTTCGAAAGTACGCCCTGGTGCAAGGTCTATCCGCTTGGAACTCAGTGCACTGGTACGCCAACCCCGTGTAGCAAGTACTCCCTGGCCATGTGCCCGATGATCTCAGGCTGCGAAGTGGGTTCAGAAGCTTGCATCGGCGACAATCCCAACTGTGCGAACCTCACGCCTTTGAACTGTGCGCAGGTGAGCTCTTGTACCTTGACGCGGTGCCACGGCACGGCCCCCGCATGTGAGGGTCTGCCGATCTCTGAATGCGAGGCTCTCGGATGTACCCTGCAGGTTCTTTGAGCGATAGTTGTTCCTGAAGCGGCATCCCGGCTCGCTGCCGTGGCGCTCGCTTGGGGCCTGCGCATCGCAACTGCCCGAAACTTGCGGAAAGGTTCGTGGTTTTGGCTGAATGGGCGCGAGCGCGGAGAAATGCGGAACGCCAAAAATGTTTCGTGGTAGCAAGGCGTCCCTTCCATGATTCCGCGTTACTCCCCGAAAGAATTCGTCGAGCTTTGGTCCGAGAAAACTCGCTACAACGTTTGGCTGGAGGTCGAGCTGGCCGCGTGTGAGGCGATGGAGAGCGCTGGGTTGGTGCCGAGCGGGACGGCGCGCGCGATTCGGGCCAAGAATGTTAGTTTGGATCCGCGGCGCATCGAGGAGATCGAGGCGACGACGCGGCACGATGTGATCGCGTTTTTGACGCACGTGGAGGAGCTCGCGGGTGAGCCGGCGCGTTGGTTGCACCGCGGGATGACTTCGAGTGATGTGTTGGACAGTAGTTTGGCGGTGCTTCTGGTGCGCGCCGCGGACATGTTGTTGGCGCGTTGTGATCGGTTGATCGCGGCGTTGTCGGCGCGGGCGCGAGAGCATGCGCGGACACCGATGATTGGACGCTCGCATGGGATTCACGCCGAGCCGGTGACGTTCGGGGTGGCGCTGGCGGGGCATTTGGCAGAGGTGAAGCGCGGGCGAACGCGGTTGGTGCGTGCTCGCGAGGAGATTGCGGTCGGCAAGATCGCGGGTGCCGTGGGGAGCTACGCGCACTTATCTCCGGCGATTGAGGAGCAGGCGCTGAGCGCGCTGGGTCTGCAGGCGGAGACGGTGTCCACGCAGGTGGTGGCGCGCGATCGGCATGCGGCCTTTTTCAGTGCGCTGGCGGTAGTGGCGACGGCCATCGAGCGGTTGGCGACGAACGTGCGGCACTGGCAGCGCACGGAGGTGGGCGAGGCCGAGGAGAAATTCAACAAGGGTCAGAAGGGTTCGAGCGCGATGCCACACAAGCGGAACCCCGTGTTGAGTGAGAATTTGTGCGGGCTGGCGCGCGTGGTGCGGAGTGCGGTGGTGCCGGCGCTGGAGAACGTTGCGTTGTGGCACGAGCGGGATATTTCGCATTCATCGGTGGAGCGGATGATTGCGCCTGACGCAACGACGACGCTGGGCTTCATGTTGGAGCGCGCGACGGGGTTGGTGGAGGGGTTGGTGGTGTATCCCGCGAATTTGAAGCGGAATCTCGACTTGACCGGCGAGTTGTTCTTCAGCGAAGCAGTGATGTTGGCGCTGGTGCATAAGGGGCTGCCGCGGCAGCGCGCTTACGAGATGGTGCAGCGCAGCGCGATGCGTGCATTTCAAGGCGAAGGCGCGTTCCGCGAGTTCTTGAAAGCGGACGCGGAGGTTGCGGCTCTGCTGCAGGCGGGCGAGATCGACGAGTGTTTCGATCTCGACCATGCGCTGCGCTACGCCGAAACATTGGTCGAACGTGCGATCGCTTCGTGATGGCGAGCTTGGGCTCGCAGCGAGCGGCGTGACGCTCGTGAAGGATTAGCTGCTGGCTGGGGTGCGGCGCCGCTCACGCAGGTAGCGCCGCACGATGACGCCGAGGATGCTAGCGACGTGAAAAGCGCGGAGGCCGCTGGCTTCGTCGGCGTAGATGGGGCGTACGGGCACTTCTTTGACGCGCGCGCGGTGACCACCGAGCAGGCCCAAGAGGTCGTTGGGATAGCCGTAGCGTGGCCAAAGCTCGCCGAGGGGTAAGCGTCTCAAGGTTTGCGCGGAGATCGCTGTGTAGCCGCACTGGGTGTCGCTCACCTGGAGGCCGGTGGCATGGCGGGTGGAGAACGAGAGCACTTCACCACCCAGGCGACGCAAGAGAGGCATGCGCCGTGCGTCCCGGTGAACGAAGCGATTGCCTTTGACGTAGTCGGCTTCGCCCCGCGAGACGGGAGCGATCACGGCTTCGAGATCGTCTGGGTGCATTTGATCGTCGCCAGCCATGACGGCGATGACGTCGTGACCTTCGGCGAGCGCGGCGCGATAGCCGGTGACGATGGCCGCGCCGACGCCTTGATTGTGGTCGTGACGCAGCGGGCGCAAGCGAGCGTCGCCGACTGCACGCGCGGCAGCCAAGGTTGCGTCGGGGCTGGCGTCATCGACCACGAAGATGGCGTCGACGTAAGCAGGTACGCGCCGTAGCATGCGCGCGATTAGGCGCTCTTCACGGTACGCAGGAACTACGACGGCGATGCGCGAGCCTTGCCACATGATTCGAGAAGGTCGCCGGCCTCAGAAGGGAGGGATCTGAAAGATGCTCGTCACTTCGACGCCGCCCGCCGCGGCGTTCTTCTGGACGGCGGCGCACACGTCTTTGAGAAACTCGATGGGTTCGGCGCGCGTCGCAGTGTCGGCGAAGTTCGTATAGTAGTAATCGAGCGTGACGAGGCGCGGCAGTGTGTGTGTTTGGGTTACGCAACGACCGAGCGTGTCATCCTGCGAGCAAAGTCCTTCGCTGAAGACGCCGCCCGCGCTGGAGCCACCGGGCCAACCTCCCGCACAGGTGGAACGAGCCGCAGGCAAATCTACGAAGGCGGTGGCGTTGCCCTGTTTGCCGCGTTGATATTCGCGGCACACGTGATCTTCGGGCATGTCGCAGCGCACGACGTCGGCGTTGGCGAGCGGATCGCCCACGTTGGGATCTTTGTCGCCGCTGCCGCCGCAAGCGACGGGGATAATGAGCACGATGAGCGCGATGAAACGGGAAGCAAGCGCGGGCATGGGTCGCTCCGGTTTAAGGGCTCGGGAGGCTTAGCAGAGAACCTCGCTGCGTCACAGCGGTACGCCAATCGCCAGAGAACTCCGCTGCGTCACAGCGATACGCCGACGGGCTGTCCACACATCGTGCCGCTTAGCTTATTGCCGCTCTGCGCCAGCTCCAGTCGGCAAGCGGGTTCGTCATACGGCAGGGGCGGATCGAACACGCTGCCTTCGATTTCGAGGGACTCGCTGGTGATGATCAGCGCCGTAGGAGCGGTAGGTTGCACGGTGAGCACTCCGCTTTGGTGCACGTCGCCGCGCAGCCTGAGATCGTAGTTCTCCTCTTGTTCGGAGTCGACCTGACGATAGGCGCAGTCGTTGAAGGTGTAAGTCAGCTCCACGTGGGTGGAGCCTTGCTCGGGATTGGAGCTGGCTTCGCCGAATACGCGCACGTCCCCGCCCAGGCACGCGTGAGAAGCGTCTTGCATGCCGACAGGTTTGCCGTTCAGCGTGAGGTTATAGGCGAGCTTCAGTGTTTCACGCACTCCGCGCGCAGCGACTTCGGCCTGGCACTTGGTGTCGCAGGTTTTCGTGGGATTGCTCGCGCCTGCTCCGCTGCAGCCGAACCCGAGCAGCGCGATAATGGCTGCGAGTTGCCGCATGCCGAATTGACGCAAGCTGAGTGGTTCCATCAAAAGCCTCCTTCGACGCCCAAGCTCGGAATGGTGATAGGTCCGATTGTCATGGCCTCACAGCCTGCCAACGTGCAACGAGTCGACAGCGCTTCTTTGCTGAGCGTGGCGTTGAGCCACTCGGCGACAGCAGAAATCCAGGCGTTCTCGCCGAGGCGCCAGCGCTTCTCGAGCCGCAAATCGAGGCGGAAAAACGCAGGCAGGCGTCCGCCGTCGGGGTTGTCGGGCGTCGCAACAGCCGGCAAGCCCGTATAGAACATGACACGGCCGCCAGCGCGAAAGCCGCGGCCCAGATCGTAAGCTAGCGCTGCGTTGAAGACGTGCGTGCGATCGAATGTTGCCACGTAGCGCCGGTTCTCGAAGCTGCGCGTGGAGCGCGACAATGTGTACGAAAGAAAGCCGCCGAGTTTACTGGTGAGCGCGCGCTTGATGTAGAGCTCGAGCCCGTAGGACTGACCCATGGTGCGCACTTCGAATGCGCGGAGCACGCGGGCTCCGTTGCCTCCACCCGTGGAAGCTTGGCCGCCGCCGCCCGAATTGTCAGGGCCGAGCGTGCCTGGGTCGAAGCGATCGCGACAGGGGGGCGGATTGGTCGCTTGAATGAGGCGATCGCCAGCTAGAGTTTGCGTGGGAAACGCGCCGGGTGGGCAACCTGCGACGCGCGGCTCGGTTGCGCCGAGTGGATCGCTCATCTGGAAGAAGGCATTCTGAAATAGCGTGGCGCTCGCCGTGGTGCCGGCTCCCAGCTCGGCTTCGACTCCGAAGCTTTCCTGCAATGCGCGCTGCAGGCCGCCGCGCAGACCTCCGGGTTGAAAGCCCGGCAACGGCACAACGAACGCCGGCGGCTGGTGCGCGATGCCGAGCGCCGCATTCAGGTGAATACGCTTGGTGAGCTCGGTCCGCAACGACAGCCGCGGATCGATGCCGATGGCCGTGGTGCCTTCTGAGCCGTACAAATCGATGCGTACGCCGGGTGTTACATCGAGGCGCGGTAGAGCTTGCCAGACGACGTCCGCTCGCACGCCGAGGGCCATGTCGGTGCGTGAGGGAAACAGCGCTGCGATGCTGTTCACTGTAGAAGACAGATCGGCAGGGCCGAGCTCGATGTCGTAGTAGGCGAGGGACAAGTTGCTGCCGGCGCGCAGGCGCGTCGTCGATGAAAGTGGCAGGTCGAGCTCAGTGCGCGTGGCAGCGCTGCGAGAGCGCACGAAGCGCCCTTCCTGAGTTTCGGAGCGATCGATGCCCAGGGTGAAGGCGTTGCGAAGATTGCCGCCGCGAGCGAGCGCGTGATCGTGTCGCACGTCCACGCGATGAAACTCGGTGCCGAACAGAGTCAGCGTCGTGTCGTTGGCCTTTTGGCCCAGGTAGTCGTACGAACCGAAGGCGAACAGCGTGAGGCGGTCGCGCTTGCCCACGTCGTAGCCGAGCCGCGCTTGGTAGTCCCAGTAGCTCAGTGTGTAGTCCGGCGACAGCAGCGACAGCAACAGCGCCGTGTACGAGTAGCGCCCTGATACCAATGCCGAGCCGCGACCCTCGGCAAACGGCGCCTCCAAGAGCGCGCCGGCATCGAACAGCCGCACGTTGTATTCGCCGTGAACGCTCGAGCTCGGCAGCGCTGTCTCGCCCGAAACGATGCCTCCCGCGAAGCGCCCGAAGCGCGCCGGATAGCCGCCGGGGAACAAGTCGACGCGCTCGATGAGCCCTGGATGAACGATGGACGGACCTGCGCCGACGTGAAACAAAAGCGGCAATTGCACGCCGTCCAGGAAGTAGCCGACGTTCCCCGGCGGAGCGCCGCGCACGAAGAAAAAAGGCAATCCGGATACTACTGGTGTCACTCCGGGCAGTGCTTCGATGGCGCGAAACGGATCGCCGAACGTGCCTGGGATTTGCCTGACCTCGGCGCGGCTCAAGGTCGCGCTGCGAGAAGGCTCTGGGCGTTGCCCGAGCACGAGCACTTCTGCTGGTGGCTGTTTCGGAATGGCTGGCGCGGCTGTTGCCGCTTCACTGGCTGGGGATTGATTGTCGGATTGCAGATCTGGAGCGGGTGCGGCTTCTTCTACTTGCGGCTCGCGGAACGTGATCTCGACGGCAATGGTGGCGACGATCGCGCGCCCGTCGCGGAGCGCAGGTTCGAACGTCCAGGTTTGCACCGCAGCTTCGGCTGCCGAAGAGAAAGGTTCGTTCGGCTCGTCCGCTTCCGCGCTTTTTACGTTACCGTTCGCATCCACGGTCACGCGCAATCGAACGACAGCGTCCCCACGCGCGGCGTCGGGATAGGGAACGGTCGGATCCGAAAGCAGCTTGGGAGCTACGAGAGACGGATTGGCGGGCGCGGCTCGTTCAGGCTCAGCGGCAATTGCGAGTGAACTGAATGCCGTTGCTGTGCACGCGAGAACAATAATCGGAACGTGTAAGCGAAAGCGCGAGTTGCCCACACCGTCCCACCCTTCACTGTGAAAAGTTCATGGATGCAATCTCGAGTCCGTCGTGTAAGAATCGTTCCTTAAGAAATGTCGGAACAGGAAGAACGCCGACGTCAGCGTTGCGTCAACTGCAGTGCCCTCTCGCCCGAGGCGTCGACGAGCTACACGCTCATCAGCGTCAAACATTCGTGGCGAATGGTGCTGAGCGTTGGGCCCGACGGCAAGAAGCTTCCCCAGTGGTACTGTCCCCGCTGCTGGGAGCAACGAAGACGCCAAGCCACAACCTGAGCGGCGAAGAGCGCCGTTCGCGCCGTGCTGCGAAAATCGCTTTTTGCCGCAGTTGAGAGCTGCCAAACGCTGAAATACTTGATGTATTTGGGACATCCGAGCAGTCTTTGGGCTGCTGAGCGCCATGTCCGACCCCGAGCAAAGTGTCGATTCCAAGCCAAGCCCTGATTCGGAGGTGACTTCGGATCGCTACGGCTCCGGGGAAGAAGCTGCTCAGCCTGGGGACAGTTCCGTCGGCCCAACTGCGACCAGCGCGGCGAGCTTGCCTTCCGACCCGCCGAGCGCCGATGCGCCATCGGAGTTGAGCGCCGATGCGCCATCGGAGTTGAGCGCCGATGCGCCATCGGAGTTGAGCGCCGATGCGCCATCGCACGCGACTGGTGATGCGCCGCATTCTGAGTCGGGTGCTCGCAAACGCTCCAGCATTCGTCCGGTGCGTCCGGATTGGAAGCCGAGCGCACGTCCTCTCTCGAATCCACCGCGGCCGATGGTTGTCGTTTACTCGGGCGATCGAGATCGACCTGATCGCTGGTGGGATGAAAGCGAGCCGGCGAGCTACCCCGCGTCGCTCGAGTCTGATACTCCGCTTCCGCCCGAGCCGACGTTGTCTGCCCGGGAATTGCGTCCCCCTCCGGCTGCGCGCTTTCCGCAGATCGTTCCACCGGCGCCCGATGCGAGCATTGCGCCGCCTCCCGACTTTGCAGCGACTGCGCCTCGGGCGCTGACATCCGAAGACTCGGACGGGAAAAGCACGGAAGCTCCTGTGGCACTGTCGGCAGCAGCAAGCTCGGAGCCATCGCTGCGCGCGGCGGTGGGCGGGGCGCGGCCAAAGCGTGCATCCGCGGAGAGCGCCCCAGAGCTACCGAAGCCGGTTTGGTTCAATTCGGCCACGCGGCGTCGCGCGGCGATCGTGCTGGTCGGCGCCATTTTGGGCGCGTACATCGCGGCGCACCGGCCCTCACCAAAAGCCGAGTCTTCGCCGGAAGTGTCGGTCAAGTTGACGGGCGCACCCGAAGCAAGCGTGGCTGCGGCGAGTGAGCCAGCGCCCATGGGGGAAGCTCCCGTGGCTGCGCCGCCAATCCAGCCTGAGATCGCGCCGCCGCTCGAAGCGGAGGCAGCTTCGCCGGCAAAGATCGAAGAGCCCGCGCCGCCACCCGAGCCAGGGGTAGCAAGCCCAGTCGTGATCGAAGTGGTGCCTTGGGATGCCAAGGTGCTCATCGCAGGGGTCGCTCAACCAGGGCCGCCCTTCGTGATCAACGTGCCCGCCGGCAAACGCGTCGCGGTCGAAGTTGCTCGCAGAGGTTTTGCTCCGCGTCGCGTGGTGGTCGACGGCCAAGAAGCGAAACTTACGATCGGCCTTCTGCGCAATCGGGCCGCTCCGGCTTCGCCTCAAGTCGACACAGATCCTGCTGATCCGGGCAAGGACTCGCGTCTGCGCGTTCGCAGCGGCCTGTGAGGTTGGCGCTGCGAGCTCAGCTGCGCACGCCGGGCGCTTCCTGCCCGGTTTCTTGCACGTACTCGCCATAGCCTCCGCCGTACAGGCGCACGCCGTCGGCGTTCACTTCGAGCACTCGGTTGGAAAGCTGGCGCAAGAAGTGGCGATCGTGCGACACGAACAGCATCGTGCCCTCGTAGTTCGCGAGCGCCTCGACCAACATTTGTTTGGTGTCCATGTCGAGGTGGTTGGTCGGCTCGTCGAGCACCAGGAAGTTGGGAGGGTTGTAGAGCATGATCGCCAGAACCAGGCGCGCCTTCTCGCCGCCGGACAGGAACCGGCATGACTTTTCGACGGCGTCGCCGCTGAAGCCGAACACGCCGGCCAGCGTGCGCAATGAGCCGATCGACGCCATAGGAAAGCGGGCCACCAACGTTTCCCAAACGGTAGCCTCCGCGTCCAGGAGCTCCATCGAGTGCTGCGCGAAGTAACCGAGCTGCACGCTGGCACCCAAGCTGACTCGCCCCGAATCGGGTTCGAGCGTGCCGGCAGCGAGTTTCAGTAACGTGGACTTGCCCGCACCGTTCACGCCCATCACGCACCAGCGCTCCTTACGGCGTACCAGCCAGTCGAAGTTCGAGTAGATCACGCGCTTGCCATAGGCCTTGCTGACACCCTCGAACTTCACCACGTCTTCGCCGGAGCGTGGCGCCTCGGGAAAGTCGAAGCGGAGCTTTTGCCGTTGCTTCGGCGGCTCCACGCGCTCGATTTTCTCGAGCTTCTTGACGCGCGATTGCACCTGCGCGGCGTGGCTCGCACGCGCCTTGAAGCGTGCGATGAACGCTTCTTCCTTGGCTAGCATGGCTTTCTGTCGCAAAAACTCGCTCTCCGCCTGCGCGTCGAGCTGAGCGCGCTGACGAACGTAAAACTCGTAGTTGCCGCTGAAGGTGGTGAGCTCACCCCCGTCAATCTCGACGATCTTGGTGACGATGCGGTTCATGAACTCGCGGTCGTGCGAGGTCATCATCAACGCGCCGTCGAAGCCCTGCAGGAACTTTTCGAGCCACAAGATCGACTCGATGTCGAGGTGGTTGGTGGGCTCATCGAGCAGCATGACGTCCGGCTTCATCAGCAGAATGCGCGCCAGCGCCACGCGCATCTTCCAACCGCCCGACAGCGCGCCGACGTCGCCGTCGATCATATGCTCGCTGAAACCGAGCCCTGCCAGAATCTCGCGGGCGCGTGCGTCGAGCGCGTAGCCACCCAGCTCTTCGAAGCGAGCTTGAGCTTCACCGAACTCGGTCACGAGCTGGTCCAGATTGTCTGCTTGCGCCGGATCGGCGAGCGCATGCTCCAATGCTTTCAGGCGCTCACCGGCCGCGGCGACTGCACCGGCGCCGAGCAGCGTGGCTGCGACCACACTCATGCCCTTCATTTCGCCGACATCCTGGCTGAAGTAACCGATGCTGGTACCGCGATCGACGGCGACCTGGCCGGCGTCGGGGGTCTCTTCCTTGACGATCAAGCGAAAGATCGTGGATTTGCCGGCGCCGTTGGGTCCGACCAGACCAACCTTCTCGCCACGGAACAGGGCGCACGAGGCGTCGAGGAACAGAACTTGGCGGCCGTGTTGCTTGGTTACCGAATCGAGCCGAATCACGCGCCCCGGTTAGCACAGAGCGCGAGCGGAGGCGCATCGCTCCAGAAAGCGCGAGGCGTACACCCACCAAATGCGGGCAATTTCAGGGACCGCCGGAGATTGGCCAACCCACAGCGTCCCAGGCGAGTTCGCCGATGCGCAGCGTGGCGGCGCCGTCGTTGTCAGCGTCGTACGCATGGTAGACGTTGTAAGCCTTGCCTGCGCGATAGAGCACGCTGTTGCTGCCGGGCCCGCGCCAGCGCTCGTTGCTCTCCAGGACCAAACTGCCCCCGCCGTCCAGCAGGGCTTTGCCAGCTCGATCGACGTACGGGCCGGCGAGCGCGGACGAGCGGCCTACCATCAAGCGATGGCTGCTGTTCGCTCCGTCGCAACACAGATCGAATGACGAGAACAAATAATAGTAGCCGGCGCGCGCGCTCACGTACGCGGCTTGCACTGCGGGGTTGTCGGATGAGCGGGCAGCGATAGGAATCAATTCGCCTACGGGGCGTTCGCCCGCTGCGTCGAGCGCTACCAATTTCAGCCCGCCGCTGAAGCTGCCAAACGCCAGGTAAGGTTTGTCTCCGTCCAGAATCAGGTTCGGATCGATCGCATTGAAGTCGTCGGCGGTCGTGCCGGTGTTCGAGCAAATCACTGGGCCGCGATCACGAAACGCAATTCGTTCGCCCAAGCTCGAGCTGGTTGCGTGCCCAATGCAGGAGCGTCTGCTCGCGAACGTGGAAGCTGCGTAGTAGAGGTGGTACTCGCCTCCGAAGTACGCGATGTCGGGTGACCAGAGATCGGTCGCGTCGGGCACACGTTCGGCGATCCACGCCGGGTTTGCGTCAAAGACGCTAGGCCCCGCGCGATAGCTCACGAAGTCATCGGAGACTTTCGTGCGAATTCCAGCGCCCGTGTAGAAGAGGTACACTTTTCCGTTCGCTTCGATGACGCTCGGATCGTGCGCGAATAGGTCGCCGCTCAAAGCGAGCGTCGTTGGAGGGCGATTGGGGTCGTAGTCGTCGTGAACGCGCGCAACCACGTCCGGTGCTCCGGAACAGCCAAGTAGCCCCAGCAAGCAGCCGAGCGCGGCTCGCATCAACGGTTCTCGAGCTTCGCGCGCAGACTCGCCGCCTGCACGCTCTTCGGATAGTCGTTGAGGAACGACTCGATGGCGGACCGCTCTTCGCCACGGCGCCCGAGGCGCCCGAGCGCGCGGATGCGGCCATAGCGGGCTTCTTGTGTGAGACCGCCGCCATGCTTCAAGTAGGCGTCGAACGACTGCAGCGCCGCGCGAGCGTCGCCGAGCTCCGACAAAGACAGCTCGCCCAGCGATACGAGCGACACCCGCGCTTCGTCGCTCTGCGGGAACACCTGCAGCAATTGACGATACTGCCGAGCGGCGTCCGCGTAGCGGCCTGCTGCGCGAGCCGAACGAGCGCGAGTCAGCAGCTCTGCCGGAGTCGCACGCGCCACGCTTTCTCCAGCAGCTTCGGTGCCGGCACGTGGCGTGGGCAGACGTGAATTGACCTCGTTCGCCGCAGCACCCTCGAGTGCGCTGAGCTCGTAGTCGCGCGTTGTGCTCGAAGCGGGTGAGAGCGTGATGCGCTCGGTGACAGGTGCATATCCGCCGAGCTCCACTCCCAAGCGCACCGCGCCGTTCGGAACGAGCGCAGAGATGGGCGCAGGCCCCAGCACGGTTCCATCCAATGAGACCTGCGCGCCGGCGGGCAGCGACGTTACGGCCAGACGGCTGTCAGCGCTCTTAGCGCCAATGCGCGAGAGCGCGATCAGCTCCTGATCTTGGGGCGGCGCCCGGTCCGGCAGCAGGCGCGCCTCGATTTGGGCTCCGACGCGAGCTGCGGCCGGTGCACGCAACGTGAGCTCGCGACCGTCCACGGCACGCAGCTGGACGCTGCCTTCATAGAGTCGCACTAACGTGTCTTGCGCATCGAGCTCGACGGCGAACAGCGTGCCCTTGGCCAATACACTGACGCGCACTGCCTCCACGGCAAACGTTCGCCCAGCTGGCTGTGGCTCGAGCCTCGCCAACACGCGCCCACGCAAGAGTTTGAGACTGCGATGTTCGCCGAGCGCGCCGACTTCCACGCTGCTGCGATCACCCAAGCAAGCCCAAACGCCCGGCTCGAAGCCTGCACAGGCGCGCCCGTGCTCGACGTCGACGCGATTGCCTGGAGCGAGTTGCTCGCCCACACGACTCGCCCCGCCGTTCACATTTGCCTGGCCAGCGCGAAGCACCAGCGTCGCCGCCGATGGCGCTGCCGAAGCGATCGCTGCAGACGTCGGCGCGAGCGCACGCTTCACGGCCGGAATGAGCGCTAGCGCTGCAGCCGCCGCGAGCCCGGTAGCGAGCCACTTCACGCGGGCCGAGCGAGCCCCGAAGCGTTCGCGCCAACCAACCCGACCGGCGTCGAGTAATGCAAACGGTTCAGTGAGTTTGGTTTCATCTCGCAGCGCGCCTGCCAGCGAGTCGTACGCGCGGCTCTCTGCGCGACAGAAGCCGCAGTGCTGCGCGTGGTCCCGCAGGAAACGCGCATCCGCCACGGACAACACCTCACCGAGCGCGTCCTGATCCGCCAAGCTTGCCCAGCGGTCGCACTCATTCGTGGTCATGGCTTCCTCCCCGGCTGCGCCGTCGCGATCATCATGTCGCGCCGGATTAGTCGACGCATTTGTTCTCGTGCGTGCAGCAGCCGGTCCTTCACTGTGTTGCGAGACACGTTGGTAAGCTCTGCTATCTCGTCGACGGAGTAGTCCATCACGTGGCGCAGCACGAGCGCCACCCGGCGCGCTTCGGGCAGTGCTGCCAAGTACTGCGCCAGCGGTCTTGGAATTTCATGTTCCGCAAACGCGTCGCTGCTGGCGCGAGTCAGATCTTCTACGTCGAGCTCGCTATCGCACTGAGCCGCGCGGACTCGGCGTTTACGCGCGTGGCGCATGGCCGTGCGCGCCGCAATGCGATCCGCCCAAGCGAGCAAGTTGTCGCCGCGGTAGCTGTGCGCGGAGGACAGGATCTCCAACATGATCGCTTGCGACGCGTCCTCGGCGTCTGGCAAGTTGCCCAGAATCGCGAGCGCGATGGTGTGCACGCGAGGACGCAGCTTGGCCACGAGTGCCTGACGCGCCTCGGGATCGCCGGCCGCGGCTAACGTGACCAGCTCGAGGCTGTCTTTCGGTTTCTGGGCGTTCATTGCGAGCAGGGCGGAAGACGTTTACGTCTGCCATTGGGGCGCAGCACGTTTCGTCCACCAGTGGCGGCACAGCGGAGAAGCGGGCGGTTTTTCCTGCCGGACTACCAAATTTGAACGGAAAGGCCCGCTTCTGCCAGAGGCCTAAGTGGTGCCCAGGCGAGCAGAGTTTCGGATTTCACTGGCCCGAGCACGACCTCATCGTGTGGGTTCAGTAGCCATTGCAGGCCTCCGCTTGCGTACACGCGCACCCGAGGGGCGAGCGCATATTGCCCGCGCACCCGCCCGCTCACGCTCCAAAGCCAGCGCCCGCTCGGAGGTTCCGCGCTCAACGTCGAGGCGGTACGCTCCGTGCTGCGCCGCACGTACTCGGCGCCCGCAGCGAGTTCGGGTCGCAGTTCGAATCTCTGATTTGCCCAGCCAATACCCGCCGAAATCGAGACCGGATAACGCCGCACCCGCAGGCTAGCCGCCTCTGTTTCGACCTCCAGCGTCTGCCATAACGCAACGCTCAGCCCGATGCGCGCGACCGACTCAGCCGGTGCAAACACGAGCGCGAGGCGCGCGCCGCTCTGCCAGTTCGCATCACCCGAAACCGTTTCACCGGCATAACCGAAGCTGAGCTCACCCTGCGATCCTGTGCGGGCGCGCATTGGAGGTGGCGGAGGCGGCGGCGCACTTGGCAATTCCGGCTTGGATACCTGTGGCACTGCGATCTCGGTCATCATCAGATCGGCGCCTTCGAGCGCGGCGCCAACAGCCGAACGCAGAACCACAGCGACTTCTTCTGCAGCAGCAGCTTCCGATTCACTCACCTCCACACGCCGAGTCAAAAGCCGCGCGTGAGCACGCTCGTAGAAGTACACGACCACAGTGTGCTCCTGCTCTTCCAGCCAAACGGCCGCCACCGCGTCGTTATCACTCACGGCGCGGCGGGCGCGCTCGGTCGTCGCCGCTAGCTCGTGGCCACGCGGGCCGGGCGTGAGCACCAAATCGACCGCCAACTCCGCGAGCAATGTGCGTGTCGCATCCAAAGTGGCTCGCGCTGTGCGCACATCGTCACCAGAGTTGCTCGTCAGCACCACGACGCGCTTGCGCGCTTCAGCGCCGATCGCCGGCAATGCCAGCAGCCCGAGCCCGCAGCACCAAAGTACGCAGATGAACCAGAACCGAGCCGTCAAAATCCCTGGCGCAAGATGGGTAGAGATCGTCTGATGGCCTGTCCAGTAAGATGGACTGCGCACGCGCCATTTTCGGACGGCCTCATAGAAAAAATGCGTCGCTCGTGCACAGTGGCAAATTTGTCGCAAGTTGATGTGTGCTGCCTGATAGGTGAGCAGCGAGAGCACTCCTGGACGTAGACTCTCTTTGCGCTCATGCTTCCGGCCGGCTGTAAGGGGACGGCTTGATTTCGTTCTCTTCTCGAGTGGTGTCGAATCGCGACGTGAGGCCAAACATTGCCTGATTTCGGAGCAGAGCGGTGACTCTGGCGCACGTGTTGGTTGAATCCTTGCTGCGGCGCGCGCGTTCTCTGCGTTCATGCAAGCGCAGTCTCAGCAACAACGGTGTGTACGCGATGAGGCGCGCATGAGTCGTCGCCGATCGAAGAAAGCTCGAAAGGCCAGGTTGGACGCACGCACGTCGCAGCCGGCGCTCGCCCTCGCGCAAGAGCAACCTGCTGCGAAGCTGCCTGACGCTCACGAGCCGCCCGACTCACAGCCGCACTCGCCCGACTCACAGCCGCACTCAGACGCTCCGGATCTTCTCGCAGCTCCGAACTCCCTCGCCGCTGAGGTTCCGGATCCGCCCGCTGCTGCGGACTTCCTCGCGGCAACTGAGCCAAGCGCTGAGGCCAATGTGCCCGCTGCGGCCGACATCAACCGTAGCGACGAGCGTGACGTTCGGCACGACCGAGACGAATGGCAAGAATCTTCACCAGCCTCGCGCACACCGCCGCCGCCCAGCGAAACGCTGGAGTTCGATGACTTCTTCGCTGCGGGCCACCATCACGCTGAGCAAGCGGCAGCACGGGCTGCGGTCGAAGCGCAACAAGAAGAGCTCGAAGCGCGGCCGCGCATCAGCAGGGCTCAGCTCGAGCGCCGCGCAAACTTGCGCCGCATCGTCACGCGCATCGTCGGCGGTCTTGCAGTTGCCAGCGTGCTCATCTTCGGCAAGCAGCTCTTGTTTCCACGGGCGCCACTCGAAGAGCCTCCTGTACTCGTCGCGCAGCTCGGAGCATTGACGCCTGAAGTACCTCGAGCTGCCGATGTGTCGCACGCCGCGGAGCGTCCCAATAGCGAGCAAGGCGACTTACTGCCGCAGCCTGCCGATGCGCCCTCAGTCGAGCCCCCGCGTGCCGATAGGCCCGTAGTCGAGCCCCCGAGCGCCGATGCGCGCGCAGTCGAGCCGCGTTCGCCAGTTGTGATCGCGCCTTCTGCCCCTCCAGCAAGCGACGCTGCGCGAGCCGAATCGCAACCAAGAACCGCACACGCAGCGCCGGCCAAAGCGCAGCCAACACCAACGAAGGCTGCACCTTCTAAGCCGGGTCCTGCGCCGGTGCCCGTCGTCGCCGCAAAGCCCGTCGCAGCGCCTGCTCCTCGCGACCGCCGAGCCGCGCGCTCCGCGCCTCTTCCGCGCGCTCCGCGACCTGAGCAGCGTCCTCTACCCGCGTCCTCCTCCGGCCCCAGTACCCGCGCACTCCCTGCCGCCGCGGGCTTTCCGATCACGCCCTGAGCCCGTTCGCAGAGCTTCGGCTCTGCCAGACTGGACACGACGGGTGCGTGCATTCGCTGGAGGATGCGCATTCCGAGCTTTGGAGCCGTGCCTAGCTGCGCGCCCGAGCCTGCCTTGCAAGTGCTCGCAATCATTAGGCTCTAGCTCGTGTGGATGGATGCGCATGGCCGAAAGACGAGTGATGTCTTGTTTGAGCGTTCCTGTCTGTTATAGTGGACACGTGTCCCCCGATTGGATTGGCCGATTTTCGGCTGTTTACATCGGGTTTTCGCTGGAGCCGTTCATGCAAATAGCCAGTTTGTCTGCGCAGTCTCGCAGGCGTGCCGCGGCGCCGACGGCGCTGCGCCAGGCGCTGCTCGGTGTTGAGCTGGAACTCTCGACCGAAGCGCTCGGCACTGAACTTCGGCAGGAGCTCGAGACGGGTTCACTGGCGCGCTCGTTTCGTTTGGTCCCGACCACATCGCCGCGTGAGCGTTTCGAGCCAGCCGTGCGAGTGGTTGCCAGCGACGCCGCGGATTCGGCGCTGCAAGTTATCGCTGCGGTGGGCAATTCAGAGGCTGCGCGTTACGCGGTCTTCGAACTGGTGCAGGCGCTCGTCGCGCGCTCTCGCGACGTGCGCGTCCAGTTCGTCGCCAAGCCCCGCGCGGGCGCGGCCAGTCGATTTCCTAGGGCCGTTGCAACTGAGGAGTCGTCATCATGCACATAGGTCTAGTTGGAGGAGTCGAACGGGGAGAACACCGCTATTCGGCGCTTGCCGAGGCTGACGGGCACTCGTTCGAGGTGCACAGCGGAGACATGTCGGGGCGCGGCGGTGATACGTTGGAGGCGCTCGTCGAGCGCTCGGACCTGGTCATCGTGATCACGGACGTGAACAGTCACGCGGCTGTGCTCGCGGCGCGACGTCACGCACGCACCTTCGGCCGCCGCTGCCTGTTGGTTCGCCGCTTCGGCTTTTCGCGGTTTCGCTCGCTGCTGCTGGAGCTGCCAGGTACCCCAAGGGCTCCCATGGCACGAACGGCGTGATCGCTGGTGATGTTTCAAGTCTCGGGAAGTACTGAAAAATTTTGAACTGCGCCGCGTGTGTTCTTCGGTAGTAGTTGACATTCAAGCCTTAGTAATTTATCCCATCGACTTACTAGGCTATTGACCATCACACGCAAGACCACCTACGCACTACGCGCGCTCGCCGGAATGGCGAAATCGCCGAATGAGCTGCATTCGGTGGCCGCCATGGTGGAGGTGGAAGGCATCCCCAAAGCCTACTTATCGGCTATTTTGAACGTCCTCGTTCGGTACGGGGTGATCGTGAGCCGGCGTGGCCCGAGTGGCGGGTACGTGCTCGCGCGGAGCCCTCAGGAAATCACGTTGGCTCGCGTGGTCGAGGTGCTGGAGGGTCCGCTGTTCCCAGTTGGTTGCTTGGGTCCGGGTACCGAGCCTTGCCGCGATTGCCATGCCGACTGCGTTGCGCGCTGGGCGTTGGGCTCAGCAAGTCGCGCTGCGTGGGAAGCGCTCGAATCGATTCACGTGGGCGATCTCGCGCAGCGCCCCGACGGCGACGCCAGCTGCCGCACGAGCCTTCCCGTCTACTCCGAGGGGCGCGTGCGTTCGCCCATCGTCTTGGTCGACTCAACCAATCAGCAGGTTTCCAAGCCATGAACTTCGCTTTGCCGCGCCGGCTCTTTCTGACTCTCGCACTTGCCTCGGGTGCTTTCGCGGGATGCAACCGCTCTAACGCTTCTCCCGCACCTGCGAGCTCTGCCGCGTCGAGCGCGGCCGCCGTGAAACAGGCGCCCAAGGCGCTCTCCCTGCTGAACGTTTCTTACGACCCGACGCGCGAGCTTTATACCGACGTCAACGCGGCATTTTCGAAGAAGTGGAAGGCCGAGCACAACCAGGATGTGACGATCAAGCAGTCTCATGGCGGCTCGGGCAAGCAAGCTCGCGCGGTGATCGACGGGCTCGAAGCTGACGTCGTGACGCTTGCGCTCGCTTATGACATCAACGCCATCGCGACCAAGGGCAAGCTCTTGGCCGAGAATTGGCAAGGTCGTCTGCCCGAGGCGAGCACCCCGTACACGTCGACGATCGTGTTTTTGGTTCGCGCGGGGAATCCCAAGAAAATAGCGGATTTTTCTGATCTGGTGCGCCCCGGCGTGCAGGTAATCACGCCGAATCCGAAGACTTCCGGTGGCGCGCGTTGGAACTACTTGGCTGCTTGGGGCCACGCCCTCAAGAAGAACGCCAACGACGAGAAGAAGGCGCGAGAGTTCGTGCAGAAGCTCTACAAGAACGTGCCGGTGCTCGACTCGGGTGCTCGCGGTGCCACCACCACGTTCGTCGAGCGCGGCATTGGTGACGTGCTGATCGCCTGGGAGAACGAAGCGTTGCTCGCCGTGAAGGAGCTCGGGCAAGGCAAAGTGGAATTGGTGGTTCCGCCGATCAGCATTCTGGCCGAGCCGCCTGTTGCTATCGTCGAAAAGAACGTGGAGAAACACGGAACCAAGCAGGTCGCCGAGGCCTACTTGAAGTTCCTCTACACGGACGAAGGCCAGGAGCTCGTAGCCAAGCACTACTATCGGCCGCGCAACGCCGACATCGGTAAGCGCTTCGCAGATCGCTTCAAGGCGCTCGAGCTCTTCAGTTTGAGCGAGCTGTTTGGCGATTGGAACAAAGTGCAGAAGGCGCACTTCGACGACGGCGGCGTCTTCGACCAGATATACCAGGCCGGGAAGTAGTCATGGCTCGGCGTCGTGGGGTGTTGCCCGGCTTCGGCCTGAGTCTCGGCTACACGCTCTTTTACTTGGGCTTGGTGGTGCTCATCCCACTGTTGGCCCTGTTTTTTCGCACGTCGAGCCTCGGCTTCTCCGAAGTACTTCGCACCGTGACGGAGCCGCGCGCGCTCGCAGCGTATAAGCTGAGCTTCGGTGCGTCGCTCTTGGCTGCGCTCACCAACGCCGTATTCGGTGTGCTCCTAGCGTGGGTCTTGGTCCGCTATCGGTTCCCCGGTCGTTCGCTGGTGGACGCGCTGATCGACTTGCCGTTCGCGTTGCCGACGGCCGTGGCGGGCATCGCACTGACCAGCATCTACTCGGTGAACGGCTGGTTTGGAGCACCGCTCGCCAACGCTGGCGTGCGTGTCGCCTTCACTCAAATCGGCGTCGCATTGGCTTTGGTGTTCGTGGGGATCCCGTTCGCCGTACGCAGCGTGCAGCCGGTCTTGGAAGAGTTCGACAAAGAAGTGGAGGAAGCGGCGTCGGTGCTCGGTGCATCGCGTTTTCAAACCTTCCGCCGCGTGATCTTTCCGGCGTTGTTACCGGCGCTGCTGACGGGCTTTGCGCTGGCGTTCGCGCGCGCGCTAGGTGAATACGGCAGCGTCGTCTTCATCTCGGGCAACATGCCGCACAAGACGGAGATCGTTCCGCTGCTAATTGTCACCAAACTCGAGCAGTACGACTACACCGGCGCGACAGCGCTGGCTTCGGTGATGCTGGTGGCAAGTTTTTCGCTGCTGCTCGTCGTGAACTTGCTCCAGCGTTACGCGCGGAGGGCCGAGGCGTGAGCGGTAGCATCAGCATGCGCACGGCAAGCGCCGCCAAGCCGCTGCCCGGCAGCACCGAGAGTGGCTTCGCGCGTGCCGCTTTGATCGGTTTTGCGCTGGTCTTTCTCGGGGCGTTCGTGGTCGCGCCGCTCGCGCTGGTCTTCATGTCGGCGTTTGCCAAAGGCTTCGAGCCGTATTGGCATGCGCTCGGAGACAGCGAGACGGCTTCGGCGATCTCGCTCACGTTGCTCACCGCTTCGATTTCGGTGCCGGCCAACACGCTGTTCGGCGTCGCCGCCGCTTGGTGCGTGGCCAAGTACGATTTCTGGGGCAAGAGCGCGCTAGTCACCCTGATCGATCTGCCCTTCAGCGTTTCTCCCGTGATCTCTGGCTTGGTGTTCGTACTGCTGTTCGGCTCGCAGGGCGTCTTCGGACCGGCGTTGCGCGAACACGACATCAAGGTGATTTTTGCCGTGCCCGGCATCGTGCTGGCGACCACTTTCGTGACCTTCCCGCTCGTCATGCGCGAAGTGCTGGCCGTGATGCAAGCGCAGGGCAGCGACGAAGAAGAAGCTGCCCTCACGATGGGTGCGAATGGCCTTCAAATCCTGTGGCGCGTCACGTTGCCCAAGATTCGCTGGGGCCTGTTCTACGGTGTGATCTTGTGCAACGCGCGCGCGATGGGGGAGTTCGGCGCCGTGTCGGTCGTTTCGGGTCACATTCGCGGTGAAACCAACACGATGCCGCTGCAGGTCGAAATCCTTTACAACGAATACAACTTCGTCGGAGCGTTCGCTGTCGCGTCGTTGCTCGCTGGCTTGGCGCTGGTCACCTTGGTGGTGAAGAAGACCGCCGAATGGACCGGCAGCGCCCTACCGCGCCGCCGAGCGAGCGAACCCGAACGCGTCTTATCGGGGCAAGCGGCGAGCCTCAATCCGATTCCGGAGCAATCATGAGCCCAGCAAGTTCTCTACGCAGAGCCGTTTCAGTGCGCGCCGAGCGTGTCACGAAGCGCTTTGGAGGGCCGGAGCAACCTGCGGCCGTGCGCGAGGTGTCGTTCGAGGCGCCGCCCGGCGCGATCACGGCGCTGTTGGGTCCGTCGGGATCTGGGAAGTCGACGTTGCTGCGCATGGTTGCCGGGCTCGAAAGTCCCGATGCCGGACGCATCTGCATTGGTGACAAGGACGTGACCAACGTGTCGGCGCGCGAGCGCAAGGTGGGCTTCGTATTTCAGAGCTACGCGCTGTTCCGGCACATGTCGGTGTTCGAGAACGTCGCGTTTGGCCTCAAGATTCGCAAAATCGGCAAGCGTCAGATCGAGGACCGCGTGCGTGAGTTGCTCGCGCTGGTGCAGCTCGAAGGCTACGAAAAACGTTTTCCATCGCAGCTTTCGGGTGGGCAGCGCCAGCGTGTCGCGCTGGCGCGTGCCTTAGCGACCGATCCGGAAGTGTTGCTGTTGGACGAACCGTTCGGCGCGCTGGACGCGAAGGTGCGGGTGGAGCTTCGCCGCTGGATGTTGGAGCTCCAGGAGAAGACCAACACCACCACGTTGCTCGTGACGCACGATCAGGAGGAAGCCTTCGAGCTTGCGCAGCACGTCGTTCTGCTCGCCGAAGGTGAGGTGGCGCAAGCAGGCAGCCCGCACGAGCTCTACGATCGCCCGACGACTCCGTTCGTCGCGTCTTTCATCGGAGGCGCGAGTGTGCTCTCCGGCACGGTGCGAAGTGGCCACGCGTGGCTCGGCGAACTCCCGGTTCAGGCGCCACACGGCGTACCTGAGGGCGCTCCCGTGAGAGCTTACGTGCGCTCTGGCGATGTGCGCATCGGCCGCGCTCGTGATGGCGCCGACAACGCTTCTGCTCGTGTCGGGCGCTTGGTACGCCTGGGATCGAAGGTCCAGGTGTCTCTGCTGCTGCCCAGCGGGGAGGCTTTGAATCTCGAGATTCCGCGCAGCGAGCTGCTGGAGCTCGGCATTGAAGCGGGTGATCCCGTGAGCGTCGATTTGAAGGACGCGAAAGTGTTCGTCGACTATGCCATCTGAGTGGGTCGTCGCCTCGAATCGAGAGACTCTGCAACGACGCGAAGCGGCACCTCGCGTCGTTGCGGTCGCTTCATCCGCCGTGCAGCGCAAGCGTCCATGATATTGGCAACGCGTCGGCGCTGCAGTGGCGAACGACTGGTACAGAACGTTGGCTAGAGGACGGCGAGCACCTCGGCAGCGTGTCCTTCCGGTTTCACGTCGCGGAACACGTGCGTAACCTTTCCGTCTCGAATCACGAACGTGGTGCGGTGAATTCCTTCTCCGCTCTTCTTCGGGCCCCACACGCCGAACAAGTCCGCGACCCGATGGCCCGGATCGGACAACAATGGGAAGTTTAAGCCATACTTGTCGCGGAAAGCTTGATGGCTCGCGACGTCATCGGGGCTGATACCGAATACACGCGCACGCTTTTCGAACTTCTCACGCGCGTCGCGGAACTCCTTGCACTCGATGGTGCATCCAGGTGTGTCGTCCTTCGGATAAAAGAAGAGCACCAGCGGTGTTGGGTGCGGAGAAAACCGGACTTGCTCGCCCGCGTCCGTGGTCAGCGAGAATTCGGGTGCGTTGTCGCCAGGATTCAGAATGGCCATTCTTTCCCTCCTATCAGGCAAGTCAGGCCTATCCGCGATCGCGGGCTGCGTCTATCTTCGTAGATGGTTGTCCGGATCCCGAGAGGGGCCTTCTCGGCCGAACGGCGCGCGTGATAAGACTGCGCCGCATGCCGCCCCGCCCCAAAAAAGCCTCCAAACCGCAGGAACCCGCGCGCAATCGCTCGGAACCGGAAGAGGATGTGGATTCCGAGGACAGCGGCTCAGCGGCCGTCTCAGCGCGAGCTCGCGTGCGCGCTCGGACCAATCCAGACGCCGGTGACGAAGTTGGGGCGGCGGAGCTCGCTCGTCGCGTGGCGGATGCGCTGCGGCGCTTTCGGCGTGAACGCCAGCTCTCGTTGGATGACTTGTCGGCACGCAGCGGTGTCAGTCGCGCCGCGCTGTCGCAAATCGAAGGTGGTCGCACCAATCCGACGCTGGCCGTGCTGTGGAAAATCGCCGTTGGTTTGGAGGTTCCATTTCACGATCTGCTCGGAGGCGGCCCGCAAGATGGCGTGCTCATCCTGCGTGCGGGTGACGCACCGCCCCTGCGCAGCGCAGACAATCGCACTGAAAGTCGCCTGCTCTCACCGGGTGGTGCCAGTACGGATACCGAGGTCTACGAGCTGCGCCTAGTTCCCAAAGCCGTACACCGCAGCGAACCACACGCCCGCGGTACCACCGAAACAGTCGTAGTTTTGACCGGCGCTTTGCGGCTTACTGTTGCTGGCGCTGGCTACGATCTATCCGCTGGCGACTCGGTGTACTTCCGCGCCGACGTGGATCACAGCTACGAGAATCGCAGCACGCGCGAGACGCGTTGCATCGACGTCATTCACTACAGCCGCATGCGCGCCTGAGCGTCGCGGCGTGCGCAAAACTCAGCGCTCGGCGAAAGCGCGCTCGACCGTAAAATGACCCGGATCGTGACTTGCGCCTTCACGGAAGCCGCGCCCTTCGAGGACGCGCGTCAAGTCGTCGAGCATGTTCGGGTTGCCGCAAATCATGACTCGATCGTGCTCGGGGTCGAGTGGCGGCAGGCCAACGTCGCGACTGAGCTTTCCGCTCTCGAGTAGGTGTGTGAGGCGACCCTGATTGCGAAATGCTTCGCGAGTCACGCTGGGGTAGTAGATGAGCTGATTCTTGACCTGCTCACCGAAGTACTCATTTTCGGGAAGCTCGTCTTGGATGTGCTGGGAATACCCAAGCTCACTCACGTAGCGGACACCGTGCGCCAGCACGACGTGCTCGAAGCGCTCATAAGTTTCCGGATCGCGAACCATGCTCATGAACGGTGCCAGGCCGGTGCCGGTGGCGAGCAGGTACAGGCGCCTGCCGGGCAGTAGATGGCTTTGCACCAGCGTGCCGGTGGGTTTGCGTGAGATGAGCACCGGGTCGCCGGGTTGCACGTGTTGCAAGCGCGATGTGAGCGCGCCGTTCGGCACCTTGATGCTGTAGAACTCGAGGAACTCCTCGTAGTTGGGGCTGACTACGCTGTAGGCGCGCATCAGAGGCTTGCCTTCAACTTCCAAGCCGACCATCAAGAAATGCCCGTTCTTGAAGCGCAAGCCGCGGTCCCGCGTGGTCGTGAAGCTGAACAAGTGTTCGTTCCAGTGACGGACGCTGAGCACGGTTTCTCGATGCAGATGGTTCACAGCCTTGGCGTAGCTCGCCTTGACTCATCGGTAAAACGGGATATTCCGAAGATACTATTCGGAAATGTAGATATGCGGTTCAGCCTACGACAGTTGGAGGTGTTCCAGGCGGTGGCTCAGGGTGAAAGCGTGAGCGGCGCGGCGCGGGCGCTAGCCATGTCCCAGTCCGCCGTCAGCGGTTCTCTCGCCGAGTTGGAGCGGCAGTTCGACGTCGAGCTCTTCGATCGCATCGGCAAGCGCTTGCGCTTGAATGAGCGCGGCCATGCATTGCGGGCGCGGGTCGAAGCGTTGCTCGCGCAGGCGCTGGAGCTCGAAGGTCAGCTGGCAAACCGTAGCGAGACCGGCTCTCTGCGCGTTGGTGCCACGTTGACGGTTGGTAACTATCTCACTGCTCCCTTGCTCGCCGATTTCTTGCGCGAGGCTCCGAATGCACGTGTGAGCCTCGAGCTCGACAACACCGCAGAGATCGCACGCAAGGTGCTGAATTTCGAGCTAGATGTGGCTTTGGTGGAGGGCGAGCTGCAGGATGCGTTGCTCGACGTCAGTAGTTGGCGCAAAGACGAGCTCGTGGTTTTTTGCTCGCCGGAGCATGCGTTTGCTCGCAAGCGTTCGCTTTCGGATCGCGATCTACTCTCTGCCGAGTGGATTGTGCGCGAGCCCGGCTCCGGTACTCGCCAAGCGTTCGATCATGCGATGCACGGCCTGTTGCCGAAGCTGCGGATTGGGTTCGAGTTGCGTGAGACCGAAGCGATCAAGAGTGCAGTGAAGGCGGGCCTGGGTGTTGGCTGCGTTTCGCGCATCGCCCTAGACGAGGCGTTTCGCCTGAAATCCTTGGTGCCATGCCGTGTGCCTTCACGCGACTTTCGGCGACAGTTCTACAGCGTCGTGCATCGCCAGAAGTACCGTAGCCGCGCGATTCAGCGCTGGCTCGACGTGTGCGAGCGGTCGCGTCAGCGTTGAACCCGGCGAATGCGCGCCCTCAGATAGGTCTTTCCGAGGGGGCGTGACGTTCGAGACTGTCGGTGAAGGCGTGGATCGCGGCTGCGTACTTGGCTTCAATCTCGGGATCGAGTTCCACGACGCCGCTGTCGTTCACGCGCAAGGTCTTGTCGAGAACGAAGTAGCTACCCACGATGTGACGAGCTCCGAGCGAGCTCAACACTGGTCGCAAGCCGTAATCCAGCGCGAGCAGATGGGCCACGCTGCCGCCGGTGGCAAGTGGCAGCACCGTTTTTCGCTCGAAGGCATACTGGGGCAACAAATCGAGAAATGTTTTCAGCAAGCCGCTGTAGGCTGCCTTGTAAATAGGGGTGCCGATTACGATGCCTTCCGCGCGTTCCACGCTGGCCGCGGCCGCGGCAATTTCGGGTGCATCGACCTGCGCCAACACCAGCTCACGTGGCGGCAACTCGCGCACGTTGAGCGTGTCCACCTGATGGCCGTTGCTCTCGAGCCGGCGCACGACGTCGCGCAAGAGCGCGGCGGTACGTGAAGTGGGTGACGGGCTACCGTTGATGCTGAGAACGCGCGCCATGGCTAAACGAAAGGGAATCGCGAGGAGAACCCCGGGCGCCGAGCGGTGTCAAGCGTGCCCGCCGCGAAGTGCTTGACGGCTCGACGAAAGTGCTTCACTTGGGAGTTCGAGGAGGAGAACAACCATGCGCGTGATCGTGATTGGTGACGGACCCGGGGGCTTGAGCGCCGCACTCTTTCTGGCGAAAAATGGTCAAGAAGTGACTGTGTATGGCCAGGACAAGACCGCCATGCACTGGGCGCTCTTGAAGAACTATCTAGGCGTGCCCGAGATCAAAGGCTCGGAGTTTCAGAGCATTGCTCGCAAGCAAGCCGAAAGCTTTGGTGCGCGGTTGCTCGAGGCGCGCGTGGAGTCAGTCCGCAAAATCCCTTCGGGCTTCGAGGTGACGCTCGAAAATGGTGAGACCGCTACGGCTGACTTCTTGATTCTTTCGGAGGGGAAGTCACCGCGTCTCGCTCAACAGCTCGGGCTGAGCTTCGATGAACAAAGTGGCCTCTCTGTCGACATCAACGGCAAGACAGCGCTCGCGGGTGTTTACGCCGTCGGCCGCCTCGCGCGCCCGACTCGCAGTCAAGCCATCATCAGCGCTGGCGACGGCGCCGCCGCCGCGATAGACATTCTTTCTACGCTTGCGCAAAAACCCGTGCAGGACTGGGACGAGCCCGGCTGAGACTCGAAAGCTCTGGGAGGAGCCGGCCGAGACTGTATGGCTCTCGGGAAAACCTGGCCGAGCCCGTCCGTCGCTAACCGACCGGCTCTAGTCGCGAAGCAGCGGGAGGCGCTTCGCGAGCCCAACCAAGTGGCCCTGTGACCATTCGATCGGCTCGCGCACATCCACGACGTTCCAATCGGCATGCGCCATGAGCTCGTGCGCGATTCGCGGGCTGATTGACTGGACCCCGTGTCTACTATAAGAGATAGCTCGCGAGCAACAAGCGCGTTTAACGAGTTTTTGGCGACTGGCGGGCGAATCAGCAGCTGTCGCCTGTCCAGGTAGACGGAGGGCAGACCCCCTAGGCAAGCAGGGCGCGCACGCTCGCCGGGAGCTAGAATGGAGGGAGAGGGACCATGAGCGACTGGGACGATCGCCAGTACTTGAAGTTTGCTGACGAACGCACGCGACCGGCGCATGAACTCTTGGCGCGGGTACCACTAGCCAGCGCCGAACGAGTGGTCGATATGGGATGTGGTCCTGGGAACTCCACGACGCTTCTTGCTGCACGCTTTCCCGAAGCCAAGGTGGTGGGCGTAGACAGCTCGAGTGAAATGCTCGCCCGTGCGCGACGCGACCATCCAATGCTCGAATGGGTGGAGTGCGACCTACGTCGCTACCGCCCTGAGCGACCGCTGGACCTTCTGTTCGCCAACGCGGTCATGCACTGGTTACCGGAGCACGCCACACTCTTCCCGAGCTTGCTCGACCTGGTGCGGCCTGGAGGAGTCATCGCGGTGCAGATGCCCCGCAACTTCGAGGAGCCGAGTCATCGCTTGATGCGGGAAATCCCCGGGCCGTTTGCGCGCAGACTTCAGCATGTGCGCGCGCTCACGCCGGTCCAAAGCGCAGCCTACTACTACGACTTGCTCGCACCTCTCTGCTCGCACGTCGACATCTGGCAGACCACCTACGAGCACGTCATGGATGACGTCAACGCGATCGTCGAATGGGTACGCGGCACTGGCTTGCGCCCGTACCTCGATGCTTTGACGCCGGCCGAGCAAGGGGTTTACCTCGAGGCGTACACAGCGGCGTTGGACGATGCCTACCCAGCTCGCACCGACAAGAAGCGGCTGTTTACGTTCCCGCGCCTGTTTTTCGTTGCCACTCGTTGAGTATAGCCAAGTCTCGGGAGGCTCGGCTCGAGACCGTTTTCCACTTTCCTCGCCACTAAATTGAGTTGTCGCTGCTCTTGGGGCGAGAGCGAATACTCGCACTGGTGCACGGGCGCATTGAGTGCTAGCCGAACACGCATCCGTCGCCTCCAACTCATTGCTGAACATCAGTCTGCCCTGCGAGCCTGCTCGCGTTGCGATGAGATGCAGGGGCCCGTCGTCGTGGGCAATCCAATCGCGTCGAAGGTCTTGTTGGTTGGGCAAGCTCCAGGCCGGCGGGAGCCCGAACTCGGGCGTCCCTTTGCGTGGACCGCAGGAAAACAGCTCTTCAAATGGTTCGCCCCGCTTGGGCTAGACGAGGCAGAGTTTCGCCAGCGCATCTACATGACGGCGGTGTGCCGCTGTTTCCCAGGGCGCCAACTGAATGGTGGCGATCGCGTGCCGTCGCGCACCGAGGTTGCCAACTGTCGACCCTGGCTCGAGGCCGAACTGGCGTTGTTGAAGCCAGAGCTAGTGATCTTGGTTGGCCGCTTAGCGATCGAACAGTTCTTGGCACCCAAACCCTTGGTCGAACAAATTGGCAAGAGCCACCGGTCAACTCACGGCAGGCGCGAATTCGATGTCATTCCATTGCCGCACCCGTCGGGCGCTTCCACCTGGCCCCGCACGGAACCGGGAAAAACCTTGCTAGCGCGTGCCCTCGAGCTCATCGCTGCGCATCCGGCGTTTCGCTCCCTACTGACATTCGCAAGGCCGAAGTCGCCAGCAACTAAAGGCTGATCGCCATCGTCGTCTCCGGGCCCAGCTCTCCCGCTTGCAAGCCGCCGGCGGGGATCCGAATGGAGCGCTTCGAGCGCGCGCACACGCCGAGACGCTGCCGCGCACTGAGCGCGCATGCAGATCTAGGTGATAGGGGAGGCCCATGCCGGCAGGGCGACGCAGCGCAGATTGCATGACTCTTTAAGAGACCTAGGTACAACAAAATGGACGCGGGTCTTGACGAGAGTCGTCCGGTAAGTCTATAACGTCTACAGATTAGATAGACTTAGAACAAGTCACCGATGTTACTGAGATATCTGGGAATGGTCCCACACGAGGCCTGCGCTCAGACAGACGTGCGTCGATTTTGTGAGTAGGACGACCGCGTAGAGAGTCGACGCTAGCTTCACTCAAATGGACGTTTCGCGGGGGGAGCGACCCAGTGGGCCGGCTTCGCCCGCGATCTGCCTAAGGCACTCGAGCACGCCGTCTCGACTCGGCGTCGCTGAGCTCTGGCCCACGCACAGGAAGCGATCGAGTTCGACGTCGGCGGACTCGGCAATTGGAGGCTCCAGACTATGGACTTACGAAGTTACGAAACAAAGCTCGTGGGAGCGCTTGCGGGCCTCTGCGCCTTCGCATCCGCGGCTCACGTGCTGGCAGCACCTTGTCCCAATCTTCCGAATCCCATCTATGGTTCAGGAGGTAGCGCGGCGACGGCTACGATTGGCCGCATCGCGGCGGCGTTGAGGGGTTTGCCTGAGCCGATCACCGTTTTCTATCACGACCCCGGCGCGTGCATCGGCTTCAAGTTCTTCGTCGACTACGTGAAGAGCGGGACAGTCGTGAACGACGCGGGCGCCAGCCCGACGACAGTCAAGTATTGGGAAGCTGACGGCACGCAGCGCACCTGCGACGCGCCGACGACACTTGCCAGCATTCCCCTCGACTTCTCGCACATGGGCAACGAAGCCGACTTCTGCGAGGAGTATCGCGCGGACGGGCTCCCTGCAGGCTTCGCTGATTTCGTCACGCCGGTGCAGACGTTGAACATCATCACCGACAAGGATTCGAGCCAGAAGTCGATCAGCGCCGAAGCGCTCTATTACATCTGGGGGCTAGGCGCGGTGGGCGCCAATATTCAACCCTGGACCGATCCCACGAAGATCGTGCTGCGAACGGTGGGTTCCTTCGCGCACCAGTTCCCCGCGACGGCGGTATTCGGTGCCGACGAGGGCTTCACCAAGGTCTTCTACGATCATCCGAGCACGCCGGGTCGGCTCGGTGTCGCCGTGTCGACTAATGGAGCGTCGATTTCGGCGGTAGTAGCGGGAGGTGCAACCAATCCGGACGCAACGCTAGGTTACGCCTCCGGCAACGCAGTCGACGCTGCCACCGCGTCGGTGAAGACGCTGGCTTACCAGCATTTCGGACAGACTTGTGGTTACTGGCCGAGTTCGAGCGACTCAGCACAAGACAAGATCAATGTGCGGCGCGGCAACTATGCGCTGTGGACTCCAGGCCACCTCTACGCTCCGGTTGACGCAAACAAGAACGTCGTGATCGAGCGCGGGGCGAACGCCAGTGAGAACGCCGCCATCGCCGAACGAGTTGCCACGTTCATCGGCTTGTTCGCTGGCACGCTGGACTCGCCGGCGGGTGTTACACCGCCCATCTTGGAACGAATCATTCGGGCTGGTGACATTCCGTTGTGCGCAATGGAAGTGGCGCGCGAGGGCACGTTGGGACCGATTCGCTCGCAAGCGCCTACGCGACCCTGCGGTTGCTACTTCGAAGCGATTGCGACTGGCAACGCTTCGAGCTGCCGTGCGTGCAGCGACGACAACGGTTGTGAGGGTTCCCAGCACTGCCGCTTTGGCTATTGCGAGGCTTACTGATGAACACGCAAAGAGCTTTCAACTCGACTTCCTTCGTGGCTGCGGCGCTGGCACTCGTGGTGCTGGGGCAGGCGTGCGGCAAGGACGACAAACAAGACAACCCTCCGGTGCTCGGCAGCGGCGGCTCCAGCGCCGGCGCGGCGGGCAAAGGGGGCGCCCTTGGCAGCGGCGGCACGAGCAGCACTGCGGGATCCGGAGGAACGGATGTCGTTGCCAAAGGAGGCGGGACGGCGGCTGGTGGCGCACCCGACTCCGAAGGTGGCGCGAGCCCGGGCAGCGGCGGCGCCGGGCCTGACACGGGTGGACAACCAGCGGAAGCAGGCGCGCCGAGCGGGACGTGCTTCGAGCGACCCAAAACCAGCGCGGACAACTTGCAATTCCTCAACCGTTGCACCGATTCGCGCTGCTCATCTTTCGACAACTCTCAGCGCATTCCTGGGTTCACGGGAATCTTGCCGCCTCTCTGACGGACTCAATCATGCGTTACTTGGGACTTTCTCTGCTCGGCGCGGGACTGCTTTCATCGGCGGTCGCACGGGCCGACATCGTTACGGATTGGAACGAGATCGCGATCGACGTGGGGCGACGCTTGGCGCTCGGCTCGAATCGAACGACCCGCGTCCTCGCGATTACGCACCTTGCGGTCTACGACGCGGTCGAGAGCGTTACTCGCAATTATCAGCCGTACAGTCGCTATTTCACGCCGCGCTCGGCTGAAGTCTCGGTGGAAGCTGCTGTGGCCCAAGCCGCACACGACGCGCTGCTCTGGTTGAATCCGAGCGACTATGCGCGCCTGGACGCAGAGCTCGAGCGCTCGCTCGCCGGGATCTCTGCTAGTCCGACAGCGAAGCTGAACGGTATCGAGCTCGGGCGCGCCGTTGCATCCGAGATAGTCTACAGCCGACTCGCGGACGGTTCTTCCGATGTCGAGACCTACGATCTCTCCATTCCACCCGACCCCAGCGCTGGCGGTACCAGCTCTTCGGGCGGAGCGAGCGGTGGTGCAAGCGCCGGTGGTGCAAGCGCCGGTGGTGCAAGCGCCGGTGGTGCAAGCGCCGGCGGAGCAACTAACGGCGGAGCAACTAACGGCGGAGCAACTAACGGCGGAGCAACGAGCGGCGGAGCAACGAGCGGCGGCGGCGGAGCGACGAGCGGCGGAGCAACCAGCGGCGGAGCAACTAACGGCGGGGCAGCCAGCGGCGCGAGCAATGGCGGCGCGAGCAGCGGCGGCGCGAGCAGTGGCGGCACGACGAACAGTGTGCCCGTTAACCCCATTCCCGGCGCCGGACTTTGGCGTCCGACACCTCGCGCGCCGGTGAGTGGGAGCGAACCAGCGGGAGCGAGTGCACTCGAGCCGCAGTGGCGTGGAGTGACGCCGTTTGCGCTCAGCTCACCTTCTGCGTTTCGCTCTGTGGTTACTGCGCCGCCCGCGCTGGTCGACCAGCTTTATACGAACGCGTACAACGAAGTGAAGACGCTCGGGGCGTTCACTAGCGTGACGCGAACGTCCGAGCAGACGGACGTTGCAAACTTCTGGCGGCAGGAGACACAGGTCCCCTTTAATGCCATCGCGCGCAGCGTGGCTCAGAAGAGTGGATCGAGCATCGAGCAGAATGCGCGCTTGTTCGCGCTCCTGAACGTGGCGTTGGCCGACGCTCGTATCGCTACCTGGGATGCCAAGTATCTGCGCGGTTATTGGCGACCCATCACCGCGATTCGCTTGGGTGAACGTGATGGCAATCCCGCTACCGCCGGCGATGCCAGTTGGCGCCCCCTCATCGAAACGCCGGGGCACCCGAGCTTCGTGAGTGGTCACTCGGCAACGGGCGCAGCTGGCGCGGCAGTGCTCTCCGCCATTTTCGGAGACAACACGGCGTTCACGCTGGCCTCTGACACGTTGCTCGGCAAAGTGCGCTCATTCACTTCGTTCAGCCAGGCCGCTGCCGAGAACGCTGAAAGCCGGGTCTATGCCGGCGTGCACTTTCGCTTCGATAACGAGCAGGGCCTCGCGCTTGGGAAGGCCGTTGGTGAGCGTGTTGCGACGGAACTGCTGTTGCCCGCCAGCGCCGTTGGCGGGCCTGGTGGTGCGGATGCTGGCGGCGCCGGTGGCTGGCCCACGGAAGCGGGCGCAGGGGGTGAAATCGCGGCGGGCGGCAGTGCGCTCGGCGGAGCGCTGGGCACGAGTGGCGGTAGCGTGAACGGCGGTAGCGTGAACGGCGGCTCGACGGCACGCGGTGGCAGCGGTGGTGTCGCTCCCGCCGGCGGTGCAGTTGGTGAAGCCGGCAACGGCGGTGTTGGCGGCAACGACTCGCGCCCCGACCAAGACGAGGGGTGCAGCTGCTCCGTGCCGGGACATCCAGTCACCTCACACGCGCCCTGGGCGCTAGTAGCGGTTGCATTGCTCGCGTTCAAGCGCCGTCGAGATCGCAGCAAGCGCCCGTAGCAGCAGCTGACCATCGTCGCGTCGAGCAAACGATCCTCCGCGTGATTCGCGTGGAGGATCACGCTCGGCGCGCCCTTCTCGCACGCACTAATTCTAGACAGATCGTCAAATAGTTAAGTTAAATGGTTCAGCGCTCTACATTCTTCGCTTTCGTCGCGACTACCTGCTGGGGTTATGTCGCAACGGCGCACGCGCAAGACACGTCCACTTCACAAGACGACGACGTCGAAGTCCCGGCTGCACCGGCCAATGCGACTTCCGCGCCTCCAAGCGCAGCGCCGCCAGCGAACCCGCAGCTCCCGGCGGCAGCCCCCGTTGCGAGTCAGCCCAACCGAGACGCCGAACTCGCTGAGTTGAAGCGTCGCTTGGCGGCTCTCGAGGCTGCGCAAGCGAATGCCAATGCCTCGCGCTCGGAAGGTGAAGCGGCGCGCGCGGCTGGCGAGAAACGTCCAGCTAAAGAAGCGCCTGCGGCGTTGCCCTTCGGCATTCGCGTTGGCGGCTACATTCAAGGGCAATTCGAGACCAACCGACTTTCGCAAGATCAGCTGCAGCAGGGGGGTGACCCACTGAATCAAGACCGTTTCTCGCTGCGGCGCGCGCGGCTCGTGGTCGATCGCAGCTGGAAGTACGCGGCGGGTACACTCGAGCTCGACGCGAATACGGTGCGTGGCCCGAACGTTGGGATTCGTCGCGCTGAAGCGACGTTACTGTATCGCGCCTCGGAGGCGCTCGACCAATTGCCGCTCGTTGCGGCGACTTTCGGAATCACCGACATTCCCTTCGGTTTCGAGATAGGTGAGTCCGCGCGCACACGGCCGTTCATGGAGCGCAGCCTGGGATCGCTCGCCTTGTTTCCCACCGAGGCCGATGCAGGCGTAAAGCTGTGGGGGGCGGTGTCCTTTCTTCGTTATGGGCTCGCGTTGATGAACGGTGAGCCGCTCGATACACGAGGCTTTCCGCGCGATCCGAACGCGGCCAAGGATTTGGTTGGACGCGTTGGATTCGTTGCAAATCCATTGTCGAACTTCTCGATTTCGGGTGGGACCTCGTTCGCAAAGGGAAAGGGATTTCACTCGGGTCAGGATGCAACCAAGGACTCGCTCGCCTGGGTCGATCTGGATGGTCGCAGCACGGTTACGCTCGCCGAGCTCTTAGGGATCAAGGCGGTATCGGCGACGCCGTCGCAAAACTTCGAGCGCTGGGCGTTGGGTCTCGATTTGCGTCTCAGCTTGAAGACGCAAATCGGCGAAACGTTGCTGTACGGTGAAGCGTTCGTCGCTTCGAACTACGATCGCGGTTTGGCCCACGCCGATCCCATTGCGACGGGCTTCGATGTGCGCCATCTCGGTGCTTTTGCCGGCGTCGTGCAGGGGGTGACGCGCCATGGCTTCGTAGGGTTTCGTTTTGGCTACTACGATCCGAACTCAGATGTGCTGGAGCAACGCCGTAATCGCTTCGTGCCGGTCGATCTGAGCCTGACCACTTTTTCACCGCTGATCGGTTTCGTGCTGCCGGGCCAAGCCAAGATAGCTCTGCAGTACGATTTCATTCGCGATAATTTGGCTCGCGACACGCGCGGCGTTCCTGCCGACGCGGCCAATGACGTGTTCACGTTGCGCGCGCAGGTGGAGCTGTGAAGCGCTTGCTACTGGCTCTGTACCTGGTCGGCTGCAGTAGCGAAGCGGTCAGCGCTGGCTACGAGGAGCCTGTGCGCGTCTTCAATGGGCAGTTTCACGAAGGAGCGTTGCCAGGCTTGCCTCCGCTCGGTGCGGACGACATCGCCGCAGGCGTCGAGCCGCTTTCTCCGCGCGTGACCACAGTCGACGGCATCGGCGGCATCTTGCGCTTCGGTGATCCGCGCCAGGCCATCCGTGGACGAGCCTCGAGCAATGCTGTTGCTGTCGCGTTTCGTTTCGAAGACGTGGGTTCAGGTTACTGGATAGAACCGGTGCGCGGGCCCGACGCGCTGAATGCGGGGGAGTTCACCTGGAGCTTCGAAGCGCAGTTTTCTCGTGCCTTGCCGCTTGGTCGCCATCGTTTGCTGTTCGCGGCAGTGGACGCGCAGGGCCATGCCGGAACTCAGCTGGATGTCGCTCTGTGCGCCGGCAGCGAGATTCCTGACAACCAAAACGTGTGCCTGCCGACACAAAAGCCACCCGCGCTGGTGATCAGCCTGGCTTGGGACGTCGACGCCGACGTCGATTTGCAGGTGCGCACGCCCGACGGCACGCTGGTCGACGCCAAACACCCTCTGGCGAAACCGGTTGATGGCGAACCAACGCCTGCCGACGGCCGCCTCGATTTGGACTCGAATGCAGCGTGCTCGATCGACGGCGTGCGACGCGAGAATCTCGTGTTCGACCAAGCCGCAGCTTCGGGCGAGTACGCCGTTTACGCGAATCTGTTTGCGGGCTGCGGCAAACCATCGACGCGCTTCACCCTCACAGTGCACATGCCAGCTGAAGGCTCTGAGCCCGGCACGTTCAAGCAAGTCGAAGTGTTTCGCAACTCGGGAATTCTGCTCGCTTCGCAAGCCAACGGGGGCGCGAAGCTCGGCTTGTTCGTCAGCAACTTCATCGTTCCCTGACGCGGAGCTCCACGAAAAAGTCTCACCAAGAGGTCATGTCATGTTGATCGAACGCTTGATGAAACTCGCACTCTTCGGCAGCGAATGGGTGCTCTACCTGTTGCTCGCACTGTCGGTCGTTTCGTTCTCGACCATGTTCGAGCGCTGGCTCTTCTTCCGCAAGCGTCGTGACGACGTGGGGCGCCTGCGCGCCGAGCTCAGCAAGCAGCTCACGCAGGGTAAGTTCTCTGCCGTCGAGGGTTTGCTCGCCAAGAGTCCGTCGATCGAAGCGCGCGTCGCCGAGGAAGCATTGCGTTGGTCGCAGGGCGGTCCGGAAGCCATGTCCGATGCTGTCGACTCGGAGTTTGCGCGCGTGAAAGGTGAGCTCGAGCGCGGCACGAATTTGCTCGGCACCCTGGGCAACAATGCGCCGTTCGTGGGCTTGTTCGGCACCGTGCTCGGCGTGATCATAGCGTTTCACGCGCTGGGCGAGGCGGGCGGCAACACTTCGCAAATGGGCGGCGTGATGGCGGGCATCGCAGAGTCGCTGGTAGCGACGGGCGTGGGCTTGTTCGTCGCGTTGCCGGCTGTGATTGGCTACAACGTCGTGCAAAAACGTATCGGCGAGATTGAAGCAGGCGCGCTCAGCTTGACGAAACTGCTCACGGCCTACGTGAAGATGCAGGACTACGCAAAGGCCCCAGCAGCGGAGCCCGACACGACGCCGTCCCTCGCCAACATCGGGACCGAAGACGCGCTCGAAAACGAGCCAAATCCCAGCGCATCGGTAGCAGCAGCTGCTGCTGCTGGAGGTTAGCCATGGCTGCGGTATCGAGCTCTCGCCAAGGCCGGAACCCAATCATCGGCATCAACGTGACGCCGATGGTCGACATTATCCTGGTGCTGCTCGTCATCATGATGGTGGCGGCGACGTACATCGCTTCTCAGGCGTTGAAGGTCGAGCTGCCCCGAACGGCTACTTCGGATGAATCGGCGGCCAAGACCTATGTCGTGACCATCACGCGTGACGGCCGCTATCTCTTCAACGACAAGCCGATTACCCGCGTAGCGCTGCTCGCGGAGCTCAAGGCTGCGCGCAAGGCAAACAAAGAGATGAGCTTGGTGATCACGGCGGATCAGGCAGCGCAGCACGGCGACGTAGTTGGCGTCATCGATGTCGCCAAGCTCCAAGGCATCAGCAAATTCGCGATCAACGTGGACCGGAGGTAGCGCGAGCTCTTCGGAGTATCGCGCCCAGCGGAGGCATCGTGGCGCAGAAATCTTTACTCGGCTTGAGCCTGCTGGTGCACGGGGCACTCGGACTTGCGATTGCGCAAGTCGAAATCAGAAAGTCGCGCGCGGCGACGGCGATCGAAATGGCTGAGAGCAAGCAGCGCGAAGCCGAAAAGAAGCCGGAGGAACCACCCAAAACCGCCCCCGAGCCACCAAAACGTGTCGCACGTCGGGCCGTTGCGGTGGAAAAGCCGAGCGAAGCGCCGCCACCACCCGAGCCCGCCGCGCCTTTGTCCGCGTTGCCGGACTTCGGTCTCGAGCTTGGTGGCGCCGTTGGCGGCATTCCAATCGCTGCTCCGACGCCGGTTGCATCGGCTCTAGGCAGCGCTCCAGTTGCGCGCGCAGCAGCCCCGCTGGTGAAGCGCCCCGCTCTCGCCAGCGCCGAGGCAGAGCTGGTGTGCGACGAGCCCGCCCAAAAACCCAAGCCGCGCAATATTCCGCAGCCGGTTTACACGGATCGAGCGCGCGAAGCCGGCATCGAAGGCAAAGTGCGCGTCGAGCTCACGGTGGACGAAACGGGGCGCGTGGTGAGCGCTCGAGTTCTGCAAGGGCTCGGTTATGGCCTCGACGAAGCCGCACTCGCCGCCGCCGAGCGCGCCACGTTCGAGCCTGCGACGCGCTGTGGAAAGCCAACGCGCGCCACCTTCACGATGGGCATCCGTTTCTCTGCGGCGTGATGCATAACGACCCAAACTCGATATCTTCCCTGTGAGCATTCCTTTTCTTCGATCTTTGAAGCTGCGCCTGTCCTTCCTGCTCGCGGCACTCAGCGCGTCGCACGCTGCCCTGGGTCAGTCCAGCGCACCGGTTAGCGAGGAGGCACAGCGCCCTCGACTGACCAAGCCTCCCAAGCTGGTCACGTTCGTGGACGCCGAATACCCCGAGAGCGAGAAGGCGGCTGGTAAAGGCGCGGCTGTAGTCCTTCAAATTGGAATCACAGCGGACGGTACCGTCAGCGAAGTGAACGTGATCGAATCGGCGGGTGCGGCGTTCGATGCAGCGGCAGTGGCGGCGGCGCGCCGTTTCGTTTTCGAGCCCGCCGAGATCAATGACAAACCAGCGCCAATACGCATCAACTATCGCTACCAGTTCGTGCTGCGCGATGCGGTGCCGACCACGGCGATCTTGGCTGGCAGCGTGCGCGCTCGCAAAACGGGTGAGCCGCTGGCTGGCGTGACGCTCGAGTTGGACGATGGCACGCGGCAGGTGACCGATGCCGCGGGGCACTTCGAGTTCCGTGAGCTGCAGCCGGGGCGGCGCCGGATCTTACTGTCGCGTGCGGATCTGAAGGCGCTGCAGACCGAAGAGGAGCTGGTCGCGGGTCAGAAGCTCGACGCCATATACGAAATTGAGCTTGCGCCCGTCGAGGAGGCGGAAGACCAAGACGACCTCGAGATTGTGGTGACGGCTCCGAAACTGATCAAGCAGACTGTCTCCACTAAAGTAGAGGCAGAGGAAGGCCGGCGCGTCGCTGGCACACAGGGCGACGTTCTCAAGATCGTTGAAAACCTGCCGGGCGTGGCGCGTTCGAGCGCAGGCTCGAGTCAAATCGTTGTGTGGGGTGCCGCGCCCGAGGATACGCGTGTCTATGTGGACGGCGTGCGGGTACCGCTGCTGTATCACTTCGGCGGGTTCCGCTCCGTGATTCATACGGATTTGGTGAACTCCGTCGAGTTGGTGCCGGGTGGCTACGGGGCGCGTTACGGGCGAGGACTCGGCGGTTTGGTGGCTGTTGCGACGCGCGACCCCGCGCGCGACGTTTTGCATGCCAGCGCGCAACTGGATGCCATCGATGCTTCGGCGGCAGCTCAGGGCCCGCTCGGAAAGAGCTGGAGCTTTGCGCTCGCGGGACGCCGCAGCCACCTGGATTGGGTGCTGCAGCGCGTGACCTCGAAGGACATCGGCGAGTTCTTCCAAATCCCACGCTACTACGATGGTCAGCTGCGATTGCGGCGGGCGTTGGGCGAAAACGAGTTCGTGGAGGTGACCGGCCTACTCTCCTCGGACCGAGTCGATCGCACGGTGCAGAGTGCTGATCCAGCGAACCGTAAGCACGAACGGCGTAGCCAGAATTTTCAGCGTATTTCAGCGCGCTACAAGAAGACGAACAACGACGGATCCAGCGTCGAAGTGTTGCCGTGGGTCGGGCGCGATTTCAAAGAATTGGAATCCCGCTTCGGGCCAGTGCCGACGAGCGTATCGCTCACTTCACGCTTGTTCGGCGCGCGCGCTACTTGGACAGGTCGAGTGCTGGAGAGCACGGTTGCGACCGTGGGTATCGATCTCGAAGCTTCGAACGTCGACGGCAAGCGAGCTGGATCGATGAGCTCTCCGCCACGCGAGGGCGACGCTCGCGCTTTTGGTCAGCCACCATCGGACCAAATTGCACTCGACGAGTGGAGCGCCTTCATTGGCAGCGCGGCTCCTTTCGTTGAGCTCGATGTGGCGGCCTTCAAGGATGCTCTGCACATCACTCCCGGTTTGCGCTTCGATCCGCTGTTTACCAGCGTGAGCCGGCGTACTCCGCGCGAAGGCAACAATCCCGGCATCGGCGCCTATTCGGCGGACTTTGCAGTCGAGCCAAGGCTTTCGCTACGCTACGCTTTGTCGCGCCGGGCGTCCTTGCGCGCTGCGTACGGCGAGTACAGGCAACCGCCTTTGCCCGAGGATCTTTCGCCGGTGTTCGGCAACCCTCTGTTGAGTGCGTCGCGAGCACGGCATGTGTTGGGCGGCGGTGACTTTCAGCTGAGCCAGTCCTTCGCGCTGGAGACCACCGTCTTTTATACTGAATCGCAAGGCCTCGCCGCGCGCAACCCGCTGCCGTCGCCACTGATTGCGCAAGCGCTGGTCGGGATTGGTGAAGGACGCTCGTTTGGCGCGCAGTTCCTGCTTCGTCGCAATCTGCGCAATGGTTTCTTCGGCTGGGTTGCGTACACCTTGCTGCGCGCCGAGCGCAAGGATCGCCCGGACGCCGCCTTCCGACTGTTCGACTACGACCAGACTCACGTGTTGACCGCAGTCGCGGCTTATCAGCTGGGCCGCGGTTTCGACGTCAGCGCGCGTGTTCGTGTCGCGTCGGGTTATCCGCGCACTCCCGTAGTCGCGTCGTATTATGACGCACGCCGCAACCTGTACGTCCCCGTACTGGGCGAACACAACGGCGATCGCTTGCCTGACTTCGTGCAGCTCGACGTGCGCATCGCCAAACGCTGGAAGCTCGGCAATGGAGAATTGGAAGCGTATCTGGACGTTCAGAACGTGAGCAACCGCGAGAACCCCGAAGAGGTAGCGTACAGCCCAGATTACAGTGAACGCCGTTACGTGAATGGGTTGCCAATCTTGCCGGTGCTGGGGGCCAAATGGAGCTTTTGAGGCGATACTCAGTGATATCGTTGGCAGCGCTGGCGGCAGCTTGCGTACCTGATTTCGTCGACGATACGACGCACGTCGATGCCCCACGCATCGTCGCGATCCGTTCCGAACCAGCGGAAGCCGCCGAGCGCGAGGTGGTGACACTGCGCGCGCTGGTGGTGGGCTCGGAAGAATCCGTTCCGGTACAGTGGTCGCTGTGCGTGGATCGTAAGCCGCTGTCGGAGCTTGGCCCCGTGAGTCCGCGTTGCCTGGCCGGGCCCGATCTGGATCCGGAGATTGCCCAGTCTCTTGGACAAAGTGAAGCTGCGGTTCCCGCGATCTCGGCAACGCTACCGGAGATTGCTTGTCAGTTGTTCGGGCCGCAGCGACCCGATCCGAAAGCGGGTGAACCTGCAGGGCGCCCGGTGGATCCGGATTCGACGGGCGGGTTCTATCAACCGGCGTTAGCTTGGCTCGCCGGCGCTGCTGTGCTGGGCGGCGTGCGTTTGACGTGCCCGCTCTCTGGCGCGACGCGCGAAGGCCTGGTGGAGTTCAATCGGCGCTATCGGAGAAACGAAAATCCAGAGATTCACGCTCTCGAGTTGGTGCGCGTGGATGGCAGCGTCATTCCGTTGGATGCGGCGACCGCGACTGCCGTACGCGCGAACGAACGCGTGGCGTTGCGCGTCACCTGGCCAGAGTGCCCGGTCTCACCAGTGTGTGGTGACGCTATTTGCGGAGCCGACGAAGACTCAGCCTCCTGCGAAGAAGATTGCAAGACGCCGCGCGGTTGTGGAGGCGCCGAGCGCTACGTGAACTACGATCACCTGGCGCAAATTGTCGCGTTGCAACAAGAAGCCGTGACAGTCTCGTGGTACGCGACGGCAGGGCGCTTCGACGCGCCCCGCACCGACAGCGCGCTCGATACAGCGGCAAGCAGTCGCAACGGGTTTACCGCACCCACGGAGGGCGCCGTGCGAATCTGGGCTGTCGTGCGCGACGACCGCGGTGGCGTCACGTGGACTAGCGCTGCGCTCAGCGTGCAGCAGTGACCAAGCTGTAAGCTGTTCCAGCTTGCGCCCGGCTGTGCGAGCAGATTTTCAGGAGCCGGCCTCAAAGACGGGTAAGCTCGTGTCATGGCGGTTCCGAGTGGTTTCGAAGTGGTCGTGCCAGACGCAATCTGGGCAACCGAGCGTCCGGTATGGTTCGGCGGTGTTCGCCTACGAGCGAGAACTACCGTCGTTCGACTCTCGGGTGGAGCTCTCTGGGTTCATAGCCCATGCACACCCACCGACGATGTCTGCGCGGCCCTCGATGCACTCGGCGAGGTGCGTTGGATCGTCGTTCCGAATCGGTTTCACCATCTACAAGCTCCAGCCACTGCGGCCCGATACCCAAACGCAGTTGTGGTGGGTCCAAAGTCTGCGCAGGCGCGCAACCCGCGCGTCAGCTTGACGATGGGCACAGATGATCCCGCCTACATCCGAGCTACTCCGGAGCTTGCACCGATTCAGCTCAAGGGTGTTCCTTTCCTCGACGAGACAGTCTTTTTCCACGCTGCCAGTGGCTCTTTGATTGCGGCAGATCTACTGATATCCGCGTGCGCGCGTGATCACTGGAGTTGGCGCTTCGCTGCGCGGATCTGGGGACGCTACGAAAAAGTCAGGACGCCGCCTGACGTCAGATGGAATACTCGTGCGAGCACGGCTGCGGCGGAATCAATCGAGCAAATGCGGGCGCTGCCGCTCCAGCGAATTCTCGTCGCCCACGCCGATCCCATTACGGAGCGGCCGCTTGAACAGCTCGCCGAAGCCTGGGAGTTCGCTATTCCTTCTCACCCGGCACAGTCCAGCGCCACGCTCTAGACCGCGATCCAAGCGTTTCGTCAGAAGCAATCCGTGCGAAATGGGAACGCTGGCAGCCCAGCGGCGTTCACGAGATTGACCTCGGGAAAGTCCCGGAAAGCGTAACGCACCGCCACCGGCTCCGCGACGCGAGCACACGAAACCACCACGCTTGCACCCACGATGCGCGCCTCGGCGGCAACAAACAGCCCATTTTTGCCGGCGAGCTCGAAGCCGCGCACCGGAGCGCCGTCGCACGCGTTGAGCCCTGCAGCGAATTCGAACTCCACGTGTGCTTCGCTGCCGCGAAGCGTCGCGCGACGGAGCCTTGGTCCGCACGGAACCAGGTCGGAGCGCGCATAGCAGTCGTGGAGCGCCAGCAGAGCGAGCCGGCGGCCCACCTCGCGTTTCTCGCGTGGGTGAATGTCGTGGCGATCTCCGATGTCCAGGGTGCAGACCATGCCGGTCATGGGCTCGCTCGCGATCTCTGCCTGAGCTTCGCGCAACAGTGGCCAGCCCGGTGTCGCTTGGAACGCCGCGAGTTGTACGAACAGAAACGGCAGTTGGCCCTGCTCGAAGCGCGTGCGAACGTCGCGCACGAAAGCACGAAAGCGCCGCGCGTAGCTTTCGTGCTCTTCGACGTTGCTTTCGCCCTGATAAAACAGCGTACCGGCGAGCCCGTACGGGATCAACGGTGCGAGCATGCCGTTGAACAAGCCTGCGGGCGCATTTTGTGGGCTCATCGGCTCGGGGGGAATCGGGTACGTCTCGAACACAGTACCGGGCACCAGCGGGATCTCGTGTTCGACTCCAGCGCGCCACTCGCCTGCTAATGAAATGCGCTCACCGGTCGCATTGGCGAGATACATGGCTTGCCCTGGGCCGAGTAAGCCGCCTTCACCGAAGTGATCGAAGACGCGCACGGCGATGACGTTTCGACCTGGCCGCAACAGAGTAGAAGGCACCTGGTAGCGTCGTTGAATTTGAAAGGCTTGCGGCGTTCCCTTGGGGTGCGCGCCGACTAACACGCCGTTGACGTAGGTGTGATCGAAGTCGTCGATCGCGCCTAGGCTCAAGCTAAGCTCGGTGTTTGCCCACGCCGCCGGCAACTCGACTTCACGACGGAACCACACGACGCCATTGAAGCGCATGCCCGCGGCTTGCCAGTTGGTGGGGAGCACCATCGGGCGCCAGCCGGCATCATCGAAATCTCGTTGGGCGAAGCCTTGCTCGAGCCCGCGATTGCCCGGATCGTCCGGAAGCTTTTCGCGCTCCCACGTGAGTAAGCGCTGGTTGTACTCGCTAGCTATGCGCGCATACTCCGCTTCCGGCGGGTAGAAGCGGCGGAGCTCCGCGTCCAGATCGAGCACCTTGGCGAGTGCTTCGCGGCTGGTCCACGCTTCGACTCGCGTCCCGCCGTAGGAGGCGTCGATGATGCCAATCGGCACGTCGAGCTCTCGTTCGAGCTCGCGAGCGAACGAATACGCTACCGCGCTCACTTGAGCGACGCTGTCGGGCGTCACCCGCATCCAACGCACGTCGCTGGTTTTCTGTGGTTCCCGCGCCGGAGTGCGCGGCATACGCAGGCAACGAATGCGCTCGCAGGTCGCGCTGGCGATGGTGCTCTCGGCGTCAGCGGATTGAGCAACGCTCCACTCCATGTTCGACTGACCAGAGGCGAGCCAAACTTCGCCGACCAGCACATCGCGCAACACCTTTAGCGAGCTCCCCTCGATGCTCAGCGTGTACGGTCCGCCCGCCGTGAGCGCCGGCAGATGGCACTCGAATGCTCCGGTATTGTCCGCTCGCGCCGAGCACGTGAGCTCGCCGTTCGGCCCTGAGACGGTGACGCGCAGCGCCTGCTCGGGTCGATCCCAACCCCAAATTCGGTTCGCTCGACCTTGCTGCAGGATCATGTGATCGCTGAAGGGGGTGCCGAGCTCGAGCGTGATTGTCATGTTGGCGCGCAGGGTAACTCAGCGCGGCAATGCGGCGTGATCTTTATGGCGGACCGTGACGTCCGGACTAAACTCGGGAGACTGCGCGTTATCGAGCTTCCGTGATGTCGAACTCAACCGCTCCGAGTGAAGCAAACCATGATGAGAGCGAGGTACCACCCGCGGTCTCGTGCGTGGTGTGCGGCAGAGCGGATTGCTCGGGATGCGAAGCGCAACCTGCGCCGACCGGGCCCGGCATTGCGTGGGAGGGCCGCGGCGCGAGCATGGCGCAGCGCCTGTGGTCGACGGCGCTCTCGAGCAGCCTCGAGCCGGCGCGAACCTTTGGTGCGCTGCCAGATGGAGCGGTCGCTCCGGCGTTGGGTTTCGCGTTGCTCGCGGAGCTCATCGCGATCGGTTCGTTTGCGGTGCTGGTCGTGCTGCTTGGTCTCGCAGTAGCGCCGCGGTTATCGCTCAATGTGCTCACGCGGCCGCTCGGGGTTGGTTACGTGCTCGCTGCTGTCGTTGCTGCGAGCGTGACCATGGTTGCGCTGCACGCGCTTTGGGGTGCTTGCCTCGAGTGGGGCGCACGGGCGAAGGAACCTCACGGGCTTCGGCAGAGTGTGCGCTTCGCCCTGTACGCTTGCGGCTGGGACCTTTTGACGTCGCCGGCTGGGCTGTTGCAAGGATTGACGCAGCGCGGTTTTCCCGCTGGGTTTGCCGCGCTCGTGGGTGCCGTTCGAGCGCCCAGGCCTGCGCTGCGGGCGTATCAAGACGAACGACGTCGGTTCGAACGCGAAGCTCAACGCCGAGCGATGCAGCTCAGCTTGGCGGTGCTCACCGCCACTTTGTTAGCGCTCTTGCCAATCATGGGCTGGGCGCTGATCGCGTTCGCAGAATGGGCATTCGCGCTTTAACAGGAGCTTTCACTGCGGGCAGGCAGTGCCCGCGATCTTGCCGCCAACACAGAAGCAAATTGTTGTGCCGGGGCAGGGGCCATCCATCGAGCCCGTGCACGGATCGCCCACTTTGAGCGTGGGGCACATGATCGGAGCGTTGCCGCCAGTGCCGCTCGTGCCGGCAGTCGCGGAGCCGCCGCTCGCAGTGGTCCCGCCAGTGGAGACGCTGCCGCCCGCTGCGACAGTGCCGCCCATCGAGAGCGTGCCCGCAGAGCCGCCGCCCGTTCCTGTGTCGCTGCCGCCCTCGTTGTTCTGCCGGCCACCGTTGCTGTTCACGCGACCGCCGCTGCCACTGTTCCGCCCGCCCGAAGTGTTGTTGCGGCCGCCCTGCGCGGTCGCGCCCCCGCTGTTGTTGCGGCCGCCGAGCCCGGTGAAACCGCCGAGGTTGAAGAAGCCGCCGCCGAAATTGAGATTGAACCCACCGGTGTTGACGTTGAAGCCACCACCGCTGTTCGCGCTGCGACCGCCTTGACCGGTGTTGCTACGACCGCCTTGACCGGTGTTGCTGCGACCCCCGCCGCCCGAACCAAACTGACCACCGAGTGACGCACCGCCGCCTTTGCTCGTCGTGGTGCCTCCCGCGCCGGAATCGTCTCCCTCCTCTGCGCTTCCGCATGCGACCAATGCACTCGAAGCACCTAACAGAAGGGCGAGACTCAACTTGCGCATGGAACCTCCGTGCGTTTGGATGCGACCGCGCACTCTGGCCGCACGACTACACGCCCCTAGTACCCTGCTCCGTGGCCGATCAGGCGATTCGCACAGAAATCGCCCGAATTTCGCCTGGGTTCAATAACACCGCAGCACTAAAATAGAGGAAGCCATTTTTCCCGCAAAATGGCTATGTTCAAGGTCTGTCGGCGCTAGCCCACGGCGACCTCGCCAGAGCCAGCGTCCCCCGATTCCAGCGCACTCCGAGGTTCTGCGGCATCGCCCGCCGCAGCTCGCTGACTAGACTGTCCCTTCATGGCAACTCTCGCTACTCCGCAGCCTTCCGTTCCTCCTGCCAACGAGGACGTGCGGCCGGGCACGGTCCTGGCTGACCGCTACCGAATCGATGCGCTGGTAGGGGAGGGGGGCGCCGGTCGGGTCTACGCGGCGGAGCACGTGCTCTTGCGCAAGAAGGTGGCGATCAAGATTCTGCGCGGAGATCGAGCGAACGTGCCCGAGATGGTGCAACGCTTCGAGCGCGAGGCGATGGCGGCCGCGCACATCGAGCACCCCAATATTGCCTCAGCCATCGATTTTGGGCGCATCGCGGACGGTTCCGTGTTCCTGGCGCTCGAGTTCGTGGCGGGGCGCAGTTTGCGGCATGTGCTGCGACAGGGGCCACTTGCGCTAGGCCGCAGCTTGCGCATCACACGGCAGATTGCCTCGGCCTTGGCCGGCGCGCAGCAGCTCGGCATCGTGCACCGCGACCTGAAGCCGGAAAATGTGATGCTCATCGAGCGCGGCGACGATCCGGATTTCGTGAAGGTTCTCGATTTCGGGATCGCGCGTGTGCCGATGGCGAACCAGGCGCAGCCGCTCACTCGAGTGGGAGCCGTGTTCGGAACTCCGGCCTACATGGCGCCCGAACAGGCGCTCGGCCTACCCGTTGATGGGCGCGCAGATCTATACGCGCTCGGCGTCATGTTGTTCGAGATGCTCAGCGGCAGTCGTCCATTTCCGGAGCAGCAGTTGGGCCAGCAGTTTCTCGAGCCGGTGCCAACCCTGGCTTCGCGAGGGGTCAACGTAGCTCCAGAAATCGAAGCCATGGTTCAGACGTTGCTCGCACGCGACGCGGATCAGCGCTTTCAGCGCGCCGACGCGTTGCTCACGGCGATCGACGCTTGGTTCGCGCAGCATGGCGAGTCGGGTTCGTTTCGAGCGGTTGCGAACGTGGTGCGCCAACCCGAAGCGGGCGCGCCAGGAAGGACCGCGACGTTCATGCCGGGCGATCCGTTGCCAGCCTTCGAGCTGACCACGCATTTTCCCGATGCGCTGGTGCCGCGGCCGAGCGTACCGGTTTCGGCCGGCGTGCCACGCGCCGAGGTGCCTTTGGCAAGCAGCCCTCCTCAGGCGAAAGAGTCGGCAGCGGGCGACGCGTTGGAAGCGTCGGCGCCCACGGTTGCTGTCTCGCCGCCGCACCTCGACGCCAAAGCGAGCTGGCGCTTCACGGTCAACAAGGTACGTGACGAGCTCGTGAAGCTTTGGCAGCGAGCACGCGCGCGGAACGCGGCGTTGCTGGCTGAGTCGGCGGTGTTCCTCGACGTGCAACGTCAGAAGCTTCCCGCGGGCATCAAGCGGCGTATCGAGGGCGTTCCCTCGAAAACCCTTGTTGGTGCTTTCTTGATTGGATCGAGCGCACTGTTGTTCGTTGGGATCCTCGCGCTCATCGTGCGCGCGGGCTCGAGCAGCGAGCCCAATCTGCCGACCTCCCGCAGCTCCGCGGTCGCATCGGCCGAAGCTCCGGTCGCACCACCCAGCGCGGTTCCCGCCGCGCCCGTCGTTGCTCCGGTTGCTGCGGACGAGGAGTCGACCCTCATCGAGCTCGCCAACTCCTACACCAGCGAACACCGAGACGCGGAAGCCGTCGCTTTGGTTCAACGCGTCTTGATGAGGCAACCCGAGCTGCGCAAGGATGCGCGCGTCGGCAAGGTTTTGACGCGCACCGCTCGTTCCCTGGATCGTGCGGCGTCGGATCAGAGCTTTGCCTTGTTGGAAGGCTCGATGGGCGAATTCGGCGCCGAACTGATTTACGATTTGTCTCGCGACCGTGAAGCGAGCGAGCGCGTGCGCCGTCGCGCCGACCAGTGGCTTCGTAGCGGCAACTTCGATCGCGTAAGCTCCACGGCGCTCTACTCGGCGGTCAAGTTACGCCAGGCGCGCACGTGTGAACAAAAGCATGCGCTCTTGCGTTTGGCCGCGGACGTAGGCGGCAGGCGTACCCTCGAATACCTACGTGAGCTCGAAGGGCGCACGACTTGCAGCGCGGGGCAGGGCGAATGCTACGCCTGCTTGGCGGCGGACTCGCTCTTGAAGCAAACCATCGAGCGCATTGCGGAGCGTGTCGGCAAGTAATCTTGGAAGGTACGGGTGAATTTCGTGAGACGAGAGCGATTGGCGGCAACGGGTTTCTGGCTGGGGTTCGGGGCCGCGCTCTGTTCGAATGCGTGTTCGGATAGCCCAGGCCAAATCTTTGCTTCGGCAGGTAGCGCTGGCGTCGGCGGTGGGATCGCTGCACATGGTGGTGCCAGCGCTGGAAGTGCCAACGGTGGCGCTCCAACGAGTGGAGCTGGCGGTACTGCTGGCGTCGCTGGTGCGGGACTCGGCGGCACGGGCGGCAAGGTTGGCCTCGGTGGCGCGGGCGGTACTGTTGCTGGTAGCGGTGGCACGGCAGGTAGCGCTGGCGCGCCGGCGGGTGGCAAAGGGGGCACCGGTGGCGTCGGCGGCGGCAACTTGCCAAGTGAGATCGTCCAGAAGATCACGATGCCGACGGACGACTGCACCTGGATTCAACGCAATGGACAATACGAGGAGCGCCTGCGCTACTCCGATGCGCAGACGTGGCTGGAGGTCGGCAGCGACGCCGAACAAGGCCGCATCGGCCTGCGCTTCGCATTGCCCATCCCGGCGCGCGCGACGATCGTGTCGGCATCACTCCAGTTGCAGCGCGTCGATGGTGATGCGCAGTCTACCGACACCCTCAGCATTCAGGTGTACGACAGCGGCAACGTACCCCCGTTCGATGCGATGCATCGTCACGGCCCTGCGGCACACACGAGTGGCGGCCTGTTTGGCACAGCCATCAATGGGACATTGGTTGGGGAGAACGGCAAGCTCATGACGTCCGCCGATCTCAAGATTTTGGTGCAGCGCGTGGTGGATCGCTCCGACTTTGCGCAAAGTGGCATGCCCGGCACGATCGGTTTCGTCATTTCGCCGCAAGTGACGAACTCCTGGGTCGGCTACGGCGATAGTTCGACAGGGAACGGTGCCACGCTGCGGGTCTCGTATCGACCGCCCGGTGGTTGAGCGCGCGCGTCAGAACCCCGGAACCGGATCCACGCAGGTCCCCGCGCTGCAGATCTTGCCCGCCCCACAGACTATATTGCAGTCACCGCAGTTGGACTCGTCGGTGTAGAGGTTCGCGACGCAGTTTTTACAACCGAAGCCTCGCAGACACGGGTCCGCGGCGCATTCGCCCTCTCGACAGATCGGGTGCCCGTGCTGAAACGGGCAAGGCTCGCAGAGATCCCGCCGGCATCCGAAAGCTGGGTCTTCCTCGCTCACACAGCCAGCGTCGCCACAAGGTTTGAAGCCGGCCGGGCACTGCGCGTCGAGGTCTGACGTATCCACCACCAGCGAGCAGCCGAGCACTGCCATCGCGCCGAGCGTCAGCAGTCGGGTCGTTACGCGTCGTTTCAAAATCGGTGCTCCAGCGAGATCGCGGCGTAGCCGGGCGCGACCTTGACGTTCGCCGCCGGCACGTGCGGCTTGGTCTCGCTCGGGCGCGTCAGGAACGTGTAGAGCGCAGCTCCGGTCAGCGCGAACCCCAACCCACCAAACAAATCCGCCGCAAGCAGACGACGATCGATGGATTCACGCATGCTTCCTTCGCAGACCGGCGCACAGCTGTCGCGCGCCGCCGACAAGGAAGACAGCGCCGAGCCCAGCAAAATGCCACTCGTCGTGAACGCTGCCAGCGCTCCTCCCGACAGAAGGTACGTTTCGGTCGGAATTGGTCGACGGGGCCGGCTCGGATGAGGGGACGGCGCACTCGTCTTCACTGGCTCACTAGGCGGTACGCTCACGGGAGCGGGGCGTGCGAAGCGCAGATGAACGACGCGGTTCTTCTCACCCTTTTGCAGCGATACCTCGAGCTCGATCGGAGTGCGACCGAGCATGCTCGCGCGCAGGCGATGTGTACCGGGCAAAAGCTCAATCGGCCCCAGCGGCTCCGGCAGCGTGATCTCCCGGCCATCGAGCTCCAGGCGCACGGGGCTCGTATCGCCGTCATCGCGCTCGATCACAATTAGCAAACTCGGCAGGACGCGAGCCAGCTCCTCCAGCCAATCCTGACAGTCCACGCGCAAAGCCAGGGGGCAGGTTTCTGCAGCACAGGCTGTCATCGATTCACGTGCGAGCTGCCACTGCTCTTGGACGCGTTGGATGCGTGCCTGTTCGTGCAAGTTCACGCAGCGCTCCACGGTGCTCGTGGAAGTGCCGGCGCCGGCAGGTGGATCGGCGAGCGCGGACGTGCCCGAAAACAGAAGCGCCGCCGCGCAGGCGAGCCCAGTGCGCGAATACTTCATGGCCTCGCTATTCTCCCGCTAGTTGCTCCTGCCATTTTCGCAACAGTGGCTGCGCTGCCAGAAACTCCGCGAGCGCCCTTTTTCTGCTCTTGTTGAGTTCGCTGGCGGGCGCCGAAACCATGGTTCGCAACCTCGCGGCCAAATCCACGCGCGCATAATACGGAGGATTGATGCCGGAGGTTGCCAAGGCGTGCGTAGTCCCCGGAGCGAAAAATGCTTCATGCGCCGCGGCCCGAAGTTCGTGCAACGGAGTTCCAATCGGCGCGTCCGTGCGCGCCGGAATCGAGCCTTTGTCGTCGCTGAAGGCAGCTTGAGTGGCGGGGTTCGCCATGTATTCGAGGAAGCTCAGCGTCTCGTGTGGATTCAGCCCGTTGACTGGGAGCGGGAATGTATCCGACGTGTACACGAAGGTATTTTCGCTACCGGGAAACGGCACCATGGCGATGAGTCCCGCCTCGAGCTGGGCCTTCAACTGCAGGTTACCCCAATCACCCGTTACGGTGAATAGCGCGTCTCCATCGCGAACGGCGGTAAGCGCCTCTGCCCACGTGTAGTTCTCGCTGTCGGTAACAAATGAACGCGACAGGTACTGCACACACTGGAAAGCGCGATCGAGATCAGCGACGTAGTCACCGCTTGGGTTGAAGGCTTGCGGTTCTTCGCCACGCATGAGCGTGTTGTAAAATTCTCCGTTCGTGAGTGCGGGCAGCACCGCTTCGAACGTCAACAGCAACAAACTGAAATCGTCGCCACGGCCGATGGCGATTGGCGCGTCGATCGGCGGCGTGCTCGGATCGCTCGGGCAGAGCTCATCGATCGTGAAGAAGGGGCGATCGCCGAAGCGCGCTTTGAACTTCTTCACGTCGTAGTAAACGACGTTGATGCGATGGATGTTCAGCGGAACGGCGAGCAAGTTGCGGTGCTTCCCCGTCGAGACGCCATTCGCGATCACATCGGGAAGGTGCTGGCGCAGGCCCGTGCGCATCAGGGCGCTGCTCAGGTCCGTCAGCAGGTTCTCGCTTTCGACTTCAGTCGCGACTTTCGCCCACTGCAGGAGATCCGACCCAAGGTTGGCCTGGAAGGTGGAAGGGGTTGCTCCAGCAAGAAGTTCAGCTGCGACGCGGTCGCGCTGGTTGGGTGCTTCGTTCTCGGCGGGGTTGTCGATTCGGATGGCGGGGTTCGACGCACGGAATCTGTTCTTCACAGCGTCGAAGGGCGCCCGCTCGCTAGCGCCCCACCAGCTGTAGACCCTGAGCTGAACGTCGTCGGAACTCGGCGCACACGCTGGCGCGAGTAGCGAAAGCAATCCGAAAATTCCGCGATGGAACCATGAACGCCTGGGCAGCGGAACCGAGCCCGGCGATGCATCCTTCCCTTGGGACACTGGCCGAATATTAGACACAAGTCTTGGAATTGGGGGCGCCTTTGCGGCGATTTTCACTCTGACCGGTGAAGGTTCGCTGGCTCGGAACCTCTAACTCTGGTTAGCTGAAGAATAGTTGTTCATGAGCGACCGCATCGACCGCGATCCGCCTCGGCTCAAACGCGAGGTCGGCCCTGTAGCCAATTTGCTGCGCAATGCGGATGCGGAATGGCGCAATGGTCTAGACGAGCCGCGAGCGTTCGAGCGACTCGAAAGTGTCCGACGGCGTCGCGCACTCGTGAGCTACGGGGCTCCGGCGGTACTCATCGCGGGTGTTGCATTGTTTGCGGCAGCCCAGCGCTCGAGTAACTCGCGCGAACCGGCCAGCATCGAGTTGCGGGCCGAGCTTCCTCGAAAAGCTGCACCTCCGCGCGTGGAAGAGGCTGTCGTGCAGACCGCCGAAAATGTCGTTTCGACAACGAGGCCGGCCACCGCCTTCAAGGCACAACGCGCCGTGGTGCGGAGTGTAACGTCGTCTGTTGCGGTGGCTTCGCCACCCAGTGAGGCAGACTGTAAACAGCTGGCGGCGGCGGGCAAGCTCGAGCGCGCTCGCGATTGTTTTCGTAATCTCGCGCGTTCGGCGAGCGGCATCGAAGCCGAGGTTGCGTTGTACGAGTCGGCGCGCCTGGCGGCCGAAGCACTCCACGAACCGGCGCGCGCCATTGGCTTACTCGATGAGCACGCATCCCGCTTTCCGTCGGGTGCGTTACGCGGTGAAGTTGCTTGGTTGAAAATACGTAGCTTGGCCCAGGTGGGGCGCTTCGATGCCGCGTTGCGCGAAAGCGAAACCCTTTTGGGTAGCCCAGAGGGGCGTGCCCTCACCGAAGAGTTACACTTGCTTAGGGGACATATCTACCAGAACCAACACAAGGATTGCGTGCGTGCCCTGAGTGAGTTCGTGGCCTTGGTGGGTACTCCGGGGGCGCGTGGTGATGAAGCGGAGTTTAGCCGTGCCCGTTGTCTCGAGACGCTCGGACGGGTAGAGGATGCAGTTCTCGCTTATGAACGTTATCTCGAACGATCGAATGTAACGCGAGCTCCAGAAGCGAGAGCTCGTCTTACGCTACTCCGCCCTTGAGTTGGTGCTATCTAGGCAGACGCGAGATGAGGAGGTTTCGCATGACGCTCTTAGAGTGCTCGAACACACCGCCTACATTAGGCGCGCGACGCCTCGACCCTTACTCGACGGCGTGGCCGTGGTGATGCGAAGCTTGGGGCTGGACGTCACGCTGGAGGCGCGCCTACTCGATGGTTGCGCCGAGGGGAATGCGTTCGCTTGGCGCGAATTGCATCGGCGTTACTACAGCGTTGCTGCGGCGTTCTTGCGCAAGCTCGGCGTCGCCGAGGGTGATCTCGAAGATGCAACGCAGGAAGTGTTCTTGCAGGTCCACAAGTACCTGCCGCGCTTTCGTCGTGAGTCGGAGCTTTCGACCTGGCTCTATCGGTTGTGCATCACTCAGGCGCGCCACGTGCGTCGTCGTGCGCGACTGACGCAAGCTTTGCGCCGCCTGCTCTCACTGGAACCTACTGAACGGCTGGTGTCGGCACCACCGTTCACTGAAGAGCTCGCTCGTAGCAGTCTTGAGCGTGCTCTTTCGGCTTTGAGCGCCAACGAACGCAGCGTGTTCGTGTTGTACGAGATGGACGGGCTTTCCGGAAAGCAGATCGCCGAGATTCTGCGGTGCCCCGAGGCCACGGTGTGGCGCCGGTTGCATTATGCGCGGCGCACTTTCCGGCGCGCGTTGGGCGTTGAAGAAGAGTCGGGCGGCGAAGGCTCTGGTTCCCGGGCGGACTGATCCGGCGGGGTGCGGCAATATGCCACAGGGGCTTGGCAGGCTTCTCGCATTATGAGAAGCCCGTGTTGCCGCAACGATTGCTGTTGGTTTTTGGTCTGCTTCTGGGCTCAGCCTGCTCGGCCGCCGACGAGCAACCGCCGCCTCGGACGGTGCAAAGCGAAAGCGGTGCGCTCGAGGCGGAGCTAGTGCCGCACACCGCGGTCACGCGCGGCTCGAATCAGTTGTCGCTTTGGGTTCGAGACGCGAGCAGTGGGACCAACATTGGGGATCTCGAGCTTGCGATGGTCCCGTTCATGCCCGCGATGGGTCATGGCAGCGGCGTCGAGCCCAGCGTGAAGCCACTCGGCAACGGCGAGTATGTTTTCTCCGGGGTCGTGCTGAACATGGCAGGGCGTTGGCAGCTTCGCACGACGGTTTCAGGGCCGCGTTCCGACTATGTGGCGTTCGACGTCGACGTGCCGTGATCGGTGCGTTCGCGGCGTCGCGGCCGCGCTCGTTTGCGCATTGGTTCTTCTGTGCGCACGCCTTGCTGCGGCGCAAGCTTGTTGTGCGGGCGCTGCTGCAGTGACCCCCGGGCGCTTGATGCTGCACGAGCCGGCCTTGCTCGGTGCACGCTTGCGTGGCGCTGCGGTCACTGGTTCCTACGATACTCGAGGCGCATTTCACGGCAATCCGCAGGGCAGCCGCGAGCTCGATTTCGAGCAGGCGCTGTTCGGCTCCGTGCGTGTGCTGCGCCGCGGGCAAGCCGGCGTGCTGGTTCCAGTGCTCGAGTCGTATCGCTCGAGCGCAACTACGGGCAGTGAATTCGGTGGAGGCCTCGGCGACATTGCTGTCAGCGCGCGTTACGACTTGGTGTGGGCGGGCGAGCACCGCGTGATTCCAGGTAGCGCTCTGATTTTGGGGCTGTCACTTCCGAGCGGGCGCTCCCCCGAAGCCGCCGAACAGCCTCTCGGCAGCGACACCACTGGAGTCGGCGCCGTCCGCGCCAGCGTCGGTCTCGCGTTGGAACAGACATTCGGCGACTGGCTCGTCGCGTTCACCGCGCTCGCCAGCAAGCGCGCCAATCGCCACGTCGGCGGCGTCACGAGCGCGCGCGCGATCGAGTGGGATCTGCTCGCCGCACTCGGCTACTCGTTTTCACACGACGTCGGCGCGGCATGTTTGCTGAGCTACGCGTTCGAGGGCAACGCGAGTCTCGACGGGCGCGAAGTTGCAGCCAGCAGCAAACGCTTGCTCGAGATTTCGTTCGCGGCCACGGCGCCGTTGGGGCAGGTGTTTCGCGCACAAGGGGCGCTCTTCTTCACGCCGCCTTTCGACGGTGTCGGTCAAAATCGACTGGCTGAGGCGGGCCTGAGTTTGAGTCTGATTCGGAGCTTTCTATGAAGCGGGCACTGATCGCGATGATTTGGTGGGTGAGCGCCTGTGCGCGCGTGCCGCTGCACTCGCCGCGCGCTCTGGAGCTGGAGCTCGCTGGCAGCGATGGCCGGCGTCACGATGTCGCCGCGGAGCTTCGCGCGACAGAGCTCACGGTGTTCATCTTCGTCTCGCGTTCTTGCGGCATCTTGCCCCTGCACGAGCCCCGGCTGGCAGAGCTGCATGCGCGCTACGCCGGGAGAAACGTTGCGTTCCGCTTGGTCGATTCAGAGGTGGGCGTAAACGCTGCGGTCGATGCCGATTTTGCGCGTCAGCGCGGTTATCACTTCCCGCTGCTCAGCGATCCGGGTGCACACTTGGCCGCAGCGTTGAACGCCGAGTTCGCCACGCACACGGTGATTGTCGATCGTCACGCCGTCGTGCGCTACGCGGGTGGTATCGATTCCGATCGCAATCGGTTGCACGCCGATGCGCGTTTGTACTTGCGTGACGCGTTGGACGACTTACTCGCAGGCCGCGAACCGCGGGTCGCGCGCGGCGAGGCGCTCGGTTGCGCATTGCGATTGGATTGATTCACGCAGGGCGTTCGCCGACCCCATAGCGCCGAAGCTTCCTGTAGAGCGTGTTGCGCGGAATGCCTAGCTCGCGCGAGACCAAGCTTACGTTCCATTGGGTGCGCTGGAGAGCCGCCATGATACGCTCGCGCTCTTCGGCCTGGAACTCTCGACGGTTCTTGCTGCGCCGGTTAGGGGTTTGTCGCTGGAGCTCGAGATCGGCCGCGCCGATTTGGTCGCCGCTGCGCAGCACGAACGCGCGGGTGAGCATGTTTTCGAGTTCTCGCACGTTGCCCGGAAAGCTGTGCGCCGACAGCCGCTTGATGGCTTCGCGAGTCAGCTCGGGTGGTTTGCACTTTGCGTCCCGGGAGAGGCGCTCGACAATGCTGCGCGCAATGCTGGGTAAGTCTTCGATGCGCTCGCGCAGTGGGGGCAACGTCACGACTACCACTGCCAGGCGGTAGAACAGATCTTCGCGGAATCGGCCGTTTTCGACCAAACTTTTCAGATCGCGATGCGTTGCGCTCACGATGCGGAGATTGACCGGCGTGCTGCGCAGCGCGCCGACCGCTCGAACCTCGCGTTCCTGGAGCACGCGCAGCAACTTGGCTTGCATGGCGAGCGGCAGCTCCGCCACTTCATCCAAAAACAGCGTGCCCCCATCCGCCTCGAGCATCAGGCCAGGCTTATCGCGGTCGGCTCCCGTGAAGGCACCGCGCACGTGCCCGAACAGCTCGGACTCGAGCAACGCCTCCGGTAGCGCGGCGCAGTTGATGGCCACGAATGCGTGCTCTTTGCGAGGACCGTTTTGATGCAGCGCCCGCGCAACCAGCTCCTTCCCGGTGCCGCTTTCGCCTTGGATCAACACGTCGACGCTGGAATCGGTGATGCGATCCAGTTGAGCGAACACCTGACGCATGGCCGGCGCTTGCCCTACGATGCGCGAATACTCGTAGCGTAGCCCGAGCGACTTCTCTTGCGCTTCGACGCGCTCACGCAGGCGCACGAGTTCGCGTTCTCGAGCGCGCGCCAGCCGTTCGATCAGACGCTTCTGCTGGGCGAGCTCCTCGCGTTGGCGTTCGAGTTCACGATGCAAACGCGCGTTCGACACGGCGATGGCTACCTGGTCGGCCAGCGCGCTCAGTAGCTCGCGCTCGCGCTCGCCGAAACGCCCGCGTTGAACCCGGCTGTCGACGTACAAAAGCCCAATCCGCTCGCTCGGCGTGAGAATCGGCACGCACAGCACGGACTTCAAACGCATGGCATGGATCGATCCGCCTGCGAAGCGCCGATCTGCCTGGGCGTCGGTGGTCAGCACCGGCTCTTCGCTGGCCACCACGCGCTCGATGATGCTGTTGCTGGGCGGAGCCAGCTCAGCGTCGACGGGTCGCTGCGCTGCGAGCGTCGGGCTACCGGCGTCGTCGAGCAGGAGAAAGCAGCGTTCGGCTCGTGTAAGTTCCATGGCCGCGTCGACGGCGTATTCGAATACGCGTGGCAAGGACAGCGACGAGTTCACGCGTCGGCTGAGTGACAGCAACTTGCGTAGAGCTTCGGCGTCGGCATCGACGCTGCTCGCTCCCAAGCTGGCCACACGCGTGCGCTGGGCGAGCACGGCGCGCCGCCCGTCGCGCCAGAACGTTTCGCGCAACACTTCAGGCAGCCCTGAGCCGAGCTGATCCCAGAGCCTCTGCGCACGCGCGCCGCGTTGAATGGCACTGGGCGCGAAAGCTTCGAGCTCGGCACGATACAGCTCTGTGGTGTAGCGCGCTTGCAAGCCGCGTTCACCGAGCGCTTCCGCCTCGTGCAATGCCGCCTCGAGTTCTCTGAGTGCCTCGGGCTCGCGGCGTGCGACTCGAACGCGGGCTGCCAGCGCGCGGGCTCGAATCCCGAGATCGAGTGCTTCGAGTTCCCGACTCCGGCGAGCAGCAGCGTCGGCGATCAGTGCGCTCGTCTCCAAGGCTCCGCGTTGCAGTTGGAGCTCACCGCGACAGATCTCGACTTCGCAGAGCTCGCGTTCGAGACCCAGATCGCGGAAGACGCTTTGGGCTGCGCTGAGCTCCGCCTCGGCGCGCTCTGTTTCGCGGCGCTCGAGTGCGATTTCAGCGCGAATCAGCGACACTAGCGGGCTGAAGCGCGCTCGCTGCGATCCGCTGGCACGCTCGAGAAGCGTTGCGAGCTCTGCCTCGGCGCGTTCGAAGTCACCGATCTCTGCCAGCAAGTTCCCCAAATTGAAGCGCAGTGTCAGCTCGGTGCTTTCGCGTCCCAGAGCGTGAGCGAAGCGTAGGCCACGCTCATAGCTCGACAGCGCTGCACCCCATTCACCCAGCTTTTGCTGCGCTGTTCCGAGGTTCAGCGAATTGACGCACACCAGGTCGTCGAGCGCGTACCGATCGGAGATTTCGAGCGCCTCCCCGTAGTCGGCCAGAGCCAACGCTGTCTGGCCTTCGCGAAAGTGCGCGATCGCGCGCTGTGCCAATAGTCGCGCTCGATCGCGTGGCGCTGAGTCCGGCCCTAGTTCGGACAGAAGCTCGGAGAAGGTTGCTTGGGCCTCCGCGCTGCGTCCTAGATACGCCGCTGCCATCGCGGCGAGCTCGCGCAGCGTGCGTGACGTGCTCGCGTCTCCCGCCAGCGCCAGGCCCTGTTCGGCGAGCGCCGCCGTAGCCTTCGGATCTGAAGCTTGTAGGCGAGCTCGCGCGCAACGTTCGAGCGCACGAATTCGCCACTCGACTGGAGTCGAAGCCTGTTTGAGCTTCGCCAAGAGGCGCTCTGCACGCGCGCCACGGCCAAGTCGAAGCAGCGCGTCGGCGGCAAATAGCCGTGCACGCAGCGCTTCGTCACCGCTTCGCCGCAAGCGCAGAATGCGCGCGCTCGCGCGGAGCGCGGCAGAGAACTCACCCGCCAGTAGCGAGAGCTCCGCCCCCGCGAGCAACCAGCGCGCGTCGGCGCTGCTCTCCAAAACTGGCAGCAAGCGGCGCGCAAACAGGCGAGGGTGGCCACGCCATTCAGGCTCCGCCGCTCGAAAAGCGGCTTCGGCACGCGTCGTGTCACCAGCCCGCAAGCAGTGAAACACGAGCTCCGCCCAGCGTGACTCCGCAGGCAGCCCAGCGTCGCTCGATGCGAACCAATCTGCCAAGCCGCGATGTGCCGCGGAAAGTTCGCTCCCGAGCGCTCTTTCGAGCAGCGGCAACCCGGGTTTTTCCGTTAGTTTGACGCGCCCGCCATCGCGGCGAACGAGCCCTACTTCCCAGAACTCCGCGAGCGCATCGGCGTCGATGCCATGTTGACTGAAGGATGCGTCGCCGCCCAACGCCACCAGGGTTGCGAGTGCGCGGCGCGCTTGCGGGGTAACCGCCGCCAGCAATTTGCCGGTTTCGTTCGCCGGCGTCGGATCGCTGGAGCGCGATGCGGCGGCGCGGTTGAAGCGCGCGAGCAGAGCCGCTTCGACGAGGGCGGGCAGGCCTCGGGTTTCCGCGTGAAGCTCTGCCAACGCGCCGCGGGATAGCGAATCGAGCGTCCACTGCTTCAATGCATCGAGGCTCAGCGGCCCGAGCGTGAGCTCGAGTGCACCCAAACCACTCGCGTGCCGTGACGAAACCAGGAGCCCGACGTTGGCATCGGGCGGCAGCGAGCGCAGCAGCATGCGTAACGCTTCGGCTTCCTCCGCATCGAGCTGGTGTGCGTCCTCCAACACCAACAACAACGGCTCCCCGCGCTGACTCAGCTCGCTCATCGCGCGCAACACGTCACGCACCCCCAAACCGAGCGCTTCATCGGCGAGCGCGCTGCGCAACAACCACGTCAACGGTGCCGACTCGCCGCCACGCGCGCGCAGCACGCTCAGCTCGAGCTCCGCAAGCGAAACGAACTCCCGCAGCAAGCGGCTGAGTCCCACGCCACTCTCACCAGAAAGCCAAAGTACCGGCTTTCTTGCAGTGGCGTGCGTTAGACGCGTCAACCAATCGCGAAACAGCGCGACTTCGCTTTCACGCCCGACGAGCTCACGCGCGATCGCCTGCAACGACAACGCGGAAGCCGCTCGTCGTCCCAGCAATTCCAAAGCTTCACGCGCCGAAGCGGGTCGCGCTGCCGGGTCGGGAGCGATTAGCCGTTCACACAGAGCCTTCAGCCTTCCAGACAAAGGCACGTCACTGGTCGCGTGAGCCCAGCGCAAAGTTTGGCCGAGTGAATACAAGTCGCTGCGACCATCGCCGTGTCCAGCTTGCTCCAGCTCGGGAGCGATGAAGCCAGGTGTACCGGCGAGTTCGCTCGTCGACAGGGAGAACGGACGCGCACAACCGAGATCGATCAAGAGACCGCTGCCATCCGCGCGCACCAGCACGTTGTCCGGTGAGACGTCGCCGTGGCGCACGCCGAGTGCGTGCAAGGTTGCCAACGCTCGCAGAACGTCACTAGCGGGCTGCAAGCAATCCGAACCCGTCCGTTTGGCCCAGCTCGAGAGCGTTTCGGCTTCGACCCAATCAGCGGTGTAGTAGTGATAACGCTCCCCGCGCACCGACCATGCGCCGAAATCGTGTACACGCACCAAGTTGGGGTGAGTCACACGCGATAGCAGCGCAAATTCGCTGCGGAAGGAGCGCAGCAGGCCTTCCTCTTCGAGCCGGAGTTGCTTGAGTACGCGAGGCGCGTGGTCGCGCTCATCTTGCGCCAGGAACACGCTCGCCATGCCCCCCTCACCTAGAGGACGAATGAGCCGGTAGCGCTCCGCGATGCGATCTCCGGCGAGCAACGGCATGTGCCAATCCGGACTGTACCATACGTCGTCGAGTGGATCGGAATGGAACAGATTGGAACACTCGGTGGTTCTGCTATGATCTTGTTATTGCTCATGTTTATGTCATGCTCCCCGGTGGATCCTTCCTTGCACCTGCTTGGAACGGAGGTTCGACATGTTCAAGCTTAGGTACTCCTTCGTGCTGCTCGTCATCGGCTGCTCCGGTGCTGTCGACACCTCGTCCAGCACCGTGAAGCAGAAACTCGAAGCGGCGGACGCTCGCTCGCGTGGCTTGGTGAGTGAGGATGCTTGCGCCAAGCACGGTTGGTACGGCGACGGCGTATGCGATTCGTTCTGCGTGCGTGAGGACGGCGACTGCGTTGCACAACCGGCTCGCGGTGAGCCGATCGTCTGTGCGCAGTTCATCGAAGCGAAGGACGGCGTCTGTCGACGCGCGGCCAACGATCCCTGCCGTTTCCAAGATCCTGATTGCAACGCAACCACCCCCGCCCCGGGTCCGCACGACGGAGAAGTGTGCGCGGCGTACATCGAGGTTTCGGATGGTGTGTGTCGTCGCCCCGAGAAGGATCCCTGTCGCTCTCAAGACCCCGACTGCAGCAACTCGGGTACTGGCGGCAACTCGGGCAGTGGTGGCACCAGCTCCGGCTCTGGTGGCAAGCCATCGGTTTCGGGCGGCGCGCCCTCACAATCGGGTGGCAGCAGCGGCACTGTGTGCGCGGCGTACATCGAGCAGCCCGATGGCGTCTGCAAGCGCCCCGCGGATGATCCCTGCCGCTCGCAAGATCCAGATTGTGTCACGGGCTCCGGCGGCGCACCGAACGGTGCTGGCGGTACGACGGGCAGCGGCGGCGCGGCGGGCAGCGGCGGCCTGGTCGATTGCGACGCGCGCAAAGTAACCTGCCAAACCTTCGCGCCGGTCGAGTGCGATGGCAACAAGGTGCCGAGCGTCATCAACAACTGCTGGGGTGAATGCGTCGACAAGTCGCGCTGCCTTCCCGACAGCGGTGGCGGCGGCTCGAGCGGCGCACCCGGAGCGGACTGCGATACCAGCAAGGTGACGTGCCAAACCTTCGCGCCCGTAACGTGCCCCGATGGGCAGGTGCCGAGCGTGCAGGACCAGTGTTACGGCCCTTGTGTCAGTCGAGCTGACTGCGCCACGCCGTACGACTGCAACCCCTATAACGCTCAGGGTCAGACACCGCCCGATTGTCCGAGTGGCCAAGTTCCGAGCATCGTGAACGGCAAGTACGACCGCTGCGTGTCCAAGTACTCGTGCGAGCCGACCGCGTGCCTGGCGTACATCGAGAATTCGGACGGCGTCTGCAAGCGGCCTTACAACGACCCATGCCGCGGACAGGACCCGGATTGTTCCGCTTACTGAGCTAGCGCTTGGGCGGCGCAGCCGCTCGTCTTATCTTCGTGACCGTGGGGTCTCGGCGTTCTCCCCTCTGACCCCAGCCTCGGGACTCCGCGGTCCACCTTAAGCTAGATGTTCTACGGCTCGACTATGGCTCGCTCATCGTTTCGTCGGTCAACGTACCCGCATGCTGGCAAGCGATGCTGGGCTTGGGTGAGTTGCGCGCTGACGTGGCTCACGATCGGGTGCGGACCGAAGGATGCGACGCCTGTGCCGGAGCCGCCGGCTCTCCAGGGTGACAAGATTACCGTGCTGCCGTCGCTCGCGACGACTGAACCTGCGCCGATCCCCATCGAGGGTGCTGCTGGAACTGCGCCACCGGGGGCGATCATCGAAATCACACAACTCGATTCCACCGCCCCGCCCGTAGCGACGACGGCGCGAGTCGATGGTGGCTTCAGCGTCGCAATTTTTCCAGAGGGTGAGCACCGCGTCGTTGCCATCGTGGACGAAGTGCGTTCAACGCCGTTCGATTTCAACATCGCTGGCAACCGCATCGTCCCGAGCTCGCGACCGAGCTGCTTCGGAGTGACGCCCGGGTTGATCGTCGGAGCACGTGCGGGGAGCGCGACTCGCTTCACTTTCTCGAATGCGTGTGCCAGCGCGGTCACCGTTCAGAATCCACGCCTGCGCCTGGGGCTCACGAATTTCAGCTTCGACGCGCGGTTCAACGCAACGATTGCTCAGAGTGCCAACGGCACCTTCTCGATCAACGTGGCCGCAGCGACGCCCGCTACCGAGCAGGACATCGTGTTCGTCGACGTGAACATCGAAGGCACGCCGATTCGCTACCCACTAGGCATCTATATCGCGCCGTAGCTGCGCGAGCTGGCTACGGCGACTCGAGCAGGTGGCCGCAGGCTTGCGCCGCACGCAGCGTGTTCGCCGAGCGCGGCGCACGCCGAGACAAACGTTCCAGCTCCGGCGCGGCTTCACTCTTGCGGCCCAGCGCACACAAGGCTTGTACACGCGCAGCGCGGCGCTCTTCTGACAGAACGCCGTTCGGAAACCTTCGTTGATGTTCAGCCACCGCTTCGAGAGCTTTGGCGGCGTTTCGTGCGTGTAACTCGCGGGCAGCTCGAGACAGAATAGCCACCTCTTGTGCGAGGCGATCATTCGCGGGGCGCGGAGTGGTAGCCGTCGCGACGGCAGACGATGTGCGCGCCGCGCTGGGCGCTTCGGGCTCTGGTGTTGACGATGCGCGGGGGAGCACCGCGATGCTGGCGGCTTCGATGCGCGTTTCCGGCGCAGCTGCCGGGCTTTGCAGCGCGAAGAACGTCGCGGCGCCAGCCATCGTGATCAGCGCAGCCACAGCGGTCGCTTTGCCCCAAGCGGCGCGAGGCAAGAGCCCCGTGGCCGCACTAGCTTTGATCGGCAGCGCGTTCTCTCCCAAACGTGCCCGCAAGGCCGCCGAGACGCGGACTCGGTCGAGCTCGGAGGGCCGCATCACGCTTCGGCCCACTTGCAGGAGAGCGTTTGCTCTCGGACTGAGATCGCTCATCTCGAGTTGCCCCCTTTCTCACGCGCTGCGTGGCGCGCCAGAGCCTGCTCGAACGCCTGACGCGCCGTTCTCAACCTCGAGTACACCGTGTTCAGTGGGATCTGCAGGGTCTCTGCGATCTCGGGAGCAGTCATTTCGTTGAGCTCCGCGAGTATGAAAACTTCGCGCTTGGTTGCGTCGAGCTCCGCGAGCAGCTTCGCAAGCAGCTTCAGTTGGTCGCTCTGTTCGCTGTGTTCGAGCGGCGTGAGCTGGTTCGACTCGAAGAGCTCATCGAAGAACCCGATTTCGAACGTCGAAGCGCTCTTCACCTTGCGCAAGCGGTGGTAGCCACTCACCGTTCTGCGCACCACGCCGAAGATCCAGCTTCGCAACGAGTCCGGTTGCTGGATCGTATGAAGGCGCGAGTGGATGATCACGAACACTTCCTGAACGACGTCGTCGACAGACTCCACGCTGACGCCGAGCCGGCGCGTGGAAGCCCACACGAAATCGAAGTATTCGCTGTAGATTGTGGCGAACGGCGGCACACCTCGGTTTTCCGGCGGAACGGAAGGCTCCTGTGCCAGCGAAGCGGGGGAGCGCGCTGCCGAGTTGCTGCCGGCCATTCACAATGCAGTGGGAGGGCCGGCCCGCGTCCGTCAAAGAAATTCAGGGCCAAGCCTGCGGCCAGCGCGGCGCCCTGCTAGGCTCGGCCGGTTGGCAAAAATTACCGCCCCGCGCGGCCTGAACGCGCTTTCGAGATGACAAGGTCGCGCAGACCTTCGAGACTCTGAGTGCTTGAAAAGTCTCCGGTTCGTTAGCTGGCCCATAGCTGCGGTGCTACTCAGCGTTGCTGCCGCATGTGAGCCCAAGCTCGTCGTCGGCGAGCTAGCCTGTGGTTCGGGCGAAGCCGGAGGTCCTGCGGTAGAACCGAACGTCGGCGAGGCCATCGACTTGCCGTGGCAGACCAGCTTCGAACGCGGCTTTTGTGAGTATCGTGTCCTGAAGGGATTTTGCTATCCGGCGGGGCACTACGAGATCAGTTCGCTGCACGTGCACTCAGGAAAGCAGGCGGCGGCCTTCACCGTTTCTGGCATGGCGGGTGCCGAGCAGCAGGCGCGTTGTGTGCGGCAAGGCACGCTGCCGAAGCAGGCCTACTACTCCGCCTACTATTTCGTGCCCGAAGCCGCGGTCAATACCGGAAATTGGAACCTTTTTCATTTCCAGGGAGGCAACGACGCCGACTCGTTGCATAGCCTCTGGGACGTTTCGCTCCACTCCGCGGACAACGGCGACCTCAGCCTGTACGTCTTCGACTTTCTCGGCACCGGAATTCGCGGGCGAGGCGAGACGCCGAGGATTCCGATCGGCGAATGGTTCGAAATCGGTTTCTATTTGCGGCGCGCGGCGGACGAAACTGGCGAAGTTGCGTTGTACCAGAACGGTCAGCGCATATTCGAGCTCACGAACATCCGCACCGACGACTCGAGCTGGGGCCAGTGGTACGTCGGAAATTTGGCATCCGAGTTGGATCCGCCCGTTTCCACGCTGTACGTGGATGACGTAGCTATCCGTGAAAGCCCTTGACGGTTCTCGCTGTACGGTGCGCGCGCTGCTCGCAACGGCGCTAGCGCTAGGCTTTTGTCCGAAGCAAGCGCGGGCGGAAGCAACCGGCGGGCTCGAGCTCACTTGGGATGCGCCGCCCGGCTGCCCTTCGCGTGACGCTGTTCGGGCTCGCACACGAGCGCTGGTGGGCGCATCGGCAGACAAAGCGAGTCGCTTGCGGGCACAGGGGCAGATCGTGCGGAGCAGCAACGGTCGCTACCGTCTGGTGCTCAAGGTGCGTGAAGCCGGCGCTGAAACGGAGCGCGTAATCGAGTCCGACTCGTGTGCGGATCTGGCAGGAGCGGCGGCAGTCGCGCTCGGGCTGTTGATGCGTGTGGAGCTCGAGTCACAGGGTACCTCCAGTGCTGGAAAGCCAGCTGGTGAAACACCTCGGAGCGGTGAGCAGCCCAATCACCCCGGGAGCACCAACACCACATCTTCACAAGCGAGCGCTTCGGACGCGAAACCGAGTCCCGATGCCGATGCCGATGCCGACAATGTGGACGTCAACTTGCCGCCGCCAGCACCGCCATCTGGCTCAACGTCGCGCGCTGAGTTCGTGCTGCGAGCGCCGCTCGTCGGAATCGATATCGGCGCTTTGCCAAAGGCGAGCCCAAACTTCGGTTTTGCCGCCGGCACACGGCTCGGCACGTTCGAGTTGACGGTGGGCGCGCGACTCTCACTTCCACAAACGGCCTGGTCCGCTGACGGCTTGGGTTACGGAGCCGACTTGAAGCGCGTTAGCGCCGAGCTGCGGGGCTGCTACGCCGTGCGCTCGAGCCGCGTGCGCGTGGGCCCCTGTTTACTCGTCGCCGTCGATCGCATTACCGCTGAGGGGCGAGGCTTTCTCGTGGTTCCGAACGTGCGTTCCGCGTTCGTGTTTGGGGCAGGTGCTGGCGCGATTGCCAGCGTCGAGCTCAGTCGAACACTGGCTTTCGTCTTGTCCATCGGAGCGCAGGTCCAGACCTCGCGTCCGCGATTGATCGTGGAAGGCGCCAGCGAAGTTGCGCAGCTGGCGCCGTTCTCACTCAGCGGCAGCACTGGTTTCGAGTGGGTGTTGTAACGGCGCCAAGCGCCTGTGCCCGCGAGCCAGCGGTCGCAGAGTGACCTCGCCGCTCCTACACGAGAAGCAGGATTTCGCCAGTGCGCGCCGCCATTACATCGGCGCCAATCGGGAAGTGTTGCTCGGTTAAGATCAAAACACGCGCGTGCGGGGATTAATGTTCACTGGCGAACTCACGATGGCCTTACGCCAACGATCATGCCGGCACGCGAACGTGCGCGCAGTGCTCACGAGCGCGGAACCGCAGGCCGACCTGACTCCGCAGATGGCCGAACCCGTGCGTTTGCGTGTTTCGCCGGTGAGCGCGTTCGAACACCAGCTGCTGCACGCTGGTGCCAGGGATCAGCCCAGCGTGGATCTGCGCCGCCGCACCTTGGAAGCACTGGGACTGCACGACTCACTGGCCAGGGCTTCGGGCGCTTAGCGATGTCGGTCGCCGCGGCGACGACGTGCACACATCAATCCGATGAGCAAAGCGGCTGCACCGCCACTCGAGCCGCGCTGAGTAGCTCCCGGAAGCACACACGAGCAACCATCGCCATTCTCCGGAACCGTTGTCGCTCCGCCTGTGGCTGACGTACCACCGCTGCTCGACGGCTTGCCGCCCGCGCCAATGATGCCACCGTCCGAAGAGCCGCCCAGGCTTGCCGTGAAGCCGCCGCTGTTCGCGCCGCCACTGTTCGCGCCGCCACTGTTCGCGCCGCCGTTCGCGCTGCTGCCACCACGTGCTTCAGCGCCACCGTTTGCATTGCCGCCGCGCGCTTCAGAGCCGCCGTTGCCAGTGAGCCCGCCGGAGCCGCTGCCAGCGTTCGCACTGCTTCCGCCAGCGTTGCTGCCACCGCTGTTAGCGCGCCCGCCACTACCGCCAGCACCAGCGCGGCCACCAGCGTTTGCATTGCCGCCGCTGCTGCCTCCGCCATTGCTGACGGCGCCGCCTGCGCCGGTGCTTCCACCGCTGCCGCCAGTGCTCCCGTCGGCGCTCGTAAACTGCCAGAAGTTGAAGTTGAAGCCGCTGCCGGTGAACTTCAAATAGAGATCTTTGACGCCCGTCGCGCCGCTCACGTCGCAGCTGGTCGTCATCCAAGTCTGTGCGCCGCCCGTAGCGGGCACACTGCACATGCCGATCAGCGTGCCTGTGGCGCTGCCCAAGCGCAGCTCGATGCTCCCTCCAGTGCTGGAGCTGGCTACGCGTGCGCTGAAGCTCTTTGCACCGGCGCTGCCGAAGTCGACGCCGCGAACCTTGATCCAGTCGCCGTTTGCGATCTGCGTGACATCCATGCCGCCTTCGCTGCAACGCTCGGTTTCGATTCCGCTCTGCGCGTTCATGGTTTCGGCTTCCACGCGCACGTAGGGGTTCAATGTTCCAACTTGGGGCACTCCGTCTGTCGTGTACGTCACCTGCTGGATGCTGCCGTCCGTGTTGAAGTTCAAGACTTCAATCGCGAGATTTCGCCGATAACCGGGCGAGATCCCAGCTTGGTTCGCGACAATGCGGTTGTGATACGCGTGGTACCACTTGCCGTTGAACTCGAATTCGGAGGCGTGATTGTTGTTGTTGTTCGAGGGCGGCTGGGCAGCGATGATGCCGCGATACGTGTAGCCCGACATGGGGCTGCTGCTCGTCATGTAGTCGATGCGCATCCCATTTTCGGGGTTGCTCGAGTACGCCAAGTAGTACACGCCGTTCCTCTTGAACATGAACGACGCCTCGAAGAAGCCAGGCGGCGAAAGTTGCGCAGCCGAGCCCGAGACGCTGACGAGATCGGCGTTGAGCTTGATGATGCGCGCGTTGCTCACGCCGTTGCCGCCGAAAGACAGGTAGGCCTGTCCATCGTCATCGATCAGCGCTCCTGGATCGAACAGCCACATGTTGGGCCCGGATGCACCTGGCGTGCTGCCGTTGACGAGCGCGCTGCCCTTGGCGTCCTTGAATTCGCCGGTCGGAGACGTGCTCGACGCGACACCAATGCCGCTCGCGTTGTTGCCAAAGTACAGATAGAACTTACCGTTCTTCTCGAGTGGATAGGGGGCCCACGAAAACCCCGCCCAAGACGCGCCGGCAGGTACACGAAAGACTTCGCCGTGGTCGGTCCAGTTTTTCATGTCGCTGCTCGAGATGCACACGATCGACTTCATCTCGTAGCCGCCGGCGACAGGGTTGTCGTCGTCGTTCGAATTGTAGAGGTACACACGCCCGCCGGAAACGAGTGAACCCGGATCTGCCAAGTAGCGGTGTGACGCTATCGGATAGTCTGCAGAAGCAGGCGCGGTGGCGAACGAAATGAGCGCGAAGGCACTCACCCAGTTCGCGTGGCGCAAACCAGTTCGGCTCTCGAGCATCGGATCAGCTCCCTGTCGCAGTTTAGTGGGTCGAAGCTGCCGCGAGCCGTTGCTCAATTCGGCGGTACCGGGCGACCGAGCTGCTGCATCAGCCAGGTCATCGCGGGGCGCGGGGTGGTGCCGTTGACCAAGCCGGTGTTGGCAACCCAGGTCTTACCGTTGATCCAGCCCCACACGGTTACGCCTTTGATTGAAGCCGTGTTCCAGAAGATCGGAAATTGAGTTTGGAAGATTTGGAGCTGAGTCTGGTCGTTGGCTTGCGGCACGTCGTATTCGGTCACGTAAATCGGAAGGCCAGTGCGCGTCGCCATCGTGTTGATGTTGTTCTGAAGCGCGGTCGCCGACAGAGAATGGACAGCGTGCGCCTGAACGCCCACCGCGTCGATGGGAGCGCCGGCCGCCTTGACTTGATTCACGATGTCGATGAAGTGATTCTCCTGATCCGAGTACTCGATGTTGTTGTAGTCGTTCAGGATCAGGATGGCGTTGGGGCAGTACTGGCGCGCGAGCTTGAAGGCTTTGGTGATCCAGCCGTAGGTACCGCTTTCACCCGCGCCCAACGCGGCGGTGTAGTTCGGAGTCGTGTGCGGAGGCGGCTCGTTCACGACATCGATGAGCTTCGTGTTCGGATAGCGCTGGCAGAACGTTTTGATCCAGTTTTCCACCTGCGCAAGTGTTGGTGTTCCACTCGGCTGCTGAGCACCCCACACGAAGGTGTGCTGCTTGAAAATGATGTTGTTGGTCTGCGCGTAGCTGTAGATGGCATCGAGCGTCGACCAGTTGAACGCGCTGCTTGCTGTCGACTGCACCGAACCCCATTTGCCGGCGTTTTCTGGGGTGATTTGGTCCCAGTACTTCGAGAACTTCATCCCGCCGGTGTCCACGGAGTTCGTGGTGGTGATGTTGCCGCAGAACTTCTTGACGCTGCTGGTGCCACCCGTTGAATTCGAGCCGCCGCTCGACGTACCGCCTGTTGCCTTCGAACCGCCTGCCGAGCTCGTGCCGCCGCTGGAAGCACCGCCGCTCGAGGTGCCTCCACTCGCGCTGCCGCCACTCGAAGCGCCGCCAGTTGCTTTCGCGCCGCCCATTGCGTTGCTGCCGCCGGTGTTGGAAGAACCGCCCGAAGCCTTGGCACCGCCGCTCGAACCACCTGCCGAGGTCGTGCCGCCGCTGGAGGACTTTCCCCCCGCGCCCGAGCCACCGTTGCTCGCTCCACCTTGTGAGCTGCCGCCCATCGTGGAGCTGCCGCCGCTCGTTGCTCCGCCCTGCTGTGTCGAGCCGCCGTTGGAGTTACTCCCGCCGTTTGCTGCGCCGCCGCTGTTGTTCTGTCCACCAGATGCGGTGCCGCCCGATGCAGTCGAACCACCGTTGGCGTTCTGGGTGCCACCCTTGTTTTGCGTGCCGCCCGTCGCCTTGTGTCCGCCCTTCCCATCCGAAGGGTTTTCGCCCTCGCCCTCGCCCGCGCTACACGCGAAGAGACCCAAACAAGCCAAGAGGGTGATGGACAGGTAGGATGTAGGACGCACGAAATGCCTCCGTGCCGCGAGAGTTGGCGGCGCGCTGCTCGTCATTGACGCAGTGGGATCGACGTGCGGTTTCCGTCTGAACAACGCGCTCGCCACGCTGATTGCCGCTCGCGCGCAAAATTTCCCTCCGCGATGAAAGATGCTCGGACATTTCCCCTCGTTTCCCAGGAGACGCGTTTGGCGCGATGACGGAAGGCGTTGCGAGGCGCGACTGCAAGCCAGGCAATCATGAACCTGGTTTCGCTTTGGAACTCGCAGGAAAACTCGAAAAGGTCGGCGTGCTTCTGGCCCATGCTCGCGTGCGCCGTGGCCTTGAGTTGCAGCTCAAACTCCGCCGACAACGATGGAACTGGTGGCAATACACAAAGCTCTGGTGGGAAGTCGACAGCAAGCGGCGGCAGTGACGCCAAGGGAGGCGCTACTTCGGGCGGAGCCAGCGCATCCGGCGGCAGCGTTTCAAATGGCGGCTCCGTTGCTCAGGGCGGCGTGAGCCAAGGTGGCATTGGGTCGGGTGGCGCGACGGCACAAGGCGGCGCAAGCGGAAACGGTGGTAGCACTGGCGCGGGTGGTACCAATGCGAGCGGCGGTAAGTCATCCAGCGGCGGCACTGCGAACGGTGGAAGCTCGAATGGTGGTAGCGCGAGCGGAGGCAAGATGAGCAGCGGCGGAACTGCGAGTGGTGGCACGACTGCGAGCGGTGGCGCAACCAGCGGAGGCAAATCGAGCACGGGCGGCGCAACGAGTGGTGGCGCGGTTGGCAACGGTGGTAGCGGCGGTACCGTCTCGAAGTTTCACGTTTTCTTGTTGCTCGGCCAATCCAACATGGCTGGTTATCCCAAAGCACAGGCCGCCGATCAGGTGGAAGACGCGCGCATTCGCGTGCTCGGCTTCGACAACTGTACCGCCACCGGACGGCAAACAGACAAGTGGGACACCGCAGCGCCGCCGCTCCACGAGTGTTGGAACGGCGCTATTGGTCCTGGTGATTGGTTTGCCAAAACGCTGCTCGCCTCGATTCCGAGTGGCGACAGCATCGGCTTGGTTCCGTGCGCCATCAGCGGCGAGAAGATCGAGACCTTCATGAAGGTTGGTGGCAACAAATACAGTTGGATCGTGCAGCGCGCCAAGCTCGCGCAGCAGGCTGGTGGAGTCATCGAAGGCATTCTGTTCCACCAGGGGGAATCCAACTGCGGTGATTCGGCCTGGCCCGGCAAGGTCAATACGCTCATCACCGATCTCAGAGCGGATCTCGGTTTGGGCATGGTTCCGTTCTTGGCCGGTGAGCTCGCCCATAGCGGGAATTGCGCGAACCATAACCCGTTGGTCAACAAGCTCCCCAGCGTCGTTTCCAATGCATACGTCGTGTCTGCCAGCGGGCTTGCCGTCGACGCGGCCGACACTCAGTGGAACGTGCATTTCGATCACGACGCGCAAGTCACTTTCGGCAAGCGTTACGCCCAAAAAATGATCGAGGCCCTGCACTGGTAGTTCGGTGCGCCGCTGTCGGCCGGGCGGAGGGACATTCTTGTCCTCCCTCCTCAAGCGGCCGATCCGCTAACATGGGTCGGCTCGGCCCACGATGACGATTGAGCTTCTGATCCACGCGATCGTCCGCCAAACTACGATTCTGATCGCGCAGTTGGCTACTTCGCACGGGGCGCGCGCGCCGCTCGCGCAAATTGCAAATCAGGTCTTTCTGGATCTGGTCGCCGAGCTCGAGCGACAAGGCGTCAGCCGAAAGGTGAGCGCCGACATGTTCGGCCTCGGGCTTCGCACCTACCGTAGGAAGATCCAGCGACTCAGCGAAAGCTCCACGGAGCGCGGGCGTTCGCTATGGGAGGTCGTCTTGGAGTACGTGCGCGCGCAGGGTCTCGTGACTCGGCTCGAAGTTCTGAATCGCTTCTGTCACGACGACGAAGCCCAGGTGCGAGCCGTGCTGCACGACCTGTGTGAGAGCCAGCTGGTGTTCTCTTCGGGTCACGCTGCCAACACGACGTTCCGCGCGGCGTCCGATGAGGAGCTAGTTACGTTGCAACAGCGCCGCGGTGCCGAGGGCGCGGATGAGTTACTGATTGCGCTCATGTACCGCGAAGGGCCGCTCACGGCGAAAGATATCGCGAGCAAGGCCCAAGCCGACGTTTCAATCATTGAAGCAGGGCTCGCGCGCTTGTCGGCGGCCGGGCTCATCGAGCACATCGAGCAAGAAGGCGTGGCGCTCTATCGAGCGAGCTCACTGGTCATCCCGCTGGGCTCGGCCGTAGGCTGGGAAGCCGCGGTGTTCGACCATTTCAAGGCACTGGTCACGACCATCTTAGGGCGCCTGAGCACGGATCGCAGCGCACCCGACCTGTCCGATCGCGTGGGTGGCAGCACGTACACGATCGACGTCTGGCAAGAGCATCCGCTCGCAGAGGAAGTCTACGGCACGCTCGCGCGTTTGCGGGGCGCGCTGGGAGAATTGCGCGCGCGTGTAGACGAATTCAACCAGAACCACGAGCGTCCGGATACTTATACGAGGACGGTAATCTACGTCGGTCAGAACCTCACGACCGAGAGCGATGAAACGCCTGAATAGCACCCGAATCCGTGTCGCGCCCCGAACCTTGCTCGCGCTGCTCCTCTCGGCGTTGCTGCTGGCGTCGAGCTGCGCTGGCAGTGAGAAAACAACCGGCGGCGAAACTCATTTTTTGAAGTGGTGTAGCTCCGATCCCAAAGATTGCGGCAGCGCCTACGCATGCGTGTGCGGCGTATGCACTCGCACTTGCAGCGCGGCCTCGGAGTGCGGGATCGAGTCTGCCCAATGTGTTGCCGGCGCGGAAAATCCCGAGTGCAGCAGCAGCGTGGCGAGCTACTGCGAAGTCAGATGCAGCGGAGACGCCGAGTGCAGGTCACTGTCGCCATCACATTTCTGTGATCAGGGTGTGTGTCGTACTGCCCAGAGCTCGGGAGGTGAGGGGGGAGCAGCTGGGGCCGGCGCCGGTGGTAACGCTGGAGCGGCTGGAGCTGCTGCGTGCCCGAGCAATCCAGTGGCGGGCAATCAAGTGCTGGTGTTGGGCGACACATTCATGGCGTCGACGCACCAAGTTACCGCGGAGCTCGAGAGCTTGGCGCGCGCGGCTGGCGCACTCCCGGCAGGGCAGCGCTATCGGGACGAATCGACCTCCACGAACAATGCACTGGCCTTCATCAGTAATGGCATCGCCAACCAATACGCGCAGGCGATCGCCGACGCACCCGTGCAAGTCGTGATCATGAACGGTGGCGGCGCTGACGTTTTGGCAGGCCCGTGCGAAGCGCCGTACGAGAGCTGCTCCGTGATCGTCGAAGCTGCAGCTGCAGCAAGGCAGCTATTCGCGACGATGGCGAGTGACGGGGTGGCGCATGTGGTCTACGCCTTCTATCCGAACCCGACACAGACGAACCTGCGGGAGAAGCTCGCCGCGTTGCGCCCACTGATCCAAACCGCCTGCTCGGAATCCCCGCTGCCCTGTCACTGGCTCGAGTTGGAGACTGAGTTTGCCGGTCACCCTGAATACCTTGCGTCCGACGGCATGAACCCGAGCTCTGCGGGCGCGCAGGTGAGCGCGCTAGCGATCTGGCAGCTGATGCAGCGCGCCTGCATTGCTCAGTGAAAATCATGGTAGCGGATGGCGCTTCAACACAGGCCACGCGGTGGTTGCGTTGCCTGCTTCGTGGCCGCCGCCCTGCTTGGTGCAGAGGATCACTTCTACCCCGTCCTTACATTGCGACGCAGCGTAGCCTTGGCAGCCCCCGCCCAGATCCGCGGCCGAGCCACTGCACTGATTGATCTCGGCCCATTTTTTCATGGTGTTGACCGCTCCCAAGAACGTCACCGGATGGCCGGACACAACGTTTGAGGCGCCGCCGTTGTAGGGGACAACGCCGTCGGAAGTTCCGCGGAACGAGATCACGGTGATGGGGCGCGATGGCTTGCAGCCAGGTGCGTTCTCTTGCAACAAATCGAACGCTGCTGGAGCTACCGCCGCGAACACATCCGCGGCGTGACAGGCGAGATAGTGAGACATGCCCCCGCCCATCGAGAATCCAACCGCATAAACACGCTTTGGATCGACGCAAGCCAGCGTCTTGAGCTCCGTCACGAGAGCGCGCGCGAACTCGACGTCGTCGACGTTGTCGACGCAGCAAGGTCCAACGTTCCACGCGTTGCCGGATGGACCAGCCAACCCGGTGGGAAACGCCATGACCACGTTTTCAGCATCGACCACTTTGGGGTAAGGTGAGCCCGACTGCTCGCTGGGCCCAGAACCACCCAGCGGATGGAAGTCGATAATCAAGGGAACCGCTTGCTTGCCGGTGTAACCGCTCGGTACGTGCAGCACGTAGCTGCGACTCTTGCCGCCAACTGAAATAGTGCGCGAGCTATTGCCCGGCGAAAGCGCGGTACTCGGGCAGCTGCTGCTCGTGCCTCCGCCGCTGCCCGTCGCTCCGCCACTGCTCGAGCCCCCTGTGCTCGGAGCGCCAGCGTTCGAGTTCCCGCCGTTGCTGCTGCCGCCGTTCGTCCTGCCGCCATTAGCGCTCCCGCCGCTCGTCACGCCGCCACTAGCGCTACCCCCGTTGCTGGTTCCTCCAGAGTTCGTGCCGCCGGCGGAGTTGCTGCCGCCGCTCTGAGCCGAGCCGGCGGAACCTCCATTCGCAGTGCCGCTGCTGCCGCCACTGCTCGCAGCGCTGCCGCCCTGAGCACTTCCGCCAGTCGCCCCGCCTTGAGCAGGTGGAGAGCCTCCGTTCGACGCAGGGCTCCCTCCCAGCGCGGACGCCCCACCCATTGCCGACGCCCCGCCCTTGGAAGAGCTTCCTCCTGCTCCGCTGCTGCCGGAGCCGTCGCTGCTGCAGCCGCTCGCCCCAATGATCAAGGCACACGAAACCAGTTTCAACGCACTTTGGACACGAATGGCGGTCATCTGCGATCTCCACGCTGCCGGATGCAGTTCAGCTCCGAACCGGCGACGGCAGAGTAGGGCGGCGGCTCATCTCGAGCGGAGGGGCCATTCTGTCCCCCCTCGACCCACCTTGGCGCTTCGAAACCAGGGAGTGAATGGTGCTCCTGTCGGACGGGCGTAACCGATGTCATCCAAAACTAACCCTCTAGCCTGCGAGGTGACGCAACCCGGCCCGGTTCCGGACGTAGTGGGGGGTGACGAGTCGATCCGCCTCGTTCCGTTCGTCATGAGTAACCATCGAGCTGCAGCGCGACCCAGCACGCACCCTTCATCCGAAGCTCACGAGGCATTCGGCAGTGGGCAGTACGCCTTGGGTGTCGGACGCACTGTGCTCGCCAACAACGGCATCGAAATCGGCCTCAGCGTCTGCTCGGTTCCTCCGCATGACGCCGAGATCCCGCAAGCACAACCTGGATCGCAGAAGCTCAACGCTGTCGCAGACGAACGCGGCCTCTTGATTCTCAGTGAGCGCTGGCTGCCTCTCGGAACACGAGTTGCGCTCGAAATCCGACTTTCGGAGTGGACGAGGCTCTGCGTCTTCGGACACGTGCGCTGGCACGGCGGCGCGTCGGAAGACAAGTTTGCAATCGGAATTGGCATCGCGTTCGAAGAGCTGCCGCCGGCGACGCGCGCACAGCTCGTCGCTCACTTGGGTCTGGGCCCAGGCTCCCCGTAAACGCATCGCGCGGCCCAAGCACTTTCGAACGGCGGCGTGCTTGAACTCCGCGCCTCGAGTGGTACATTGCGCTCTGGAGGTTGTTATGGGTCGAAAACGCCAATTGGGTGCGCTCGTGTGTTTGCTCGTTGCCATCGGTTGCGGGGATCAGCACAACAGCGGAACCGAGCCGGTAGCTGCGGGCATCGATGGCTTGAGTCGAACCTGCGCGAGTTCGTGGGCTAATGCGCAGGGTAGCGGTCGGTTTCGCTATACGTCGCCCCGCACGTACGGGCAGGCCTCCTGCGGAAAGGGCGTCGTAGTCGATTGGGATGCCGTAGGTGGCGTAGCGGGGGCGCCCAACGGCGGCTCAGGCGCTGCGGCAGGGACTTCGTCTGGGGGCAGTTTCGGAGGTGCTGCGAACAACACTGTTCAAATCGACTGGGCGGACAATCCGCTCACCACCCAGACAGCCTGTGAAGCAGCCTGGCTGGGCGCCTACCACTTCAGTGAGGACGTCAACGGGAACTGGGTTGCTACCGATTTCTCGAGCGATCGTGGAGACTGGACAGGTTCCGCGTGTGTGCGGCCGCACGTAGCGTTTAGCAACATCGCTCCTCGTGCGCGCATCGCGGCGAGCGCCCGCACTGCCCAAACCAGTAGCGCGCCCACGCGGATCCTCACGATGGTGTTCGCACCACCTTGAGTGCAGCGCTTGAGTTTGGCTTAGTTCCGTTGTCTGTTCTGTTTGGAGCTGGTCAGTAGCCAGAGTGCTGCCAGTGTGGAGCTCACTATTAGTGCGGCAAGTGCCGCGCGGTAGCCATTCGCCGGCCGATCGGGGTCGGGCGCGGAAACGTGCTCGACCTTCGGCACGTGGGTGCCGATCGCGCTATCGCCGGCGTGAAGAAGCTTGTGCGCCATGGCGGTGCCGTCAGCTTTTCGGAGGCTGACGGTGTTTAGGTAACCTTCGGGCAGGTGGCGCAAGTGAGTAGCGTCGAGCTGCCAATCGCCCGCGGGAACGTGGCTCCATGCGAGGTCGATTTCGAGTTCGCCCTGGGTGTTGAAGCGGACTTGATGCGCGGTCTCGTTGACGAGGTGGCCGTTCGCAGAGAGTGTGAACAGAGAATCTGCGAGTAGTGCCGGCTCAAACGGCTTGCCCAGGGCTTGGGCGAAGCGTTCACCGGCGGCGCGCGTCATGGTGACACGCAGCTCCAGTTCGTCGGCGCGCATGTTACCGAGCGAGGTGATTTCGAACGGATCGTGAGCGCGAGCGGGTGTTGCGCCTGAAAGCGCGCAGAGCAGCGAGAGCACGATGGCTCGGCGGAGAGCTCGTCTAGGGGCGACTGACAAGGCGAATCTTCGGGGTGGGCGGCGCCGACATGCCGAAGCCGAGGAAGTAGTCGACGTGGTGTGATTGTTTGTAGCCATGGACCGCCAGGTGATTGCGATACGCCGGGTTGTGCACGAGTGTGTAGAGGCGCGTGTTCGTTTCGTAGGTGGTGGTGTAGATGCGCAGCTCGGCGTGGTCGGCGGTCTCGAGCAGCGCTTCTTCGCGCCAATCACCAAAGATGTCGCCGTAGAACGGAATTGCGCCGCGCGCCTGAACCAGGCCGTCGAAGGTGCGTCGCCACGAATAGGTATTGCGCGAGCGCGCCTCGAGGTTCCAGTCACCGACTCGGTTGTTGTCCAAGAGCTCGCTGCCGACGTCGCCGTCCCACTGCATCAGGAAATTCGGCCAGGGCACGTTTTCATTGGTTTCAGGCACGACGAGGTTGCCGGAACCCGCCGAGTACATGCCGTTGAAACTCCAGTATTCGAAGCCAGGTTGGTCTGGAAACAGATCCGCGACGGTGCCGCGACCCATGTCTGCTCCGGGCCCGCTGGGTGCCGAGTATTTTCTCAGCACCTGGCCCGTCTTGGCGTCGTAGAAGTAGGTCTCCAAGCCGTTCGGATTGTCTTGTTGGATGCCGAAGCCTTCGAGACCGGGGCGTTGCGGATCCAAGTCGCTGATGTGAAAGCGATCGCCGTGCACGACGCCCGCGCTGCTCAGGCTGTAGAGTAACGTACCGTTGTCGTCGATCACGTAGCCGCCGTCGCATAGTTCGTCTTTGCCGTCGCCGTCGACGTCTTGTACGCGGATTTGGTGGTAGTCGGCTCCAGTGCCGCTGCGAATGTATTTCCAACGCTGCGTGAGCGAGGAACCGCTGAAGTCGTACACGGCGGCGACTAAATGGAAGTCGCCGCTGCCGATGCGATTCTTGCATTTGGTGACTACGCTAGGACGGACAGCGTCGAAGTAGCCGACACCGAAGTGGCATTGGAGGGGCCCGTCCGCTTTGAAATCGCCGGGCAGCGGTGCGCGCGCGAGCTCTGCTCCCGTGGTGCCGGAAACGATGGAGACGAACTGGTCCTGATCGTTCGAATGCGTGAGCTTGCTGCCGTTTCCGAAAACGAAACCATTGGCTGTTTTGACGGCAATCTCGGCGCGACCGTCGCTGTCGAAGTCGTACACGGTGAGCCCATCCCAATGGCCGTTGCTGATCGTGGTGGCGCCGCCTTCGATGTTGTTTTGGTTGGCACCGAGCGGACCGGTGTCCAAACGGAACAGGAACTTGCCGCCGCGCGTGTAGGCATCGACGGCGGGAGCCTGCGCGCTGATGCGATCTACGACCACGTCGTATTCGCCGTCCCCATCCAGATCGCCGACCCACGCCAAATGCACGAAAGCGTCCGCGCTGGCGGCGCGCAGCGGGATGCGGACATAGTCTTGCGGCAGTAACGTTGCGCTCCCGCTGGGATCAGCTTCGAGGCCCTCGCGTACAGGACGCACGAAGTAGCTGACTCCTGCCGGCGGGCTCGCGTCGCTACACCAAGTTCCCTCGTTGGCGCCTTTGGTGCACACGCGAGTTGGCGCGTTGTTGCCAACCTGTCGATACAGATTGAACGAGATGTCCGAAGGATCCGTGCCGAGTAGTCGCCAGCTGACGAAAGCGCTCTTCGATGCGGTGACAGCGATCACTCCGCGATCGAGGCATTCCATGTAACGGCCGTCGGAGCTGCCGCCGTCGCACTTCAGGTTGGTTGGTGCTCCACCGCTGCCTGCACCGGCACTCGTCGATCCTCCGCTCGCCGCGCCGCCAAGTGAGGTCGACGCTCCCGCGTTGCCACCTGAACCTGACTTGCCGCCAGCTGCTGCTCCGCCAGTGGTGGCGCCGGCGCTTCCCGCGTTGCCCGTGGCGCCGCCTCCAACACCAATGCCGCCGCTTGCAGCGTTGCCGCCTGTAGCGGACGCGCCACCGGATGCTGCGGAAGTACCTCCAGACGTCGAGCCGCCGCTCGCGGTCAGAGCGCCGCCCGCACCCATTGCCGACGTGCCGCCGGACGCGCTGCTCCCGCCACGATTCCCGGCCGAATTTCCGCCTGAGGCGTGGGGGTAGCCTCCTCCAGCATTGTTTGGGCTGGTGCCCGCTGAGCTACAACCAAGGAACAGCAGAATTGAGGCGCCGATACCAAGCCGGCTGGCGGACACGAAAGCGAACATCTCGCTTCCAGACACGGAACACCGGCGCACCGGGGCCACGATTCAGTGCGCAGGAAAAATCCTGCGTGTCTTGAATCTCGTCAGGCATGTTGCGTGTCGCCGAGCTGCGTCGCGTCCTCGCGGTCAGTCGCGGCCTCTGACGAGCGTGTGTGATGACGATCGCGGCTTCCTCAGCTTCCTCAGGTTCCTCAGATTGTGAGTGAGCGACTCGCTGCGAGTTTTCAGCGCGATTCTTGGGAGTTGCGCCTTCGTCGCGCTCGCCGACGCAGCAACTGCATGGGTGACGATTCGCGCGGATTTCAGATGCATTGATCGCGGAGGTGCGGCAGCGCAATTGACGGGTGCGCTCGTCGTCACTGTTTCGGCGAGTTGGAGGAGAAGTCATGAGGATCGTCATTCGTTCCAATTCAGTCATGCAATTGTTGAAGTCGTCCGCGGTGCTCGGTGTAGTTGCAGCGCTCTCGGGGTGCAGCGCGGCGGGCACGGAAGATCCGAGCAGCACCGTCGCTCAAAGTGAGGACGTTGCCAGCACGGAGCAGCTCCTCTCCGCGCCCGACGAGGATTATGTGGCGACGCCCGTCGGCGAGATCCACAAGACCTGCATTCATGAGTCCGACGACGCGGACCGCGCGTTCCCCAAGTGCCGCTACAAGTCCAAGTTGAAGCTGCAGAATCCGGCCAGCTTGGCCGCGCCCGGACCGCTGCAACCGCCGACCGTGAACGGCTGGGTGGAGAATTCTTTCCGCTTCGCACCCGCCGGGCAGTGGTTCCGCCAAGCGTTCTCCGCCTGGACGGTGCCGAACAACCCCTCGAGCATCTCGAACCAGCTCGTCTACTACTTCCCCGGTTTCCAGAACCTCGCGGGCACGCTCTCGATCATCCAGCCCGTGATGCAGTGGGGTAACAACGGCCGCTTCGGCGGAAACTTCTGGTCGATCGCTTCGTGGTACGTGGATACGGCTGGCGTTGCGGTGCACTCGACCCCGAGGACCGTCACCACCGGCCAGATCATCGATGGCAGCATGGTTGGCAGCAACTGCACTGCCGCCGGTGTCTGCTCGTGGACGATCACCACTAAGGTTCGCAACGGGATCAGCACGACGCTCACGCGCTCGCCCGGCGTCGTCTACAACTGGGCAGCACCGGCTGCCCTCGAGGCGTACCGCCTCACCGCGTGCAACCAGTACCCGTTCAACACGGGGCTGAACATCTCGACGAACCTGTACCTGACGACGTCGACCACCAAGTCCACTCTGCCCTGGTCGAGCACCGTTAACTCCGTGACGCCGAGCTGCCACTACGCAGTGACCAACAACCCGAACCCGGGTGTGACACTGCTGCAGGCGTTCTGAGCTAGTTAGCGTTACGAAGACCGAGACCGCTCGTGGTGAAAACTGCGAGCGGTCTCGACGCGTTGTTGCAGCGAGGGCTACTGCACGCTGATCTTCACGCGGAATGGTTCAGGCCGTTCGCTGTGTGGCACTGTGATTTCGGCTTCACCCGGCTTCACGGCTTGGAAGCGCAGCACTTGCCGCGGCCCTCCTGGGTTCTGCGCATCGGGGGGCGCATCGCCCAGAAAGCGAACGGCGTCTGAGGAGACTTCGGGCGTGCCATAGCTGCCGCCTCCGATGGTTTGCAGAGTAATGCTGAACTCTTGATTGGGCTTTGCGGTTAACGCGCGGCCGCTGTCTGCTGCGGTGAGTGAGAGCGGTGTGGTCACGGGTTCTGCGCTTTCTCCAGTGGCCGGCGCCGTCTGGGCGGCTTTGGAACAGGCTGCGACGAGCAGGACGAGGCATAGCGCCTGCGCGTGGTTTCGAGCGAGCAATCGGATCACAAGGTTCATTCCGCGTGCCCTCCAGTTTGGATGCGAGTGGGGTGTGCGTCGTGTTCCGCAACCCAGCGATCGACGCGCGCCGCCTTCGCGGTTTGTTCCTGGCAGACGGCCCCTTCGGACAAATGAAATACGAGGTTCGGGAGCTTGCGTTCGCGTTCGACGTTTTCGAGCCGTTCGATAGCCATTCCAATAGCCCAATGTCGCTCGCGGCGCTGTAAATAGGTCAGCTGCTTGCGCAGAAAGGCGTGAACCAGCGGGTGCATGAAGCGAAACTCGAGCTGGCTCAGCGGCTGTACAATCTGCTGAGCGATCGCGGGTTCCAGATCGGCGACGATTTCGTGCACTCGCCGTTGTGGTTCGCGCAGGAGCAGCCGCGCGTCGAAGGATTCGCCGATCAAGCAGGCGCAGCGCAAGAGCTCGAGCGTTGCTGCGGGCAGCTCGGAAAGATGTCGGCCGAGGGCCTCGCTGAGAGCGGAGGGCTGCACGAGCAGTTCCTGCGCCTCGAGCTTGGATATGTCGGCTTGCGTCGTTGCCAGCTCACGTAAAAACAACGGATTTCCGCCGCCGAGATGGATCAAACGCTGTTCGAGTACGGCAGAAAGTCGTCTGCCGCACGCCGCGCGCAACAACCTGCGCGCCCCGGAATCCGACAGAGGATCGAGCGCCAACGTGCGAGCGCCACGCAACAGCTCACTCAAGCGCTCGCTACGCGCTGGAGAGAGCGGCGTTCGACACGTCGCGACGAAGAAGATTGGTCGCACGCCATGCACCACCGCGCTCCGCAATGACTCGAGAGCATCCGAGCCGGCCTCGTGGACATCTTCGATGAAAACGAGCAGGGAACGCCGCCCCGCCAAGCGTTCGAGCTCTGCGCGAATCGGCAAGTCACTCCATGTCGTGACGAGCACTCGTTCTCCGCGGGCTTCGAGCTCCCGTCGGAAGCTCTGCACGACGGCGGTCTTGCCGCTACCCGCCATGCCCGTGACCATCGCAAGCGCCGACTCCTTGCGCGCCCGACAACTTTCGAGCTGCGCTCGTAGATGGTCGAGCGCCGCCTTTCGCTCGACCAAGCCGTCGGGCTCGAAGGGCTCCCAGCCGTCGGGGTCATGCGTCAGCTCTGCAGCGAAGCGATAACCTTGGCCGCGACAAGTCGTAATCGCCGAGTGGCCACGCTCGCCGAATGCCTGGCGAACGCGCCTGACCGCGTAGTTCAAAGCTGCGTCGCTGCCTTCTCCACGAGGCCAAACCGAGGCCAAAAGCTCGTCGCGCGACACCACCCGCCCCGCATTGCAAAGCAAGTAGCACAGCAGTTGAGCAACGCGCGGCTCGAGTGGTACCCGGCTCGCGGCGTGGCGCAGTTCACTCGAACCCAGATGAAATTGAAATTCCCCGATGTTCACCACATGGTTCGACGTTTTGAAGACCCCGGACTCTGGGCGCGCCGAACGCGCGTGTTGCCTCGATACCCTTCTCATCGAGCTCCCCGTAGCAACGCGTAATTATCAAGAACTCGCGCACCCGCCAATGCGACGGATCTCGCCACTTCGGTCAACCCTTGGTATGATTTTGATCTGCGTGAGCCGTTCGCTTCAGCGGAAGGCAGCTCATGCAACCACCGCGGTGAGGGTGCGGCGAGTTCGATTTATTGTCTTGTAAATTTGTGCAGCAGCGACGAGTGCAGCCGCTCTGGCTCGACGTGGGCTATCTCGTGTGTGCTGGAAGATCCACGGCGAACACAGCGCCTCGATCACTCGTTTCCACTCTCAAATCGCCGTGGTGGGCACGAGCGATCTCCCGCGCGATACTGAGGCCGAGACCGGAGCCTTGCTGGGCCGCGCTGCGAGTTTCTGGTGACCGAAAAAATGGCTCGAAAATGCGTTCGCGGTCCGCTTCGGGCACTCCCGGTCCTTCATCGCTGACCCGCAGCGTGACGACGGATCCCGACGCGTGCGCGGTGCAACGGATCGTGGCGCCGGTAGGGCTGTGTCGTAACGCGTTGTCGACCAAGTTGCGCAGCAGGCGCTGAAGGTCGACTGCACGCCCTGCCGCTGCAACGTCGTCCAGCTCGTGTTCGAGCCGGATGCTCTTCTCAGCGACTTGCGGTGCGAGCTCGCGGGCGACCTCTTCGAAGATGCCGAGCAGAGGCACGCGCTCGAAGTCTTCCTTGTTGTGCTCCGCGCGAGCCAAGGTCAGAAGCTCATCAGCGAGCTGCTTGAGCCGGCGCGTGGCATGTAGAGCGTGCGTGATGGAGCCCCTATACTCTTCGGCGCTGCGCTCCTTGCGCAGGGATTGTTGTAGCTCACCGTACAGAGCAGCGAGCGGCGAACGCAGCTCGTGGGCGGCGTTGGCAATGAACTGCTGTTGTGAGCGGATCAGCGCGCCGAGTTGTTCCGCGAGCTCGTTCAAATCGTGCGCCCACTGCTCGAGGTCAGGATCGCGATTGCCCATTGGCGCTCGCGCATAGAGATCCCCGAGCGCAATGCGATGCAAGGTCGTAGCAATCCGCCGGTGTTCGCGAGTGAAGCGCCTCGTGAGCCAGAGCGCCGAAACGAACAGGCAAGCCATGGAGGCGAGAAACGCCAACAGCATGGCCAACTCGAGGAAGGCATCGTCACCGTCCAGATCGCTGCGTGAGGTGGCGAGCAACAGCGTGGCGCCCTTTACGGTCGGCAACGGCACCAACACGGCGCGCAGCGAACGACCCCGGTACGAAAGATCGAATGGTACGCCGAGCTTCTTTGCGATTAGCTCGTGCTGCATTGGCGGGGCTACGTCGAAAGGCTCGGTGGCCGCGATGACGTTGCCCCCTTCACCGTGGATGATCCCGTACTTGTCGAGTGGACCAACGTCGTTGGCCGCAGGTCCTGGATGGGTGGTGAACGCGAAGTTATGCGCTGGTGCTGCGCGCGCCTCTTGGTGCGCGAGCTCGATCAACGCTTCGTCCAGCCGGTGCTCCTGGAAACGATTGAGCAGCACTTGGATGAGGGTGAGCGCCGTCGCCAACGCCACGGCTACGACCGCTGTGATCCCGAGACTGATCCGAAACTCGACCTTCAAAAACGACCTCGACGACCTGCCGGCCGAAGGATACCGGGACGTCGAGGTGCGGGCGAGAACTGGCGAGCTCACTCTGAGACACTCCGGTGCGGAATGTGACGAAGTCCCGTCCGTTCGGTCGAAGTTACGCTGCCGTAAGGTGCCGCTGCAGCGGATGTCGCTACGCTTCGGGCCGTGCGCATCCTGATCGTCGAAGACGATGTCCAGCTCAGCGAGCTCTTGGGACGAATTCTGGGCGAAGAAGGCCACTCACTGCAATTTACGAGCAGCCTCGTCGAGGCGCGGCGTGCGCTCGCTGAGCGCTTCGACATCATCGTGCTCGATCGCATGCTGCCGGACGGGGACGGCCTCGAGCTTTGCGCGGCGCTTCGCAGCAACGGTGACGATACACCGATTCTGATGTTGACGGCTCGGACCGAAGTTCAGGATCGGGTAGCGGGGCTTCGCAACGGAGCCGACGATTATCTTGGCAAGCCCTTCGAAGTCGATGAGCTGCTGGCGAGAACCAGCGCGTTGCTGCGACGGAGCCAGAGTGCATGGCTACTCGAGATCGGTCCGTTGAGGATCGATCGCCGTGCGCGAACGGTCGAAGTGGCTGGCAAGCGCGTCGAGCTCACGTTGCGAGAGTACGGCTTGCTGGAGCGGCTCGCTTTGGCACGCGGAGAGCCCGTGACGCGCCAAACCTTGCTCGAAGACGTTTGGAACATGCGCTTCGACCCAGGCACCAGCGTTCTCAACGTTCACGTGAGTCGCCTCCGCGATAAGCTTCGCTCGTTTGCATGGCTCGTGGAAACTGTTCCCAGTTTGGGCTACCGCCTGCGTTCGGCGCGCTGAGCTCGTGAAGAGCGGCCGCACGCTAAGCGGCCATTGAAGCCGGCGCCGGCTCTCTGACTCGCGCTGAGCTCGGCGCCGCACTGCGAAGCATCAAAGACAGGATTCCGGGCAGCACGAACAACGTCAACGCCGTGCCGAAAGCCATGCCCGCGACGACCACCGTGGCGAGCGGTTGCTGCACCTCGGCGCCAGCACCGGTGGCAAGCATCATGGGGAGGAAGCCGAGCGCTGCGACCGCCGTCGTCGTCAACACGGCGCGACAGACGCTGCCGCAACCCTCCACCACGGCGTTGCGAATCGACGCGCCAGCGTCAATCAGGCGCTGCACCTCGGTGGCCATCACCACGCCGTTGAGCACGCCAATGCCGCCGAGTGCGATGAAGCCCACCGCTGCGGGCAAACTGAACGGCATGCCGCGCAGTAACAGCCCGACCATGCCGCCCGTGAGTGACAGGGGAACCAGCGCGAGCACTGCCAACGTCGTACGCAGGTTCTGAAACATCGTGAACAGCATGCCGAAGATGATGGCAACCACGACTGGGATCACGATTTTGAGCCGCGCGCTGGCGCGCTCGAAATTCGCGAATTGACCGCCCCATTCGACGCGATAGCCCGTGGGCGCAGTGACTTGGCTCCGGATCACGCTTTGCGCTTCGGCCACCCACGAGACCAGATCGCGGCCGCGCAGATTCACGTCCACCCGCAGGGCGCGCTCGCGATTCTTGTGGCGAACGGAAGCCACGCCGTCGCCTTCGGCAATGCTAGCGATGGAGCTCAGGGGTACCAGGTTGCCAGTGCGCGAACTCACGAACAGCTCGCCGAGCGAGGTCGCGGTGGGCGTGGCGGGTGGATACAGCACGCGAATGGCGAAGCGCCTGAGGCCGTCGTAAACGTTGCCAACCTCGATACCTTCGCGAGCGGCTTGAATGGCTGCGAAGGCGTCCTCGACGCGCACGCCGAAGCGAGACATTTTTTCGCGATCCGCGGTGACCGTGATGGCGGGCTGCCCGTAGGCGCGCTCGATGCGTACGTCACCGGTGCCTTGGATTCCGGTGACGAGGCGACCGATATCGTTCGTGATGCGCGTGAGCTCCTCGAGGTCGCGGCCGAACACCTGAATCTGCACGTCGGCGCGTGATCCGCTCAAGATCTCATTGGTCTTGTCTTCGATGGGCTGAGATACCGACACGAACGTACCCGGCACTTGCGTTTCCACGGCACGCTTGATTTCGGTGCTGAGACCGTCGAAATCCAGCCCATCGCGCCACTTGCTGCGTTCGTGCAGCTTCACCACGATATCGGTGCTGTCGTTGCCCACGGTGTCGAGCGCTACCTCGGCGCGGCCCGTGAGCGCCACGGTGGCTTTCACCTCCGGCAACTTGCGCAGCACGGCGTGCGTCTTCATGTCGAGCTCGCGTGCCATCGGGAGTGAAATGCTGGGTGCTCGTCGAATCGCAACCACCAAGTCTCCTTCGAAAATTCGCGGCACGAACTCGGCGCCGGATCGCCCGAAGAGATAGCCCATCACGCCGAGCGCGGCGGTTGCGCCCACCAGCCAATGCACGCGAAACTTGAGTACGCCGGGTAAGTAGCGCGCATAAGCGTGGCAGATGCGCTCGATCCAATGCGGACCGTGGTCTTTCGCCGGAGGTACCAGCGTGACCAACAGGGCAGGGAAGAACAACACCGCGTAAATCAACGCGCCCAGCAAGGCACACGCCATGGTGATGGCCATGGGGCGGAACATTTTCCCCTCGGCACCCTCCAAGGTGAGCAGCGGGACGTACACCAGCATGATGATCGCAACCGCAAACGCGACGGGCCGAGCCACTCCGGCCGCCGCTTTGGCATAGGCTTGCGCGCGTGCGTCACCTGCCAATTGCTTCGCTGCCGTCGCGGCGATCACCGCCTCCAGCAACACAATCGGGCCATCCACCAGGAAGCCGAAGTCGATGGCTCCGAGCGACATCAGATCGCCCGTAACGCCAAACAGCCGCATGCCGATCAGCGCCACGCTCATCGATGCCGGGACGCCGATCACCACCGCCAGCGCGCCGCGCAAACTGCCCAAAAACAGCGCGAGAACGAGCAAAACGATGCCGACGCCCTCCGCAAGATTGGTCATTACAGTGCGAATCGTGCTGCCCACGAACTCGGCGCGATCATAGTACGCCTCGATCGTCACGCCGGGCGGCAACGTCGTACCAATCTCCTTCACGCGCTCGCCGACGGCGTGCACCACGTCGCGGCTATTCGCCCCCATCAGCATCATCACCGTGCCGCTAACGACGTCAGCGTCAGCGTTGGTCACCACGCCATAAGACAACGCGGGCCCAATCGTCACATCGGCGACGTGGCCGACGAGGACAGGCGTTGTGTTCGGCGCCGTGCGCACCACCACTCGCTTGATGTCCTCCACATCGCGCAAGAAGCCGGTGCCCCGCACCGTGTAAGCTTCCTCACGGCGGTTGACGTAACCGCCGCCAACATTCACGTTTGCCGTGCGCAGCGCGTTCACCACTTCGTCCAAGGGCAACGAGTGCGCACGCAAGCGCTGGTTCGAAATCACCACGTGGAACTGCTTCAGTTCGCCGCCCATCGTGTTGATGTCGCTCACACCCGGGATCCCGCGCAGCCGAGGCACGATCTCCCAGTCGAGCAGCGTTCTAAGCTGCATCGGTGTGTGAATCGAAGACTTGACGACGAACTGATAAACCTGCCCGAGTCCTGTATAAACCGGGGCAATTTCAGGGGGACTCGCGTTGGCCGGCAACTCCGAGCTCACTGTTCTGAGCCGCTCCGCGACCAACTGGCGCGCGAACCAAATATCGGTTCCGTCCTTGAAAACCAGCGTCACCGCGCTCACACCCGCGCGCGACGTACTCCTGAGCTCCACTACCCCCGGCACACCGTTCAGAGCATTCTCCAACGGTGTCGTCACTGTTCCTTCGACCGTTTCTGGATCCAATCCCGACGCGGTCGTCAGCACCGTGACCTGAACCGTCGACAGGTCGGGCAAGGCGTCGATGGGCAGCGTCTTCGCTGCGTATGCACCAGCACAGAGCAGCAGCAACAGCGCGCCCAGCGCCAGCATGCGCCGATTGATCGACCAGAAGACCAACCGAGCGAGCAGAGGACGCTCCGCCGAGGCTTTCACTTCTTTCACCCAACCGGCATAGATCTGCGAGCGAACACAAGCACATTACATCTCGTTAATTTTCAGCGAGCGCAGGTGAGGCGTATATGCGCGTGCCGTTGCTCGAGATTACATCCGCGTAACGTGCGGGAGTTCCGGCACGCGTTGCACTGCTCGAGATTACATCCGCGTAACGTGCGGGAGTTCCGGCACGCGTTGCACTGCTCGAGATTACATCCGCGTAACGCGTTCGGGAGCGCCGACACGGCGTTGCACTGCGCGGGATTACGTCCGCGTAACACGCGCGGGTGAGTGGGAATGGGGAACGGTCCTGTGCTCGCGAGTGCGAAGTCAAAATGGCCGCGAGCGCGAAAGCACTTCCCCAATGTGGCGCCACTATTCCTGGCGAGTGACAGCTTCGGCGTTGGCGCCGCTCCCCACCGAGCTCCTCATAGAGGGAGTGTGAGACGTGCGGATCGCAACGGAAGCGCTTTGAGAGTTGTGACGAATGGCGGCGAGCAATAGGTTTTCCCCAACAAATTGCCGGTCCGGCTCTGGGCCCAGGCTTCGCACGAAACCGCTACCGTGAGCTCTGCTGCCGGTGGCGGCCACCCCAGCACTGAAGGAAAATCCTATGGCGCGTCCTCCCCAGCCTCGTTACGTGCTCGTCAGCTATCTACGGTTGGAGCCGCAGCAGCTCGACTGGGTCAGCAACATCCTTTGCGGGCCGCGCCTTTCGGACTCACGCCATCCGCGCAGTCTGCTTCGTGATCCGGCGGGCAATCGCTTGCTGGAGCTTACGGCGTTCGACGAGCTTTCGAATGTAGACGAGCTTCTCGCCGGTCCGGCGTTTCACGAAATCACGTTAGCGCTCCGTCCGCGCCTGGGTGCAGGCTTCCGCCGCCAGCTGTACGAGGTCGACGAGGTAGTAAAGGCGCCTGTTTTCGTGCCGAGCGCAGCTCCGTATCTCCGACTCACGAGAATGGAAGTGGCTCAGAGCGCCCTGGATCAATACGTGGGTTGGCGCAAGCGCAGCCTATTTCCGCACGCCGCCCAGCACCCGGGCGTTGCTGCTTTCGTAGCTTATCAACCAGTGGTTAGCACTGAGCCAGGAATGCTTTTCTTGTCTGCGTTCTCCTCACCCGAGAACGGGACTCTCGAGTCTACGCCAGAGTATTCCGAATGGATTCGTGAAGCCGGCGAACGCTACGCGTTGGGCGGCTCCAACGCAATCAGTACGTCAGTCTGGCAAAGGCATTGGCTTTCGACGTCTACATGAAGCTTGCCAGAACGGTCTGGCGTTCAATGCAAAGCTTTACTCAAGGGTCCGAAACGTTGCCGAAATGATCTGCGCGCAGCGTCATCTCATGGATGACGCCAACCAGCCCGCATGACATCGCATCAACCCTCAGTAATGTAACCCCATCGTCGCTGCACAGCGCGTCAATCACAACTCGGGGTGATCATGCTTTCCGTCGAACAAAGCTACGATCGTGAGACAGTGGGGAACCGTCCAGCAACGCACGTGAGCGCCAGCCTGGAACATGTAAATCCGGTGGCGCCGGCAGAACCTTCTGTCGAGCGCGTGTTGCATGTCGTCGGAGATAAGTTCTCCTTCTTCGCCGAAGAGAACCCCGGAATAATGACTGTTTCGGAGTTTGAGCATCTGATCGACAAGGGCGGGATTGAACAGCCGGTTTCGGTCTTCATTGGACAGGGCGTCTCTAAGGAGCGCTTGGAGTTGCTCGAGCAGCGCCTGGCCCGCAGCCGAACGCGTCGCCTGGCAACCATCAAGAGCGCGCCCGTTCGCGACCGTTGCCCGGGAAAGTACACACACAAGCACTACGATCGGAACACCATCATCTCGACGCCGGTTCAGCTCGAAGGTGAAGACATCTTCCGTGCCGAACTGATCCTCGACGACCTGTGTGCCGAGATGAGCGATCACGTTACCGGCCACCATTTGCAAGGCATCGTGTTTTTCGAGGCCGCGCGTCAAATGTTCTTGGCCGTAACGGAGCGCTTCTGGCTCGAACGGCTGAAGCGGCCCTACTATTTCGTGATCAACGAGTTCAACACCACATATCATACGTTCGGGTTTCCGCTGCCCACCGAGCTGACACTGAAGGTCGTCAGCGAGCGCACTGACAATCGTAAGACAGGCGCGGTGTTTCTGGATGTTCGGGTGGAGTTTTTCCAGGTCGGTGTGCCGATCACCGAGTGCTTCATCAAATTTGCAGCGTTCGACAAGCAACTGCTGTCGGCGCGTGAGGGATTGTTGGCGCGGCTCGCACTTTTGAAGCTTTCACCCACGCTCTCCGTGCTCGACGACGGCGAGGCGTAGCAGAGCCCGCACACGGCATTCAGGGGACTATCATGAAGGATTCATACATCGTATTTTCGGACGTCGATGAAACGCTGATTCGTTTCAAGAGCATGATGACGTTCATGGACTACTTCTTGTACGAAACGGCCTTCGCGCGTGCGCCTTCGGCGGCCGACAAGCGAACGGAGTTCGAAGCCATCAAGGCAGCAAACACCTCGAGTGCCGACCGCGTTGCACTGAATAGACGCTTCTACGAGATGTTCGCTGGTATCGCTCAGGCAGAGCTACAATCGGCAGCCAACACGTGGCTTTCGCAAATCATGGCACGAGGCGACTTGTTCGTGCCGTCCGCGTTCGAGGAGCAACGCCAACACAAGGCGCGCGGCGCAGAGCTCGTGTTGGTGTCCGGCTCTTTTCGCGACATCTTGGCGCCCATTAGCGCTCACGTCGGAGCTGATCACCTCTTGTGTTCGGAAATTGAGGTGAAAGATGGCGTTTACACCGGCCGGCTTTTGCAGCAGGTAATTGGGGACGGCAAGTGGGAGGTCATCGCCAAGCACCTCTCCGGTCGCAGTGTGGATCTCAAGGCGTGTTACGCCTACGGCGACCACGTTTCTGACATCTGCTTCATGGAGAAGTTCGGTAATCCCATCGTGGTTGGTGCGGAGCCGCGCATGATGGAAATCGCGAAGAAGCGCCAGTGGCGCGTCATCGCCGCGGACTAGGTTCACCTCCGATCCAACAACACTTCAGGGCAGCTGGCATCGCTATGATCAAAAAGAACATCGACCTCAAACTCACGACGCAAGGCCCGCCATATCCGCCGAGCGAAATTATGGATGCGGATGGTAACTTCGTTGTGATTGGTAATGTGATTCAGCCCGATCTCAGCATGAAGTGGACGTCGGCGATTGTCGGCGCAGACAGCCCAGTCCCAGAGTTCGGGAAATTGGCGCCTTATCGCGTCGTCAGGTATCTGTCTTCCGACGAACTCGCGACGTCGGACGCGGTGCTTTATACGCTGTCGCTGCCGCTGCCCTGCAACAACTATCCTTTGGTTTTTGCGCCGGAGCAGGTTCCCAATGCACACAGTATCGTGCGGCCCTCGAAACCTCTTCATGACGCATGGATTCCGGATATTCGCCCTAACGACGGTCGTAAGGTCACACAACCGATTACGCTCCGACAGTGGTGCCGCGCAAAGGGAAACCTGTCGTTAGAGGTTGGCGACGACTACGCGATTTTCGATTTCGCCTTTGAGGGAATGATTCCCAATAGCTTGTACACCGTGATGACGTTGCGTCGTCACAACATTCGCCCGCAGAATCCTACGCGGCCAGGTCCGCTCGGGATCCCCAACGTGTTCATCGCCGATTCAGCGGGGCGCGGTACCTACTCGGCGCGTATGCCAAATCCCTTCCCAACCGGCGAAAACGCAGATCGCATCATCGATGTAATCGTCCTGTGGATTAGTTCGCAAATGAGCTTTGGTGGAGCAATTGGGCACCACGGGCTCGGCGGAGACGTTCATGCGCAGCTCAAGAGCGGGCCTGCGCCGTTCGAGGGACTGGCGACGAAAGGTTAGTGGCTCCCGTGACGGCGCAAACGCGTTCCTTCTGGGCGGCTCTCACCGCATGCACCGGGATCATGTTGGCTCTCGGCTCGATCGTGATGGTGCAGCCGATTTTCGCCACGATCGCGGAGGAGTTCCAGCTCCCGGTCGTCGATGTGCGCGTCTCTTTCAGCTACTGCAGTCTCACGTATGCAGTCGCATTCTTCCTATTGGGCGCGCTTACGGACCGGCTTCCGCTCGCGCGCCTCGGAATGTGGTGCTCACTTGGGCTAGGAGGTAGCGTCGCGTTGTGTGCGCTCGCGCCGAACTTCGCCCTGTTCAACGTGGGCATGGCGGCCACGGGAGTGTTTGCGGCCGGCGTCGTGAGCCCAATGTTCCCGTACATGGCGCGCATTGCGCCAGCCGGCAGGGCAGGAACCTATTTGGGCTATTGTTTGAGCGCAACCGTCACCGGAATCATCTTCGGGCGTACGCTACTCGGGGTGTTGACGGGTGTGGTGGGCTGGCGAATTGCGATTCTATCTTATGGGCTCGCGATCTTTCCGGTGTCGTTTGCGCTCTACAGGATGCCCCCGCTGCCCCTGCTTGGTGGCGCTCGCGGCTCGATCGCGGAGCACTACTCGCGTGCGCTCGGGCTGCTCTTCATTCCACGCATCGTGCGAAGGTATGCGGCAGGCTTCCTGTTGTTCTTCGCGTACCTCGGCACGTTGACGATTTTGACCTTCTACCTCGGCCGGCCTCCCTTTGATCTGCCTGTCGCGAAAATCGGCTGGATTAGCTTGGCTGGTGTGGGTGGCGCCCTGGTAGCGCCCAAAGCTGGTGCACTGGCTCAGGCGTATGGTGCGAGTCGCGTCGTGCGCGTCGGCGTCGTGCTCGTGCTCGGCTCGTTTGCCATCATGCTGCTGTTGCAGAGCACCGCCGCGGTCGTAGCCGGAGTACTAGTGATGTACGCCGGGGTTTACGCCTGTCAGCCCGCGGTGTTCTACGACGTGACAACGGCGATTCAACCCCAGCAAATGGGTGCGGCGTCGTCACTTTATCTTTTGAGCTGCTTGTCGGGGGGGAGCTTGGGTAGCTACACGCTCGGCATCGTGTGGCAACATTGGGGCTGGCGCGGGGTCATGGCTAGCGCAGGCGCGGCGACTCTCGGGACGCTCGTCTTAGGCACGGTGGGTGGGGAAGAGCGCACGCTCGTCAGTAGTCGTGCGTGAGCAGTGAGCAAACACCATCGTGGAGGAACAATCATGAGCGCGCAGGCGAACGAAGTACGACAGGGAACGATTGCAAAACGGCTCCTGCCTCGCGTCGGGCTCGGTTGCATGGGTATGAGCGAGTTCTACGGCCCTTCCGACGAAGCGAAGAACATCGACCTTCTGCTGCGAGCACTCGAGCTCGGTTATGTTCATTTCGACACGGCCGACATGTATGGGAACGGCGCCAACGAGCAGTTGTTGGGCCAATTTCTGAGCAGGGTTCCACGCGAGAAGGTATTTCTCGCAACGAAGTTCGGAATCGTTCGTGGCGGTACGGGCGGCTTGGAACGCACACTGAATGGTCGCCCGGATTACGTTCGCGCCGCTTGCGAGCGCAGCCTGCAGCGTTTGGGAACCAGCTACATCGACCTCTATTACGTTCACCGGCGTGATACTTCCGTGCCAATCGAAGAGACCGTCGGCGCGATGGCCGACCTCGTGAAGGCGGGGAAGATTCGTGCAATTGGTTTGTCCGAGGTGAGCGTGAAGACGCTGCGTGCAGCGCATGCTGTCGCGCCGATCGCCGCGGTGCAGACGGAGTACTCGCTGGTGTCTCGCGAGCCGGAGCGCGAGTTACTCCCAGCCTGTCGAGAACTTGGGGTTTCGTTTGTTGCGTATAGCCCTTTGAGTCGTGGTCTACTTACTGGCACGCTGACCAGCGAACGCTTACGCGCGGGAGGTGATGTTCGCCAGTACCTACCGCGTTTCGCCGGTGATAACCTGGCCAGAAACTCCGCGTTGCTGAAGCAGCTGCATGAAGTCGCGCAGACCAAGTCGTGCACACTTTCACAGCTGGCTCTCGCCTGGGTGCTGGCTCAGGGAGACGACATTCATGCAATTCCGGGAACCCGCAGCGAGCGCTATCTGCTCGAAAACTTCGCCGCGGGGAAGCTCACGTTGAGCTCCAGCGAGGTTACGCAAATTTCGCGAGCCATCGACGTTTCGCTCGTGGCCGGCGCGCGCTACCCTCAGGGCGCAATGCAGGGAATTGGGGAGTAGCTTCGGTGTTATTCAAGTGAATCACCAAGTGTAAAGAAAGAGGAACCATGAGCGAACGATTGCAGATGACGGCCTTCATCACACCGAAACCTGGCAAAGCAGACCAACTTCGTGCGCGCCTCAGAGAAGTGGTGGATCTAACGGTGAAGGAGCCCGGGTGTATCGAGTTTCAAGTCTTCGAAGAGCTCGAGAACCCAGGTCACTTCATCTTGTGGGAAATCTTCGAGAGCCAGGACGCGCTACGCGAGCACATCAACATGGAGTACACGCGCGCGTATTTCGCGAGTGGGCTCATCGAGAGCACCCGGGTGATGAAGCTAAAACAGTTCTAAGCTGTGCCTGCTTCGGGGTGGGTTCCGCACGTCGAGACGTCAAAAATGTGTGTCGGGAAGCAGTCGTGTGATCGCGGGTTGACCTCCAAGCTCATTGGTTTGGATGGATTGGGGCAGGCATCTCCGCGTAGATTGGAGAGGTTTGCGGTCCTCTCTGGGGCCGCAAATCTCACGTCGGGTGTCGTCAGTCGGACGCGCTGGGAACGGCGAGCCGGCTGGGCTTCGCTGGCCGTCGCGATCGCGATAGCAGGATCCGTCACGTCAGCGGCACGTGCTCAGCAAGCCGAGTCGGCGCAAAGTCGCGACGCTCCTCCGGCGGCACCCGCGGCAGCGGCGGCTCCTGCGGCACCAGCAGCACCTGCAGGTGAATCCAGTGAACGGCCCGGTACGGTTCAGCCGGGCTCTGCCCCAGCGGTTACCAATGTGGCGCCTCCTCCCGCCGCCTCCGATGCCGACCGAACTGCGGGTCCCGCCCCAATCGAACGCGCACCGGCAGCACCGCCACCCCCGGGGCAACCAGCGAAACCTGCTGCTCCAGAGCCTGCGCGTTTTCACATCAGCGCTCGCTTGAGCACGGTGATTCAAGGTCGGAAAAACGCTTCCCGGCTCAACGACTATCGTTTCGATTCCATGTTGGTGGTGCCCGGGTTTTCGGGTCAGCTCAAGCCCTGGTTCTCCTGGTTGTTCAACGCGGTGGTTTCGGCGGAGAAGTACGACACCGCCCAGGTGAGAGCTCTCGACGTCGTTGGCATGTTCAAGCTGCACGACGCTTTTCAGGTCTGGGTAGGGCGCTTCGTCGTCCCGTTCGATCGCTTCAATTTAACGGGGCCATACCGCAATCTGATCTGGACTTTCCCCGGTTTTTACAACGGTCGCCCGCAGATCGGCGCTGACGGTGATCCCTACGGTCGTAGCTCTGGAGCTGCGGTATGGGGAAGCGTCGACCGCGGTCTACTGAAGTACTACGCGATGGCGTACCAGCTCGAGAACGTTCAGCTGTCGCCACGCTTTGCCGCGCGCGTGAGCGTCGGGCTGCCTGGCGGCGAACCGGGTTACTTCATGTCGAGCACCTACGGGGGCGAGCGCACCGCGCTATCGGTGGGCGTCGGAGCGCAATACCAAAATGACGGGCGACGCACGGCACCGACCGATCCTGCAATGCAACCGAATGTATTGGGAGACTTGTGGGCGGTCACCGCGGACGCGTTCGGCGAGAAGAAGTTCGAAGCCGTGGGCACCTTCACGGCCGACGTTGCGTTCTATCACTACGACGAACATCGACCTTTGCGCGACGGATACTTCGCGACGCTCGGATACCAATTCCCCGCGCGCATCGGGGTCGGGGACGTTCAGCTCGGCGTGCGTTGGCAACAGGCATTTGCCGGCTCGAGCTTCCCAAATCAGCCCGATCTAAAGGGTTTCGATGGCACCGTGTCGTACTTCATGGACGGCTTCAAGCTGCGCTTCGCCGCGAACTATGCGCGCCAATGGTTAGGTCCCGGCGCAATCGCCAACGCCATCTCTCTTGGTTTGCAATTCGGCTACCCATGAATGCACGCGCGCGGGAGAAGGGTTCCCTCGCACGTCCCGGGCCATCCGGAGAACACGCGGACATCGATTGGCGCCGAGTCGCGCGCGGAAACAACGAGCGCGACTTGATGAAACCTGGTTGCTCTCCAACTCATGAATTGCCAGCGTTCGCGCACGTGACCGCGCTCGGGAAGGAAAACCACTTTGAGTTCGTTCCCGTTCGAGTGAACTTCGATCTGAGCGAAAGGCAAATCGAGCCCAAGTCCGCAGGCCTTCGCGTACGCCTCCTTCAAGGTCCAGTATCGGAAGAGCCGAGCGCTTTGCTGCTCCGCACTCAGGGCGGACAGTTCACGCTGCTCGCCCTTTGAGAACCAACGCGCGAGCGTCTCCAGGCGCATGAGTCGCCGCGTGCATTCGACGTCCACGCCTACGCTCCTGCAAGCGATCACACATGCACTCAGACCCGGCGTGTGGGCCACGCTAAATTGCACTTGTCGAGCACCAGCAGGCGCGGCGATGTGCGGTTTTCCGTGAACGTCGGCTTCGAACCGAAACTCTCTCGCTGCTAGCCCGGTGCGCCTGGAGAGCGCAGCACGCAGCAATGCGCGTGTAAGGCAAAACTGTGCTTTTTCCGGCTCTGAACGGAACGTGTCTGCATGGTTTCTTTCAGTGTCTGCGAGCACGCTCAGGAGTTCATTTGCGACCTGAGGCTCGACCCCGTTCCCCTCGTGCAACCAAAGCTCGACCAACTCCGACATCGAAAATGATCCTAATGGAAGGAGAGTAGGAAACGTGTCCTGCCTTTGTCATCGCGCAGACGACATGTATCGGCGCTCATGACGTGGTGCGTTGCGGATGCTAGTTATCATAACACCACGGGGCGAGGAACGAAGCTGGGTACATCAGCTGTGCTGAGACAATCCCAATTCATCGGGTAAACAAAAATGGCAGATTCAAGTTGGCTGCTGGAGCGCATCGAATCCTTCGGTGATCAGACCGCGCTTCATTGGAGGCATCGGACTCTTTCGTATCGCGAGCTCAGGGCCGAAATCGAAAAGAGCCTGATGATGCTGCGGAAGCACGCGGTCAAACCGGGTGATGTGGTGGGCATGCGCGGCGACTACAGCCCTGCTACGTGTGCCTTCCTGCTCGCCCTGATCGCCAACCAGAACATCGTGGTCCCGTTGGCTCCGACGGTAAAGACGTTGGACGAGTTTCTCTCCATCGCCGAGGTCAAAGTCCTTTTCCACTTCGCGGACTCCAAGCTCGTGTCCATCGAGCATCGAGCCGCGGAGACGTCGCATCCACTGATCGGCGAACTGCAGCAGCGTGGCGCTCCCGGGTTGATTCTGTTTAGCTCTGGATCAACTGGCAAAAGCAAGGCGTCGCTGCTCGATTTCGACAAGTTCTTGAAGAAGTTCCAGCGGCAACGCCCTGGCGCCCGCACTCTCACGTTCCTGCTGCTCGACCACATCGGTGGGATCAACACGCTCATGCACGTCTTGACCTCCGGTGGAACGATCGTCCCCGTCGACGAGCGCACGCCGGCCGCCGTGTGCAAAGCGATTGAGCAACATCGTATTCAGCTGCTGCCCACAACGCCGACCTTCCTGAACATGCTGCTGATCTCGGAGGTGTACCGCTCCCACGATCTGTCTTCGCTGGAGCTCATTACCTACGGAACCGAGCCGATGCCGAGCAGCACGTTGCGGCACCTGCACGAGGTGTTCCCGAAGGTACAGCTGAAACAAACCTATGGTCTCTCCGAGCTCGGGATCCTTCAAACCAAGTCTAAGGATTCTGAGTCGCTTTGGGTGAAGGTCGGTGGGGATGGTTATCAGCTGAAGGTCGTGGACGGTGTTCTGTGGGTGAAGGCCGAGTCCGCCATGCTGGGTTACCTGAACGCGCCGAGTCCCTTCGACCAAGACGGCTGGTTCAATACAGGGGATGCGGTCGAAGTGGATGGCGAGTACATGAAGATTCTCGGCCGCAAGTCTGAGCTCATCAACGTGGGAGGTGAGAAGGTGTATCCCGCGGAAGTCGAGAGTGTTCTGTTGCAGCTTCCAAACGTTCGTGACGTCACGGTGGTAGGTCGGCCGAACCCGATCACCGGCCAAGTCGTCGTGGCGCGCATTACTCTGCAGGAACCCGAAGAGCTCAGCGCCGTGGTGCGTCGCATGAGGAGCTTTTGTAGTGGCCGCTTGGCACCCTACAAAGTACCGGTCGCAGTAGACCTGGTGGAAGGCCAGCTGCACGGCGATCGCTTCAAAAAGGCGCGTTCATCGACCTCAACTTTGGCTTGAAGAAAGCCGGTTGCTCGTCTGCCTGAGACATTACCTCGCTATCCGAAAAAACTGGGGAGTCAACCTGTGTCGAGCTCAAGCAAACTAGTCGTCATTAGCGGTGGCAGCCGCGGTCTCGGGCAAGCGCTCGTGACTCAATGTCTCGAGCGTGGCTACGCTGTCGCGACGTTCAGCCGTTCCAGCACTGAATTCATCAAGACGCTCGCGGAGCAAGACGCAAACAGTCAGCGTTTCTTCTGGCGACCGGTCGACGCCTCCGATCCGGCTGCGCTGAAGGACTTCGTTTCAGAAGCCTATCTCAAGTTCGGTCGCATCGACGGGGTGATCAACAACGCGGGGCTTGGGGCCGATGGAATTCTCGCGACGATGCGCACCACGCAGATCGCCGAGTGCATTTCGCTGAACCTGAGCGCCGCGATTTATCTGAGCCAGGCCTGTTCCAAGGTGATGCTGCAGCAGGGCTCTGGATCAATCATCAATATCTCTTCAGTCAATGCGGTGCGCGGGCATTCGGGCGTTTCAGTGTACAGCGCAACCAAAGCAGGGCTCGACGGCATGACGCGGAGCCTCGCGCGCGAGCTCGGGCCTCGAGGCATTCGGGTGAACTCGATTGCGCCCGGCTACTTCGAGAGTGACATGGTGGGTCACCTGACTGAAGAAGCTACCAAGCGCATCATTCGACGAACCCCGCTTGGGCGCCTCGGCAACACGCGAGACATCGCCAGCGTTGCCATGTTTTTGCTTTCGACCGAAGCCAACTTCATCACCGGGCAAACTATCGTCGTGGACGGAGGAATCACATGTTGAGCGAGCCGATGAGCGAGCAATCGATTGCAGCCAGCGTTGCCGAGGAGATTCTCGTAATCCTACGTGAGAAGGAGGCTTATCAGGGCAAGCCGTTGCCCGACATCACGAGTCAGCAACGTCTCGGTCCGGATCTCGGTCTAACGTCGCTCGACCTGGCGCGCCTGATCGCTTGCCTCGAGCTCAGATTGAAGGCGGATCCGTTTCAGGAGCTCGTGCCGATTACGAGCGTCCGCTCTGTCGGGGATGTGTGCCAAGCGTACGTGAAGTTCTTCTCCGGCGCGAAGAGTGACGGTTCGGAAGACGAGTTGGAGCAAGCTCGCGCCCGAGCACGCGCGCGCGTTCGCGGAGTGGGTTGAGCGAGTGTGTGTTCGGGGCAACTTAGGAGATCAGCGAAGGAGCTCGAACGATGACGATCGGCGATCGACGAGAGGGCATTGCGATCATCGGCATGGCCTGCCGGTTTCCAGGCGCCCACAATCTGGAAGCCTTTTGGCAGAACTTGTGTGCCGGCAAGGAGAGCGTGACGTTCTTCAGTCGCGACGAGTTGCTGGCTGCAGGGGTGCGTGCAGAGACGCTCGAGCAACCCGGGTTCGTGCCAGCTAGCCCAGTGGTGGCCGACGCCGATCGCTTCGACGCAGCCTTCTTCGGTTACACCGGCCGGGAAGCGACGCTCATGGATCCGCAGCAGCGCCTCTTTCTCGAGGTTGCCTGGGAGTGCCTAGAGGTTGCTGGTTATTCCCCGGACCACGTCAGGGGAAGCGTTGGAGTGTTTGCTGGCTCCGGCGGAGTCGTTTCGAGTTACCTCGCCGCTTACCAGCAGAGGGTCGCCGACCTGCTCGGGCCTACCGGCAGTCTTCAGCACATTGGTAACGACAAGGACTTCTTGAGTACCCGTGTGTCGTTCAAGCTCGACTTGCAGGGTCCGAGCATCAACGTGCAGACGGCCTGCTCGACCTCGTTGGTTGCTGTCCATCTCGCTTGCCGCAGCTTGCTCGATGGTGAATGTGATATGGCGCTCGCGGGTGCCTCGACGGTTCGCGTTCCGCAGATCAACGGCTACGTCTATCAAAGCGAAGACATTCTCTCGCCGGACGGGCACTGTCGTCCCTTCGACCATCGCGCCCAGGGAACCATCTTCGGTAGCGGCGTGGGCGCGGTTCTGCTCAAGCCTCTCTCAGCCGCCCTCGCGGATGGTGACCACATCTTCGCCGTCATCAAGGGCTCGTCCGTGAACAACGATGGTGGGCGCAAGGTGAGCTACACCGCGTCGAGTGTTCCGGGCCAAGCGCGTGCCATGGTGGAGGCCATGGAGCTCGCCGGTATTCCAGCGGAGACGATCGAGTACGTCGAGTGCCATGCGACGGCGACGGCGGTTGGCGACCCACTCGAGCTGCAGGCACTGACGCGGGCTTTTCGAACTGGCACGCGGCGCACGAATTTCTGTGCGGTTGGCTCGGTGAAGTCGAACATCGGTCACCTCGAGCAAGCGGCCGGCATGGCGAGCTTGATCAAGACTGCGCTGGCGCTGCAACATCGCAAGTTGCCGCCGAGCATCAATTTCGAGGCGCCCAACCCCAAACTGGCGCTAGCCGAAAGCCCATTCTTCGTGCAAACCGAGCTCACTGAATGGGCTGCGAACGCCGAGCATCCCCGACGCGCAGCCCTCAATGGTTTGGGTCTCGGAGGAACCAACGCATTCGTATTGCTCGAAGAGGCACCAGCAGCTGCTGCGCCCGAAGCGGAGGTGGAGCGCCCGCTTCACTTGTTGGCTTTGTCGGCACGCAGCGAAGAAGCCCTTTCCGAGAGCGCTTCGCGGTTCGAGCGACAGCTCGCGCAGCTCATTTCGCATTCCGAAACGGAGCGCGTGCGCCTTGCCGACGTGTGCTTTACGGCGAACGTCAGCAGGTCTCAATTCAAGCACCGCTTGGCGGTTTCGGCGAGCTCACTCGAAGAACTGCGGGAACGGCTCGCCGCCCCGTCGTCCAAAGACTTGGTGCGCGGACACGGCACTGAAAAGCCCTTCGTATTCCTTTTCACCGGCCAAGGTGCGCAATACGCCGGAATGGCCAGGCAGCTCTACGAGACTCAGCCGACGTACCGTTCGGTGCTCGACGAATGCGATCAGCTTTCGCGAGGTTACAATGAGGTTTCGCTGCTCGACGCCATGTTTGCTCGCGACGGCAACGAAGAACTCATCAATGAGACGGGCTACACGCAGGTCGCGTTATTCGCCGTCGAATACGCGATGGCCCGCCTCCTCGAGTCGTGGGGACTGAAGCCGGCGGCATTGCTCGGCCACAGCGTGGGTGAAGTGGCTGCAGCCTGCTTCGCTGGCGTCATGAACCTCGAGCAAGGCATTCGGTTCATTTCACAGCGTGGTCGTTTGATGCAAGGTCTGCCGCGCACGGGCGGGATGGCCGCGGTGTTCGCCGAAGAGCAGGTCGTGGAGGAGCTGCTCGCGCCATTCGGAGATCGCATCTCCATCGCAGGAGCGAACTCGCCGTTGAACAGCGTTGTTTCGGGCGAGAAGGATGCCCTGCTGGAGCTGTTCGCCGAGTTGAGTCGTCGCGAGATCCCATTCCGCGAGCTGGTCGTTTCGCATGCGTTCCACTCGGCGTTGATGGATCCCATCCTGGACGAGCTCGAGGCGGCGGCTGCGCACGTTCAAACTCGAAAACCGAACATTCCGCTGATCTCGAACCTGACGGGGGCCTTCTTCGAGAGCGCGCCGGACGCGCGTTACTTCCGCGAACACGCGCGCCGTGCGGTGCGCTTTGCTGCAGGTATCAAAGCGCTGCGAGCGGCGGGGCACGAGTGCTTCGTGGAAGTGGGGCCTGGTGCGACCCTGCTCGGCCTAGGTCGCCAAAGTGTGCGCGATGAGAACGTGCAATGGCTACCGTGCCTGGGACGCGGCAAGTCCGACTGGGAAGTGCTGCAAGCGACATTGAGGGCGCTCTACGTCAATGGCTGCTCCATCGACTTCGAGAGCTTCGATCGCGACTATCAGCGGAGGCGCGTCCCGCTTCCGACGTATCCCTTCGAGCGAAAGCAATTCTGGGTCAAGCCGAGCGAGCAGGTCGGCTCCGTCTCGCAGGATGCTCATCCACTGCTCGGAACGCGTTTGCGCTCGACGCTGCGAGAACTGCAGTTCGAATCGTACTACTCGCTCGACAGTTTGCCGTACCTCGACGACCACCGCATCTTCGGACCCGCGGTGTTGCCGACCACAGCGGCGCTCGTGAGCGCGATTGCGGCAGGGCAAGCTCATTTCGGCGACGAGGCGGTTCAAGTCGAAGGTTTTCTCTACCGTGAAGCCATGGTGTTGCCCGACGACGGCAACCACTTGGTTCACCTCGTGCTCACGCCCGACACCGAAGAGGCTGCGACATTCAAGATCTACGCTGCCGAAACCGCGCCGAGTGCACCGTGGATTCATCACATCGAGGCGCGCATCGTGCGCACAAAGGCCGAAGTCCCGGCGAGAGAAGCTCCGCTTGCGTTGCTACGTGACCGCTGCACGCGTTCGGTGCCCATCGAGCGCTACTACCCGGCCATTCGAGCCATGGGCTTGGAATACGGCGTTGGCTTTCGTGGCATCCAGGAGCTGTGGCAAGGCAACGCCGAGGCGCTCACTCGTGTGCGCTTGCCCGAGCACCTTTCTGAAACGGATTATCCGCTGCATCCGGCCTTGCTCGATGCCTGTTTGCACATCTACCCAGCTCTGGCCGAAGCATACGGCGACTTCAGTGTGCCCCCGGCTGATCTTCGGCGCACGTTCTTGCCAATCAGCATGGAGCGCTTCGTCATCCATGCGGCGCATGCGCGTGAAGTATGGGTCCATGCTCGCCTCCGAGCGGGCAGCGATGCCGACGCTATGACGCTCGACATCGAGATGTTCGACGAAGCAGAGCGCCCGATTGCGCTCATGCAAGGGCTGCTGGTGCGACGGCTCACGGCGGAAGCGATGCGACCGTCCTTGCAGCTCCCAACGGATCCTTTCTTCGAGCAACTGTACCAGCTTGGTTGGCAGGAACGACCGGCTCTACCGGCAGTAGCCAAGGCGGCGGACGCTGAACCCGGACGTTGGTTGATCTTCGCCGATCGTCGCGGCGTTGGTAGGGCTCTGGCGGAGCAGTTGAAGGCTCTGGGAGAGAAGTCGCACCTGGTTTACCGCGATGCGACGCGAGTTTCAGGCCTGGGCTCGGCTCTGCTCGACCCCGATCAACCAACGTTATTCCATCGATTGATCCGCGACTACTTCGGTGTGCCCGGGGTTTCGTACCGGAACGTCGTGTTCCTGTGGGCACTCGATGCTCCGAGTGGCGAACCCTCATGGGATGAGATTCGCGAGGCGAACCGTACGATTTGGGGTAGCGCGCTGCGCATCGTGCAGGCCCTCAACGTGGTCAATTCGGTAACCGGTGCGGCACCGCGTTTGTGGCTGGCAACGCGCGACGTCTTGGGTCCACAGCCGTCGAGCAACCAGCACGTGCCCGGCGCGCCGCTACGAGCCCTCGCCAACGCGATGGCGTTGCGTCACGCCGAGCTGTGGGGCGGCCTCATCGATTTGATGGCATCCGACGCCACGACGGCGGACGCGAGTGCACTCTTGGCCGAAATCACGCAATCCGACGGGGAAGATCAAGTTGCTCTTCGACATGGAAAACGTTTCGCGCCGCGCCTGGCGCGCGCCGATAAGCCTCGCCCGGAGCGGGAGTTCTCAGTCGGCGCGGATCGCACTCAGCTCGTAGTCGGTGCGTTGGGCGGGCACGGCGGGCGGGTGAGTGAATGGCTAGTCGCATGCGGCGCGCGCCATCTCGTTCTCGTGGACCGGGTAGCGCCCAGTTCAGAAACCAAGCAGCTACTCGAAACTCTGAGAGATCGCGGCGCGAGCATCAAATTCGTTCAATCGGATTGGGTAGGCTCTGGCGAGCCATGGCTGATGTTCGAGCACCTGAGAGACATGCCGGCGCTGGGAGGCGTGTTTTGCTGCGCCGACCGCGGGCCAGAGCACTTGCTCGATTTGGTGGAATGGAAGCAGGCGGCGGCCTCGATGGAGCCATGGCTGCGTGTGGTTTGGCTCCTTCACGAGCATACGCGGCAGCTAAAGCTCGACCACTTCGTGATCTTGACGCCGGCTCTCGATTGGCTCGGCTCTGATACGCACACTGCGGATGCCGCGTGCGCGAGCTTCTTCGAGAGCGTGAGCGAGCTGCGCCGTGGACAAGGTCTGCCTGCCACGACGTTTAGTTACGGACCCTGGTTAGGTGACAACGACGCCGAATCGAATGAGCTGGGGAGCTCGCCGCTGGAGCCTGACCAGGTATTCGAGAGTCTCGAATACGTCTTACTGAACGAGCTGGTGAGCGCTGCGGTAGCGCGCATGGACTGGCAACGCCTGAATTCGCAGTTCAAAGCCGGCATGCCGGCGCTCTACTCCGCGACTCACAACGCAAGTGCGCGCCGCCGGCGAGCTCCGAAGGTTGGACAAGATCCGCGCGTGTTGCTCAGATCAATCCAGGAAGCTGCAGAGGGCGAGCGCCGCGACGTCGTGCTGCGCATCGTGCGAACCATCGTTACGGACGTTTTGGGTGCTGAAGAGCCGGTCGATGTGGGAGTACCCCTCCTCGACTTCGGTTTGGATTCGTTGATCTCGGTCAACCTCGTGAACCGCTTGGAACCGGCGCTCGGCATCAAGGTGCCGCTCGCGAAGCTGATTCAGGGTGCTAGCGTGGAACGGCTCGTGGACGAACTGCTGCCCGTGTTGAACGGAGCCGCGACGCAAGCGGCATAACGTCGCTCGATCCAGGAAGAGCTTCGTTCAGCGTCGAGCGCTGAATGCGTGCTCCGACGCCTGGCGCCCCGCTAGGCGATATTGCCCGGGAGAGACGCGCAAATGCCGGTGAAAAGCCTTGCCGAACGCGGTTGACGACTCGTAACCAACACGTGTCGCAATCTCGTCCAACGGGTCGCTCGTGGTTTTCAGAATGCGCGCGGCCAAGCTCATTCTCCAGCGAGTGAGGTACTTCAGCGGAGGCTCGCCGACCAGTTCGCCGAAGCGACGAGCAAAAGCGGCTCGAGAGAGTGCAACGGACTTGGCAAGCTGAGCCACTGTCCAGGGGCGCTCCGGATTTTCGTGAATCAGCACCAGGGCACGCCCAACCTGCGGGTCGCGCAGAGCACCGAACCAACCCGCGGCGCCTGCTGGCTGGCTGTCCAACCATGCTCTCAGAATGAAGACGAACAGACTGTCGACCAGCCTTGGCACGACGATTTCCGAGCCGCCCAGATTCCGACGGCACTCGTGCAGCAGAAGGCGCACCAATGATGGGAACTGCCCGTTTTCGTCGGACTCATCCACGTGAAGCTGGATGACCTTCGGCAGCACCGAGAGCAACGGGTGCTCGCCGTCCTGCTCGAACTTGTAGGCTGCACACAGCAAAATAGTGCTGTCGCCGGGATCCGCCGAACCGCGGCTTTCCAATCGCTCCTTCATGTGCACCAAAGCGTCCGCCCAGGGCTCGGCTGCGCCATGGGGCTCGCTGGTGATCCAATGTCGAGTGTGGCGCGCCACGAGGATCACGTCACCTGCACCCAATCGACGGGGTGGAGAGCCGTCATCGAAGCGCAACCAACACAGTCCGCGACGAACTAGGTGCACCGAGGTTTTTTCGCCGGCCTCGATCTCGAGCCCCCACGGCGGGATCAATTCAGACTGGCAGAGTACGGTGTTTCCGAGCTGCGTTACCCCGAGAACGTTCGATAGTACGTCCATTCTTCCACCTTCATCCCAGCGTCCTCTTTCGAGGTGGGAGGAGCTTAACCGAAAACGGCTCGCTCATCCACTGGCGTGCGACGAATGGATCGCTTATCGAGCGCGCCGCTCGTTGATTGTCCTCCTGGCGACTACTATAAGCCAATCACGTGCCGGGACGACGTGCACGCCAGGTTCCGACGACCGTCAGTACCTGACAGACGATTGCCAATAGAAACATTGGAACGCCCTGCATCGCGATAGCAAGGCCGGGCGCTCCACGGGGAACGTGTGTACTCGCAGCCCAATGCCAAGTGCCGTTCGCGGCGCTCGGTACTCGGGAGCGCTCCCTGCTGTCTGCGCGCCGTCGCTTCGAAAATCAAACCGTCCACTAGGAGCCCTGTCGACATGATGAAGACGCGAGTCGCTGGTGCTGCGGCTGCGGTGGCTACCGCAATTGCCTTGCACCAATACCTGACCATTTCAAACGCTCTGGCGGAATCCGCCCCGCCGCCGGCGAAGGCAGCTAGTCAAGCAAAGCCGGCGAATCCGGTGAAGCCCGCCGTTCAACCAGCAAAACGGAGTCAAACACCTATGAGCAGTGCAGAAGTAGTGAAAGGCTTTTTTTCAGCTTTCGGCAAGGGAGATGTCAACGGCGTCGTCGACAGTTTTCACCCCGAAGCGATGATCTATGCCGTGCGCAAATCGGAGCGCAAGGGCAACCATTGGGGAAGCTACACCGGTAAGGAAGGCGCGAAGTCCTTCATTTCCGCGTTGGGGAACTTGTTCGAGACGAAGGCGTTCACGGTGAATCACGTGGTGGGGGAAGGGAACGTGGCGTTCGCCGATGGAACGTTCACGCACAAGGTGAAGTCTACCGGGAAGCTCTTCAGCAGTGAGTGGGCGCTAAAGTGCCTGGTCAAGGACAACAAGATCGTCGAATACACGTTCTACGAAGATTCCGCGGCTTTCAACGACGCGAGCCACTGAAAACGAAAACACACGGGAGGGGTCGGGCGCGTCGGGAAACCTGTGCATGCGCCTGACCTCGAAACCGTTGACCACTCAAAGATTCTGAAGCGCTCGGAAGCCAAGCATGAAGGCCGTCGTTCAAACTCGTCCCTTGCCGATTTCGCACCCCGAGAGCCTTGTAGATACAGAGCTTCCGAGGCCCGAACCCAGCGAACACGACCTTCTGGTGGAAGTGCGCGCTGTCGCAGTAAATCCCGTCGATTTCAAGATTCGCGCGCAGCGAGAGCCGTCGCATCCTGGGGCCACGATGGTGCTCGGCTGGGACGCTTCCGGCGTGGTTACCGCACGGGGCAGTGGCGTTGCTTTGTTCGAAATTGGCGATGAAGTTTACTTCGCGGGAAGCGTTCAAAGGCCTGGTTGCAACAGCGAGTTTTGCCTCGTCGATGAGCGCATCGCGGCGCGCAAGCCGAAGCGGCTCGACTTCGCCGAAGCGGCGGCGATTCCTCTCACAGCGTTGACGGCATACGAAGCTCTCATCGAGCACCTTTCGATCAATCAGGCCAAGCCAGGCGAACGACTATTGATTATCGGTGGCGCTGGTGGGGTGGGATCCATGGCGATCCAGCTGGCTCGTTTGCGCAGCCCGCTGCGTGTGATCGCTACTGCCAGCCGGCCTCAGAGCATGGAGTGGGCCCGCACTCTGGGCGCTCATCATGTCATCGACCACCGAGCTCCCCTCGAGCCACAACTGAGAGAGCTCGGAGCGACTGAGATTGAATACGTATTCTGCACGAGTGATACGGACCCGTACTTCAGCGAATTGGTCGAGCTCGTGGCGCCACGCGGCAGCATCGCGTTCATCGTTGATCCCAAGGCGCCGCTCGATATGCGTCGCGCTCAGCTGAAGTCCCTGAAAATCTGCTGGGAGCTCATGTTCACTCGGTCGATATTTCAAAGCCGAGACATGATCGAGCAGCATCGCATTTTGACCGAAGTTGCGCGGCTGCTCGATGCGGGCGGTCTGCGTACAACCCTGCGCGATCGCCTGTCTCCAATTTGTGCAACCAATCTGCGCGAAGCGCACGCGCGGCTCGAAGCCGGTCGCACGATCGGAAAGATTGTGCTCGAAGGATGGTCCTGACGGGCGCCGTTGCCGTTTCGTCAAGGCGCCCGCATTCACTGTCCGCGCGAACGCGCCGCTAGCGCTGAGCGACGAGCCCGTGCGGCTCGCAGCAAACCTCCCAGGCGATTACCTCACGCGCGAAGCCAATCAGCGCGTCCAGCGGGTTCGAGCAGCCGAGCTTTCGGCAAATGCGACTCCAATAGAGCCGCACCGTGGGATACGCGATCCCAAGGTCGCTCGCGATCTCCTTGTTTGCCTTGCCCTCGGCAACGTGACCCACGAAGACTTCCGTCTCGCGAAGGCTCAGCCTCCTTTTCGCGGCATACGTTCGCGCCGTTTCGATGAGCAACACTTGTGTGACGGGGCTTTCGGGCTCCGTCTGCGCCGGCACTTCGCCCGGCAGTGATTCACGAACGAACGTGATGACTGCGCCGACGGCGTCCGCGCAGTCGAGCTTTCGGCAAATTCGAGCCCAGTAGAGCTTCACGGTGGGATGAGCGATCCCGAGAGCGGATGCGATCTCGCGGTTGGTGGCGCCGTCCGCCACGAAACACGCGAAGACTTGCGCTTCCCTGCGGCTCAAGCGCTTTCTTTCGACGAAGGAAGCGATGTTCTGAGCCACGCTTGCCCCGTCCGGACGGTCGGCGATGCTGGCACTCGCCAGTGCCGCAACGATGGCACCGCGATTCACGCGTTCGCCGTCTGTAGAAAACGCAGACGCGAGCTGCAGCCATGGCCGAAGCCGGTCGGCAACTCCTTGCGGCGACGTGTCGCGAGGCGCCAGCGCGGGATAACGTGTTCGCATCGAAATCGCGACGGAAGCGCCGCCTTCTTCGGCCTTGGAGGGCTCAACGCTATCAGTCAACAGCTCCGACGCGATCGCGCCTTGGACACACCCACAAGTGTCGGCTTCAGAAACAGTCATGGAGTATTCCCCTGTCCCCCAATCCGGTTCAAAATATTAGGTCACTCTGACTACTAAGTGCTCCATTCAACGCCAGAGGCCCACCTTTTCATCCCTGATGCTTACCCCTACGGCATTAGTTGTCAATGGGACATTCAGCACATACAAGGCCTCATTTCGACTAATGTCGAAGCGTTTCGAAAAACATCGAAGATAGGTTCAGCCTCGCGTCATATTTTCCGGACGAGAGCGGACAGAAAGCTCAATCATCGGTTGGCCGGTGCGCAGCGAAAGCGAACTCCGCACGCTCGAGTGCTTGAGTACGATCTCGAGCGTGCACGAGCGCAACTGTGTTTCGCCTGGCGGAATTGGTTTTGACGTGGCGCGGGCGGCGTCCAGGCGAAAATGCTCGCCACTGTGTGGCGCTCATGTTCCCCAGAGTCCCGGCGTGGGATGACAAGACACCATTTATTGGGGAAAAATTGGCTGTTTCGACTTTTTTCAAAATAGAGCTTGCCGGTCTGCTTCGAGAATCTTAGAACCAAGGGGTGTCCGGTAAGCTCGATCTTCACGCCCAGCAATTGGCTGCACTCGGTCATCCGGTGCGGCTTGCAGTCCTCCGCTTCGTCGTGCAGGGGGGCAAGGGCGGATCGAGCGCGAGCGACATTCAAGCTCACGTTGAGCTTCCGGCGTCGACGCTCAGTCATCACTTGAAGCGACTGGTCGACGCTGGGCTGCTTTCGAGTCGCGAGGAGGGCACATACAACTATTACACGCCCGAATACAAGGCGTTGCGGGCGTTGACAGACTACCTCTGGGAAGACTGCTGCAAGCGCGGCGCTCGTGAGTGTTGTTAGCGCATTTTTTTGTCCGGATATTTCGAGAAATATGGAAGGAAGGGCCAAATGAACATTTTGAAGCCACACGTCTCGCTGAATGTTTCAGCGATCGATCGCTCCGTCGAGTTCTATGAGAAAGCATTCGGCGTGGCGGCAACCAAACGTCGCCCTGGCTACGCCAAATTCGACCTCAGCGAACCTTCGCTGAATCTGAGCATGGTCGAGGCGCCTCGCACCGGCATCAACGCTAGTCACTTCGGCATTCAGGTGAAGTCCAGCGCAGACGTGGCCGAAGCCAAAGCGCGCTTCGAAGCGGCGGGTTTGACGACGCGAACCGAGGAGGAGACCGTATGTTGCTACGCCGTTCAGGACAAGGTTTGGGTCGAAGATCCTGACGGCAATTCCTGGGAAGTCTTCGTGGTGAAAGCCGACGCCACGACGATGCGCGGCGAGGAGAGCCAATGTTGCGCTCCCATGGCAGAAGCTTCTGACGATGCAGCAGCAAGTCCCGCCTGCTGCGGACCCGCTGCCAAAGGATCGGGTGCGTCCAAGGCAGCGACTCCAGCATGCTGCGGGCCGCGCTCATGACCACGAGCCTAAGCCGCCGTGTCGTAGCCGAAGGGCTCGGCACGGCGCTGCTTCTCGCGGTGGTCATCGGCTCGGGCATCATGGGTGAGCGACTCGCGAAGGGAGACGTTGCGCTGGCCTTGCTGTGCAATGCCGTCGCAACCGGAGGCGGGCTCATCTTCTTGATTCTCTCGTTTGGGCCCATATCCGGCGCTCACTTTAATCCGGTCGTCACACTTGCGGCGGCGGCTCGAGGCTTGATTTCCTGGCGCGACTTCCTTTTCTACGTGCCTGCTCAAGTCCTGGGTGCGCTCTTCGGCGCAGCCGTTACGCACGTAATGTTCGCAGAGCCCGTGTTCAGCCTGTCGACGCACGCGCGTGCTGGTGGGCCGCAGCTACTGAGTGAGTTCGTGGCGACGTTCGGCTTGCTCGCGGTGATTTGGTCCTGCCGCTTGCGCGCTGCGATCGTGCCATTCGCCGTATCCGCTTACATCGTTGCGGCCTATTGGTTCACGCCCTCCACGTCGTTCGCAAACCCTGCTGCGACGCTGGCTCGGGCCGTGAGCAATACCTTTGCGGGAATTCGCCCGATTGACGCTCCCGGTTTCATTGCCGTCCAAGTCATGGGCGCGCTTGCGGCCACGTTTTTGTTTCAATGGCTCCTGTCAGAAAAGAGTACAGAGGCTCCCAACTCACGGCCGCTGCCAACATCTAGGCTCGTGAGCGCAGTCGATTCCGATTAGACTTCCGTCCGAAGGATCATTCATGAGTACGAGTATTGGTGATAAAGCCTCGACCGTGCTGTTCGCCTGCATTCACAACGCCGGCCGATCGCAAATGGCGGCCGCTTGGTTCAACGCTTTGGTGGACCCCAACAAAGCCGCGGCCGTTTCTGCAGGCACCGAGCCCGGCACTCGCGTGCATCCCGAAGTTGTGAACGCAATGAAGGAGGTCGGGATCGACCTCACCAATGGCAAGCCGCAGTTCTTGTCGGAGGAGCTCGCGCGGACTGCTTCGTTGTTGGTTACGATGGGGTGCGGGGAAGCTTGCCCATTCGTCCCCGGCCTGGTTCGTGAGGACTGGCCGTTGGAAGATCCGAAGGGCAAAAGCATCGAGCGCGTGCGAGAGATCCGCGACGACGTTCGGCAACGCGTCACCGCGCTGTTGGATCGCAAGGGCTGGGCGAAGTAGCTCAAATTCCCGCGCCAGCCGTGAAGGACTGGTTGCGGGAATGCGCCTGGGTGATGCGCGCACCTGGTTCTACATCGGTCGTGACCCAAACGTTGCCGCCGATCGTTGCGCCATCACCCACCGTGATTCTACCGAGCAGGGTGGCGCCCGCGTAGATCACCACGTCGTCACCGATGATGGGGTGCCGGGGCATGCCCTTCAACGGCCTGCCCGCTTCGTCACTGGGGAATGATTTGGCCCCCAGCGTGACACCTTGATATAGGCGAACACGCGAGCCGATGACGCAGGTTTCTCCGATCACCACGCCGGTGCCGTGATCGATGAAAAAGCTCTCTCCGATCTGCGCACCGGGGTGAATGTCGATACCGGTCGTCGCGTGCGCCAGCTCCGAGATGATTCGCGGGATGAGCGGCACGTCGAGGCGGTAGAGTTCGTGCGCCAATCGGTGATGAATCAGCGCGGTGGTGCTGGGGTAACAGAAGATCGCTTCGTCCGGGCTGGTCGCCGCTGGATCTCCATCGAACGCCGCCCGGACGTCTGTGCCCAACATGGCGCGCACTTGCGGCAGGCGCGCCGTGAACTCGCGCGTGGTCTCAGCGGCGCGCCGGGCACAAGCACCGCAAAATGATCGCGCGGGATCGTGCGGGCAGCAAAACAAGAGCGCCAGCGCCACTTGCTTTTCGAGGCTCGCCATCGCCGTATCCAAGGTTCGGCCCACGTAATAGGCGAGACCTTCTCGCGAGATTCCGGCCACCCCGAAGTGAAAGGGAAACAGCGCCGCTCGCAAGTCTGTCATTAAAGTGAGCATCGCCTCGCGAGACGGGAGTGCGCGCCGCGCGATCAGGTCGTTGCGCGCGCCGAGATCGGAACCATTGTGTCGGCACAAGTCGCGGACCACGGAGTGGAGCGCGCCATCGGTCTCGGTGATCTGTAGCTTGCGAACGCCGCGCGTGTTTCTCACGAATCCCCCGTTGACGCTATTGCTGCTGCTCGAACAGCGGAGTGCTCAGGTAGCGCTCGCCGGAGTCGGGCAACACGACCACTATCGTTTTGTCCTCGTCCTTGATACGCGTGGCGATGCGCAGCGCTGCGACGACGGCTGCACCGCTGGAGATCCCTGCGAGAATGCCTTCTTCGCGCGCGAGCCGACGTGACATATCGAACGCTTCTTCGTTCGAGACCTGTTCCACCGAGTCGATCACCGAGAGATCGAGCACGCGCGGAATGAAGCCCGCTCCGATTCCCTGAATCTTGTGGGGCGCTGGCTGGATCGGCTTGCCCGCGATGGACTGCGAAAGCACGGGACTGTTCGCCGGTTCCACGGCGACCGAGTGAATCGAGCCGTGCAAGCGGCTTCGGAGATAACGCGTGACTCCGGTGATGGTTCCGCCGGTTCCAACGCCGGCCACGAAGTAGTCTACGGTGCCGCCGGTGTCGTTCCAGATTTCGGGCCCGGTGGTGCGCTCGTGAATTTCAGGGTTCGCGGGGTTCTCGAACTGCTGCAGCAACACGAAGCGATCAGGAGCGCTCGCGACGATTCGTTCTGCCTCGGCGATCGCCCCCAGCATGCCTTTGCTGCCGTCCGTCAGAATCAAGCGCGCGCCATAGGCCTGCAACAGCCGCCGCCTCTCGATGCTCATCGTGTCCGGCATGGTCAACGTGAGTGCATACCCGCGTGCAGCAGCTACGAAGGCGAGCGCTATGCCAGTGTTTCCACTCGTCGGTTCGATGATCTCTCTACCGCTGTGGAGAAGGCCGCGCTTCTCTGCGTCCCACACCATCGCAGCACCAAGACGGCACTTGACGGAGTACGCCGGGTTGCGGCCCTCGATCTTGGCTAGTACGCGGACACGCGTGCGACCGGGAAGGCGGTTCAATCGCACGAGCGGCGTTCGACCGATGGACTGGGCGTTATCCGTGAACCATTGGGACATGAGGTGACCTATCAGCGATGAGAGTTGATGCGGCTCGGCTTGCTACTGGCTGAGTTGAGTTCGCAGACGTGAATTGTCGGCTCATACACTCGTGGAAGCTCTGCTGGGGCGCTGCGCTTTAGGGCTCGGAGCGCAACATCCGCCGCCGGCGCCGCAGCCGGAGGTTCCACAGCCGCCGGAGCCGGTTTCGGTCGTGCAGCAGCCAGTGCCACAGTCTCCGCCACAGCTTCCCGCGGGCATCGTGATTTCGGTGCGCAACGAGCTCTCGCGATCGCCAGCCAGTGCAGCGGCGATCGAGCGCACCTGCTCATAGCCGCTGGTGAGTAGGAACGTGGACGCGCGACCGTAGCTCTTCGAGCCGACGACAAAGAACCCAGTCTCGGGGTGCACCAGCTTTTCGATGCCGTGAGCCGGCGCGCTGCCGCACGGAAACCGGCGCGCGTCCACCAATTCGGCTAGCTGCTTCGGGCATTCGAACACCGGATCCAAAGACAGCTGCAGTTCGCGCAGCATGGAGAGATCCGGGCGGTAACCCGTGGCACAAATGATCTGATCTACCACGGGAAGAGCGCGATCCTCATCGTAGGCCGTGATGCCGTCGGACGACCGCTTCAGGTGAGTCAGCCAGAAGTCGGTTTCGACGCTCAATGAGCCGCGCGCCAGCATTTCCCGGACGCTGTCGGTGAGTCGTGTGCGTGCTTCGAGTGGCTCTCCCGAACGTCCACCGAGCAGGCTCTTCGCGTCCGGGCGGCGTACCGCCCAAATGATGCGCGTCGCCGCGTCTTCGCGGATGAGCGTGCTCAACGCGACCAACGCGTTGAACGCCGAGTGACCGGAGCCGACAACGAGCGTGCGTTTGCCCAGGTAAGATCCCTTTTCGAGCTTTTCGACGTCGGGAATGCCGTAGCGGATGAAGCGGCGCGCCTCGGGTTCACCCATGGCCGCCGCACCTTCGCCTCCGAGTGGGTTTGGCGTGAGCAAGTTGCCGGAGGCATCAATGACGGCGCTCGCCTGGATGTAACGTTCGCGACCCTCCTCGCTGAGGTGCAGACGAAACGGGCTCAGCGCGCGCCAATCCTCGCGCGCAGTGCGATCGAGACCAACTCGCGTGACTGCCTTCACGCTAGTGTTCAGCTTGAGGTTCTCCGCGATCTGCGGCACGCGCGCGAGTGGCTCCAAGTACTCGTCGACCAGCTCGCCCCCGCTCGGAAACTGCGCGGCGTCAGGCGCCTTCCATCCTGCGCGCTCGAGCAATCCGCGAGCCGCAGGGTCGATATTCATTGCCCAATTCGAAAACAGCCTGACGTGCCTCCAACTCGCGATGTTGCCGCCGACCTTCGGCGCACGTTCGATCAGAAGAGGACGAATTCCTCGAGACAGCAGGTGGGCAGCAGCAGCAAGACCTATGGGGCCCGCACCAATCACAGCAACCGGGAGCCGAGCAGACATGACCAGCTGTTTCGCAGGAAAAGTACGACCTGACGAGGCGGCAAATTGTCGCCACTGAACAGGTGTTCCGGCGACATCATGGCGCCTTCTTGAGCGCCAACTTCGAAGTTAGAGCTAGCTCGAGAAACACACCTAAAGGGGCAGAGAGCGCATCTGCCGATTCCTCACTCTCTATTTGAAAAGGCCTGCACTCATGGACTCGTCATTTGCTCGGGCGATCGTGACACGACGAAACATCACTCTAGGGCTCGGCGCAGCCGCCACTTCATTGGTCGTGGGCGAGCTTCACGCCGATCCGGCGCCGGACGCGAGCAGCGTCGCAAGCAAGTCGCTGCGAGCCTACTATTACGGCGGCAACGACATGGTCGCGCACGTCAGCATGCAGGTGGTGCGTTCGGACGGTGCAACGCGTAGCCGCGAGCTCTCGATGTTGCGCAGGAACGTCGGCTCCGAGCGCCAGGAGTTTCTCATGTACTTTCAGGCGCCAGCGGACGTGAAGGACATGGCGTACCTGGTGCACAAGCACCCGCAGCGCGACGACGATCGCTGGTTGTACATGCCATCGCTGAAGCTGGTGAAGCGAATCGCGGCACGCGACAAGCATTCGTCGTTTGCTGGCTCCGACTTTACGTATGAGGACTCCGTCGGCCGCGATATCTCGGACGAAAGCTACAAGTTCAAGAAAGAGGCCACCATCGCGGGGCGAAACTGCGTGGTCATCGAGGCCAGCGCCAAAGAGCCTGTTTCCTACGCCAAGCGGGTCGCCTGGGTCGATGCGGAACGCTGGCTCCCGCTGCAGGAAGAGTACTACGACACGCGCGGCGAGCTGGTGCGCACATTCTCGGCTGTAGAAGTCGAACAGATTGGCGGGGTGTGGACCATCAAGCGCTCGACGATGAAGAACGCGAAGAGCGGACAGAAGACGTTGGTTCAAATGCGTGACGTTGCTTACAACGTAGGTTTGGATGGAGATCTTTTCACGAACGATGCCTTGCGAGCTCCGCCGCGTAAGTGGCTGCGCTGAGCGACCGGTGACGATGGATCTCACCTAGCGATTGAGCGTTCATTGACAACACGACGAAAAACGGGTGCCGCTGCGCCATTCGCAGCAATGCTGACGTGTAGCTTTCTAGCGGCGACGACGACGCCCAGCACGGCCCTGGCGGCAGCGTATGAGTTGAATGGCTTTGCGCAGGCATCTTATGGCGTACGTGCTTGGCCAACGAGTGCATGCACGCCTGCGCGAGTTTGTCGTTTCACGCTGGGCGAAGAGCGCTTGCAATTGAAGTTTCAGGGGCACACGGAAGGTGTGGTCGACGCTGCTTTCACCGCGATTACCGATTTCGTTCACGACGACGTCTTGGGCGAGACGCGCATCGATCCTCGCGAGCTCTACGTCGAGCTTTCGCGCGGTCCAGCGACGTTGCGCATGGGACGCCAAGTCATCACCTGGGGCACGGGTGACTTGTTCTTCGTGAACGACATCTTCCCCAAGGATTGGGAGTCATTTTACCTGGGGCGACCGTTCGAATACTTCAAGGTTGCCTCGGATGGGCTCAGACTTTTGCTCGCGCCGTTCGATGCGGTGCTCATCCCGCGCTTCTCGCCGGATGGCCTTCCGAGCAGCGCGCGCTTTCTGGCCGTTGCGGGTGCACAGCCACAGCTGCCGGTTTCGGGTGGTCCGCCGCCGGTTGCGTTTCGGAACATGGAAGCGGCGCTGCGTGCATATGGCTCCTGGCAAGGTTGGGACGGCAGCCTGTATCTGTCGAAGACCTTCTATCGCGCGCCCGCGTTTCAGATGAATACGCCGGACGAGCTGCACATGCGCTATCCGCGCCTGATCGTTTTCGGTGGAAGTTTGGTCGGCCCACTCCTGGGCGGCGTGATCAATTTCGAGACTGGTCTTTGGTACTCTTGGAGCAATCGCAAGGGCATACGCGGCGACCTGCCATTCACCAGCGTCCGATCCATTCTCGGCTACGCGCACCCGCTTTGGGAGGAAGCGACGCTCAGCGTGCAGCTCTTCGGAGAGACCATTTTGCAGTACTCGGCCTATCGCTCCAGCGCCATGCCAGGGCAGCCCCTGCGTGAACGCGTGGAGCCGATGGCAAGCGTGAGATTTACGCAGACCCTTCTGGATCAAACCCTTCAACTCAACTTGCTCGCCGTATACGCGCTGTCGCCCTCGGAAGGATTCGTCAACGCGACCGTTCGCTACTCGTTCAACGACGCGGCGTGGGCAGAGCTGGGCACCAATTTGTTCGGAGGCGACGAGGCCGGCAGTATGGGCATGTTTCGGCGTGACTCGAGCGCCTTCCTAAATGTTCGGTACGCATTTTAGCGCGCAAGCGAGAGGTGACTGTCATGCGTCAAACACTGGTAGGATTTTCGGTCAAGCACCCCAAGCTGGTGCTCGCAATAGCCTTGCTAATCACTCTCGTCGCCATGGTGCAGATGCCACGCATGACGATGGATACCAACCCCAAGAACACGCTCGCCTACGACGCGCCGGTGCGGGTGTGGAACCGCGAAGTCGATCGCACGTTTGCGCTATACGCGGACACCATCGTGGTAGGGATCCGCAATGAGGCCGGCGTGCTCAACCCGAGCACACTCGCCAAGATTGCCAAGCTGACCGATGAGGTTCGCCGCATTCCGGGTGTGGCCGCACCGGACGTGCTCAGCTTGACCACCGCGACCAGCGCGCGTGCGGAGGGAGAAAGCATCGCGATCGCGCCACTCTTCGAGGCATCCCCCGACGGCTCCATCGATGTGGACAAGTTGCGAGCGCGGTTGAACGCGACGCCGATGTTCAGCGAGCGCCTCATTTCGAAGGACGGGCGCGTGACCGCCATCTACGCGCCGCTCGAGCATGGCGCCGATGGCAAGAACGTGGTTCCCGTGGTTCAAAAGCTTGCGGCGTCTCAAAGCAGCCCCGAGCAGTACTACGTGACGGGCGACCCCGTAGTGCAGGAAACCTTTGGCAACCAGATGTTCGGAGCCATGGGCGTCCTGGGTCCACTCTCCGGCGCGATCATGCTGGGGCTTGCGTACGTCATGTTCCGCAGCTGGTCGATGGCAGCGTCGGTGATGATCGTGGCCATGTTGTCCGTCACGTGGAGCATGGGCCTCATCATTGGTTTGGGTTTCCCCGTGCACATCATGAGCTCGATGTCGCCGGTATTCTTGATGGCGATCGCTACGGATAGCATTCACGTTTTCAACGAGTTTTCATGGCGGCGGCGCGAAACCGACGACCCGCACACGGCCATTCTCGAGACCATGCGCGTGACGCGGCGCCCGCTGCTCTTCACGGACATCACCACCGCGGTGGCCTTCATGTCACTGCTGCTTTCTGCGTTTGCACCCGTGCGGGTTTTCGGCCTGTGCGTCGCCTTCGGAACGCTCGCGTTGCTGTTGTTGAGCTTTAGCGTCGTCCCCGCAATTCTCGCTCTCACACCGCCTGACCGCCGCACGCACGTCGAGGCTGCTCCGTCGCGAGCCGGCGTCTTCTCTCGTTGGCTGGCGACCTTGGGTGCGCGCCATCCGCGGCGTACGTTGGTGGGTGTCGCCGTGTTGCTCGTCGCGTCCGCTCTGGGCATGACGAAGCTCCGCGTCAACAACAACCAGATCGACTGGTTCAAGGAGAGTAGTCCTGTGCGACAGGCCGACACACTCTTGAACCAGTGGCTCGGCGGCACGTCACTCGCGTACATCGTAGCGAGCGCTGAAGAGGCCGATTACTTCAAAGACCCCAAGGCGCTGAAGTACATCGAAGGGTTGCAGGCGGAGCTGCAGAAACTGCCGATCGTTGGAAAGACTTACTCTGTCGTGGATCAGTTGAAGCAAGTGAACCGCGTGCTTCACAACGACGATCCCGCCGAGGCGCGCTTGCCCGACACGCGAGAGATCGTTGCCGAGTCGTTGTTCCTGATCTCGTCGTCGAATCGTCCTTCGGATGCGGACAACGTGATCGATCCCAGCGCGAAGAACGTGAACATCTGGCTGCAGCTCCGCACCTGGGACGTCGCGGCGATGCGCGAGGTTGCCGACGTGGCCGCGCGCTACCAAGCGGACCACGCTGGTCCAATCAAGTTGCGCCCGGCAGGAATGGCGTACCTCAACTTGATGTGGAACGAAGAGGTGCTCGGCGACATGATGCGAGGCTTTGCGTTCAGCCTCGTCGCAGTGTTCGCGATTTTGGCGCTGAACTTTCGTTCGCTCAAGTGGGCCGCGCTCAGTTACGTGCCGCTGGTGCTCACCATTGCGGTCATTTATGGGGTCATCGGGCTCGTCGGAAAGGATTTCGATATGCCCATCTGCGTGCTGTCTTGCTTGTCGCTGGGCATGGCGGTGGACTTCGCAATCCACTTCATCGCACGCTTCAGGCAGCGGCTCGATGCGCAGTACGGAGAATCTACCAACGGGCGAAGGCAAGCGCTCAGCGATGCCAGCATGCTGCTCGATGCGTTGATGTGGACGGCGGAGCGCCCCGGCGTTGGTATCGTTCGGAACGCGGTGCTGTTTTCGGGTACGTTCTCGGTGATGTTGCTGGCCTCGCTGCGACCGTACGTAACGGTCGGCGCGTTCATGCTGAGTATGATGGTTCTAGCTGCGGTGTTTACGTTGAGCGTCTTGCCCGCGATCATCGTCACGTTGGGACCACGCTTCGTGCGTAAGCAAGCTGACAGCATGATGCCGAGCGCTGCCGGAGAAGTCGCGACCGCTCAGAGTTAGCGCGGCATTCGAATAGCGCATAGAAGTGCAAACGCTCGGCTCGAAACAGTTGAGCGTTTGCGCTTTGTGCGCTCGCTCTGCTCGGCGCTGCCGAAGGTTTGTAAGAAAGTGACTTCAGCGCGTGCGCTGCGTGGAAACATTGCGCGCTGAAAAACTACTCACCGATCAGCACAGTGCTGAACAGCTGGCAAGGCGACAATATGACGCCTGGTGGGTGCGAGTGTCTTCGTCTACTTTTCTCGAACAAGTTCGGAGGCGGTCGATGCTGGTTTCAGAGTCGGTGAGTGGGGAACGAAAACGAGCGTCTGAGCAAGCACAAGTTCTTGCTCGGCACGCCGGCGACGAAGCGGGTCATGCTGATGTGAACTGGTTCGATCCAGCTCCGTACGCGAACCCCGGCGATCGCGTGCTGGTGCTGGGAGCTGCCAACACAACCCTGTGTTTTTCGCTGGCTCAGGTCGTGGGTAAGCGCGGCCAAGTCGTAGGCATCGACTCTGACGGAGCGGCGATCGCTTCGGCACGCGCGGTCGCACCAGAAGCGTTTCGACGCTTAGGTTTCAGCAATGTAACATTTTGCAACGCAAGCCACTCGGACCTTCGGCTCGACCGCGAGGCTGTGAACGAGCTGCTGCAGAAAGAGCCGATCAGGCACGAAGCCGACTTGGAGAAGTTCGAGGCCGCCGTGCGTCGCGTTCGCACTGAGCAACCGCTCGTGCCGGACTCAGCGGCGGATCTCGTCGTGTTCGATGCGACGAGTTCACCTCTTGCGGCGGCACCGAGCCTGGCAACCTTTCGAGAGATTCATCGAGTGCTCACTCACGGTGGGCGCTGTGTGCTTGCCGTACTGACGACGGACGAGCCCATCGCTGGAGAAGCTTCTAGTCCGTACGGTCGTGCGCTCTTGGAGTCTCGTGTGTTCGAGGACCTCGAGGCGGCGGGCTTGTATGGCATCAGCCTTCTAGCGCGAGATGAAGAGCCGGTTCATCGCGTCGGCGACGTGCAGTTTCGCCGGCTGCGCTTCGTTGCCTACAAGGGGAAAGAAGGGCCGTGTTGGGAGCGAGTGCAAGCGGTGCTCTTGAAGGGGCCGTTCCGGCAAGTAACCGATGATGACGGTCATGTTTTCGTGCGTGGTGTGCGCACGGCGGTCTGCGAGAAGACCTTTCGGATCCTGAGCCGACCGCCATACAACAGCTTCTTCGAGCTGATTGAGCCGGAGATCGCGACTTCACCCGATACGCGAGTGGCGTTTCCGTGCGCATCCGCGCCGATCGTTCGAAAGCCCAGTGAAACCAAAACTGGCCGCAGCGACCAACACCAGCAGACCAATGGTGGCAAGGCCGCAAAGAGCTGCTGCTGAGAGCAGGCGAGCAAGCCGATGGAGACATCAATGACGATGAACACGATGACTGAAGCGACTTCGGAGCGGCGCAGCCCGCCCGTTTTCGGTACCGCGACATTCACGACGACCTGGCGACCGCAGCTCATCTTGGAGGTGAGCAATCTTCAGCGAGCCATTGCGTTCTACAAAGTGCTGTTCGACGACGTTCCTTCGCTCCAGCTGGGTAACGAAGCCCGCTTCGAGCCGAGCCGCCCTCCCGTGGCTCTGGTGCTGCGTGAACGCGCGGGCGCACAGGCACGCGATGGGCATGTAGGCATCCAGCTCAAGTACACAGCGGACATCCAGACATACAAGCAACGCCTCGAAGGCGCGGGCTACTCGGTGAAACTCGAGGAGCAGGAGACCGCGTGCTGCTTCTCCACGGCGAACAAGGTCTGGGTAACGGATCCGGACGAGAACCTATGGGAGCTTTATGTGCTGCTCGGTCAGAACACCTCCGAGGTTCGCTGCGGCCCGAGCTGTGCGTGCGAGTCCGGTGGCTGCGGTTGAGAGGCCTGACATGTCCATTTGGAACACCGCAAAAAAGCAAGCTGCTCCAATCGACAGCGTGGTCGACTTCCCTACGGATACGCGCTTCCACATCGCGCTGAACGTTGTCGACGTCGAGCCTCTCCTGCCCTTCTACAACGCGCTGTTTAATCAGGAGCCCACGCTCTCGCGTGATGGATATACCAAGTACGAAGTAACCGAGCCGCCGATCATCTTCTCGCTCAATCGTGTGGCGCACAACGCGCGTGGCCACGGTGACTTCGGTTTCGAAGCAAAAAGTAGTCGTTTCGTGCGTTCAGCGGAAGAACGGCTGCTCTCCCAAGGTTTTACTCCGCACAACCAAGTCAAGCTCAGAGAGCACCTCGTGAGCTTCGAAGTAGAAGACTCTGAATCGAACAAGTGGACGGTCTTCGTCCGCACATAGAAAGAGGATTGTCATGGAAATGAAAGATATGGTCGATAGCATCAAGCAGACTTCTCGCGGCGTTTCCGTTCACCTCGGCGCCGGTGTCGAGCTCAAGAAGGCTCAAGCACTCGCCGCAAAGTGCGGCCCTGGCGGTCCCGGCTGTAGCTCGGATTGTTGCACGCCCGAAATGCGCTCTGCCATCAAGTCGATGAACGCGACTGGCAAAGACGGTGATGTCGATCTGGTCATCGACGGGCTGTCTGCGGAGCAGGTCCAAGCCAACCTCGCCAAGTGCAGCTGTTACAACGACGCGTGAGCTGACCTTTCGCGACCCACACGCTTCATTACGGAAGGAGGCCACGTGAGCACGACTAACGGAAGCTGCGGCTGCAGCGAACCCTTGCCACAGGGATCAGTCAATCTGAAGAGTGCAGTGGAGTTCGGCACGCTGACCCGGCCGCACATCAGTCTGAACGTCACCAGCGTGAAGGAATCACTTCCCTTCTATCGCGCACTCTTCAACCAGCGACCGACGAAGTTGAGGGATGACTACGCCAAGTTCGAATGCGAATCGCCCCCGATCAACTTGTCCATCCTGGAGGCGCCTTCCGAGCTCACCAAGCACGGGCACTTCGGCATCGAGGTCCAGACGACGGACGTCGTGAAAGAGTACCACGAGCGCTTGCGAAAATTGAAAGTGCAGATCAAGGCCGAGGAGCAACAGGTCGCCTGCTGTTACTCGGTTCAGAATAAGATCTGGGCAGTCGATCCGGACGGCAATCACTGGGAGGTCTTCACAGTTCTCGCGGACGAGACGACCGACGAGGGCTGCGGAGCAACCTGCATCTGTTACAACCCGGCTACCAATAGCTGTGAGTGGACCTAGGGGGGGATTATGACTCAGCTTGTTCAAAGAAGCGTGTGGGCGCCGCGTGAAGTGGTTGCCGATCGGCGCGTGCACATGAGCATCAACGTGAAGAATCTCGCGCAGTCGGTGGCTTTCTATCGTGTGTTCTTCGATACGAACCCGGCCAAGGTCCGCGAGGGCTACGCGAAGTTTTCGCTCGACGATCCGGCCATCAACTTCACCATCAACGAATTCCCGAACAGTACGGAAGCGCCGCCCAGCGGTCACTTCGGCATCCAGGTGAAAGATACCGATTCCGTCACGCGCGCATTCGAACGCTACAAGAAGCACAACTTCAAGATCACCGATGAGTCGGGTGTAGCCTGTTGCTACGCCGTTCAGTCGAAGATCTGGGTTGCCGATCCCGACGGCTTCCGTTGGGAGATCTTCGTGACCACCGAGGCTGACGCGGAAGAGGGCTGTGGCCCAACCTGCATCTGCCACGAAGAGTTCGAACGCAGCTACGCCATGTCGTAGCGACGCCGTCCACCCAACTTGAAGCATCAAAGACTTTAGGAGAAATCCAGATGGAATCGAATCAAACTACTGGCAAGCATGCCGAGGTTCAGGAGCGTTACGCGGAAGCCGCTCAGAAGCCGACCGCGGGTCTATGCTGTCCCAAGAGCTACGACAGCGAAATGCGCTCCCACATCCCCACCGAGGCCTTCGAGCACAACTATGGCTGCGGCGGTCCTGTTGCCAAAGCTGGTTTGCGCGCCGGCGAGGTGGTCGTCGATCTCGGAAGTGGCGTTGGCATCGACTGTTTCGTTGCAGCGCGCATGGTGGGAGCCAAGGGCCGCGTAATCGGCGTGGACATGACGGACGCGATGCTGGCCAAGGCGAATCACTTCCGCGTCGGCGTCGCCAAAAACCTCGGCTACGATGTGCTCGAGTTTCGCAAGGGCATCATCGAGGATATTCCGGTCGAGTCGGACAGCGTCGACGTCGTCATGTCGAACTGTGTGCTCAACCTGTCACCGGACAAGGCGCTCGTTTTCGACGAGATCTATCGCATTCTGAAGCCGGGTGGGCGCCTCGTGATCTCGGACATCGTGTCCGACCGCGAGATCGAGAAGAAGCACCGCGACCAAAAGGAGCTTTGGACGGACTGCTATACCGGCGCGCTTTCGGTTGGCGCCCTGATGAAGATGTTCGAGGACGCGGGCTTCCGCGGTTTGACCCAAACCGATGAGTCGTCGTGGAAGGAAGTGGCCGGGTACAACCTGAGCTCACTGACGCTCACCGCATACAAGTTCGCGGACAAGGTCAAGGTGAGCGCGTATGGCGAGTACGCGATTTACCTCGGGCCGTACGCCTCCGTTCAAGATGACAAGGGCAACACGTATGCACGCTTCAGTCCGACGCTCGTGGACGAAAACGTCGCGTCGATGTTGAAGCTGGCTCCGTTCACGAACTCTTTTCTGGTGGTTGGGCGTGCGGTGCTTCCCGATCCGAACCGCGTGCAGGCGAAGGCCGAAGTTCGCGGCGGCTGTCCAACGCCGTCGACGTCGAAGGCAGAAGCCAAGGCGCCGGCAAAGGCTGACGCGGGGGGCTGCTGTCCCGGAGGCGGAGGCGGATGCGGACCTGGTGGCTGCGGACCGTCAGCGGAGTCCACTGGAACGTCCGGCGGAGTCAAAGCCGAAATGAAGACATCGGCCGCTCCCGACGCAGGTCGGCGCGCGAGCCCGTGTTGCAACCCGGAAGACACCGTCAAACCTTGCTGCGAAAACAACCAGCCGAAGGAAGACGGGAGTCCGTGCTGTGACGTGTATGCCGTGCAGCAACCGCCGGGCTGCGGTTGCGGAACGAGCTGCGGCGTCGAAACTGCAAGCGAGGAGTCGAGCGTCGCGATTTCGGCAGCATCTCTCGGGTCGGATGCGAGTCCGCAGATCGCGAGCGGTCCCGATTGTTGTCCTTGTGACACCGAGGCCAAGGCAACCAGCACACCTTGCTGCGGCGCAGGTTGTGGCGAATGCGGGTGCCAGTGACTGCGAGCACGCAACTCACTGAAACTCGAATCTAACGTTCCCGTCTTCTTGTCGTGCGAACGCGGGGGGCCGTGCGCGGATTCGTGCCGTGCGCTGCCTCCCTGCGTTGCCCACCCATTCTAAGGATCGAAGCATGCTCAGTCAGCGGGAGGTTGAGGAGCTGAGGAAGGACTTCCCGTGCTTGCATCTAAGGCACCCGGGTAACGGCCGCTTCCCCATCTATCTCGACAGCAGCTGTGTGTCACTGAAACCGTCGCCGGTCGCCGACGCGGAAGTTGGATATCTAACACGTCATCCGTCGTGCGGTGGGCATCGAAGTGAGCACTGGTTCGCCGAACAGACGGAGATTGGAGTCGAGGCAGCGCGCGCAAAGATTGCTGCGTTGTTCAACATTCAACCGGTTCGCGGCAGCGATGGTCGTTCACTAGTACCGCTGATCATCACACGCAATGCGACCGAGGGATTAAACCTCGTTGCTCGCAGCTTGGGTCTGATGCCGGGAGAAACCGTGCTCCTCACCAACAAGGAGCACAACTCGAACCTATGCCCTTGGCAGGAGCTGGCTCGCACCGGCGTTCACCTGCGTTACGTCCTGGCGGGTTCGGACAATCGTTTCAGCGTTCAGTCGTTCGAACACGCTTTGCGCGGAGACCGCACCATCAAAGTGGTGGCGATGCACCAGTCGTCCAATTTGGACGGTGTGACGACGCCGCTCACTGAGATTGTGGCCGCGGTGAGGAACGTCGAACGCGAACAGGGCCGCACCATCTACGTCTGCATCGACGGCGCTCAAAGCGCGCCTCACCAGCGGCTGAACTTGGGCAATCCACAAGCGCCAGATTACTTGGATGTCGATTTCTTTGCCGCTTCTCTGCACAAAATGCTCGGGCCGAGTGGCATCGGCGTGCTCTATGGCAAGCCGGAGCTACTCGATTGCCTCCCGCCTTTCCTCGTCGGCGGCTCCACCATCTTCGAAACCTCCGCGCATCGCATGCCGATCTACGCCGAGTGGCCTGCGCGCTTCGAAGCAGGGCTACAGAACTACGGCGGCATCATCGCGGCCGGAGCGGCGGCGGACTACTTGGCTCCGTTGCTGCCGACCGCCAAAGAGTACGAAAGCTTTCTCAACGGGGTCTTGACGGAATCGCTGTCATCCTTGCGAGAGAACGGTCGTATTCGCTTGTTGGGTCCTACGGACGCGCGTGAGCGCGGCGGCGTGTTTACGTTCATGTTGCCCGACGCGCCGGACGGCTCCGCGGCCAAGCGGCTGCGTGCGGCATTTCACGAAAATAACGTGATGTGTCGAACCGGGCAGTTCTGCGTGAACGTTTGGTTCTCGACCCAGACAGATTTGCCGCGCGACTATTCCGTTTTTCGCCTGTCTTCATATCTGTACAACACGCTCGAGGAGATCGAGATGGTGGCGGAGCTCGTTCGATCGACGCTCTCTGGGCCGAAATCAAGGGAGCGGCCGAGGTCGAACGGGTCATCGCGAGCCAGCAAAGCGCCCGCTCCGCGTACTTCCGCGGCTCGCCAGCCGATTCTGCGTCACATACAGTTCGATGCGGTCGCTGAAGGAGCCTTCAACGGCTTCGCTCAGATCACCGCTCGTTGTTCCGGAAACAGTCGGCACGCGTACGCACTCTACGCAAAAATCGGTGACGGAACGATCGAGCAGCTCGCCTATAGGAATGCGCGCGTCGACGACACGGCCGCGAATGCCGCCGTCGACATGAGTCTAGCTCTCGAAGCATTCTGCGAATACCTGGAGGGTCGGCCCGTCGCGGAAATCGAACGCATCAATCTGCGTGCGTTGCTCAGCGCCCAGGGATACGGGGACGCCGAGTGCGACAAGCTCCTGCGGCAAACCCGCGGGTTGAATGGAAGGGTGATCGATCGAACCCACGCCGCGCGCCTCGGCCCAATGCCGTTTGCCCTCTATGCGGGTGGGGTGCTCCCGTTCGTGCTCGTCCATTGGGCGCTGACGAACCAAAGAATTCGTTCGATCCTGGAGGAAGACCGGCCGATCGGACCTGATGCCAGTCCGGATCGCCTCGAGCTTCTGGTCGCGCGTTTGAGATCGCTTCCGGAGTTTGCGGGCGGCCAGGGTAGGTGCATCGAACTCGCGGTTCGCGGTCTGCGGACTAGCAGCCTCGATCAATCGAGCTTCCGCTCGGCGTATCAACGTGCCTTGTTCCCCGGCTTGCTAGCGCGAGCGAGAGCAGCTGGTTTTGGATTCACCGACGGATTTCGTCTCGACGGGGACCAAGCTTTGAGGAGTGAACTCTCATGGGCCAGCCAAGCATCCTGACTAAAGAAGAGCCGTGGAATCTAGCCGTTGATGGATACGCCCGTGAGGCTGTCCCGCGGCTCGAACCATACGCGGAAGAAGCGCTTCAGGCAGCGGAGTTAACCAGGGATAGCGTCGTCATCGACGTTGCGACCGGTCCGGGAACACTCGCCTTGAAGGCTGCACCGCGTTGTCGCGAAGTCGTAGCAGTCGACTTTTCGCCGCGTATGGTCAACGAACTGCGCCGGCAATGCGACGCGCTCGGCTACTCGAATGTGCTCAGCGCGGTCGCAGATGGGCAGAATCTGCCGTCTCCAGACAACAGTTTCGATTGCGCATTTTCACTCTTCGGCTTGGTTTTCTTCGAGGACCGTGCGCGAGGTTTTCGGGAGCTGCTGCGCGTACTGCGTCCAGGCGGCCGCGCAGCAGTCACCAGCTGGGAACCTTTCGACCGCATTGAATTCATGTCGGAGCTGTGGGGCGCGGTTCGAACCGTGATGCCCAACGTGCCTTTCGGCGCTAATCAAGCGCCACTCGGAACGCCTGAGTCGTTTGCAGACGAGATGCGCGCGTCGGGCTTTCCGAAACCAAACATCGTGCGTCTCAGCCATACCTGGCGGTATCCGTCGCTCGCCGCTGCGTGGGATGCATTCGCTAAGATGACGCCACCGCTGGTTATGCTACGCCACAAAATGTCTGGTGCGGATTGGTCGGGTTTCGAGAAAGGCGTGACGGAACGGCTTTTGAAGCGGTTCGGTTCGGGTCCACTCGCCTTCGAAATGGTGAGTCTCTTGGGTCTGGGTATCAAAGGCTGACGAAGCCAAACGGAGTAAGGTTCAAAGCAGATGTCTACTACGGCAAAGATCGGCGAGCGGGCGGGAGAAATCCTAGAGTACTGGTTCGGCAGCCTACGCGACGATTCCAAGCTCGAGCAGCAAGTGGAACCGTTCCAAACCTGCTACGCGCGTTGGTACGGGAAGCGCGAAGCCATCGATGCCGAAATCCGAACCAGATTCGAGCGCGATCTACTCGATGTAACGTCTGCGGGCGCTTCGTGGTTCGATACCGTGGACGCTTGGGAGGCAGCGCCGAACGGGCTCTTGGCGTTGACCATCCTGTTGGATCAGTTCCCGCGAAACATGTATCGAAACACGACACGTATGTACGATTGTGATCCGCTGGCCTTGATGGTCGCGTCGCGTGCGATCCGCGATAAGCGATACGCGGAGCTGCCGCTGGTTCACCAAATGTTTCTGCGTGTGCCATTCATGCACATCGAGAATTTGACGATCCAGCAGTTCATGCTCGGACAGTTCAAAACGCTCGCGGAGCAGTCCGAAACGCGCAGTCCACACAACGTTCAGTTTTTTCGCTTTGCTTTGCGCTTTGCAGAACGCCACTTGGAAGTTATTCAGAAGTACGGTCGGTTTCCACATCGTAACGTGATTCTCGGCCGCACACCTACGCCCCAAGAGTTAGAGTACATGCAGGGCGATGATCCTGGTTTTTGATTAGTCGCTCACTGCTTCGCGTACGCGGGATTAATTCGCGTACGCGAAATGTTCGTTGGGTGTAGCAGCGTGTGCTGCGGTCTGGGGTGAACAAGATGGCTCGAGTTGCTCGTGAGCAAGTTTTCTGAAATCGCTGATAGCTCTCGATCTGATTGTTAAGCACGTGTAAGGTGCCCATGCGCAAAGGGGAGAAAGAAGTGGAGCATCGAATACCGTCACTGCTCGTCGTCGACCCGGTGGAGACGTCTCGCGAAGCCGTCGTGAAGATGCTCGTCCCGCAGGCGCAGCAGGTTTTGCAGGCCGAGGGTATCGAAAGTGCTGAGGCGGTTTTGCGCGAAAATACGCCTTCAGCCATCGTGTCCGAGCTGAAGCTGAACGATGGCACCGTCATCGATCTGCTATGCGCACTGCGTTTGCACAACGCTTCGCTGCCCGTAGTGGTTTTGACCAGCCGCGGTTCGATCGCGATGGCTGTTAAAACCATGCAATGCGGAGCGGTAAACTTCCTGACGAAGCCGGCGAGCGGTGCCGAGATCGTTGCCGGCCTGCGCGCGGGCTGTAGTTGCGCCTCCGAGGGGGGCGGCTGTTCGACGGAAAAGGTATCTGACGGAAAGAACCTTACATTGCATCGGGCAATGTGGGAGTACATCAATCGCATCATCGACGATGCAGGTTCGATCCATGGGGCTGCACGTCGACTCGGCCTCGAGCGGCGTTCGCTACAGCGCATGCTGGCGAAGAATCCGCCACCCGAATTTGCGCGTACGGAGCCTGAACGAATCGCTGCGAATGGCAGTGGAACGTGGCCGCGTTCGCACGGTGCGGAAGCGGGTTGTGGTGACGTGAGACGGGGGAAGTGCCGATGAAGCTAGCAATTGTTGCGCTCTTACTAACTTCGTTCGCTGCGGGCTGTGCGCGGGGGCAAGCCAAAGAAGCGCCAGCGAAGCCACTCATCGTGACCGGTTCGAGCACTGTCGCTCCGGTGATTGGGGAGATCGGCAAGAAGTACGAGTCGTTGCATCCCGGCGCACGCATTGACGTGCAGGCCGGTGGCTCATCGCGAGGCATCGCCGACGCGCGCTCCGGCCTCGCGAGTATCGGAATGATTTCGCGTCGACTCAACGCGGATGAAAAGGACCTCCAGGTCTACCCGCTCGCGAAAGACGGGATCTGCGTCATCGTTCACGCAGACAATCCCGTTTCAACTCTCAGCGACGAAAATGTCGTGGCCATCTACACGGGCAAGGTACGCAACTGGAGCGCGCTGGGTGGTGCGGACGCGCCGATCACGGTCGTGAACAAGGCCGAGGGTCGGTCCACACTCGAGCTCTTTCTTCACTACTACAAATTGAAGAACGATCAGGTGCGCGCCGACGTAGTGATTGGCGACAACGAGCAGGGTATCAAGACCGTTGCTGGTAATCCGAACGCAATCGGCTACGTTTCGATCGGAACAGCCGAGTACGATTCCAAGCGTGGTGTCAAAATCAAGCTCTTGCCCATGAAGGGGGTGAGCCCGAGCTTAGGCACAGTTGCCGACGGCACGTTCCCGTTGAGTCGTGAGCTCAATCTCGTCGTAAAGGGCAAGCCCGTCGGTCTTGCAGCGGAGTTTATCGCTTTCGCCACTTCGGAGCAGAGCAATGACATCATACGCGCGCAAAGCTTCGTTCCGATTGCTCGGAAGTAGACTGACAACGACTGCTACTGTATTGAGTGCCGCGCTGGCGGGCGCGGTGGTGGTGTTGATTCTTGGCTTCGTGGTAGCGAGTGCAGTTCCAGCGATTCGCGAGATAGGTATTAGTCATTTCGTGACTGACTCGGCGTGGTATCCCACGCAGTCGCTCTATCGCATGACTCCAATGCTCGTGGGAACGGTGGCCGTGGGAACGTTGGCGGTGTTGCTGGCCACGCCGGCGGGAATACTTTCGGCCGTGTTCATGCGTTACTACGCCAAGGGACCCGTCGCCTCGTTCTATCGCGCCGTCGTTGAATTGCTGGGCGGTATTCCGAGCGTCGTCTACGGATTTTGGGGTCTGATGGTGATCGTACCGGCGCTTGCTCGCTGGTTCCCTCCGGGCTCCTGTCTTCTCACCGGCGGGCTGGTGCTCGCGCTGATGATTTTACCCACCATGACTCTCACGGCCGACGCGGCCTTGGCAGCCGTGCCGGAGGAGTACTTGTCTGGCGCTGCGGCGTTGGGGATGAGCAAAAGCTCTACTGTAGTGCGCGTCGCGCTCCCATGTGCGCGAGGTGGGCTGCTTTCCGGGCTTCTGTTGGAAAGCGGCCGTGCAATTGGCGAGACGATGGCGGTTCTGATGGTCAGTGGCAATATCCCGCTCGTCCCGCAGAGCTTGTTTTCTCCGGTGAGAACGCTCACCGCCAACATCGCGCTCGAGATGGCGTATGCAGTGGGTAAACATCGCTCTGCCCTATTCGTGAGTGGCTTGGCGATCGGAGCTCTCGTAATCGTTCTGATGGTGCTTGCGACTCGACATTCAGTCTCGGGGAGCAGGCATGGCTAGGCGGCCCGTACGGACGCTCGGTGACGTCGCATTGGTTTTTTCCGTGTGGCTCACGGCGCTGATCGTTTGTGGCTCGTTCGCCTGGATCCTGGGAGATCTCATAACTCGCGGAAAGCCCGAGCTGTCCTGGGAATTCATCTCGGGAAGCCCGGCGGATGCAGGGCGGGCGGGCGGCATTTTGCCAATCCTGGTCTCAACCGCAGCGATCTTGTTCGTGTGCCTCAGCGTTTGCGTTCCCGTCAGCATCGCGGCGGCCGCGTGTCTCTCCGATCTCGCGATCGAAAACAGCTTATTCGCGCGCACGGTCCGCCGCTGCTTGGACGTGCTCGCGGGAGTTCCGTCGATTGTTTTCGGATTGTTCGGGTCGGCGTTTTTCTGTCAATTTTTAGGTCTTGGATTCTCCATTTGGGCAGGTGGCTTGACGCTCGCTTGCATGGTGCTGCCCATCTTGGTGCGCGCGACCGAAGAGGGGTTTCGCTCGATAGGCGACGAGCATCGCGTCGGTGCAGCGGCGCTCGGCTTGAGCCCGGCGACAGTCTTGTTCCGGGTGACGTTGCCGTTGGCGGCTCCGTCGCTCGTTGTGGGCTTGGTTCTCGGTATCGGTCGGGCACTCGCCGAAACGGCAGCGCTGGTTTTCACAAGCGGGTATGTGGACAGAATGCCGACGTCGTTGGGTGATTCGGGGCGCGCCCTATCGATTCACATCTTCGAGCTCTCCATGAACGTGCCTGGAGGAGACCGGCGAGCAGCGGCCTCCGCTGTGGTCCTCATCGGAGCCGTTCTCGGAATGAACCTTCTCGCCTCGCGCATGACCAAGGTGTGGTTGCGCGCGTCGGCAGTTGGAAGTTCGTGGGATTGGTGGGAGCGACTTTTTGGTCGACGAACGAACGGAACGGAGAAATGGAAAACTCGATCCATCTGAGAGAGCAGGCGGTTCCGGCACAACCACAGCGGATCCGCCGGAACTCCGGCTTTCGCCTGACTGAAGAGCACCGAGCGAGTCGCGTGCGGAAAGCGGTGTCTGCCGAGGGCGTGTCGGTCCGCTACGCCGGAAGGCAGGTTTTGGCGGACGTATCCCTAGATATTCCCGCGGGCGAAATCATGGCGCTCGTTGGCCCGTCCGGGTGTGGCAAGACGACCTTCCTCAAAGCGCTCAATCGTCTCACCGATCTCGTGCCGCAGTGTGAGGTCGCGGGCCAAATCACGATTTGCGATCGCGAGATCTGTTGCCCGGGTGTGGACGTAGTGTCGCTGCGTCGACAAGTCGGAATGATCTTCCAACGGCCGAACCCGTTTCCGCTGTCGATCTACACGAACTTCGAGCTCCCGCTTCGCGAGCGTGGCTGTACCAAATTCGAGATTGAAGAGAGCATGCAGGTCGCTCTCGGCGATGTGGGTCTTTGGGACGAGGTGAAGGATAGGCTGCAGCAGCCGGCTTGCTGTTTGTCTGGAGGGCAGCAGCAGCGCCTTTGCATCGCTCGCGCGATCGCGCTCAAACCCGACGTAATCTTGTTGGACGAGCCGTGCAGCTCTCTCGATCCGCTTTCATCAGCCAAGGTGGAGGAGCTCATTCTCCGGTTGCGAGAGAGGTACACGGTCGTGGTCGTCACGCACAACCTGGCTCAGGCTCGCCGTATCGCAGATCAGGTTGCGTTATTCTGGGTTTGCGACGAGGTGGGCCGACTCGTGGAGGTCGGCTCCACCGAGCAAATGTTCGGTGCCCCCAGAAGTGAATTGACGGCGGCCTATGTCAACGGGATCGCGGGCTAATCATGGCGGAGGCGAGGCTCACGGAGGCGGTGCTGCGCTCGGACGTGCGGAATCCCATGCGGGCGCTCGAGCTGAATGCGGAGCGATTGAGCGCGCTCGGGCACCCGGTGCGATTGCGCATTCTGCGACGCGTTGTCAAAGCTGGTGACGGTGGATTGTCCGCGGGCGACATTCAAGGCGACGTTGGGTTGCCGGCATCTACGCTCAGCCATCACTTGAAGCGCCTGGTCGAGGCGGGCTTGCTCGTGCCACGCTGCGAAGGCACCTTTCACTTCTACTCGCCCGATTTTGGAGCTCTGCGCGCGCTGACCGACTATGTCTGGGAGGACTGCTGCGCGCGAGGCAGCGACGGCAAGTGCTCCTCTCTGCCGCGCAAAGGCAGCGAGGTACGCTGAACAGATGCCCCGCGACGATTTGTCGCCTGCATCGGAAAGAGTGAGCTGAGTAGCGTGCAAGTATGATCTTGCAGACGAGTGACTCGACGGGGACGCGCCTCAGCTTGCGGTTTCGCCCGACCCTCGAAGAGCTGTCCCGCTCGCGTCTCGAGCATGACGCGCAGGTGCGCCTGATTGCTCCGTGCGATCTGTGGTGGCCGGCCGCCGCGATGTTGCCGTGCGGCGTAGGAGTCAACGAGTTCGCAAGCTCCGCTCGCCTCTAGGCGCGAGCGACAGCAAATCGAGCGAACTCGAATCGGCGCGAGGGACGTCGATTCACAGTTCATGTGGCGGAGGCGTGACGAGCGAGTGCGCGTTGGATGCTAGTCGCGATCGGCACAGCTGCACGCGTGTTCCGGCGTCAAGATGACGCCTCCCAAGTCCGCATACCAAAGGGTTAGTGCTGCGTAGCGGCGTGGCTGAGCACTCGTGCGGAGCAGGCGAGCGCTACATCCTCGCGCGGAAAGTGGGGTCGAATGTCGGAGCAAGAGTCAGGTTTTTCTCGTCGCTTGTTCTTGAAGGGAACGCTCATCGGAAGCGGCGCGGTGGGATGTGGAAGCGACGTTGACGACGTTGGATCGACGCTTTCCGATTTAGGAATCGCTGGAGAGAGCAGGCGTGCGAGACAACGCGAATGCGCAGATGGGTTCGATCTCACACGCACGTCTGTGCTCGAACCCGATGAGATCATCAACACCGCCTGTCAGTTTTGCAATTCGCTGTGTCGTCTGAAGGTGGGCAAAAAGGCAGGCCGCATCATCAGTGTTCGCGGTGAGCCCAAAGACCCGGTGCAAGATGGGAACCTGTGTGTGAAGGGTCCCTTGATGACCGAGCTCGTCTACAATCCGCGCCGCATCCTCCATCCAATGAAGCGCGTGGGGGGCGCCAAGGGCTCCAGAACGAGTCAGTTTCAGCAGATCAGCTGGGACCAAGCGCTGACCGAAATCGCGGCGAAGCTGCTCGAAATTCGGGACACTACGGGTCCTCAGGGCTTTGCAAACAAGACTAGTGGTCGTCTGGTTCGCGGCGTCGGCAGCGTCGCCGGTCGTTTCCTCGAGTTGTACGGCTCCCCGAACGCGACCGACGTAGGGCCTGTGTGCAACGATGCCGGCGCGAATGCCCTCTCGTGGACCTTCGGCGTGGGCAACTTCACGAACGGGTACGGCGTGGATGGATCCACGGGGCAAGAAGATCTCGGCAGCGCCAAATTCTTGCTGTTCCTCGGCACGAATCAGGCCGAGACGCACCCGGTCACCTTCGAGTACCTGCTGCGCTCGCGTGAGCGGACCAAGGCGAAGCTCGTGGTGGTGGATCCACGCCTCACGCCGACCGGCGTGTTTGCTGATCGGCACATCGCGATCCGGCCGCACACCGACATGGCCTTAGCCTACGGAATGCTCGGGCACATCATTGGCGAACGCCTGTACGATGCCAGATTCGTGAGGCGTTGGGTGACTGGCTTCGATGAGCTCGTCGAGCATATCCGTGAGCAAAAGTTCACGCTCGAGTGGGCAGAGCGGGTGACCACGGTGCCGGCAGAGACGATTGCATGGATGGCTGAGCAGTATGCCACCTCCAAACCGGCCGCTATCTTCTGCAATGCTGGGATCTCCCATCAGCTGAATGCGTTCCACACCTATCGAGCGCTGGCGTTTCTTGCCGCGGTGACGGGCAATATCGGCCGCCCCGGAGGCGGCTGTAACTTCATGCACAACACTTGGCCCGGAGATCTCCGCTTGCCTCCTATCAGCGGCTCACCACCGGCGCGCAGCGTAGCGCTTCCTGTGGGCCCAGATCAGTTTGCCAACGCAATTCTCGATGGGAGCCCGTACCCGCTGCGCGCGGTGATGGCAGAAGGCAACCTACTGGTAGATGCGGCCGAGACAAATCGAGTGAAGCAGGCCTTCGAACAGCTCGAGCTCTTCGTCTACCCAGGGCTCTTCATGGAAGAGCCAGCCTGGTACGCCGATTACATTTTGCCCGTGCCCAGCGTGTTCGAGCAGGACTGCATCTACATGCGCCGCGACGATCGCGCGATTCGCTTCTGCAACAAGGTGGTGGAACCCCGCGGCGAAGCGCGCCCAGACATTCACATCTGGCTCGATCTGGCTCAGAAAATGAGCGAGCTCGATACCAAGAATCCTCCGGAATACTGGACCGGCAACCTGCGCCAAGAGTGGAAGGACTACCGGCTACTTTGGGACGAAGTCTTCGTGCCCAACACGCCTGGTGTCGGTGGCATGAGCATCGCACGCATGGACGCGAGCCCGGAACCGTTGCGCTGGCCTTGTCCGACGCCGTCGCATGCTGGCGTGAGCACGTTGTTCCTCGATCATCCCTCTTGGTACGAGGCTGCGGCAGCATTGGGGCACCCGGGCAAACGTTTTCTCACGCCAAGCGGGAAGATCGAGATTTACACGGCCGAGATGGACGCGAAGTTGCAGAAGGCCGGGCACCAAGCGCTTCCGCCGTTTTACTCGCATCCGGAAGTGCAGGGCGGCCTACCCACCGTGCTCTACACGTCCGAGCTCGTGGATAACCCAGTCAATCCCGGCTCGCTGACACCCAAGGTGAAGCTCGGTGTACCCCCCTACCTCAACTTGAGCCGTCAGTATCCGTTGATGGGAATGATTGGGCGCCCGAGTGTCGCGCATTTTGCGACTGTCACGCAGTGGACGACCACCGCCAAGCTGTTGAACGGCATCCGGCTCGTGCAAATTTCGCCACGAGCGGCCCGGGCATCGCGAATTCGAAACGGCGACGCGATTCGTGTGGAGAGCCCGCGAGGCAGCATTATGGGTACCGCGTGGGTCTTCTCTGGGATGCGGGACGACACCATTTTCGTGCCGAACCTGTTCGGGCCGGCGCAAGACGTCGCAACAGAGCTCGGCCTCCCGCTGTACGAAGCAGCGAACACACTTCTCGACAGTCGCTACTTCGACAGCCTGTCGGGTCAGCAAGCATACAAGTGCTTCGCGTGCCGAGTGGTGAGGGCGTAGACCTACCGCGCGCTCATGCCGGCGGTGGCGAGCTCTCATGCCAGCGCCGTGACCAACCAGCAGGCTGTGGTGAAGCGCACTTCGGTGCCGTGAACATATGGATCGAAGGCGGCGCGAACCTTTTTGATGACCTCGCTGCGCAGCTGCTCGTCAGCGTCTTGTAGTGCGCGCCCGAGCGGGCCCATGCGCGTCACGTAGTGGTTCAATGCAGCTTCTGGCATTTGGCATGCGATGTTGACAGGGTCGACGGCGATCTTTGACCAACCGCTGTCTTCCAGGATGCGCCGGACGCGCTCGCCATCGGCAAAGGCAAACTGCCCCGGCTCGTCGGGGCGCCGCGGCGGGAGGTTCGGCAGAAGCGGAGCTGCTGCGCGTTCGGCGGCAGTCATGAACGGATTCTCCTCGCAGCTACGCCATGCCACGAAGCGCAGGCGTCCACCGGATGCGAGCGCGCGGCGCAGATTTCGAAAGGCTGCCACGGAGTCGTCGAAGAACATGACTCCAAACCGAGACACCATCGCGTCGAAGCTCGCCGGCTCGAACGCATAGGTTTGCGCGTCCCCGAGTAGGAACTCCGCGCTCGAGCCAGCTTGCTCCGCGCGCCGCCGCGCTAGGGCCAGCATCGGCTCCGAGATGTCGATGCCGGCGCACCGGCTCGTTCCCCGTAGCCGTTCCGCGAGCGCCAGCGTCACGCTGCCAGTTCCGCAACCCACGTCCAGTACACGCTCGGCGCGTTCGTTCGAAGTCGCGTTGACCAGTAGCTCCTCGAACGGGCGCAATATGTCATCCAAGAGCTGCTGCGAGTCCACCCAGGCTTGGCCGGCCACGCCATTCCAGAGCGCCGCTTGCTCACTCACGTTCGATTCTCGCGTATTCATCGGTTTCTCCTGCGTTGACATCGTCAGCCTCGGCCTTCAGCATGCAACTTCAAGTCAACTTGAGGTCAAGTCGTGCCGGCAAGAAAAGCAACTGGTTCGGGAAAATCCACAAAATTGGCTACGCCAGGCAGCAGCCTCGACATCAGCGACGTGGCCAAGCGGACCCGCATTCCCGCTTCCACGTTGCGTTTCTATGAAGAGAAGAAGCTCATCAGCTCGATCGGGCGGCGCGGCCTTCATCGCCTCTACGCTCCCAACGTCGTGGAACGCCTTGCCCTCATCAACCTGGGGCGCGCCGCCGGCTTCTCACTCGATGAGCTCGCGACCATGCTGAGCGCCGCCGCTGACGGCGGTCCTCGCATCGATCGACGTTTGCTTGCTGCAAAAGCGGATGAGCTCGAGCTCACGATCAAGCGCTTGACCAACGTGCGTGATGGTCTTCGACACGCGGCAGCGTGCCGCGCAGCGAGCCACATGGAGTGTCCAACGTTTCAGCGTTTGCTGCGCGCAGCGGCAAAAGGCACGCTGGGCGGGCTGGAGCAAGCAGGGCGGAAGCCGCGTAAGTCCTGAGGCTGTCTCGGCTGGGATCCACTGAAAGATCTAGGACGAAAGTGCGAACTCGCTCGAGTGCGTGAATTGGCGCGCAACGGTGTGCAAAGCCAGAGCCGCATAGACGGCGGGGGAAGCTGCGCGGACGAGTGAACGTAAAGGTGTATTGAGAACTCGACAGCTCGGGGTTGGATGAAATTGAATCGAAAGCGCGCGTGGCGCGACCACGAAGCTGTGTGTCGGTTGCAGAGGCGCATCGGGTCGGCTAACCATCAGTAACGTTCGTCGTGGGTGGCTCGGTGGTGAGCGCGAGTCGAGGCGCGCTGCGCTTTCGCGAAACAATTCAGGATACGGCATGGCATCTCTTGGACGGCTGGCGCAGAGGATTGCGCTTTCGGTTTCGCTTTCGATGGGATTCCTGGTCGCCGGTTGCGGCGTGAAGGATCCCAATGACTACCGATTTGCTTCTGACCAGGCTGGCGGCAATGCGGGAGCGCGTGGTGGCGACGGCGGGCGCGCCGGAAATTCTGGGGGAAACAGTGCACGTGGTGGCAGCGGTAACTCCGGCGCCGCGAACGCCGGAGCGAGCGGCGTCGGTACGGGCGGCGTGAGCAGCAGTTCCGGTGGCGCGGGCGGTACCGGGTCGGGCACGTCGGGAAATAGCGGGGATGCTGGCTCGAGTGGGGCTAGCGGGGGCGTGAATGGTGGCGCCGGCAGCGTGAATGGTGGTGCGAGCAATGCTGGCGGCGTTGCTAGCGTTGGTGGCAGCGCTGGGGTGGGCGGCGCTGTGAAGCCCCCGCCGATGCCATTGTTGGTGATTGCGCCAACGTCGGCGAACTTTGGAAAGGTGACGTTGGCGGCGCAGAGCGCTGTCGTGAGTTTCGAGGTCACGAACCAGGGCGACGCCGAGACCGCAGCCCTGGCGGCGAGCATAACCGGTACCGACGCGAGCGCGTTTTCGCTTGCGGGGACCGAGTGCGTGGCGAAGAAGTTGGCGGCGGGTGCGCGCTGTTCGTTGGGAGTGCGTTTCGCACCAACAACTGCCGGAGCGCGCACTGCAAGCCTGGTCGTGACGGGTGCGAATGAAGTGAAGGCGGCGCTGAGTGCCGAGGGGGTAACGCCGAGCGCGTTGTCGGCCACGCCGACGGTCGCGGAGTTTGCGAGCGTTTCGCTGGGCAGCGCCACGACCTATACGGAGCAGACGATCACGATCAAGAACAGCGAGGGGCAGACGTCGGGGGCGCTCAGCACGAGCATCACGGGTGCGACCGATTTCAGCGTGCGGAGCGACACGTGCAAGGGCGCGACGCTGGCGCAAAGCCAAGCCTGCAGCATCGTGGTGCGGTTTGCGCCGACCACGCGAGGCTTGAAGAACGCGACGCTCGAGGTTTCCGGCATGCCCGGCGGGCTCGTTCCGGTGAGTTTGGCGGGGCGCGCCTTGGCCGCAGGGACGTTCAGCATTGCCCCGCTCAACCCGAGCTTCACACAGCAGGTGACAGTTGGCAGCACCGGGACCGAGACGCTGACCTTGACGGTTTCGAACTCGGGCGATGTAGCGGCTACACCAACCATTACGCTGTCGAACGCCACTCAATTCGGCGTGGTCGATAACTGCAGCGCCAAATCGATCCCCGCAGGGGGCAGTTGCAGCGTGGTGTTGACGTTGAAGCCGACCAGCGTGGGCTCGAAGAGCACGGACGTGACGGTGAGCCCTGGCACCGGCAGCGTGAAGACGACGGTGACCGGCGTGGGACGCGAAGCGCGCGTTGTGAACGTGACTGTGACGGGGAGCGGCAAAGTCACGGCAGCTGCCGGCGCGCAGGGCAATGGCATCAATTGCCCCACTGATTGCAGCGAGACGTATTATCAAACCACAGCGACCGCTCCAGAGGTCACATTGACGGCGACGTACGACGCCTCCGTAACCGTCACATGGTCCGGAGTGTGCGCGGGCAGCACCACGAGCTGCAAGCTTTCGGCGAGCGCCGCGACGAACGCCATTACGGTGACCTTCGCGAAGAAGCGCGTCACCTTGAGTGTGACCCGCACGAGCGTTACCACGGGCGCAACCGGAACCGTGAGCGGCGGAGGCATCAATTGCGGCACCACGTGCTCGGTCGCTGTCGACTATGGTTCCACCGTAACGCTCACGGCTGCCCCGAGCGGAACCGCCTACTACTTCGGCGGCTGGAGTGGCGGCGGTTGTGTTGGTGGTGCGCTCTCGTGCACGACTCAAGCCCTTACGGCGGACACCACCGTGAATGCCAAGTTCACTCCCCCGAACGTGGTGTTCGTGTCGTCCGCGAAGTATAGCGTTGCACAATTGCGCGCACACGATCCGATGGCTGCCAACGATGGCGTGCGCGGCGCGGACCAATACTGCAAAGATCTCGCGGCGAGCGGCACCGGGGCGAACTTGAGCGGCCGCACGTGGGTTTCGCTCCTGACACACGGCACTGCGATCGGTACGAACACTTGGATTTCTCGCGTTGGTGTGCAGCGCGGCTGGGTGCGTGTCGATGGCAAGCCGTTCGGCGACACACCCGATTCGATTCAGTCGGACTACGTCGTCTATTATCCGCCGGCTCTCGATCAAAACGGAGCGCGCGTCGCAGGGAACACCAATTTCGCGATAGCTGGTTCGGGCTGCAATGATTGGACTGTTGGAGACAGCACAGGTCGACGTGGTGCGGGCAGACCCGCAGCGGGCGCCGTCGGCTGGATCAGTGCGTACGGCATCGACTGCAGCAATCCCCAACACCTCTACTGCATGAGCATCGACTACACTGCGACCGTCACCGCTCCGGCTCCTGTTGCAGGCCGTAAATGGTTTCTGAGTGACGGCAACTTCACGCCCGGCGCGGGACAGAGTTTGACGACGGCCGACGCGCTGTGCCAGAGCGAAGCAACCAAGGCGGGCTACAGCGGTACCTTCAAAGCGCTGATGGCATCGGTGTCGCCGGCAACGACGGCCATCGCACGCATGAACCTGACTGGAGCCGCTTGGGTGCGCCCTGACGGTGTTCCCGTGGTGAGCGCGCCTTCGGATCTCAACGTGGCCGAGCCGGTTTTGATCGCCGCGCCGCAAGTTTCCGCGAGCAAGAAGTATTATGGGAACGTTGCGGTGTGGACTGGCGCGACCAGTGCAACCGCAACTCCAACGCCCGCCACGTCGTGCACACCAAGCGGTGCTTCGAGCTGGACTGGAGGCGCTGGTTTCACCGGTTCGCAGGGTCAGCCGTTTTTCGCGGACTTTTGGTACTTCTACGGGTTTAGCAGCTCGAACTGCGAGTACGGCGGTCAGCTCTACTGCCTGGAGCAATGATCATGAAAACTCAGCATCGAGTTCTATTGGTGGCTCTCCTCCTCGCGTTTGGCTCCGAGGCACGCAGGCTTCACGCCGAACCTGCGATTAGCTCCGAAGCGCAAGGCTACTTTCGCAATGGGGTCGAGCTGTTGCAGAGCGAAAACCCCAGCTACCAAGATGCGTACTACCAGTTCAAGCTAGCCTACGAAAAGAGCAGCAGCTGGAAGGTCTTGGGCAACTTGGGTCTCTGCGCTCTCAAGCTCGAACGCGATGGTGAGGCGCTCGCCTACTACGAGGATTATCTGAAGCTAGGTGGGCGTAACGTCGACCGCTCCGAGCGCGAAGCCATCGAGCGTGACTTGCTGCTCGTGCGGGGCAACGCAGCGAGCGTTGAGTTTACGTCCGACGTGGAAGGAGAAGTGATCGATACGCGTGCTGGCTCGGGCGTGGGTGGGCAACGCTATCCGCTCGCGTCGGGCTCGACGACGCTGCTCGTGCGCGCCGGCACGCACACGTTTTCGGCTCGCGACAAAGCGGGGCGTAGCGTGAAATGGGACGTGACGATCGCGCCCGGAGAGAAGTTGCAGCACGAGTTCGATTTCGATGCTCCAGCCAAGGAAGCGGAAAAAGCGGAGCAGGCGCAACGTGGCGAGCCTGAGCAGCGCGATGTCGAGCCAGCCGCGTCCCCGTCGGGAGGCTCTCCGCTGCGAACGGTGGGCTTCATTACAGTAGGCGCTGGCGTGGTAGCGGCGGGAGTTGGTGGCGTTCTCGCGTTGATGGCGAAGGGCCACGAAAGCACGGCGCTCGAGCGCTGCGACGCGCAGATGGTATGTCAGTCCAACGCGCGTCCCGAGTTCGATACTGCGGTTTCGCAGATGCGCACCGCCAACATTCTTTTGGTGAGCGGAGCCGCGCTGGCTGCCGTGGGCGTCGGTTTGGTCGTGTTCGGAGTGGGCAGCTCCGAAGCGAACGCCAGCGCAAACGCGGCGGCAATCCAGCTGACCCCGTTGCTAGGTACTAGCAGCGGCGGCGTCCTCGCGAGCGGGCGCTTTTGACAGCGTTAGCGCTCCGCTCGAAGCACTGAGTGCTCCTGAACTCAGACCTCGTCGTTGGACGGCACCATCGTGACCTTGAGCCTTCGCGTTACGTTGCTGCTTATGCGGCGAGCCGTGAACGCGAATCGATAATCGCGGCCGGCAAACATCAGCCCCTCAGACATGAAAAGGACCCTGGGTCCGAAACATCCGCTGGTGCCCCAAGAGCCGCCCCGGTCCTCGGCCCAGGTGATCGCTACCCACGACGATCCTTGTTTCTCGAAGATGTAGCCGCCTACCAGCGCGTCCGCACACGCCGCGGGGGTCGTGAGATCCGTGTCGTTGTAAGCTAGCTCAACCCAGCCTTGGTTGACGTGTCCAGGCTCGACGAAGGCCAGACTCAAGTCGTTGACGTCTGCGACGATCGCTCTCCAGCAGCCGGCGTTACTATAGGTTCGCGTCGTCTCGAAGTTCAGCATGCCAGTTCCGGCCACGTTGGGCTGCACGCTCGCCGCTCCGCAGGCTTGAGAGAGCTCCTCGATGGTGGCGCTCACGGGTTCGTTGCCAGGAACTTCACCGGCGCTGCTGCAGCCACTCGCCAGCGCGCAAAGCGCGAGACCCAAGAGGGGGAGAATCTGTTGCTTGACGTTCATGACACACTGCTCCTTACTTCCGCGCGCGAGCACTCAGGCCAACACCGGAAAGCGCTCGTTCAATCGCGGGTGCCGCCGAGGAGCAATCGTTGTGCCGTTGGAGTGGGTGTGCGCGAATCTGCGCTTTCGCGCCGGAATGTGCAATTGTTTGCGAGGTGCGATGGGTTGTCCGAACACTCCGACTGCTGGAGTGGTGTGACCGGTCGACTGCGAGCGACGCGGCGCGCCCTCGAGTGCCTCCCACGCTGGTTCTCACCGCGGCAGCCAGCCGCCAGCGTCACTCCGCTAAGTGATCGTGGAGCACGCTTGATCCGGACAACGTACGCCGGAGCACAGACGGCTCCGACGTGAGCAGAGTTATGCGCTGCGCTTCGATGAACCTGCCACAGCCGCGCACTCTTTTTCGCGGCCATGGCGATGGCCTCTCCATGCCAATTTGTTTTGCCCGTATGTATCAGTCCGGATGCGTGAGGTGTCGAGTGGCTATTTCGCAGCGCTAGTTGTTTTGTTGGTTACCTTGTGGGCAGGGCGCGCCGCTGCATGGACACCGCCGGAAGCAATGACGGTGGCGCAGCGCTTCGAAGGGCCGTGCAAGACAATCAAGCTGCGCGCCATCGCACGCAAAGTTTTCGGTTTTGGAATCGCCAGTCGTGACAACGATCCGCTCTGGGTAGGCCCGCTGCGGGTGACCTTGCAATGGCGTGTGGCCTGGAAATGGAACGAGCCATCGCTCGACTCGATGCGCCCGCACGGACTGCGTGGTGGCCCAGTACTGAGCTTTGATATGCCGTTGGGTCGCTTGCTTTCACTCGAACAGCGAATGGGCTCGTTTCGCTACGTGTACGCGCGCAGCAACTCTGAGCGGCTCGCCAGTGAGGAACTCGCGGATCCAAAGGGCGAACACCGTAGCTTGGAAGCCGGGCTGTTCTTGAACGTGCACCTGGCTGGCCTGCTCTGAGCTAAGCGCGGTAATCGTGGTAGCGTTCGAAGATGGACGCCAACTACTGGCTCGAGCGTTGGAAAGACGGCCGCATCGGGTTCCATCGCGCGGATGCCAACCCACATTTGGTCGCGCATCACAGGGTTTTCAACGAAGCCGTGCGTGTGCTCGTTCCCCTGTGTGGCAAATCCGTCGACCTCGAATGGCTGGTCGTACATGGCTACGAAGTAGTTGGAGTCGAGCTGAGCGAGCTCGCAGCGCAAGCCTTCTTCGGTGAGCGCGGCTTCGCGCCGGAACGCCGTGAGGAGGGCGCTTTCACTCATTACCGGCACGGTGGCGTCACCATCGTGGTCGGCGACTTCTTTGCTGCCACCAGCCAGGAACTCGGTAACTTCGACGGCGTTTACGATCGCGCCGCCATGATCGCCCTGCCTCGCGATTTGCGCGCTCGCTACACGCAGCACCTGCGCACGCTCCTCGCGCCCAAAGCCAAGCTTCTACTCGTCACGCTCCACTTCGACGCCGAGAGTGGTCCGCCCTTTTCGGTGTCTCCTGCCGAAGTCGCTGCAGCGTATCCGGACGCTAAAATCACAAACCTAGCTACCTCGGACGCGAGCAGCGAACTTCCCAACTTACTCGAGGCCGGTGCGACGTTCGTTCGTGAACACGTTTATGCCGTCGAGTTCGGCGTAGCGCCCACGCACACAGCACGCGGCGCCGCATCGTAGTGCGAGCATGAGCGCTCGAAGCAGCGACCACCACTTTGCGCGGGCTTCGCCGCTTGCGGCTGGCATCCGACGCCGAAAGCGTTAGGGTAGGCGGGCATCATGAAGGTAGAGGACCTATTCCCCGAAGTTTTGGATCCGGAACGTGTGGGTGAGTACCCCGTCCTTACGGGTTCCGGTGGCGGCTACGTGTGGGATGCCGTTCTCGAGTATCGCGTCTGGTGCCATCCTCGCCGCGGCGCGCCAGACGAAGCCGATGGCAACCCCTACTACTACGCGTTCGAAACTTATGCCGACGCGCTCGAGTTTTCGGAAGAGACCGAAGGCGCCGAGGAACCCATCGCTCTCATTCTCCAGCGCGAGTACATCGCCGAGCCGGAGCCCGGGAAATTCGTGCATGTCAAGGAAGAGCGCATGACGGAGTGGCCTTGCGAATTCCTGCTTCGCCCGCGCCGCACGGCTCGGACCATTCCAGATTTTCTGGCGCCTGATGCTCCGCCGAATCGCCTCGACATCTTGCGCGGCACGAACACGCTGAACTGAAGCGGCGCTTGCCCGCGCGCCAAAGTCACTCCGCTACCGGCGCGTTCCGTTGATCAAGAGGTCCATCGAACGTCAACACCAAACAGATGCGCCCGTCCTCGTCGATCAACCCTGAATCGGAGAACTCGAGCTTGGTGCCATCGCGTCTTTCGAGCACCACGTGATACCGGAACGTCTTCACACCCGTGTCGATCACACCAACGTGCATCTCCGGTACCTGTGGATCACTCAAGAACTGAGTGATCAGCTCGGCCATCGCGGCGCGCCCGCGCACCTCCCTGCTGCGCGAAATCAGTCGGCCATCGCTCGCGAAACACTCCTCGAGCAACTGAGTGCGAACCGCGGCATCTCGCTCGCGGGGGATGCGAACCCACGTCTCCACGACACCCTTGACTGCCTTTGCCATGTGTCAGCGTAGCGTGATGGTATTGCGCTTGCCATTCATGCGGCCGTCGAACCAACGCCGCAAAGGCCGCCAGCCTTCGCAGACTTGCCCGCCTACCAAGCGTCGGCAAATCGTCGTACCGTTTTCACCCGCGGACGATGGAAGACCTACAGATCGCTAGCCTCATGCTCCACCTGCTCAAAGGCCTCTCGCTGAGCCTTCTCGAGCGGCGTGGAGAAATTGCGCCCTACTCGTTCCGTCTGGTTGGCGAAGCTTGCGACCCGAAGGTCTTCTTTCCGCAGGACGCGAAGCCCGATGCTCCTGGTGAAGAGCTCTTCTCCATCGCGGTCGAGTCGCTGAAGGCCGACTCCGCTGCCGAAGACATCATGGGTGTCGTCGTGTGCACCAGTATGATCTCCGCGGCCGATCCCAATCAAACCGCTTTCGTCGCGCAAATAGAGACCCCGCACATTTCGGCGACATTCATGTGCAAGTACACCTTCGACGCCGGCGCGTGGAAAATCGCCGAGCCAGAACCCTTGAAGCAACTCCTCGTCTCCGATGGCATGCGTTGGCATCCTACGAGCCGCCAACGTCTGCGGCGATAGAGGCGCGGCTCGCGACTACGTGAGGAAGCGCGTGACGGCGCTCACCAAGGCGCGGTCGGTAGTACGTTTGTGTATGAAGCCGTTGGCTCCAAAATTGCCGAAAGACAGCGGCTACACCGTCGAGTTTTGAAGCGCGGCCGCGTCTACGCCGAGCCACCGCCCTTGATGGAGCTCAACCAACCGGCGCCTTGATGAACTGAGAAGCGCGCGAAAGAGGTCGGGCAATCCTGCTTTTCCGACGACCAGACGCAGAAGCCGACGTCGACATCTTCGAAGTAGAAGAACAGGGCCACCCCGTCGCCCCAAAAAGTGAAGCCGTGACACATTAGGTGCTCCTCCAGGCGCAGTACCAACGGAGCGCCGACCCTACCTTGCGGAGCGATTTGCCGCAGGACCGCTGCGAGCACCTGGACGAGCTGTATGCGCTTGGCTGGCTTACTGGCGTCCATGAACGCGGAGTCAACGCAAAAGCCAGCTTCAAAGTAGTCCGCGATTTCCGCGAGATCCTTCGCGTTGCGTAGCAGCTCACGAAGCCGCGCGACCCTGTCGTGGAGAGCGGAATCCGGTTTGGGCATCGACGTAGCAGTCATCGTCATCATCCTGTGGTTGGAGCGGGGCGATGGAGCCGCGCCGCTGCCCCATTCATCGGTCCGTGCAGCGCCCAGTTGCTCAAAAAGTACGGCCCTGCTCGTCATCGTCCGTGCAGCGCCCAGTTGCGCAAAAAGTACGGCCCTGCTCGTGACCGAATCCTGACCGCATTCTGACCGTCGGTTCGTTTCGGTCGGGCTACGGTCGAAGCCATGGATACGGAACGGTTGCTCGTAGTTTGTGGGACCATCTTGCTCGCGGCGGCTGCACTGCTCGGGTATGTGCAGCATTGGCATCGGCAGCGACCTACTGAGTTCGCACGCTGGCGCGTGGTCCATGCGGGCGGTACGGCGGGCGCGGTGCAACTCATCGGCCTGGCCGCCGTTTGGAGATACTTCGAACACGGTGTGTCGAGCACGCTGCTAGCGATTGGCGTCACCGCAGCGACTTTCGCCTTCTTCCTGGGCCCACTCGCCGCCGCGCTGAATTGGCCAAAAATGGCGCGCTCGCTGCTCGCGGTCGGAGCAGCTGTCGCGCTGCCGGCGTATGTTGCGTTGCCGCTCGTGCTCTTCTTGTGACGAGCGGGGCTTTCGTCCCGGTGCTTTGCTGATTTGGATTGGGGTAGTTACATGCCCATTGGGCCGCGTTCGTAGGGGACGTCGACGCTTTGTCCCGTAGACGGCGTGTCCAACAATTGAAGCTTCCCATCGAACCAGATCAGGAAGCAAACGTTCATGCTTTCGAGATCGCGCGGAAGCTCGAAGCTTGCGCGAGTGAAGACGCCAGTGTCAGTGGCTTTGGCAGTGACGGTGAGCTCTTCGGTGCGCACTTTGTAGCCTGGGAGCAGGGGATTGTTGGGTGCGCGATAGAGTTCTTCGAAGGAGTTTCGCTGACGCGGCGCGCCGAGTACTTCGAGCTCGAAGGCGTTGGGTGCCGTTCGGTGCAGGCGCTGGAGCTGCGGGGCCATGGAGAGCACGCGGAAAGCTTCGGCGTGAGCTTGTTGTTCGGTGTGGAAGCGCAGCGCGGGGGCTGTCGAGAGAGCGAGAATCGGGTCCGCTGCGGTGAGCAGATAGAGGAAGCCGCTCTTCTTGCAAGTGCCAAGGTTGGCTTCGAGCGCCAGCTGGCGTTGCGCTTCGGCGAAGTGTCGGAACTGGAACGCGGTGCCGACACGCAACAACGGCGAAATGCCGAAGCTGGTGAGCAGGATCACAGACAAGGGCAAAAACCACGCTTTGGAAAGCGGCGAGGCGCCACGCAAGCGCGCGCCGTGAATTCGGTTCCAGATCGCGTCGAGAGTGCTGCCAATCACCGCGGCGGCAGCAAACATCGGGAGCGGCAAGACGCGCCCGGTGACCACCGCACCAACCAGCGCCGGCGAGCCGAGCAGCGCACCGAGACCGAGCCAGTACACGTTTTTGCGCGGCGCGGCGGGAAGCTCCTCACGCAGCGTGTAGAGCAGAGTCGTGAAGCCGAGCAGTGCGCCGACGCCGAGAGCCACGAACACCGAGCTGGCTCCGGGCACGAAGTTTGCGACGGCGGAAGGCAGGCCGAGCAGCAACTCGACGGACAGCGTGGGCACGCCGACCAAAGCGGCGCCCAGGTAACGCAGTGGGGCGTCGAAGGGCGAAACGTAAAAACTGCTACCGCGAGCGCCGTAACCGAGCGCCGCGTACACACCCAAGTACACGCCACACACGGCTGCGTGAGGTAGAGCACCGAAAGCTCCGCGGCGTATACCGCGTGTTCCCAGTTCGTACGCTACGAGCAGTGCGCCACCCACCAACCCCGATTCGCTCGCGAGCAAACTCGATGCAAGCAATGCCGGGCTGAGCGCTCTGCCGAAGCGCCAACCGTCCTCGCGAAAGCGCGCCCAAGCGAGCAGCGCGGCGACTGCGAGCGTCGCGGACACCAATGTGTGTCGCGAAGCTAGCCAGGCTGTCGGCACTGCGTGCACTCCCGACAGCGCGAACACGAAGGCAGCGGCTCGAGCCGCGCGAGGCGTGAGCCACCGCGCGTAGAGCTTTGCCGCCAGCAAGGCCAATGCTGCCATCCACAGCATCGAATGCAGGTGAGCGGCGAGCGCCCAGCGACCGAAGAGAAAGTGATCGAGCGCAAGCAGTAGGCTCGAAATCGGTCGAAAGAAGCGCAGGGACAGTTCTGGATTCGTGAACCACGGCAGCATGCCGCGTTCGATCATCTTGGACGTGGGTAGCGATGGCGGCGTGAAATCGTAGAGACCTAGCCAGCCGGGCTCGAAGCCTGCCACCTGTCCATCGAGTGCCAGGCGGTGCACCAAATCGTCGTTCGAGAAACCGACGAAGAGGACGGGGATGGAAACAGCTGCTCCGACCAGCGCCGCCCACGACCCGAGGCGGCCGTATGCGTTTGCGCCTTTCTCCGCGTCGCCCAAAACAACCTCCTTCGGAAGAGTCGCCGCACCGTAGGAAAACTTTCACCGGGCGGCTACCGAATGGGGATCCCCCTCTATTGGTGCAACAAGGCGAGCCCTGTCGCTTAGCGAAGCGGAGGAGCCTCGAGAGGTCAGGCGACCGATTCGCCCAGCCCGGAGCCGTCCAGCCGGGTGATACCGAAGAGCGAGCACGCGTGTGCAGTGAGGCATTCAGGTGGGCTGTGGCGCTCTTGTCCTTCGTCCTCGAAAGCAATGGTGGCAAGGCGGATACAACCCAGCTAAGTTGTACCATTGGGCAGGCAGACCTGAATGGTTCAGACATTGATCCCCTCGCACATTCAGGAGTTCATGCTGGGGCGCGTGAAGACCCATGAGGAGCTGCGCGTTCTCGTGACTTTGCTGAAGAATCATGAGGGTAACGCGATTACGTGCACAGCGCTCGCGTCAGAGCTGAACGAGTTCCAGCCCAGGGTAGAGGAAGCACTTGCCGCGCTGATCGAGGCGGATCTGATCGTGCGCGTGGGCGATCCAGCGGACCGCTACGCATATGCCCCAGCGCGCCCTGAGCTGGACGCCCACGCACGCTTCGTGGGCACCCTGCACGAACGTCATCACGTCGAGCTTGTTTGGGTTCTTGCCGAAAATGCAATCACGCGCCTACGCCGCGCGGCGCGGCTCGCATGCTTGCTCGACATTTCTGCCGAGGTGCGGCACGCGCTGTTTCGTTTTCATCGTCGCGAGCGTGAGTTGCTCGACCAGCGCCTTTCGAATCGGAGCGCGCCGAGCGCCGCTTGATGGCGTCCTCAAAGGACGCCGATGCGCAGCGTCGCTGGAGTGAGGCGTCTTGGTGTCTTGGTAACTACTTATCGATTTGGAAAAACCTTCCCGAGCGATGTGGAATCGCTGGTACTCTCCCTAGCGGAAGAGGCTCAGTCGAAGCACTGCGCGGTCTCACGTGTCCCAGCAACTGTCGGCGGATTTAGCGGAGTTCATGTTCGAGCGCATTGCGACGCACGAACAACTGCAAGCTCTACTCTGGTTATCAGCAAACCGAGGTACGTCCATGACACCCGCTGCACTCGCGAAGGTCACAGGTATTTCGAGCGAAACCCTCGGCGAGGCGTTGGAAGCGTTGGTGCATGCCGATCTCGTCACGCCCGACGCCAGGCAAGCCGAACGCTACTCCTATGCTCCAGCCGAGCCGGAGGCTGACCAATACGTTCGTCTGATCGCGGATCTCTACGACTCGCAGCGCGCCGATGTGTTGCGAGCGCTGGCCGACAACTCCGTCAAGCGCTTGCGTCACGCAACCTTCCAAGCGTTTGGTCAGCAGTTTCGCCTCAAGGTGTGAGCTTTAGCGCAAGTCAGCGAATGCGCGCAACGCCGTGGATGAATCCGGGCGCGCGCAGGCGTGGCTGGGGGCCGCCCGGTGCTGTCAGTTCAATCACCGTGGTCTGCGAGTAGTTATCGCTGGTTTCGGTGCCGTAGACGCGACCGTCGACTTGGAACCAGAAAACATCCGAAGTCGAAGGCGCGAGACTGGCGACGAGTACCGCTTCCGGTTGAGTGACGTCCCAACGCCACCAGCGCCACGCGGGTTGGCCGGTGATGTCCCAAGTGGCGTCTTGGTTCGTCACGGTGGCGAGCTCTTCGTCGAGCACGCGCAAGAACATGGCGCTTCCACCTGCTGGTACGGGTTCGCCGGCGACACGGCCAGCGGTGAGCTCCGCGAGTTTGGGCGCGAAATCAGCGTCGAAACCGCTGCTACCTGCGTTGACACGCAGAGCGCACGGCTGCGTCGTCAGCCTGCCCAACTGGTGTGCAGCACCCGCCAGTGCCGAGCTCACGAAATAGGCGTCGCCAGACTCCGTCACCACTCCGGTGGTAATACCGCCACAGCGAGCGTCGACATCGAAGCGCTCGACCTGGTCGTTTTTGGTATCGAGCACGACGAGCCCAGTTTCGCCGAGCACCGAGTCCGTGGACTCCCAATCGAACCACCCGACGCTGAAGAGGAGCTGGCCAGCGCGCAGTAGTGGAGTGTACCCGTACAGCGAAAGGTAGCCGTCGCGCGCCGTTTGCGGGAGCGGCACCGTGCCTTCGAGTTTCATCGTGCTTGGGTTGATCACCACGAGCTGATTGCCCGCGCGATCTGGGTAGTACATCTTCGTCGGCGAAACGACGTACAGCGTGTCCCACAGCGACTGAACGCCGTAGGGCCGTAGGCTGATCTTCTCGCGCGGTTGCAAGCGACCATCGTCAGTGAGGGCGTAACGAGTGATGGTCGGATCTTCACCAGCACCGACAGCGAACCAGCCAACGTCTGGTACCGCGTAGAGCTTGGCCGCTCCGGATACTTCCAGCGCTCGGCTCGGATCGATCTCGCTGGTCTCCTCCAGCGAAGAGACCACGTGAAAGTACGAGGTGGTGAGGGTGTCATTGAACACGCGTGTGCCGACGAGATACGCAGGGCCCGTGCCGATGGTGGACGTCCCCTGATTCGAGTCGCTGCACGCGACGGTTTGGGCCGCGCTGAGAGCGAGCGCAGCAGCGAGGTTCTTGGTGCTATTCATGGTCTGATCTCCTTGATTCAGTCGAGCTTCAGCGCACTCGGCGCGCGCTTGGCGGTTTGCGTCGCATTCAGAACTCCAGAGTGCCTTTGAAGTAGTAGGCGCGACCCGGTCGCTGCACGCCGAAGAAGTCGAAGCTGCGCTGGTCGGTCAGGTTCTGCACCTCGAGCGTCGAGCTGATGTTCAGCTTGCGCCGCACCAGATAGGTGAGCGCGAGCGAGTGCAGCAGCTGTGACGGCACCACCTGCTTGAACTCGACCAACCCCACGCTCTCCCATCCGCGGAAGAACGAGTGCACGTAGCGCGTGGTCCAGATCAGTAGCAGTTGATCGCGAGGCCCGCCGACCTCGGGTAAACGCAGCTCGAGGTTGCCGTTGGCGAACAAATAGGGGCGATTCGGAATGCGGTCGCCAACGAAGGCTCCGAACGTGCCAGCACTGGAAGTGTTTCGGAAATCGAGGTAAGTGACGTTTGCGTCGAGCGCCACATACCCCGTAGGCTCCGTCCAACCCGCAGATGCCTCGACACCCATCGAGCGCGCGCCGAAGACGTTCTCATAGCGAAGATAACGATCGTTACCGACGAGCACGATGAGCTGCTCCGCGTGCCGCAAGAACAAATTGAGCTCGGCGCGGTAGTCGCCGCTGGCACTACTCGTCCGGTCGAGCCTGGCACCGACGTTCAAGTTGTGGCTCCGCTCTGGTTGAAGCTCGAGATTGGCCAGAATCAGCGCTGCGTCCCCGAAGACCTCGTCCGTGCGCGGCGAGCGCGTCGCCAGCTCATAGGAACCCTTCGCGTACAACCAATCGAGCAGTCGGTAGCGGACGGCGTCGCCCACGCCGAACCGATGCGAGCTCCTGTCCCGGCGACGAAAGATGTTGCCCGGCAAGGGTTCCTCGCTGCGTGCCTCCTGCAAGTAGTGTTTGACGAACGCAATGTTTTCGAGCCGATCGTCGAAGTGATCCAGCTCGTATTCCAGTCCACTCACGAGGGTGAAGAGCTTGCGCTCGGCAGTGAGCGGGTCACGCGCTTCGGGGTCGCGCTGTTTTCGCTCATCTCCCGTGCGCGTCACGTAGGTTGGGGCAACGGAGACGCGCAGGGCCTGATCCTGTGCGAGTAACCAACGCAGGTTCACGCGAACGAGCGCGCTATTGGTCCAAAATACTCGATCGTAGCCGCGGGAATCGATTTCGCCTGGTAGCGGTCGCCGATTGATGCAGTGCCCAAACCAGTCGTAGACACAATCGCTGACGTCCAGGAACGTGCTGCGCGTGTGTGAGTAGCCCACCAACGAATCCAAGCTAACGCCTTGCGCGAGGCGCGTCTCATAGCGAAGCGTCGCACCGCCGCTGGTCTCGCCGTAGCTCACCGCGCCATACGGCACGGTCATCACGATGTTGTGTTGAAGTTCCTTTTCGTAGTCGGTAACGAATGCACGCAGCAGCAGGCGCTTGGCCCATGGCCGCCCCTCGAAGCCGAGCTCCAAATTCCCGCCGGAGGCGCGATAGCCATCGTGGAAACGACGCACTCGCGCGGGGAAAAGCCAGCCGCTCGCGTCGGGAACCTCCACATCGACGGGGTAGTCGTTCTTTGCGCGATCGATGAAGCCTCCAGCGCGCATCACGAACCCGCTCCGCGCGTGTGCGAGCCGCGAGCCCAGACTCAATCGATAAGTTCCGAAGGAGCCCACCTGGTACGAGACCGCCGCTCCATTGCCGCGCGCTGGTTCCGGGCTCACCAAGTTCACCGCGCCGCCCAGCGCGTCGGCGCCAAAGCGAATGGGCACGACCCCGCGAAAAATCTCGACGCGAGCCAGCGCGTTCACCGGAACGTTCGCAATTCCAAACGGATAACCAGCGAACTCCAGCGGAACACCGTCCAAAAAGAAACGAACCTGCTCGTCGGATAGGCCTTGCAACGAAAAGCGCGTGCTCGAGCCCAACCCTCCACTTCGCCGCACCCCCACACCTTCGGAGCGCGCCAGCACCTCACCCAAATCCGCGCTGCGCTGCCGCGCACGCTCCGTTTCCACGACCTGCACCGCTTCCGCCGATTGCCGCAGCTGCTCAACTTGCGACAACCCGCGGACCTCCACTCCGAGCGCCGGAGGCTGCTCTCGAGTCGAGCCGAAATCGCTCGTGCGCGGCGTCGTGTCTCCATTTGGCGAGCGGTCCGGCTCCGCAGTTACGTTCGCTTCCTTCCCAGCTTTCACCTCGTCTCCGGCGCTCGCGTCGGCAACGACTTCGGGCGCCGGCGGCGCGAAGCGGTACACATACGAGATCCGTGCGGCGACCGCTGTTTCGCCCCGACGTGCTGCAGCAAATCGCAGCCGAAACGCCGCCTCGCGTGCCGCCTCATCGAACACAACGCCCCCAGACTGCGCGACCGACACGTCAGTCACTGTGCCCGCTTTGTCGATCGTGAGCGTCAACATCACGACCGCTTCCGAGCGGCTGGGCAACGCTGCTGCGGGATACTCCGCTTCAGCCGCCTGGAGCAACACCGGCGCTTCTACCAGCGGGGCGCCTGCGTCGTGCTTCTCGCTCGACGTGGGTACGCCCGACCGAGCGGAGCTCCTTGTGCTCAACGAGACCAACGCCAACATCACGCTCCACGCCGCGAGCCGTCGAACAATCACGCCTGCGTCAACTCCGCCGTGCCTTCACTGAGCTGCATAGGGGCCAGCTTCGACATCGGCTCGTCCGTCTCCGCCAACGTGACTTCGCCGATCGCCTCGCGCACCGCAGGGGATCGTTGCCGTACATGAAAATGGTTTTCATTTTCATGTAATGCCTTTAGATCAGCTTTGGTGGGCACGTCAAGATCCGCCAGTTACTGAGCCCGGCGTCGCCGGAACGGCATTTTTAATGCCTAGTTCGCTGGGCTAGAGACGTGCCTTCGCGAGGCTAGGCGTGCGAAAGTTCAACAAGAAAATGAAATTCGTTTTCAACTAGAGCGCGCCGGCCGGTGGTGCAGCGCTACTACGCACGCCGGTGCGACGGCAGCAGTACGACGCCTGGCGTCAGCTCGTGTGGCTTACTCGGCGCGTGTCATTGCACCTTGCGCGACCAAGCCAAGGCGCCCAAGCGCAGCGGGACTACGCACGGCAGCCCGCTGCTGATGCAGGTGGTACTACGCCCCGATCAAAAGGCCGTCGGCTTGTTCGACTGCGCTCTTCGCTTCCTCAGAATTCCATAGTTTGTGGCGCTGCCCGACGTGGCGATCCCTTGTGACGTCGCGCTCAGCAGAATCGTGACGGCTTCGCCGCCCATCCCACAGGCCCGCGGCCGCACGATTGCGCGATACCGCTCATCGAACGGATTCTGCACGCCCTCTTCCTGCAGCACGACCTGTCCGAGCATTTCCCATTCGCCCGTTCCCGAAGAGATCTCGTTCATGTCGGCCTTGATGAACTCGAGCGAACAATTCGCTTCACGTGCTGGCGCGCTTACCGTGCGCATCTCAGTGACATTCGGTCCGCACCCAACCAAGACCCAGACTGCAGCTGCAGCAACCGCCCACGACCCAATCCCACTACCAGAAGTCATGGAGGGGAGTATAAGCGACTCTTCCGGCGAGAACACAATCTTTCTAGGAACTCGCTATTTCCAGCGTAGGCCAAGTGTTGTTTGGCAGCTGAAAGCGGGCACTGTCAGCAGCCTTACCGTTTTGGTGGGGAGATGACGGAACTGCCGCAAGGTTTCCACTGCTGACTGTGAGAACGGCTTCCATGCTCTCACGTCGACGAGCTTGCGAGATCTGAGCGCGAGATCTCGAACGCTGACTCAGCATCGTTGAGTTTGCGCTCGCGGTTTGCAACTCGCAATTCGGAACCGTTCTCAGGCGTGTTCATGCTGCGTCCATTTCAACACTTGCGGCTATCGTGCGCGCGTGTGCGTGCGTTGGTTTTGGCGTTGCCGCTCGCTGCGTGCACCGGTGAGATAACCGATGCGAGCGCACCAGGCAGCGGCGGCGGAGCTGGGCATGCCGGCGGAGCGAGCAGCGGGAACACGGGTGTTGGCGGGACTCCTGGAAGCGCGGGCCAGCATGGGGCAACGGGCGGAGCGAACCACAGTTCTGGTGGAGGCACTGCTGCTAGTGCTGGCGGTGCAGCGCCGTCGGGCACTGGAGGAGACGCTGCTCTCGACTGCAGCTCACCGGAACCTGGGCGATCGCCACTTCGGCGGCTGACGACGTACGAGTACAACAACACTGTGCGCGATTTGCTCGGCGACACGACGAACCCGGGTAGCCTGCTTCCCGCCCAAATCGATAGCAAAGATAACTGGTTCGGAAACGATGCCGATTTTCAGTCGGTGCCGGACACACTGGTTGAAAAGTATCAATCGATCGCGGAGCAAATTGCAGCGCGCGCGACGGCGGACACCGCGGCTCTGGGGCGGCTGCACGCCTGCGCCGGCAAGACTTTGCCTGCGAGCGAAGAGGAGCCCTGCGCGCGTTCAATTGCCGCTGCCATCGCACCGCGCGCCTATCGGCGTGCCACCACGAGCGCGGACATCGACGAGCTCGTGGCTCTGTACCGCAGCGTGCGCGCCGTTTCATCCACGCTGAGCTTTGCATCCGGCGTCGCAGCGATGCTCGAAGGGGTGCTGCAGTCTCCAGAGTTTCTGTACCGCGTCGAGTTGGGGAGTGCCGTCGCGGGCAGCTCGAACGTCAAGCGCTTGGTTGGGCGGGAGATGGCGAGCAGGCTCTCGTACTTGCTATGGCAGACCATGCCCGACGCTACGCTGGTGGAAGCTGCTGAAGCGGGTCGGCTCGACACGAAGGAAGGGGTGTTGGCTCAGGCCACCAGCATGCTCGGGGACAAGCGAGCGCACGGGACCGTCGCCTTCTTCTTCGACAACTTGTTGCCGATTCCGGACCTTGCCGGCTTAGCGCGAGACACTGCCTTGTTCCCGTCGTGGTCGCCGAGCATCGGCGGAGCTCTGCGCAACGAGGTGCAGCGCGTTCTCGAACACGAAATCTTCGAGAATAACGAAGCCAGCGCGCCGTATTCGGCTGGTAGCTGGCCTGCCATTCTTACTGCCAACTACACCTTCGTGAACCAAGCGCTGTTGGGCTTCTATGGTCCCGATAACTTCGCGCCGAACACGAGTGTGAGCGGCACCGAACTCAAGAAAGTTCGCCTCAATCCCGAGCGGCGCCTCGGTTTGCTGACACTCGGCGGCATCATGGCGGGAGGCACGACGAGCAACCGCACGAACCCGGTGCTGCGTGGGATTTTCGTGGTCAATCGCGTGATGTGTATGGATCTCGAGCTGCCCACTGGGTTCACGCCGCCGGAAATCGATCCGTACAGCGGCAAGACCGCCCGCGAGCGCGTGGCCAAGCACACGCAGGACAATTTCTGCGCAGGTTGCCATAAGGTCATCGACCCGCTCGGCTTGCCCTTCGAAAACTACGATGCGATCGGGATCTATCGCGCTTCCGAGAAGTGGACGGATCCGAACTCGAAAGTAGCCTACGATACACCCATCGATGCGAGCGGCTCTGTTCCCGGCGTGAGTGGCACGGCTTCGAACGCAGTCGAGCTCGTGCGCCAGCTGGCGACGTCGGAGCGCACTCAGGAATGTTTTGCGACCCATTGGATGCACTTCGGCTACGGGCGCTCGCTCGAGGAAAGAGACGCCTGCAATCAACAATCGCTGCTCACCGCATTCAAGCGGTCGGGCTACAACGTGAAGCAGCTGCTAATCGCGTTGACTCAGACGGACGCATTTCTCTACCGCGCTGTTGACTGAGACGAGACGGCGCGCTGTCGACTAGGACGAGACGGATGACGGAGCTGAAGCTCGACCGCAGAACGCTGATTCGAGGCGCGGGCACGATTGCCATTGCGCTCCCTTGGCTCGAAATCATGAGCCAAAGCCGCCCCGCGCACGCGCAGAGCGCTCAGGTGCCGCTCAAGCGTTTCATTACCGTATATCAGCCAGGCGGTACGGTACGCCAGGGCAGCTCGAAAGGGGACCGCTACACGCCGACTGGGAGCGAAACGTCGTTTCAATTGTCGCCGATTCTTGCGCCGCTCGAGCCGATGAAGGGTCGGCTGCTCGTCTTGGACGGGCTGGATCTCAAGTGCGGCGATCAGTTGGTTTACAAGGTCGAACAGCACCAGGGTGGTAGCGTTGGCTTGCTCACCGGAGCCATTCAACCCGGCACCCTCAACTATCCGCGCTCGCCCTCGATTGATCAGGTTCTCGCCGGTCAGCTCTCGAAGGATAGAGCTTACGGCAGCCTTCAGCTTGCGGTTCGCTGGGCCACCGGAAAATCACACGGCAAGATCTCGCCGATGAACGCGCTGTACTTTCAGGCCGCGGCCCCGAACGCGCCGATTCCGCCGCGCCTCGACCCTCAGGATATTTTCGACACGCTATTCGGAAAGCTTTCGAACACAGGCTCCGCTGCGGAGGCTGCCAACATTGCCCTGCTGCGCAAGAAGTCGATTCTGGACTTCGTCGACAAGAGGTACGCCGCACTCTCTGCCAAGCTCGGCCGCAGCGACCAGGCGCGCCTCGACGAGCACCTCACGAAAATTCGCGAGCTCGAAAATCGCTTGATGGTGATGCCACCGGCAAGTAACAGCGGCGTTTGCAAGCCCCCGACGCGGGTGAATACCAGCGGCTACAACCCCACGAGCGGCTTGAACTCCACAGACAACGGCAGCCTCGTCGACGCGCAGACGGACGCGAAAATCCCCGAAGTGGGGAAGTTCATGATGGACATGATTGTGATGGCGCTTGCCTGCAACATGACCGGTGTCGCCTCGCTGCAGTGGACGGATACGGAAGCCAAACACACCTTCCCGTGGCTCAACTTATCGGAGCATCACCATTTCTACCAGCACGACGGTGGCTTCCGTCCCGACGAGTGCGAAAAGATTTGTACGTGGTACTCGCAAATGCATCTCTATCTGCTGCAGAAGATGCAGGCGGTCGACATGGGCGGGCACAGCCTGCTCGACGAAAGTATCGTCTTCTTCGGCTCTGAACTGTCCCACCCACCGGTTCACACCAAGAGCAACATGCCGTTTCTGCTGGCAGGCGGTGACGGCAAGACACTGAGGACGGGCCGCTGGCTCAAGTACAACGGCCTGCCCCACAACAAGCTCCTTACTGCGCTCCTCAACTTGTTTGGTGACGCTCGCAAGAGTTTCGGCGACGCGCAGCTCGATTCGAGCCCGCTCACCGGGTTGACGTGAGCCGGCGTTTCGCTGCCCGGCGCCGTTGAGCGAGTCTGCCGAGGGCAGCCAAGCCGAGCGTGAAAAGCAGCGCGCTTGGTCGACTCGTGCGCGCGGCACCAAAGCGGCAGCCGCCGCCATCGCTCGATTTCGGCGCGGACATGGAGCCCCCCATTCCTGCGGAGTTTCCTCCGGGCGCGCCGCCGACACCGCCCTGGGGCATGGCACCGCCGGGGCCAACGGCGTCGTCCGTGGTGAGCGAAAGCACGGCGTATCCGTCGACGATGTTCACGTTTTGAGCGTCGTGTGTCGAAAGGTTCTTGGGCGAGCCCCAGCTGCCGGTGAGCCAGCGCGAAGCGAGCGTGTCAGTATCGAAATCGTCGCGCCACTGGAGTGTAAACGCGCCGTCCGCGTAGGACGAGAATTGTACCCAGTCCACGTACTCATGGACGGGAAGAATGCTAGGGCTGAAGTTGCCACCGAAGCTAGCGTCGCCGGGCCAAACGTTGAACCGGATTTGCATGCCGGGAGTGCTGGCGTTTTCGGCGTAAGCCGCTGCGGTCGCTCCGGTCTCGCGCCGAAGCTCGACGCCGTCGAGGAACCACGCGATTGAGTCTGGGGTCCATTCGTAAGTGTACGTGTGAAAGGCTCCGCAGAGATCTGCGCTCGGGGTGTGGCGTTGGCTGTGAACCGCTCCCGGTTTGCCATAAAATGCGTTGGTCTCGAGGTGGCAGTCGAGGCCGAGCTTTTCGAAGTCGAGCTCGTTCCAAAACACCCCAGCCTTTTCGGAGCCGTCCTTCCAGAGGAAGAAGGAGCTCACCACGCCGTCGCCGGGCGCGAATCGGACGCGAGCTTCGACCCGGCCGTATCCGTAGGATTCGGACGTGTAGAGTTCCGCGCTGCGCACCGCGAGCGCAACTTGAGGAAGGAGGGTGGCAGCTAGAAAACAGGCTGAGGGAAGGGCGATTCGAAACATGCGAGTACTCTTTCGTTTAATCATAGTCGCCTCATGAAGCAGCGTGTTCGCGTCCCTTGAGGATTCAGCGTGCCTGGCGAGCGCTGCCACGTTCCGCAATTCATCCGGCCGCCGAGCAAAGGGACGAGGCGAATCTGGAACATGCGAGGCTCCTTTCTTTGTCGCGAGCGCACATTTACTTTGCCGCGCCACTGAGTGTGTTCGCTTTTCTTGAGGAAATCGCCGCTCGGGACTTGCGCACCGGAGGTTCCGGTGTTCGAGCGTTGGCGCGAGCATCGGCCATGCGTTACGTTGCTTGGATGGCGGCGCCCCCAGTGCTCTACCAGCGTTTTCTCCCCGATGGCGGCCAGCATGCATACGTCTGGAAGTACTCGGCGGCGATCGGCGGGCGCCGTCCGCGACATTTTCATAGCGAGCCCGAGGCGAATCTGGTGGTTCAAGGCTCGGCCACGTTTGGTGTCGGCGACCAAATCATTCGAGTTTCCCAGGGCGAGCTGCTGATGTTTCCGTCCGGGCAGGACCACGTGCTCATCGAAGCATCGCCAGATCTCTATCTCTACGCGATAGGCCTGGATTCGTCCTACTCAACGCAAGTTTTGGGTGCTCGCCGTGACGCAATCGTGCCGCTGCACGTTCGCATTGCGCCGAACGAACTCGGCGGAGTCATGCATGGCGCGGCGTCGATCGTGGATCGTTCCGGTGCTGACCAACTCGGCGCGGAGCTCTGGGAGCGAGTCCATTGGATTGCGCGGCGCGCCGCGGACTACGCCGGGCGCCGAACACACGTTCTCACTCGGCGTGCGCTGCGCACTCTCGCTGCGGCGCCGGAGCTAAGTCTGGAAGCTCTCGCCAGCGAGCTGCGAGCGCACCCAAGCGAGATTAGTCGTCACTTTCATCGCGACCTCGGAATGACACTTGTTCGGTATCGCACGCGCCTTCGCCTTCTCAATCTGATTCGTCTCGTCGACGAGGCCGAACAGGACCTGATGACGGCTGCGAGCGCTGCGGGTTTCGGCTCGTACTCGCAGTGCCACCGCACGTTTCACTCGGAGCTTGGCTGCGCGCCGCAGCAGTTCTTCAGCGCGACGCGCCAGCGCATGCAGCTCGCCTACGAGGGCTAGCGCTCGAGAGTTCCGCACTGTTCACTTCGCCGTCGACCGCCACGCTCGGCAGATTTTCCGACGGAGGAGAACACAAAAGACCACTGCTCATCGGGTTCTCTCGCCGGAGCTCCCAACGTGCTTTGCATGACCGCGCCGTCATGGATGCCGAAACGCGGCGCTTGTCGGTCGCGTCTGGAGTGCTCGTTTCGTCGGTCGAACAGGAGTATCTCGATGAAGTCTGGTCGCTTGCTTGCGAAGTTGAGCGCGCTTGGTCTCGCGCTGAGTGCTTGTTCGGGCCAGGATGGGCAACCATCGACTGGTGCAGGAGGGGCAACCGCGGCGGGTGGCACCTCCTCGCAAGGGGGCACGAGCGGTGGCGCAATTGCGGGTGGCTCGGCGGGCAAAACTGGCGCGGGCGGTGCAGTGGCCGCAGGCGGTACGGTTGGAAGCGGCGGAGCGACGAGCGTTGGAGGTACGACGAGCGGCGGTGTGCTCGGCGCCGGCGGGAGCACGGGGGGCGCGGTTGCTGCGGGTGGTCAGGTGGGAGCGGGAGGATCGGGCGTCGGAGGTTCGACTTCGACGACCGGGGGAATGAGCGGCAAGGGCGGTGCAGGCGGCACGACCGGCATGGGCGGAGCTAGCGCCGGAGGCAAGACGGCGAGCGGCGGGACCGCTGCCGGCGGCACGGCTGGAATGCCGGGCTCTGGAGGCAACGCGGGTGCAGGTGGCGCCATTCCCCTCGGAAACCCTGCGGTCAAGAGCGCGGGTTGCGGCAAAGCGACGACGCTGACGAGCGGCAAGAAGACGATCACCAGCACCGGTCAGCAGCGAAGTTACATCATCGATATCCCCAGCAACTACGACATGAACAAGCCGTATCGGCTGTTCTACACGTCTCACTGGATTGGCAGCACCTCCGAGGCCGTTCGCGATCAGAATTATTACTTCCTCAAGCCGCTCGCGACCGCCGCCAACCAGCCGGCCATCTTCGTCGCGCCTCAGTCGGACGGCGCGACTTGGCAGCAAAAGGATCACGCCCTCTTCGACGACATCCTGGCTTACGTCAAACAGAACCTTTGCATCGATACGACGCGTGTCTTCGCAACTGGATTCAGCTTCGGAGGCATGATCACCTACTCGCTGGCAGCCAACCACCAGAAAGACATTCGCGCTGCAGTGGGGATCGCCCCGGCGAACTACAACATCTATGTGCCGCCCAAAACGCATCAGCCCATCGCATGGATGCAAACGACGGGCATGAGCGATGGTACGTGTCCGTGGGTGAACGGGAACAGCAGCACTCAGGGTGCGAAGTATATTGCCATCGAGCACGCCACTGATAACGGCTGCACGGTGCCCGCGACGATACCCATCTGGCAGTCGGGCAACCACGTTTGTTACGACTTCCAAGGCTGCAAGGCGGAGTTCCCCACCAAGGTTTGCACGTTCGGCGGAGGACACACGAACATCGCCATGGATCCGAACAGCAGCACGAATTGGATTCCGCAAGAATCCTGGAAGTTCTTTACGCAATTCTGATGCCGTTCAGGCGCGACCAGTCAGGCTAAGCTCGCCTCAACTCGATGATCGGCGCTTCGGCAGGGCAGTTCAGTCGAAAGGGGAACCAATGTCCGAAGCCAGAGGTGGTGTAGAGCCGGCTCTGGCCACGTTGGTACTTGCCCCACCAGTATGGGATGCCGAACAAGACTTCGACGATGCTGCGGCCGAAGATGCCGACCTGCGCGCCGTGAGTATGGCCGGAGAGGGTGAGGTGGAAGCCATGGCGCGCAGCGGCTTCGAAGCCTTCTGGGCGATGGCAGAGTAAGAGGCGGAAGGAGTCGTTTCGGGGTGCGCTTTCGGCGCACGCTGCGATGGCCTTTTCGAAGAAGCCGCGCGGAGGTCCGATGAAAACGGGGTCATCCACGCCGGCGATGAAGAGGGATGCGTCTCCGACCGGAACGCTCGCGGTTTGATTCACTAGAAGAGTGACGGGGCTCTGCTCGTAGATCGGGAGGGTTTGACGAATGTCGTTGAGATATTCGTGATTGCCAAGCGCGGCGTAGACGCCGAGGCGAGGGGCGAACGCCGTTACCAGGGCGAGGCCTTTCTCGAGCTCGCCGAGGTGATCGGCGACGTCGCCGGTGAGGACGATGAGGTCCGGCGGATTCGAGCGCAGTGCTTCCAATACCTCGCGTAAATCGTTGGCAGTGCGTGAGGCGCCGAGGTGCAGATCACTGAGTTGCAGAATGCGCAGGCCGTGGAGCGCTTCGGGCAAATCCGCAAAGGTGAGGGGGACATGAACGATTTGAGTCGGATCGTTGCGGCTCATCGCGCTGGCGCCGACTAGGCCGGCACCGAGGGGGAGCAAGCCGGCGGCGCTGCGGAGAAATTCACGACGCGCTCCCGCGCGCGCGGACTTTTCGCCGCGTCTAGGCCCGAGCCGGCCCAGCCATTCGAGTGCGCGGCGTATCACGGCGACAACGAGCGCCGTCACGGCGACTAGACCCAAGACGGGTAGCGTGGTCCACACCAAGCGCACACCAAGGCCGGCGAGGGGCAGCGAGCCGAAGTGCCACAACCCAAGACCGAGCGCCGCGGGTGCGAACGCTGCAGCGCTCGTGTATCGAAACCAGCGAGAGCGCCACAAGCGCGGATCGTAAAGCGTGACCGCAAGCGCTGAGAGAGCGACCGCGCCGGCGGTGGCGATGACGCTGGGAGGAAGCGGTAGCAAGGGGAACATGGCTCAACTTCCTTTGCCCGGCAGCAAGGGATCGCCCGCTGCGGGGCCGAGTTGGCGCTCGAGGCGCTCGAAATCTGCTTCCAGTGCCAGCTCGATTTCTTCGCGCTCGGCTTGCCTCTTCGTGCGCACGAAGCAAATCGCGAGCACGGCCAGGACCAGGATAAAGGCGAACGCCGCGGCGATGCGAGCTACGTGCAGCGTATCGCTCACCGCAGCACTCCGTCGATGCCACCGCCGAACACGGTGGGGAGTGTGAGAACTGGTGTGGCTAGGGAGATGAGCTGAAGCAGTGCTAGCCCGAAAGTTACGATCGTGACAGTGCCGAGCACGATGCGATCGATGCGTGGCCCCTCGATTCTCGAGAGCTCCGCAGTGAGTGCAACCGTTCCGCCAACCATCGCTGCCAGAGCACTTCCCTGGGCGAGCAGCGGAGCCACACTTTCACTGGTGTAGGCGTACACCATGACCAGCGGAGCAAAGCCGGCTAGCACCAGCGTGGCCCGGTACACGCTGCGTACGAGTGCATTCAAAAGCTGCAGCGGCGCGATCTGCGTACTCAAGAAGTGTCGCGTCACGAAAACAGCCGGCAACGCCACCGCGAGCGCCAGCGCCAGCACCATGGGCACCTTGTAGATGTTGAACAGTGCCATCAGCGGTTTGGCTGAACCCGCTGCCACTCCCCACAGCCCTGCAAGCCCCAAGGCGCCCAAAGCGCGCGAGGCGAGCCCGTACGTAGCGCGCGAATTCCACTCTTTCGAACTTCGCGTGGGGGTCTCGATGTCCTGCGCCAGGATCGGAAATGCTTGTGCCATAGCTGCTCCCTTCACGAGCACCCTGCAGCCACGACTTGAATCGGCCGCCGAAGCGATGTGAAACGTATGTGAAAGCGCTGTGGCAGCTCAAATCAGAGCAGGAAACGTCGCGCGCAGCGTGGCCCCACGACCTAGCTCGGAGCTCGCCGAAACTTGACCGCCGTGCGCTTCCACGATGGCGCGCACCAGCGATAGTCCGAGCCCTGTGCCCTTGTCGTGCCGGCGCGTCGTGAAAAATCGTTCGAAAATATGGGGTAAATCCTCGGGAGCGATGCCGGGGCCATCGTCTTCCACGGAGAGCACGACTTGGCCCGCGTTCACATCGATTCGCACCTTCACGACGCCTTCGGCTTTCGCGAACGAGGCCGCGTTGGCGAGCAAATTGTCGAGCACCGTCTCGAGGCCTTCAGCCACGCCGCGCACACGTGCGGAGTCGGCGTGAAATTCGAAGCGAAGCTGTTGCCAACGCTCGTCTTCGCGGGCGCGTTGCACGCGGGCCGCAGCGAGCGCCGCCAAGTCCAGCGGTTCCCAATGTTCGCGCAGCATGCCAGCTTCGGCGCGAGCCAATTCCAGAAATTGGCTCACCAACGCGTCCAAGCGAGCAGCGCTGTCTTGCACCAAGCGTGCGATTTGCGCTGCGCGCTCCGGCGTTGGCTGAGCCGCCGTCAAACTCTCGCCACATGCGCGAATCGTGGCGACCGGGCTTTTGAACTCGTGGACCAAATCAGCCACGAAGGCTTCGTTGGCAGCGCGGCGCTCATTGAGGCGCTCGAGCAGCGTATTAAAAGCGTGTGCCAGCTGCTCAGATTCGCGGCCTGCGCGCGCACTCAGGTTCGGGACCGGGCGAGCTTCGCTCACCTTGCGCAGCACTTGGTCACGCAGCGCCTCGAAGGGCCCAACCAGGCGCCGCCCGGCCCAAAAAGCCAGGCCCAGAGCAAATGGCGAGATCGCCAGCGTGAGCCATCCCAGCTGAAAGCGCAGCTCGTAGAGCAACGGCAATGGACGCTCAGCGCTGTCTTGTGCGTGCACGAAGAAGCTTCCGAGCGGCGTCGAATGCTTGCGGATTGCGTAGCACAACACGATGCCGCGCTCGGGTGAGTCACGGCAACCTTGGGCTTTTCCTTTGTCGCGAGCCGTCTGGAACTCGTCACGACCAGCAAGTGGTCCCAACGCCTCGTCGTTGGACGAACGCGCCCGCTCGTCGCCGCGCCGTAGCACCACGCCGCCCGCCCGCTCGCTCAAGTCCCGACCCGAATCGTGGTTGTAGTCGCGCAAGAGCACGCCCTGCTCGTCGGTGAGGCGAATGCGCACCAGGTGAACTCGCGCGATGCGCTCGAGGGCGCCCTCCGAGGGCGCGGCGTTGCTTCCGTATGTCGAAGCGGGCAGCGGAAGCGTCGGCGTTCCGAGTGCACGAACTGCTTCTTCCGCGGCGAACGCGGCATTGCTTTGCATCGCCGTTTCGACACGCCGCTCCACGCCCAACCACGCCGCAACCAGAAGCAGCGGGGCTGCTACCACGAAGGCCACGAGCAGAGCCACGCTGGCGCGCAGTGACCAACCGAAGCGCGGCGGCGAAAGTTTCATTCAATTTCGCGTAAGCGGTAGCCCGCGCCAATGACTGTCTCGATCAAGTCACATTCGGTGTCCAGCTGTTCGAACTTACGGCGTAAGCGCCGCACATAAGTATCTACGATGCGCGGATCGACGGCGGTGTCGCCTCGGATGATTTCGAGTAGCCGATCGCGCGAAAACACGACGCCCGGGCGCCGCGCCAGACACTCGAGAATGCGAAACTCCGTTAGCGTTACCTCGACGAATTGATCCCCGTAGCGCACCTCGACGCGCTCGGGGGAGAGCTGCAGGCGGCCGACACGGAGCTGCACCTCGGCGGCCGAGCTCCCCCGCGACAGCTCGCTACGTCGCAGCAAGGCGGCAATGCGGGCCAAAAGCACCCGCGTGCTGAACGGCTTCGAAAGGTAGTCGTCCGCGCCCACGTCGAGCCCGAGCGCTTCATCGATGTCGCTGTCGCGTGTCGTAAGCAAGATCAGCGGCACCATGTTTCGTGCACCGCGCAGCTTGCGACACAGCGCAAAGCCGTCGACGTGTGGCATGTTCACGTCGCTCACCACGACCTCGATGCTCTCGCTCGCGAGCAGCCGCAGCCCAGCCGCGCCGTCCGCCGCTGTTCGCACGCTGTGCCCAGCATCCTGAAAGGCGAGAGTCAGCACCTCGAGGAGCGCCGCGTCGTCGTCAATCAGCAGGATGCTCGCCACCGACGCGTTTTAGCATGTGCAGCCGGCGAGAATCACTCATGTAGGATGTTGGGGGCGTAATCTGCGGGGACTCAGTTGAAGATGGGCTTCGGATCAGCCTAGGCTAGCGCCTCGGGTGAGCGCGAGGGCCGTCCCTGTTCAATCTTTCGCGGCGCACCGAAGGGAACCATTCGATGCCTGGACTGCACGCAAACATGCGAACGCTGCTACCAACTTGGCTGTGCCTCACCCAACTTGCGTGCCTGTCGGCTTGTGGGGACGAGACTAACAACCCGAATGGCAGCCAGGGCGGCGGCGTTGCGAGCGGCGGCCGCGCATCGACGACGGGCGGCGCAAGCACCGTCGCGGGCGGCAGCAGCAGCGGCGGCACCACGTCGAGCAACGGTGGCTCGAACGCTGGAGCCGGTGGAACGAATTCGACGCTTCAAGGCGGCTCTACGAGTGGAGGCGCAACGAGCGGCAACGGCGGCTTCTCCGGAGCGAGCGGCGGCACGGCGTCTGCAGCGGGAGGCGCGGGTAGCCCCGGCGGGAGTGCAGGGAGGGCCGGAGCAAGTGGTGGCTCAGGAACCGGCGGAGGAGCCGGGGCTGCCGGATTGGGCGGAGCGGCTGGCTCTGCGAGCGGAGGTTCCACGAGCGGCGGCTCGGCGAGTGGTGGTACGGCGGCGGGTGGTGTTGCCGCAGGTGGTGCAGCGATGGGTGGTTCCGCGGGCACAGCTGCGGGTGGAAGCGCGAGCGTTGGAATCACGAAAGATAAAGAGTCGCTGATCGCGTTGTCTGGGCTGACAATCGTATCCTACGGCGGTTATCTCAACGGTGAGTCCTTTCAGCAGGAAGGAATCATCACCTATAAGGGATATCAATATACGGCGTTTTGGAACACCAATCGGCACGTGGTCATGGCGCGCCGCGCGCTGCCCAGCGGGGACTGGGAGAAGTTCGAGTTCACGGACTACACGAATACAGCCGACGACGCGCACAACACGATTTCACTCGGCGTTTGCCCTGGAGACGACACACTGCACCTCGCATTCGATCATCACGGCAACAACCTGCACTACCGAAAATCGGCCAATGGCTTCTTGGCGGCTCCCGCTAGCGCCAACTGGTCAGCGGCTAGTTTCTCGGCGACTACGAGCGCGCTCGTGGGCAGCACGACGGTCACTCAGGTGACCTATCCTCGTTTCATCATCGAGCCGGGCGGAACGAAGGTACTGTTCAGCGCGCGCATCGGCGCCAGCGGCAGCGGGGATGAGTACCTGTGGGAGTACAACTCCAGCTCTCACAGCTGGACGTCGCTCGGCAAATACATCGACGGCATTACCGACAACGTCAACGCTTACCTGCACTCAATCGCGTACACCCGAGGCGGTACGCGGCTGCACGCGTCCTGGTGTTGGCGCGATACGTCGAACGCTTCGACGAACCACGACTTGATTTACGTCTACAGCGACGACAACGGGCGCACCTGGAAGAACAATGCTGGCACGACAGCCGGCACGACGGGTACGGCTCCGCTGCGTATGAGCAGTGCGGGGATTAGCGTCTGGCCGATCAAGCAGAATCGGGGCCTCATCAACCAAGAGCACATGGCGCTCGACGCGAGCGGCCGAGTGCACGTGCTGCTCTCACACATGCCGGACGAGCAGGCGGACGACACGAACTTCGACAATGCCCGGAAGAAGAGCTTCTTTTACCATTACCACCGCGACGCTAGCGGAACCTGGAGTCGGCACCCGATTGGCCTGCCCGTGATCGCAAATTTCCGCGGCAAACTCGCGATTTCTTCGAGCAACAACGTCTATGCCGTGCTGCCCGATCTTCGTATCGCCGCGGCATCGCCGAGCTCCAATTACGCGACTTGGAGCGTAGTCAACAGCACTGATTCCGGCCGGTTCTTCTCGGATCCGCTGATCGACAGTGTTCGCTTGGAAAGCGAAGACAAGCTGACCATCTATTATCCTCAGAAGTCATCGGTGAACATCTACGCGCTCGACTACACGCTGAAGTAAGTTGCTAAACTCGAGTCGGGGGGCGCTTTGTGTCGCTGCGAGCCGCGACTAAAAGCGCCCGGACCAAGTACCAATTGCGCCGGTCGACGTCGGCACCACGGCGATCGCGCTTTCGTTCGAACGGCTATGGCCGGTTACCAAGTACATGACCCCCGCGCTCACCAGTGCGGCCGCGCCCACGCCGAACGCTACAGTGGAGAGCACGTACTTGGTCTTGGTCGGACTCTTATCGTCCTCGGTACAATACGGTTTGCAGGTGCGCTCGAGATCACGAAACTCACTGTCCGCGATCAAGCGCAAGGTGGTGCCACCGATCGCCGCAACGACTGCTACGCCACCCAAAACGTAGACGCCGGGCGTGATCCTGTGGCTGCTCCCGGATTGCTCCGCCGGAACCGCTGGGGCTGGCATTGCCGGCGGCGCGGGATCTGAACTCGAGAACTCTGCGACTAGCACCTTGTTTTTTTCACCCTCGGCGATGAGAGCCTGAATCACGACAGGAGGCCTGCCGGCGACCTCGAACCTGAACTCGTGTGGTCCAGGATCGATCAGCACGGCGCGCCCATCGAGCCGCTCGGCGAGCAGCTCACCGTCCATCAGCACGCGCGCATCCACCAGCTGCCGATCTTTGTCCTTCGCGACCAACGCGACCGATGGCCTGAGCTTTTGGGTCTCGGAAAACAACGTGGTGCACTCCTGAGACACGCTTCCGGGGCAGCTTGGTTGAGAGCACACGATGAAGAGATCACTCGCGGCTTTTAGCTGGCCCTTCTCGCGCAGCGCGCGTCCGCGGCTAATGGCGCTCTCGCAATCGGCATTCTCCGGGCTCGCAGCGCTCGTTGGCGCCGAGGGCTCTGCGGATGCGATCTGCACGCTCAGACACGAGAGCACGCCTGCCGCCAGAGCAACTCGAAACCGAGGGACAAGGTGCATCACCATTCGTTCCTTTTCTTTTCTGCTGGTTTCATCGAGAACGATTCAGCCTGACCACGCGCTCACATGCATTCGGGGCGCACCCGCTTGATGCCGCCCTCGGCGATGAAAAACGGATCGTCGCAACTTCGTCGCGGTGCTGGGGTCGGAGCTGGGGCCGCGGCCGCGGTGGCCGTGACCGGTGCTTCGGCGCTTGCAGGCGGCCGTGCCGAAGCGGCGCCTTTCAGACCGCGCACCGAAGCAGTTTTGCGGCTAGCGGCTCCGAGCTTGTTCAGCGAGACTTCGATCGACGTATCGCGGGTGACGACGAACTCGAACTCGGCTGCTTGAAAATTTGGCGCTTCAGCGCGCAGCACGTGGCGAGACGCATCGGCCGGGAGGATGCGCGACTTGACGCCAGCGGGCAACGGCTGGCCGTCCAGCGACAAACGAGCACCGCGAGGTTCGACCTGGAACTCAACTGTCGCGAGGGCAACTGCGCTGGGCGCCGGCGCTGCTGCTGCAATCGTAGCCGTTGTCTTCGCGCTGGCCGGCGCGACCAACGTTGCGGGTGCTTCGGACGCGGAACCCTGCGCGGCGCCGCTGGCTGGATAGAAACCGCGAAGCATGCCGCGATGGCCCGCATACCCGACGGCCAATGCTGCGAGCGAAGCCATCACGAACCAAGGAACGAAGCGCGCCTTCTTCGGTGCCGGTCCGACCAACGTTTCCGCGTACGTCTTCGGCCCTGATCGCCCGGAGAGCTCATCATCCAAATGGATCGAAGGAAGTGAATCGATTGCATCCAACGAAGCAATCTGAGTTTCGATGCGACTGCGGATCTCGGCGCGGGTTTGCGCGAACAGCTCGCTCACGAGCCCACCGATTTCGCTTTGCTTCACGCTCGGCCCGATGCTGTCGCAGTATGCTTCGAGCTCGACTTGAAGCTCGCGGGCGCTCTGATAGCGATCCTCGACGCGGGCCGCGAGCGCGCGACAAATAATCGCAGAAAGTTTCGGATCGATCTTGGGGTTTACTTTGGTCGGAACAGGGATCTCCCCCGAAAGCACGCTATTCATGATCTGCAGGTCTGGCACGCGATGCCAAAGCTTCTCGCCCACTGCGAGCGCCCAAAGCATGCAGCCAACTGCATAGATATCGGCACGACGATCGACGTGCCCGCCGGTCATCTGCTCCGGCGCCATGTACGCAACTTTGCCCTTCAATATGCCAATTGCGGTCTGCGACGACGAATCCTTGGCCTTGGCGATCCCGAAATCCAAGATCTTGACCTGGCCATCGTAAGTAACGAACACGTTCTGGGGTGAAATGTCGCGATGTACGAGCTCGAGCGGCTTGCCGTCGAAGCCGTGAAGCTCGTGCACGTAGTGCAGCCCTTCGAGCACGAAGTTGATTATCTGAAGGCCGATCCTCACGGGCAAAGGACGTTCGAGGCGCTCGCACTCGCGAATCAATCGCGAGAGCGGTTGACCTTCGAGGTACTCCATGATGAGCACGTTGGAGCCTTCGTACTCGCCGACCTCGTAGGTCTGCACCACGTTCGGATGATTGAGCCGAGCCGCCACGCGCGCCTCGTCGAGAAACATCGCGAGCACGTCGGGATCGGATGCGAGCTCCGGCCGAAGTGCCTTGAACACGACCAGTTTGTTGACGCCCGCCTGACTCTGATTGACCGCCAAATAGACGGACGCCATGCCACCTTGCCCAAGTTCGGCGATCGGGCGGCAGCGCGTGGCCTGTCGAATCTTCGTCCTCGATACCGAAGACCGCTCGAAGAATTCGTTTGGACGCTGCTTGGGTTCTGCTGGTCGCGTCATCTTCCCGCTATCCTCCCGATCCGGCCTCCACACGCAGGCGCAGCGCCAGGGCTCGGTCTCTCTTCCGACACCGAGGGCGAGTCTACACCAGCTTAGGAGCCAGGGCGACGTCTCTCCGGACACCCGAGCCGACAATCTATCGAAGCTTGGCACGTGGTGAGTGCGCGCACATGTTCGCGCATGCGCCCACCGGCCGACGAGTATCAGGGATGAAGGTGCTCGCAGCGTGCAAGTGGCGTTTCCCACCATTCGGCACACGCACAGCGAACCCTCCTGAGTGATGTGGCTGTTTCGCAACTCGCATGCGCGCGCGACTGTGACGAAGCGTTATCGGTCGCCTTCGAGTTGCGTTTACCGAAGTGCTCAGCGTAAATTGCCGAACAACATGAGTAGGGATGTGCGGCGACTGGAGTTGGTCGGCAGTGTTTCTTCCAAGCGCTTCCGACGGCTGCGCCCGCTCGCGTTGTTCGTTGCGAGCGCGAGCCTGGCACCAACCGCGTGCATTCCGGATTTCTCCGAGCTCTCCACCGGTTTGAACCAATCAAGTGGTGGTCGCGCAAGCGGCGGCAGCACTGGGCTGGGAGGCAGTATGGCGCAAGGCGGTAGCGTCAATGAGCTTGGGGGCTCGAACTCGGGTGGTGGTGGAGTTGGCGGCGGCAAGAGCAGCGGCGGCGCCAGTAGCGGGGGCACAAATAGCGGTGGCAGCGCGATGGCCGGGGATACCAACGGTGGAGTCGGTGGCAGCATCGACTCGGAGGGTGGCGCTGGCGGCTCAACCGGGGGAGATGGCAATGCCGGCGCAGGCGGCGACACGGGCACTCTCGGGCCCATCGCCGAGGAGGTAACGGTTGGCCCGGTGTGGTCAGGTCACCCGGTCGACTTCGCAATCCACACGCAAGGGACGCACCAGTTCATCGGCTTCTACGATCCTGATCGACGAATGGTGATCGCGCACCGCGAGCTTGGTCAAACCACATGGCAGCGCGCCACGCTACCCACGCAGGCGAGCTGGGACAGCCACGAATGGATTCGGCTCACCTTGGACAAGGAGCTCTGCATTCACGTGGCGGGCAACATGCACAATGACCCACTCACCTATTTTCGAACGACTTCAGCACTCGATGTCTCGACCTTTGTGCAGTACACGTCCATGGTCGGTACGAACGAGTCGAGCGTCACCTATCCCGAGTTTTTCCATGACGCGCGGGGCGATATCATTTTCACGTACCGCGACGGTATGAGTGGAAACGGGAATACGTATGTAAACGTGTACGACGCAGACATTCGAACCTGGCGTCGCTTGTTCGGAACGGCGCTGATCGATGGTGAAGGCCAGCGCAACGCATATCTAGTTGGACCAAAGCTCGGGCCTGATGGCTACTACCACTTGGTGTGGGTCTGGCGTGACACCGCGGACGCCCAAACCAACCACGACCTCTCGTATGCACGCAGCCGGGACATGCTGAATTGGGAAACGGCCGGCGGCAAGGCTCTCACGCTGCCGATCAAGATCAGCACAGCGGACATCGTGGATCCGGTTCCAGCCGGTGGGGGAATGATCAACAACAACACCAAGGTCGGCTTCGACGCAGACAACCGACCGGTGGTCGTCTATCACAAGTTCGAGAGCCCCACCGGAGCCACCCAGCTATACAACGCACGTTTCGAAAACGGTGCTTGGGTCGTGCACAAAACCACAACGCGCTGGGGCTATCGCTGGAACTTCTCCGGGCAGGGAACCTTGATCTTCCCCATCGAGGTCGAGGGCATTCGGACTCAGCGAGACGGCACGCTCACCCAGCGCTACTTTCACGCCTACGAGACCAACGTGGACGGCAAGACTGGCTGGGGTGCGTTCCGACTCAACTCCGATACGTTAGTGGCCGAAGCGCTGATCGAGCAGCCCCTCGACTATCCGCGAGAGCTTGCGCCTGCGCAGTCAGCGACCGCGGGCATGGCCTCTCGCTGGGCTGCTGACTCGGGACAAGGACCCGATCCCGACATTTACTACATGGCACGTTGGGAAACTCTCGATTCCAACCGAGACCAGCCGCGGGACATGATTCCGCCGCCGACTACGCTCAAGGTCTACGGGTTTCGGCATTCAGCGATGAACGCTGGCGGGCAATGAGTTGCGCTTGTCGTGCGTCGTCGCGGCGGCTGGAACGCAGTGCGTGCGCTCAGAAGCTGCCGCGCCAAACCGCCGCTGCACCATTGTTCGCGACGACGGGAACTACGGACAAGGCCGTCGGGGCGCTCTCGCGAGTGCCGCGCACCAGGTAGAGAATCCCTGCGGTAACTAAGGCAGCTCCGCCGACGCCGAAACCAACGTCTGAAAGCGTGTACTTTAGCCTGGCTCGATCGACGTCGTCGCGCGCACAGGTCGGCTTGCACGTACCGTTCATGTCGTCGAACTCGTTTGCACCAACGACGCGCAACGCAATGGCGCCACCTACTGCAAGAACTCCAACGCCGGCGAGCACGTAGCTTGCGATGGGTGCACCCGATGAGCGCGGCGGCTCCTTTTCTGGCTGTGTAGCGCCTGCCCCGACGTGCGCCACTTTTCCCGGCGCTTCGGCGGGAAATGTAACTGACATGGGTTTGTTGCGTTCCCCTTCGATTGCAAGCCCATCCACGACAATCGGTGCTCTGCCCTCTACTTCGAACTTGAACTGGTGTGGACCGGGATCCACGGGGACTGCGCGACCGTCGATGCGCTCGGCGACGAGTACACCATCGACGTAGATACGCACGTTCAGCAGCAGCCGCTCGCCTTGTTTTGCGGAAAATACGAAAGACGGCAAGCTCGCCTGAAGCTCCCCGTAGATGGCGGTGCATTCTTTGGAAATGAAGGACTGACACGTCGGCTGAGAGCAAGTGATCACCGCTTTGCTCGCTTCGATGAGCTTCCCCTCCTTGCGCAGCTGCTGCGCGCTTTCGAAGGCTGCAAAGCACCCCTGGTCAGCGCTTTCTGCGCGACACAGCCCACTCGTCGCGAGCACCGAAACTGCGGTCGCAAATGCGAGGGCCCGAATTCTGGTCACACGACACATCGATGAACTTGGCGTCATTGATCGCTCACCACTACCCGAGCGCATCCTACTCGTTCGCATCCCCCATGTCATTCAAAGGCACATGGGGTCAGTCTCCCCGCTGTGTGACGCTAATGCTGATCAACCTGAGGAGTGTTCAGCGTTGACGCTTTTCGCCACCTACCCCGCGGGTAGTGTGCGCGGTTGAGTTTCCCGACATCAACCAGAAGTCTTGCTATTTGGGGCGCGGCCGACTCTATACTCGGAAGCCCTTGCCGAGAGGGTGTCGTGTTCGAACAGGCGTCAGGTGGGCGTCGGTAACGCGAGCACGTCGCATCATTAGTGCCCTGACAATTGCCATCGATTCGAGGAAGCGCAGTGAACCGGGTAGTTAAGATCTGGAGCATTCCGCTGGTCGGGTTGCTCGTGAGCGGCGCATGTCGACCTGACTTCGACAGCCTCTACGCGGGCGCTGGTGGTGGTGGCCTTAGTGCGCTCGGGGGAACGCATCAGGGCGGTTGTTCCGCGAACTGCAATTCCGGAGGAAGCGGCGGCGCTTCAACCGGTGGTGTGACCGAAGTAGGTGGTGCCGGCGCTGGTGCTGGTGCTGGTGCTGGGGGCGCGCCGGAAGGTGGCAGCACGAGCGGCGGCAGCTCGGCTACGGGCGGCACAACCGCGAGCGGTGGGCGCGCCGAAGTTGCTGCGGGCGCTGGGTCGGGAGGCGAGGGCGGCGGCGGCGACGAATGTTTGCCGAAGGTTCCGAGCGGTCCCGGCGCAATTGCGGCTTATGACTTCGAAGAAGAGAGCGGCACCGTCGTTAGCGACGCTTCTGGAGCGGGCAACACTGCAACTTTGGCTGGAGGACGCTGGGTCAGCGCGGGCCGTCACGGGCGCGCGCTCTCTTTTGATGATGCCAATCAGTACGTCACGTTGCCAGCCGAGGTGGTGAGCAGTCTCGACGCGGTGACAATCAGCACCTGGCTGAAGCTCAGTAGCAACGCGCAGGGCTCGACCTTGTTCGATTTTGGCGCCGATGCGTCGAATCGCTTCTACTTCGTTACGAACACCGGTGGCGGCCTGCGTTTTGCGACCGTTGCGGCCGGCGTCGAAACCTCGATAGCTCTTTCTCGTCCGCTTCCGGACAACGTTTGGGTGCACGTCGCTGTCGTCTTGGGCGGTGGGCGCGCGCTCCTCTACGTCAACGGCATCGAGATGGCTCGCGTGACCAACACGTTTGCCCCATCCTCCCTCGGGAACACTTCCGAAAATTGGATCGGCAAGAGTCACAGCGGCAGTGGCAATCTGCTCGGCACGATCGACGACTTCAAGATTTACGGGCGAGTACTCGCTCGCGAAGAAGTCGCGCAGCTTGCCACGCCGGACTACCTCTACTTCGATTTCGACGAGCCTTGTGGCACGCGTGCACACGATCGTTCCAGCGCAGCACTCACCGGAGAGTTGCCGAACGGTGGCACTTGGACGTCTGGTCGCATCGGTGGCTCGCTCGAACTCGATGGTGAGGATCAGTATCTGAGGCTGCCGACGGGCATCGTCGAGCAATGCAACGACCTGTCGCTCGCATTTTGGGCGCAACGCACGAGCACGGCGGGTGTTTCGGAGCACATCATCGATTTTGGGCAAAACCAGCGCACGTTTTTGTACGTATCTCCGCAATCACGCGGCGCGGGTCAGCTTCGCTTTGCAATCAAGCTGAATGGCTTGGAGAACGATCTGACCGCAGAACAGACGTTGACCGCCTCGGCGTTGCCACTCGGTACATGGCAGCACGTGGCGGTCGTGTTGCAGAACGGCGTCGGCACCTTGTACGTGAACGGCACGCAGTACGACTCACGGGCCATCTCGATTCGCCCGTCAGCGCTGGGCTCGACGCTCGTGAACACGGTGGGGCGTTCGCAGTATTACAACGCCGCTCTCGGCCCTGATTCTTTTTACGCGGGTCGCATCGACGATTTGAGGATTTCGTGTCGAGCGTTTCCATCCAGCGAGGTTGCTTTCCTCGCCATCAAGCCATGATGACGGGCGCGAGTAGCCGTGGCGCGTGACGGGTCGCAGCGAGTGCGCGCGTTGGTGCAACCTAGGAGTGAAGGGTGAGCACTTATCTTCCGATTCGTTGTGAGCTCGACTCGTTGGCATCGTGTTCGGGCGAAGGCTGTAGTAAAAAGGCAGTCTCTCGGGATGGGCTCGGCACAGTGCCTCTGGTCCGTCGTTTTCTTGGCTGACTTTTGAATGGAGAGAGGTTCAAATGCTTCGACCATGGTCTCGTTACGTGAGTGTGGTTCTCTTCGGCGGTGCGCTTGCGCTCAACGCCTGCGGTGGTGACGACGACGACAGCACGGCTACCGGCGGAAAGGGCGGCGGCGGCGGAAAGGGTGGCGCTTCGAGTGGCGGTGCAGCAAGCGGCGGCGCAGCGAGCGGCGGGAAGATCGGCACTGGCGGCGCGTCGAGCGGCGGAAAGGTTGGTTCTGGCGGCGTCGCCGGCAGCTCCAGCGGCGGAACGAGCGCGGGCGGCAGCGAACCCGGTGGCGCTGGCGGCGAGCCGAGCATGGGTGGAACCACGAACACGGGCGGCACGACCAGCACTGGTGGCACCACGGCCCAGGGCGGCACCAGCACTGGTGGCACCACGGGCACTGGCGGCAACATCAACACTGGCGGTACGATCGCGGGCGGCGCTGGTGGTGCCGGCGGCGAAGCTGGATTGGCCGGAGGTGAAGGCGGGTTCGGCGGAGAAGCGGGTGGTCCCCCGCACATCGTGCTTACCGTCACGCCGGGCGCAACCGAGCTACCGCTTGCACCCGGCGGCGTGAACTGGGCGACTGTCCAAGTCTCGACGGACTCGAGTACACCCGTCGACGTGACGCTCACCGCGACGAATCCGAGCGGCGCAACGGCGAATCCTACGTCTCAGGTTGTTAGCGTGGGCGTCGGCACATCCACATCTGCCTCCGTGAAGCTCAGCGGCACCGACGTCTCGACTGGGACGGGTGGTCTTTCTCTGACCGCCTCCGCTCCGAACGCCGACTCCGTCAGCAAGACCTTCGGCCTGATCTTCTCGGACGACATGGCTCGCAACACCGTTGCCTCGTCCTCTCCGTTCCCGAAGGCGTTCGCCAGCTCTTCGCAAAGCAACCAACCCGCGACGTACGCGTTCGATGCTAGCGTGTCGACGTTCTGGGTGTCTTCGGGCACGACCGCTGGGCAAGGGCCCGATCCGACAAACCCAGAATTCATTGGTGTAGATTTCGGTGCTCCGGTTGCGATCGGGTCGGTGACTATGGTGCCGCGCTTGCAGCGTGGTCCAACCGCCTACGTGATTCAGGTTTCGAACGACAACTCGAATTGGACAGCAGCTGCGGACGTACCTACCGCCGCCGACGCGACCATCACCACGACGCTCGCGACGCCAGCCAACGCGCGTTATCTCCGGCTCCATATTACGGGAAGCCGCGATCCGGGTGGTCCCAGCTGCCCGGCCCCGTGCGATCCGCGCAACGTGCAGATCATCGCGCTGGAAGTGCGCAAGCCGTAGCGTCGGCCTACGGCACCGTGAAGGATCCACCCGATGCTGATTCGGGTGGATCCAATTCGGTTGCGACCGCTACGCCGCTCCCTGCGCGATGAACTCGGCCACTACGGCGCTGCCCGCACGATGAACTCGGCCACCTGCACATTGCGCGGCGGCTGAATGCGATCGTAGCCGCCGGTGATGCGCAGTCGAACCATGCGCGTCGTCACTGGCGTGAACGTGCTCGTGACAGTGGCGTTCGGTGAGTTCGGCACATCCGCGACTTGCGACCAATCCACGCCATCGTTCGAAACCTCGATGCTGTAGCCGCGCGGACCGAAGTTGACGCGCGGTACCATCACGACCGAACCGATGCGTGCCGCTGCGCCGAAATCGACAGCGAGCATCTTGGGGCTCGTGGGACTCGGGCCTTGTCCCGCCACCGTGCCGTCCGAGACCCAGAACGTCGTCGTGTTGCCATCGAACGCCAGTGAGGGCGGGAACGGCGCCTGGTTCGACGTGGCCGAAGGCTTGGGCCAGGGTGCACCCACATCGTTGAGCGCCAAGTTGTCCGTAAACGCGACATTAACGAGGTGGTCAGCTCGAACGCCCGTATCGGAGATGGCAGTCACGAGCAGCGTGCCCTGGCCACTCACCTGACCAGCGCCCGCGAGCGCGACGGAAAGATCCAGGCTGCCGAGGGGCGGAAGCGTCACTTGCTGCGACGGAACCGCGACCGTAATACCGTTCGAAGGGAGCGCGCTGACAGCGATTGCCAGAGGCCGATCCACCTCGTTGGCAAGATGCACGCCCACTTGGTTCACACCGCCACCCGCCAGCCGAAGCCGCGCTGTATCGAGCGTTGACTCGAATAGCGGCCCGACCAACACGCTGCTGTCGATAGAGCGCACTTCGCGATCCCGCTGTACTCGATACTCGAGATCCGCGTGAAGCCCCACGAACTCCCCTGGCACCAAGCTAATCGGTGCGCCGAGCGTCACCGTCGTAGCGAAGCTCGCTCCGCCGTCCAACCGAGAGAACGCTGCCAGGCTACCACTTGGCACGAAACCATCCTCGCCGCTCACGCTCAAGTTTCCCCGATGCAACGGGCGCGAGCCTCGGTTGTAAATGAACACGCGCACAGAGAGGGGCTCGCCAGGTCGAGCAAAGCCGTTCGGTTCCAACCAGGCCTGCGGTGCCACACCCTGCTCAACTGCTTGTTCGAGTTTGGTGCGAACGCTCTCGGCGGCACGAGTGACCGACCAGCCTGCAACGTGCATCTTAGCCACGCCGCGCAGCATGCGATCGGCGCGCTCCACGAGCTTCGCGATTTGCGACATGTCTGGCTCCGTGGAGCGCACCTCCTGAATCGCCCGCTCCACCAACGCAAGCGCCTTCTCCGCTTGCTCGAGTCCGGGATGATCATGATGGTGTCGGTGCCGCGGAGCGTGACTGCCGCACGCGTTTCGCAACACTTCGATCAAGGCGAGCAGTTCTGTGCGTGCTGCCAGCAGCGGTTCTAGTTCGGGACCGGCGAGAGTTGTTTGACCATCGAGAACGCGTGCTTGTACCTGTTCGCCGGCCGCCAACACGCGTTCGAGCACTTGTTCGCTTCCGTCGCTAGCAACGTACGTCACTCGCGCTCTCAGGGCGTCTGTGTTCGGGTTCCCGAGCACCGCATTGCTGCCTTGCTGATAACCGATGAGCGGAGAGGTCGCGCTCACGAAGTAGCGCATGGTCTCGCCGCGAGAAGCGGGCGCCGCCAGACTCAGCTTGAAGCTTGCGGCTCCGGCTGCGAGGCTCGCGTGCTCGGTAGGAACCGGCGCGCCACGCAAGTCCGAGATGTTCAGACTAGTAGTGAGTGGACCACCCCAACGCGCCACAGCCAGCCGAAGCGTGCCATCCATTGCCCGTCCACTCAGCGCGGACCAGTCGGTTGGCGTATCCGGTTGGGTCACGAAGGGATCGAGTGCCGCCGTCTGTTCATGGTTTGCGAGCGGCAGGAGCATCGCGCCGCGATTGCCAGTACCAGTGCCAGTTGCGCCGGTGATCACGATCTGCCGGTTTCCTCCGCTTACGGATGCAGCCTGCATGCCCGGACCGCCACGCACGATCATGCCGAGACGATCGGCAGCGTTGACCCACTCACCCGACAATGTCCCAAGTGATGCACCTGCTTCGTGGAAGATCGGGCGCGGCCCCGTAAGCCCCGGAATGTCGTCGAGAGCGTAAGTGAAGGTTGAACCCTGCCCTCGATCGAGAAGCAGTGTGGTGCCATCCTCGAAGGCTGTCATCGAGAAGCGGCGCGTGCCCACGCTGCCCGCCGTAGAAAAGCGATTCGTCTCGCACGCACAGTTCGTCGCGCCGACGCTTCCGCTCGCAGAGCCAAGCAAGCTCAGCGGCGCATAATACGTGAAGATGGGGTCGTCCGGCGCCACGCGCCCGTGCGGGATGACGAGGCCCATGGGGCGTGCGCTGTCCCATGACATCGAGACGAAAGCTTTCTCGAGACGACCCGCGATGAAAGTCGAGTAGGGGTAGCTCTTGATTCCGTCGCTCGCGGCGCGCTGCGTAGCGAACTCTTCGCTGCTCGGTAACGGCGATGGGCCGAACAAGCTGTGGTTCCACCAGAGCGCTGCAAGACGCTTGATCAACATCGTCTCGTACCCGATTTGCGGCTGCCCCAGCATCGAACCATTGGGGAACGTCGCTTGCCGGCGCGCCACGAGCTCGAGCGCTCTCGACTCGTACACGGAGGCGTCGGCTCGGCGAAAGCGCGTTGCCAGAATGCTCAGATAGTCGAGATGCTGATAGTCCTTACTGGTCCAGTCTTGGCCAGCTGGCATGGCGAAATCACCGTCGTCCGTCGCCAACCGCGCCAGGAGCTGCGTCCATACCGTTTCAGTGCGGAAAGACAGAGCCTCAGGCAGCGCATGTGTTGCCGCAGCATAAGCAATCGCGGTATCACCGATATCGATATGCGTGACTTGCTGGTAAATCGGATTGAAAAATCCGTGGTTCTCCATGGTCAAATCCGGATGGAGATTGACGGTCGAGATCCATTGGTTCAGCGGCTTGCCATCAATTGGTACTAGTGAACTCGCGTCTGCGCTCGTCGAGGAAGCGTTCAACGCGAGCCGAATGACGCTTTCTTCCCACGCCGCCTTGTTGGGGTCGTCCGGAAACATCACAGCGGCAAGCGCTGGCGTTGGCGAGTTCCAAGCGTTGTCTTCAGCCCCGGTGTCGCCTTCCTCGCCCGAAGCCATTGGTTTCGTAATCAGAATATCCGCCTCGCCCTTAACTACCTTTTGCACGAGCGCGCGTGTGTCCGCGTCGAGCACATCCCACAAGCGGTACGCTGCGAACGCCCACGAGAAGGTCTCCAATGAGGCCTGCCAGGTTCCCTTGCCCCAGCGGTTGTAGCCCGCGCCCGACAGCGCATTGGTCAACGCTTCGTGCCGAATCGACTGAATCGTGTGGTCTATCATCACCTCGCGGGTCACACCGGCGAACGCCGCGCGATCCGGTCGCGCCGCCAGCAAGGTCACGTACGCGAAAGCGATGTCGCCGGCACCGCGCGGCTGCGTGACACCGGAGCCAACGGCGGCATAGTAACCAGTTCGCGGCTGCGACAGGTCCGAGTTGCGCCAAAAAGTCTCCGCGTAAGGCACGAACCGCTCGAGCACATCCAGCGCCAGGTCCTGCTTCTGAGCGTCCGAAAGCACGGGCCTTTCCGCGCTGAACGCCTGCGTGGTGCGTGTTACCGAGTCCGATGGATCAGGAGCGGCGCAGCCAGTTCCCCAGAGGAGCAGCGCGCACAGCAGTGGCGGGGACGGCAGCAACGCATTGACTCGTCGCGAACGTCTCTTCGTACACGACCTACGCGGCGCACAGGGGATGGGCTTCATAGTCGGCTCCTCGGTTAATGGTGCGGACGCACCTGCCGCGCGCCCTCTTGCGCGCACTCACCAGTTCGCGGCGACCCCGCGCTCCGCTCCCTAAACGGCGCTGGCAGATAGACGACCCAACACTCCACTCAGAATCGCAGCCGGCTGCATCGAGCTCAAGAGTGAAACACCCCCGCACTTCACTTCAGTGGGTGAAGCTATCACTTTTGAGGACTTACCCTCGCAACGCCGCAGAGCATCCGCGGAGCAGTCCAGCTAGAAACAAATCTCACATTGGCTGAATTTTCTCGCGCGCTCGTTCACGAGTTTGCAACAAATTCCGGGGACGCAGGGCTACCCGCTCATCCTTCATACGCTAGAAGAGTCTTGGGCGGTGGTCGCTCGTGCGGCTCGCAAGTGCTCGTGGAAGAAGTCGGCTGCGAGAGTGGCCACGGTCTCGAGCTCGCCTGGCGCCGAAAACAGGTGCTTCGCACCCGGGATCACCTCGATTCGGTGGCTCACGAAGAGATCGGCCGCTGCTGCACGATTGAGCTGTAGCACGCTGCGATCTTCACCGCCGACGATGAGCAGCGTCGGCGCGCGTACACTCGGCAAGCAGCTTCCAGCGAGATCAGGCCTGCCTCCTCGCGACACTATCGCCATCACCTGCGCGGGCCGCTCGGCGGCGGCACACAGCGCGGCTGCGGCCCCGGTGCTCGCGCCAAAGAGCCCCAGAGGCAAGTTTCCCGTGCGTGGGTCCTTGACCAACCAATCAATCATCGAGACAACCCGCTCCGCAAGTAGACCAATATCGAAACGCCACTTACTCTCGGCGCGATCAGCCGCTTCCTCGTTAGCCGTCAGCAGATCTACGAGCAGCGTTCCAAAACTTCGCTCTTCGAGCGTGCGAGCGACGAGAGCGTTGCGAGTACTGAACCGGCTGCTGCCGCTTCCGTGAGCAAATGCGACGATACCTTGAACCTCTTCTGGCAAGCTGAGGGTCCCCAAGATCGCCGCGCCGCGAACCGGGATTTCTACGTCGGCGTGTATGCTCGTTTGGAGCTTGTGAGTTGGCCGTGGGCTCGTGCCCGCCGCGACGTGCGCTCGAGCGTTCGCCTCCTCGATGAGCTTTTGAGCTTCGGCGGTCGAAACTTGGGAAAAGTCCGCGTAGAACTGGCCGACTGCGCTGAAATTGCCCGGGTTAAGCGGGCAGACGACCTCGTCCGCTTCACGCCGGAGTATGCGAAGCGTATGTTGCGGCGCCACGGGCACCGCGACGACGAGCTTCTGCGGCCCGTTTGCGCGGATGGCCGCGATCGCGGAGCGCATTGTCGCGCCGGTTGCGACGCCGTCGTCTGTCAAAATGATGGTTCGCCCCGCTAGCGCGGCCCGCCGCTTCACGCCGCGAAACAGGCCTTCTTGGCGGTGAAGTTCGGCCGTCTCCGCCTCGACCACAGGCTCGATTTGCTCGGGGCTCAGCCCGAGTGAGTGGACTACTTCTTCGTTTATCAAGCGTACGCCGCCGCTCGCCACTGCTCCCATCGCGAGTTCCTCGTGTCCGGGAACTCCGAGCTTGCGCACAACCATTACGTCGAGCTCGGCGCCGAGCTGACGCGCAACAACGGCACCGACGGGCACTCCACCGCGCGGAAGCGCGAGCACCAAAAGATCGGGAGTGGCTTGGTACGCTTCGAGCTCGCGTGCGAGAACTTCCCCAGCTTCCAAGCGGTTGCGGTAACGCCCGTGCCTGAGCTTCCGCGTTCGATGGGAATGGCCGGATTCAGAGCGCGTTTCCATAGGACACTGCACGCACGAAACGTGCCTTCATCGTGGCATCCGCCCGGAATTGAGAGACGTTGAAGCTGTGGCATTCAAAACGCGCGATGTCATGGCATTTGCGCCACGCTTTCGGCGCAGCCAATTCCGAAACGGATCGCAGCTTGCAGGCGTGCTGGCGAAGAGCGCTCTTAGCGTCGACACCAGCTGGAACTCCTAGGTATTGGAGAACGTCATGGAAATGAGTGGTTTTCGCATAGCCACGATTCGAGGCATTCCGATTCGCATCCATTTCACGTTCCTTCTCGCGCTGCCCCTCATCGCGTTTGGCTTCCGCCGTGCGTTCATCGCCGCGGCATGGTTGGCCGATGTCCCACCGGAGCAACTTTCGGGAAGCCCTTGGCTTTGGGGGTTGGGCGTCGCCATTGCCCTTTTCCTGTCGGTGCTGGTGCACGAGTTGGCGCATTCACTCTATGCGCTTCAGGCTGGCGGCCGTGTCAGAGATATCACGCTGCTTTTGATCGGCGGCGTTTCGGAGATCGCCGAGCCGCCGAAGCAGGTACGACACGAAGCCATCATGGCGCTGGTCGGTCCGGTCGTGAGTCTTGCGCTCGGGGGTGGTCTCTACCTGCTCCACCTTGTTTCGGGCGAGATGTCCTTCAATCTTCGATTCGCGCTCTTCTACCTCGCGAGTCTCAACCTGTTTCTCGGCATCTTCAATCTGCTTCCAGCCTTCCCCATGGATGGAGGACGAATCCTGCGCTCGCTGCTCGCGACGCGAATGGGTCTCGTGCGCGCAACCCACATCGCTTCGCAGATCGGCAAGGTGTTTGCCGTGGCGTTCGGCATCTGGGGATTTCTCTCGTTCAATATGCTGCTAATTCTGATCGCGTTTTTCGTTTTCGTAGGCGCGGAGGCCGAGACGCGTGCGGTCATGGTCAAGGCGCTCCTCGGTCGACTGCGCGTGAAGGATGTAATGAAAAACCAAGTGTTCTCGGTGCCAGCTGATGTTTCGGTCCACGAAGCAGCCGAGCGCATGTTGAAGGAGCGCAGCCTCGCGTACGTCGTGACCGACGACGGACACAGCGCGGGGCTGCTCACGTTGGACGCGATTCAGGCGGTGCCGCCAGAGCGGAGATCACAAACGCTCGCGCGCAGCGTGGCGATTCAGGCGTCCCCGCTTTCCCCCAGCGACGAGGCGGTGACGGCGCTGCGGATCATGAGCGAGACCGATACACCTCAAATCGCGGTGGCGGAAGACGGGCGCCTGGTCGGCACCGTGAGCCGTGAGGATATCGTGCGGGAGCTCAAACTCACTGAGCTCGAATCGACACAGCGCCAAATGCCCTCGCGATGGACGCGGCGACGTGAGATGTTTACCTGATCGTCACTGAAAAGCGCGTCCCACCCGCGGTTGACGGGGCGCGGGCGTGACGGTGTGCGTGACCAAGCTGACCAGACGTGGCAGCGATGCGTCGAGCCCAGCCCGATCGCGGCGTCCGGAATTACCCCGGCTATCTAGGCGCGGCTGGTGAGCGCAGGCGACGCTGGAGCAGCACTGCCAAGTTCATCTCTCGGATTGATTGGCTTCCTGAGCGATACATCAATGGGCGTTGCTGGAGGCACACCTGGCCAGCCCGGTTCGGGCGGGGTTGGCGCAGGCGTGGGATCGGGCATTGGCGGATCTACGGGCAGAGGTTCGGGCCGTGTCGGCGGTGGTGGGGGCTCCGCTGGAGGGCGTGGATCAGGAGGATTCTGGTTGATGAGCCCCGTCAGCTCTTCGTGACGCATGGGCCAAGTGGCCCTGAGAAAAATCCGCATGGCGGTCTCCGTTACACTGAGCTGCGGCAAGCAGCGGTCCCACTCGCGACACCAATCGGGAGATGAGCGCCCTAACTGGTGGTGGCTTGCACCGCGCGTCGGCAGTGCTCCAGGCAACGTCGGCAAGCCTCGGCGCAGATCCGACAGTGCTGGTGCATTTGAGCGTGGCGCTCGCATTCGCGGGCACAGGCATCGCAAACTGCTGCGCAAGCCTCGAGCTCGATCCGCAATATTTCCCAGTCCGGTTCCGTCTGCCGTGAAAGGGCGCGGCCAGTTGCTTCGCAAAGATCCGCGCAGTCTAGATTGAGTCGGATGCAGCGGCGCAACATGTCAACGTGAGGCTCTGCGGTGCACGCATCGGCGCAAGCGGTGCAAGTGAACGCGCAGTCGAAGCAGGCATCGATGCAGTCGCGTAACGCTTGCGAGCCGCTCGTTGGCTTTGGGTGGCGTGCCAGCATTTCTTGGACATGATGCATGGGTGTCCTCCTCCACGCTGAGCAAGCAGTGTGCGTGCCACTACGGCTCCGGGGGAGCACGCGGCCTTTGCGAGCGTGCACAATCTCGCCGAACTCACAGCGCGCGCGCCAAGCTTCAGAAGCAAGCGCGCGCAGCAAGGTTCGGAAGCAAATGCGGTAGTCGCGTGCGTATTAGAGAACCGATCGGAGTGTCCGGACGCGCGCCGACGCGACGGCTTGCGACAGACGTTATGTGAGTGTCCGACAGAAAGCGGTTCCTTCGGCGAAACTGCCCCAGTGTAGCGAACTCGCTGCACCTCATCGGCCCCGTTTTCTCATTGCGGCAGCCGAGCGTGCGTGCTCAGACTAACGTCGTCCCTAGCCTAGGAGGACCAATGCAGGTTCGAGAGTTGATGACCAGCAACGTTGCTTGTCTTCAAAGCAGCGACACCTTGAGCGAGGCCGCGCGGGTGATGTGGGACTGCGATTGCGGGGCCATTCCAGTCACGGACGGGTCCGGTCGCGTCGTCGGGATGATCACCGACAGAGACATTTGCATGGCCACGTGGAGCAGAGATCAACCACCGAGCGGAATTCGCATCGCTGACGCCATGTCGCGCGATCTCTTTTATTGTAGCCCGAGCGACAGCGTTTCCTCCGCTGAATTCCTGATGCGCGCCAAGCAGATTCGCCGCGTTCCAGTGCTCGATGCGAATGAGAAGCTGGTTGGGATCTTGTCCCTGGCTGACATCGTGAACCGGGCGCGGCGGACGGAAGGGCCTACACCGAGCGAACTCTCAGCGGGCGAAATCACCGCAACCCTTGGGAACATCTGCCAGCCACGAGCCAGTGCAGTCGCCAGGGCTCAAGCATAGAGCCCACGCCGGGCTTGACCGCACGCCCAACAGAGAGATTCCGAGGCTCACTCCGGGAGCCTGTCGATCATTGGAGCAGTCATGGAGCCCTTCAGGAGTATCCTTTCCCTTGTAGACTTTTCACCCGCGTCTGCTCACGCGGTCGCGCTCGGCGCCGACCTTTCTCGTCGGTATGGGGCAAGCCTCCTGCTGGTGCACGTTTTTGACCCGTTGCCGTACGCATTGCCCGATATCGCATGGCTGTACACGGCCGAGCAGCAGTCCCGTTTGACTTCTGAGCTCGAAAACAGCCTACGCGCGGCGCAGCGAGACGCCGAAGCGGCCGGCGCCGCTCAGGTGACTACGCGCCTGCTACAAGGCTCGCCTACCGCTACGATCGTAGATTTCGTCGATTCGAATCACATCGACTTAGTCGTCATGGGCTCGCACGGCCGCACCGGATTCAAGCGCCTTCTGCTCGGGTCCGTCGCTGAATCCGTCTCACGCGCCGTGAGCTGCACCGTCGTCATCGCGCGATCACGCCCGCAGTCGTGAGGTCGCGCGCGCGCCGCGAGCCAAAGGATTCGACGAGCCGCAAGCCAACGCGGCAAAGCATCGATCTCGGTGTGCAGGACGCGCGTTTCGAGTTGCTCGGGCTTCTCTTCTCGAGTCCCAATCGAGAATGCTTTACGCGGAGCAACGCATGGTGTGGTTCACCGATGGAGGTACGATTGCGAGCATGTACTCCATCTCTCCGGACGGAACATTGGCGATCGCGGCGAGTGATCGGTCCTCAAGACACGACTTTGATTTCTTGATCGGTGGGTGGAGGATCAGGAACCGCAAGTTGAAAGAACCCCTGACAGGCAATGGCGAATGGGATGAATTCGACGCGACGCAAAACCTCCGGCAGATCTTATGCGGTTTTGGCAATTTCGACATTTTCTCAACCGAATTTGACGGTAAGCCCTTCGAAGGTTTCACTCTGCGATTGTTCGATCCGCAAACACGCCTGTGGACCATCTATTGGGCCGACAGCAACGCCGTGAAGCTGGACGGTGGCAAAGTTGGTTCGTTCGACGGCGACATCGGTGAATTTTTCGGGCGCGATGTCTTCGGCGGCAGGAACATCGTCGTGAAATTTCGCTGGGACAAGCAGAACCCGCAAGCCCCGGTCTGGAGCGCGGCCTTCTCGCTCGATGAAGGCAAAACCTGGGAATGGAATTGGTACGCGCATTTCGCTCGGCCGTAGTGTCGTGCCTTTGGCCGCGCGGATTCGCTTCGAGTCCACGCTGATTACGGCGCTGGTTTCATGGCGGCAGCTCTTGCTGCTGAGGTTGTGCTTCACATCTGCGTCTCCGACGAATGCCCGAAGGCAGCCCAGTTGATCGTCGTCAACTCCGCGCTCCAGTGCGATGGGAATGGAGCTTCGAACGAGCGCGGATGGCTACTCAATGGAGAGTGACCCACTGCAGGTGCGGCGGCTCTACCACCCGTTACGTCGTGTACACCTTGGCCCCTGCCTGCTCCCAAGCGCGCACGAGCTACTGGCGAGAGAGCCTTTAGATCAGGAAAAGAGGTCAGGCCTATGAATAGCGTACGAACGTGGCTAACCAGCATGTGCCTCGGGCTCTTGGTCGCTGCATGCAGCTCGGGCCAGGGCAACTCGCCATCTGAAGGTGGTGGCTCGGGCGGCGGCGCTGCGCAGGGTTCGGGTGGAGCCCAGAGCGGAGGATCGGGCGATCGCGGCGGCTCCGTCGCCAGCTCGGGTGCTTCGAGTGGGAGCACCGCGACGGCTTCGAGTGGAAGCCAGAGCGTCGGTTCTGGCGGCGGCACGACCAAAGCCGGATCCGGTGGTACTCAGAGCGGCTTTGGTGGCAGCGCCACCGCCGGCTCGGGCGCTGGCGTGGCCAATGGCGGCGGCAGCATGGCTACGGGCGGGTCAGGCGGTAGCGCACCGAATAACCCAGCGCCTCATGAAGACTTCACGGAAAAGGTTGGCAGTGTGTCTTTTGATATGGTGTTCGTGCCCGGAGGCACATTCACTATCGGGTGCGAAAGCGCCAGCTGCCCAGCTGATACCAAACCCGTGCCGGGCGTAAAAGTCAGCAGCTACCATATCGGGAAAACCGAGGTGACGACAGGACTCTGGAATGCCGTGATGGGCGGTACCTCGTCTGGCATCGGCGGCACCAGCGGCTCCTACACGAGCATGACCTGGTATGACGCCATGGAATTCGCCTGCAAGCTAACGCAGATGACCGGCAGGAAATACCGTATGACGACAGAGGCCGAGTGGGAGTACGCGGCCAAAAACCACAAGAGCAGTTTGGAGAAAGTCGGCAGCGGCGAAGAGTGGGCGTACAACTCCTGGAACTCTACGCATTCGGGCGGAACTGATCCCGTAGGGCCGAATAGCGGACAACACACTCAGAAGACCCGCCGCGATGCGCAGGGAACCGCGGACAACATAACCGGGCGCCTCATCCGTTCAATCGAAGGTGTAGGCCCCGCGTTGCGCCTCGCCATCTCGGATGAGATGGACTTCCCGTCCGGCATGGTTCCGGCCTGCAATCTCCACGCCCCGAAGATGGGCGCCGAACCGGTGAATTCTTACCGCGACCCCCGATGGATCACAGGCAGCGGCGCACACTGGAAGGCGGGTTCGATAGCGATAGGCAATTTTGACCTACGGATTTGGGCGGACGGTACTGCAAGACTAGGTAGCACCAACGGCCAGTGGTTCACGTCAAACAACATCGCCTTCGTGTTTGTTCCGAGCTCAGGTTCCATCAAGAAGTTCGCGTATATCTTCCTGGACGAAACACAAGGATCCCTTATTTCCGATCAGGGTTTCATGAACGGCGGCTACATCGGGAGAATAGTGAAGGAGTCGGCAACCAACTACGACCAACCTACGATATCCGGCCTAAAGAGCGGCGCAGAATTGGCCGCAACGGCGGGCGATGACTTCAAGATGATCGACATGGTCAACATCCCGGAATCGGCCAAACAACAGGACCCGCGCCTGCTCGACGGGACGAGCCAGGGTTGGTTCCAGGACAACCGCAGTGCCGGCGGCGTACACCACTACAGGAAAGACGTAGATCCCGACGAGTTCCGGTTCACCGTGAATCAGGGGACAAGCCGGACCATGCTCGCCAACGGCAAGTGGTTTACAGTCAACAACACATTCCTGCGCGTAACGCACTCGACCGGATATACCGCGGACTATCTGTACGCCGTAGACGCCGATGGGACCTTCTATCACGACTCGTTCATGGCATACGAGCGCGGCGACTTCAGGATGTTCAAGAAAACCTCGAACGGCAGCGACGCCTTCAACGCCACATGCGGCAGCATCTGCAGCGACGAGATCCCAAAGGGTGAAAGAGCTTCGCTCTACGCCAACATGGGCAACGGCAACTCAACCTTCGTCCCGGCACCGTGCCCGGCGGATGGCTGCAAGTAGATAGCCGTCGGATCTGTGCCCTCTGGTGGGCCGAGCGACGGAGTTCTGTGGCCCCATATTCAGCTTGCGTCAGTCCGTTCCGCTCGCGATGCCGCCCTGCACCGCCTCATTGCGTAGGCGCTGCTCATTGCGGTCCACAACACAGCTCACCGCCGCCCAAGCGACCAGCAGCACGATCTAGCGAGCGCAGCGCGAGCGGAGCGCGAGGCGCGACAGCGCTCGACGACGAGCGGCGTCGGGATTGCGGCCCAGAACAGCGCCGGGATCGAAGACCGATGCGAACGGAGCATGAGCCGCTCTCCCTCAAATGCGCTCTAGTAGCGCTCTCGCATCGAATCAATCGGTCGGAAGCTGAACGCCGTGGTCGGGCTTCCTCTGCGCCGCTGGGTGGCACATCGCGAACGGCGACTCGCGGCTGAAAACCCGAGCCCCCGTGCGCGCCGCGAGCTTCGGTTTGGCGACGAGAAGCTCCGGGAGCGGAGCCGACTGTGGGACTTGAACCCACGACCTGTGCTTTACGAAAGCAGAACGGCTTTCGGCGCATGCGGAGCACGACGGAAATTCACCGGAAAAATTGCCGTCGCCCGCCGCGCCGACGATTCATTATCCGGCGTCCAGCGGAAGCGCCCCCAAGCTTCCACGCCTCGATCCCGACCTCGTCGGCGCCCATGAACCAGGCGCCGACGCTCTCGATCTAGCGCTCGCGCTCGCTGAGCACTCGGCGCGCGCGCACGTCGCCGACTGCTTCCTGAGACCGCACTTGGGAGCCGGGCCCGGAGGAGACCGCGGCATCCCGAACGACCAGCTCGCAGAGGGGCACTGTGACGGCGGCGCGTACGGCTCGCGTCTGCTCGCGGGCTGCCGAATCGTTGCCGATGACGGGATAAGCGGTGGCGAGCGGCTTCGATGAAACCGCTGGAACGGATGCCCCGCCGCAAGGGCTCCCCGAGAAGCGCCGCCGCTTCCCCGTCCTCAAGGAGTGCACCGCGCCGCCGGGGAACTCCCTCTGCGAAGAGACCGCTTGCCGGTACCACCTGGCGCACCAGGCCCATTCGGACCACCACCGCGAGCCCGCTCGCGACTGCGCGATCGAGGTTGCGAACGAGGGGCCGTGTTCACTTGAGGACGTCGCATTCGTTCTTGGTGTGTCGAGCGAGCGCGTTCGCCAAATCGAAGTCGCCGCGCTCGAGAAGCTGCGCCGCCGCGCGAGCTTGAGGAGATACCTCGATGAAGCCAGCAACCCTTAGGAGCAAGGCGTTCGAGGTGGCGCGGCGTTGCGCCAGCGCTCGCGGTGAGCGCCTCGTTACAACGTTCAGCGACGACCTGAGCGGGGATGTCGCGCGCTTCCACTTGTTCCGGAGCCTTCGCCGCCTTTTTCCGCAGACGCCCTCGAAGGCGATTGCCCGTTTGATCGAGGAGGACTTCACGCCATGAACCGCGAATGGGGACGCGAGCGCTGGAGGAAGCAATACGTGCGCGAACCGTTGCAAGAGCGGGCCTGGCCCGTAATGGCGCGGGGACTGCGCGAGCTCTTGAACAAGCTCGCGGAGGACGACGGATCGCTCGTTCGCGACGCGAGCGATCCGCAGGCGGCGCTAGTCGAAGCGCTGGCACCGCGCAGCGAAGAGCGCGAACTCGTCCAAGCCGCAATTTCCCTTCTGCTTCGCGAAGGCGTCCTCGGGTGCGACACCGACTCGATTTGGATCCCAGAACTTCCCGCATCACAGGTAGTGCGGGTGCCACCTTCCGAAGCACAGGTCCGGCTAGAGCCAACCCGAACGCCAGCCTCGTCCACCGAGCGCGTCCAGCGACACCGCGAAAAGAAGCGCGCCGCGGCAGAGCGCGGCGCGCTCGTTTCATCCCGCGCCGAGGCCGTTACAGACGATGTTTCACCGGGCGTTTCACGCGTTGCAGCCGCCGTTTCATGCAACGTTTCATCCTCGCGCGGTGAAAGAAATCTAGGTCCTTCGCATTCTCTAAATACAGAGAAAGACAAACAAAGAGATCATCTTCATCCTTCATACGAGCGCGCTCAGACGGGCGTTCCACGCGTTACAGGCGCCGTTACACCACGCGTTTCATCCACCGCGCCCGCCGTTACCACCAATGCGGTTTCAGGGAAGAAGGACGAGGATGAGCAATTCAATTTCAAAGCGGCGAACGAGGTGCACGCCGCCCTCGAATTGCCGATCCAGCAGCGCGCCGCGCTGGTTTTGGAAAATCCGCGACTCGGCCGCACCTTGCGTCCGGAACGCTGGCTGGAGGTCAAGAGCGTCGCCACGGCGCTCGCTGAAGCAAGCGGTGCCGGCGCTAGCTATCTCGGCAGCTACGACGACGATCCCGGCGTTCAAGCGGTTCTCAAGGCGTATGCCGCGGGCATTCCCCAGACGGCGCTCGAGTTCGTAGCTCGGACCGTCCCCCGCCAGCCCTGGTGGTCGTCAAACGGGAAGCGACTTGGCCTGTCATCGCTGAGCCTGGAGGTCGTGCGCCGCAATCTGCCCGGCGCGGACGGGCGCGCGCGGGTGACCTCACCGGGAGTTGCAAAGGCGCTCGATCTGCTTCGCAGCGAGGCTGAGGTAGCCAATGAGTGACCGAGCGTGCGAGAGGCAGTCGCCGCCGGCAGCAGGGCGTGCAGGCGATCCATCCGACCCTGGTGAACGAGCGGCGGGCGTCGAGGACTACCCGTTCGACCCGACGCTGCTCCTGCACGAGCAGTCCGGCCTCGATCGCCTTCGTTGCATTCCAGATCGCGAGCTCGCCGGAGTGCTCTACAGGCTCTACGTCTTGGGGGAACGAAATCGGGTGCTCCCTGTCGCCAAGCCGCCAGCCCGCACGCCGCGCATCGGTCCGCGTGTGCTCGCAATGCGCGCGCTCACTGGAGAGCTCGGGTTCGCGGCACAAGAGCTCGCAACGAACCTCCTCGTTGACGAAACCGGACGCGAGAACGTCACCGAGCAATCGCTGCAAGATTTCGCGCGAGCATTTCGAAGACTGCCGCGCAGTCGATAGGCAAGAAGGGAGCGGAGCACATGTTAGCCAAGAAGATCCAGCAACTTGAGGCCCTGACGCGATCGTTTCCGTCGTTGCGACGTCGCGTCGCACCAGAGCTCTTCAAACCGTGGGATGCGGTTCGGTTTGCGAAGTATTGCGTTCCCATGAGCAGCGGCGAGAAGGAAGCGGCGCTGTTCGTGCTCAGCGTGTGGAACTGGATGGACGACTGGTCCGAGTTCGGGCTTGTCGCCGCTCCGGCAGGCGAGGCCAATCGCGGGCGCTTCGATGTGCATCGCGCGTTGTCGCGCTGGGACGATGAGCACGTGAAGGCGTTCGTCGCGTGGGCCGCGGCGCCGTGGTGGTGCTAGCAGCTCGGGATATCGCTTGCGGGTGCCGCCTTGGTACGCCAGCACTTGGCGTCCTCTCGTCCAGAACTGGGACGAGCGTCTAGAATTGAGATGAGCACGATGTTCGTGGTGTGTGCCCTTATCTGAGGTTCACGCGCCGTCGTTGAAACCTCAAGGGCATGATTCGGTTGGCCAGGAGCGGTTCCCGTTTGAATGCTGCCGGTGGGTTGACACGTTCGGCCCTGACGGGCTTTCGAGAACTCCTGCACCTCGTCGCGAGCAACGAAGCAGGGGTCAACGTACTCGACCTGTCGGAACTTACCGAATTCGACCCCTCCGCCGATGAGGTGATACGCGAGTTCAGTGATCTTTGTCCCAACGTACGTGTCGTACAAGGCAGCAGGGGAGGGCCGACGCGGTCACCTGCCGAGGAAGCGCTGGTGACTTCCAGCGCGCGGTGCCGCCCTTCCTCTATTGCGCCGATTTCCTCAACACCGCCAGCCTAGGCGGCACAGAACGCGATGGGCCCGGGCGCCCCCCTCATTGAGCACGCCGGAATCGCAACGGCACGCTTGGAGGCGCGATTCGACTACCTCGCCGATCTTAGGTTACCGGCGGGGGATCCGCGGACGCCGTCGAGCACTTGTCGAACCTTTCTGCAGAGAGAATCGGGCGTGAGTGGTTTCTGTACGAAGGCTACGTCCGAGTCGAGGACGCCGTGATGCAGAACGGCGTCGTCAGTGTAGCCAGACATGAATAGAACGTTCATGTCGGCTCGCGAGCGGTGGAGGCGTTCAGCGAGCTCGCGCCCACTCATTTTCGGCATGACGACGTCCGTCAGCAGAAGGTGAATGCGAACCGGGTGTTGCTCGGAAATGAGTAGCGCCTCCGCGGGCGTGCGCGCTTCCAGTACGTGGTATCCGCAGCGTCGTAGGATGCTCGTTGCCACGTTCCTTACTTGCTCGTCGTCCTCCACGAGCAGGATCGTCTCGCTTCCGCGATGCGCGTTAGGCTGCGAGTCCAATGGCGGAATTGAGTCGAGCGCAGCATCTGTTCGGGGGAAGTACAGCTTGAATGTCGCTCCGGCACCAGGTTCGCTGTACACCCAAATGCCGCCGCCACTTTGCTTTACGATGCCAAAGACCGTTGAGAGGCCCAGACCAGTACCTTTGCCTTGGTCTTTGGTCGTAAAGAATGGCTCGAAGATTCGGCTCTGCGTCGCGCGATCCATCCCAACACCGGTGTCCGTCACGGCGAGCATTACGTAAAGGCCCGGGCGTATGCCGAGGTACTCGCGTGCGTGGACTTCATCGAGCTCAACGTTCGCCGTTTGAATGGACAACTTTCCGCCGTTCGGCATGGCGTCGCGCGCGTTGATTGCAAGGTTCATGATCACTTGCTCGAGCTGGCCCGGGTCGGCACGCACGTGACCGAGAAGTGGTCCGGCGATCGTGCGGAGCTCGATATCCTCGCCGAGTATGCGCCGAAGGAGATTGCTGCAGCCCTTGATGATTTCGTTCAAATCCAAAACCCTGGGCTCGAGAACTTGCTGGCGACTGAAGGCAAGGAGTTGGCGGGTCAGGGTGGCCGCGCGTTGCCCTGCGCGGTGAATTTCTTGGAGCTCTTCACGTCCAGAGAGCTCGGGTACCTCGTTCAAGAGAATTTCGCTATACGAGATAACAGCAGTTAGCAGGTTGTTGAAATCGTGCGCGATCCCTCCCGCGAGTCGCCCTACCGCTTCGAGCTTTTGCGAACGCCGCAGTTGTTCCTCGCTTCGGGCGAGCGCTTGGTTCGCATCGCGTAGTTCGGCTGTACGTGCTTCAACGCGGACCTCGAGTCCAGCTTTTAGCTGTCTCAGCTCTCGGTTCACTTCCTGAAGTTGCTGCGCGCGCCTGAGGATTTCGGCCTCCATGTTTGCGGCGCGGCTCTTGTATTCGTCGACGCGGTTCTGCTGAAGCGTTTCCTGTTCGCGAAGGCGTAGAAACTCAGTCACATCTTCAACGCAGTGAATGATGTACAGGAGTCTCCCGCTCTCATCGAGAACCGGAGAGTTGAAGGGGCTCCAGAACCGTTCTTCGAACGCGCCGCCCTCTTCGGGGGGCTTGCGAACGTCGTATTTCTGAACGGCCATGGCGTCCGCCTCGCGCCGCTCAACGACGCGCTCGAGGGACTCGCGCAGGTTTCGCGCACCCGTTGCTGCTGGGTCGTCCGGGTTGTCGGGAAATACGTCGAACAGATTCTTGCCGATGATTTCTTCGCGGCGCGTCATCGTTGCACGCAGATACGCATCGCTCACCGCCACGATGGTGAGCTCCGGCGTCAGTACCAGGTAGAGCGCCGGCACGGATGCGAACAATGCTTCGAAGTTGACCGGCTGTTGCATTGGGATGCACCTCCCTGCGCCCCAATGAAATACAAAATCGCACCTCCGGAGCTCGGCGCGCAACTGCGTTCATAATCCAAACGAGTTTCGCCACGAAGAGCGGCGCAGTCGCGGGTACTGAATGACCGCGCGCAATTGTGCTGAAAGGTGAGTGGCTTGACGCAAAAGCGTTTGATCTCGCGATTGAGCGCGCGACGGCTGCCCACGGCAGTGCATTTGTACGGGATCGCTAGGCATCGCTTTGACGCGCAGGCAAGGTTCCGTCTCGCGCCCGCGAATGGTGCTGACAAGAGCCGGCGGTCGCGGTCGCCGACTATCGCTCCCACGAACCTGGCCGGAGCGAGGAGCGCGGCGCGCGACCGAGTTCGAAGCGATCCTTGTCGAAGCCGACACCCTCCTCGCCACTGCTACTGCTCGCGGTAGCCCGTGAAAATGGGTCTTCGTGCCTTCCGATTTACGGCGGCGCGGAGCTGCCTGATTTCCTTTTGGCTCAGCGACCACAGCACAGCGCTGTTACGGCGCGCTTCGAAACGCCTCGTAGGTGAATTCTCGTCTTGATCCTTATCAAAGGCGTCGGCCTTGTGCGCTTTGTGAATCCAGCCATCCACGTCGGTACGCAGAGCCAGACCCTTGCCAACGTCGGCTGCAACGGGTCTGCCGCGTTCAAGGTAGACACGAACCTCTGCAACTCGTACTAGGCCATCCCGGTTCGGCGCGATGGGTGCTAGGCCGTAGCAAAAGTCTTCGAACAGCAAGGGCGAGATCTCGGTTGGAGCGCCCTTTCCGAACATAAAAGCCCAGGTATCCGTGCGGACCAAGGTCAGACCCGGGCCAGGGCCGAACGTCGTGCTCTTGAATCGGACGTCCTCCGCGTGGCTGGCAATGTCAGCGACAATTGCACTCGCCGTCTCGTCCGCCTCGGCGCCTTCTTCCCCGTCTTCCAGTACCTTCGCCACGCTTGGGAACGCGCCTCGCAAGACAGCGTCACGCATCTCGAGCGCTGCTTCCCCGCTATTGTCACCGAGTGGCGAAACGACGAGCGGCTGGTCCGAAAAGTCGTCCGCAACGTGCTGGATCACGATCTCGTCGCTCCTCAGGCGTCCGCCACATTTGGCCACCACGCGGTATTCGGCACGCATGCGAAAGTTCAGCCATAGGGGGCCATTGTATCGACGCCAGGTGCATTCCCCCGGGGAGTCGACCTCGTCGATCTGATCCATCAGATCAGCTTCGTCTCTTGCGCTAATCAGTGATGCTCGTAGACCCGGCCAGCGGACGACATAAAGGGGCATGGCCGAAAGAATACTATGGAGACGTGCCGGCCATCCGATGCCGTTGGTTTACCGGCTCCTACCCATGAATACGTCGGCGGAATGCGCCAATCCTCTTCGCTTGCCAGGAGCAAATGCTGTGCCTTCGAGCGATTCCCCGGGTGGGTCTTGAGTACGGATTCACTCTTGCGTTTCCCATAGCGCCGAGCTCTAGTCTGTGTATTAAAAGTCGCGAGGGATTGTTCAGCTGATGCCGTCGCCTGCGCGGTTCAACGCGCGGCTCACATCGAGCGTGGCGCTGCTGGTCATTGTGCTGCTTGGCATCGGACTGACGAGTCTGTGGGCCTTCGAACAACTCGAGCAAATCTCCACGTGTGCCGGCGAGGCGGCGACGCACTGTCGAGAGCTTGCGCGTGCGCAGCTCGGACGGGTTCGCGCTCTGCAGGGTGCCTTCGTCGCGCTGTCGACCCTCGGGTGTCTCGTGTTGATCTGGTCCGCCGCAGAGGTGCTTGCACGGTTCAGGGCGTTGCGAGCGCTTGCCGACGCTCCGCCGCGCGACGGCGTCCCGGCTGCGGAAAGCTTCAGCGTGACCGTGAACCGCCAGGCAGAAGACGCTCCACAGCGCGACTCGTTGGGCGAGCGGATCGAGACCGTCCTGGCGCTGCGGAAAGTTACCGATCAGGATCTCGCCGCAAGCCTCCAGACCTCCGGCAAGTTCGCAGTCGCCAACGTTTTGACGGACGATCCGCCTCCGATCGGTCGCGTGCTGCTAGTGGATGACGAACCCGAGGTACTGCGTGGCTTCGCGCGCGTCCTAAAGGCGCGCGGGCACGAGGTCGTGACCGCAGCGCGCGGCGCGGAAGCGATCGTCAAGCTTTCCGAGCGGCCGTTCGACGTGGTCGTCAGTGACATCTCGATGCCGGACATGGATGGCCTTCAGCTGCTGAAAGAGGTGCGGCGTCGTGACCTACTGGTTCCCGTGATTCTCGCGACAGGCAGCCCGGCCGTAAAGACCGCCGCCGAAGCCGTCGACAATGGAGCGTTTCAGTACCTTATCAAGCCGATTCAGAACGAAAACTTGCGCCAGGTCGTCGAGCACGGAATCCGCGTGAGTCGCATCGCACGGGTCAAACAGGAGGCGGCTGAGCTACTCGGTCGAGACGCTGCATTGGGTGCCGATCATGCCGGTCTGGAGGTCAGCCTCGATCGCGCGCTCGACACGTTGTGGATCGCCTTTCAGCCAATCGTGAACGTGAAGACGCGCACCGTTCACGCCTTCGAGAGCTTGCTGCGAAGTAACGAGCCGGCGCTGCCACACCCTAACGCAGTGTTGGACGCGGCCGAGCGGTTGGGAAGACTCGACGCGCTCGGTCGTATCGTGCGAGAGAAGGCAGCTCGCGAGGCCGTCGAAGCACCGGAGGTCCGCCTGTTCGTCAATCTCCACGTGCGGGATCTGCTCGACCCCAATCTCTCTGATCCTGACGCGGCGTTGTCCAAGATTGCCAACCGCGTGGTGCTCGAAATCACCGAACGATCATCGCTCGAAGACGTTCGCGACGCGCGCTTGCGTGTCGCCGCACTGCGAGAATTGGGCTTTCGTATCGCCGTCGACGACATGGGCGCGGGTTACGCAGGCCTCTCGAGCTTTGCCCTGCTAGAACCGGACGTGGTCAAGCTCGACATGTCGCTGATCCGCGATGTGCACAGGAGCGCAACGAAGCGTCGCGTGATCCGTTCCCTGATCGAACTCTCCAAGGGCATGGGCATCGAAGTGGTGGCCGAGGGTGTCGAGACGGCCGAGGAGCGCGACGTGCTGATTGAGCTCGGCTGCGAATTGCTGCAGGGATACCTGTTTGCCAAACCGGGCAAGCCCTTCCCGAGTGTGGCTTGGGGAACGCTGGCTGCGCCGGACGTGCGAGCCGCGACGGAATAGAGGGAAGCGCCGGCGGCATGCGGTGAGGCAATATTGCCTGTTGTGGCATTTGTGCGGCGATCCAACGCCCCGTATGTCGAGTAACGCGGCGGGGTTTCAAACCTCACCTAGAAGGTATCTTGTAGGCAAGCCGCTCCGTTCGGCTTTGCCTATGGCTAACGCCACCATTTCCGACGTCCAAAGATTTTTGTTCGAGCGAGTCACGTCGCACGAGGCACTACGCACGGTGATTTGGTTGGCCCAGCACGCCGACGCGGTCGTGACCGCGGCCGAGCTAAGCGAGAAACTTGGGATCTCGGATCACGCGGTTCAAGAGGCGCTGGACGCGCTCGTGGACGCGGAGTTGGTGGAGCGAGAGGGACCCGTGCCCGCGCGATACCGCTATCATGCGCGACGTCCAGAGCTCGATGCAGACCTCCAGCGCATGTTGTCGCTCGTAGAGGAAGATCAGGTGGGAGTGGCCTGCATGCTCGCATCGAACGCGATTCACCGCGTGCGTTGGTTGGCATATCTCACCTACGCGCGCCCGTTCGCGAACCGTCGGTCACCTGACACCTGGACAGCCACAACCGCCAGAGCGCTCCTGAACGTTACATAGCGCTGGAGCTCGTCGCGCTTGGCACCGGCACGGACGTTGCTCGATTTGACCGCGCTGTATGTCGACCACTGGATTTCGCGGAACGGCTCAAACTGAGACTTCGCATGCAATGCGCGTCTTGGTGATTGACGATGAACCGATGCTCGGTCCGTTGATCGCTAGGCACCTACCCGAGTGTTGTGTCACCGTCGAACGAGGAGCACGCAAGGCGCTTGCTCGCATTGACGCCGGTGAGCCATTCGATCGAATTATTTGTGACGTTGTCATGCCCGGGATGGGTGGTCGTGAATTCTTTGAGCATATCGACCGGGCGCATCCCCATCTGCTGAGCAGGCTTGCGTTCATGAGCGGTGGCGTCTTGACTGACTTGGACCGCCAATGGCTCGCGATGCTGAAGCGGCCCCTGCTCCGGAAGCCTTTCAGTCGAGAGGAACTCGTACACTTGCTCGACGCGCTTGCCGATTAGAGTCCGAGTCGGGCTCGCACCTCCACGACACCAGGTCACACACCGTTCTTCGGCGCTCTTGCAATCTGTATTTCGTGCTTGACGGCAGCACTGTCGGTGAAGGCCAGGCAACGGAGGCGCAGACTGGCGTTTACTGCTCCGCGGCCACATCCTCGAATCTTCAGCTCGTTGGCTTTCGTCGGGTCGCTGTTGGACCAGGAACTCACTGCGCAATCGTGCAAATTCAAAAGGGGCCGAACGAGTTCGCCGGACAGACGTGCGTCTTTGGGGGGTCTAAGTATTCGGCGATCGGACGATTCCGTGAGGGTAGGGCGGTAGGGCCGGCGTAGAAGACGAGTTCCGAGCGAATCACGCTTCGGTTGACTTGAATGGCCCCATCCCGCGCAGCGACGTAACGAAGGCTCGCACGGTTGCCGTACTTTCGGCGGCGACCTGGCGCGACTGGCCCGGAGACAGAATTCGAGATGAGGAGGCTCGCGGGCTCGCGCGGTAATTCTGGTGCGGCGAGCAGCGCACGTCCTTCTTAGTCGGAATTTCGCTTTCGACCAAGGTCGATGTTGTCCAGAGCTTCGCGCACGCCATGAATGTTTAGCTCGAGCAGGCGCTCGAAAAGCGTTAGACCTCGGTCGCGAAACCCGTGGATCCGCTGAAGCGTCACTGCCGCATTGACTAGCTCTGCTGAAGCCATCCCGAGTGGCAGTGCAGCTGGGTCACTCGCAGTTGAGACAAGCCGCTCGAGGAAGATGCAAACTGATTCTGGTGCTTGGTGGACAAGCTTGCTGGTCCACGTAACGGCGTCGTGAGCGTGAACGAGCGGGAATGGTGCTTCTCGGTTTGCAAAAGCAGCGAGAATGCTTGCCGTCGCATCGTCATCTGACCGTTCATCGTATGCGAGGCTGCGCAACAACAGTTCGTCCACGGAGACGTGCCCAAGAGCCACGAGGCGGCGCATGTACAGCGCAAGGACGTCGCGATCGCTAGCATTGTGCCAGAGATTTGCGACGGCGTGGGCCACCCCAACGGCATGCTCGACGGAATTTCGGTCCAGCATCGAAGCGAGTGTGCGCTCGGCCCACGCGAACCCGCGACGCTTCGTCGCGAGGACGGTAATCACCTCTGCTACCGCTTGTTTAGCATACTGCCAGGAACTGATATCGAGCGCGCGCACCCACTTCTTGACCGTACTCGGTCGCACCCACCGCGAAGAGATTGCGAGCAGAACCACCCCACGACTTGTCTCAAGGATCTCTGGGTATCGATCGATTAGGGTGATTAGCAATGGTTCCGCATTACGTCTGTCACAGATCCCAAGCCACCGTAGCGAATGCGCAAAGGCCTTCCAAACCGCTGGCTGTTCGTCTCGAGCAGCGTGCTGTCCCAGGAGCTCGAGCCAGTCGGCTTTTCGCGCCGGTTCTGCTCCGAGCAAAGCGTCGGTCAGTGTCTGAAGTATCGGGTAATTCCCACCGGGGGAGTCGAACGCTCCGCCACCGTGGGCGAGGAATGGCGGATGGCCGCTATGGTCGTCGGGGAGTAGTCGGGAAATTGTACGCTCGCGGGTGGGGGTGTCCGCGAGCCAAGCAGCGAACAAAGCAATCGCTTCTTGTGGGAGCCCACCCGGCTGCTTCGCGCGTTTCCCGAGTGCTCGTGCCGCGTCAATCCTGAACTGTTCGGAGGAGAATCCGCGAGCGTGGCAACCCGCGATAGTAGAAAATAGCTCACTCGTCGAGAGATTCGTCTCAGCGAGCGCGTCAATACCGTCTCCCACGGGCAGCTCGTTCTGTTGCGGACTCAGTGCAGCGATGATCTTGATTGCGCGCTCAGGGTGGAGCCGCGCGAACTGTCCAAACTCCCGCGACGCTTCGACTGCTCCGCCATCCCGGAATCGTTTTGGATGTCGGTATCGTGTTGAGTCAGGGAGTCCTTCAAAAAGTCGAAGAATGTGATCGTCGCGTGCGCGCTCCATTTGTCGTGAAGACATCGGGCTTTCTATCGGCTGAGGGCCTACTCTCGCTGAACGGGGGACGCTCACTTCGCCGAGCGCTCGCAACTCTTGCTCCAACATTGCCGCGGTTCCCGCGCTCAAAAATGATGAAGGCAGCGCTTTGAGAAGCCTCGCTCGATGCTCGCGATTGAGCTGGCGGGCGATCGCTCTGCTTTCAGCCGGCCTTTCCGTGGCTTCCGAGAAAAACTCCGCGGCTAGCACCGCCTGCTCCAGTCGCGCGGAGTCGTCTGGCCCGACGACTTCTTGAATTGCATGAAGCACTGCGATCGTTCGAACATCGTCATCGGAGAATTCGCCGACCTGGAATCGTCTGACGTCCCCGAGTAGATAGTTCACCACCCGGAAAGGATCGCGCGATCCAGCCAATTCAATGCCGTAGGAGAGGAGGAGGTGTATGGCGTGCAGGTCGCTGCTGCTCCAGACCGAGCAGAGCGACCAAAACTGTTCTGCATTTGAAGAAGCCAGAATTTCGATGGCTGAACGCAGCGCCTGCGGAAATCCGCGGTCTCCAAAGTCGTCTCGTGAGCAATCAAAGACATAGTCGACTCGGTATTGCCGACGCCACCGGGGAGCTTCCGCGGCGTGCGCCAAGACGCGCTCGACCCAGGGTAGGAACGTGCGCACAAACTGTTCTGGGGCCGCCTTAGCCAGATCGTTCAAGGCGTGAATCTGAGATACCTCACCTAGTACCTTCCGAATTGTTTCGCGCGGCTCACGCTCCGAGTGCCATCGAATTCGGTCTTCAGGGGATGCCGTCTCGGCAGGTTCGGGAGTACGAGGTAGATTTCCTTCCAGCCGGTCGAAGGTTCTCTGAAGGCTCTCGCTAATCAATTGAATTGCATAGACTGGGGCTTTCTTCTTGAGCTGCCATCCGAGGGAGTCGACGGACTGCGCCGCGATGTTCTCGTCTAGCGAGAGGGCATTACTTGCTAAGTCACGCGCATCATCGTTCCAATCGTCGAGTTGCCGGAGCACAGAGAGTACTAGGCCGGCGCGCTCCGGTACGTCTTTCCAGCACGCCGCCAGCAGCGACAGTGTCTCGTCCCGGTCGGTCCGGAGTGATGCAACTATCGCACCGTACGCAATGCTAGGGCAGGCTCCAAGCATCGTGGATTTCAATGGGCCATGGCGAATCCGCCGCAACCATGCACGACTGCGCGAGACCGCGTTGAAAGCCGCGGCCATCCAACGAGGGTCCTGAAAGGTTGGCATCAAGAGCCGGATCTCGGATTCGTCCGGGTCTGATAGCTGCGCGACAAATTCGATGAGAAGCAGACGCAAGTGTGGTCGAAGGGAAGTCGTCCAGAGAGCACTCACTTCTTTCGCGTAACGCGACTGATCAACTTCGCGAAGGTACTGCAAGCTCGTCCAGACGGTAGGCCTTACGAAAAGCGAATCCTGTCGTGCGATAACGTGTGCAGCTAGCGATTCGCTTGCGACGAATGCGCGCGCACGAGCAAATTCGTACAGCGACTGGTGAGCGAAACTGATTCGGGAGCCGATCGGATCGACGGAGAACACTCCCGCGGCGAGTAGACGCTGAAGGCTCGGCTCAATCCTGGCGAGGCGCGCGCGCGGAACCCAGAGCTCCTCGGTGTCAAATATTGTTCGCGCGAGTTCGTCAACGGCCCGATCATGCTCAACCGCGTTCTCCGCAGGGGCTAGCACGCGGTACTCCCAGAACTTCTCCAATAGAGCCTGCCAAGACGTCGGAAGCGATGATGCTGTGTCCCACGGGAGGCCCACGAACACATTCAACCAATGCGGAAGCGCGAGCAGCGTTTTGAGCTTGGCAGTCATACGCGCCGAGTCCATGCCGAACGACTTCAACACCTGATCAACGTCGTCATCCGAAAGCGGTTCGAGGCGTACTTCGGTCGCATGAAGCTGCGCGAACCGGCTATCGTGCCGAAAATCGAAGTCGCGCACCGAGCAAATGACGTTCAGGTTCTCATATCCGCAGGTCTCCGACACCAAAGCCAGCAGGGCGCTCAGCCGCTCCGTCCTGAGGTCAACCAGGTCCGACAGAGCGTCCAGCTGGTCCAGAATGAGCACGGTCTTTCCTGTTCGACTCAGGGCATAGATGGCCTCGGTCAACGGTATTTCAATACCTAGGTGGTATTCCAAGCCACGCAAGTTCGAGATGCCGGCAGGCAGGCGATCGGCCTTGATGGCCACGACGTTCCAACCCTGCGTCGCGAGCTCTCCACTCAGACGCGCCAGCAATGCGGATTTACCCGAGCCTGGCGCCCCAAGCAGAGCGAGCACCCGAGTCTTCTCATCGGTTAGAATGGCCCGGATTTCATTCATTGCCGGCCGCTCGAGCCACGCGCCCCCTGGAAGATGTTGCGGCCAGGAGAGTAACCCGCTCGTGGACTCCCGAAGCGCCTGGAGGATGTTGTTCTGTGACCTCAGGTCTAGGCGAAACGCGGCGCGTCTTTCCGCTTCGGCTTTCCAGCCCTTGAGGAGGTCCGCCGGGTACTTTTTGGCGTCGGCGTCGACGTCAGTAGCGCAGTCAGCGCAGAGCCAAATACCGTTGGCTGCGGACTTGCGCTCTCGCGGGGACTGATTCGGATCATAACGCGGGCCGTTCGGCGAGGCGGCGTGGATGTGGCTTGCCTTGCCGATATTGACTACCTTGTCCTCATCGCTGTGCGGTCCCCGGGTTGGTTTCCCGCATCCCCGCTTCGAGCAGATGCCTCCGACACGATCGGCGAGGACGCGTTTCACTTTTTCCGTAAAATCCTGCCCGGCACGACCTCTCTGTCTTGCGGCAATAGCGAGCGGCTTCGTTGCGAGCGCAGGATCGGGCGTTTGCGGAGCTTGCTTATCGTCGGTCACTGCACCTCGTTGCCTCGATCTGCTGAGCTAACGTTTCGGGGGGTACTATGCAAGCATTCGTCGACACCGCGCAATGTGACCCGCTGATTGCCTGCCAGTGAGCACGTCGAACCTTCTTGCAGCGAGAATCGGGTGTGAGCGGTTTCTGCACGGAGGCTACGTCCGCGTCGAGGAAAGCCGTTGTGATGGACGGCGTCGCCGCTGTAGCATACATGAACGGAATGGATGTCGACGCGCGAGCGCTGGCGGAGTGAGCGAGCTCGCGCCCGCCCATTTCGTCAATGACGTCCGCGAGCAGAAGGAGAATGCGAACCGGGTGTTGCTCGGAGATGAATAGCGCCTCTGCTGGGGGTCGACCTCGTGAGGGTGCTTCTCGAGCGTGACACCCGGTGTCCGATGACCGCGCGGATCCAATGCGAGACGCGCGATAATGCTCGGTCCGGAGGACTTCGCGCGGTCTTCGCTTGATCACACCATGCTCGATGGCGAACTGCAACGGGAGTGCTCTAGTCGGAAACTTCGTACAGTGGGTGCGAGGAGAAGAGGTCTACGAGCGACTGACCAATACGCATGCCAGCGTCAGCCAGGCCGATGAAAGCGAAGTAGTCGGAGAGATCGGGTTCGACGAATCCCCAGAGCGCGAGCAAGGCCAAATCTCTCGCCTCATTCGTGTAAGGTCTGCTCGCGAGGCTTCTTCTAGATAGGAAGGACGTGGCGACGCTACAAAGGACGTCCGCCGCCTGTATCAGCGGCTCTGAATGCGATGTCACGAACTTGGGTGGCGACACGTGAGCTACGCGGCCCGGGCAACCAGCCTTCTGAAAAAATTCCTCTGACTGGCTGAGGTCAGCCCTAGAGGCATGATTCTGATAGAAATCGTAGACCGGTGCGAGTTGATGCAGCTCATCATGCACCAAGCTGATGTGTTGCGCACATGCGAGCGCAAGGAGCTCAAGCATCTGAAGCAGCGTGTTGTAGCCCGTAACATTTGGAGACCCGCTTCGTTTGATGATCTCGCTCCCAGTCCACCATGCGGATGGCGCAGCGGTGGATCTTCTCACCACTTCCGCAACGTCCTCATGTCCGGCGGCCCTCAATGCTTGCTCGATCACCGCGGCGCACGCTTTTGCTGTCTCCGGCGCGCGCTCTGTTAAGAAATTGTTTGCATGGCTCAATGCTTCGTCAGGAAGGGTTGCGAAGATCGTCGCGAACTTTCGACCTACTTCTCGATCGGGCCATGCGGGAAAAAACGGCCCGCCAGGATACATCACAAAGTCATCGAAGAGCCGTGCCCCGAGTGCGTACTTCTTCTCGATCACAACAAGAATCGGCGTTGCAAATCTAAGAAGTCTCGGCACGAGTTCGCCTGCCGCGCGTTGCCCCCGAGTTGTCTTCATCAGCCGAGAGCCCTTCAGCTCGTCCAAATCGGTGGAGGCGAGAATACCTGCGACGATCGCTTGTGCCAATGGAACGTCGGCGGCTCGCAATAGCCAGCCACCTGTCACGTAGTACGGTTGCGCAGCATCCAGATGATTGGCGAATGTGTTGCCGCTCTCATCTGCGTAGAAGACGAGTTCTGAATCCGCAACGACACCGCCAGTACCCATCCAGCTGAAGACCTTCGGTTCGGCGGCGAGTTCCATGGCTTCAGTTTTTTTGAGAAGTGTTCACGCGGCAAGTCTGCTTACAACGGGTATTGGTAGGGCCCTGTCGCCAGCACTCGCGCCTGAGCGCCGAATGCACGGACCCGCGAGAGAAACTACAGCGGAGCCATGCGCATCTTTTCTGCGCAAGCTTATTCGACGGCCAAGTGGGCGAGGACAGCGGTGCGCGACGTACAGGAGGCGACTTTTTAACCAAGCGCCGCAGTGCGCTGTGCGCCCAGGTACGCATCCGTCGTCTCTAGTCCACGACGGCGCGTGCGACTGCGAAGGCGAAGGTAAATGGACCTTGGCGGTCTCGACCGACGCGAGGTCCGAAAGGAACGCACTGGGAAAAGCCGACAGCGCCGGGGCGGCGCTAATTCCTCAACTAGCGCGCCACAAACGCCTTCCACGCATCATTCGCGCGGTGCGGAACCGTCTCGTGACGCACAATCGTGAAGCCGCCAGCGACGTAGAACTCGTCGACGGCGATGCGGTTGTCTTCGTCGCCTGGCGCGAGCTCGTAGAAATAGACGCTGTCCTGCCAGCGGCCTTGCCCGTCCTGCCAGTGATCTTTCAGGATCGACCGCACGCCAACGGCAGCCCAGTCGGTAAGGAGGCCTTCTGCGCCGGTTCCCTTTCGTACAAGTTGCGCGTTCGACGGCAGGCGTGCCTGGAAGGCGATTCCGAACTTGGTTCCGACGCGAAATCGAAGGGGAGAACTCATTGCTTTTGGCGGTGAGGGCGACCGCGCCTGGGAACGTCATACGCTGCAACTTCGGCGGGCAGCAAGTACAAGCGGCCGTCGTGCATCCAGGCATGGAGCGTGCGGTTGTTCACCGCGTTGTGGATGGCTTGCCGATGACGAGACAGGCGCGCCGCGGCTTCAGAAACTGAGGTAGTGAACGGCGCACCGGCACGCTCTAGCGGCAGCCCACACGCGCGCAACTCGACTCGCTGGATGAGATCGACGCACACCCAGTAGAGCGGGTCCTTCACCGTTGCCTCGTCGGGGTAGGCGCCCGGAAGCGTTGGGTGTCGCGCCATGATCGGATTGTCCGAGCTGAACACGAACGCGCGCATCTCGTTCGGCGTCGTACGCGGGAGCGCTGCGAGGTTCTGCGCACGTTCGAGAAATGCACTCGTTTGTGCGTTCGGCGCTACGCATCGAATGACACGACCCGAAAGCTCAACGTGCTCGAAAGCGGGCGCGTGGGACCTAACCATCGGCTGCTAAATATCGGCTACTTTCGGGTCAATTGCGACCAATTTAATATTTGACGTTGGGCGCGAGGGGGAGTATGTTCTCGAAGTCCGCAGGGCATCCTGCGGATCCGACCCGGCGGTTCCCGGGAGCTCACAAAGGACAAGCACAATGGCGGAAACTCCGCGCATTTTCGTGGCGTGCCTTGCCGCGTACAACGCCGGCATGCTGCATGGGGAGTGGATCGAGGCAGCGCAGACGGCGGAGGGAATCGAGGCGGAGATTCGCTCGATGCTCGCCCGCTCGCCGGTACTCGGAGCCGAAGAATGGGCGATCCATGACTACGAGGGGTTTTGCGGCGCCCAGGTCGCCGAACACGAGGTGATCGCGGACGTCGCCGAGATCGCAAAGTTCATCGAGGAGCACGGGCAGCTTGGCGGAGCGCTGCTGGCGCACCTCGGCGATCTGGAAGACGCGAAGCGCGCCGTCGAAGAACAGCGCGCGGGGTCCGGTTCTTCGCTCGCGGATTGGGCGGAGGAGTATCTCTCGGACACGGGTGAGCTCGAGAGCATGCCCGAGCAATTGCGTTTCTACTTCGATTACGATCGCTACAGCCGTGATCTCGAACTCTCCGGCGACGTGTTCGCGTTGGAGGTCGAGGGCGTGGTGCACGTGTTTTGGTCGCGGTGAGTGCTTCGCACGCAGAACAGGGAGACGGTCACATGCCAAGCATTTTCCGCGACGGTTTTCTGCTTACGAAGGTCGAGGTCGAGGCGCTTTGCGCGTTCGCGAGTACCGACCAACGGCGTCCGGACTTGAGTCAGATTGTTTTCGACGCGAGCGCCGGCCGAATCTACGCCAGCGACGGGTGCACCCTGGTGCGGGTGACGGTGAATCTTTCGAAGGGTTCGTCGCCCGGCGCACCGCTTCGGTTTGGTGTTCCGCGCAGAATTCTCAAAGCTGCCGCGCGTTCATTGCGCGGAGCGCAGTGGCTCTTGGTGAGCGTTGCGGACGGTCGGGCCGTGGTCGCAGTAACGGACGTCGCGTCCGCCGAGCTCGTGGTCGTGAAAAGTCGGTTGGAGGTTGCCCATGATTCAGCGTTTCCAAACTACGAGCAGGCAATTCCTGTGCTTCGTTACGAACAGCGCGGCGCCTCGTCCGCATTCAATGCCGAATTTCTCGCGCGTCTTGCGATTGTGCAACGCGCATCCGGCGTCAATGGGCTCGACTTCTTCGCGCCGTCGGCTCCGTTGGCGGGCTCGGCGTTCGAAGCGTCGGGCGCAGATGCGACGTGGCTGGTGGTAGTCATGCCTTTTCGGTCGCATCGGGCGAACGCGCTGAGTCGCCGATGGGCGCGGAAGTCTTCGTGCGACGAGCTCAGCGCGTTGGCAAACAGGAAGCTTTCGGTTCCCTTATTTCGTCGGGTGGTCGAACGTCTGACCACGCTCAGCATTGCCGAGGTCACTTGCTTCGAGCAGCTGCTCGCAACGTTCGTTCCTTGCGAACCGCGCGCGTCGAGCCATGTTCCAAAGTCTACGTACGAAGGAGAGCCGACGTGAGCGCCTCCAAAGTTCTGTACGTGGCGGATGCGCTTGGACGCGATCTTGCGCTTGCTATCGAACGCTCGTGCCTCTACGCGCGCATGCTCGAAGGCGCGTCACGTCGGGCGAGGCGCGCTGCGGAATCGGCGGACCCGGCGCGAAAGCAAAGCGTTGCGGCTATGACGGATCAGATCCGTCGCGCCGTTACCGAACTTTCAAGCGCTCTCGCATCGTTGCTAGAGGAGAGCGGTCGCCTCGAGGCGTTGATCCGAACTCGGTCGATACTGGCGCGAGCGGACGACGTGAAGAGGTAAGAAGCAGTCTGAAAATTTGCGGCAGCGCGTTGCGCGAACTATACGCGCGGCTATAATCAGTTTGGCCCAGGCGAGCCAGTTGCCTCCGATAGATACCCGTGCGCTCGTCTGGGCCTGTTTATCCGCCTGCTTGGGGTCACAGCAGAGCTCGGTGCGGCGATGTGGCGGCTTCTTGCTCGCCGATGAACTTGCCGTCGACCGCTTGCTTCACGACCTTCTGTGGGAGCTCGACCTCCCGCCAGCGTCTGAGCGCGCCATCGTCGAAGATGCAGAGCGGATGATGGCGAGGGGTTGCGCGTAGTCCCCAAGCGCCGCCGCTTTCCGGATCGAACCAGGTGCGGCATTCGCACTCGCGCCAGCCGGGATTGTTGGCGCATTGATGGCGCTGGACCTTCTGAAAAGGCGGCACGGCGAACTTGATTTGTCCGAGCGGGTTGACCCACGCGACCACGAACAACGCGTCCGTGCACACGGCGACGCCAGTCTTGGGGTAGGTGTAGGCCAGCCATGAAGCGAGCTTGTGTCGGACTTCGCGATTGATGGCCCACGCGCGTGTGAGGGCGCTCGTCAAACGGAAGAACGGGATCATGGGGCGAGCCCTGCGTTTGCGCCGGACAGATATTTGAGCACGGCATCCAGAAATGGCCGGTAGACGGGATCGATCCGTCGATCGAGCTTGCCTTGCTTGAGGCGTTGGTAGCGATCCCAGACTGTCTCTTTCTCGGTGCGCGTGCGTTTCGCGGCTTTGCCCTTTCGGTCCGGCGCGTCGAGCATCTTGCGGAACAGGCGCATCTGGTGCGCTTCGTCGGGCTCGCCGTGCTCGTCCGAAAGCGCAGCAAGTCGTAGCAAACGCTGCGCCGGAAACGTGCCGGGCGGGAGCGTTGAAAGCCGGCCGACGACAGCGGGAGCGAGTCCACGCGCGAGCTGGATTGCCGTCGAGACGTGGCCCTGCGTCTTGCCGATGCGCCCAGCGATTTCGGCTTGGGTGAGTCCGCTCTCCGAGAGATTTAGGTATGAGCGGCCGAGATCCCAGAGCGGCACGTCCTCGCGCATGACGTTCTCGACGACGTTGGCGAGCGCGGCTTCGGCGCCTTTGATGAAGCAAGGGATGTCGTGGCTCGCAAGGCGACCTTGTTCGGAGAGCATGAGCATCGCGCGATAGCGCCGCTCGCCAGCGACGATCTCGTGGTAGCCCTCGTCATCGGCCTTCATCACGACGAGGTTCTGAAACAGGCCGTCGCGGCAAATCGATTCGGCGAGTTCGGGGATGCGGTGAAAGACGCGGCGCACTTGGTCCGGGTTAGGGCGCAGGCGCTCCAGCGGGATGAGGGTGCGGTCGTTCACGACGTCCTCACGTAGTAGAGCTTGCCGTCGCTGAGCTCGACCGCGCCGACGCCGTCATCGGCGGCCTTCTGACGACTCGCCTCGACTTCGTCGGTGCTCGCCTCGCGGACTTCGGCGCCAGTCTCGAGTTCGACGAGCATGGGAGTGGGCGCTTTCTGAGCGCGCAGCCACGCCTCGCGGAACTCGCAGAGGCTGTGATGGGCTCCCGGTGTCGCGCCCGACCACTCCCGGCAAACGCAGGCGGCGGGCTCGGGTAGCGCGGTGATGGGTTCGCGTGTTGCGGTGACGATCGGCGTCGCTAGTGCGGTGATGGGCGACTCCTCACCGGGCGGTTCGGCGACGAGGAGTGCGCGCTCGCGCAACACATCGGGGCTTCGGGTCTGCTGAGCTTCCCAGTGCTGCTTGTTGACGCAGAGTGGATGGTGCTCGCGCTCCTTGTCTTTCGGCTTCTGCCACTCGCGGCAGATGCATTCGGCGGGTGAGACGGCGTGGTGCGCACCGCGCACGATGGAGCGCTCAATTGGGATGTGTCCTGAGTTCTCTGGAGCGCGAGCAACGCCCAGAATGCGGCCGCTGGGGGCGCGGATTTGGGTTTCGCCGTGGCGGTTGAAGATGCTGTTTTTGAGTTCCGTTCGTGCTGCGCGGTCGCGCCATGAACGAAGCTCGCCTGAGTTCAGTCGGTAGACGTTCATTCCTCATCCACTGACACAACTCGATGGTTTCCCCCAAAATTCTTTTTCGCGGGAAAACACGCTGTCTCCCCGGTAATGACTAACCAGTCGGTGCAGAGATTCTTGGGGAAGTCACCGCGTGTCGGGCAGAGTCGAAAAAAGACAGGAGAGCCCGGTCATGCCGATGATCACTGACGCGCAGCTGAACAACCTCGCGAGCACGATCCAAAATTTGGAAAGCAAGGTCGAGGAAAACAAAGAGCGTACCGAGCAACAAAAGAACGAGAAGAAGGAGCTTCGTCAGAAGTACGAGCACTTCTTGATGTCGATGCTGGGTGCCGGCGGCGCGGCTTTGACCGGGTACTTGCATCGCTACGAGGATGCCGAGGGGAACCTCTTCTTTCCGCGCACCACGATTCCGGCGGATTTGACGCTCGGTGTTGTCGGTGTTGGTGCCGGCTTTTTCTGCGCGCTGCATGCGAAGAAGAACTCCGAAAACGAGAAAATTGGAGAAGGCGTGTTCGAACTCTCGAAAGGCGTTCTCTGGGGATCACTCGCCATGTACTTCCGCAAGCACGCCCTCGCCGGTAAGCGCATCGACAAGCTTTGGGGCGGCGCTCCCGAACTCATGGGACCGGCATCGCACAACTACCCATCAATCGGGGCAGCGCCTGTGCGGAGCGAGATGACTGACAGCGACTTGGCACACGCGCTGCGTCGAGCTCTCTAAACTAATTTCTATTTCACTCTTGTTTCGCAGACCGCCGTCTGGTGGACGCTACAGGTCTGCCTTCAGATCCGTTTCACAGCTCAATTTAGGAGAAGGAAGACATGGCCACCTGGGAAGAGATCATGGGCGACGACGACGACTTCGGCGACATCGGTGCCGACTTCGACTTGGTCAGCGGCAACGGCACCTCGGAGATCGTGGGCGAGGACGATGACTTTGGCGCGGACGAAGATCTGCTGCACGCCTTGTCGATTGGAGCCGCGCGTCGCGGCAAGCACAAGAAAGCGAACGCGATTCAGCGCGTCGCGCAGAAGATCCAAGAGTTTCGAAAGATCGATCCGAACGCGGTCGCGATTCGGCAGCGCGATCTCAACAAGCGACGCCGATTTCCGCTCGGATTTCAGCCCACGACGGTGGCCGCGGGAGCAACCAGCAACATCCCGGCGGCTCCGCAAGACATGTTCCGTCCCGAACGCCTCGTTATTCCGTCGGATGCTGCGTTCGATTTCGGTGTCCAGGACGTGAAAGTCGGCAATACGTCGCAATTGGTGAGCGGTGGCGAGGTGCCGGCGGCTCTCTTCACGGAGGTGTCCATCGACACGCACGTGCACTTCAAGACCGCAGAGATTGGAAATCAGATCAGCGTGTCGGTGCGCAATAAGACCACCGGGGAGATCGAGTTCTCCGCCGGGATCGTCGGTACCGTCGTGCAGGCGTGAGGGCGGGCGTGCAGGTGTTGATGAACTTGGGCGAAGTTCCGCTGTTGAAGCGGAGCAGGTTTCTCGGGCTCTTCATCAAGCCTCTGCTCGACGCGCTCATCGAAATCGATCGGCTCTATCTCCGCTCGCATCACGTGCCGCCGCTCTACCGTTCGGGTGTTCGATACCGGCAAGAGCCGGATGACGGCAAGCCAGAGGAGTTCGCCGCAATTCCTCAGGTCTTGGAGCGTGGCTGGGGAGACTGTGACGACCTTGGCCCGTGGCGTGTTGCCGAGCTCCGGGAAGCGGGAGAGCGCGCAACGATTCGCATCACTTGGCGACGACGGCCGAGCGGTCGCCGCCTCTATCACGTGCTTGTGCGACGTGCGGACGGCCGCATCGAAGATCCGTCTCGGATTTTGGGGATGTGACTCGCGGGAAAGAGCAAGACCATGATGAAATTTCTCGTTCCGCTGGCGATTGGAGCCGGCCTCGTGCTTCTGATGACGTCGAGCAGCAAAGCGGCGCCAACTACGACGCAGGCTGGCCCGTACGACGCGCTGCCGTTGCCGATGCGACAGCTCGTGGTGCAGGCGCATGCCACGCAAGACCCGGGCATGTTCGAAGTCGTCGCTGCTCAGCTCGAGCTTCAGGGATACGCGGCGCAAGCGCGGCTCATGCGCTCGCAGGCCGAGCAACTGCGTTCGTCAGGACGTCAGGCAGTGCCTGTCGCAACTGCCAACACGTAAGGGCATCGAATCATGATCGGAAAATTCATCATTCCACTGGCGATCGGAGGCGGGCTGCTTCTGTTCATGTCGTCGAGCGCCAAGGCGGAGCCGTCGATGGCGTCCTATGACGCGCTGCCATTGCCATTGCGACAGCTCGTAGTGCAGGCGCACGCGACACAAGATCCAGCGATGTTCGACCTAGTTGCGAACCAGCTTCAGGCGCGGGGCTATCCCGACCAGGCGCGCCTCTTGCGGATGCAAGGCGAACAAATTCGCCGCGCGCAGCCGGCGCCGACGTCAGTCTTGGCACCAGGCGCGCAGCCAATCCCTATCCAGCCTTCGGTCGACACGAACGTGCCGAACCCGCCTTCAACTCCGCCATTCGTGTCGCCGATCCCTTCTGCTCCGCCGCTCGCGCCAACCGCGTCTGCGACGCCTTCTGCCCCCTCGACGCAGGCACCCAAGCTGTCTCCAGACCTGCAGAAAATGGTGGCTGAAGCGATTCAGAACGGCACCGCACCCGTGTTGACGAGCACCGCGTTCATTCTCGAGCGCGCTGGGTTTCCGGAAGTTGCGGCAGAGCTCCGCCGTCGAGCGACTCAGGCTGCGGCCACTGTCCCACCGCCGCCGCCTGCTGAGCGTCCGAACGTGGCGCTCGATCCGAACATGCCTCCTGAGCTTGCGCTCGAAGTCGCACGCCAGCTTCAGCTGCAAGGTGATCCAGCGGCGCTCGAGACGCTGGCACGCGACATGCGCAAGCGCGGCTTCAACAAGACCGCAGATCAGCTCGAGGCCAAGGCTCGTCAGATCCGAACGATGCTCGATGCCGCGCACACGATGCAGACGATCGACACGGAGTTCAGTTCGCCGGGGATCGTGCCGCCCCAATCCATGCCGGGCGGTTCGGTACCCGCGCCGGCGCCTGCGCCCGGGCAAGTCGTTCCCATTACCGTGACGGCTACGCCGCCCGCGCCGATTCCTGTGCCGTCGGCTCCGCAACCACAGGCGCTCCCGCCAGAGCGTTCGAAGGCGCAAATCCTGGCTGAAGCTGTCGCGACGAACCTGAACGATCTCATCGCTCGCAATGGGAGCGTCCCGAAGGCTCGCTACAAGGAGGACAAGGCGCTCGTGCAGCGCTTTCAGTCGCAAGAGGGGCTCACTGTCGACGGTAACTACGGGCCGAAGTCCGCCGAACGTCTCGCGCGGTATGTCGCTGACGTTCCACCGCCTTTCTACTGGAAGAAGGGTGCGGGCCAGAAAGACCTCAGTACGTACCGCTCGAACATCGAGAGCCTGGCCCTCGACGCCGAACAGCTCGGCAACACCGATCGTGCCGCGCGGCTTCGCGCGAGCGCGCGGAAGGCAAGCCTTGCGTGATGGAGAACGGCAATGACGAACTACTATCCAGCGCTGTCGACGTTCGAAGTCATGGCCGCCGAGGCGCCGGCGATCGGATGCTTGGGCCTGTTCGGGCACGAAATTGTCGGCGCGAATCCTGAGCCCAACGACTTCGAGCTTCGAGTCGCCCCCTCGGACGTGAGCGTTCGCGGCCGCTATTGGCGCGAAGGCCGCTACCTCAAAGCAACGGTCCACATTCAAGCGGCTGGAGCCGCGCCGCAGACAGTCACGGTTCAGGTTGACTTGCGTCGCATTGGCCAGGCTCTCAAGCGCTGGCACAAGCGCCTGCACGGCAGCAGCACTCCACGAGTTGGCGGGTGGCCGGGCAGCTTCTTGAAGAGCGTCAAGAAGATCGGAAAGTCTGAACTCCTCTCCAAGGTCGCGAACGCAGTCAAGACCGTCGCGAAGAGCAAGCTAACCGGTGCGGCGCTCGGAGCAACAGCGGTAATTTTCCCGCCGGTAGGGGTGCCAGCCGCGGCGGCGTACGCGACCGCCAACGCCGCGATTTCTGCCATCGAACAGGCGAAGAATGTGAAGGACCAAGCGCGTCGCGTGCTCGCGACGGGCACGCCGCAGCAAAAGGCTCTGCTCAACATGCGCTCGGGTGACGTTGCAGCAACGCTCCGTCAGGCCGATGTCGCGCGAGGCAAGCTGCGAGAGATCGCGCGGCGTGCGCAACAGGGCGACCTCGCAGCGAAGAAGACCGCCCGGATTTTCTCGCACGTGATGGCGCATCGCAATCGCGTGGAGCAGTTTGCGAAGAAGGAAGCTGGAACGCAATCGACGCCGGGCCTGCTCGTCACCGAGCTCGGGAAGATCGTGCCGGGAACTTGGCTGCTCGCGAAAGCGGAGGAAGTCGGATTGCCGGCGCAGCTGATTGCCGCGCGACCTATCAACTCGCCGCGTCTTCCTTCGGCGCGTGTTCGACGGCGCCAGCTACGGGGAAAGGTGAAGCGATGAGGCGCCCACCCGAACCGCCCGAACCGACGCTCAGCGTCTACGTGCAGCCAACGCCGCATGGCCTTTGGACGGGCAACAACAACTTTGGCTTTGAGGTACCGTTTCGGCCTGAGGCCAACAACCGGCAACAGATCGTAAAGCTACCGGAGTGGGGCGAGCCCGCGGTTTGGACGATTAGCCTTGGCATCGACTATTCCGACGCGGAATGGCCACTCGCCTACGCGCGCGGCTTCGAAGTCATCGGAGAAATCAACTACGGCAGCGGTGGCGCTACCGAGACGGTGCTCGTCGATTGGATTCAGGGAACGACCCTTTCAGTCCCGATGAACGCTCTGACCATCAATGCGTTCTACAGAATCTTGGGGTCACCGGAAGGGTCCACTATCCAACCCGATGATTTGGTGCTGCGCGTGGTGCTGGGTCGGGGCTGTTTCGCAGGCAGCATCGCGCCGACGAAATACGCGGAGCTCGTTGATGGCTCTCCGTTCGCAACGCTGGTGGACAACGGTGAGTCTGTGCGAGCTCGCATCCCGAAGTTTGCTCGCGACCTCTTCCTAGCTCCGCTTCGAACGAGTGACTACGCTGCGCTAGCCACGGGCAACAACTGGGTTCGGTTCTTCAGCGCGCCGGACGCCATCAGCTCTTTCTCCGTGGGCTCCGCGCGTATCACAGAAAATCTTCTGCTCGACGGCATCCGTGTGCCGCCGTTCGCGAAGTACGTGGCCATCGAGAACATCGGCGGCGGCTCCGCGGGCGCGCTCGTCACTCTGAACTTTGAGCTTCAGCTATGACCGCTAGAGACTTTCAGAACTTTACGAACAAGCTTCCGCCGGAAGCTCGAGCACACCTAGTCGAAGCTACGCGAGGTATCCGCGAATACTTCGCGAAGGCGCACCGCGTCCGGGAGCACCTGCGCCAGCAGTGCCCGAAACTCGATCCCAGGCTCCGCGCTGTCGTGAGCTGCGTTGCTGCGAGGATCCTATGATCGTTCAAAATCGTCTGACGCCACTCGACCGCGATGCCGCGGCCAACGCACTAATAATTGCCTACCAGCGCATCACTGGTGCCTTGCCGAGCGAAAAGGTCGCGACCCTCTTGCTCGCTCAGTCCGCGCTCGAAACTGGCCACTGGAAGTCGATTCACAACTACAACTTCGGCAACATCAAGGCTGGAGCTGGCTATCCGATCATCGTTCAGTTTCGATGCTCTGAGGTCGAAAACGGTGTCGAGACGTTTTACGACCCGCCAGACCCACACTGCAATTTCCGAGCGTACGAGACCGCTGCTGACGGTGCTGTAGACTACCTGAAGGTGCTGCAGAGTCGACCGCACTGGTGGAAGGGTCTGCACTCCGAAGATCCGAACGCATTCGTAGACGCGCTGGCGAGTCCACCCAAGTACTTCACCGCGAACCCTGAGCGCTACAAGACGGCCCTCGTTTCGCTCTACAGGCAGTTCCTCCCTTTAGTTCAGACGGCGCTCCATCGAATCCGGCGCCCCCACTTGGTCCCGGTGCAGGTGCCAGCGCCAGCGAATCAGGAGCCGCCCTCGGTATCGTGTTCGGAATTCTCGCAGTCACAGGCGCAATCTTTGTCGGCGCGTTGCAGCGACCGCGCCGTCGCGCCTGAGAGCACTTCGACGCGCCAAGCAGAACGGGCAACGGTTCCGGCCACCGTGAAAGCCGCGCAAACCCCGAGCTCGTGGGTTCGCGTTCTGCTCGCCGTCGTTCGCTGGTTGGGTCGCCTTTTCCGTCGCGATGGAGGAACCCCATGATCTACAGGAGCGCACTCGTCGCCGTGGCGGCAGTCGCGCTCGTCGTGCTGCTGACCGGAAAGAACACGACTGAGCACCGCACGCTAGTTTTGAACGGGCTCAAGTACGAGATCACCCGCTTCAGCAACGACACTGTGGAAGTCATTCGCGAAGACGGGCTCCGTTTCACGGTCGATCCGAAGACCGGGGTGACAACGAAGACGGTCGGTACTCAGAGTCAGCTCGAAGACGCCTTGACCCAACTGCGGGACACTGTGCTCTCGGGCTCCAATTCCACGAGGGTAGCGCCATGACCACCTTTGGCGATCTGGGTTGCCCGGCCGTGGACGTCGAGGCGTGGCGTCGCGTGAATCGCGTGCCGCTCTATCCGGGCAAGGTGAATCGCTGGATTCTCGCGCGCACGCTGAGGGACGACCCGTCGCCGGATGACCTCCGTAGCACACTCGCAGCGGTGTTCGCGAAGTGGTTCGAGGGCACGCTGCTCGATCCATCGCTCGTTTTCCGCGACACCACGCGCAGCGGAACCGCTGACTTGATCAAGCTCGAGCGCGTCTCGAAAGAGCGACTGATGTTCCCGAACACCGCGCGCCGCCGCGAGGAGCTGCCCGGCGTGATGCCGATGCTTCGTGCAGGGTCATTCATCTGGCTCGAGGTGAGCTTTGCGTATCGAGGCCAGCAAAAGGAGATGCCGTGGCCGGTGCGCACGGCCGCCATGGTGCAGCTCGAATCGAGCGCGCAGTGTCCGCTCGACGCGGATTGGATCCTGGATAGCGTAGCGTCGCCAACCGAGGACGCCCCACCCGAGCTGTCATCCACGGAAAAGCTGGGTACGTTGCTGGGCGAAACAGGGCGAGCGATCAAGGATGAACTCGAAAACGCGCTCCTCTTGCCAGCGATCATTGTGGGCGGCGTCCTTGCAATTCTGCTCGTCGCAAGGAGGGGATAACGATGGCAACGGCAAGCCCTGCACTCATCAAGTGGCTAACTCGGTTGCTCTCTGATTTGACCGAGGAAGGTCCGATTACCCGCTTCGAGCTCACGCACGTGATAGAAGGCGAGCACTCGGAGCGACTCGAGCTCTGGCCAGTGAGTCCACAAAGCCCACCCGACCCACAAGATTTCGGCACTGAGATTTATGATCGTGCCGACAGCGACGCCCAATCGCGCATGGCCGGGCAGCCGCAGCGTTACGTAGTGTATGCGTATCGCGGCAAGAGCGAGCTCCACGAAAGCCAGCACGCGTTTCTGGCGCGCGGGAAAGGGCAGCTCGGAAAACTTGGCGACGACACGGAGCCGCCAACCGGAAAGGGCCTGCTCGCTCACTTCATGCGGCACGATGAGAGCGTTCATCGCTTGCTGATGAGCGCCAACGAAAGCTTGCTCGGCAGACTCGCCCAAGACTTGGAGCGCGAGCGAGTGGCTCGTCAGAAGGCCGAAGAGATCAACTGGTCGATGTTCGAGCGATACCAAAACCTGCTTGACCGAGAGCACGAGCGGCGGCTCGCTGAGGCCAAGGAGCTCATGAAAGCCCGCCGAATGGACGAGCTCATGGGCGTCGTTACGGCCCTACTTCCGATCTTGGCGACGAAGTTCCTGGGAAACGCTCCCTCTGCAGCAGTGGGTGCTGGCATTGCGCCGGCGCCGGCGAGGCCTGCCGAACTCGTCGACTCCAAAGACGCGGCGGTGCGCGAGTTTCTGAACGGCCTTTCGGAGGCGGAGGTCTCGAGCGTGCTCGCGAGCCTATCGACTTCGAATCAGCTGGGCCTTATCGAGCTCCATCGCTCATTCAGCGATGAGAGCGCAACAGTGGCCGACGTCATGGCTCGGCACATCACAATTCGAAAGTTCCTGAAGGGACTCGACGAGAACGAGATGAAGAACATTCTCGCCTCCCTGACCGAGGCGAACCGCGGACGGTTGCTCGCTCTCTACGCCCAGTATCGCGTCATCGAGGAACAAGAGCAGGGCCGCAAACCCGAGATTCTGCGCTCGTGATGGAGCGCGAGAGGACAAGTCACATGGCAAAGAAGACTGCAAAGAAGAAAGTGGCGGCGATCCTCAAGCGGACGCATCGCCGCAAGCCGAAGCACGCCAAACGCCCAGTGCGCTCGAAAGCACAGATCGTCGCTGCGAGCAAGCCGGCGAATACGAACGCCCACCCGCACCGCGGCAAACGTTCGCTGAGCAACGCGCGCCGAAAGCAGCTCGCTTTCGCTCGCAAGAAGAAATTCGAGCGCCAGGTTACCGAGAAGACGCTCCGAGACATCCTCGCGCTCCGCTGCGTGCAGCGCTGCGCGCATCCCTGAGCACCCAAAAAAGGAGTCCGCAATGACCGTCCACAAAGATCGCGTTCCCCCGACGGGCCCGGCGACGAGCGCCCGATTCAAAGTCACCATCGACCACGGCGTCGTTTCGGCGCAAAACACTAAAGCATCGTCCGCTGCGTTGCCCGGCAAGAGTGCGCGCCTCGGTGACAACATCACGCTCAACCCGAGCGCGGCGATGCCGAGCGGACTCGCGATTGCTTCGGTGCGCGTAGCCGCAGCTGACTCGCTCGAAATCATTGTAGCCAACGTGACGACAGCGGACATCAACGCGGGTTCGATCGCGTACGACGTCATCGTTCGGAGGCTCTAGCGCGCGTTCCACCCGAGCCGTGAAGCACGCACGCACGTTCCGCCTTTTGAAAGGAGAAGGTTATGTCTGACGAAATTTGGGCGAGCTTGGCCAAGAGTGCCGAAGCATTGTCTCCGGTCTTTCTTGCGGTGCTGAGCTGGGTCTCAGTTCGCATCGCGCAACTTATCGACGCCAAGGTCAAGAACGAACATATCGCCGGCGTCTTGCACCGGCTGGACGACGCGGTCGCAGTAGCGGTACGTCAGGTGGAGCAAGTCGTTGTGACGCAGCTCAAGGCGGCGAGCAGCGATGGCTTACTCAATGCCGGGGAACGAGTGCGCGTCAAAGGCGCGGCGCTCGCAGCGGTGCGCTCTTACATTGGGTTCAAGGGACTGCTCGAGATCGGGAAGATTCTTGGGTTGAGCGGTGACGATCTTGATCGACTGGTGGACGCGCGCGTCGAAGCGGCGGTGTACGACATGCGAGTGGGACGGGCTCCGGTGCTGAATGGGGCTGGCAAGCGGCCGTAAGTGCGCGATCGCGCGATTGTCGTCCGCGTAGGTCGTTTTCATGTTGCGGCGGCCGCACCGACGCGGGCGAGAGTTCCCCGTTGGACGGCGGTATCTGAGGAGGTTTTTCACGCTCTCCCATGGCACTGTCTCGCGTGCGCAGGCTGGCTTCCTAGGCTATCTCTGCTCAAAGTGGCCGAGAAGAAGAAGTCGTGCTGGTTGCACGGATACGGTGGACCCTGCCGAGGTAAGCGCAACGGGGAGCACTACATCTCACGAGCGTTGCTTGAGATTCTCGCCGCTGGTAAGACTACGGCAGTCCTGGGCGGACTGCCTTTTCAGGCGCCCAACACGCTGGAGGAGCTCGGCATCAACTCGCTTACGACACGCATCTACTGCGAAGGGCACAACTCCGGGCTGTCACCGCTGGACACCGCACTAGCCGGTGTCTTTCGCTTCGTACATCTAGTCAACATCGAGCCCGACGGCGCACATCCGCCGCGTCGTTTCAAAGGCGCACTCCTCGAACGGGCACTGCTAAAAGTCGTTGTAGGCGTCAGTGCCGTCGAGCGACGCAAGCACCTGGTGCCTGAGCAGTGGAAAGCCCTGTTGGTAGGTAAAGGAGCATGGCCGCAAGGACACGGCCTCTATCTAGGTCGCCCCGCTGATGTGCAGATTCACGATGGGACTTTCTACTATGACGCCATGTTGCACCCGAACACGGGGACCGTCGCAGTAGCTTCGTTTTTCTTGGCCGGCATCACTCTAAACCTCGTGCTCGCAGATATCGGTGATCGAGACAAGTTCGGCATATACAGGGGGCGTGGGTATATCTTCAAGCATCCCGACCGCGACTTTCGCCTGGAGCTTGAGTGGCCACACGAACCCAATGAATGCGTTGTCCTAACTCGAATTGGGACCACCGAGGAACCCGCGCCGCACGCACGGGGCTGGAAAACCATGGGGATTCCGCGCTAGCGCGGTTCACAACGCATCAATGCGCGATCAGTCGTTATGGCGCTACGCGAGCTCCTAGCGTTACTTCGGAAAAGGCGAGAAGGTGGCCAAGCTGCACCGCTAGCGCCTTCTGCGATACACGAAGGACCGCAACGGCGAAGCCACGTTCAATCAGCCGTACGGCGAACTCGCGAAAAGCACCGTAAAGACTTGGGGCACCAAGAAGCAAAACGCCGTATTCAGGGGCGGAAAGCAGATCAAGTCGAGCACCTTGGCTGAAGAGTCGCCGGGGGTACCGATGGGCGATGTATGGGATATTTCGATAGTTGCGCCGATGAGCAAAGAGCGACTCGGATATCTAACTCAAAATCCAGAAGCACTGCTCGAGCGAGTCTCGCAGGTCAGCAGCGACCCTGGTCAGATTGTGGTCGATCCTTTTGTGGATGCGGCACCGCTGTGGCCATGGCCGAGAACTCGGACGAAAGTGGATCGGTATCGACATCACGCATCCAGCGATCGGACTCATCAAATACAGAATGGAGATGGCTTTCGGGGAGAAGGCCAAGTTCTCGATTGTCGGCGAGCCTCGATCGATTGAGGCCGCTCGACTGCTTGCAAAGGACATCCCCTACCAATTTCAATGGTGGTTCGTGGGGGCGTGGCGAAGACGCAGCCGCGACACAAGCAAAGGCGCAAGCGGATTTGAAACTTGCCTTCAAGGGAACGCTCCATATCGCGCCGGCCGACAGAGTTACTCGACGACTCCGTCGAAAGCTCCCGGCCACGTCAGTACGACTCCCAGGTCGTCGCACATCCCGAGCCAGCTCGAATCGGTCGGTTCCTTTTCGGCGACGAGCACGGCTCGGACCTCCTCGCCACCGGCGGCGAGCAAATAGCGGTAGCGTAGGACCTGACCGAGACCCAAGCGGAGCTGCTGTTCTCGGTTCGCGACTGTCGTGCTCTTCACCTCCGCGACGAAAGTGACGCCCCCGGTTTTCCACGCCAGATCGAACTTGGGATCGCCTTCCTGCGGAGCCAACGGAGTAATGCCGCGCGCTCGGAGGAAGTCTGCAAGCGCGTCCTGAGTGCTCGCGTGCGCCTGGTTTCCCCGATCGACCTTGTCAGGGTCGACATCAAAGGGTTGCCGCGCTTCGCTCGCCGGAAGCCTCCCGATGTTTGCGTACGTCTGACCAACGAGATTTCGTCTCGGCGAGGTACGTAGTGGCCGCGAATTTTGCGGTCCATGCACCGTCTTCGTTCCCCCGCCCGCGAGATAATCCTCGAGCTCGCTATGGGAGGGCACGGTCTCCGCGAAGTGAAGCACCAAGCGAAGTCGTTTGGTCCGGTTCCCACTTCCTCGAGCACCAGGCTCTCGTCCTACACGAGCCTGGGCCGCGCCGAGGCGGCGCTGGAGATCGGCCGCGTCGTCAATCGTGATGGGATAGCGCCGGCCGTCAATTTGCAGACGCCTATCAGCTAGCTCCAGGTGCTGTGTCGCCCGGGATTCGACGATAGCGTCTAGAATCTTCGCGCTTCGGTTTCCCAAGCGTGCAAGCAACATTTCGAGTCCTGGCGCGTAGTCCAGGTTTCTTGATTCGGACGAGCCACGGGAACCGCCGCGTGATTCGACTACCACGCTGACTCGGCCGTCGATGCGTTCGACCCGAAACGTCGCATCCAGCGGCGTGCCATCGGGCTGATAGACGGTGCGGGGTTTCCCTGTCCCGTCATTGTCAGCGACTGCGGCCGCCGCGCGGTCGTCGACGTTGGAGGCGCCGCCCGCCAACGTCACGAACCGCCACTTGCTCGTGTCGAGCCCTTCGAAAACATCCTCCCCGAAGAGCGCCTCACCCCAAGCTACCAGGCGGCCTGAAAGAACATCGTCACTTTGGAACTGGTGCTGAAGGGCCGACTCGATCGCCTTGCGGGTGACGTTCCCGTCAAATCGTGCGCCGTCGAAGTCGCCCGCGAGCGCCGTCTCATACGCTGCAGGGTCAAGCCCGGTGTAGCCAACAAATTTGGATGGGCCAAAGGTGGCCGCGGAGGGATCGAAAACCCAGTAGTGCGTCGTGCGCGCGAGATCGCGCGCATAGCTCCACGAGCTGGCTGTGCGATTGAACTCGGTCACCGCTTCGGCGACGTCGGCGGTCGTGCTGACACGGTTGAGACGAACCACGGTCACAGTAGAATACTCGGTTCCGGCCGGACAAAGGGCGGGACGCGAATCGTGGGGCAACTAGGCTTTGCGCTCTCGCGGACTGCTTGTAGACGGAAGCGGAAGCGAGAGCTTGGGCAACCAACGGGCTAGTCGAGGAAAGCCACTCGATACCCCGTCTGGCCTTGGCTGCTCTATCGTTTCAATTGCACGCCTAGGAAGTGTCGTTTACCCAGACGATCTAACTTTTCTGGATCGTCGCCATGCACGAACGGTAATCCCGTGCGGCCTCTCGGGCCGCGCGAGCCTCACGACGCAAGCGTACTGTCGCGTGTTCAGTGTCAATGAGGTCCGGTCGGTTCGCTTCGGTCGTGCCGTTTGGTGCTTTGGCTCTGCACGGAGTGCGTCCAACACGGACAACTCGTTCGCGAACGCGCGCGATCGAGCAGGAGTTGCGCGCAAGTACTTGGACAGCCGCCGCGCATCGGCCAACGGACTTCGAATAGATTCCTTGGTCAGCGCGCCATTTTCCCCGCCTTGCCCGTATAGGAGAAGTGCCTGAGCATGAGCTCGACAAGTGGTGCCGGCAGCCATGATGGCAGATCGACGGACGGAGCAAGCCGCTGCACCCGTCGTCGGGTTCGCTCAATGACTTCCTCAGCGAGTGGACAAAGTTCGGTCGCGCTGGGGCCTGCTTCGCTGGTCCCGAGCGCCAGGCGTTCGCCAAGCTCGAGTTCCACAAGGAATGGCACAAGCCAGAGAGCCACATCGGGATCGCAGCCGAAAATCGCACGTGCCCCCGCCTGAGCGCTTCGCGAAAATCATTCGGTACTGGGAGGTGGGCGCCTTCACTCCGTAGCGAATCGGATTCAGTAGCTCGCCGTTCACCAGACGAAGAAGGGCCTGCTCGATCGCGCTCGTCTGAGCTGAATCCCCTCTCGACGTGCAAAGTCCTCGCGCTCCGCGTCCTCGAAGTCCGTCATCGCCCGGATTATGCGACGAACGGCGCCGAATGGTGTCCAAGAAGCAGCCATCTTTGCTGCTGCCGTCTGCATACAACTCGGCCCCAAAAAGGTTTGAGTCGTATGCGCTTGGTTTTGAGGCAACCAGCTTGGACAAGCCTCTCACGCCCAACCAACGACGGCGGCTCGCGCTCGAGGCGCTGACAGCTGGGCGAAGCGTAGTTCGCGCGTATCGGCAGCCTGCGTGCGTTCGAGAAAGCACACGACTCCGCGGCCAGACGCGCAAGTCTGGGGTGTCGGGATCGAACGGCCTTCTACGTGCCCGCAGTTCTGGGTGCCGAATCGAGCGAACCGCCTCTACTGGCGTCGCACGTGCCTCGGACTTTCTTGAGCACGTTAGCTCGGTGCTCCGTCAGATACAAGGAGGTCGTACTCCGGGAAGGTACCTCGGGTGTGTGGCCCCAATCGGTCTCGTTCTCAGTGTTCGATCGCGCGCTGTTGATTAAGCGCGCGCCCGCTGAGCCCTTCGACGGCTTGGTCGATCGGATAACCAGGGACGTTGTCGGTGGCACCGATTGCGGTCCGAAGTGCGCCGCCGAAGGTCCCCAAGTGGCCAAGCTACGGGCGCCCAGGCGAGGGCGCAACGTTCGCTCGACGACTCCGCCGAGACCCTGGTCTTCGGCTGGATCGAGCGGTACGCTGCCGCCGATGGCGTCAGCTCACTCTCCGTCGCCAAGTGCGGAACACGACTCCGACCTAAGCCCGGAGCTCGTAAAGCTTCGCAACGGCGAGCTCACGATGGATTGCTACTTGGATCACCAAGCGGACGACGCCGTCGCTCATCTCAGTGGCGCGCTCAACGCCGAACAGCTGCAGGCTGTTCGCGGCGTCATCCGGTCCCAGCTCGAAGCGGATCCGGTGCTCATGGAGCGCGTTCGACGGCTGGTCGATGACGAGAAGCGCGAGAACGGGCCGTGAAAGGGTTGGTTCCCTCTAGCTCGGGGCGGCGCGAGTAGGGTAGGTTTCGGGGCGGTGCCGCAGGTCGACTCGCCCGAAGTACTCGAGCGCTTTCACGCCTGGCTGCACCTTGCCGACATCGTGGCGAAGCAGGTGTTTCCTTTGATTGGACGCCTGGTCGAGCTCGATGATCTCATTGCCGCGGGCCGAGAGGGATTGCTGGCGGCCGCGAGAAGGTACGATCCGAAGCGCGACGTTCCGTTTCGTGCTTTCGCGAGCGTTCGGATTCGCGGCGCGATTTTAGACGCGGTTCGGCGCATGGCGCCGCTGTCGCGACGGGCGCACGAGCGCATTGAAGGGCTCGTGGCAGCGTGGCTGGTAAGTGAAGGGGATGCCGAGTTGGTCTTTCTCGATGAGGGGAGGCCACGCGATGCTGCGAGCGAGGAGGACGCTCTGCGCGGCGACCTCGGCGGAGCGGCGACTGCTGTTGCCGCTGCGATGTTCGGGCGCGCGGCGCGCTCGGATCCGAACCGCCTTACCGATGACGGTTCGAGCGATCCTGAGGAGGCGCTGGCTCGCGCCGAGGTGGTGGCTCAAATTGAGCGCGCTCTGAATGATGAATTCCCTCGGGCTGAAGCAAACATGCTGCGGCTGTATTACTTTGAGGGACTTACCATCGAGGCTGCTGCGGAGCGGCTGGGCATCAATCGGGGTTTCGCGAGCCGACTGCACACGCGCGGCGTCGCGCGTTTGAGGAAACGGGTACGCGGGTCGCTGTAGCTTATGCGCCCCGGCGCGGCGTAGCTTGAGGAGCTCCGGCCTGGCTCTCGACGCCGCGAAAGCCGCTCGCAAGCTCCGAAGCGAGCCACTTGGCAAGTTCGATGGCGGACTCGCCGCGCGCGGTGATCTGCATGTCTCCCATGTGTGACGGTCGCTTCTCGTAAGGAGCGCTGCGCTTGACCATGTAGCGATCGAGCCTGTCGAAGTCGAGAAACACCGGATAGGCTTCGCAATCTGCATCGAAGTATTGGCGAAGACCCGGAGGCAGATCCCGCGGGTTCAAGTAGATGCGCCACGCTTCGCCCTGCGGGGTGCAGAAGATGTCCACGAGGAGCTCGTTTGTCGTGGCCTGGTCGGTTGGTTTCATGGGGATGAACTCCGTGCTGAGCAGTGGCTAGGCTCGTCGAGCCGACAAAGGCAGAAGCGCCGCGATGAATTCGTCGGCGGTTTGGTAACGCTCCGCTGGATCTTCACGGAGCGCGCGCAAGACGGCAACATCGAGGTCGCTCGGAATTTCGGTTTCGGTGTGGCGGGAGGGCGGATCCACCTTATGCGAGCCGCGGTCGAAGGGGGTTTCGCCGACAAGCATCGTGTAGAGGACCAACCCAATCGAGAAGATGTCTGCACGAACGTCGACGCGCTCACCGCGCGCGCCCTCGGGGCTCATGAAGCGAGGCGAACCGACCATCGCGCCCGACGCCGTGCGCGTACTGGGTTGGACGGGCGCGTGAACGTTCGTGGGGAGCACCCGCGCGGTTCCGAAGTCGAGGATCTTGAGCACGCGGCCAAGTCCGCGCGCCTCGTGTAAGAAGAGATTTTCCGGTTTGATGTCGCGGTGCACAACCCCAAGTGAATGCGCCGCGGCGAGACCCGACAACGCCTGGCAGGTCCATTGCACTGCCTCTTGCATTGGCAGTCGGGGATGTTCAAGCAGCTCGTCCCAGAGTGACCGCCCTTGCAGGAGCTCCATAACGATACATGGGCGCTGATCGGCGGAGGTCCAGAAGTCGACGATTTCGACGACGTGCGGGTGCCGAATGCGGCCCATGATTTCCGCCTCCACCCGAGCGCGATCGGCGAACTGCACCACGTGCGCGTGTTGGATCTTGAATGCGAAGCGGCGTCCGAGCGTGGTGTGCTCGACAACCCAAACCTCGCCCATGCCTCCGCGCCCAAGAAATCGCACCGGGCGGTAAGGGCGCCCCGCCAAAAAAGCTTCAATGGCTTTGGCCGAGCGGCCCGGCGGTTCTCGCGCTGTCATGGGGTTTCATTCATAGGTCGGTCAACGCCGCCGAACCGATGCCGGAAATCGAATCAAACGGAGCCGGCGACCGATGACTGGCTCGGAGATCTCCGCTATTGCCGCCGAGAATTGTCCGCGGCATGAAGGGGCGAGCGAAAATTTCGAAGGGACGGAGGCTGCCTAGCCTTTCTCGCGGGACCGCGTCGATTCTAGGCATGAAAGTTCGAAGAATGTCCGACTGGTGGACTGATGGTGAATTCTGAGACAGGAGCAGCTGGCCTGCTGGCCGCCTACGATCTGTTCGAGGGTACGCCGTATCGAACCCTGCAGCGTCTCAAAGCCGGCGGGATGGGTGAGGTTTTCCTGGTTCAGCACCGGGCGACGCAGCGGGAGCTTGTCGCGAAGTTACTGCACGAGCGGCTGGCGAGCGATCCGCGTCTGCTCGAACGCGTGCGCATCGAGGCGCAGGCATTGGGGCAGCTGCAGCACGCGCATATCGTCACCGTCGTTGGTTTCGAGCAAACACGGACCGGACGCCCCTTCATCGTCATGGAGCATCTGCAAGGCCGCTCCCTAGCGGAGGAGCTGCGAGAGAGAGTGACGCTGCCGATTCTCGAGGCGCTGGCCTACGCAGGCCAAGCACTGTCGGGCCTCGCGGCGGCGCATGAACTTGGGCTCGTCCACCGCGATGTGAAGCCGGACAACCTGTTCATCTGCCGCGAAGGCGACGGCGCGAAGTACCTCAAACTGCTCGATTTCGGCGTCGCGCGCGTTATGCCGGGTGTGGCTTCGATCGCGCCCCTTCCCAATGAGCTCCAGACAGAGGCGGGCGTCGTGCTCGGTACGCCGCGTTTCGTGAGCCCTGAAGCCGCAACGGGTCTGCGCGTGGATCACCGAGCAGACATCTACTCGTTGGCTTTGGTGCTCTACACGATGATCACCGGGCGCGGGCCATTCGATCATCAGGACGGCGACGCGATGTTGTTGACTGCCCAGGCGAGCGAGGCCGCAATGCCACCGTCGGCGTTCGTCTCCGAGCCGTTTCCCCTCGAGCTCGATGCGATCATCTTGAAAGCGCTAGCTAAGAATCCCGGTGAGCGCTTTCAAACCGCCGATGAATTCCGCGCTCAACTGGAGAACGCTGCAGAGCTTCTCCGCCGTCCTTCCGGGTGGCTCCAAACCACGCTGTTCAATGCTGCGCAGCGTTTGACGGATGACGACGCTCCGACGCCAGCGGACCCGTCGGGTGAGGTCGGTGCCGAGGACATTCGTTCCAACGGCGCGCGGAGCGACCTGACGCTAATTGGAGAGCGTAAGAAAGCTTGTGCTGCGGTCGACGACGCTCAAGAAGCGCATGTAGTGGCGCTCGAGCCGCTGTCGAGAGCCCGCTTCGCAAGCTCGGTGTTGGTGACGGCGTTCGTGCTTGCCGTCGTGATTTCTGGCTTCGCTTCTATGGGGTTGATGAGCCTGCTGGGGCACCGATGAGGGCGCCCGAATGTGATCCCAGTCCCGGCCCTCTTTGCGTTGGGCAACGCTTCCGGGAGAACTACGAAGTTACCGGCCTGATCGGTGTAGGCGGTCACGCTTGGGTCTATCGAGCGCGCCATCGCTTCATGGGTCACGACGTCGCGATCAAAGTGTTGCGACAGGATGGGAAGGTAGATCCCGATAACTTTCGACGAGGTCTCGCGGAAGCGCAAATTCAGCACAAGCTGAACCATCCCGGGATCGTTCCCGTAATGGACGCCGGCGTCAGCGAGACTGGGCTGCTCTACATCGTCATGGAGCTCCAGCGCGGGCGGTCACTGCGCACGCTCCTCGAGGAGCACGGAAAGCTCTCTATCGAGGAGGTACTTCGCACTGCCTTGCAGGTCGCAGAGGCGCTTCAGGCAGCGCATGAAGCGAAGATCATTCACCGCGACGTCAAGCCAGAGAACGTGATCGTCGGGCACGGCAATCACGTCAAAGTGATCGATTTTGGCGTCGCCAAGGTGCTCGACAACGCGGGGTGGATTACCCAAAAGAACATGGTGCTTGGGACCATCTACTACATGAGTCCCGAGCAGCTGCAGGCGCGCTTCATCACAGCGCAGAGCGATATCTACGCACTGGGCATCGTGATGATTGAGGCGCTACTCGGGCAGCACCCCGTGCTGCTCCAGCTCGGCACACGCGAGCGGACGCTCTATCAACTCACGCGTGTCATCGTTGCTGAAGATTTCCCGATGCTCGACGAGCTCGACGCGCGCATTCCGCGCTACGTCGCGGCTCTCATCTACAAGGCTACGGTCAAGCTCGCGAGCAAACGTTTCGCGTCGATGCAAGAGTTCGCTCGCGCGATTCGCGAGTGTTTGACCATGTACGAGCGCGACGCTCGAGAACAAGGGTTTGAGCTTTCGACCCGCGAGCTCTGGCGGCACAAGGTCACCTCTTCAGGCGTTGAATCCACGCAGCGCACCGCCGAGCCTCCTCCTAGCGGGGGCCTCCAACACGCGCAACTTGGGGACGACACCAATCCGCAATCGCGGCCGCTGTTCTTCGGCGCCATCTCCTCCGGCCTGCTCACGCAAGGCAAAGAGGGCGTCGACCCGAAGCCAGCCGTCAGGCTTCAATCGGCCGACACCGCGACCGCCCCACTCGGCTCAATCATCGCCGAAGTGCCACACACCGAAGCGCAAGACGCAGAGTGTCCTGCATCGGCTATGCGTATGGTGGCGGGCGCGACTGAAAAGCCCGCGATGCCGACCGAGGCGCCGGTGGACGCGGGAACGCCCGTGCTCGCCGAGGCGACGACGGCGCCGGCACTGGTCCAGCCCGCGTCAAGCGCGCACGGCTCCGAACAGGACATCGAGACAAAGCCCGCTGGTCACGATTTCAAAACCCTCGCGCGCGTCGTCGCCATCGGTGCGCTGTTCGGCTGCGTTATCGCCGCGAGCGCAGCGCGCCTCGCGCAGACGCCATCGTCACTAGCCATGCCGGCTCCGAGCGCCGCACCTATCTCTGACTCGGCACCCGCGAGCTCAGCTGTCTTTGCAGTCGCAATTGACGCCGCTGTTGCTGCGCCTGCAACGGGGCAAACGCTGAGCGCTGAGCCAGCAGCGGAGCAAGCGCCGAGCGCGCCGCCCACGGTACCGAGCGCTTCTGCTGGCCATGTCGCGCGCCCGAGCCCAAAGCGATCCCCAAAGACGGCCGATGCATTGCCGCTAGGGAGCTCGTCGGCCTCGCAGCGCCTGGCTCCGTGGATTCCGTGGGTGATGCCGTCGGATCCGCCCGCTTCCTCGACCAAGCCCGCGCCGAGCAAGCCCCTCGACGCCAGATCTGTTGCGTCGAGTTCCGCGCCGTCCAGCCCGCCGGTGCCCAAGACCATCGCGTCACCAGCCAGCAAACCCAAACCGAAAGGAAGCGACGCTAAGCCTGCGGCTAGCGCCGTGTCCCCCGACGAAAGCTGGATTCGGGTGCGACTATGAAGCACGACGACCCGACGCGGCCCGATCGCCTCAACACGCGCACTCTGCCGGACGGCACTCCGGCACAGCCGCCGTCCGAACCTGCTGCGAATCCTGTCCAGGGCCCCGACGGCGACGCGCGCTCTAACGAACCTCCCGCGCAGGGCGAGAAGCGCGACAAGAACTTCTGGCGCTTCGACTTTCATACCATCCCGCCCGACCTCAGCCGCGAGCTTGCCACGGCACAACTTCCTCCCGTCCGCGAAGAGCAACTCTACCATTCCCATGCGTGGGCGGAGAAGTCAGAGCCACGCACCGAAGCACCGCGGTTGGTCAGCATCGCGGCCCTCGTTGTGCGTGTGAGGGCATGGTTTAGTCGGCCGTGGCACTTACGCGAGCGGCGCACACAAATCACGCTCGCGCTCTGCGTTGGTTGTCTGCTGCTGTTCGTGATCGCCGTTGGCGTGCGACCAGGCGATCGTGCTCACACCGTTCAGCCCGGCGTCGAAGCGACGCAAGTGCACGCGGCGTCACCTGCAACCGGGGACAAGCCTGGCTCGCAGGCATTGTCCAGCACGGCGGCGGGCAGCGCACCAAGAACAAACACTTCCGCGCGACAAAGTCCACGACCCGCACCCGAAGTATCATCCACGAGATCGAGCGGCGCTCCTGACGTGCGCGCGGCACCTCGGCCCTCAACGCCGGCTCCAGTGGTTTCAGCCAAGCCCATCCCGGCCCGAGAACAGCCACAGACGGACCAAGACGTTTTCGTACGTCCGCCGCCACCTGAGGTTAACCAGACACCAGAGTTCTCTTCTGGAGAGCTCGCAAAGAGTCCTACGCCGAGCGGGTCGGCTTCGTCCGCGCCCAAGCAGCGCTTCCTGATCAAATCGAGATGAGCACAGCCAATCTTCTTTCGTCTGTTCGTTGGGTAGGCGTAGCTGCATGCGTGTTTCTCTCGGCAACGGCGCATGCGGAGCCCGCGAGTGCTGCGTCTGCGGGCACCAAGGGTTCGGAATCGGACGACGCTCGCATTCGTGCGCTGGTGCGACGCGGAGAGACCCTTTATGAGAGCGGCCAGACCGCGCAGGCGCGGCAGCCTCTCCTCGAGGCGTGGGCGCTCAGGCAATCGTACGACGTCGCAACGATGCTCGGCCAGGTTGAGCAAGACCTTGGCCATGACGCGGAGGCGGCGACCTATTACGACTTCGCGTTGCGCAACTTTGCGCCGACAGAATCGGAAGAGGCGCTCAAAGGCCTCAAGGCGCGCCTCGCTGATGTCGCGGCGAAGGTGACCGCGGTCGACGTTCGCGTGAACAAGGAGAACGCGGAAATCTCAGTCGACGGCCGCGTCGTCGGCAAGTCTCCGCTGCCAGCACGCGTGTTCCTCTCTCCTGGAGAGCACGTCGTGGTTGCCACTTGGGAAGGACAGGGCCAGCAAGCTCCCGTTGTTGGCAAGCCCGGAGAAGAGCGCGCTGTCTCCCTCTCGTTCGTCGACTTGCCGCCTGAGTCTTCCACGCCCAATCCGTCACCCGCGCCAACGTCTTCCGCTAGCGGCCCGGCACTCGCACCGCTGCTCGTTGGTGGCGCTGTGGTCGCGATCGGCCTCGGCGTTGGCATTGGCGAGGCAATCAGTGCAGGCAATCAGGCGGACGATCTGCGCTCCCTCCGCTCGCAGACCGGGCCGGGCGCTTGCGTGAATCCTTCCGAGCCAACGTTGGTGCAACTGTGCTCGAGTCAGCGCGAAGTCGCTGAGCGCTATGACCGTGATCGCAATTGGTCCACCGCGGGCTTCGTAGTTGCTGGTGCCGCGGCCATCGCGACGGCAACCTATTGGCTTTGGCCTCGAGATTCAGCCGAGTCCTCCAGCAGCGGGCGAAGCCTTCGGATCGCTCCAACTGCTGGGCTTGGCGTAACTGGACTCGTCTTTTCGGGTGACTTCAAATGAAGAAACGTGTCGTCAGCCGCTCGCGCTGGCTCCTCGGTTCCTTGTCCCTTGCCGCGGCTTGTTCATGCTCTGATCGCGCTAGCGACTGCGAGTGGCTCTCAACCTGCCCAACGGATGCGGGAAGCGCTGGGATAGGTGGAGTGCCCTCGGGTGGCGTCGGCGGAGGCGCCAGCGGCGGACACCCAGGATCGACCGGCGGAGAAGGCGGGATGGGCGGACGCCCGACGGACGGCGGTCAGGGCGGCGAAGCTGGCATCGGCGGAGAAGGCGGCGCCGGCGGTACTCCAAACCTCTGCGACACGACCAAGAGCCCGAGCGTTGAGGCCTGCGTTGCAACCGATACGCACGCGGTATTCGTCGCGCCAACGGGTTCCGATAGCGCAGACGGCAGTCAAGCAAAGCCGCTGAAGAGCATTGCGAAGGCGCTCACTCTCGCCGCAGCCGCGGGCAAAGTAGTCATCGCTTGCAACGGCAAGTTCGACGAACACATCTCCCTGACCACCGGCGCCCGGATCTACGGTGGCTTCGCGTGCCCCGGAGAGAAAGTTCCGTGGACGTATCAGACAGGAAAGCGCGCCCAAGTCGTGCCAAGCACAGAGGGCCTCGCGCTCGAGATCCGCAAGGTGGCCGACGTGGTGACAATTGAGGATGTGGAGTTCTATTCACGCGACGCAACGACGCCGGGCGGCTCGAGCATTGCTGCGATCATAGAGAGCTCGGCGAACGTTCGACTCGCGCGAGTGAAGATTGTGGCTGGTGCGGGAGCGGTTGGCGCTGATGGACTGAACGGGGCGAAGGGCACCGATGGCGACGCTTCGACCAATTTTCAAAAGGGCAATGATGCACTGTGTGGATCCTTGGTGCCGGCGCTGAGCGCCGGCGGCGCTTGGCCTTCTGAAAACACCTGCGGCTCGCTCGGCGGCCCGGGAGGAATTGCCCAGAGAGGGACCATGGGCACCCCCGGCACAGCGGGCACGCCACAGTGGAACGTCGTTCTCCCGCAGAACTCTGGTGATCTCGAGAACGGTGGCGAGAAAGGCGTGGAGGGCAGCGACGGAGGTCCCGGCGCGTCTGGCCTTCCGGGCACGTCTGGTCAATCCGCCACCGACGACGGCAACTTTACCGCACTTGGCTTCACACCTGCGCCAGCTGGTGGCACCGGCACTGATGGCTTCCCTGGCCAAGGCGGCGGAGGCGGAGGCGCGAGCAACGCAACCGGAGCGTGCATTGGCGCGAGCGGCGGTGCAGGAGGCATGGGCGGTTGCGGAGGTAAGGGTGGCACCGGCGGCTCTGGTGGCGGGGCTTCGGTAGCAGTCATCAGCTGGAGCAGCAATGTCACACTGAACCAGTGCGAGCTCACTGCGAGCAACGGCGGCGCCGGCGGCAAGGGTGGCGACGGAGGACTCGGCGGGCTCGGCAAAGACGGAGCGGTTGGAGGCGCTGCCTTTGCTGATGCCTCGAATTCCATGGGCAAGGGCGGCAAAGGTGGACTTGGTGGAAACGGCGGAGTTGGCGGGCCTGGTGCAGGAGGTAACGGCGGGCCGTCTATCGCGCTCGTTGTGCACGGTGCTGCTCCAGCAATGGCTGCTACAAGCGTGCTGACGCCGGGAAACGCGGGCGCTGCTGGACAAGGCGGTGCGGCGGGTCCGCTCGCTGGGCAACGCGGTGAAGCGGGCATGGCTGCTGCTCAGCTTAAAGCGCTGTAGTGGGGAGGTGTTCGGTCGCACCAGCCGTCCTGCTCGCGCGGGTCAGTCGGAGTGACCGGCACTTTCCTAGCAGGCGGGTGAAGAACGCTGCTGACGCACCTCGCTTCGACTTCGCGCGGTGGATTGCGAGATGCAACTCGCTAACGTCCTGACCGCGGTTGCCTCTCGGGAAAGAACGCTAGCACTCTCGCAAACGCCTGGGCTGAACAATATCGAGGTGTCCGAATCGTGCGGCGAAAACACGCCCGCCAATTCATCGAACCGCACGAGCGTGACTCCGACGTATGCAACCACGCAATTCGTCCATCATTCGCAAGAAGAAACAGTGTCGATTCTTGCCATGTGCGAACGACGGCGGGACCGAAAACCACCTACTTCGCGCGATTAACGCGCAAACGATTTGACTCCACTCCCCACTTCTAGCCAGTGATTAGAGGTTGCCGGAAGCACAGGCCAGGCCTGGTGACAGTCACCAGACCTGGCTTGTCAGCAAACAAAATATGTTTGGTGACAATTTTCACGGCTTAATTTGGCTTAATACCGCGGGTTGAGGCAGTGCTATGCGCGACAGCTACTTCGCTTCGGTCCGCAACAGATCGAGAGCTTACAGGGCTTCGGTCGAATCTCCCGGAGGTCGGAGTTTTGAAATTCTGCCTGCCTGTGAGACCGTCGCTTCAACCAACAACCCGCTTGCGCTCCTAAGCCCATGAGCTAGGGCGCCCATTAACCTCTTTTGACATGCGACACCCGGCATACCGATCCAAGGACGGCTAGGTCGGAGATTTAACCAGGCGACTTTCAGTCGCCCGCTAGACGTGTGCCCCTAGGAATCCCCATGACGAACAAAGAACTGCAAAAGATCTGCACGGAATTGAAGGTTGAAGTTGCGGCTCTCAAGTCAGCTCACGAGACAGAGCGACACGCCAAGTCACAACACAACGCCAACACAGGCTTGTGGCTGACCATCGCCGGGCTGGTCATTGCTGTCATTACGCTGTTTGCCGGGAAGTAGGTTCCCGGTCCTTGGGAACGTACGTCTCCCGCGAAGAATAGCTTCGACTGCGGCGTATACGTACCCTTGCTGAGCACGGTGCGCTCGCATTGCCCGCTGCTGCTGAGCAGATCCTCCTCGAGTTTGGTACGTTTCCAGTCGTCGAGCTGTTGTGCTTCGCGTCGAAGCGGCGACCAGCCTGCTTTCTCTAGCTCAAGTTGCGTTTCCGGAGACCAATTTCGCGCGTGGCTCATAGCAAGTCTCCGTCGAGGCGAATGCGGAACCAAGTGCATGCGGAACACGGCGGAATTCTCTTCATTTGGTAGGCAGGCGTGCCTGAATGGTGTGGAGCAGTTCCTGCTCGTTGACGCCCGCGTCGTGCATGAAGGTCATGTACCAGTCGAGAAGGTCGTAGGCATCTTCCGTCGGAGGCAGTCCTTCCAGAACACACAATACCGCGCGACATGCGGCTTCCATTGAAGCGCTCAGTGTAGTTCCGTCGATGTGGGCCCAGAGTCCTTCCTTTTGCTCAGTGAGCACCCCAGGAGGCAATTCACCTCGCCAATACTCGTCGGCTCTTCGCAAGGCCTCAGCGGCAATGGGGGGCAAGTTCTTCACGAACGCTAGGCCCTCAATCATGCATCCGACGTATCGCGCATAGTGCGCTTTTAGCGGATAACGTTCGCCAATCGCCTCCAGTATCCCGGTGACGTTGTCATCTCGATTTGCGTCAGACATGGTTAGTGTTTGATCCCGAACGAGTCCAGAAGTGCAGCGCAGGAACTACATGCGGCCTTGAACGTTCCGTGATTGGGATTTCCCGAAGCGCGGATGTTGACCGCCGTGCTCACTCCGCCGGCCGGTTCTATTCCGGCCTGCAGAGCCTGACTAATGCAGCCAGGTTCTGCACACTTACCATGCCAAGGCGCACGCTGCGACGCCGGGACCTTGTCGAGCGCCGCAGATACGCGCGGATGCAGAGCGCGCGGCGCACCCGTACTAACGTCGGTGAAGACGCGGTCGCCCACGCGAAGCTCAGCCGCAACGCCTCGCGTTCTTCCGGCCGCTTGGGCTGCGTTGGCGCGCTCCACGGCTGCAGCCCCCAGGTTGTCGGCGGCGGATTTAGGCGCGACCCTCTGCACGACCGCCTTGCCGACGGCCATGACGCCCTTGGCCAACCCAGCGGTAGCGGCACCGACGGTAGCGTCGACGACTACTTCCTTCAGCGTTCCCGCGCTCTGCCCGCCACTCTCGACGAGCCTCTGAGTCACGCCCGCCGCCGCGCCGCTGCCCGCGCCCACGGCCATCACACCAGCTACGCCCGCCGCCGGACACGCCGCCGTGAGCGCGCCGCTGACAGCTCCTCCAGCCGCTGCGGCGCCAACCCGCCCCCAGTCATCGATCTTACCGTTGGCGACGTACTGTCGTGCGGCTTCGATACCGCCGCCAACCACAGCTCCAATCGCAGCGCCCGCGAGAATATGCCAGAAGTGGCCATCTTCGTCGGCGGCGGCGACCGGATTCAGATTCGCGTATGCGTACGGATTCGCCGTTGCGAATTCGCTTGTCGCCACTTTCTCGGGCGCGTTGACGAGCACCGGATCAGGCGAGGTCCAAATGCCGAGGTCGGGCGCGTAGACGCGAGCGCCCATGAGGTCGAGTCCCACACCGCTGTCGCGCGTAGCGTTCGCAAATTTGCGCGTCTGCGGCGAAGAGTCGTAGCGCGTAGCACCGAACGGATACGCCGCGAAGCGGCCGCTCACTTTGGTCGCGCTTGCTTCAGCGAGCAGTGAGCCGAGCTGGTCGGAGATGAGAATGGTATCGCTCTCGCTCAGCGCTTGAACCGTTCCGCGATCTTCGGGTGCAACCAATCCATCGAGCGCAGAGCCATCCGCGCGGCAGCCGATGGCTAGCAGCAGTGCGAGAGCCGGTGCGAGGTGGGCGAGCGCCGAGAGCCAGTGTTTGCGCGCCTGCCAGGCGAGCGCGACGAGCGCGAGCGCGGCCATCGCCAGCTGCCCGAAATTGCCGAGAGCTCTTCCGAGTGCGGTCGAGTTTCCGAAGGGGATACTCACGGTAGTCCCAGCCTTCTTCCCGTCGCTTGCGACAACGGCCCCGTTGTTCTCCGCGAGTCGCACGATGCGCCGGCCCCCGTGGACGATGAAGCGGACGAGCTTGCCGTCTTCTACTTCGCTCCACGGGCTGAGGAATTCTACGCGGTGCTCAGTGCCATCGTTCGTTTTCTCGATGCGCACGCGGCGAATGCCCTCGGCGTCGAACTTGTTTTCTTCGGCTGAGCCATTCTTCGCAACCACGCTCTCCAGCTGCTCAGCCGCGTTCCATGTGTAGGTGCGATCGCCATCGCTGGTGAGCCGCCCGCGACCGTCAAAGACGAGTGCGCGCTGGCCGATGCGGCTGGGCGCGTGCGGTGCGATGCCGGCGTACTCGATTGCGCCGCTCTGCTGACTCGGCACGGTGCTAGTGCGTTCGAGCAGGTTGCCGCTCGGCGAGTACCTCCACTCGGTGTGCCCCCACGCGCCTTGAACCCCGGTGAGCCGGTAAAGGTTGTCGTAGACGTACGATTCGGTGCGGTCGTCATTCTTTCGCACGTTCGCGCGCAGGTCAGTCACGTTCGAAACGTTCCCTGCCGCGTCGAAGGTCCACTTCAAATGCTCAATTACTTCACCGCGGGCATCTGTCGCGGTCAGCTCGTTTAGGCGGCGATCCGCGTCGTATCGGTTCGTTTGCACTACGCCAGTTCCAAAGCGGCGCGTCAGCTCGAGCCCGTCCCCGTCGTACTCGAAGCTGACTGCACCGTTTGCGTAGCTTGAGAGCTGCCCGCGTGCATTGCGATCGATGCGAATCGACGAGCCGTCCGGATAGATGTGCTCGGCTTCCCGGTCTTGGTTATCGTAACGGCTGCCGCTGGTATAGGCGTTACCGTCGATCGTGACGGTGGTCGCGACGACGCGCCCACGCTGGTCGTACTCGTGGCTGGTGCTGCCGCTCGGTTCTCTGACGAAAACGAGCTTGCCACGATCGAGCTGGCGTCCGGGATGCTCCGGTGAACTGTCCCAGACTCGCGTGACTTCCCCCGTGCCATCGCCGTCCCAGTCCTCACTCAATGAGCGCCCGGCGAGGTCGAACGTGTATTTGGCAACGAGGTCAGGGAAATGCTTTTCGATCAGATTCCCGGTCGCGTCGTAAACGAACGTTCTCGTACCGATGTCGGGGTCAACGATCGCGGTGCGCCGTCCGCGTCCGTCGTAGGCGTAGGCGGCCACGTTCTGTTCCGCATCCGTGCGAGTCGTGAGCCGACCGGCGGCGTCATAGGTGAACGCAGCGCTCACGAGTGCGCCGTTGAGGACTCTGGTCGCTGCTACGAGACGTCCTCTGCCATCGAAGGCCTGCTCTTCAGGCGTGTGCTCGTACGGCGAGCTGGCGTCGGTCTGTCCGCCGTCCCAGTGTCGTGTGAGAAGGGGTAGGTACTCGGTGCGCGTGGTAATGCCACTCTGCGATACGGTTTGGAGCTCGCGGCCCAGCGCGTCGCGGGAGGACGTCGTTCCAGCCGAATCCTTTGATAGTGGTGGGCTCGTGACGTCTTTCGAGGTAACGAAGCGTGGTCCGAGAGCCTTGCGGTCCTTGCCGCGCGCGTCGAGCAAGGACACGCCCGCGAGCACCCAACGCTCGTTGTTGTCGCGCGTGATGGCGCCCCGCTTTCTCCCAAGCCCGTCAAATAGGGTCTCGGTGCGCTCGACCTCGGCGCGGCCATACCAAACCCGCGACTCGGTTATCACGCGGGAGAGTGGTGCGGCGACATCGTACGTGTACCGTGTGCTGGGCTCGCCATCGGGGTCTCCGGGCTTGTAGACTTGCGTCACGCGACCGAGCGCGTCGTACCGAAACGCTGTGCGCTGGCCTGCGTAGTCGACGATGATTCGCAGGTTTCCGAAGCGCCGATCGGTGTCGGCGTACTCGACCAGCTCAACGGGAGTCTCGAGCTTCACGCGCTCGCTGAGCAGTGTCGTGTGGTCTTCTGGGTCGAATTCGAAGTAGCGCCCGCCGCCGCGGGCATCGCGTGTCTCGAGGGGATTGCCATCGGCATCGTAGCGGGTTGAGTTTTCGAGCTCGAATGCTTTCGATGTAGGTCCAACCCACGCTTCGATGCGAGCTACGTCGCCGCGCGTCACGTTGCCGAGCGGCAGGCCCTGGAAGGCGTCGCCATCGTAGTAGAAACGTCGCATCGAGACGCGATTGCCCTGGACGTCGGTCAGTTCCTCCGTGGCGAGCCTTCCCAAGATCCAATCGTCGACCTTGCTCGCGAAGGTGCGCGCAGTGATGGCCTCGTCGTTCCCCACCGTTGGATCGTCGCCAACGACCTCGCCCCAGTCATACTCGGCGACCACGTTGCCGAAGTCGTCCTGAATCCAGCTCTTCTCAGTTGTACGCGCTTCTTCGTCTGAACCCTCGACGTGAGCGACGAGTTCGTCCCACTTGTAGGCGTACTCGATGGGGCGTCCGTCGAGACTCTTGCCGAGTGTGACCGATTTGTACTTGTTCGTCGTGCGTGAGAACACGCTTCCGGTCGCATCGCGCTGTTCCGCAGTCAGCACCGCACCACGTAGCACCCGGTGCTCGAGCCCGACATCGAAGGTGCTCTCTGTTAGGAGCGTCGGCGTAGATCCATCGCCGAGGTCGGTTTGAATACCGCCCGCAAATCCTGCGAAGGTGCGCGTGCTCGGATCCCAGGTGCCGTTTGTGTAGGAGTAGGTGGTTGTTACAACGGGGCAGCCGAGCTGGTCGTCGATTTCGACCTTGGCAACGACCGGCATTGCAACGTTCATGCGGGTGGTCCACGGCTTCTTCGCGTCGCGCGCCGCGGCAGCGCTCGCTGCGGCGCTTGCGTAGGTGATGCGTGTCAGCTTGCCAAGGCCATTGTCGATGCTCTTCAACAGACCCGCGCGCCCGTTTGGGAAGAGCTCCAAATAGCGCCATTCGGTTCCCACTCCGACATCCAGAGCGCCTGGCGCGATCACCCAGAGAACGTCCAACGTGCCCGAGCCGTTCATGTCCGCAAATTGGACGGATACGTTCCGCTCTTTTTTCGGTGTGCCTGCGATGACGCGCGGCGCCCCAAACGCTCCCTCAGCGATCGCGAGCGCGTAATCGATCCCGGTTACCCCGACATGCACTAGGTCCACCCAGCCGTCGCCGTTGAGATCGACGAGCTTCCAAGGATCCGCGACGTCGAACTTTGGCACCCATGTCGCTTCCCGCGCCGGCTCGAAGACGCCGCGTCCTCGTCCCAGCCAGTAGGCCATCCCCTGCGATCGCAAGTAGCAAAAGTCCAGTACGCGGTCGCCGTTCACGTCGCAGAGTTCGGTGTGGCCGCCGTCGGAGAAGCGCAACGCTTGCTCGCGGTCGACCTTGCCGATCACTTCCGGCAGCTTCCAGTCCGCGCCGTTCACGTTGTAGCCAATCGCGAGTCCGGCTTCGGTCGTGAGCACAGCGTCGGGACGCCGGTCGCCGTCCATGTCAGCGAGGCGAACATCAGGATCCTCGAAGCTGAAGTTCGGCACAGTGCGAAAGCGGACGGCATCGAAAAAGCTCGCTGCGTCTCTCCCGGGCAGGTATCTAAAAGAATCGGTCCCGCTCTTGGCGTAGAGATCGATTGCGCCGTCCCCGTCGAGATCGGCAAGCCCGACGCCCACGGTTGCCAGGGAGAGCGAAGGGCTGCGGGTATCCCCCCAATCGTCCGCGGGCTTCCAATTCACGCCATCATGATTGATTGCTGTGTGGAAGTTTCCCGGTTCTGCGACGAGCAGATCAGGCAAGCCGTCGCCGTTCAAATCGGCGAGCGCGGCTTTCGGATCGGTGGGCGTCCAGTACGGCGGGTAGCCCATGCGCGTCGTCTGCCCGTCGGTCGCGAAGGTTGCTTCAGTGTAGCCGAGGGTCAGCGGCGGCAACGCGGTCATCCCATCGGTGCCCACCATGTCAATGCGCGTGAGGAGGGTTCGTGCCGGCGCGTAGCCCAACGTGTATCGCCGGACGAGGTCGCCGCCCAATGTCACCTCGATGCTCGTAACGCGCTGCGAGAGCACGTTCTTGACGCCGGAAGAGAATAGCGTGTGCACATCCGGTCGTGGCTCGTAACTGATGACGATCCGCTGCTGCACGTTCGGCGAAAAGTCGTTCCACACCACCGATTTCAACAGCGCGTAGCCTTCGCGGGTCTCCCAAGCGAAGGCGATGCGATGCCCGTGAAGATCGGCCATTTCGCGCAGCAGGTACGTTGCGACGTGCTTGCCTTCGCTTTCGAGGAATCCAGGACCACCGAAGCGGTAAATCGTCCCCTCCTTCGTGCGGGCTTCCCACTCGTCAGAGCCCGCGACGTGACCGACACGCACAAAGGTTCCGCCTTCGTATTGCGGGCGGAAGTAACCATCGGGCATCAACAACAGTTCACTTGGGATACCCAGCCCGACGAGTTCGAACGCATCCGTTTGATCGAATCTCGGCAACCCGTTCTCGGTGCGCACGCGAATGCTTGGTAGCCCGCCCCAATGAAATCCGAGCCCAAGCTCCGAAACACCAGAGCCTCCATCGTAGTCTAGGCTGAGCTTCGGCGCGAAGGCGCCAGCGGCCGGTGGCACCGCGATGTCAATTCTGTAGGCGGCCGTGCCGGAGGCAAGAGAAGGCGCGAAGCTTCGACCCAAACCCTCGATCGAAGCTGGACCTTGCGGCAAGCTGATGCGGGTCGGTGCGACGTTGGCAGCACGAGACGTGGCGCTCAACGCGGATAGCAGGAACACGAGCCAAGTCAGGAGCCAGAGCCTCCACAGGCCCCCTTCTGGAACGATTCGGCGGATCACACCGTCTCGTCGGTCTGACAGCGCGTTTTGCTGCCTGAAATCGTCTATCGAACCAAAGAAAGTGCTCGGGTCGATTTCGGCAGAAATCAGGCATCAAGACACCGCTCGTGGCCGACGAGTGCGTGGGGCGAGCCCGACGAGAGGAGCTCCATGGCATCGAGCGAACAGCTTTGCACGGATCTTCTGCGGCCATTGTGGGTCGAGCTTCGAGTCGTCGGCCTAACTCGCGTCTTTCCCGTTGCCAGCGCCTACACCAAGCCGATCATCGTAGGCGCCGTTCCGCACGCCGACATCCGTGTCAGCCGACCCGGCGTGTTGCCCGTTCACTTTTTGATGGTGCGGCACGGCGACGAGATTTGGGTTGTGCCTGCGCCCTCCGCTGAAGTCCGGGTCAACGCTGCTCGTGTGCCAGAGGGCTACGCAATCGCGGGGCACGCGCGCATCGAGTTTTGTGGTGTGTCCGTGGACGCCTTCATCCACGAGGAATGTCCGTTCATTGATATGCAGGCCACCGTTCAGCGACTGGCCTTCGAGCACGAGCGCGCGGATCTTCCCGAATACCTTCTCGACGATTCAGAGCCAACACGGGTTGTGATCCCGCTGGGGACAGCCGGACTACTCCGTTGCGAGGATGTCGCAACGACCGCATTCTACACGGATTCCGAATGCGCAGAACTCGCGGCGCAGAGCATCGAGGGGATCGATGAATCGGACCTCGATGCCGCGTTCGACGCCGCGGTAGCGAACAGCGCGCGACAGATGAGCCCGGTGCGAAGCGGCATTGTCGCCCACAGAATCGTCGGCGTATTGAAAACGGAACGGTTCGTGTCTCCGTACGCTGCGGAGGCCCGCTCCGGGAACCCTTTCCAGGAAGGTTGCGCAGTAGGCGCCTCGGACCGGGGAACGGCCGCCTGCTCAAGGCTCGCAGTGCCGATGGATGGTCGACACAGCTTAGCGCCGCGCCATGTTCTGTTGCTCGCCTCGCTCGCGATCGCCGTCACGCTGCTCGTTACCTTCGGCACTGATTGGCTTTTCGCTCGGCGATAGTTGAAGTCGCTGCGGGCAAGAGCCGCGCGGCTTGAGCGATTTCGAGCATCAAAGCGGTTCACATGACCGACATGTGCTTGTCAGCCGTGTGATTCGAAACCACTCCAGCGCCCGCCGGTTTCCCTTTCACCTCCCGGCCGGCGTGATCGCACGGCTGACGATTTCGAAATCCGTTCCAACAATGGAATCCCGGTTTCGGACCCCCCGAGGGACTACCGTGAAAAATCGACTCGCTTTCTTCTGGTGGCGCTCGCTTGACGACCGCTCCCGCGCCGACGTGGCCCACGTTTGGCGCATCCGCTTCGGCGCCAACTCAATCGCGACGTTCAGGGTGCCAATGACCCAGCTTTAGCTCCACAGCAGCAAAGCACGCTGAACACCGGTATCCGTTGTTTAATGCACTCGACTTGTGCCCCGTCCCGCCGGCGACCCATGTGGCGCGCAGAGCGGTGCACGCTATCGGCTGAGGCTGCTTGGAAAGCTCGACAGCTCGGCGCGCTTTGCTCTACCCACCAGTAAGTCGTCGCAAAGCGTCTCGGTCCTGTGCTCGTTTCGAGACCGGCAAAGACCAGCGTCGATGTACACACGTTGAGCCACCATCTGTCCGTTCAGAACCCAAGAGTTTTCTGAAGGTAGGCAGCAAGGAGCCCTGCGGCAGTTCCGCTCACGAAGTCGGCTAGACTCGACCCTAGCCGCTTGACCTTCTCCCAATTGGGGCTCGGCTTAGTGAGCTCGCTCTTAGCCGCGATCACGATGCCACGGGCAGTCTGCGCCTCGGGCGAATCGTCCTGCGCGATCTGTTCTTCAACTTTGGTCAGCAGCTCCAGCAGCTCATCCACCGATGCGCCTACGTTCTGCCGGACGTTCGCTACAGCACGGTCTCCCGTTTGCACTGAGGCGACGGGGGCTTGGAAGTACTGGTTCACAACCTGCTGCACCACGGCATTGGGAAAGTACTCGCTTTCGTCACCACGGCCCTCGGCGGCCTTTAGCGCCTCTTCGTATGCGACAACGCCGTCGTGCGTTAGGGAGAGCGCGCTCAACGTGGCGCCAACGATGAGGCCTTTGCCCTGTAGATATCCTTCGGCTTTTTCGAAGGCTGCGTTGTCGAGACCAGAGGCTCGCTGCAGCTCCTCTGCCTCGACATAAGCGCCGGTGCTGCTGTCGGTCAGCTCGTAGAACGTCTTCAGCAATTGGAATCGGTCACGCTGTTTCTGCTCGAGAGTGGTGGACACATTTTCCTTTCTCGAAGAAGGCGTTCGTGCCGCCTTCTTCAGTTCCAGCAATTCGTGCCCCAATTCCGTGAGCATGTATCCGTTTCCCCGCAGCCCATGAAATCGAATCAGCCCGCGGACGCGCAGCTCGTCCCAGTCGGTGCTTCTGTCGCCACGAGCAAAGTACCAGACGTGCCAGTCCTTTGGTGCCCCGTCGACGTACCAATCCACGAGTTGTTCGAAGCACTTCTGAGCTCCCAAAGTGAAAGACATCTGCTGACAACCGTCCACGCTATCTGACGAGTCGCAGGGCTGGCGCAATCCCGCCGGAAAGGTTTTTCAACTCGTACTCATCCAGGTACAAGAGGCGTCGCAACTGGTCCGGCGTGTACCCCAGCTCTTCAAGATGAAATTCCAGGACCTCCTTGAAAAGCGTGGTCTCCTCGCGCGCAACAAGGTCAGGTTCGTTCGTGCGGGAATAACCAGATCTGCTCAGTTGAACGTAGAGATACCGGCGCTGCCGCTCTGTGATGGATCCAAGATCCAACGCTCGCCGCATGAGCGTTTGCATCGACACTCCCCAGAGCTCCTTGAGCGACGCTAGCTTCTGAAGATTCAGCCGCGACAAGTATGGCCGCACATCGTGCGACGGAAGAAGCAGTGATGAAGCAAAGTTGTTCGCGTCCTCTTCGAGTTCTGGACGAGGGACGCCTCGCGTATCGAAGAGCAAATGAGACAGCTCGTGCGCCAACGTAAAGCGCCAACGATCACCCGGCAGGTCGCCGCGGACCATGATTACGGGCCCGATCTCGGCCTCAAAGAAGCTCAGTCCGTCGACCTTATCGGTCCCAAAATCGGCGCGAAGGATCAGTACACCGAGATTCTCCAGCATCGCCGTGAGATTTGGGATGGGGCCAGGCCGCACCTCCCACGCACTTCGAAGCTGAATCGCGATCTTATCAAACCAAGCTCTTCCAGCGCCGGCCTCCATGGCGGCAATCCGCGACTCCGGAATGTCGACGGACCGAAGCAACTTCTTCAGCGCCAGCAACCGCACGTTTGCGTAGGCCCGTATCTGTCTCTGCACGGATCCGGACACGCTCTGCTGTTTCCTGAAAAAACCTACCGAGAGCTCTTTCAGTCTCCATGCCTCAGAGAAGAACGACGACTCGTAGTTGAGCGTCGTAGCAAGTCGCTCCACGAGTTCCTGCTCGGGAGCGAGTTGCCCGTTCTCGAGCTTCGAGATCGTTCCTTGTGCCACGTTCAGGGCGAGCGCGAGCTGGCGCTGAGTCAGGCCGCGTGACTCACGCGCAAGAACGACCATGTCAGGGTTGACCTGGGCCACGAACCAAACCTCCGTTGGAAAAAAACATCCACACGTGCGCCCGAAACGGCCACACTTGCTCAGGAGTTCTTGTTCTTGCGCCCTCCCTCGATGATCTTGAACGGGCTCGATTGCGCTTTGCGTCGGACGCGCTTGGCAGCGGCTGCTGGCGCGTCCTTCTTTTTCGGCCACGTGAATACAACCTTCTTCGCGGGGCGCTCGGGCAATTCAAACTGCCAGAGGATCTCTTCGCCATGGAAGCAGGAGGCCGAAATCTCGGTTAGCTCCGTTCCAAGCTCATTGATTCGATACCCCACCGTAACGCGAACGAAGTCGTCAACGCACCGCAGGCTCGGCTGCCGCGAAAAGGCCAACGCGGCCTGGGTCGGGTAATTCGACGGGCGACCGGTGTCGTCTAACTTTTTGAAAACAACGCTGAGCTGCTGATCGATGACAAGAATGCACCGGCCATCGGTCTCAACGAACTTGTGGCCAGCGAAGCGACCGCGCGCCTTCTCGATGATCAACTCCCAGAGGATGTTTGCCCGCCCCCGAGGCGTGCACGATGGAAGCCGCTTCGAGAGCTCCTTCCACTGGGCCCATGCTTCCGTCACGCACTCGCGCAAGTCGAACTCGCGGTCGCCGAGCTTCTTCCGCGTCGCCTCCATAGACAAAACACTCATCCGTCAGAGCTCCTGAACTAGCTACAAACGCATGAATATCACGCCTGAGTGTCAGAAAGGAAGAAAAATATTCCTAGGAATATTCCTGGGGCGCGTTCGGGCGAAACCCTCGAGCCGGCAGGAAAGCAGGCGAACGAGCTGGTCACAGGAATCTTATAGCTCACACCAATCTTATTGAGGGGAGCGCCGTGATCGTCGGCTCCGCGCCACGACCAAAGCGCCCCGTGTCGCGCCAAGCGCTGCTTGGCTCCGCCCGCTTGAGTGGACTGGAGACGTCGCGGCAGCGGTCAAAGCCGGCCGGGCCGAGGTGACCCCGGCTGAACGTTGCGGATCTGGGCGTGGGAACCCGCTGAAATCGTGAGTGGCTGCACCATCGGGGAGTCGCTGCTCGTGCTTGCAATCTGCCGCGCCAAGTGTGCGCGCGCCCAGGGCCTCGGAAGGACCGAAGTCTGCGCGCGCCGCCCGGATGACGGGTGAGGCACGCAACGGCAGACGGGGGTGCGTCGCAGGCTGCCCATCACGCGGGAAGCGGCCGAGGCGCGGCGACGACGGTAGGCCGGCTCCAGCAGCAAAATTGACGGAGGTCCTGCCCGCTCCCTTCCACAGCAGTTGGGACCGAATCCAGGACGAACGCCGCGCGACGGGCCCCACGAAGCCGCCGAAGCGCAGCAGAGCCTTGGCGACTCGGTGACGAGGGCTTAGTCGACGTCCCGCAGCGCTCCGGTACCGACCTGGTCTATTTCGGACTGTACCCCGTCATCCCTGGGCTGCGCCTCAGCGCGGCCGTTTCGTCTAGAAACTCAGAGGCGGCGATTCGGTCATTCCCCGGTCAGGGAACCGAGGCACGACGTGTTGATGGCAGTCGCCTTGCTCTTGCGCGGTAGCGCCTTGTGTTTCACGCGGATCACTACGTCTTCGAGACGATCGAGATGCAAGTCGGAGTTTTGCGGCACGATGCTGCCCGACGGGATCGTGAGCTTCCAGGTGGCGCGCGCGACCGATTGACCAAACAGAAAACTGTTGGGATTCGTTTCGCCGAAGCTGTTTACACCGGCGTCGATGGCTGCGATGAGATCGCCGCTGAGGCTCCAGTTGATGATGCGCGACGAGTCGCATTCGCGGAGGAGAGCGCCGCCGTTGAGTGCAACGACGACTTGAGCCTGATTGTCGCCCTGGAAGTCGCCCACGAGCTGCGCCTGGATGGCCGCTACCTTGTCGTTGCACAGATTGGTTGCCCAGAGCTGGTTTCCGGGTTGCAAGTTCGTGCTGAAACTGAAGGTAAGGTCGCCGCTCGAGTCAAAGTTCTCGTTGCGGAGCACGGCGCGACGAAAGAGCTCGCCTTCGCTTAGTTGGGCGCCAGTGACCTCGTCGGTGCGTGGCCCGATCACGCCCAGCATGCGTCGTACGGAAAACGTCGTTACGTAATCCTGTGGCTGTCCAAAGGCGAGGAAGTAGTCGTTGTAGATCGTCCGCATGCAGTTGGTGAGCGCGTTCATGCCGGCTTCGTTGTATGCACCGAGCACGGCGCGCCCGAGTGCATCACCCAACGGGCGATTCATCTCGTACTCGAGCGCACGGCCCGCGCGATAGAGCCAGGTCTGCGCATTGGCGCGCGAGTCGATGGCCTTCAGCGCCGAACTGCTCGCGAGAACGCGGAAGATCGGGTCTGTGAGCGGACTCTCCGCGATGCGAGACATCGACCGGGTGCGTGATTCGAACGTTCGCTTCGCCTTCTCGAGCAGGTCTCGTTCGCGCAGCTTCGACAATGTTACGCCGAGCCCCTCCTGCTGAATGTCGAGACTGGCGCCAGCGATGTCGATAAGCTGCTTTTGGATTTCGGCTTCGCCCGCGAGAAGCTCGACTTGCTTTTCGTCGGCGAGAGCCCGGAGCGCTTGAGCATTTTCGAGCTCCTGCCGCGATGCTTGGATCGCGGTTCGTTGCGCTTCGAGCATGCCCATGGCGAGGGCCTCACCAAGAGGGGCGCCGCCGTTCATGATGTTGGCGTGCGAAGCTATTTCGATCGTTTTCTGAGCGATGTTCACGATCCCTTCCGCGACGATGGAGGCAATCTTCTGCTCGCCGGCACTGTCCGTGAACGCGATCGCATCCGCGCGAACGCGCTGGGTATCTGCTAATTGCTTTTCGTAGATGGCAAGCTTCTGCTGCATCCCGCACAGGTGCGCTTGGGCAGACTGCAGGCGACCCTGTGCAAGTTGGATCTCGATGCCGAGTTCAGCAAACTGTCCCGCACCGTCCGCTCCGCAACGCACCCAGTCGTCGTCGGTCTTGATGTCCGCGATGTGAAAACTCGGCCCGCAGATTTCTAGAATCTCTGAGTCGAAGCGGTTCTGAACGTTTTCGAGCTCGGTGCGAAGTCCTGCGGCATTCTGCTCAAATTCGCGCTTGTTGATCGTGAACGCGGTCTCGTCTGCTGCTTGGAGCTCGAGCGCAGGTTTCGCTAGCTGCAGGAGCAGCTCGAAATTGTTGCTTACTCCCGTCGCTGCGCCCGAAGCAATCGGAACATCACCGTCGGGCACGCCGAAAGTTACGCCTCCCTGTTGAAGTGCCTGGAAGCCCCGGTCAGCGAGCGTGAGGCTGCCGACGAATTCATTGCCGAGATTCGGCGGCGCGCCCCAACTCTCCAGCACTGCCGATAGCGCAATCGCTTCAAGCAGTCCGAGCACGCCGCGCTCCTGGGCCGCGTTCAGCTTCGCGTCCTGCGTCTTCGTGAGGTCAGATGCATCCAGCCGCGCTTGCTCACCATCTATGGTGTGCTGGACGTAAAGGGCTCGCGCGAGCGCTCGACCCGCGGGGTAGTTTGTGACCGTTGAGTCCTTACTGGCAGGATCTCCCGCGGCAATCGCTACGGGCAAGTCCTTGAGATACTGTAGCGCGCCAGAGCTCAGGACGAACGTGAGCGGGGCGTTGAGCACCGCCCGGGCGCTCTTGAAGAGGTCGGATTGTGCCTGCGTGCCCTTCTGAAAAGACAGCTTTACTCCTTCGACGATGTGGTGTTGCGCTACGAACAGCGCGGGCGCGAGCGTGCGCGCGAACACGCGATTGTATGCCGCGTACGCGGGCATCAGTTCCGTTTTCGTGTTCCAAGGAGTGTCTGCGATCGCTCGCAGCGCGCAAGCAAGCGGGGGCGTGTAGGCGCAGTCGGCGTTCGCGCTGAGATCGGTGAGCCCTGTGCGCGCTAGTTCGGCTGAACACGCCTGCGCTAGGGCGTGCACACTGTCATCGATCGAGCGAGGCCCGGCCAGAGCAGCAGCGAGCGGCATGTAGTACCTGTCCTCGAGCTCTTGAATGCCTCGAAGGCCCCCGACAGAAGGACCCACGTACCGAGTCCACGTCGCGCCGCTCTGCACAAAGCAGCTACCGAAGCCCTCGTCGCCATGCGCCCATCCAGCAAACACGTCGATGGGCGCGAACGCCTTGCCTCCAACCACCGGCATACTGTTCCCCGGAACCTCGAATGCAACCGACTCGGCAGCCTCGCGCGGCTCGAGGTAAACGGAGCCGTCGAGCGCGATCGGCTGAGCCAGAATGCCATAAACGATCTCGCGGAAAGTCCCCTCTAGGCGGCCTCCAGCGCTAGCGTCCGAGCTCGGCTTTAGAGCGAAGGTGATCTGACGCCCGAGCGGTCGTTGGAATCGATTGCGGTTCCCCCCGAAGTCCGCTGCGATGCTTTGGGTGACCGTGACGTTCAGCCCATCGCTGAATGTGAACGACCCCTTTCCCGCAGCCACCTTGCCGGCGATCCGCGGGAAGGTCATCGAGTATTTGGGATCGAGTCCCATGACAACGTCTCCGTGGTCGTCGCGTATGACAGCGGCAATGCCAACGTCGCCGAATGCGGTGCCTCCAGTGGAGTAACGCATCACTCCTTGGTACTGCCCGCTCAGCCCAACCCGAATGGATGGACTCACGAGGGCGTCCCCCAAATTCGTGTGGACCAAAATAGTGCCTGGTGTGACCGTGCCAGTGAGACCTTGGGGGTTCACTTTGAAGGTCAGCTTGGTGTGGTCCTGAAATGAACCACGTTCACTTCCGACCAGGGAGAGGAAGGGCGCTCGCAAGTCGACGCGATACTCCACCAACCCCTTAGCCGTGCTGCTGAGGTTCACTTCGAACGTCGAATCGGACTCTTGGAGTTCGAAGGCTGCCGGTGCTGCGGTGATGACTCCGCTCAGGCTCGCAGCCGGGGGCGGATCTGCATCTGCAGTTGCCGATGGCAAACAACGACCTCGCGGCGAACACACGAGCCCCTTCGCGCACGGGATCTGCTCGTTGCAGTCCTGAACGCATTCCCCCAGGTCGCAGTGGGTGCCTTGCACGCAATCAGCGCTGATGATGCAACCTGCATCGTTGCTCCGCGGCGCAGTGCTGCCGAGCGCATCAGCTCCAGAGGCACCGCCATCGCCTCCTGCTCCCGCCTGGGCACCCGTGCTCGATTCGCCCGCCGCGCCAGCGTCGGCGCCTGCCGATGCAGCGGCGTGCTCACGATGCTCGCACGCCACAAGTCCGAGTACGCAACACAACCAATACGATAGATGCTTCTTCATGTGCCTTCCATTCGTCAACCAGAGCGGTGAGATCCGATCACTTGCTGGCATCGAGCGCGTAGATCGGTGCGGTGACGCCAATTGCGGCAGCGGTTCCGCCCATGAGTTCCCCGCTGTTGCCGGGTAGGCCGAGTGAGAAGTCGCCGTTGTTCACAACGGGCGCCGTACCGACATAAAGAATTCCGATGGACGGGCCCCCGCCACCAGGACCGCCGCTGCCGCCCGTGCCGCCGGCCGTGCCCGGTGCGCCGGGCTTTCCGGAAGCGAGTGGGTGGCTCGCGCTTCCCGCGTTACCCGCTGCTCCACCGGGCTGTCCCGCCCCGCCAACCGCACCCTTGCCGCCCCTGCCGCCGTTTCCAGTGACGAGTCGCGGCCAGTCCAGCACGACTTGGCTGTTCACGACGACGAGTGCGAGTGACGCGCCACCACCGGAGCCTCCGGTGCCGCCTTGGCCTCCACAGCCGCCTGGACCACCCTGTCCACCACCCGAACCAGGCGCGAAATTGTAGGAGCACGGATCGCCAAAGATCACGTGACCCGGACCGCCATCACCGCCTGCACCAGGCAAACCTGGTCGGCCACTGGTGCCCCTCCCGCCGACGTTCGATGGCACGTACAGCACGCCATCGAGAGATCCGATGCCCTGCTGCGCGCCGGGCCCGCTGATGCCGTCCTCCACTTCCTTCGCGTCGGACGGAAGGAACGACCAGTCGCTCCCACCCATGCGATACATGCCGTGTCCTCCTGGATTCGTTTCGGTGGGTTTTACGAGCGCCATACAAATCGGCTTGCTTTGCGCGAGCCACGGGTTGACGCCATCTGCGCCTGGGCCGCCCATTGTCTCGTAGGAAGTGCCGTCGAATTCGCAGGCAACTTGCCTTCCGCTTCCGCCAGGCGCCGTCCAGCTGCATAACCCTCCCGGCGCATTGGTATCGCAAGTCGTGAGCGAGCTGCTGGCGCCGTCCGAGCCTGGGTCGGGTCGATCGCCGAGCGCGGGGACACCAGGCGTTCCTCCTTGCCCGTCGGATCCGTTTCCGGCAACGAACTCGACGTGCGAGAGCCGCACCTGTGTCGAGTTCAAAATGCCCCCAGCCTGGGAGCTCTTCCAATTGTACTTCTCGCTTCTCGCGCGGAAGGCGATGCGATCGATGAGCATGGCGGTTCGGACCGAGTTGATCACCAGTGGGAGACCTTGCTCTGGCTGCACTACGGCGCGGTCTTTGATGCGCAGCCAATTCCGCGCGCAGTCGTACCCACCGTAGATGTTCACGCCCGTCGTGATCACCACGTTGTCGCGATAGGTTCCGTTGCACACATACACGTCGAAGTGCTTCTGCGTCGCTAGCTCGATTGCGCGAGTAATCGTGTCGACGGGCGAGCTCAGTGTACCGCTGGCATCGCTCGCACCTTTTGGCGAAACGAAGACGCCTCGGCTCGCATCTCCGTCGATTCCATCGCAGTTCGCGTCGACGAAGTCGTCATCCGGCGCATCCACAGTTTCCGGATCGCACGTGTGGGCTGAACCGGCGCCGGCCTCGCTCCCGGAACCAGCTTCACCAGCCGAGCCGCCAGAACCACGCTCGGCGGTTCCACCGGCGCCCGCAACAGCGCTTTCGTGCGGCGCGCCCCCTTCGCCTGCTGCTCCACCGGAACCAGCCGCGAAGACGCCGTGGGCGTCACTTTCTCCGCCAGCGCCAGCTTTGCCACTCGTGCGCCCTTCGCTAGACGGACCGCATCCAGCAAACGGCAGCACGCCGGTGCCAATCACAATCAAGAACAGAACCCAAAAAGAACGACAAGTGCGCATGACCTTCCTCGGGCGCCGACTCATACCTCTCCCCGCGCGGCTCGCCGTGCTCGGCGCTCGCGCGTCTCCTCGGGATCTGCCGGCGTTCCGAAGTACATGTCGGTCAGTCGCGCGATGCTGATGCCTAGAAAAAGCGCTCCGCGAAAATTCGACGACCTGGGTAACCCGATGCCGTTTGAAATCGTGTGGCGGCCTGCTGCGCGCGGTTGCGAACGACCGGCCAGAAAAATAGTGCTCTCGTGATCAGATTTCAGGCATCACTGGCGTTCTTGCGACCGACCAGTGTGTGCGGGCTCCGTGAGTCTCGCCCGACGGAGGGAAGATGAGTGAACCGAACAAGCACTTCCGCGATGCACGTGGATCGGCGTTCGAGCGCTGGTCTACCGCCGGCGCTCGGGAGGTTCTGCGGCGGCGGCTCCGCCTTGAGTTGCGGACCGAGGGAGTCACGCGCGCCTTCGCGTTCCTGAGCGAAGACGACCGGGCCGTGGTCGTTGGGAGTCTGCTGCGCGCTGATCTGCGAATCGATCGCCCAGGCGTGGCGCCAGTGCATTTCCAGTTCGAGCGCCGTGGTGATCAGATCTTCCTGATCCCGAGTCACGGCGTCGACTTGCGGCTGAATGCAGCCTGCGTTGTCGGCCCCTGCGCGATTGGTGAGCGGGCGGTCATCGAGTTTCTCGGGGTGGTGGTAGCGGCCAGCGCGTCTGCCAGCCCTCAGTTAGTCGAGCGCGCCACCGATTCCGACAGTCGACGCGAGATTGTGCACGCCGAAACCATTCGTTTCCAGTTGACGCTGGATCACGCGGAAACCGTGAAGATGTTCCAACCCTACGCGGACGAATCGTTCATCGGAGCTTCGGAGCAGCCGGCCACGAGCGGCACCTTCGCGACGCCGAAGAGTCCCATTCCTGTTTGGGAAGCGTTCGCGATAGGCGAGTCCGAAGCTTCTACGAATCCGACCCGCTCCGACGATGAGCATGCAGCGGTGCTCGAGCCGTTCGCCTCAGGCAGCGTCGTCCCGATTGGAGCTAGCGAAGTCGCGCCCGTTGTTCGCAGTTCCGACGTGCAAACTCTAGGACCGACGCAGCGCGGAAGGTTTCAATGCTTGGCGACGCTTGGCCTGCTCACGATGTCGCGGCCGCTACTTGTCACGGTCTGTGCCGCTCTTTCGGCAGCGCTGCTCGCTTTTGCTCTACTAGGTGCGTCACGTGTGCTGGAACAGACGCAGACCGCCCTCGGTCCAGCCACAAGCAAGAACACAAAGCAGCCGATTCGCCCGGCGCCCGCTGAGATCACGTTGCCTAGCCAGCGGACGGCGCAGCCAGCCCAACCGGTTCCAGAAGAGAACCTCACGCCACAACCACCTCCTCACGGGCAAGTCAGCCAACGAAGGAGGGTTGTCTCAGCGCTAACGGCAGCTACGCGCTGAACAGCACGAATGGCCTCCCAACCCAAGAACATGAGCGATGTCCTTGTCGTCCTTCACGCGCTCAGAGCGGGCGCATTGAGGGAGCTCGAGGCGCTCGAGGAATTTCTCGACGAAGTGGTCAACCGAGCGCGCTCCATGGTCGACTTGGCTATCGTGATCGACGCCGGCCTGACTGCCCTTCAGCCGCTCGCTGATGAAACCCCGCGCGCTGCTCTGAGCCTGGCAGCTGTGCGAGATAGAAGCGCGGCCCTCAATTTCGTCGCGAATCAAGTGTTGGGCACCTCGATAGCGTTGAGGAATCACGTCGCACGCTGGCACATCAGACGGCCGCCAGATGGCTTCCGAGATGATCTCAATTGATGGCATCGATGCACGCTCGGTCGGGGTGCGGCACCGACAACCGCGTCCGCCGCGACCAAAGTTACTCGATGATGGACTTTCCTCGCAAGCGTTGGCACGCGCGCATCGAAGCCGAGCTCGCCGTCGCACTTTCGGAATCCGAAACCATACTCGTGGCGGATTGGCCTCGAGCAAGCGCGTCACCATCAGAGCCAATTCGCAGCGCCAAGTTCATGCGGTTCTACGCAGCCGACAACAGCTGCGTAACCGTTCGACAATCGACGGCGTTGAATTGGGCGGCAATTTACGAGCGCGGCGCCGAGTCGGGCGGCTTCCAGCGATGCGGCAGGAGCTCGTCGACGCGCGATGCTGGGTGGTCGTGGACACGCGTGAGCACGTCGGCGATGTAGTCGATCGCGTTCACGGCGTGCTTCTCGCATGAAGCAACGAGCGTGTAGAGCACTGCGAAGTTCTCGCCAGCTTCCTTGTGTCCGAAGAAAAGATAGTTTCCACGACCGAGCGCGATGCGGCGCAGCGAAGCCTCGGCGACATTGTTGTCTGGCGGGATCGAAGCGTATCGCAAGAAGCGACCGTGCTCTCGGAAGTTATTGAGCAGGTAGCGAATTGCTCGAGCCATGCGCGACTTCGGACCGTAGCTGCGCCGGTGGCGACGTGCCCACTGGAGCAACTTCGCAAACACCGGTCGCGATTTGCGTTTGCGAAGCGCCAAATGTTCGTCGCTGCCAACGATGCCTGCATTTTTCGCTTCGCGTTCGACGCGGTAGATGTCGGCGATGAGTTCGAGCGCCTCTTCGACTTCGGGATGCTCGCGCTGCTCGTACAACTTGCGGCGCGCGTGCGCGAGGCATCCGGCGCGTTCGCGTCGACCGGGCTTCGTGACCGCGTTGTAGCCCGTGTACTGGTCGACTACGAGGCGGCCCTTCGAATCGCCGAGCACTTCGTTCGGGACGCTGCCGCTGCGCGACACTGCGTAGCGATAGACGATCAGTTCTGGCGTCACAAAGCTCCATAGAAACGATCGCCGCTCCATATCTTGCTGCCGCATGCTGGTCTCATCGGCATGCACGTCGGGCGACGCAGGCACAGTCTTCAACGCTGCGTTGTACAGTGGGCGCAGCTCTTCCGCGGCGCGATGCACCAGATTGCACATCGTGCTGCGCGACATCGGAATGCCAAGATTGCGGTAGGCCTTCTCCAGTCGATACTGCGGATTCGAGTCGCCGCACTTGTTCACCACCAAATGCGCAACGAAGCTCGGTGCGTATCTGGTCTTTTCGCCCATCCGTGTCGGTGCCGGCGCGGTGACGATATGACCGCAACGGCACGACAGGGTCTCGCGAGCAAAGACCCGCTTGCGAAAGTGCGGCTGCACGTACTCGTAGATCGTTGACGACTTGCCTTTGCCGACCTTGTTGAGTTTCGCCGAGCCGCACTTCGGGCAGTTGCACTGCTCTGGAGGCACCGTGAGGCGAATCGTTTCGGTCTCGAGCTTTGCCGCACGCAGCAGCGCGTTCTGCTCGCGCGTCTCCGCTGCGGCCTCTGGCTTGCTCTCTGGAGGCAACGGCGGTGGCAGTTTCGAGCTCTTACGCTTCTCGCTCTTCTTGCCGAGCACGCGGCGTTCGAGTGCCGCAAGCTTCTCGATCACGTCCGCGAGTTTCGCGTCCTGCTGCTTCGCGTACTGTTTCCAGCCGCAATCGTGACCGTCGTCGTCCGGAGGAGCCAACAACTAGCTTTGATCACAGCGCGAGCGATTTGTCGATCCCTTGCGCGCTCGGAGCCGCCTTTTTTGGCCCTGGCGACCAATGATCCGGACGACGTACGCGGCTCACGTCGATGCCATCCAGCAGCATCGCGAGCTCCGTCGAAGTCATCTCCACCGCGCGGCCGTCCATCGTCACGCGCGGCATGCGAAATCGTCCGCGCTCGAGCCGCTTGTAATAGAGCACTAGCCCGCCGCGATCCCAGAAGAGGATCTTGCAGCGGTCTCGTCGTCGCCCCAGAAACACAAAGAGATGACCGGCGTAAATGTCGACGCCCCACTGACCGCGCACGATGCCGCACAAGCCATCGTGACCACGTCGTAAATCCACTGGCTCGACTGCCAGGTAGATCCGAACGCTCGGCGGCAGCGTTAGCAAGTCTTGATGACCGCGCTCAACACCGCTGCCACGTACGACGGCTCGCAGCCCTCAGCGAAGCGCAACCGAGCCGTACCGACTTCGACAACAAACGTGCGTGACTCGTCGCCTACGCGCACCGGAAGCACCCGCGGCTCGCCCGCCTCGCGTTGGCGTGTCTGGTAGAGATGGTACTTGAGCGCGGCCACTGTGACCCCATGCTTTGCGGCGATCTCCTTGTGCGGCACCCCAGCAATCTCTGCCTCGGCGACGATCGCCGCCCACGACTTCGCATCTCGATTCGCCATCGCGCGCGCATCATCCCATGCCGCTCGACGTCCGCACCGCCGTCCATTCCGGAACGGTTACACAGCTGCCGCCCAACGCGTTCGTTCCGGGTGGCTCCGGGAAGGACTGAACCTAGGATCGCAGCTCCGGCGCCTTAAGCGTCGAGTTCTTTCAGCAACGCCCGCGCCCGGACGAGTGAGCCTGACGACTCTGGAGCCCGCCCTAGCGCTGCTAGCGTCGCCTCGACGTTGTCGCATAAGCTACGAAGCATGGCACCAGACGTTCGCGAATACTTCCTGGCGAGGGGCAGCGTGATTGCAACTCCCTCTTCAGCGGCAGCGAGAGCTTCTTCGCGCCTGCCGAGGTCGCTGAGCATGGCGCCCAGGTTGTTGAGGCTCATAGCGAGGTCAGGCAAGAAAGCGTCGGGTCGAGCGGCGGC